>NZ_JAXCFO010000021.1:0-513 GCF_056150165.1 Micromonospora xinjiangensis | reverse complement strand
CGACCCCACCACCGCCTGCCGCGACACCCGCGCCGCCACCTGCCCCGTCCCCGGCCACCCCTGCCTCACCGGAATCGAACCCGCCGACGTGGTCGCGGCGCTGCGTCTGATCGGTGTGGCCGCCGACGCGGGCCGGACCGTCGCGGCGCACCCGGACCCGGCCCGTGGGGCGCTGACCGCCACGAGCGGGAGCGGCCGATGAACATCCTCCTGTGGCACGTGCACGGCTCGTGGACCACGGCGTTCGTGCACGGCCGGCACCGCTACCTCGTCCCGGTGACCCCCGACCGTGGCCCCTACGGCCTCGGCCGGGCCCGCACCTACCCCTGGCCGGACAGCGCCGTGGAGGTCACCCCGGAGGAGCTGACCGGCGCCGACGTGGACGCGGTCATCCTGCAACGGCCCGAGGAGCTGGACCTCGCGGAGAAGTGGCTGGGGCGCCGACCCGGCCGGGACGTCCCCGCCGTCTACGTCGAGCACAACACCCCGAAGGACGGCGACGTCCCCCACAGC
>NZ_JAXCFO010000020.1:404-517 GCF_056150165.1 Micromonospora xinjiangensis | reverse complement strand
ACCGACGGCACCATGTGGCTGTTCTCCAACAACTACACCCGCGACGGCGCGATGCCGTACGGCGACGTACGCCAGATCGGCAGCAGCTGGGGCAACTACGCGCGCATCGTCCC
>NZ_JAXCFO010000020.1:0-304 GCF_056150165.1 Micromonospora xinjiangensis | reverse complement strand
GGCCGACGCCAACGGAGACGGCTTCACCGACCTGCTCGGCATCAAGACCGACGGCACCATGTGGCTGTTCTCCAACAACTACACCCGCGACGGCGCGATCCCGTACGGCGACGTACGCCAGATCGGCAGCAGCTGGGGCAACTACGCGCGCATCGTCCCGGCCGACGCCAACGGAGACGGCTTCACCGACCTGCTCGGCATCAAGACCGACGGCACCATGTGGCTGTTCTCCAACAACTACACCCGCGACGGCGCGATGCCGTACGGCGACGTACGCCAGATCGGCAGCAGCTGGGGCAACTAC
>NZ_JAXCFO010000019.1:0-527 GCF_056150165.1 Micromonospora xinjiangensis | reverse complement strand
ACCGACCTGGCCGCGAAGCTGCGCGACCGGGGCTACGAGACCATCGGGATCGACCTGTCCGAGCTGCGCAAGGCCGGCGGCGGACCGAAGTGCTGCACGTTGCGACTCCGTCAGGGAAAGGCGAGCAAGTGATCATCGACGACATGCTGCGGACTCCGTCCGCGGTCCGGGACGCGGAGCGTCACACGGCGCACAACTACCACCCGCTGCCCGTGGTGATCTCGTCGGCCGAGGGCGCCTGGCTGACCGACGTGGACGGCCGCCGCTACCTGGACTGCCTGGCGGGATACTCGGCGCTGAACTTCGGCCACCGGCACCCGAAGCTGATCGAGGCCGCGCACACGCAGCTCGACCGGCTCACGCTGACCAGCCGTGCGTTCATCCACGACCAGTTCGCCGACTTCTGCCGCGAGCTGGCCGCGCTGTGCGGCAAGGACCTCGTGCTGCCGATGAACACCGGCGCCGAGGCGGTGGAGACCGGCATCAAGGTGGCCCGCAAGTGGGGCTACCAGGTCAAGGGCGTCACG
>NZ_JAXCFO010000018.1:0-1288 GCF_056150165.1 Micromonospora xinjiangensis | reverse complement strand
ACTCGAACGGCATGACCGGACGTAGATCGGCGAACCCGGCCACCGCACCGGGCGACGTCACAGCGTCCCAGCGTGGGGTCCCGAGATGATCCGGCGCCGCCACGATGTTGATCACGCTTTCGCTCATGCGTCCACCATCGCCCGGCCGTCCCGGCCGAACAACGCAGAAGATCGCATCGCCGCATTAGCCAGCGGTGATCGATCGACGACGGACCCCGCGACGGCCGGTGGCCCGAGCCACGCTCGTGCCGCCCGTTCTCGTCGCGGCCGTAGACTGCCCAATTCCAGGCCGCATGATCAAAGGTAGGGCCGTCTGGTGGAACTGCGCGACATCGAGATCTTCCTGACGCTGACCGAAGAGCTTCACTTCGGTCGCACGGCCGAGCGTTTGCACGTGTCCCAATCGCGGGTCAGTCAGTCGATCAAACAACAGGAACGCCGGATCGGCGGGGGCCTGTTCGAGCGTACGAGCCGCACCGTTCGACTCACCCCGCTCGGCGAACGGTTACGCGACCGCCTCCGCGCCGGCTACAACGAGATCATCTCCGGCATCGAGGAGGCCGCCGCCACCGCACGCGGCCAGGCCGGCACGCTGACCGTCGGCACCATGGCCACCCACTACCAGTCGGTCGAGGCCGTCCTCGACCTGTTCCGGCAGCGGCACCCGCAGTGCGAGCTGCGCCTGCGCGAAATCCTGCCGGCCGACCCGCTCGGGCCGCTGCGGGCCGGTTCGGTCGACATCGGGATTCTCTGGCTGCCCATCCGCGAGCCCGACCTCACGGTCGGGCCGATCCTGCACCGCGAGGAGCTGGTGCTGGCGGTGGCCGCCGGTCATCCGCTGGCCAGCCGGGGCAGCGTCGAGCTGGAGGATCTCGGCGATCATCCGGTGATCTACCCCGAGGGACCCATTCCCGACTACGTGTGGGAGGCGCACACCCCGTCCACCACCCCGGCCGGGCGGCCCGTCCGGCGCGGACTGGGCACCGTCACCCTCGAGGAGGCCTTCCAAGCGATCGCCGGCGGCAACATCGTGTCCCCGATCGGATCGGACGTGGCAGCCACCCGGCAACGAGGCGACATCACCTTCCTGCCCATCACCGACGGACCGGTGCTGCACTACGCGCCGGTGTGGCGCAAGGGCGGAGAGAATGCCCTGGTACGCGCCTTCGTTCAAATCGTCACGAAGGCGCAGCAAACGACGTAGCCGGGCCTGGCGCCCGCCCTTCCCACCGGCCGACCGTGACTGCGGCTCAACAAGCTTCCGACTGCCGCGCGCCACAGACTGGCC
>NZ_JAXCFO010000017.1:0-1463 GCF_056150165.1 Micromonospora xinjiangensis | reverse complement strand
TTCGATGCGGTGTTGCTGGATCGGGATGGCACGTTGGTGGAGGACGTGCCGTTCAACGGTGATCCGGAGAAGGTGCGGCCGGTGGTGGGGGCGCGGGCGGCGTTGGATCGGTTGCGGGCGGTGGGGTTGCGGCTGGGGGTGGTGACGAACCAGTCGGGGTTGGCGCGGGGGTTGTTCACCGGGTCGCAGATGGCGGCGGTGCACGCGCGGATTGAGGAGTTGTTGGGGCCGTTCGACACGTGGCGGGTGTGTCCGCACGACGATGCGCGGGGGTGTGGTTGTCGGAAGCCGGCGCCGGGGTTGGTGCACGCGGCGGCGGCGGATTTGGGCACGGTGGCGCAGCGGTGTGTGGTGGTGGGGGATATCGGTCGGGATGTGGTGGCGGCGTTGGCGGCGGGGGCGGCGGGGGTGTTGGTGCCGACGCCGGTGACGCGGGTCGAGGAGGTCGCGGCCGCGCCGTGGGTTGCGGTGGATCTGCCGGCGGCGGTGGAGGAGATTCTGCGTCGGCAGGCTGCGGTGACACCGGTGGCGCCGGCGTGGCGGGGGTCGGACAGCGGTGCCGGCGGCGGGTCGCGGTGGGTGTCCTCGGTGGCCGGGTCGGCGGGTGTCGTGGGTGCTTCGACGCGGGGTCGGCGGGGGACGGTGCTGGTGGTGCGGGCGGATTCGGCGGGGGATGTGCTGGTGACCGGGCCGGCGATCCGTGCTGTCGCGGCGGGCGCGCGGCGGGTGGTGCTGTTGTGCGGTCCGCGGGGGCGGGCGGCGGCTGACCTGTTGCCCGGGGTGGACGAGATCATCGAGCACCGGTTGCCGTGGATCGATCCCGACCCCGCGCCGGTCGACCCCGCCGACATGGCCGACCTCACCGCGCGTCTGGCCGCGGTGGGCGCCGACGAGGCGGTCGTCTTCACCTCCTACCACCAGTCACCACTGCCCCTCGCCCTGCTGCTGCGCATGGCCGGCGTGTCCCGCATCGCCGCGATCAGCGACGACTACCCCGGCAGCCTGCTGGACCTGCGCCACCGCGTCCCACCCGGCGTCCCCGAACCCGAACGCGCCCTCTCCCTCACCGCCGCCGCCGGCTACGGCCTGGCACCCGGCGACCAACCCACCCTCCGCCTCCGCACCGAGGCGCTGCCGCCGCCCCCGGCGGGGGTCGGTCCGCCGGGCTACGTGGTGCTGCACCCGGGCTCCTCGGTGCCGAGCCGGGCCTGCCCCCCGGAGGTGGCCGTACGGATCGGCCGGGCGCTGCTCGACGCGGGTTACCGGGTCGTGGTGACCGGCACCCCGCAGGAGCGGGAGCTGACCGCGGCGGTGGCCGGCGAGGGCGGCGTGGACCTGGGGGGTCGCACCGGGCTCGCCGAGCTGGCCGGCGTGATCGCGAACGCGTCGGCGGTGGTCGTCGGCAACACCGGCCCCGCCCACCTGGCCGCGGCGGTCGGCACACCGGTGGTCAGCCTCTTCGC
>NZ_JAXCFO010000016.1:0-2162 GCF_056150165.1 Micromonospora xinjiangensis | reverse complement strand
GGCCGGGACGTCCCCGCCGTCTACGTCGAGCACAACACCCCGAAGGACGGCGACGTCCCCCACAGCCGCCACCCCATGGCCGACCGCGACGACCTGGTCATCGCCCACGTCACCGGCTTCAACCAGCTGTTCTGGGACACCGGCGGCACCCGCACCACGGTGATCGACCACGGCATCGTGCCCCCGGCCGTCGAGTACACCGGTGAACTCGACCGGCTCGCCGTCGTGATCAACGAGCCGGTACGCCGCTGGCGGGTGACCGGCACCGACCTCCTGCCCCGGTTCGCCGAGATCGCGCCACTGGACGTGTTCGGCATGAAGGTGGCCGGGCTGGCCGACGCGCTCGGGCTGCCTTCCGACCGGGTGACCAGCCACGACGACGTGCCGCAGGCCCGGATGCACGAGGAGCTGGCCCGGCGGCGGGCGTACCTGCACCTGTGCCGGTGGACCTCGCTCGGGCTGAGCCTCATCGAGGCCATGGCGATCGGCATGCCGGTCGTCGCGCTCGCCACCACCGAGGCGGTGATGGCCGTACCACCGGGGGCGGGCGCCCTCGACACCCGCATCGACACCCTGTTGGACGCGGCACGCCGGTTCGTGGCCGAACCGGAGTCCGCACGGCAGGCCGGCGCGATCGCCCGCACCGCGGCGCGCGACCGGTACGGCCTCGACCGTTTCCTCGCCGACTGGGACCGGCTGCTGGAGGAGGAAGTATGCGCATCGCGATGATCTCGGAGCACGCCAGCCCGCTCGCCATCCTCGGCGGCGAGGACGCCGGCGGCCAGAACACGCATGTCGCGGAGCTCTCCGCCGCGCTCGCGGCCGCCGGGCACGAGGTGCGGGTGTACACCCGGCGCGACGCCGTGGACCTGCCCGTCACCGTGCGCAGCCCGGACGGGTACGACGTGGTGCACGTGCCGGCCGGCCCGGCCGAGCCGGTGGCCAAGGACGCGTTGCTGCCGCACATGAAGGAGTTCAGCCGCTGGCTGGTCGACCAGTGGCGGGGCGGTGACTGGGCCCCCGAGGTGATCCACGCGCACTTCTGGATGAGTGGACTCGCGGCGCTCGCCGCCAGCCGGCAGACCGGGTTGCCGGTGGTGCAGACGTACCACGCGCTCGGCACGGTGAAGAAGCGGTACCAGGGGGTGCAGGACACCAGCCCGGCGCGGCGGGTGGCGTACGAGCGGGAGCTGGGCCGGACCGTGGACCGGGTGGTCGCCCAGTGCCAGGACGAGGTCGGCGAGCTGGTCCGGATGGGGGTGCCGCGGTCCCGGATGACGGTGGTGCCCTCCGGCGTGAACCTGACCACCTTCGCCCCGCTCGGGCCGGCCGCCGAGCGCGAGCCCGGACGGGCCCGCATCCTCACCGTCGGCCGGCTGGTGGAGCGCAAGGGCTTCCAGACCGTGATCCGGGCGATGGCGCTGGTGCCCGACGCCGAGTGCGTGGTGGTCGGCGGTCCGCCCGCCGGGCTGTTGGAGAGCGACCCGTACGCCCGCCGTCTGCGCGGGCTCGCCGAGTCGTGCGGAGTGGCCGACCGGGTGCGCCTGGTCGGTGCGGTGCCGCGGGAGGAGATGGGCCGCTGGTACCGCTCGGCCGACGTGCTGGTCGCCGCCCCCTGGTACGAGCCGTTCGGGCTCACCCCGCTGGAGGCGATGGCCTGCGGCGTGCCGGTGATCGGCACCGCCGTGGGTGGGCTCAAGGACACCGTCGTCGAGGGGATCACCGGTGACCTCGTCCCGGCCCGCGATCCCCGGGCGCTGGGCGGCGCGATCCAGCGGCTACTCGACGACCGGATCCGCCGGTTCGCGTACGCCACGGCGGCCCAGGAACGGGCCCGGCTGCGCTACTCCTGGGCGGCGACCGCGGAACGGCTGGTGGAGGTCTACAGCGAGGTGGTCGCGGTGCGGCGGCCGAGCGGGGTGGTGGCCTGATGGCGGCCTCGCCGCTGGACGCCCACCTGGCGAACCTGGCCGCGGCGCTGCTGCCGTACCGCGAGTGCGAGCGGCTGCTCGCGCGGTGGGGCGAGACGCTGGCCCAGCGGCTCGCGGGTGGGGGGCGGTTGCTGGTGGCCGGCAACGGCGGCAGCGCCGCCGAGGCCCAACACCTCACCGCCGAACTCGTCGGCAAACTCCGCGACGACCGCCAACCCCTCTCCGCCATCG
>NZ_JAXCFO010000015.1:0-2778 GCF_056150165.1 Micromonospora xinjiangensis | reverse complement strand
CGATGGCGGAGAGGGGTTGGCGGTCGTCGCGGAGTTTGCCGACGAGTTCGGCGGTGAGGTGTTGGGCCTCGGCGGCGCTGCCGCCGTTGCCGGCCACCAACAGCCGGCCGCCGCCGGCCAGCGTCCAGGCCAGCTGGGTGCCCCACGCGGACAGCCGCTCGGCGGCCTGACGGTAGGGCAGCAGCGTGGCGGCCAGCTCGCTGAGGTGCGTGTCGACGATGGAGAGTGCCCGGTTCATCAGGCCACCGCCGGGGTCGGTCGGCCCACGGAGCTGACCGCCGCGTACACCGCGCCCAGCTGCTCGGCGGCGCGCTTCCACGAGTAGCTGCTGCGGATGCGGTCCAGCGCCGCCGTGGCGTACGCGAACCGGCGGATCTTGTCGGCGAGCAGTCGGCGGATCGCCGCGCCCAGCGCGCGCGGGTCCCGCGGCGGGACCAGGTCCCCGGTCAGCCCGTCCACCACGGTGTCGGCGATGCCGCCGACGTTCGTGCCGATCACCGGTACGCCGCAGGCCATCGCCTCCAGCGGGGTGAGCCCGAACGGCTCGTACCAGGGGGCGGCGACCAGCACGTCCGCCGAGCGGTACCAGCGGCCCATCTCCTCCCGCGGCACCGCACCGACCAGGCGCACCCGGTCGGCCACTCCGCACGACTCGGCGAGCCCGCGCAGACGGCGGGCGAAGGAGTCGGCCGGCAGCAGGTCGGCCGGCGGACCGCCGACCACCACGCACTCCGCGTCCGGCACCGCCGGCAGCGCCCGGATCACCTCCTGGAAGCCCTTGCGCTCCACCAGCCGGCCGACGGTGAGGATCCGGGGCCGGGCGGGGTCGCGCGGCACGGCGGGGCCGTCGGGACGGAACATCTCCTGGTTGACGCCGGAGGGGACGAGCGTCATGCGGCTGCGCGGCACGCCCATCCGGACCAGCTCGGCGATCTCGTCCTGGCACTGCACGATGACGCGGTCGGCGGCCCGCCCGAGCGCCCGCTCGTAGCCGATCCGGCCTGGTGGGCTGGTGTCCCGGGACCCCTGGTGCCGCCGCTTCACCGTGCCCAGCGCGTGGTACGTGAGCACCATCGGCACGCCGGCCCGCCGGCCCGCGTGCAGGGTGGCGAGCCCGCTCATCCAGAAGTGCGCGTGCGCGACCTCGGGTGTCCAGTCCCCGTCCCGCCACTGCCCGGCGAGCCACCGACCGAACTCACCCATGTACGGCAGCAGCTCGTCCTTCGGCACCCGCCGCGCCGGGCCGGCCGGCACGTGCCGCACCTGGTAGCCCTCGGCGACCTCGACCAGCTCCGGAAGCGCGGGGGAGTCCCGGCGCGTGTAGACGCGCACGTCGTGGCCCTCGGCCACCAACGCGGCCGCGAGCTCGGCGACGTGCGTGTTCTGTCCGCCCGCGTCCTCCTCACCGAGAACGGCGAGCGGGCTGGCGTGCTCAGAGATCATCGCGATACGCATGTTTCCTCCTCCATGAGCCGGTCCCAGTCCGTGAGGAACCGGTCGAGCCCGAACCGTTCCTTCGCCACCTCACGCGCTCGCGCGCCGAGCCGGCAGGCGGCATCGTGGTCCGCCATCAGCCACCGGGTGGCCTCGACCAGCGTGTCGACGCGGGTGGAGAGCACCCCGGCGTCCGGGGGCACCGCCTCCACCGCCTCGGTGGTGGCGAGCGCGACGACCGGCATGCCCATCGCCATGGCCTCGATGAGGCTCAGCCCGAGCGAGGTCCACCGGCACAGGTGCAGGTACGCGCGCCGCCGCGCCACCTCGACGTGCATCCGCGCCTGCGGCAGGTCTTCGTGGCCGGTCACCCGGGGCTCCGCCGCGCCGGGCAGCGCCGCGCGGGCGAGCGCGTCCGCCAGACCCGTCACACCCATGCCGAACACGTCCAGCGGCGCCACCCGGGCGAACCGGGGCATCAGGTCGGTGCCGGTGACCCGCCAGCGGCGTACCGGCTCGTTCGTCACGACGGCGAGCCGGTCGAGCTCACCGCTCCAACTCGTCCTCGGCGGCACGATCCCGTGCTCGATCACGGTCGTCCGCGTCCCCCCGGTGTCCCAGAACAGCTCGTTGAAGTGGGTCACGTGGGCGACGACCAGGTCGTCGCGGTCGGCCATGGGGTGGCGGCTGTGGGGGACGTCGCCGTCCTTCGGGGTGTTGTGCTCGACGTAGACGGCGGGGACGTCCCGGCCGGGTCGGCGCCCCAGCCACTTCTCCGCGAGGTCGAACTCCTCGGGGCGTTGGAGGACGACGAGGTCCACCTCGGTGTGGGCGAGGTCCTCGGGGCTGACCTCGACGGCCGTGTCGGGCCAGGGGTAGGTGCGGGCGCGGCCGAGGCCGTAGGGGCCGCGGTCGGGTGTGGTGGGGATGAGGTAACGGTGGGGGCCGTGCACGAAGGCGGTAATCCACGAGCCGTGCACGTGCCAGAGCAGGACGTTCATACCTCTCCTCGGGTGTGTCGCGGACGTGGGCTGGGGGATCGGACCGGACGGTGGTCAACCGGAGGGAGGGGGCGCGAGCACGCGGACGGCCGCGACCACGTCGGCGGGTTCGATTCCGGTGAGGCAGGGGTGGCCGGGGACGGGGCAGGTGGCGGCGCGGGTGTCGCGGCAGGCGGTGGTGGGGTCGCCGAGGCGGACGGTGGGCACCCGGTAGGGGCCCCACTGTCCGAACGGGACGGTGGGTGCGAAGAGGCTGACCACCGGTGTGCCGACCGCCGCGGCCAGGTGGGCGGGGCCGGTGTTGCCGACGACCACCGCCGACGCGTTCGCGATCACGCCGGCC
>NZ_JAXCFO010000014.1:2500-5239 GCF_056150165.1 Micromonospora xinjiangensis | reverse complement strand
TGTCCGGCGGTGTCCTACTCTCCCACACCCTCACGAGTGCAGTACCATCGGCGCTGGAGGGCTTAGCTTCCGGGTTCGGAATGTAACCGGGCGTTTCCCCTCCGCCATGACCGCCGTAACACTATCGACATATCAAACAACACCCACACACGGGTTCGTTGTTCGTTTGTCGGGAGTTGCACAGTGGACGCGTAGCAGCTTAGTAGTCAAGTCCTCGGCCTATTAGTACCGGTCAACTGAACCCGTTACCGGGCTTACATTTCCGGCCTATCAACCCAGTCGTCTAGCTGGGGGCCTTACCCCCACAAAGTGGGGTGGGATACCTCATCTTGAAGCGAGCTTCCCGCTTAGATGCTTTCAGCGGTTATCCCTTCCGAACGTAGCTAACCAGCCGTGCCCCTGGCGGGACAACTGGCACACCAGAGGTTCGTCCGTCCCGGTCCTCTCGTACTAGGGACAGCCCTTCTCAAGTATCCTACGCGCACGGCGGATAGGGACCGAACTGTCTCACGACGTTCTAAACCCAGCTCGCGTACCGCTTTAATGGGCGAACAGCCCAACCCTTGGGACCTGCTACAGCCCCAGGATGCGACGAGCCGACATCGAGGTGCCAAACCATCCCGTCGATATGGACTCTTGGGGAAGATCAGCCTGTTATCCCCGGGGTACCTTTTATCCGTTGAGCGACACCGCTTCCACACGCAAGTGCCGGATCACTAGTCCCGACTTTCGTCCCTGCTCGACCTGTCAGTCTCACAGTCAAGCTCCCTTGTGTACTTGCACTCAACACCTGATTGCCAACCAGGCTGAGGGAACCTTTGGGCGCCTCCGTTACCCTTTAGGAGGCAACCGCCCCAGTTAAACTACCCACCAGACACTGTCCCTGAACCGGATAACGGTCCGAAGTTAGATACCCAAATCAACCAGAGTGGTATTTCAAGATTGCCTCCACCCATACTGGCGTATGAGCTTCACCGGCTCCCACCTATCCTACACAAGCCAATCCGGATACCAATGTCAAGCTATAGTAAAGGTCCCGGGGTCTTTCCGTCCTGCCGCGCGTAACGAGCATCTTTACTCGTAGTGCAATTTCGCCGGGCCTGTGGTTGAGACAGTGGGGAAGTCGTTACGCCATTCGTGCAGGTCGGAACTTACCCGACAAGGAATTTCGCTACCTTAGGATGGTTATAGTTACCACCGCCGTTTACTGGCGCTTAAGTTCTCCGCTTCGCCCCCGAAAGAGCTAACAGGTCCCCTTAACGTTCCAGCACCGGGCAGGCGTCAGTCCATATACATCGAATTACTTCTTCGCATGGACCTGTGTTTTTAGTAAACAGTCGCTTCCCCCTGCTCTCTGCGGCCATACAACGCTCCACCCGCGCGGGGCTTCACGTCTCCGGCCCCCCTTCTCCCTAAGTTACGGGGGCAATTTGCCGAGTTCCTTAACCACAGTTCGCCCGATCGCCTCGGTATTCTCTACCTGACCACCTGTGTCGGTTTGGGGTACGGGCCGCTCGGAACTCGCTAGAGGCTTTTCTCGGCAGCATAGGATCACTGACTTCACCTGAATCGGCTCGGCATCACGTCTCAGCCTTCATGCGCTGCGGATTTGCCTACAGCACGGCCTACACGCTTACCCCGGCACAACCACCGGCCGGGCTCAGCTACCTTCCTGCGTCACCCCATCGCTTGACTACTACCCGCCAGGTTCCCACGCTCCCCACCCTCAACCCGAAGGTCTTGGATGGTTTGGGTGGTTAGCACAACGAGGTTCATCAGGGTCGCTCCTTCGCGGGTACGGGAATATCAACCCGTTGTCCATCGACTACGCCTCTCGGCCTCGCCTTAGGTCCCGACTCACCCAGGGCGGATTAGCCTGGCCCTGGAACCCTTGGTCATCCGGCGGAAGGGTTTCTCACCCTTCTTTCGCTACTCATGCCTGCATTCTCACTCGTGCCGCGTCCACAACTCGATCACTCGGCTGCTTCACCCCCGGCACGACGCTCCCCTACCCACCCACACACCTGCACCAACACCACAAGGATGCCAGCGAAGTCATTGTGTGAGTGCCACAGCTTCGGCGGTGTGCTTGAGCCCCGCTACATTGTCGGCGCGGAACCACTTGACCAGTGAGCTATTACGCACTCTTTAAAGGGTGGCTGCTTCTAAGCCAACCTCCTGGTTGTCTATGCGACCCCACATCCTTTTCCACTTAGCACACGCTTAGGGGCCTTAGCTGGTGATCTGGGCTGTTTCCCTCTCGACTACGAAGCTTATCCCCCGCAGTCTCACTGCCGCGCTCTCACTTACCGGCATTCGGAGTTTGGCTGATTTCGGTAAGCTTGTGGGCCCCCTAGACCATCCAGTGCTCTACCTCCGGCAAGAAACACGCGACGCTGCACCTAAATGCATTTCGGGGAGAACCAGCTATCACGGAGTTTGATTGGCCTTTCACCCCTAACCACAGGTCATCCCCCAACTTTTCAACGTTGGTGGGTTCGGCCCTCCACGCGGTCTTACCCGCGCTTCAGCCTGCCCATGGCTAGATCACCCCGCTTCGGGTCTAGGACACGCGACTCAACGCCCTATTCAGACTCGCTTTCGCTACGGCTCCCCCACACGGGTTAACCTCGCCACATGCCACTAACTCGCAGGCTCATTCTTCAAAAGGCACGCCGTCACCCCGAAAGGCTCCGACGGATTGTAGGCGAACGGTTTCAGGTACTATTTCACTCCCCT
>NZ_JAXCFO010000013.1:0-99439 GCF_056150165.1 Micromonospora xinjiangensis | reverse complement strand
GGGAAACGCCCGGTTACATTCCGAACCCGGAAGCTAAGCCCTCCAGCGCCGATGGTACTGCACTCGTGAGGGTGTGGGAGAGTAGGACACCGCCGGACATCTTCCTTGTCAGGGCCATCCCGGTATCGGGATGGCCCTGACACGTATTTGGGGTCGACCCGCCGACGTCCACGAGCGAGGCTCCCGCAACATCCCCGAGCGTGTCGCCGCCGGTCTTCCGGAGACGGAATCTCCGGCATATCGCGCCGGCCCTCAGGAGTGGTGCGGGTTCCGTAGTGACCGTGACGTCGCATTCCCGGTGCCCCAGGGAAACGATGGGCCTCCGAAGGTGGAGAGGGCCGCTGGCTGCTCGACCGGACGGCGAGCGCGGGCGCGGGCGATTGCTGCCGGCAGGCCGGGTGCAGGGCGCCGCCGTGGTACGGAGGTGAGCCGGCGGGTCCGTCAGCCGCGGGTCTGGATCGTGTCCCGGATGTCGCGGAACATCGTGCCGGCGGCGTCCACGGTGCGCCCGGGGAACATCCCCATCACCACGCTGCCGTGGTCGGCCCACCCGCACACCGCGAAGTCCCCGCCGTCGCCGCTGGTCGTACCGCACTTCATGACGCCACCGAGGTCTCCGGCCGGGACCTCGCGAAGCCCCGTGACCTTGCCCGTCTCGTCGGCCATGAGGTTGAACAGGGTGTCCAGGTCGCGCTCGGGCTGCCACAGCAGTGTCGTGCCGCCGAAGAGGAGCACCGACCGCTTCTCGTCCGCCGGGTCCCGGTAGACCGTGCCGAAGCTGCGGTCCAGGTCGATGTCGGCGGCGAAGCCGCTGCGGAGGTAGTCCGCCGTGCTGCGGGCCCGCTCGCTGTCGTCGCGGGTCAGACCGGCCACCCCGTCCGGGCTCGCGATCTGGGTGTCCTTCTGCTGCGCGATCCGCCAGCCGAACGCACCGAACGCCCCGGCGCCGGCGAGCCCCACCACCAGCGCCACGGCCCAGATGATCCGCCGCCGCCGGGACCGGCCCGCCCGCCCCTCGGAGTTGCCCCCAGGGTCCCGATTGCTCAGCTGGATGGGCTCCTCGCTCAGCTCGACGGGCTCCGGTCCGTCGACGAGCTCGCGTTGGGTGAGATTTGCGTCGGACATAGCCGACACCGTACGCGAATGACAGGTGGTGCACGTCGGGTCCGCGGAAGCCCTCCGTAGACTTTCTCGGGTGACCGAGAGACTGGATGCCCGACGCCCCGACGCCCCCACCCTGCCCGGCCAGTACCAGCCGGGCGAGGTAGAGCAGCGACGGTACGAGCAGTGGGTAGCCGCCGGCCACTTCCGGGCGTCGGCGGAGAGCGACAAGCCCCCGTTCACCATCGTCATCCCCCCGCCGAACGTCACCGGTTCACTGCACATGGGGCACGCGTTCGAGCACACCCTCATGGACGCGCTGAGCCGCCGTAAGCGGATGCAGGGCTTCGAGGCGCTCTGGCTGCCCGGCATGGACCACGCCGGAATCGCCACCCAGAACCTGGTCGAGCGGCAGCTCGCGGGTGAGGGCCTGTCCCGCCACGACCTGGGCCGCGAGAAGTTCGTCGAGCGGGTGTGGCAGTGGAAGGCCGAGTCCGGCGGCGCGATCCTCGGCCAGATGCGGCGTCTCGGCGACGCGGTCGACTGGGACCGCGAGCGCTTCACCATGGACGAGGGCCTGTCCCGGGCCGTCCAAACCATGTTCAAGAAGCTCTTCGACGACGGTCTCATCTACCGGGCCAACCGGATCATCAACTGGTGCCCGCGCTGCCTCACCGCGCTCTCCGACATCGAGGTGGAGCACACGGACGACGAGGGCGAGCTGATCTCTATCCGCTACAGCGACGAGGTCGTGGTGGCGACCACCCGGGCGGAGACGATGCTCGGCGACACCGCGGTCGCGGTGCACCCCGACGACGAGCGGTACAAGCACCTGATCGGCACGGAGGTGGCGCTGCCGCTCACCGACCGGCGGATCCCGATCGTCGCCGACGAGCACGTCGACCCGAGCTTCGGCACCGGCATGGTCAAGGTGACGCCGGCGCACGACCCGAACGACTTCGAGATCGGCCAGCGCCACGACCTGCCCTCGCTCACCGTCATGGACGAGCGCGGCATCATCACCGCACCCGGCCCGTTCGAGGGCCTGGACCGGTACGAGGCCCGGCCGGCGATCGTCGCCGCCCTGCGCGAGCAGGGTCTCATCGTCAGCGAGAAGCGGCCGTACGTGCACGCGGTGGGCCACTGCTCGCGGTGCAAGACGACGGTCGAGCCGCGGCTGTCGCTCCAGTGGTTCGTCAACACCTCGCCGCTGGCCAAGGCGGCCGGCGACGCGGTCCGTGACGGGCGGGTGAAGATCGAGCCGGCCGAGCTGGCCAAGCGGTACTTCGCCTGGGTGGACAACATGCACGACTGGTGCATCTCCCGTCAGCTCTGGTGGGGGCACCGCATCCCCGTCTGGTACGGGCCGAACGGCGAGATCGTCTGCGTCGGCCCCGACGAGGAGCCGCCGACGGGGGAGGGCTGGCGACAGGACGAGGACGTCCTGGACACCTGGTTCTCCAGCGGGCTGTGGCCGTTCTCCACCCTCGGGTGGCCGGAGCGCACCCCGGACCTGGCGAAGTTCTACCCGACCAGCGTGCTGGTCACCGGGTACGACATCCTCTTCTTCTGGGTCGCCCGGATGATGATGTTCGGCCTCTACGCGATGGACGGCGTGCAGCCGTTCGACGTGGTGGCCCTGCACGGCATGGTCCGCGACGAGCACGGCAAGAAGATGTCCAAGTCCTTCGGGAATGTCGTCGACCCGCTGGACTGGATCGACCGGTTCGGCGCCGACGCCACCCGGTTCACCCTCGCCCGGGGCGCCAACCCGGGTCAGGACGTGCCGGTCAGCGAGGAGTGGTGCCAGGGCTCCCGCAACTTCTGCAACAAGCTCTGGAACGCCACCCGGTTCGCCCTGATGAACGGCGCGCACACCGAGGGGCCGCTGCCGGCCACCGAGCAGCTGTCGACCGTGGACCGGTGGATCCTCTCCCGGCTTGCGCACGTCACGGCCGAGGTGGACGAGCAGTTCGAGGCGTACGAGTTCGCGAAGGTCTGCGATCTGCTCTACCACTTCGCGTGGGACGACGTCTGCGACTGGTACGTGGAGCTGAGCAAGCCGGTGCTGGCCGAGGGCGGGCCGGCCGCCGAGCGCACCCGCCGGGTGCTGGGCCACGTGCTGGACCAGCTGCTGCGACTGCTGCACCCGGTGATCCCGTTCGTGACCGACGAGCTGTGGACGGCGCTCACCGGCGGGGAGAGCGTCATGGTCGCCGCGTGGCCGGTGGCCGACCGTACGCTCGTCGACGACGCCGCGGAGAGCGAGGTCGGCACCCTGCAGCGGGTGGTGACCGAGGTGCGTCGGTTCCGCTCCGACCAGGGGCTGCGGCCGACCCAGCGGGTCGCCGCCCGGCTCGACGGTCTCGCGGCGGCGGGCATCGCCGCGCACGAGCCGCTGATCCGGTCCCTGGCCCGGCTCGACGCCGTCGCCGACGGCTTCCAGGCGAGCGCGACGCTCGCCATGCCGGGCGAGGTGAGCGTCGCCCTGGACACCCGGGGGTCGATCGACGTCGCCGCGGAGCGGGCGCGGCTCACCAAGGACCGGGCCGCCGCCGAGAAGGAGGCCGCGCAGGCCCGGGCGAAGCTGGACAACCCGGCGTTCGTGGGCAAGGCCCCCGACCACGTGGTCGCCAAGATCCGGGAGCGGCTCGCGGTCGCGGAGGCAGACCTCGTCCGCATCGACGCCGCGTTGGAGGCGCTGCCCTCGTGACCGATCACAGCGCCTTTGCGGAGGTCGAGGCCGAGCTGGCCGAGCGGGGCTTCACCCGGATGGTCTTCGAGCTGGACCGGATCGAGTCCCTGTTGGATCTGCTCGGCAGCCCGCAGCGGGCGTACCCGTCGATCCACCTGACCGGAACGAACGGCAAGACGTCGACGGCCCGGATGATCGACTCGTTGCTGCGGGCGTTCGGCCTGCACACGGGCCGCTACACCAGCCCGCACCTGGAGACCGTCCGGGAGCGGATCAGCCTGGACGGGGAACCGGTCAGCGAGGAGCGGTTCGCGGCCACCTACCGGGAGGTCGCACCGCTCGCCCGGCTGGTCGACGAGCGCTTCTCGGAGCCCCTCACCTACTTCGACATGACCACGGCGCTGGCGTTCGCGACGTTCGCCGACGCGCCCGTCGACGTCGCCGTGGTCGAGGTGGGGCTCGGCGGCGCGGAGGACTCGACGAACGTGCTCCAGGCCGGCGTCGCGGTCATCACGCCCATCGGGTTGGACCACACCGAGTGGCTCGGCGACACCCTCGAGGACATCGCCCTGCACAAGGCCGGGATCATCCACACCGGCGCCACGGTCATCGCCGCGGCCCAGGAGGAGGAGGCGGCCCGGCCGCTTCTGGAGCGGTGCGCCGAGGTCGGCGCCACCATCGCCCGGGAGGGCTCCGAGTTCGGCGTGCTGCGCCGGGCCGTCGCCGTCGGCGGTCAGGTGCTGACCCTCCAGGGCCTCGGTGGCGTCTACGAGGAGGTGTTCGTACCGCTGCACGGCGCCCACCAGGCGCAGAACGCGGCGGTCGCGCTCGCCGCGGTCGAGGCGTTCCTCGGCGCCGGGGCCCGGCGTCAGCTGGACATCGAGGCGGTGCGGGAGGGGTTCGCGTCGGCCAGCTCGCCGGGGCGGCTGGAGCGGGTACGCAGCGCTCCGACGATCCTGCTGGACGGCGCGCACAACCCGCACGGCATGGCCGCCACCGTCACCGCGTTGCAGGAGGAGTTCGCGTTCAGCAAGCTCGTCGCGGTGGTGGGGGTGCTCGGTGACAAGGACGCGCCCGCCCTGCTGGAGCTGCTGGAGCCGGTCGTCGACCAGGTCGTGGTGACCCGGAACAGCTCACCGCGGGCCATGCCGGCCCGCGAGCTGGCCGCGCTGGCCGCCGAGGTGTTCGGCCCGGAGCGG
Source organism: Micromonospora xinjiangensis (assembly GCF_056150165.1). Lineage (NCBI taxonomy): Bacteria > Bacillati > Actinomycetota > Actinomycetes > Micromonosporales > Micromonosporaceae > Micromonospora > Micromonospora xinjiangensis. The sequence goes on along the minus strand of NZ_JAXCFO010000013.1, from coordinate 94,444 downwards.
GTGGAGGTGGCCGAGGAGATGCCGGACGCGATCGAAGCGGCGGTGGCGCTGGCCGAGGAGGACGTACCCGGCGAGTTGAGCGGGGTGGGCGTGCTGATCACCGGGTCGGTGGTGACCGTGGCCGACGCCCGCCGGTTGCTGAAGCGATGACCGGGCCGGAACAGCCGCGCCGGTCGGGGCTGCGCAACCCGGAGCGCGCCGTACGCGGCCTCGGCGCGGCGACGCTCAGCATCGAGGCGCTGGTGCTGCTGCTCGCCATCCAACCGATCCGGGTGGTCGGCGGTGACCTCGGCGCGCCCGCGATCGGCGCCGTCGTGGCGCTGGCCGTGGCGGCCGTGGCGCTGGCCGGGATGATGCGTCGCGCCTGGGCCTGGCACGCCGGCACCGTCCTCCAGGGACTGTTGATGCTCTCCGGCCTGCTGCACTGGTCGCTGCTCGTGCTCGGCATCATCTTCGCCCTCGTCTGGGGCTACGCCCTGCACGTACGCCGGGTCATCCTCGGCTGACGCCCCGCGCCGCCGCGGCGCGCCACGGCCCGGCCGGTGGCGCGCGCGTCAGGCGTCGGCGCGTTCCCGCCACTGGGTGAGCGCGATGCCGTGGCCGTCGGGGTCGCGGAAGGCCGCCGCCCACACCTCGAGCTTCGTGCCCCGGTTGACCACACGCGGGGCGTACGTGAAGCGGACACCGGAGCCGCGCAGCCGCTCGTAGGCCGCCTGGATGTCGTCGACCTCCAGGTTGACGTGCACGAGCCGGCGGCTGACCGGCGCGGCCTCGGTGACCTGGCGCAGCACCAGCCGGGTCGTGCCGGAGGAGAGGATGGCGTTGCCCGTGCCCCGGTCCACCTCGCTGAAGCCGAGCACGTCCCGGTAGAAGTCCAGCGAGCGCGACAGGTCGGTCACCAGCAGGGTGAGGCCCACCCCGCTGATCGGCGCGGCGGGGTCGACGGGCTCGTCCGCCGTGTCCTCCGCCGGGTCGTAGCCGAAGATCGCCTCGTCCAGGTCGGCCGGGTCGATCGCCTCGTCCCGCGTCTCCCGGGGCGGGTTCGGGTCGTCGAGCGGCAGGTCCAGCGGGTCGAGTGGGTCGTCCCGGCCGGGGGTGGCGGCCGCCGGGGCCGGGGTCTCGAAGTGCTCCTCGGCCGGCGGTCGCGGGGCCGGCGTCGCCCGCCGCGGCAGCGGGTTGGCCGACGGCGGCTCGACGAGCGTCCCCTCCAGCACGACCGGGCCACCGGGGCGCTGGTGCACCACCACCGGCTCGCGCTCCTCGGGCGGGACGGGCGGGTCGTCGCGCCGGGGCTCGCCGGCCAGCGGGTCGCCGAGCGGGTCGCGTACGGGATCCCCGAAGGGGTCGCGGAAGTCGTCGTCGGCGGAGCGGCCCGCCCACGGCGGGGCGTCCTGCTGGATGAGCACCTCGTCGACCGGGACCGTGTCCGCGTACTCCGGTGGCAGGTCGGCGGCGGCCGCCGCGGCCGTCTCGGCGTGCGTGGGCACCTCGTCCCAGAGCACCCGCACGTGCCGCTGGTCGTCGAGCGCCACCCGGATCGGCAGGGTCTGCCCGAGCGAGGGCCACTTGGACACCGGCACCCGCGGCTCGATGATCTTCTTGCTCCGCGGTGGCAGCCCCGGCGCGTCGATGACCAGTTGCAGCTCGCACCGGCCGAAGGCGTACTGGGTCGGCGGCTCGGACGCGCTGTGCACGTGCCCTTCGCCGACCACCCAGGTGCGGCCCCCGGCGCGCACCGTCGCGAGCGCGACTGCCAGCACCAGCAGGGCGGCGCCGAGCGCCACGATGGCCCAGCTCGTCATGCCGAGGCCGAACAGCATCACGAACGTGGCCACGGTGCCGAGCACCGCGGCGATCAGCTTGCGTACCGGCGCGATGGGTCGGCTCCCGCCATTCGCCACAGTGGACCTCCCGGGGGTCAAGGGCCAGGCTAGGCCGGAGGGGCTGCCGGGGGAAAGGCCAGCCGCCGCCCCGGCGCCGGGACCGGGTCGCTAGGCTGACCGTACCCAGCCAGACCCGCTTCCGCGCACAGGAGGAACTCAGCGTGTCCAGCAGCAGCCCGGATGAGCGCACGCTCGTACTGATCAAGCCCGACGCGGTACGCCGCGGGCTGGTCGGCGAGATCATCGCCCGCTTCGAGCGTAAGGGGCTGCGGATCGACGCCATGGTGACGCGGACGATGGACGCCGCGCTCGCCGACGAGCACTACGCCGAGCACGTGGACAAGCCCTTCTACCCGCCGCTGAAGGCCTTCATGACGGGCGGCCCCCTGGTCGCCCTGGTGCTCTCCGGGGACCAGGTCATCGAGGTGGTGCGTGGTCTCGTCGGCGCGACCGACGGGCGCCGGGCGGTGGCCGGCACCATCCGCGGCGACCTCTCCCTCTCCAACCGGGAGAACCTGGTGCACGCCTCCGACTCGGTCGACAGCGCGAAGCGCGAGATCGCCCTCTGGTTCCCCGAGCTGGCCTGACCCCGGCGGTCGGGTCCGACCCCGGCGGCGTCCCGGGCCCCCGTCGTCGGGTCGGACGGCGGGGGCTCACCCGACCGGTTCGGGCAGCTTCTCCGGGTTGCCGATGAGGTAGAGGCCGGTGATCAGGCCGTCCGCGGCGGCCAGCGTCACGGCGTAGGTGCCGGCGCCGGCGCGCTCGATGAGGGCGCCCGGCTGGCCGTTGAGCTCCACCCGGCGCACCGTGACGTCGTGCCCGGGGCCGTAGACGCCGGCGATGAAGCGGGCCACGCGGTCCGCGCCGACGACCGGCTTCCGGGCGGCCTTCACCCGCCCGCCGCCGTCGCTCCAGGCGATCGCGTCCCGGGCCACGAGCCGGGTCAGCGTGGCGAGGTCACCCTCGCGCGCCGCCGCGAGGAAGGCCTCCAGCAGCCGCCGCTGCTCCGCCCGGTCCGCGGTGAACCGGCGCCGGTCCTCGCGTACGTGGGCCTCGGCCCGGTGGTGCAGTTGCCGGCAGTCGGCGGGAGACCGGTCCAGGATCTCGGCGATCTCGCCGTACGGCAGGTCGAAGGCGGTGTGCAGCACGTAGACGGCCCGCTCCGGCGGGCTGAGCCGCTCCAGCACGTGCAGCAGCGCGGTGGCGAGGGAGTCGCGCTGCTCGGCCCGGTCGAGCGGCCCGAACGGGGACGGCTCCGTCGGCACCGGTTCGGGTAGCCACGGGCCCACGTACGTCTCCCGGGCGGCCTGCCGGGCCCGCAACCGGTCCAGGGCGAGCCGGGTGACCACCCGGGCGAGGTAGCGCCGGGGCTCGACCACCGCCGCCCGGTCGGCGTGGAGCCAGCGCAGGTACGTGTCCTGCAGCACGTCCTCCGCGTCGTGGCGGCTGCCCAGCAGGCGGTACGCCAGGCCGAGCAGCATCGGCCGGTGCGCGTCGAGCGCGTCGGCTGCCGCCACGGCGTCGGCGGCGACCGACCTTCCGTCGACCGCCGCCGGCGCGTCCGTGGGGCTCACTCCTCGGTCGGGGGCTGCTTCCGGGTCGGCACCGCGATCCTGTTCCACACGTTGATTGTGGCGATGGCGATGAGCAGATCGGCGAGTTCCTTCTCCGACCAGACCGCCGCGGCCGCGTCCCAGACGTCGTCGGGCACGCCGTGCTCGCCGAGGCGGGTGACGGCGTCGGTGAGCGCCAGCGCGGCGCGCTCCCGCTCGGTGAAGAAGGGCGCGTCCCGCCAGGCCGACACGGCGAAGAGCCGCCGGCTCGACTCGCCGGCGCGCAGCGCGTCGGTGGTGTGCATGTCGACGCAGTACGCGCAGCCGTTCAGCATCGACGCCCGGATCTTGATCAGCTCGTACACCGTGTAGTCGACGTTCGCCCGGGCGTACTTCTCCAGGCCCAGCACGGCGCGGTAGCCCTCCGGCGCCACCTCGGCCGCGTCCAATCTCTGCATGGCAACCTCCCTGGTCCGTCTGCCACCGCTACGACGGGCCGGCCGGGGCGGGGCGTGACAACCGGACCTGTGACGCCGATCATGCCCGTCGGCGGTTCGCGGTCCGGGCCGGTCGCCGGGGCTCGGGGCGGAGGTTCCGGCGGCACCTGCGGGTGACGCCGCCGCCGTACGCCGCGTACCGGGCCCGCCGATCGGGTACAGAGAGACGCGGCCACGTGCGGGGACGCGCCCGGGGACCAGCTCTCGGGCGGCCCGCCACCCGTTCGGGGCTCCGGGGCGGCGTCCGCTACCGTGACACCGCCCGCTCTCACATTCGCCGGAGGACCAGTGCCGCTGCTCTACACCATCGGCAAGCTCACCGTGGCGCCCGCGCTGCGGCTGGCGTTCCGTCCGACCGTGGAGGGGTTGGAGCACGTTCCGGAGACCGGCGGAGCGATCTTCGCGGGCAACCACCTCTCGGTCGCAGACGAGCTGTTCCTCGGCACGGTGGTGCCCCGGCACCTGGCCTTCTGGGCCAAGTCCGAGTACTTCAAGGGCGTCGGAGTCAAGGGGGCGTTCTCGAAGTTCGTCCTCACCGGGCTCGGCGCGATCCCGGTCGAGCGGGCGGGTGGGCGCGCGGCGCTCTCCGCCTTCGACGCGGCCATCCCGGCGCTGAAGGCCGGCGACCTGGTGGCGGTCTACCCGGAGGGGACCCGGTCGCCGGACGGCCGGCTCTACCGGGGGCGCACGGGCGCCGTCCGGCTGGCCGTCGCCGCCGGGGTGCCGATCATCCCGGTCGGCATGATCGGCACCGAGAAGGTGCAGCCCATCGGCGCGCGGGTGCCCCGTCCCGGCGCCGCCAAGATCACTGTCCGGTTCGGCAAGCCACTCGACTTCACCGGCCGCTCGGACGACCGGGCCTCGCTGCGGGCGATGACCGACGAGGTGATGAGCGAGATCCAGAAGCTCACCGGCCAGGAGTACGTCCCCCGCTACGCCCCCCCGCGCGCCCACCCGGACCCGACGCGCGACGGCCCGGCCTGACCCGTCGCGTCGGCGTGCGGGCGCGCGACCGCCGGTCGGCGGCGTCGCCGGCTAGTTCCCGTCGGTGGTAACGATCTGCCCGCGGAGGGTGTCGAGCAGCGCGGCGCTGTCCTGGACCGAGAGGCGGGTGAACACGGCGGTGGCGATGCTGCCGTGGTCCAGGGAGGTGCACACCACCACCGCGTCGCCGTCGGTACGCCCCACCGCGCAGCGCTGGTGCCGGCCGCGCACACCGGTGTCGACCTTCTGCACGGCGCCGAGCTGGTACTCCCCGCTCAGCCGCGCGATCTCGTCGTCCGCGGCGGACTCCGGGTTGAGCCGGAAACCCGTGCCGCCGAACACGACCACCCGCTTGCCGCTCGGGTTGGTGTAGATGCCCGCGAAGGTGTCCTCGGCCAGCAGGTGAGCCTCGCGTACCTCGGTCTCCAACTGCCGCGCCGCCTGCGTGCTGCGGGTGTCCTCGCGCAGCGAGAGGTCGGCCACCTGGGCCGGGAGCGCGGCGTGGGCCGGGTACTGCGACCAGATCGGCATGCCGTAGTAGGCCGGGCAGCCGCAGCAGCAGGCCAAGGTGAACAGCAGCAGCCACGGCCAGCGGCGCCGCCTGCGCACCGGGACCGGGACGTACCCCTTGGGGGCCTGCCAGCCGGGCGGTGGTGCGGCCGGCGGCGGGGGGCGCCGCTTCGACCGGCGTTGCTTCGGCGGCGCGGGAGGCGGTGTGACCGGCTGCGGAGCCCGTTGCGGTCCGACCGGCGGCGGGGCGGCCGGCGGCGCGGGGTGGGCCGGCGGTGACAGGTGGTGGGCCGGCGTCCCGGCGTGGGGCGACGGTGGCGACACCGGGCGGGCCGGCGGCGCGGGGTGGGCCGGCGGTGACAGGTGGTGGACCGGCGTCCCGGCGTGGGGCGGCGGCGACACCGGGCGGGCCGGCGGTGGCGAGACCGGGTGCGCGACCGGGGGCGGCGGCGACGGGGGCGCGCTGTAGGGCCGGGTCGGCGGCGGCGCCGGGTAGGGGGCGGTCGGTGTCATGGGCGGCAGCGGCGGCAGCTCGGCCGAGGGCAGGTCCCAGCCACCGGTGTCCGCGCCGGCCCACGGGTCGACCGGCACCTGGTGCTCCGGCTGCTCCGGCACGGCCGGCGGCGGGGGCGTGGGCTCGGCTGACTCGCCCCACGCGCGCCGCCGCGGCGGTGGGGGCGGGACCGGCGCGGAGCCGCTCCAGCGGGGCGCCGGGTCGGAAATCTCGACCGCGGGCATCCGGCGCGTGCCGGACGGGCCCACCGGTGGGGAGTCGGCCGCGCCGGCCGCCGGCGCCGACCCGTCGAGCCGCCGGGTGCCGTCGGCGCCGGCCGGGCTGTCGGTCGGGGCGGGGTCGTCGAGTCGGCGGGTGCCGTCGAGGCCGGTCGCAGTGTCGGTCGCGGCGGCGTCTTCGACCCGGTTGGTGCCGTCGGGGTCCCCGGCGCGTTCGGCGCCCGGGTCGGCGGCGAAGTCCGCGACTCGCCGGGTGCCGTCCGTGGCGGCGCCGTCCGGAACCGGATCGCCGCCGGTCGGGGCGCCGTCCGGATCGCCGCCGGTCGGGGCGCCGTCCGGATCGCCGCCGGTCGGGGCGCCGTCCGGGTCGCTCTCGGGAGAGGCGTCGTGGGCCGCGTCGTCACTGGCGGGGGTGTCGGAGGGACCTGCGGCCCGGCCCGCGCCGGCCACCTGCTCTGGCGGTGCGGGGGAGGAGGTCGGGCCCCCGACGGTGGCCGGATCACGGTCCGGCCCCGTGCCCGGGGGGCTCCCGTGGGCCGGCCGGTCCGCCCCCGGCTGCGGCTCCGGCATCGCGGCAATCTCCTCTCGCGCCGACCCGAGGTTAGTACCGCGTCGCCACCGGCGGGGAGCCGCCCACCGCGCTCCGGTGCGCCCGGAGCCTGCACCGGGCCGCTGAGCAGGGGCGGTACGGGACGGGCGGCCACTGGTCGGCCACCCCGGTCTCTGACCGCCGTGCGCGTGGCCGCGGTCCGGTGGACGCGTACCCTTGGGCATCATGAGCGTCCAGTCCACGACGCCGCGCCCTGTCGCGGCCAACTCCGTCTGGCCCCAGCTGGAGCCGCTGCTGCCCCAGGTGACCAAGCCCATCCAGTACGTCGGTGGCGAGCTGGGGGCGGTGGTCAAGGACTGGGACGCGGCGGCCGTGCGCTGGGCGCTGATGTACCCCGACGCGTACGAGGTGGGCCTGCCCAACCAGGGCGTGCAGATCCTCTACGAGGTGCTCAACGAGCTGCCCGACGTGCTCGCCGAGCGGACCTACGCGGTCTGGCCGGACCTGGAGAAGCTGATGCGGGCGCACGGCGTGCCGCAGTTCACCGTCGACGCGCACCGCCCGGTGCGCGACTTCGACGTGTTCGGCATCTCCTTCGCCACCGAGCTGGGCTACACGAACCTGCTCACCGCCATCGACCTGGCGGGCATCCCGCTGCTCGCCGCCGACCGCACCGAGGCCGACCCGGTGGTCCTGGCCGGCGGGCACGCCGCGTTCAACCCGGAGCCGATCGCCGACTTCGTCGACGCCGCCGTGCTGGGCGACGGCGAGGAGGCGGTCCTGGAGATCACCGCGATCGTCCGGGAGTGGAAGGCGGAGGGCCGCCCGGGCGGGCGCGACGAGCTGCTGCTGCGGCTCGCCCGCACCGAGAGCGTGTACGTGCCGCGCTTCTACGACGTCGACTACCTGCCCGACGGGCGGATCCAGCGGGTCGTGCCGAACCGGCCCGACGTGCCGTTCCGGGTGCACAAGCGCACGACCATGGACCTGGACGCCTGGCCGTACCCGAAGAAGCCCCTCGTGCCGCTCGCCGAGACGGTCCACGAGCGGTACGCGGTGGAGATCTTCCGCGGCTGCACCCGCGGCTGCCGGTTCTGCCAGGCCGGGATGATCACCCGGCCGGTGCGGGAGCGCTCGATCACCACTGTCGGTCAGATGGTGCAGCAGGGGCTGGAGTTCTCCGGCTTCCACGAGGTGGGCCTGCTCTCCCTCTCCTCGGCAGACCACTCCGAGATCGGCGACATGTGCTCGGGCCTGGCCCAGCAGTACGAGGGCACCAACGTCTCGCTCTCCCTGCCCTCCACGCGGGTGGACGCGTTCAACATCGACCTGGCGCAGGAGCTGTCCCGCAACGGCCGGCGCACCGGTCTGACCTTCGCGCCCGAGGGCGGGTCGGAGCGGATCCGCAAGGTGATCAACAAGATGGTGTCGGAAGAGGACCTCATCCGCACCGTCGTCACGGCGTACACCAACGGCTGGCGGCAGGTGAAGCTGTACTTCATGTGCGGCCTGCCCACCGAGACCGACGAGGACGTGCTCCAGATCGCCCGGATGGCGCACGAGGTCATCAAGGCCGGCCGCGAGGCGACCGGCTCGAAGGACATCCGGTGCACCGTCTCGATCGGCGGCTTCGTCCCGAAGCCGCACACGCCGTTTCAGTGGGCGGCCATGGAGCGCCCCGAGGTGATCGACAACCGGCTCAAGCTGCTCAAGCAGGCCATCAACGCGGACCGGTCGCTCGGCCGGGCCATCGGCTTCCGCTACCACGACGGCGAGCCATCGCTGATCGAGGGCCTGCTCAGCCGTGGTGACCGCCGCGTCGGCGCGGTGATCCGCAAGGTCTGGGAGAACGGCGGCCGGTTCGACGGTTGGAGCGAGCACTTCTCCTACCAGCGCTGGGTCGACGCCGCGGCCGAGGTGCTGCCCGCGTTCGGCGTGGACCTGGACTGGTACACCACCCGCGAGCGCGACGAGCTCGAGGTGCTGCCCTGGGACCACCTGGACTCCGGGTTGGACAAGGACTGGCTCTGGCAGGACTGGCAGGACGCGCTCAGCGAGTACGAGCAGGACGACTGCCGGTGGACGCCGTGCTTCGACTGCGGTGTGTGCCCCGCGATGGACACCGAGATCCAGATCGGGCCGACCGGGAAGAAGCTGCTGCCACTGACCCCGGTCAACGGCCTGAAGCTGCCGAGCGGCGCGCAGCGGTAGCGCCGACACGTCCGGAGCGCGGGAACCCGTCGGGGTTTCCGCGCTCCGTCGTCTCCGGTGGCCCGCCGTCGCGCGAACGTCCCGTGACGCGGGGTGGGGATGCCCCGACTGGCCGTCAATGGATACGCTGCCTCCCACATGGACTGATCGGCGGGTACGCACGGGGAGGGCAGCGCTATGGGCGACATCAGTCCGCCGAGCGTCGGGGATCTGAGGGTCAGCGTCGAGGACCTGGACGCCGCGGCGGCGTACGTCGAGAGACTGAAGCAGTACGTCGACGACACCATCATCTACGAGATGGACCGCATCAAGGAGCGGATGAAGGGCGACGGGACGAACGCGCAGACCGTGCCCAACGGCACGCCCTTCGGGGCGTACGAGGACGCCCGGATGCAGTGGCAGACGCTCACGACGTCGACGGCCAACATGGAGGGTCACCTGAAGCGGCTCTCCCAGAAGCTCGACGCGCTCAAGAAGGGCACCGAGGACATCGCGCAGGCGTTCCGCGACGTCGAGGCGCGCAACGCCGCCACCGGCAAGGAGATCGAGCGGATGCTCGAGTCCGCCGCGCCGCCGCCCGAGGCCGGCGCCACGCCGCCCACCTACCCGTACAACGGCTGAGGGGACGACCATGGCTGGAGGAACCTGGGAACGCTGCGTCCGCGAGGTGACGCTCTCGGCCGACCCGGAGACGGTCGGCTCGGTCGGTGCGGGTTGGCACAACCTCAGCGCCGGTCTCGGATATCTGCGCGACGCGCTCGTCGGCCGGTCGTTCATCGGCCCGGTCGCGACCGGTACGGAGCGCCCGCACACCGGCGGCCTGCCCGCCATGCTGGCGGGATGGAAGGGCAGCGGCGGTGACGCCTATCGGGAGCACCTCAGTGAGATCGGCAAGGAGATCGAGGATCTCATCACCAACGCGAGCAACGTCAGTGGGGCGCTGACGCGAATCGAGGGCGACATCCGCAAGGCGGTGGCCAGCATCCCGATCCCGCTGATGGACGACTTCGGTCTCAACGAGTGGAGCCTGCCCAACGGCACCGAGCTCGACGACGCCCGCGACGGCGAGAGCGCGTCGGGCTTCCTCGCCGCCCTGCGGCAGGACTACCAGAACAACCCGGCGTCCTACGCCGACGGGGCGTTCCGCGACAAGGCCGACGACCTCGAAGCGACCATGAAGATCGACGGTCGGGCGGCCGACAACGAGCGGGGCGGACTCTGGGACACCAGCTCCCACCTGGACAACTGGTACCGGGACAACCAGCAGGCGGCGAACGGCGCGATGTCGCCGCTGCCCAAGGCGGTCGTGGACGAGCGGCCGAAGCTGGCCGTGCCGGAGCCGAAGTGGGACGCGTCCGACGACTACCGTCCGGAAGAGCGGGTGCCCCCGACGGGCCGGCCGGACATCGGCGGCGGCTTCGACAAGCCGAACATCGGCAGCGAGCGTCCCTCCGTCGGTGACATGCCGAACATCGGCGACACCAGTCCGCCGCCCCCGCCCTCCTCCGTCGAGCCGGGGCCCTTCTCCCCGCCCTCGACGACCGGGCCGGGGGATCTCGGCGGCAGCGCCCCGCCGCCCGGTGGCTCGTACACGCCCCCGTCGACCGGGTCCGGCTACCCCGGCTACCCGGGAAGCGACGACGACTACGGCACCGGTCTGGCCGGTGCCGCGCCGAGCACCATCGGCGGTGGCGGTCTCGGCGGCAGCGGTCTCGGCGGCGCCGGGCTGGGCAGCGCGGGGCTCGGTGGGGCCGGTCTCGGCGGTGGTGCCGGTCTCGGCGGTGGTGCCGGCGTCGGCGCGGCCGGCGGTATCGGTGCCGGCGGTGGCGTGGGCGTGGCCGGCGGCATGATGGGCGGTATCCCCGGCATGGTGGGAGGCGGCAACGGCAAGGTGCCGCCGATGACCAGTGCGGCCACCGCATTGCGCAACGCGGCCGGTGCGGCCGGAGGGGCCGGTGCCGGGGGCGCCCGTGCCGGCATGGGCGCCGGGATGATGGGCGGCGGCATGATGGGCGGCCACGGGGGCGCCGGGCATGGCGGCGGCGGCAGCGAGCACTCGTCGTGGTTGACTGAGGACGACGATCCGTGGGGCACCGATGACGGTGCGTCCCCGGGCATCCTGCGGTGAGGATGGACGGATGAGGGTGAACGTCCTCCGGCCGGTCACGGCCGGGCTGGCGGCCGTGCTCATGGTGGTGGGGGCCGCCCAACCGGCGGCCGCCGCCGACCGGCGGGGCGAGCAGTGGTACCTGGACGAGCTTCGGATCGACCAGGCGCACGAGCTCTCCACCGGTCGTGGCGTGGTCGTCGCGGTGGTCGACAGCGGTGTGGACGCGACCCACCCCGACATCCGTGGCCAGGTGTTGCGCGGGGCGCAGAGCTTCGGCGCGTCCGGCGACGGCCGGACGGACGAAGAGGGGCACGGCACCCACATGGCCGGCATCATCGCGGCGACGAACGCCGCGCGAGACGGCGTGGACGGTATCGCCCCGGCCGCGAAGATCCTGCCCATCAGGATCTACAAGGACCGGGAAGGGATCGACACGAGCGCCTCGGCCCGGGGCATCCGCGCGGCCGTCGACGGCGGCGCGAAGGTGATCAACCTGTCCTTCGGTGGGCCGGGTGCCGCCGGCGCCGACGTGGAGAGCGCGATCGCGTACGCCCTGGAGCACGACGCGGTCGTGGTGGCCGCGGCCGGTAACACCGCGCGCGGGAGCGTCGAGGTCGACGCCCCCGCCAAGGTCCCCGGCGTGATCGCCGTGACCGGCACCACGCGGGGCGGCCGGTTCTGGTCGGGATCCGCGTCAGGGCCGGAGGCGGTGATCGCCGCACCCGGCGACAGCATCTTCAACATCGGCCCCGACCACGGCTACGGCTGGGGTGACGGCACCTCCGACGCCACGGCCGTCGTCTCCGGTGTCGCGGCCCTGATTCGGGCCAGGTATCCCGATCTCGACGCGCCGAACGTGATCAACCGGATCATCCGTACGGCCCGTGACGGCGGCGCGCCGGGTCGGGATCCGCAGTTCGGGTTCGGCCTTATCGACCCGGTCGCCGCGCTGCGCGCGGAGGTCCCGGCGGTCACCGCGAACCCGTTGCTCGACCCGGACGCCGCGGGCAGCCAGGGGCCGGCCCGGTCGGCCGGTGAGGACGAGGAGTTCGACGTCACGGAGTACGGCGACCGCGGCGGCCCCAGCGACCAGCAGGTCATGGTGATCGCCATCGGTGTCGCGGTGGCGGTGCTCGTGCTGCTGGGGCTGGTGATCTTCCTGATCTGGAACCGGCGCAGGTACCGGCGCGAGGCGAGCCTGGCGGCCGGGCTGGACGACCGGGCGGGCGGGGCCGGGCACGGGCCGACACCCGTCCCCGCCGGGCACGTCCCGTCGGGCGTACCGCCTGCTCCGGGCGGCTACGGCCCGCCCGGCGCGGGTCAGGCGACCGCCCAGGGCGGCGGCTACGCCCCGCCGTCCGGGTACGCCCCACCTCCCGGTTACGGATCCCCCTCGGCTCCGCCGGGGACGCCGCCCGCGCCGCCGGGGACGTACCCGCCGCCGGGGAGCGGCAACCAGCCCTGACCGTGGAAGGCCGGCCGGTGACCAGAGGGTCATCGGCCGGCCTTCGGCGTTCCCGGCCCCGCGCAGGTGGGACTCCCTGACGGGTCTGTCCCGGTTCGTCGGGGCACTCCGACCGCCCCGGCTGCGTACCGTCACGAGCCCTGCGCCAGGATGGGACGGACACACAGGTACACCCGAGGAGCTCACGATCGCCAGAAAGCCTCAACCCGAGGGCGGCCAGGCGCCGGTCGTCCAGCGGGTCCGGATCCGGTACGCCAAGCGTGGACCGCTGCGGTTCACCTCGCACCGGGACTTCGCCCGGGCCTTCGAGCGCGCGCTGCGCCGGGCCGGCGTACCGATCGCCTTCTCCCAGGGCTTCACCCCCCACCCGAAGATCTCGTACGCCTCGGCGGCCCCGACGGGGGTGGCGAGCGAGGCCGAGTACCTGGAGATCGGCCTGCGGGAGCGGGTCGACCTGGCGCAGCTGCGGGCCGCCCTGGACGCGGCGCTCTCGCCCGGGCTCGACGTGCTGGACGCGGTGGAGGCCGCCGGCGGGAGCCTGGCCGACCGGATCGAGGCGTCGCGGTGGCGGATCGAGCTGCCCGAGGTGGACCGGGGCGCGCTGGAGCGTGCTGTGGCGGCCTTCACCGCCGCCACGGAGATCCAGGTCGAGCGGATGACCAAGCAGGGACGGCGTACCTTCGACGCGCGGGCGGCCGTCATCGGCATCGATGTGCGGGAGCCGTCGGAGACGCCTTCCGGGGCACCGGCCGTACCGTGTGCGATACTCGAAGTGGTCGTGCGGCAGGTCACCCCGTCCGTACGACCCGATGACGTCCTTTCCGGCCTCCGCGTGGTGGCCGACCTGGAGCCGCCGGTTCCGCCACGGGTGATCCGGCTGGCTCAGGGCACGCTGACCGCGCAAGGCGAGATCGCGGATCCGTTGGATGCGGACCGCGACGGGGCAACCATCGTGTGAGCGCTGACCGTCGGTCGGTGCTCAGGTAGGCAGACTTCGGCGGTCGCGCACCAGCGCGCCGGCGGAACACTTTTGCGGCGACCCTGCGTGGCAGCGCTCACCCGCGCCCGGGGCAGCCAGAACTGGAGAACGTCCATGCTCGAGAACGAGCCCGAGGGCGGCGAACGGACCGGTTCACAGCCGGCCGGCGAGACCGCCGAACAGCACCACACCGCCGTCGCTGGCGCGGTGGAGAGCGGTGACGCCGCGGAGGGCACGGTCAGCGAGGCCGCCGCCGAGGTGGCCACCGAGAGCGCCCAAGCCGCCGGCGAGGGCGCCGCCGAGATCACTCCGCCCGCGCCGGCCCGGCGTGCCCGCGCCAGCAGGAAACGAGTCGCGCCGGTGACCCCGGCGGAGCAGACCGACGCCCCGGTCGAGGCGTCCGCCGCCGGCACGGGCAGCGGGGAGTCGCCGCAGGCCGAGGTCCTCGCGCCCGTCTCCGGTGACCTCGACTCCGCTCCGAAGACGCCGCGGCGCCGCCGCAAGGCGACCGCCGCGAAGACCGTCGAGGAGCCGCTCGTCGTGGCGTCCGCCGAGGAGGCCTCCGCGGAGATCCTCCCGCCGGTCAAGGTCACCCGCACCCGGCGGCGGAAGAGCACGCCGGCCGCCGAGGAGACGCCGACCGAGGCCGTCGACACGCCGGCCGAGCCGGTGCCCCCGGCGGCCGAGGCAGCGCCCCCGGTCGCGGAGGTGGCCGAGCCGGAGCTCCCGGCCGACGAGACGACCCCCGGGACCGGAGCGGGTCGGCCGGGTGCCGAGGCCGCCACCGAGCCCGCGGAGGCGCCGGGTGACGTGTCGCCCGGTGCCGCCGTCCCCGGCGTCAGCGAGCGGCTCACCGAGGCGGCCGAGGCGGCCGAGGTGGAGCAGCCGCGCACCCGCCGTCGGCGTGCGGCGCTCACCGCGCCCACGGTCCTGTTCATGCCCCCGCAGCCGGAGGCGGCACCGGTCGTCCGGGCCGTCGAGCCGGCCGCCGAGCCGACCGCCGAGGAGCCGGCCGAGCCGTCCCGGCGCCGCCGGCGCGGCCGGCGCGACGCCGAGGTGGCGGAGCCGGTCGAGGCGGAGCCGGAGCTGACCGAGGAGGCCGTCGAGGAGGCCGAGGCCGCCGAGACGGACGAGGACGAGGACGACACCGCCGCCGGCCGTCGGCGCCGTCGGCGCGGTCGTCGTGGCCGGGGCCGAGGCAAGGGCGGTGCCGACGAGGCCGAGGACGAGGAGTCCGAGGAGGCGGCTCAGGTCGTCGAGGCGGAGGCCGAGGACGAGGAGTCCGAGGACGAGGAGTCCGAGGACGGGATGACCCGCCGCCGGCGGCGTCGCCGCCGCCGGGGCGCCGGTGACGTCGAGGCCGGGGCGGACGACGGCGTCCCGACCGTGGTCAAGATCCGCGAGCCTCGTCGCACCGTGGACGAGGTGCAGGGGGTGTCCGGCTCCACCCGGCTGGAGGCGAAGCGCCAGCGCCGCCGGGACGGCCGGGAGCAGCGCCGTACGCGGCCGCCGATCCTCAGCGAGTCGGAGTTCCTGGCCCGCCGCGAGTCGGTGGACCGGGTGATGGCGGTCCGCCAGCGCGGCGACCGTACGCAGATCGCGGTGCTCGAGGACGGCGTCCTGGTCGAGCACTACGTCACCCGCAGCTCCTCCGGCACCATGGCCGGCAACGTCTACCTGGGCAAGGTGCAGAACGTCCTGCCCAGCATGGAGGCGGCCTTCGTCGACATCGGCCGGGGCCGCAACGCGGTGCTCTACGCCGGCGAGGTCAACTGGGACACCACCGGCCTCGAGGGGCGGGCGCGCTCGATCGAGCAGGCGCTGAAGTCGGGCGACTCGGTGCTGGTGCAGGTCACCAAGGATCCGATCGGGCACAAGGGCGCCCGGCTGACCAGCCACATCGCGCTCTCCGGCCGGCACCTGGTCTACGTGCCGAACGGCAACGCGTCCGGGATCAGCCGCAAGCTGCCGGACACCGAGCGCAAGCGGCTGCGGGACGTGCTGAAGAAGCTGGTCCCCGACGGCGCGGGCGTGATCGTCCGGACGGCCGCCGAGGGCGCCAGCGAGGACGAGCTGGCCCGGGACGTGAAGCGGCTCCAGGCGCAGTGGGAGGACATCCAGGCGAAGGCGGCCGAGGGCGGCGCCCCGGTGCTGCTCTACGAGGAGCCCGACCTGGTCATCCGCGTGGTCCGGGACCTGTTCAACGAGGACTTCCGTGAGCTGGTCATCGAGGGCGACGAGGCGTACGACATGGTCGACTCGTACCTGTCGCACGTCTCGCCGGACCTCGTCCCGCGACTGCGCCGGCACGCCGGCACCGCCGACGTCTTCGCCGAGTACCGGATCGACGAGCAGATCCTCAAGGGCCTGGACCGGAAGGTCTTCCTCCCCTCGGGCGGTCACCTGGTGATCGACCGGACCGAGGCCATGACGGTGGTCGACGTCAACACCGGCAAGTACACCGGTGCCGGCGGCAACCTGGAGGAGACGGTCACCCGGAACAACCTGGAGGCGGCCGAGGAGATCGTCCGTCAGCTCCGGCTGCGCGACATCGGCGGCATCATCGTGATCGACTTCATCGACATGGTGTTGGAGTCGAACCGCGAACTGGTGCTGCGCCGGCTGACCGAGTGCCTGGGCCGGGACCGCACCAAGCACCAGGTCACCGAGATCACCTCACTGGGTCTGGTGCAGATGACCCGCAAGCGGATCGGCGCGGGGCTGCTGGAGGCGTTCAGCGAGACCTGCGAGTGCTGCAAGGGCCGTGGCGTGATCATCCACACCGAGCCGGTGCCGGAGAAGCCGCGTACCGGCGGGGCGGGGGAGAAGGTCAAGGCGGTGGCCTCCGCGGTCGCCGGCCCGGCCGCCGAGACCTCCGGCACGTCGCGGCGCCGGGCGCGCAAGAGCGCTCCGGTGGAGCGGGCGGTGGCCGAGGTCACCGAGGCCGACACCGCCGCCGCGGCGCCGGTCAGCGGAGGTGCGGACGCCGTCACGGGCGCCGACACGACCACCGACGCCGACTACTTCGACACGATGGGCTACGACCTGTCGCGGTACGAGTCGGACACCGAGGCCGCGCCGGCGGTCGCCGACAGCCAGGAGGGCGACTCGGCCCGGCTGGCCGCGGCGGACGACCCCGACGCGATCGGCGACGACGGCGACGAGGCCGAGGGGAGCACCGGCCGACGCCGGTCCCGCCGCGGGGGCGCCCGGCGGCGTACCCGTCCCTGACGTGGCCTGACCGGCGGGGCGCGGCGTGCGCCGCCGCCCCGCCGGATGGACGGCACGGCCCCTACCCGGCATCCTGGCGGGGTGGGGGCCTCGCTCGTCCGGGTGGGGCGTCCCGGCCTCGACGCCGAACCGCGCGCCCGGCAGCGGAGGGAGCGGCATGCGCCGGCTGCTCGTCGCGACCGTACTGGTCGCCGCCGCCTGGCTGGTCGCGGGCTGCGACGGCGCGGAGCCGGTGACCGCGCCGACCGGAGACGCCGCCCCGACCGCACCCGCCGCGCCGACCGGAGGTGCCGCACCGGCGTCCACCGCACCGGCGGGGAGCACCCCGGGCGGCACCCTGACGGGCGGGAACACCCGTGAGGTCTGCGCCGCGGTCCGACTGGTGGAGGCCACCGCGCTGCGGAGGTACGACGAGGAGCTGGGCCGGATGGTCGCGGCGGTCGGCGCGAACAACCACGCGGCGGCCGATACCGCCCGGCGGAACGCCGAGGCGGCGCTCGCCGAGTGGCGGGCCGTGCTGCGCGAGCAGGCGACCCGGGCCACCGACCCGGAGCTGGGCGCCCTGATCCGCGCCCTGAGCGCCGAGGTGGAGGCGTTGGGCGCCGACGTCGGCGGGCTCGACGAGACCGCGCTGGACCGCCTGCGGCAGCGCTTCGACCTGCTCTGCCGAGGCTGATCGGCCGGGTCGGTTTGGGTACCGGCCCGGGCATGGCGTACTCTTGCCTGCGGTGCACTCTTGTGCGCCGAGTTCCCGCGTGCCCGCGCCGCCGTGCCACTGCTACCCGGCGAGCCGCCGTGGGGACGACCACCAGCAGCCTCAACGACAGGGAGTCCGCCTCCGATGTACGCGATCGTCAAGACCGGCGGCAAGCAGTACAAGGTCGCCGAGGGCGACGTGATCGAGGTCGAGAAGCTCGCCGGCGCCCCCGGCGACGCGGTGCAGCTGACCGCGGTGCTCCTCGTCGACGGTGACGACCTGGTGACCGACGCGGCCCAGCTCGCCAAGGTCGCGGTGTCCGGCGAGATCGCCGCGCACACCAAGGGCCCCAAGATCCGGATCCACAAGTTCAAGAACAAGACCGGCTACCACAAGCGCCAGGGTCACCGCCAGCCGCTGACCCAGGTCAAGGTGACCGGCATCTCCAGCGGGAAGTAGGTCGTCCTCAGATGGCTCACAAAAAGGGTGCGTCCAGCTCGCGTAACGGTCGTGACTCCGCGGCCCAGCGGCTCGGCGTGAAGCGCTTCGGTGGTCAGGTGGTCAGCGCCGGCGAGATCCTCGTCCGGCAGCGGGGCACCAAGTTCCACCCCGGTGACCTGGTCGGCCGCGGCGGCGACGACACGCTCTTCGCTCTGGCCGCCGGTGCGGTGCAGTTCGGCACCAAGCGCGGTCGCAAGACCGTCAGCATCGTGCCGCAGCAGTAGTTCTGCAGGCGTCGCGGGCCGGGGCTGGTGTCCCGGCCCGCTTCGTTTTTCTCGTGCGGGAGTTCTCCCGCTGGAAGGATTGACAGCGTGACGACGTTCGTTGACCGGGTCGTCCTGCATCTGCAGGCCGGCGACGGCGGGCACGGCTGTGTCTCGATCCACCGGGAGAAGTTCAAGCCGTTCGGCGGCCCGGACGGCGGCAACGGCGGGCACGGCGGAAGCGTGTCGCTGGTCGTCGACCCGCAGGTGCACACGCTGCTGGACTTCCACTTCCGCCCGCACGTCAAGGCGCCGAACGGCAAGGGTGGCGCCGGGTCGCACCGGGACGGCGCGAACGGCACCGACCTGGTGCTCAAGGTGCCCAACGGCACCGTGGTGCAGGCCCTCGACGGCACGGTGCTCGCCGACATGGTGGGCGCGGGCACCACCTTCGAGGTGGCCCGGGGCGGCCGGGGCGGTCGCGGCAACGCGGCGCTGGCCAGCTCCCGGCGCAAGGCGCCCGGCTTCGCCGAGCTGGGCGAGCCCGGCGACCGGCTCGACGTGGTGCTCGAGCTGAAGAGCGTCGCGGACGTCGGCCTGGTCGGCTTCCCGTCGGCCGGCAAGTCGTCGCTGATCTCGGTGATCTCCGCGGCCAAGCCGAAGATCGCGGACTACCCGTTCACCACCCTGGTGCCCAACCTCGGCGTGGTGCGGGTCGACAACCACACCTTCACCGTCGCCGACGTGCCGGGCCTCATCCCGGGTGCGGCCAGCGGCAAGGGCCTGGGGCTGGAGTTCCTCCGGCACATCGAGCGCTGCGCGGTGCTCGTGCACGTCATCGACACCGCGACGCTGGAGCTCGGCCGGGATCCGCTGGCCGACATCGAGGCCATCGAGTCCGAGCTGAACGAGTACGGCGGGCTCGCGGACCGCCCCCGGCTGGTGGCCCTCAACAAGATCGACGTGCCGGACGGCCGCGATCTCGCCGAGATGGTCCGCCCCGACCTCGAGGCGCGCGGCTTCCGGGTGTTCGAGGTCTCCACCGCCACGCGGGAGGGGCTGAAGGAGCTCACGTACGCGATGGCGGAGGTGGTCGAACAGGCCCGCGCCGCCGCGCCGATCGTGGAGCCGACCCGGATCGTGATCCGGCCGGCCGCCGTGGACGACGCCGGCTTCACCATCGAGGCGGAGGCGGACGGCTCGTACACGGTGCGCGGGGCGCGGCCGGAGCGATGGGTCCGGCAGACGAACTTCGACAACGACGAGGCGGTCGGCTACCTCGCCGACCGGCTGGCCCGGCTCGGTGTGGAGGAGAAGCTCGCCAAGGCCGGGGCCCAGCCGGGCGACCTGGTCCGCATCGGTGAGCGCGAGTTCGACTGGCAGCCGACGCTGTACGCGGGGGTCGACTTCGTCCCCGGTGTCCGCGGCGCGGACCAGCGGCTGGAGGAGAAGCCGACCCGGGCCAGCGCGGCGGAGCGGCTCGCCGCCCGCAAGGCGCGCCGGCAGCGGCCCGCGGACGAGATCGAGGCCGACGCGGCGGACGACACCGACGACGTCGACGACGCCGAATAGCTCGCTACCGTCCGCGATCGGGTCGATTGGCGGAAACCTGGCGGAAATCCGCCCGGCCTACCGTGAAGTGGTGCTGATCGAGTCCCGTGCCGTCACCGACCCGGAAGTCGCCGCGCTGGTCGCCGCCCAACAGCGTGAGCTGCGTGAGGCCGACGGCGGGCTGGACGGGCAGGTGACCGTCACGCACGACGACATCCGCTACCTCGCCGTGGTGGTCAACGGCCGGGCGGTCGCCTGCGGCGGGCTCCAGGCGCTCGACCCGGAGACCGGCGAGGTCAAGCGGATGTACGTCCGGCCGGCGTACCGGGGGCGGGGCATCGCCCGGCAGCTGCTCGCGGCGCTGGAGGAGCTGGCGTACCGGTCGGGGCACACCCGGATCTGTCTGGAGACGGGGACGTACCTGCCGGCGGCGATCGGGCTCTACACGTCGTGCGGGTACGAGCCGATCCCGGTGTACGGCGAGTACGTCGGCAACCCGTACAGCGTCTGCTTCGCGAAGCGGCTGCCCGTGCCGGCCTGACGGCGCGGGTCCGGTCGTCGCCGTCAGGCGCCCGTCTCGGCGTGTGCCCGGGTGACCGGCTTCGACTCCGGCGAGGCGTGCTGCCGCAGGAAGATGCTCAACACGATGAGCGTGCCGACCGCCAGGAACTCGCTCTGCCAGTTCTGCATCGACTGGAACCAGAAGTCGCTGGTGCCGAGGAACTGCCAGGCGCTGATCGGCGGCGCGCCGCTCTGCAACGCCTGCTCCGCGTTGTACGCCGCCGTGCCGCCGAGCAGGTGGCCGAGGAACGAGCCTCCGAAGATCAGCAGCAGCGCGAGGGACAGGCTGTTCCGGTAGATCACCAGCGGCAGCCCGCCGACGCGTACCGGCCACGGTGACGCCGGGGTGGCCCGCCGCTCGTCGTCCTCGGGCCGGTCGGTCTGGTCCTCCGGCTTCGACTCCGCCGACCCGCGCTGGACCAGATACGCGGTCAGCAGGACGTAGCCGCCCATCTGGAGGAACTCCGACTCCCAGTTCTCGAAGACCGCCTCGGCGAAGTGCCCGGTGCCCAGGTACGCCGGCCAGCTCAGCGGCGCGGCGCCGAACTCGACCAGCTCCTCGTTGTGCGTCTGCCATCCGAACACGCTCTGCAGTGCCAGGAAGACGAAGAACGCGCCGAACATGGCGATCGTCAGGGCGTTGTTCCGCAGCCAGCGCGGCATCTCGACCTCCCTCACCGGACGATCCGGTGACTCTCCGTTGCCCCACGGCGTCGTCGATCAAACGCGACCCAGCGCGGACGGGCGCAGGAGGAGTCCGGCGGACGCCGACGGCGGGTCGGGCGCGGGTGTCGGGGCGGCGCTCAGGGACGGTCGACCGGCGTGTCGAGCCGGCCGCCGGTGCCGTACCGGTTGGAGAGGAGCAAGCCGAGGCTGAGCATGCCGAAGCCCAGCCCGAGGTGCAGCCAGTTGTCGGGGTTGTTCACCGGCAGGAAGTTGGCCGCCCCGTCCTTGTTGATGGCGAAGCCGTAGAGCCAGATGCCGAGATACGCCGCGCCGCCACCGGCCAGGTAGAGCCGGGCGGCGCCCAGGGTGCGGGCCATCACCAGGCCCAGCAGGCCGAAGAACAGGTGCACCGCGTTGTGCAGGATCGAGATCTGGAACACGCCCAGCAGCTTGGCCTCGGAGTGGTGCCCGGCGGCGGCCAGCTCGTCGTAGTTGGTGGTCACCCCCGGGATGAACCCCAGCACGCCGGCCAGGAGGAAGACCGCGGCGACCACCACGGCGGCCAGCTGGACCCGGGGCTTCGGGCCCGCCGGTCGGCCACCGCGTGCGTCCCGTGCCATCGATGCCACCTCCGAGGATTCGTCCCGCCGCGGCTGCCGGGCCCTGATCGTGAGGACCACTCGTCTCGCGGTCCGTGGCGGCGACGTGACGCAGCCCGACGATCCTCCATTTTGAAGTTACGGCCGCCGGTGGCGCAGAGAAATGCCGGAACAGGTATGGACGCGGCGACGGAGGGTAGGTGAATCCGCGGCGGTGAGACGTCCCGCCACGGATTCCCCCAGCACAACCGCGACGACTTCCGAGCGGAAGGGACATCATGACTTACGATCTGTCACCCACGGCTACTCCGTACGGGCAGGAGTCGACCAACGGCGGCGGCGTGCGCGAGCAGGCCCGCCAGGTCGGCGCCGAGGCCGCCCACGCGGGCGGCGCCGTCGCCGAGACCGCCCGCGAGCAGGGCCGGGAGGTCGGCCGCGAGGCCGCCCGCCAGGCCCGTGACCTCTACGGCGAGGCCCGCACCCAGCTCGCCGCGCAGACCGGTGAGCAGCAGCGCCGCGCGGCCGGCGGGCTGCGGTCGCTCGCCGAGGAGATGCGCACCATGGCCGAGCACGGCGGCCAGTCCGGCCCCGTCACCGAGCTGGCCCGCCAGGCCGCCGACCGGGTGCACGGGGTGGCCGGCTGGCTGGAGGCGCGTGAGCCCGGCGACCTGATCTCCGAGGTGCGCGACTACGCCCGGCGGAACCCGGGCACCTTCCTCGTCGGCGCGGCCGTCCTCGGCGTCCTCGCCGGTCGCCTGACCCGCAACCTCTCCGCCGCCGGCGGCGACTCCGGCACCCCCGCCCACGCCGCCTACGACGACGACCCGGAGCGGACCGCCGTCCTCCCGACCCCGACCCCCGGACACGTGCGGAAACAGGTGCCGGGCGGCTACCTCGACCCGACCCCGGCCGCCTACCCCGACCCGGGGACGACCACCGGCTACGCCGACCCGGCCGGCGGCACCGGCCAGCCGCTGCCCCCGGTCACCCGCACGGATCCGCTGCCCGGCGTGCCGACCAGCGGCACGGTGCGTCCGTGACCGGGCGGGCAGACGCGAGGGGAGGCGGGAGCATGACGATGCCGACGCAGGCGCCGGGGCCGGACGCCGGTACCGCGCAGACCGCGGACGAGGTCCGGGGCAGCTCCATCGGCGAGCTGATGCGCCAGGTCACCACCGACCTGTCCACGCTGATGCGGCAGGAGGTGGAGCTGGCCAAGGCCGAGATCCGCCAGGAGGGCCGCAAGGCGGGCAAGGCCGCCGGGCTCTTCGGCGGCGCGGGCT
The DNA here is from genome assembly GCF_056150165.1 of Micromonospora xinjiangensis. Taxonomy (NCBI): domain Bacteria; kingdom Bacillati; phylum Actinomycetota; class Actinomycetes; order Micromonosporales; family Micromonosporaceae; genus Micromonospora; species Micromonospora xinjiangensis. The sequence continues at coordinate 71,678 of NZ_JAXCFO010000013.1, read as the reverse complement.
TCGGCGGCTACATGGTCGCCCTCTTCCTCTCGCTCGCGCTCTGGGCCGGCCTGTCCAACGTGATGGACGCCGGCTGGGCGGGGCTGATCGTGGCCGTCATCTGGGCCGCGATCGCCGCGCTCCTCTACTCGATGGCGAAGCAGCACGCCCGGCGCGTCCGCGGTCTCCCGCGGACCAGCGACAGCGTGCAGCGGATCCCCGAGGCCCTCAAGCCCCGTCCGGAGGGAGTCACCCGATGAGCACCGATCCCGACCAGATCCGCCGGGAGATCGAAGCCACCCGCAACAACCTGAGCTCCGATGTGGACGCGCTGGCGTACAAGGTCAGCCCGGGCCGCATCATCGACGATCGCAAGCAGCGGGTCCGTACCGCGATGCAGAAGGTGAGGGACAGCGTCATGGGAACCGCGTCGGATCTCGGCCACAGCACCGGCCACGCCGCGCACTCGGTGGGCGACCGCGCCGCGTCGGCCGCGTCCGCGGTGGGGGACGCCGCGCAGTCGGCCGCCTCGACGGTGGGCCACGCCGCGCAGCGCGCGCCGCACGCCGTCCGGCGTACGTCGGAGGGGAATCCCCTCGCCGCCGGCCTCATCGCCTTCGGTGTCGGCTGGCTGGCCTCCTCGCTGATCCCCGCGACCCGCCGTGAGCAGCACGTCGCCACCCAGGTCCGGGAGAAGGTCAGCGAGCACAGCGGGGCGGTCACCGGGAAGCTGACCGAGGTCGCGAGCGAGCTGAAGGAGGAGCTGCGGGAGCCCGTCCAGCACGCCACCCAGTCGGTCAGGGAGACCGCGCAGGAGGCCGTGTCGACGGTCAAGGAGGACAGCCGGTCCGCCGCCCACGACGTGCGGGAGCAGGCGCAGCAGGCCCGCCAGAACGTCGCCTCCTGACCACCGGTCGCACGCCGCAGCTCGCGGCCACTCTCGCTGACGGGGCAGTGGCCGCGAGCTGCCGTGTGCGCCCGACGCCCGCCACCACAGTCCCGGTGCCGCGTGGTCGTTTCGACCGGTCGCTGCCGGGTAGCGCTGCCGGTACGGGCGTTCCGTCCCCGAGGACGCCCGGTCGAGGAGGCGTGATGACCAGCAGGGCGACGAGATGGGCACTGCTCGGCGCCGGCGTGGTGACCGTGGTCGGTGCGGGCCGGGTGGTGGCCCTGCGACGACAGCGGCACCAGCCGGAGCGACAGGACGGCTGGTACGTGGTGCGGCGCGGGATCACCGTGGACCGGCCGCGGGAGGCGGTGATCGGCTTCTGGACCGACCGGGAGCGGTTGGACCGGGCGCTGGCCGAGTGGGCGACCCTGGAGCGGCTCGACGGCGACCGGTGGCGGTGCGTGGCGAGGGACGCGGCCGGTGGTGCCGAGTGGCGGGCCGAGATCACGGTCGAGGGGCCGGGGGTGCTGCGGTGGCGGGTCACCGACGGCCCCGTCCCGCAGGAGGGGCGGGTGGAGCTCGTCGATGCCCCGCAGGACCGGGGCACCGAGATCCGCGCCGAGCTGCGCTACCGCTCCGGGCCGGTGCGCCGGGCGTTCGGCCTGGCCGCCGGGGACGAGCCGGACCTCCGGCTGCGGGACACCCTGCGCCGCGTGAAGTCCCTGATCGAGTGCGGCCAGGTGATCGAGACGCGGCGGGATCCGTCCGCGCGCAGTGAGCGGCAGGAGCGGGCCACCGACAAGGTGCGCGAGAAGCTGACGACGGGAGGCCGGGCATGAGGGCCCTGTGCTGGGAGGGCGTCGGCAAGCTGGCCGTACGCGACGTGCCCGAGCCCCGGATCCGCGCGGAGGGCGACATCATCGTGCGGGTGGGGGCGAGCAGCGTCTGCGGCTCCGACCTGCACCTGATCAACGGCTACCTGCCGGCGATGCGGGAGGGCGACGTCCTCGGCCACGAGTTCATGGGCGAGGTGGTGGAGACCGGCCCCGGTGTGCGGCGGCTGCGTGTCGGCGACCGCGTGGTGGTGGGCTCGGTGGTCGCCTGCGGCGGCTGCTGGTACTGCCGCACCGAGCAGTACTCACTCTGCGACAACTCCAACCCGCAGCCGGTCTTCACCGAGAAGCTGTGGGGGCACTCGCCGGCGGGCATCCTCGGCTACTCGCACGCCGCCGGTGGCTACGCCGGCAGTCACGCCGAGTACATCCGGGTGCCCTTCGGGGACGTGGGCGCGTTCCCGGTGCCGGACGGGGTGGCCGACGACGCGGTGGTCTTCGCCTCCGACGCCATGCCCACCGGCTGGATGGCCGCCGACTTCTGCGGCCTGAAGGGCGGCGAGGTGGTCGCCGTCTGGGGCGCCGGCGGGGTGGGCCAGATGGCGGCGCGCAGCGCCCAGATCCTGGGCGCCGAGCGAGTGATCGTCATCGACCGGCTCCCGGAGCGGCTCGCCACCGCGGCGGCGCGGCTCGGCGTGGAGACCATCGACTACGCCCGCACCGACGTGCTCGACGCGCTGCGGGAGATGACCGCCGGGCGGGGCCCGGACGCCTGCATCGAGGCCGTCGGCATGGAGTCGCACGACGTCGGGCCGAGCTACGCGTACGACCGCGTGAAGCAGGCGGCCCGGTTGCAGACCGACCGGCTGACCTCGGTCCGCCAGGCGATCATGGCGTGCCGCAAGGGCGGCACGGTGAGCATCGTCGGCGTCTACGCGGGCCTGGTCGACAAGTTCCCGCTCGGCGCGGCGATGAACAAGGCACTGGTGCTGCGGATGGGGCAGATGCACGCCCAGCGCTACATCCCGATGCTGCTGGACCGGATCGCCACCGGCGAGATCGACCCCGGTTACCTGGCGACCCACCCGCTACCGCTGGAGGAGGGGGTGCGCGGGTACGAGATGTTCGAGAAGAAGCGGGACGGCTGCCTGCGCGCGGTGCTGCACCCGCACGGGTGAGCCCGACCGGCCGGCGTCAGGCGGTGCGGCGGACGTTCGTCATGACGAAGCCGCTCGACGGCAGCGTCGGCATCCGCCGCAGGCTCACCGCGAGGTCCTGCGGCGGGACGTCGTACCGCATGGCGCCGGTCAGGTTGGCGACCGCCCGCCTCATCAGCTCGATGGTGAGCCACTCGCCCGCGCAGCGGTGCCCGGTGGTGTGCTCACCGCCGCCCTGCGGGACCAGGGCGAACGGGTCCGGCTCGCGGCCCGCGAAGCGTTCCGGGCGGAACCGCTCCGGCTCCGGCCAGACCTCGGGGTCGTGGTTGGTGCCGTACAGGTCGAGCAGCACCCGGCGGCCGCGCGGGAAGTGGTAGCCCCGCCAGTCGAACGATCGCCGTACCCGCGCGGCGGCGGCCGGGAAGAACGGGTAGTAGCGGCGCACCTCCTGGACGAACAGGCCGGCGGCCCCCTCGTCCTCCCGCACCCGCTGCCGCCACGTCGGGTGGTCGTGCAGCGCGAGCGCCGCGAAGACGATGAACCGGTCGACGGCCAGGGTCGGCCGCAGCACGTTGAGCAGTTCCACCGCGGCGATGCGCCGGGGCAGCGGCCGGCCCCGCTCGTCGCGGTGCTCGGCGATCACCCGCAGCGGGCTCCCTGCGGGCGCCGGCAGCGCCCCGGCCCGGGTGCGGTCGACGAGCTCGGCCAGCCAGTGCTCCCCCCGGCGCCGGGCCAGCCGCCCCTTCCAGTGCCGCGGGCCGATCGCGGCGCCGCTCTCGATCATCGAGTGCAGGTCGGCGGTACGCCGGTCGACCTGGGTCGTGGCCAGGGGCACCCCCGCCCACGCGCAGACCGCCCGGGTCAGCATCGGGCCCAGCTCGCGGTAGAGCACGACGGGCCCGGCCCCCTCCCAGACCGGGATGCGGGCCCGCCACTCGTCGTCGAAGAGCTGGCCCAGGTGCCGGATCGCGGTCGGCGTCATGAGCGACATCAGCATCGCCTTGCGGTCGCGGTGCGCCGCGTCGTCGAGGCCCTGCACCCCGCCGCGCCCGGTCAGCGTCCGCTGCACCCGCATCGGCATGGCGCCCGCCCGTTCGAACCGCTCCGGGTCGTAGAAGAGCTCCGCGGCGTCCCGCCCGCGCAGGCAGATGGTCCGCCGGAGCAGCAGCCGGGTCTGGACGACGTCGCTGCCCTGGCGGTCGCAGCGCGTACCGATGAACCGGTAGCCGTGGCGGAGCAGCGCGAGGCTGCTCTCCGGGCTGCGGTCGGCCGGGATGCTCGCCATCGGGCCTCCTCGGGTGGCGGCGGGTGCCGATCTCCTCGGCCGAGTGGCGTCTACCCAGGTCCGGGGCCGCTGAATCCCGCCGGTGGGGATCTCCCGGTGGCCCGGCGCCGGGCCGCCCGGACGGCCGATGACGGGGCGGCCGGTGCGGGAGGGGGCCAGCCCCGACGGGCGCCGGAGGGCGGATGACGGGTGGCCGGCGGGGGAGGGGGCCAGCGGATCACGACATCCGCTGGCCCCTCCCCGGAGCGCGGAAACCTGGTTGGCTGCGACGAGAACGGCCCGACCGCTGGGCGTCGACCCGGATGGGCGGGTGGGCGCGGCGGGGTCGGCGGTGTGATGGCGGGAGGCGAAATGCGGGCGAACGACTCGTCCCGGTGGCGACGGTGGCCCACCATCGGCGTGGCCGGTGCCGGACCGGGCGGCAGACCCGGAGCCGGGCCGTTCCGCCCCGCGCCGGGCGTGGCGGAGGCGCCGCTGTTCGCGCCGCCACGGCGGACCGCGCCGCCGCCGCGCTTCTTCACCGTGCACCTGGGCTTCACCGCGGCCGGCCTCGAGCTGGCCCGCGAGCTGGCCGTGGGCTATGCCGAGGCGCTCAGTCTGCTCCGGCCCGAGCTGGCGCTCGGCGCCGCCGCCCTCTCGCCCGCCGACGCCTGGCATCGGGCCGAGCGCCTCTTCTGCGGCGCGGTGGGCCCCGACGGCGAGCAGTGCGCGGACGTCGCCGGCCACCCGGGCTTCCACCACGCCCCCGGCCCGGGCGGCCTCGGCTGGGGCGACGGTGACGCGTGACCGCCCGGCGTGGGCGGCGTCAGTCCAGGTCGAACTCGCCGTCCTGCGCGCCCGCGACGAAGGCGTCCCACTCGGCCTGCGTGAACACCAGCACCGGCCCGTCCGGTTCGGCGGAGTTGCGCATGCCGATCAGGTCGTCGACGAACGCGACCTCCACGGCGCTGTCGGAGGCGTCACCCTCGGCCCGCTGCCAGACCGCGCGGGACAGGTCGAAATCGCCCTTGGGGTGCTGCGCCATGGTCAATCCTCCAGTGCACACGTCGCTGGGGGGAACACGTGCGGATCCCCATCGGGCAGGATAAGCGGATGTCCAGCCTGAGCCGTGTAGAGGCGACCGCGCGTGGCGCGGCGATCACCGTCGAGTCCTACGAGGTGGACCTCGACCTGACCGGCGGGGGAGACCGGTTCCGGTCCCACGTGACGATCCGGTTCCGGGCCACCCCCGGCGCCGAGACGTTCGCCGAGGTCAAGCCCGCGAAGCTGCTGACCGTACGCCTCAACGACGGCGACCTCGACCCCGCCGCGTTGACCGACAACCGTCTGCCGTTGGCCGGGCTGCGCGAGCGGAACACGCTCACGGTCGAGGCGGAGATGGCGTACTCGAACACCGGCGAGGGCATGCACCGCTTCGTCGACCCGGCCGACGGCGAGACGTACCTCTACGCCATGTCGTTCCTCGACGACGTGCAACGTATCTTCGCCGCCTTCGACCAGCCCGACCTGAAGGCGCCGGTCACCCTGACCGTCACGGCGCCACCGGAGTGGACGGTCGCGGCGAACGGGCAGCTCGCGGCCACGCCGCGGCCCGGGCGCTGGGAGTTCGCGCCGACCGCGCCGCTGGCCACGTACTTCTTCTCGGTGATCGCCGGGCCGTACCACGTCCGCCGCGACGAGCACGACGGCATCCCGCTGGCCGTCTACTGCCGGCGCTCCCTCGCCGAGCACCTCGACGCGGACATCGAGGAGATCTTCACCGTCACCCGGCAGTGCCTCGACCGGTTCCACCAGCTCTTCGCCGAGCGCTACCCGTTCGGCAAGTACGACCAGGCGTTCGTGCCGGAGTTCAACGCCGGCGCCATGGAGAATCCGGGCCTGGTCACGCTCCGCGACGACTACGTGTTCCGCTCGGCCGTGACCGACAGCCAGCGGGAGTTGCGGGCCACCACGATCGCCCACGAGATGGCGCACATGTGGTTCGGCGACCTCGTCACCATGCGCTGGTGGGACGACCTGTGGCTGAACGAGTCCTTCGCCGAGTACCTCGGCACCCGGGTGACCGCGGAGGCGACCAGGTTCGACGGCGCCTGGACGACGTTCGCGCTGCGCCGCAAGGCGTGGGGGTACGCGGCGGACCAGCGCCCCTCGACCCACCCGGTCGCCCCGGAGGAGATCGTCGACGCCGCGCAGGGCCTGCTCAACTTCGACGGCATCTCGTACGCCAAGGGCGCCAGCGTGCTGCGGCAGCTGGTCGCGTGGCTCGGCGACGACGCCTTCCTGGCCGGGCTGAACGCGCATTTCGCGGCGCACCGGTTCGGCAACGCCACCCTGGCCGACCTGCTCGCCAGCCTCTCGGCGGCCAGCGGCCGCGACCTGACCGGGTGGGCGGAGCGCTGGCTGCGGGAGGCGCAGGTCAACACCCTGCGCGCCGAGGTCGCCGTCGACGCGGACGGGAGCTACGCCGAGGTCGCCGTGGTGCAGACCGCCCCCGAGTCGCACCCGGTGCTCCGTCCACACCGGATCGGTGTCGGCCGGTACGCCGCCGACGGCACGGTCGACCGGATCGAGGTGGACCTCGACCCGGATGTCGACGGGGGCCGCACCGTGCTCCACGAGCTGACCGGGGTGCCGGCCGCCCGGCTGCTGCTGCTCAACGACGGCGACCTCACCTTCGCCAAGGTGCGCCTCGACCCGGCCTCGGCCGAGGCGGTGCCGCAGGTCCTGCCCGGCCTGACCGACCCGCTGGCGCGGGCACTGCTGTGGCGGGAGGCGCTGGACGCGGCGACCGACGGGGAGCGGCCGGTGGGCGGGCTGGTATCCCTCATCGCCACGACGCTCCCGGCGGAGACCGAGGTGATCGTCACCGAGGACGTGCTGACGCTGAGCCGGTCGCTGGTCGACCGCTACCTCGACCCGGCCGGCCGCGAGACCGCGCTCGCCCAGATCGCCGAGGCCTGCGCCACGGTGCTGCGCGGCGCGCCGCACGGCGGCTCGTTGCAGCTCGCCGCCGCGCGCGGGCTGATCGCCAGCACCACCGACGCCGACCTGCTGACCGGCTGGCTCGCCGGCCGAGACGTGCCGTCGGGCCTGGCCGTCGACGCGGAGCTGCGCTGGGCGGTGCTCCGTCGCCTCGTGGTGCTCGGCGCGGCGGGCGAGCCGGAGATCGCCGCGGAGGCGGCGGCCGACCGCAGCGCCGTGGGCGAGCAGCAGGCCGCGCGATGCCGCGCCGCGCTTCCCGACGCCGAGGCCAAGCGCGCGGCCTGGGAGATCATCGTGTCCAGCACGGAGCTGTCCAACCGGCTGGTCGAGGCGACCGCGGAGGGGTTCTGGCAGCCCGAGCAGGCCGAGCTGACGGCCGCGTACGTGGACCGGTACTTCGCCGAGATGCCGGGCGCCGCGCGGCTGCGTACACCCTGGACGGCCGATCGGGTGGCCGGGCTGGCCTTCCCCCGCTACGCCGTGGCGCAACCCACCCGGGAGGCGGCCGCGGCCCTGCTGGCCCGCGACGACCTGACGCCGGGCCTGCGCCGGGTGGTCACCGACGCCGACGACGACCTGCGTCGCGCGCTGGTCGCCCGCACCGCCATCGCCGCCACGGTGGCGTGAGGCCGTGGGGCGGCCCGGGGCTCGCGTTGCGCGCCCGGGGCCGCCCCACGACGCGCGCCGGCACACATGGGCGCCCGGACGTACGCGCCCGGTGCCGGGCGCGCACCCCGCCCAGTGCGCCGCCGCCTCAGCGTGCCGCCGGTCCGGCGGTCACCGGGGCGTCCCAGTCGATGACGTAGCGCTGCTCGTGCCCCATCGTCCGCTCCGGGTTCATGGCGATCCGCATGAGCAACGGCATGAGCAGCGGCATCAGGGTGCGGCCCACCGGGCCCGGCGCCTTGGCGTGGTTGATCCGCGCCGCACGGGCGGCGACTCCCTCGACCCGGTCGCGCCGGAGCCGCTCGTAGGCGGCGAACGCCGACGCCGGGTCGGGCAGGTCCCGCAGGCAGCGGGCAAGCTGCACGGCGCTCTCGATCGCCAGCGACGCGCCCTGTCCCGAGCTGTTCGACGGCGCGTGCGCCGCGTCGCCGACCAGCACCATCCGGCCGCGGTGCCAGTGCGGCACCGGCGGCATGATCAGCAGTGAGCCCACCACCTGGAGACCGGCGGGGTCGCTGCTGCGCATGAGCTGCGCTCCGGGGTCGTCGTCGCCGTACGTGGCACGCAACGTGCGCAGCCACTCCTCGGCGGGCACCGCGCGCGCCTCGGTGAGCGTCATCGGCCGTTGCTGGGGCAGGTTCGCACCCCACCGGGTGCCGCCACCCGGCTCCGGCCAGTAGAGGTAGTAGGCGCGCCGGCCGAACGCGAACGTCATCGTGCCCGGCTCGACGGGCACCTCGTGGCGGGCCACCGCCTCGAAACCGAGCAGGCCGGTGTGGCGGGGGCCGGGCGCGGCCGGGTCGATGAGCCCGCGGACCGTCGAGCGGACCCCGTCCGCGCCGACGAGGACGTCGGCCGTGGCGGTGCTGCCGTCGGCGAAGACGGCGGTGACGGCAGCACTGTCCTCGCGGACGTCGACCAGCCGCTTGCCGTGCTCGATCGCCACCCCCTCGGCGCGGGCGCGGTCCTGCAGCACGCGGTAGAGCGCGGGGCGGTGCACCACTTGCAGAGGAGGCACGTCGGCCAGCGCCGGCAGGGCGATCCGTTTGCGGCCGACGGCCATCACGGTGCGGTGGATCGGGGTCGCGATCGCGGTCACGGCGCGGTCCGCGCCGACGACCCGCAACGCGGCGACGCCGTTGGGCGCGAGCGCGAGCGTGCCGCCGATCCCGTCGGCGGTGCTCGGGTACGCCTCGTAGACGGTGGCCGCGATGCCGGCGCGGCGCAGCGCCAGCGCGGTCACCGGGCCGGCGATTCCGCCGCCGATGACGATGGCCGTCCTGACTGTGGTCATGGTTCTCTCCCTGTGGTCGATGCGCGTGCGGTGGCACCGACCTGGGAGGGAGCCCGGCTATCCTCGTGATTGCCGCTTCGGGGCCGAGCACCTTCCCAGGTGCGGTACCGAGGTAAGGGCTCCGGCGCGGTGTTGGCGCACCGCGCCGGAGCCGTCCGTCGTCAGTGCGTGTCGCCGCCCCTCTCGGCGAGATCGGTCAGCTCGGGCGGCAGTTCGCCGGTCTCGTGGAAGGCCCGCCACTGGTCGAGCCCCGGGTAGGTGCCGGCGGTGAACTCCGCGAGCAGCCCGCGCACCCAGGCGGCCTCGGCCTCCCGGATGGCCAGGTCGTACTCCGACTCCACCAGGAACAGCCGCGGGATCTGTCGCAGGTGGGCGGTGAGGGCCTCCCGCCCGGCCCGGATCCCGTCCTCCAGCAGCGCCAAGCGCCGGCGTAGCAGCTCCGTGGCCTCGTCGGGGTGCAGGACGGCCAGGACGCTGAGCCCGGCGCGGAAGCGGGGATGCTCCGGCTCCGGGGTGGACACCAGCTCGCGGGCCCAGTCGATCAGCTCGGCCCGCCCCGCGTCGGTGATCCGGTAGACGGTCCGTTCCGGGCGTCGGCCGGCCCGGACGCTCTCCACGGCCGTGATCAGACCGTGCCGGTCCATGTTGCGGATCACCGTGTAGAACGACCCCCACTTGATCTCCATGTCCTGGTCCTTGCCCCAGGAGCGCAGGGTGTTGGCGATCTCGTACGGGTGCATGGGCCGCTGCGCGAGGGCGGAGAGCACGGCCAGGGCCAGCAGATTGCCGACCTTGCGCTGTTTCGCCATCGCACACCCCTCGGTTGCTCGGAGGCGATTACTCGCATACGAGTATACGGGCACGAGCAACGGCCCGGAAGAGCACGACGTACGGCGTCTGCGGGGGCGTGACGTGGTGCGTTCCACGTCACCGTCGGCGGTGACCGCGCCGGCGTCCGGCCTACGATCACGGAGTGGAGGAAGATATCCGGCGGATCGGGATCATGGGTGGCACCTTCGACCCGATCCACCACGGCCACCTCGTGGCGGCCAGTGAGGTGGCGGACCGGTTCGGGCTCGACGAGGTCGTCTTCGTGCCGACCGGGCAGCCGTGGCAGAAGGCCGACGTGCCGGTGAGCCCGGCCGAGGACCGCTACCTGATGACGGTGATCGCCACCGCCTCCAACCCCCGCTTCCAGGTGAGCCGGGTGGACATCGACCGGGGCGGGCCGACGTACACCGTCGACACCCTGCGGGACCTGCACACCGAGTACGGCCCGAAGGTCCAGCTCTACTTCATCACCGGCGCGGACGCGCTGGAGAAGATCCTCTCCTGGAAGGACCTGGACGAGATCTTCGAGCTCGCCCACTTCATCGGGGTGACCCGGCCCGGCTTCGAGCTCACCGACAAGCACCTGCCCGCCGACACGGTGAGCCTCATCCAGGTGCCGGCGATGGCCATCTCCAGCACGGACTGCCGTGACCGGGTGGCCCGGGGAGAGCCGGTCTGGTACCTGGTGCCCGACGGTGTGGTGCAGTACATCGCCAAGCGCGGCCTCTATCAGCGCTGATCGTGACCGGTATGTCCCGCCCCGGGCGGGTTACCGACCAGAACTGACAAGTCGGGACGACGCGACGTGTGAGACGCTTGGAGGGTCGCACGGTTGATCGAAGGAGAACGGTGACAGTTTCCGAGCGCGCGTACGAGCTGGCGACCGCCGCGGCCCAGGCCGCCGCGGACAAGAAGGCACAGGACATCGTCATCATCGACGTCGGCGACCAGCTCGCCATCACCGACGCGTTCCTGCTCGCCGCGGCCCCGAACGAGCGTCAGGTGCTCGCCATCGTCGACGCCATCGAGGAGCGCCTGCTGGAGCTGCCCGAGAAGGCCAAGCCGGTGCGGCGCGAGGGTGAGCGCGGCGGGCGCTGGGTGCTGCTCGACTACGTCGACGTCGTGGTGCACGTCCAGCACACCGAGGAGCGGGAGTTCTACGCCCTCGACCGGCTCTGGAAGGACTGCCCCACCATCCCGTTCGTCGACCGTGACCTGGTCGACGCCGAGTCGGGCGCCGGCTCCGCCGCCGCCGAATGACCCGCCTGATCGTCTGGCGGCACGGCAACACCGACTGGAACGCCGCCAACCGGGTCCAGGGCCAGACGGACGTACCCCTGAACGACCTCGGCCGGGAGCAGGCCCGCGGCGCGGCGCCGCTGCTCGCGGCGCTGCGTCCGGACGTCATCGTGGCCAGCGACCTCAGCCGGGCCGCGGAGACGGCCGCCGCGCTGGCCGCCGTGACCGGGCTTCCGGTCCGCGAGGACGCCCGCCTGCGAGAGCGCCACTTCGGCGGCTGGCAGGGCCTCACCCTCAGCGAGGTTGCCGAGCGTTTCCCGGACGAGTACGCCCGCTGGCGTGCCGGTGACCCCGACCCGGGCGCCGGGATCGAGACCCTCGACGACCTCGGCAAGCGGGTGGGCTCGGCGTTCGCCGACGCCGCGGCGCTGGCGCCGGGCGGCACCGTCGTGGTGGCCACCCACGGCGGCGGCGCCCGCCAGGGGGTGGGCCACCTGCTCGGCTGGGACGCGGCCGTGCTGCGGGCCGTCGGCTCCCTCCAGAACTGCCACTGGACCGAACTGCGCCACGACGACGTGCGGGGTTGGCACCTGCGGGCGCACAACGTGGGTCTGGTCGTCGCCCCGGCCGTCGCCGACGCCGTCTGAGGCGGCTCCGCGACCGGCGCGGCCTCGTCGTGACGCCCGCCATGGGCTAGCGTGCCGGGCATGCCCGTCGCGGTCGTCACCGACTCCACCGCCTACCTTCCGCCCGAGTCGGTGCGCGCGCACCGGCTGACCGTGGTGCCGTTGACCGTCGTGCTCAACGGCGCGGAAGGACTGGAGGGGGTGGAGATCTCCCCGGCCGACGCGACCCGGGCGCTCAGCGGCAGGCGGGTGTCGGCGAGCACCTCCCGGCCCGCCCCGGAGCAGTTCGCCCAGACGTACCGCCGGTTGCTCGACGAGGGCGCGGACGGTGTCGTGTCGGTGCACCTGTCGGCGGAGCTCTCCGGCACCGTCGAGGCGGCGCAGTTGGCCGCCGAGGGGCTGGACGGTCGGGTCGCCGTGGTCGACAGCCGCTCCACCGGGCTCGGCCTCGGCTTCCCGGTGCTCGCGGCCGCTGCGGCCGCCGAGCGTGGCGCCGACCTCGCGGGGGTACGCCGTGCCGCGCTCGACGCCGTGGGCCGGACCACCATCTACTTCTACGTGGACACGCTGGAGTTCCTCCGCCGGGGTGGTCGGATCAACGCGGCCGAGGCGCTGCTGGGCACCGCCCTGTCGGTGAAGCCCATCATGCACATGCCGGACGGGGCGATCGTCCTGCGGGACAAGGTGCGTACCGGCAGCCGGGGCGTGGCCCGCCTCGTCGACCTGGCCGTCGAGGCGGCCGGTGACGCGGAGGTGGACCTGGGGGTGCACCACCTCGCCGCGCCGGAGCGGGCCGAGACGCTGCTCGACGCGTTGACCGGTCGGCTGGGCGACCGGGTCCGCGAGACGTACGTGTCGGAGGCGGGCGCCGTGGTGGCCGCTCACGCGGGGCCGGGCCTGGCCTGCGTCGTGGTGCACCGGCGGCCCGACCCGACGGCGGAGGAAACCGGCTGACGACCCCGGCCGGGACGCCGGTTCTTCCTTTCCGCCGTGGACGCTGTCGAGCTGCCCCAGATCTGGGACGGTGACGCCGGTGGATCGGCGTCGGGGACGGGACCACCGGGCACTCGACGCGGATCGACCCGGCCGGGGCCGGCATCGACGAGAGGAGTGACGAGTGTCGTACGTCGTGACCGGCGGCGGCCGGGGCGTGGGTCGGGCGGTGGTCGAGCGGCTGGTCGCCGCCGGTGACACGGTGGTGGTGATGGAGCGAGACGCCGGGGCACTCGACTGGCTGGCCGGGCATCCGGCCGAGGACCGGCTGGTGGGGCTGGTCGGCGACGCGGGCGACGAGACCGCCGCGGGGCGTGCCGCGGACCTCGCCGAGCGGGCGGGGCCGCTGACCGGGTGGGTCAACAACGCGGCGGTGTTCCGGGACGCTTCCGTGCACTCCGCACCGGTCGCCGAGGTCGCCGATCTGATCGCGGCCAACCTGCGGCCGGCTCTGGCCGGCGCCGCGACGGCGGTGCGCCGGTTCCTCGCCGCCGGCACCCACGGCGCGATCGTGAACGTCTCCTCCCACCAGGCCACCCGACCGGTGCCCGGCTGCCTGCCGTACGCGACGGCGAAAGCCGCGGTGGAGGGGCTGACCAGGGCGCTGGCCGTGGAGTACGGGCCGTGTGGCATCCGGACCAACGCGGTCGCGCTCGGGTCGATCGCCACCGAGCGGCACGCCGCCCTGATCGCCGGCCAGACGCCCGCCGGGGCGGCGCGGATCGACGCGGAACTCGCCCGTCTGCACCCCCTCGGCCGCATCGGCCGGGTCGACGAGGTGGCCGACGCGGTCGCCTGGTTGCTCTCCCCGGCCGCCGGTTTCGTCAACGGTGCGATCCTGCCGGTCGACGGGGGACGGGCGGCGCTGGGGCTGGACCCGGAGGCTCACTGACCTGCCCCGACAGCTGCCCTAGCAGACGCCGACATGATCAGGGCGTTGTCCACAGGGGGAGGACGCGTCCACAGGGTGAAGGACCGCTCGACCCGCGGGAGAGGTCCGCACCCCTAGCGTCACGTCGTGTCCCACGACGACGAGACCGTACGCCGCCGCCTGTCACGGCTCACCGCGCAGCCGCCGTCCGGGCCGGCGCCGGCCGGCGGTTCGTCGCCGACGGACGTTCCCCTGACGCTGTCCGGCCCGCCATCGGCGGCCGACGGCGACACGAGTACGGCGGCATGGTCACCGGTCGACGGTCGGCCGCCGTGGGACGCGCTACCCGCAGGTGCGCGTCCGGTCCGCCCCGCCGCGAGCGCGTCGGACACCCCGGCGGCGGGCGATCCGCCACCGACCCCCCACGCCGGGGCGGGCGAGCCCGGGCGGTTGCCGGGCCCGGGCGCGTTCGATCCGGGTCGGCGCGGGGTGCGCGCCCTGGCGGCCGTCGCCGTGGTGGTCGTCCTGGGTGCCGCCCTCTGGGCCTGGCGCTCGCGCCCCCGCGCGGAGCCGGTCCCGCCGGCGGTGAACGCCACCGTGCCCGTGGCGGAGGACGTCGCCGAGCCGGCCGCGAGCCCGACGGTCGAGCTGGTCGTCGCGGTCGCCGGCAAGGTGCGCCGGCCCGGTCTGGTGCGACTGCCGGCCGGCGCCCGGCTCGCCGACGCCGTCCAGGCGGCGGGCGGGGCGTTGCCGGGGGTGGACGTGGCACTGCTGAACCCGGCCCGCAAGGTGGTCGACGGCGAGCTGATCGTGGTCGGCGTGTCCCCGCCGCCGGCCGCCGCGGGCCAGCCGGCCGCGCCCGGGGGCGCGTCGGCGGCGGGCACGGTGCCGGGCGCCGGAGGGCGGGTCAACCTCAACACGGCGGATCTCGCGCAGCTCGACGCGCTGCCCGGGGTCGGTCCGGTGCTCGCCCAACGCATCCTCACCCACCGGGAGCAGCACGGCGCCTTCCGGTCGGTCGGCGACCTGCGGCAGGTCGACGGGATCGGTGACGCCCGCTACGAACAGCTCAAGGACCTGGTGACGGTGTGAGGTCGCGACCGGATCCGAGAGCCGTCCGTGGCCGGTGTCCCCGCCCGGCCCGCCGGCTCGCGGCCCCCGACGACGGGCGGGCCACGGGCACCACCCCGAACGCGCCACCGCCACCCGGCGTCCTGGTCACACCCGCCCCGAGCACCGGCGAGGCGGTGGCGACACCCGACGGGATGCCGGACCTGCGGCTGGCCGGGCTGGCCGTGGCCGCCTGGCTCACCGCGCTGGCCGGGCTGCACCTCGGCGCGTCGACCGTACTCCTGATCGCGGCGCTGACGGCGGTGTGCTGCGCCGCCGGCGCGCTGCACCTTCTCGGCCTGCTCGGCCGCCCCGGGCACCGCGCCCGGCGGCACGGCTGGATCGCCGTCGCGGTGGGCATCGGCATCGTCTGCGGCGGCACGGCCAGCGCCGCCCGGCTGGCCGTACGCGACGGCGCCGCGTTGCGCGCCCTCGCCGACCAGCGGGCGACCGTCACCACCGAACTCGTGGTCCGGGACGATCCCCGGCCGATCCGGGGTGCCCCGGGCCGTCCCGCCACCCTGCTGGTGCACACGCAACTGGTCCACCTCGACGGGCCGGACGGTCGGCGGATCGCCGCGCCGGTCCGCGTCCTGGTGCTGGCCGCCGACCCCGGTTGGCGGGGACTGCTGCCCGGGCAGCGTCTCACCGCCCAGGGACGCCTCGGCGTCCCGCGCGGCGGCGACCTCACCGCCGCCGTGCTGGGTGCCACCGGGCCACCGGCCCGGCACGGGCCACCATCCTGGGCGCAGCGCGCCGCCGGGTCGCTGCGGGCCGGGCTGCAACGTGCCTGCGCCCCGCTCCCCGACGAGCAGGGGGGACTGCTGCCCGGGTTGGTCGTGGGCGACACCAGTCGGCTGCTGCCCACGGTCGAGGAGGACTTCCGTGCCACCGGCATGACCCATCTCAACGCCGTGTCCGGCTCCAACGTGGCCATCGTGCTGGGCGCGGTGCTGCTGCTTGCCCGCTGGTGCCGGGCCGGCCCGTGGCTCGCCGCCGGGCTCTGCGGAGTCGCCCTCGTGGGCTTCGTGATCCTGGTCCGCCCCTCGCCGAGCGTGGTCCGTGCCGCCACGATGGGCGCCATCGGGCTGGCCGCACTGGCCGCCGGCCGGCCGCGTGCCGCGCTGCCCGCGCTGGCCGCCGCGGTCACCGTGCTGGTGCTCGTCGACCCGGCCCTGGCCGGCGACGCGGGCTTCGCGCTCTCCGTGCTCGCCACCGGCGGGCTCCTGCTGCTCGCCCCGCGCTGGCGTGACGGGCTGCGACGGCGCGGCGTACCGGCCGGGCTGGCCGAGGCGCTCGCGGTGCCCGCCGCCGCCCAGCTCGCCTGCGCTCCCGTGGTGGCCGCGCTCTCCGGCACGGTCAGTCTGGTCGCCGTGCCGGCGAACCTGTTGGCGGTACCGGCCATCGCACCGGCGACCGTGCTCGGCGTCGTCGCGGCCACGGTGTCGCCGCTCTGGCCGGCCGGCGCCGAGTTC
This sequence comes from Micromonospora xinjiangensis, assembly GCF_056150165.1. Lineage (NCBI taxonomy): Bacteria > Bacillati > Actinomycetota > Actinomycetes > Micromonosporales > Micromonosporaceae > Micromonospora > Micromonospora xinjiangensis. The sequence continues at coordinate 55,448 of NZ_JAXCFO010000013.1, read as the reverse complement.
GCGGCATGGCTGGCGAGCTGGCCCGCGTGGTGGCTGGTGCTGGTCGCCCGGCACGGCGCCCGGCTACCCGCCGGCACGCTGCCCTGGCCGGGCGGGGTGTGGGGTGCCCTCCTGCTGGCGGTGCTGACCGTGGCGCTGCTGCTCGCCGTCCGCCGGCCGGTGGTGCGCCGGCTGGTGGCGGTGGTGACCGTCGCGGTGGTGCTGGGTGGGCTGCCCGTACGGCTGGTGGCCCGGGGCTGGCCGCCGCCGGGGTGGGTGGTCGTGGCGTGTGCGGTCGGCCAGGGCGACGCCGTGGTGCTGCCGATCACCGCCGGCCGGGCCCTCGTGGTCGACGCCGGCCCGGAGCCGGCGGCCGTGGACGGCTGCCTGCGCAGGCTCGGGGTCCGCGAGGTGCCGCTGTTCGTGGTCAGCCACTACCACGCCGATCACGTGGGCGGGGTCGAGGGCGTGTTCCGCGGGCGCCGGGTGGCGGCCGTGCTCACCCCCGCCTGGCCGGAACCGGAGGGTGGGCAGGACCTGGTGCTCGGGGCGGCCGCCGCCGGGCGGGCCCGGCTGGTCACCGGCTCGGCCGGGTGGGCGTACCGGGCGGGCGCGTTGGAGCTCGTGGTGCTCGGGCCGCCGTACCCGCTGCGCGGCACGCGCTCGGATCCGAACAACAACTCACTGGTGCTGCGCGCGACGGTGGCGGGGGTGCGCGTCCTGCTCCCCGGTGACGCCGAGTCCGAGGAGCAGCGCGCCCTGCTGGACCGGTCGCCCCCGGGCGCCCTGCGCGCCGAGGTCCTGAAGGTCGCCCACCACGGCTCGGCCTATCAGGATCCGGCGTTCCTCGACGCGGTCCATCCGTCCGTCGCGCTGGTGCCGGTGGGCGTCGGCAACACCTACGGGCATCCGCATCCGGCGCTGCTCGCCCGGCTCGCCCGTGCCGGGGTGCGGGTGTTGCGGACCGACCGGGACGGCGACGTGGCGGCGGTCCGGGTGGACAGCGGTCTCGCCGTGGTGGCGCGGGGCACGCCGCCGGGCCGGCAGCCGTGAGACAGGGAGTGTGACGTCGACGCCGCGGAATCCCGACGCGGCGGTCTTGCTGGGGTAGATGGCGGATTGACATAAATGTCTGGATTTGCACTGAGTGCAGGCTCCGCCGCCTGGGCGGCCGGTGAGCAGGCACGATCCCGCTGCGGGGCGTGCGAATATGGGCGACGTGACCCCCGCCAGCCTCGCCCCCATTCTGCTCGTCCTCGGCGACGAGGAGCTGCTCGCCACGCGCGCCGTGACCGAAGCCGTCGCGAAAGCGCGCAGCGTCGACCCCGATGTGGACGTCCGCGAATACCAGGCCGGCGCGCTCACCCCCGGCGAGGTCGCCGAGATGCTCAGCCCGTCGCTGTTCGGTGGCCGTCGGCTGCTGGTGCTGCGCTCCGGTCAGGACGCCCGCAAGGACCTGGTCGCGGCCCTGCTGGCGTACGCGAAGAATCCCGACCCGGACGTGCAGCTCGTCGTGCTGCACCTGGGCGCGGCCAAGGGCAAGGCGTTCGCCGAGGGGCTGAAGGCGGCCGGGGCGACGGTCGTGCCGGCGGTGAAGCTGAAGGGCCACCGGGACCGGGTGGCGTTCGTGCGCGACGAGATCCGCCGGGGCGGTGGGAAGTGCACGGAGGACGCCGCGGAGGCGTTGATCGCGGCGGTCGGCAACGACCTGCGGGAGCTGGCCGCGGCCTGCTCCCAGTTGATCGCCGACACCGACGGGCGGATCGGCGCCGACACCGTGGCCCGGTACTACCGCGGGCGGGTGGAGGTGAGCGGCTTCACCGTCGCCGACGCCACCATGGTCGGCGACGTCCCGGCCGCGCTGGAGGCGCTGCGCTGGGCGCTGCACGTCGGGGTCGACCCGGTCCCGATCGCCGACGCGCTCGCCGACGGCGTCCGGACGGTTGCCCGGGTCGCGTCCGCCGGCCGGGGCAGCCCCTACCAGCTCGCGAGCAGCCTCGGGATGCCGGCGTGGAAGATCGAGCGGGCGCAGCGGCAGGGCCGCGGGTGGACGCCGGACGGTCTCGCGCTGGCCATGCAGGCCGCCGCCGAGTGCAACGCGGCCGTCAAGGGCGGTTCGGACGACCGGGCGTACGCGCTGGAGCGGGCCGTCTTCTCGATGGCGGCCGCCCGGCAGGGCGGCGCCCGGTGAGCGGATCGGCCCGTACGGCGTGGGCCACGCTCCGGGCCGACGAGGAGCAGCACCGCCCGCTCTACGCGCGGGTGCTCGGGCTGCGGTTCGTCAACCCGGGCGGGGTGCTCTGCTTCCTCTTCTTCGAGGGCGCGATCTCGCTGGCGGTGCTGCTCGCCCTCGCCGAGCTGGTCAGTTGGTGGGCGGTGCTGGTCCTGCCGGCCGTCGTGGCCGTCATGGTCAAGCTCAACGACGTGGTGGCGGCGGTCGTGGTCCGGTCCGCGGCGCTCGTGCCCGAGCAGGAGCGCGACCGGTTCCGCCGGCAGATGGAGCCGGTGGTCGGGCGCGCGCGCGTGGAGTGGATCAGGCACAGCGTGGCCGGCGTCGTCGTCTCGGCCGAGCCGATCGACCCCGCCCGACCGGACGCCGCGCACGCCGGCGGCGACACCGACGCCCCGCGCTGAACGCCCCTGCGTCTCCTCCCTGTCGGCCGTGCCGGTGGCGTGCCCTCAGCGTGGCGCTGGACAACCCGTCGCCTCCGGGCTCGGCCGTGCCGGTGGCGTGCCCTCAGGGTGGCGCTGGACGTCCGGCCGGCTCCATGCTCGCCTGCCGGGAGTGCGCCCCCAGCGCGGCGCTGGACGTCCGTCTGCCCGGGCCGACGGTGCCGGACCGCGCGCCCGAGCGGCCGCCGGTGGCGGGGGAGAACCGGCTACTCCGCCGGCCCGGGAACGACCCGGGGCGCACCGGGATCAGGGCCCGGAAAGCAGACAGCCGGAAGCCCCCGGGCGTCCCGGGGGCTTCCGGCGAGGTCTGGCGTCGCCTGGGTCAGGCGGAGAACGACGCGACGCGCTTGGCGATCGCGGACTTGCGGTTCGCGGCCTGGTTGGCGTGGATCACGCCCTTGCTGACCGCCTTGTCGAGCTTGCGGGAGGCGTCCCGCATGAGGGCGGTGGCCTGCTCGACGTCGCCGGTCTCGGCGGCCTCGTGGAACTTGCGGATGGCGGTCTTCAGCGACGACTTGACCGACTTGTTACGCAGCCGGCGCTTCTCGTTCTGCCGGTTGCGCTTGATCTGGGACTTGATGTTCGCCACGCGACAGCCTCGTCTTGATAGCTCGGGTTGGTCAGCTTCTCCGCACGACGAGCATGCGTCATCGCCGCGCGAAGAGCCAGGTTACCAGGTCGGCCGGGACGAGCCAAAACGGCACCCGCGTGAGGGTGGGGCACGGGACGTGCCGCTGCCCACCGCCGTCGAGCACCGCCTCGGCCCGCGCTCCGGGCCCGAGGGCCTGCCCGGCAGGTCCGGCACCCTCGATCGTCACGCCCAGCCCTGGCGGTCGGCCAGCCAGGCCAGGGCCTGTTCGCCGCTCCACCGTTGGTGCCGGCGGATGTGCGGCGAGGCGGTGGGCGGCGTCGCCGCCGCGGTGGTGAGGAAGTACCCGGCCAGCGCGGCCAGGGTCACGTCGAGGGCGTCCGCGGGCGCGTCCGCGACCACCGGGTGCGCGCCGAACAGCCGGTCGGCGTCCAGCCCGCTGGCGTACCCCGTGATCAGAAGGCCGGCGAGGTCGAACCACGCCGGGCCGTGGCACGACCAGGCCCAGTCGCAGAACCACGCGCCGCCGTCCCGGCCGATCAGCACGTTGTCCAGCCGCAGGTCGCCGTGGATCAGCCCGGTGGCGGTCGCGGCGTAGTCAGGCAGGCGGGACTCCAGCGCGACCAGGTCGGGCAACCGGTCCCGCACCGGCCCGGGCAGGGGCGGCGGCGGCTCGCGACCGGCGGCGACCTCCTCCCACCACAGGATGTCGTCGCGGGCCAGGTCGGCGAGGTGCGGCAGCCCGAGGGCGACCAGGTCGGCCGGTGGGCGGGCCAACGCGGCGGCGACCTCGGCGTACCCGGCGAGGGTGGCGGACAACTCGGCCGGCTCCCAGGGCAGGCGGGGGGTCCGGCCGTCGATCGCCTCCTGACCCACCGCGAACCAGCCCGCCACGTCCAACCACCAGCGGGGGCGGGGCGCCGGCAGGCCGGCGGGCAGCCGGTCGAGGATCGCGAACTCCCGCGCGTACCAGTCGACGAGCTGCGGCTGGCCGGCGGTGGGCGCGGCCTTCACGAAGACCCTCGCCCCGTCGGCGGCCTCGACGACGCCGGCGAAACCGCGGGTGAAGCCCGCGCCGGCGACTCGTACCGTGGTGACCGGAGCGGCCAGCCGGTCGGCCACCGCCGCCCGCAACTCGGCGGGCAGGTCCGACCAGTCGGGTCGCTGCGCCGTCGCGTCGTACGGGACCGGGGGCGGCGACATCGCTGGCACGCGCTCCATGCTGCCGCCTCGCCGGCCGCCTGGCGATTCGGCGCGACGTGTCCGGTCTGGAAGACTGCCAGCCCATGAGGACCGACGACTTCTGGCAGTTGATCGATCGGGCCCGGGCCGGCGGCGGGGGAGAGGCCCAGGCGGTGGCCGCCCGGGCGGTGGCGCTGCTGGCCGAGCGCGAGCCGGCCGACATCGTCGGCTACGCGCGTCACCAGCGGCGGGTGCTGGCCGCCTCCCGCAAGGTCGATCTCTGGGCCGCCGCCTACCTGATCAACGGGGGTGCGTCCGACGACGGATTCGAGTACTTCCGGGGCTGGCTCATGACGCAGGGCCGGGCGGTCTTCGCCCGGGCGGTCGCCGACCCGGACTCGCTCGCCGAGCTGCCGCAGATCCGGTCGGCGGCGCTCACCGGCGAGGAGTTCGAGTCGGAGGACATGCTCACGGTGCCCGTGGAGGCGTACCGCAGGGCGACCGCGACGGACCTGCCGGCCGACACCGATCCCGACCCGGTAGCGGGCCCCGGCCTGGACGACTTCTGGGACTTCGACGACGAGGAGGAGGCGCGCCGACGGCTGCCGCGCCTCGCCGCGCTCTTCGTCGAGCCACCCGCGGAGTGACGGGCGCGGCGTCCGGCCGCCGGGGGAGCGGGACGCTCTTCGTCGAGCCGCCGGAGGAGTGATCCGACCGCGCCCCGAGCGGCGTGGGAGCATAGAGGGGGCCGGCTCCGCGCCGGCCTGCTCACGTCAGCCGACCAGAACGGACAGCTGTGCCACCGACGCTCGATTCCGGCGCGAACGCTCCTGGTGCCACCGACCCGGCCCGCATCAGGAACTTCTGCATCATCGCCCACATCGACCACGGGAAGTCGACCCTGGCCGACCGGATGCTGCAGCTCACCGGCGTGGTCGACCCGCGGCAGATGCGCGCCCAGTATCTCGACCGGATGGACATCGAGCGTGAGCGCGGCATCACGATCAAGAGTCAGGCCGTCCGCATGCCGTGGACGATCCGCGAGGGTGAGCGGGCCGGCGAGTCGGCCGTGCTCAACATGATCGACACCCCGGGTCACGTCGACTTCACCTACGAGGTGTCCCGGTCGCTGGCCGCCTGCGAGGGCGCGATCCTGCTCGTCGACGCGGCCCAGGGCATCGAGGCGCAGACCCTCGCGAACCTCTACCTGGCGCTCGAGAACGACCTGCACATCATCCCGGTGCTCAACAAGATCGACCTGCCGGCGGCGCAGCCCGAGAAGTACGCCGAGGAGTTGGCCCACCTGATCGGCGGCGACCCCGCCGACTGCATCAAGGTCTCCGGCAAGACCGGCGAGGGCGTGCCCCACCTGCTCGACGAGATCGTCCGGCAGTTCCAGCCGCCGGTCGGCGACGCCGACGCGCCCGCCCGGGCCATGATCTTCGACTCGGTCTACGACGTCTACCGGGGTGTGGTCACGTACGTCCGGGTGGTCGACGGGCGGATCAGCGCCCGCGACCGGATCAAGATGATGTCCACCGGGGCGACCCACGAGCTGCTGGAGATCGGCGTCATCTCCCCGGAGATGGTGAAGGCCGACGCCCTCGGGGTCGGCGAGGTGGGCTACCTGATCACCGGCGTGAAGGACGTGCGCCAGTCGCGGGTCGGCGACACGGTCACCATCAACGCCAATCCGGCGACGGACGCGCTCGGCGGCTACAAGGACCCGAAGCCGATGGTCTACTCCGGCCTCTACCCGATCGACGGGTCCGACTACCCCAACCTGCGTGACGCGTTGGACAAGCTCAAGCTCAACGACGCCGCGCTGACGTACGAGCCGGAGACCTCCGGCGCGCTCGGGTTCGGGTTCCGCTGCGGCTTCCTCGGCCTGCTGCACCTGGAGATCATCCGAGAGCGGCTGGAGCGGGAGTTCAACCTCGACCTCATCTCCACCGCGCCGAACGTGGTCTACCGCGCCGTCCAGGAGGACGGCCGGGAGATCGTGGTGACCAACCCCAGCGAGTACCCGACCGGCAAGATCGCCGAGGTGTACGAGCCGACGGTGCGGGCCACCGTGCTGACGCCGAACGACTACGTCGGTGCGGTGATGGAGCTGTGCCAGGGGCGGCGCGGCAACCTGCTGGGCATGGACTACCTCTCCGCGGACCGGGTGGAGCTGCGCTACACGCTGCCCCTCGCGGAGATCATCTTCGACTTCTTCGACCAGCTCAAGAGCCGCACCAAGGGCTACGCCTCGCTCGACTACGAGCCCTCCGGCGAGCAGTCGTCCGACCTGGTCAAGGTGGACATCCTGCTGCACGGCGAGCCGGTCGACGCGTTCAGCGCCATCGTGCACAAGGACAAGGCGTACAACTACGGCGTCTCGATCGCCGCGAAGCTGCGCAACCTGATCCCGCGGCAGCAGTTCGAGGTGCCGATCCAGGCGGCGATCGGCAGCCGCGTGATCGCCCGGGAGACCATCCGCGCGATCCGTAAGGATGTGCTCGCGAAGTGCTACGGCGGTGACATCAGCCGTAAGCGCAAGCTGCTGGAGAAGCAGAAGGAGGGCAAGAAGCGGATGAAGATGGTGGGCCGGGTGGAGGTCCCGCAGGAGGCCTTCATCGCCGCGCTCTCCTCCGACTCCGCGGAGGGCAAGCCCGCCGGAAAGAAGTAGCCCACGGCGTACGACGGCCGGCACCCCACGCGGGGTGCCGGCCGTCGGCGTTCTCCCCATGGCCGGAACTATTTTCCGGCCCGCCGGTGGTCCCGTGAAGGCGTCGACACCGCGTCCGACCTGGGTGGACGGTGCTCCGGCGGCGGTCCGGGCGTGGACGCGCATTGACGCGAGCCGACGTTCTGTTCGCCGTCCGGTTTGGTTTTTCGGTGCCTCGGGAACTTAGCGGCCACGACAGGAAGCACACACAACGTGTGAAACATTCTTGAAGGAGGGCGACCGTGGAGCTGACCGTTTGGGGCATCATCACCGCGCTCATCGTTGGTCTGATCGTCGGGGCGCTGGGCCGTCTGGTCGTCCCGGGCCGGCAGGACATGCCGATGTGGCTGCACATGCTGATCGGTGTGGGTGCCGCGCTGCTCGGCACGGTGCTCGCGCGGGCGTTGGGCATCGCGACGGAGACCGCTGGTGTGGACTGGGGTGAGCTGCTGGTCCAGGTGGTGCTGGCCGCCATCGCGGTGGCGCTGGTCGCCGGCGTGGGTCGTCGCCGCAGCGTCACTCGGTAACGACCAGGCCGGCGTACGACCGGCAAGCAGCACCGCGACGGGCGTCCGGCCGCACCGGCCGGGCGCCCGTCGCCGTCTGCCCGGCTCGCCCGCGATCCCGGCGATCCGCGACCGCTGTCCCGGAAAGTCGGTTTGGTGCGCGGCGTGATCGGGAACGTTTCCGTCACGACAGCACACGACGCGTGACACGTTCTAAGGAGGGCGACCGTGGAGCTGACCGTTTGGGGCATCATCACCGCGCTCATCGTTGGTCTGATCGTCGGGGCGCTGGGCCGTCTGGTCGTCCCGGGCCGGCAGGACATGCCGATGTGGCTGCACATGCTGATCGGTGTGGGTGCCGCGCTGCTCGGCACGGTGCTCGCGCGGGCGTTGGGCATCGCGACGGAGACCGCTGGTGTGGACTGGGGTGAGCTGCTGGTCCAGGTGGTGCTGGCCGCCATCGCGGTGGCGCTGGTCGCCGGCGTGGGTCGTCGCCGCAGCGTCACCTACCGGTAATTCGCACGTCGACGCACGAAGGGGCGCGCGACCGAGTGGTCACGCGCCCCTTCGTCTCGGTACGGCCCGATTCGCCCCGGCCTCGGGCCTCCCCTGGGGCGTCGACCTGCGGTACCGTCGCGTCGCCCACCGTCGACCGCCCACTGTCGTAAAGGATTTTTTCCTACTAAGGTGCGGCGGAGAAGGTTAGTGCCAGGCGGCGCGAGGGGAGATGTGGCGTGAACAGGTGGAAGCGGCTGGCCCCGGTCACCGCCGTGGTGGCTTCGGCCGCGATGGTGCTGACCGGCTGCGGCGGTTCCGGTGACGACGAGACGGCCGACACCAGCAAGCTGACGGTCTGGATGATGGGTGAGGGCGGCGAGGCCCAGACCGCGTTCCTCGACGGTGTCGAGGCCGAGTTCCGGCAGAAGCACCCGGACACCGACGTGGTGGTGCAGTACATCCCGTGGCTGGAGGCGCCGAAGAAGTTCCAGGCCGCCCTGGCCGGCGGTGAGGGGCCGGACGTCACCGAGCTGGGCAACACCGAGACGCAGGGCTGGGCGCAGCAGGAGGCCCTCGCGGACCTGAGTGACCGGATGGGCGACTGGGCCGACGGCAAGGACATCCTGCCCGACCTGATCAAGAACGCGCAGCTCGACGGCAAGCAGTACGGCGTGCCGTGGTACGCCGGTGTGCGCGGCATCTACTACCGCACCGACTGGTTCGCCGAGGCCGGTGTGCAGCCGCCGACCACCTGGGACGAACTGGTGACCGTCGCCAAGGCCGTACAGGCCAAGAAGCCGAACACCTACGGCATCGCCGTGCCCGGCAACTCCGAGCTGCCCTTCTACTCGTTCCTCTGGGGTGCGGGCGCCGAGATCGCCACCGACCAGAACGGCACCTGGAAGTCCGGCTACACCACTCCCGAGGCGCAGCGGGCGGTCAAGTTCTGGACTGACCTGGTGACCGTGCACAAGGTCGCGCCGCCCGCCGCGGCCGGCTGGAACGAGATCGACGCCCGGACGCAGTTCGCCACCGGCAAGGCGGCGATGGCGTTCGCCGGCAGCTGGCAGCAGGGCGCCATCAAGAAGGACAACCCGGAGATCGAGAAGGTGTGGGGCACGTTCCCGATCCCCGGGCCGGACGGCAAGCCCGCGCCGGCGTTCGCCGGTGGTTCGGACATCGCCATCTGGCGCGACAGTGAGCGGCAGGACCTCGCCTGGGACTACCTGACGGTGCTGCTGAACAAGAAGAACGCCCAGACCTTCGCCGACAGCCTCGGCTTCTTTCCCGTCTACCGGGACCTGGTTGGCGGCGACAAGTACGCCGGTGACAAGATCATGTCGGCGTTCGCGACCACGATGCAGAACACGAAGGTCACGCCGCTCACCCCGAAGTGGGTGGAGGTCAGCCGCACGAAGACGGTGACCCAGGCGATGAACAGCTCGGTCATGAAGGGTCAGAAGACGGTCGAGAAGGCTACCGCCGACGCGGCCGCGGAGATGGAAAGCATCCTCAACGCCAAGTGACCACGCTGACCGACGCGCCGGAGACGTCCGCCGCGCGGGAGACCCCCGCGCGGCGGCGTCGCCCGGTCGACCGCCTGCCGTACCTGCTGCTCCTGCCCTGCCTGATCGTCGTCGGCGTGCTGCTGCTCTGGCCGCTCGGCCAGGTGGTGGCCATGTCGTTCTACCGGCTCAACAACGTGCGACAGTTGCGCGGGGATCGGGAGTGGCCGTGGGTCGGGCTCGACAACTACGCCCAGATCCTGGGTGACCCGTTCTTCCTCACGGTGCTGCGCAACACCGTGCTGTTCGCGGTGGCCAACGTGGTGCTCACCATGATCCTGGGCACGCTCGTCGGCCTGCTGCTCAACCGGCTCGGCCGGAAGATGGCGACCTTCGTGGCCAGCTGCGTGATGCTCGCCTGGGCCACCCCGGCGCTGACCGGCACGATCGTCTGGAAGTGGATCTTCGACGACACCAGCGGGCTGGTCACCTGGTTGTTCAACGCGCTGCCGGACGGGATGTCGCAGGCGCTCTTCGGGCGTAGCGACTGGACCGGGTACGGCTGGTTCAACTCCCCGCTGCTCTTCTTCTCGATCCTGACCCTCGTGGTGGTCTGGCACTCGTTCCCGTTCATCGCGGTGAGCGTCCTGGCCGGGCTGAAGAGCGTGCCGAGCGAGCTGCACGAGGCGGCCCGGGTCGACGGCGCGGGCCCCTGGCGGGTGTTCTGGCGGATCACCTTCCCGCTGCTGCGCCCCGTCTTCGGGATCCTGATCGTGCTCTCCACGATCTGGGACTTCAAGGTCTTCACCCAGCAGTTCGTGCTGGCCGGCGGCACCCAGGACCGGCCGACGTTCATGCTCTCCATCTACTCGTACGCGGAGGCCTTCTCGCCGCCGCCGAAGTACGGCCTGGGCGCGGCGATCGCGGTGATCCTCACGCTGATCCTGCTCGTGGTCACCGGCTTCTACGTACGGATGGTGCTCAAGCAGGAGGACGAGTCGTGAAGAAGGTCGCCCTCAACGGCGCCGGGCTGCTGGTGGCGCTCTTCGCGGCCTTCCCGGTCTACTGGATGATCGCCACCTCGCTGAAGCCCAGCCGGGACATCTTCTCGGCCACCCCGCAGCCCGTGCCGACCCATCCCACGCTGACGCACTACCGGGAGATCCTGACCGGCAACCTGATCCCCGGGGTCAGCTTCGCCGACTTCTTCCTCAACAGCGCGCTGGTCGCCGTCTCCACGGTGGTGCTCAGCGGCCTGGTCGCGCTGCTGGCCGCCACCGCCGTGGCCCGGTTCCGGTTCCGGCTGCGGACCAGCTTCCTGATCATGCTGCTCGTGGTGCAGATGATCCCGCTGGAGGCCCTGGTCATCCCGCTCTTCCTGATGATCCAGCGGCTCGGGCTCTACAACACGCTGCCCAGCCTGATCCTCACCTACCTGGGCTTCTCGCTGCCGTTCGCCATCTGGATGCTGCGCGGGTTCGTGGCGGCCGTGCCGAAGGAGCTGGAGGAGGCGGCGGCGATCGACGGGGCGAGCCGGGCGCAGACCTTCCGGCGGATCCTCTTCCCGCTGGTCGCCCCCGGGCTGGTGGCGACCAGCATCTTCTCCTTCATCACGGCCTGGAACGAGCTGATCTTCGCGCTCACCTTCATCAACGACCAGGACCGCTACACCCTGCCGGTGGCGATGACCTTCTTCTTCGGACGCGACGACACCGCCTGGGGTCCGGTCATGGCCGCGTCCACCCTGTTCACGCTGCCAGTGATCATCTTCTTCCTGCTGGTGCAGCGACGGATGGTCTCCGGGCTGGTCGCGGGAGCGGTCAAGGGCTGACCCCGCGCGGCCCGCGGGGGCGGCGGCGTGATCTTCGTCGTGCCCGGCGCCGGGCCGGCTGCGGCTAGGCTGGCCGCCATGACGGGCAGGGTGGTATCGGTGAACCTCGGTGTGGTCACCGAGGCGACGTGGGCCGGCGACGCGAGTGGGCGCAGTGGCATCGACAAGCGCCCCGTGGAGGGGCCGGTGCCGGTGCGTACGGACGGCGTGGCGGGTGACTTCATCGGCGAGCGGGCCGTCCACGGCGGCCCCGACCAGGCGGTCTACGCGTACGCGGCCGAGGACGCCGGCTGGTGGGCGGGCGAGCTGGGGCGCGAGATCGGGCCGGGTGGCTTCGGGGAGAACCTGACCACCTCGGCCGTGGACGTGACCGGGGCGGTGATCGGCGAGCGGTGGCTGATCGGCTCCGCCCTGCTCCAGGTGACCAAGCCCCGTACCCCCTGCACCACGTTCGCCGGCTTCTGGGGCGTACCGGATCTGATCAAGCGCTTCACCGTCCGGGCGCTGCCCGGCGCGTACCTGCGGGTGCTGCGCGAGGGCGAGGTCGGCGCGGGCGACCCGGTCCAGGTGGTCGAGCGGCCCGCGCACGGGGTGACCATCGGGGAGGTGTTCCGGGCGCTGAACCTGGAGCCGGAGCTGCTGCCCCGCCTGCTGGACGCACCCGACCTGCCGGACCGGCTCCGCGAGAAGGCGCGTCGCCGGCTGGGGATCTGAGCGGTCAACGCAGCAGGACGTTCGCGATGTGGGCGGTCGTGCCGCCCCACGCCGCGAAGGTGAGCTGCCCGCAGCCGACGTTCTCGGTCTCGGCGAACCGGCCGGCGGGTATCCCGTCCACCGTCACCGAGTGGGTCGATCCGCGCACCGAGACCACGACGTGGCGGGTCCGACGCAGGTCGGCGACCGGGTACGAGCCCCCACCCATCCCGCCGACGCCCGGCGTCGGCAGCGACGAGAACTTGGCGACGAAGGAATCGCCGGAGTCCAGGTAGAACAGGACCGCGTCACCGCTCGCCTGGTCGTTGTCGAGGCCGCCACGGGCAAGCACGGCCAGCCCGTAGTAGTCCACGGTGCCGGCGTCGAGCCGTACGTCGAACTCGATCGTGCCGTCACAGGTCACGTGGTCCTTCAGGTAGACGCCCCACTGGCTCTCGTTGCTGTCCGGCGTGTCGATCCGCAGGGCCGCCCCCTCGGCGACCAGGCTGAAGGGCCCGTGGGTGCCGCCGAAGCGCCGGAAGTCGGCGGCGGCGACGTACGGCGACCGGGGGGTGGGCTTCACCTGAGCGGGCCGCGGGCCCGCGCTCGTCGACCGGGGGGCGCTCGACCGGGTCGCTCCCGCCGAGGACGCGCCCGGCGCCGGCGCGGTCCCGGTGCCGCTCCCGGTCGGACTGGCGGATTTCTTCGGCCCGGCCGCGGTCGGGACGTTGGCCGGCACGCTCACCGAAGGGGTGGGCGGCCCCGCCGTCGTCCCCTCGGTCGGCAGCCGGCCCTCCAGGAACGTGACGCCGGACGCCGCCACGAGGAGCAGCGCGAAGATCCCGACCACCCAGCGCCCGGTCAACCGTTGCGGTGGTTTGATCCAGTTGCCGACGACACCGAGCGCCACTCCGAGCACCAGCAACGTGAGTGCGATGCCGTCCTTCATGCGGCACAGGGTACGGACGGCCGGGCCGGATCCCGCTCAACTGTCGGTCAACCGTCGGCGCGATCTCCGTGGGCGCCCCGGCGCGATCCCGTCCGCGTCTCCCGGCGCGATCCCGTCCGCGTCTCCCGGCGTGATCGCCGTCGGCGTCTCCGGGCGCGGTCGAGGCCGTCGGGCGGCGGCGGTCGGAGCGGGGCGCCGCGAGGGGGTAACCGGCCCGGACGGCGAAGGGCCCCCGCCTCGCGCGTGGCGACGGCGGGGGCCCTTCGTCCGTGCTCAGCGGAGCCAGGGGATGTTGCGGTCGAGCAGACCGCGCTCCTTGAGCTCCTTGCGCAGCGGGATCTCGTCGTCGATGTAGCCGTCCCAGTTGATGCCCCAGTAGTTCGCGGTGTGCGTGCCCTCACCGCAGAGCTGGCGCTGCACCGGCGTGCGGTTGGCCCACCACTCGCCGTCCTTGTCGATGTGCAGCTCGTCGAGCGGGCGGATCCACCGGTAGGTGTAGCCGATGAAGAGCATCTTGCGGGTGATGTTCGACAGGTTCGTCGACCGGGAGTGCCACTGGCGGCGGTCGAAGATGAACGCGTCGCCCGGGTTGGCGGTGATCTCCACCGTGCCCTCCGGGTCGGGGTTGTGCACCGTCAGGTCGTCCGGCCGCGGCAGCGAGTTCCACAGGTGGCTGCCCGGGATGACCTTGGTGGCGCCCCGGCCGGTCTCCGACAGGTCGGAGAGCACGTACGCGACCTTGAGTGAGAACATCGGCCGCGGGACGTTCGGGTCCATGGTCTCCGGGTCGGAGTTCTGGCGGTACCCGTCCTGGTGCCAGCCCCAGTACGGCTTCTCCGGCTCGAGCGCCGGCGGGGTCACGTCCAGGTGGTTGTGGTGCGTGTAGATGTTCCACCCGGCCAGGCCCCACATGTACGGGAAGGCGATGGGGTGGGTGAGCAGGTCGCCGAAGAGCTCGTCCCGCTCGAGGAAGCCGAGCAGGTGCAGGGTGCCGTCCTTGGTGGTGTTGCCCTTGGCCTTCTCCTCGGCGTAGACGCGGTCGACCGCCTCTTCGAGCGCCGCCCGGTGGTCCTCCGTCAGGACATTGCGCAGCAGCAGGAAGCCCTGCTCGTGGAACTCCTTGCGGTCTACGTCACTGATCGGTTCGTAACCGGTCCGGCCGCCGTAGTCGAACGCCACGTCGTACCCCTCCCCATGAGGCGAAACCATTTCTGGCACAGGCCGCCGATGGTAACGCGGCCGACCGGGGGCGGGGGAGGGCGCTGACGGCACCTTGACCATGGGCAGCGGCACCGATGCGAACGGTTACGAAAATTGCGGCAAAAAGCGTGACTGCGCCAGTTTGTCCGATTGTGCGATTACCGGCGGTAAGGAAATCCGGGTCAGGAATCCTCGGCGAAGACCTCGGCGACCACCCGGTCCCCCGCCTGCCGCTCCCCGGGGACGGCCGTCCAGGTCCCCTCGCGGGCGGTCCACTCCAGCCCCTCGAAGCGGACCCGCTTCACCCCGTGGTCCTGCGCGTGGGAGACGAGCCAGTGCGCGTACCGCCAGCCGTTGCGCGGGTCGCTCGCGGCCAGGGTGAGCCCGGTCAGCTCGGCGGGGTCGGCGCTGCCGGCAACCCCCCAGTCCAGCTCCAGGCTGCGGGTCAGCGCGGCCGCCGCCTCCGCGCCGCGCATCACCGGGGTGCGCCCGACCGAGCAGGCCACCGCCCCGGTCACGTCGCCGAGCAGCGCCCGGGTCAGCACCGACGACTCGTCGGCCCACTTCTGGTACGCCTCGGGGAAGGCGGAGCGCTGCACGCGCTGGGCGGCGTCGGTGATCCGCATCTTCTCCCAGCCCCGCACCTTCTTCAGCGCCGAGTAGAACCGCTTCGCCGCGTACCGCGGGTTGCTGATCTGTTTCGGGGTGCCCCAGCCCTGGCTGGGGCGCTGCTGGAACAGGCCGATCGAGTCCCGGTCACCGTCGGGGAGGTTGCGCAGGCCGGACTCCTGATAGGCGGTCGCGAGCGCGACCACGACGCCGCGTTCCGGCATCTCCAGCTGAGCGCCGATCGCCGCGATCGTGGCCGCGTTGGCCATCTGCTCGGCGTCCAACGTCACGCGGCCGTCCGCCTGGACGGTGCAGCTCCGGCCGGCCAGGGGGAGCCGCAGGTCGCCGCCGATCCGCTGGACGAGGACCAGGACACCCACCACGGCGAGCAGGACGAGCGCCACGCCGCCGGCCACTACCGCCCGAGTTCGCACCCACACCCCCTGTTCGACAGCTCGACAAGCGTACGTCCCCCGTCGGCCCTCCCGGGGCGTCCGACCGGTTCCGACGGCCCGGCCGGGGGCAGCGTTCCCGCCCCGGCTGCGGTCTCACCTGCCCGGAGGCCCGGGTGTCCGGTGCCGCGCGGTGACGAGGGCGTACCTGCCGCGAGATCCAGCGGTCTCTGGCAGAGCACCGTACGTGCCCGCGCGCGGCCTGTCACGAGCGTCACGACGCGGACGCCCGCCCGGACGGAATCGATTGACCTGTCAAGGACTTGAATTGACATGTCAATTAGGGAGCTCACCCCCTTCAGGCGGGCTCCCACGGCGTAGCCCGGACGGCCGTGCACAGGGCCGTCACGGGCAGCCCCGAACCGAGGAGGATTGCCATGGGAACGCTGGACGGCAAGGTCGTGCTCATCACCGGCACCGGTGGGGGCCTGGGACGGGTAGCGTCGCTGGCCTTCGCGCGGGAGGGCGCGAAGGTCGTCGGGGCCGACATCCAGGTCGCGGGCAACGACGAGACCGTCGAACTCGTCCGCCGGGCTGGCGGCGAGATGACCGGGATCGCGCCCGTCGACCTCACCGACCCGGAGCAGGTGCGCCGCTTCGTCGAGGACGCCGCGGCGGTGTACGGCGGCCTCGACGTGGTCTACAACAACGCGGCGGCGCTCCGCTTCGGCCCGATGCCGGACTTCTCCGTGGAGGACTGGCGGGCGACCATCGTGGGCGAACTGGACATCCCGTTCTACGTGTCCAAGTACGCGTGGCCGCACCTGGTCCGTCGAGGTGGCGGCGTCATCATCAGCGCCGCGTCCATGGCCGGCATGATCGCCGGTGAGGTCCCCCCGATGGTGGCGCACGCCGCCGCCAACGCGGGCATCATCGGCATGACCCGGCAGCTGGCGCTGGAGGGTGCACGTCACGGGATCCGCGCGGTGGCGGTCAGCCCCGGGCCGATCCTGACCCCGGCCAGCGAGCGCGACCTCGGCGACAACCAGGAGGCGCGGGACGCCATCACCGCGAAGACCCTCGTGAAGCGGTTCGCCCGACCCGAGGAGGTCGCCGAACTGGTGGTCTTCCTCGCCTCGGACCGGGCGGCGTACATCACCGGGGCGAACTACCCGGTCGACGGCGGCGCGACCGCGTGGTGACGGTCGCGGCGGTCGGGACGCCCCTGCCACCGGGGGCGTCCCGACGCGTCGTGCGCCCCGGCGACGGGGGCACGACGCTCAGCCCCGAGGCGGCGAGGGGTCGGCCACCGGCACCCACCGGGCCGGGCGCTTCTCCCGGAACGCCAGCACGCCCTCCCGTCCCTCCTCGGAGAGGAAGTAGCCGGTCGACAGGGCGCCCAGCTCGGCGATCTCGGCGCGCAGGTCCGTGGCGGCGGGTCGGCGCAGCAGCTCCTTGGCCCCGGCCAGCGCGCCCGGCGCACCCCGTACCAACGATCCGCAGTACCGCCCGACCGCGGCGTCCAGCTCGGCGGCGGGCACCGCGGCGGTGACCAGGCCGATCTCGGCGGCCCGCCGGCCGTCGAAGGTGTCCCCGGTCAGGTACAGCTCGGCCGCCGCCCGCGGGTGCAGGCGCGGCAGCACGGTCGCCGAGATCACCGCGGGGATCACCCCGATCCGCACCTCGGTGAACGCGAAGGTCGCCTCCTCGGCGCAGACGGCCAGGTCGGCCGCGGCGATGAGCCCCAGGCCGCCGGCGCGGGCCGGGCCGGCGACCCGGGCCACCACCGGCTTCGGGCACTCCCAGACGGCGGCGAGCACGTCGCCCAGCATGCCGGCCGGCACCGTCCCGCCGGCGTACGCGGCGGCCGTCTCCTTGAGGTCCGCCCCGGAGCAGAAGACCGGGCCGGCGTGGTCGAGCACGATCACCCGGACCGCGTCGTCCGCGACGGCGGCCGCCAGGCCGGCGAGCAGCTGCGTCATCAGCGGGGTGGAGAGCGCGTTGCGGTTGTGCGGGCTGTCCAGGGTGAGGGTGGTCACCCCGTGGGCCGTGGCGACCCGCACGAGCGCGTCGGGAGAGGTCATGCCGGGCACACTAGTGGCCATGCCCGGCGTCCTTCCAGAAGGCGAACCCGTCCCGGCCGACGGCTCGCTGCCCGCCACCGCCACCCGCGAGGTCGGCGCGCGCGGGTTCGGCGTGTACGTCCACGTGCCGTTCTGCGCGAGCCGCTGCGGCTACTGCGACTTCAACACCTACACCGCGGCCGAGCTGGGCGGGGGCGCCACCCGGGAGGCGTACGCGGACACCGTCCTGGCCGAGCTGCGGCTCGCCGGCCGGGTGCTCGGGGACACCCCGCCCCGGCGCGTCGACACCGTCTTCGTGGGCGGCGGCACCCCGACCCTGCTCCCCACCGACGACCTGGCCCGGATCCTGGACGCCGTCGACCGCACCTGGGGGCTCGCGCCGGACGCCGAGGTGACCACGGAGGCCAACCCGGAGTCGGTCACGCCCGAGTCGCTCAAGGCGCTGCGGGCCGCCGGCTACACCCGGATCTCGCTGGGCATGCAGTCCGCCTCGCCCGGCGTGCTGGCGATCCTGGACCGGAAGCACAGCGCCGGCCGGGCCACCGCGGCCGCCGCGGAGGCCCGCGACGCCGGGTTCGACCACGTGAACCTCGACCTGATCTACGGCACGCCGGGGGAGCGCGCCGAGGACTTCGCCCGCTCGCTGGACGAGGTGGTCGCCGCCGGGGTCGACCACGTCAGCGCGTACGCCCTCATCGTGGAGGACGGCACCCGGCTCGCCGCCCGGATGCGCCGCGGCGAGCTGCCGTACCCCGACGACGACGTGGCGGCGGACCGCTACCTGGCCGCGGAGGCGGCCCTCACGGCGGCCGGGCTCTCCTGGTACGAGGTGTCCAACTGGGCCCGTACGCCGGCGGCCCGCTGCCGGCACAACCTGCTCTACTGGTCCGGCGGCGACTGGTGGGGGCTCGGGCCGGGGGCGCACAGCCACGTCGGCGGGGTGCGGTGGTGGAACGTGAAGCACCCCTCGGCGTACGCCCAGCGGCTCGCCGAGGGGCGGTCGCCCGGCCTCGCCCGGGAGATCCTCGGCCCCGACGAGGTCCACATGGAGGATGTGATGCTGCGGCTGCGCCTCGCCACGGGCCTGCCGCTGGAGGTGTTGGACGCCGCCGGGCGGGCGGGGGCGGAGCGGGCGCTCGCGGACGGCCTGCTGGCCCCGGCCGAGTACGCGGCCGGCCGCGCCGTGCTCACCCTGCGCGGCCGGCTGCTCGCCGACGCCGTCGTGCGGGACCTGCTGCCCTGAGCGGCGGTCGGGCGAGCGCCGGCCCGGCGTGACCGTCCCGGCCGGCGCGGGCGGCCCGGCCGCGGTGCGTGACCGTCCGGGCGGCCGGGGGAGCGGCCGACCGGCGGATCACTTGACGATGGTCACCGACATCGGGTAGCGGTAGAGGACGCCCTCGTTGGCCTTGATCCCGGCGATGATCCCGAAGATCAGCGGCACCAGCCACACGAGCATCGGGACGAAGAACAGCAGGCCGCAGGTGATGAGGGTGAGCACCCAGCCCGCCACGCTGGCGAGTGCCCAGGTGATCTGGAAGTTCAGCGCCGCCACGGCGTGGGCCCGCACGGTGGGTGACTGGTTGCCCCGGGTCATCATCGCGATGAGCGGCGCGACCCAGCCGAGGAGGCCGCCGCCGACGATCACGCCGACCGGGCCGCCGAAGTGGGCGACGAGCGCCCACGTCTTGTCCTCGTTGTTGGCGTAGCCGGCCGGTGGGCCGTAGCCACCCCCGGCCGGGTAGCCGACGCCGGGCGGCGGGTAGCCCCCGGGCGGAGGGTAGCCACCCGGTGGCGGGTAGCCACCCGACGGAGGTGGACCACCGGCGGGCGGGGGATAGCCACCGGGCGGGGGATAGCCACCCGCGCCCGGTGCCCCGGACAGTGGTGCGGTGGGCGGCTCGTCCGAGGCGGGCGGGCCGGGTGCTGCCGGCGGCGGGGGCGGATCCGACGGGCGGTCGCCGGGGTCACCCGCGCCGGGAGGGCGAGGTGGTTCAGTCATGGACGTCACGGTAGGGGGCGGCCACAACGGCGCGCCAGAGCCGGTGCGCCGGGGCCGTCCGCCCGAACGGCCGCGCGAATCTCCGCCGGCCGCCCGCCGTGACGTGGGCGGGGCCGCACCGGAGGTCCGTCGTTGATCATCGCGTCGGCGGGCCTGCCGACGTAGACTGGCACTCGCTACAGTCGAGTGCCAGGAACGCCGCCCGCGGTGCCGAGCGCCGGGGGCCGATGCGCGTAGGAGGTGGGGAGGATGGGTCTCGACGACCGCAAGCTCGCCGTGCTCCGCGCCATCGTCGAGGACTACGTCGCCACGCAGGAGCCGGTCGGCAGCCGCGCGCTGGTCGAGCGGCACCAGCTCGGGGTCTCCCCGGCGACGGTCCGCAACGACATGGCGGTCCTGGAGGAGGAGGGCTACATCCGGCAGCCGCACACCAGCGCCGGCCGGGTGCCCACCGACCGTGGCTACCGGCTCTTCGTGGACCGGCTGTCCCGGGTGAAGCCGCTCAGCCCGGCCGAGCGGCGGGCGATCGAGCGCTTCCTCGTCGGCGCGGTCGACCTGGACGACGTGGTGCACCGCACGGTGCGCCTGCTGGCCCAGCTGACCCGGCAGGTCGCCGTCGTGCAGTACCCGAGCCTCGCCCGCTCGTCGGTACGGCACCTGGAGCTGGTGCCGATCTCCACCACCCGGCTGATGCTGGTCATGATCGCCGACACCGGTCGGGTCGAGCAGCGGCTGGTGGAGATGCCCGCGCCGATCCCCGCCGACGACGTCACCGACCTGCGGCGGCTCGTCAACGAGAAGCTGGTCGGCACCCGCCTGTCCGAGACGCCGCCGCTGGTGCAGGCGCTGGTCGACGAGGCCACCCCCGACCGGCGCGCGGCCATGGCGACCCTCTCCAGCGTGCTGCTCGAGACGCTGGTCGAGCGGCACGAGGAGCGGATCGCGCTGGCCGGCACGGCCAACCTGACCCGCGGCGGCCTGCTCGACTTCCAGGGCACGCTGCGGCCGATCCTCGAGGCGCTCGAGGAGGAGGTCGTGCTGCTGAAGCTGATCGGCGAGGTGGAGCCGAGCACCATGCGGGTCCGCATCGGCGACGAGAACGAGATCGACAACCTCCGCGCCGCCTCGGTGGTCAGCACCGGTTACGGCCCCGGCTCGACGATCGTCGGTGGCCTGGGGGTGCTGGGCCCGACCCGGATGGACTACCCCGGCACCATCGCCACGGTGCGAGCCGTGGCACGCTACGTGGGCGATCTGCTGGCCCAGAACTAGGCAGTAACCGTCCGACCGGTTCTGGTCGGCGGCCGGCGCAACGCGAACGAACATGAGGACACGGAACGCAGTGGCCAGGGACTACTACGGCATTCTCGGCGTGAGCCGGGACGCCTCCGACGACGAGATCAAGCGTGCCTACCGCAAGCTGGCGCGCCAGTTCCACCCGGACGTCAATCCGGACCCGGAGGCCCAGGAGAAGTTCAAGGACATCAACGCCGCGTACGAGGTCCTCTCGGACGACCGGAAACGGCAGATCGTCGACCTCGGCGGCGACCCGCTCGCGCCGGGCGGCGGGGGCGCCGGTGGCCCGGGCGGGCCCGGTGGGGCCGGCCCGTTCGTCGGGTTCCAGGACATCATGGACGCCTTCTTCGGCGGCGCCACGGGTGCGTCGCGCGGGCCGCGCCCGCGTACGCGGCCCGGCGCCGACGCGATCCTGCGCCTGGAACTGGACCTGCACGAGACCGCGTTCGGCGTCGAGGCCCCCATCACCGTCGACACGGCGGTGCTCTGCACCACCTGTTCCGGCGCGGGCACCGCGGCCGGCACCCACCTCGCCACCTGTGAGGCGTGCGGCGGTCGGGGCGAGGTGCAGTCGGTGCAGCGCACCTTCCTCGGCCAGGTCGTCTCCGCCCGGCCCTGCACCGTCTGCCAGGGCTACGGCACCACCATCCCGCACCCCTGCCCGACCTGCGCCGGTGACGGCCGGGTGCGTACCCGCCGCTCGCTGACCGTGAAGATCCCGGCCGGTGTCGAGGACGGGATGCGGATCCGCCTCGCCCAGCAGGGTGAGGTCGGCCCCGGTGGCGGCACCGCCGGCGACCTCTACGTGGAGATCCACGAGCGCCCGCACGACGTGTACTCCCGCAAGGGTGACGACCTGCACTGCCGCGTCACCGTGCCGATGACCGCCGCGGCCCTCGGCACCCGGCTGACCATCAAGACGCTGGACAGCGAGGAGACCGTGGACGTCAAGCCCGGCACCCAGCCGGGCAGCACGCTGCGGCTGCGCGCCCGGGGCGTCCCGCACCTGCGCGGCACCGGCCGCGGCGACCTCTACGTCCACCTCGACGTGCGGACGCCCACCAAGCTCGACAGCGACCAGGAGCGGATGCTGCGCGAGTTCGCCAAGACGCGGGGCGAGGAGGTCGCCGAGCTGACCAAGCAGGGCGGCTTCTTCTCCCGGATGCGCGACGCGTTCAACGGTCACGCCTGAGCCAACCGGGCGAAGGCCCGCTCCGGCTGCCACCCCAACGGCGCGACGGCCATCAGCCCCCGGCTGCCCGTCCCGGCGCCGCCGGGACGGCTAGCCTGTGATCGTGTCCGCTCCGCTCTTCCTGGTCGAGTCGCTGCCCACCGCCGACACGCTGACCCTCGGTGGCCCGGAGGGGCACCACGCGGCCACCGTGCAACGGCTGCGGGTGGGCGAGGACCTGGTGCTCGCCGACGGTCGCGGCGGCACGGCCACCGCCGTGGTCACGGCCGTCGGCCGGGGCAGCCTGGAGCTGGAGCTGACCTCCCGGGGGTACGTCGACGCGGACGTGCCCCGGCTGGTGGTGGTGCAGGGCATCGCCAAGGGTGACCGGGGCGAGCTGGCCGTGCAGGCGATGACCGAGGTCGGGGTGGACGAGATCGTGCCCTGGGCGGCGTCCCGCTCGGTGGCGCAGTGGCGCGGTGAGCGGGGCGTACGGGCCCGGGAGAAGTGGGTGGCCACGGCCCGGGAGGCGGCCAAGCAGGCCCGCCGGCCGTGGTTGCCGGTGGTGGCGGGCTCGCCCGACGAGTCGACCGATCGGGTGGCCCGCCGCATCGCGGGGGCACCCGCCGCGTTCGTGCTGCACGAGGAGGCCGACGACCGGCTCACCACCGTCGAGCTGCCCGACACGGGTGAGATCGTGCTGGTGGTCGGCCCCGAGGGCGGCATCGCGCCGGCCGAGCTGGACGCGTTCACCGCGGCGGGTGCGCGCCCGGTACGCCTCGGCCCGTCCGTCCTGCGCACCTCCACGGCCGGCGTGGCCGCCCTGGCCGTCCTCGCCACCCGCCTCTCCCGCTGGTAACCCCCCCCGGCGCGGGGGTGCGGGTCAGCTGCGGAGGTAGGAGGCGCCGTTCAGGTCGATGATGGTGCCGGAGGCCCACTCCGCCTCGGGGGAGGCGAGCCAGTGCACGGCCGCCGCGATCTCCTCGGGGCGGGCGATCCGGTTGAACGGGCTCTGCGCCCGAACGCCGGCGCCCCGCTCGGCCTTCAGGTGCTCGTTGGTCATGTCGGTCTCGACGAAGCCCGGCGCGACCATGGCGACCGCGATGCCGTACGGGGCCAGCGCCACGGCGAGGGACTGCCCCATCGCGTTGAGCCCCGCCTTGCTCGCCCCGTACGCCGGGTTGGCGGGCTCGCCCCGGAACGCGCCGCGGGAGGAGACGTTGACGATCCGGCCGCCCCGGTCACGCATGTGCTGGGCGGCGCACCAGGCGGCGTTCGCGGCGCCGAACAGGTTGGTGTCCAGCACCTCGCGCCAGCGCTGCCGCCACTGCTCGTAGCTGCTCTCGAAGACCGGGTGCGGCGGGTCGGCGGGCCCGAAGACGCCCGCGTTGTTCACCAGCACGTCCAACCCGCCGAGCAGGTCGGCCGCCTCGTCCACCATCGCCTTGACCGCGTCGGGGTCGGCCAGGTCGGCCCGTACCACCACGTGCCCTTCGCCGGGAAGCGCGGCGCGCAGCTCCTCGGCCAGCGCCGCGGAGTCCCGGTGGTGGATGGCCACCCGGTCGCCGCCGGCCGCGAAGGCCCTCACCACCGCCCGCCCGATGCCGCGCGAGCCCCCCGTCACCAGTACCGCCCGTGAAGTCACGCGCGCCATCCTGCCGCACCTGAGCGGAGCCTCCGGAAGGGACCCGTCCCGTCGGGGGGCACGGTCACCACCGGGTCGTGGCCCGGCACGGCCACCACCGGCTCGGCGCGTCGTCGGAGCCGGTCCGTCCCGGCGCGGTGGCCCGGGCCCTTCCTTACACTGCCCGGATGGGATCCGACTGCCTGTTCTGCCGCATCGTCGCCGGGGAGATCCCGGCCACCGTCGTCCGGGAGACGCCCACCACGCTCGCCTTCCGTGACATCGACCCGAAGGCGCCCGTACACGTGCTGGTGATTCCCAAGGAGCACTACGCGGACGTCGCGACGCTCGCCCAGGGCGACCCGGTGCTGGCCGGGGAGGTACTCGCCACGGCCGCCGCCGTGGCCGAGGACGAGGGGCTGCTCGGCGACGGGTTCCGGCTGATGTTCAACACCGGGGCGTACGGCGGCCAGGAAGTCTTCCACGCGCACGCGCACCTGCTCGGCGGCGCGCCGCTCGGCCCGATGCTGGCCCGGAACGTCGCGTGAGCGAGACCGCGCCCCGGCTGGAGCGGATGGTGCGCCGAGTGCAGGCGCACGCGCGGATCCCCGCCGTGTCGGTGGCCCTGCACCGGGCCGACCGGCCGATGTGGACCTGCGCCGTCGGCGGCACCGGCAACGACAGCCCGCTGGGGCCGGAGACCCGGTTCCGGATCGGCTCCGTCACCAAGACCTTCACGGCGGTCCTGACGCTCCAGTGCCGCGATGACGGCCTGCTCGACCTGGACGACCCGATCGGCCGGCACCTGGACCTGCCGGCGCAGGGTGAGTTGACCGTGCGGCGGCTGCTGTCGCACACCGCGGGCCTGCAACGGGAGCCGTACGGCGACGTCTGGGACACGCTGCGGGCGCCGGACACCGAGCGGCTCCTCGCCGACCTGGCCCGGGCCGAGCGGGTGCTCCCGTCCGGTCGCCGCTACCACTACTCGAACCTGGGCATGGCGCTGCTCGGGGAGCTGGTCGCGCGGCTGCGGGGTGGCACGTGGGCCGAGGTGCTCGCCGAGCGGGTGCTGGCGCCGCTGGGGCTCACGGCCACCGGCGCCACCCCGGGGCCGACCGCGGCGACCGGCTTCCTGGTCGACGCGTACTCCGACGAGGCGCACCCGGAGCCGCCGACCGACTTCGGCGCGGTCGGTCCGGCCGCCCAGCTCTGGAGCACCGCCGGGGACATGGCCCGCTGGGCCGCCTTCCTGGCCGACCCGGCGGCGATGGACCCGGCCGGCGGGGTGCTCGCCCCGGCGACCCTCGACGAGATGCGCTGGCCGGTGACGCCGACCGACGAGACCCTCTGGACCGGCGGCTTCGGGCTGGGCCTGATCCTGGTGCCGCAGGGCGACCGGGTGGTGCACGTGGGGCACGACGGCGCGATGCCGGGTTTCCTGGCCGGTGTCTACGGCCGGCGGGGCGGGGAGGGCACGCCGGGCGCGATGGGCTGTGCCGTGCTGGTCTCATCCGGCACCGCCGCCGAGGCCCTCGACCTGCCGCACCGGCTCCTCGCCGCGGCGGTCGAGCACGACCCGGCGGAGATCGTGCCGTGGCGGCCCGGGCCACCCGCGCCCGCCGAGCTGCGGGGCCTGCTCGGCCGCTGGTGGGGTGAGGGCTTCGAGTACGTCTTCTCCTGGCACGACGGGTCGCTGCGGGCCCGTGGCGCCGACGACCCGCCCGGCAAGCCTCAGGCCGTCTTCGCGCCGGTGCCCGACCGGCCGGACGTGTTCCGCACGGTCTCCGGGCGGGAGGTCGGCGAGCTGCTGCGGCTGACCCGGGACGAGCGCGGCGCGGTGGTGCGGATGCACTGGGCGACCTACCGGTTCACCCGCCACCAGGAGACCTTCGACCGGTACGACTTCCGCGCGGGGGCGTGACCGGCTAGGGCGCGGGCGGGGCCGGTGCTCCGCCCGCGCCGCCCGGGAGCGGTGTCACCTTCGTCCTGGTCCTTCCGCTGCCTGCGGGCAGCCCCGGGGCGGGGGAAATGCACGAGGTGCCGCCGGTGTTGAACCGATACGATGGGTGGAACGTCCGCACGCCGCGCCAGCAGGGCCGGCGCCGAAATCGAGAGCAGGTGGCACAGGGCCCCTCGGCCCGATCTATGACCGGCACCCCACCTCCCGGCCCGCCCCAGGTGCAGACCCGGATCACCGTTTCCGATCCGAAGATCATGGTCAACCTGCTCGGCGCGGGCGACGAGATCCTGCGACTCGTCGAACGCTCGGTCAACAGTGACGTGCACGTCCGGGGTAACGAGATCACGATCTCGGGTGCGCCCGCGGACAACGCCCTCGCCGAGCGTCTCTTCACCGAGCTGCTCGAACTCATCGAGAAAGGCGAGACCCTGACCACTGACGCCGTACGGCGTACGGTCGGCATGCTCGAGCAGGGCAGCGCCGAGCGCCCCGCCGATGTTCTGACGCTCAACATCCTCTCCCGGCGCGGGCGCACCATCCGCCCCAAGACCCTCGGGCAGAAGCGGTACGTCGACGCCATCGACTCGCACACCATCGTCTTCGGTATCGGCCCCGCCGGCACCGGCAAGACCTACCTGGCGATGGCGAAGGCCGTCCAGGCGCTCCAGGCCAAGCAGGTCAACCGGATCATCCTCACCCGGCCGGCCGTCGAGGCGGGGGAGCGGCTGGGCTTCCTGCCCGGCACGCTCAACGAGAAGATCGACCCCTACCTGCGCCCGCTCTACGACGCGCTGCACGACATGCTCGACCCCGACTCGATCCCGAAGCTCATGGCGGCGGGCACGATCGAGGTCGCCCCGCTGGCCTACATGCGCGGCCGGACGCTCAACGACGCGTTCATCATCCTCGACGAGGCGCAGAACACCACGCCCGAGCAGATGAAGATGTTCCTCACCCGGCTCGGCTTCGGCTCCAAGATCGTCGTGACGGGTGACGTGACCCAGGTCGACCTGCCCGGCGGCACGACCAGCGGCCTGCGCGTGGTCCGGGAGATCCTGGCCGGCGTCGAGGACGTGCACTTCGCCCAGATGTCCAGCTCCGACGTGGTCCGGCACCGGCTGGTCGGCGAGATCGTCGACGCGTACGCCCGCTGGGACGCCGAGCGGGAGAACCAACAGGCGCAGAGCGTGCACGCCGTACCGGGGCGGGCCGCCCAGGGCGGCGGCCGATCCGGCCGGCGCCGCTAGATCAAGGGAAACCAGTTGTCCATCGAGATCGCCAACGAGTCGGGTGTCGAGGTCGACACCGACGCCGTTCTCGCCGTCGCCCGGCACGCCCTCGACGAGATGGGGGTCAACCCCCTCGCCGAGCTCTCCGTGCTGCTCGTCGACGTCGACTACATGACCGAGCTCAACCACCGCTGGATGGGGGGCGACGGGCCGACCGACGTGCTCGCCTTCCCCATGGACGAGGGCAGCGTCGACCACGGCCCGGGCGAGAACGCCCCGGCCGGCGGCGAACCCGCCCTCCTCGGTGACATCGTGCTCTGCCCGGAGGTGGCGGCCAAGCAGGCGGCCACCGCCGGCCACTCCGCCGCCGACGAGCTGCACCTGCTCACCGTGCACGGGGTGCTGCACCTGCTCGGTTACGACCACGCGGAGCCGGAGGAGGAGCGGGAGATGTTCGCGCTCCAGGCCCGACTGCTGGCCAGCTGGCGGTCGAGCCGGTAACGGTGATGTCCATACAGGCCTCCACAGCCGGCGCGACCGCCGGCCTGCCGGACCTGCAACTGATCGTCTTCGCCGCCGGCCTGGTGGTGCTCGCCGGGTTGATCGCGATGACCGAGGCGGCACTCGCCGCGGTCTCGCCCGCCCGGGCCGCCGAGCTGGCCCGTGACGGGGCGCGTGGCGCGCGGACGCTACAGGCGGTCGCCGGCGACGTGGTCCGGCATCTCAACCTGCTCCTGCTGCTGCGGCTGCTCGCCGAGCTGACCGCCACCACGCTGGTGGCTCTCGTCGCGGTCGACACCTTCGGCGCGGGCTGGCGGGCGGCGCTCGTCACCGCCGGCACGATGACCGTCGTCAGCTTCGTGGTGGTCGGGGTGGCCCCGCGCACCCTCGGCCGGCAGCACGCCTACGCGGTCGGCCGGGCGGTGGCCCCGCTGGTCCGGTGGCTGGGGCGCGCGCTCAACCCGCTCGCGTCGCTGCTGATCCTGATCGGCAACGCCGTGACGCCGGGCCGTGGCTTCCGCGAGGGCCCGTTCGCGACCCAGGTCGAGCTGCGCGAGCTGGTCGACCTGGCCGAGCAGCGCGGTGTGGTGGAGCACGGCGAGCGGCAGATGATCCACTCGGTCTTCGCGCTCGGCGACACCATCGCCCGGGAGGTGATGGTGCCCCGCACGGAGATGGTGTGGATAGAGGAGGGCAAGACGCTCTCCCAGGCACTGGCGCTCTTCCTGCGCTCCGGCTTCTCCCGGATCCCCGTGATCGGCGAGAACGTCGACGACGTGCTCGGCGTGCTCTACCTCAAGGACCTGATCCGCCGCGTCCGTGGCGGCGACCCGTCGGCGGAGCAGCTCCCGGTCTCGGAGCTGATGCGCCCGGCCACCTTCGTGCCGGAGTCCAAGCCCGTCGACGACCTGCTCTCCGAGATGCAGGCGGCCCGCAACCACCTGGTCATCGTCGTCGACGAGTACGGCGGCACGGGCGGCCTGGTCACGATCGAGGACATCCTCGAGGAGATCGTCGGCGAGATCACCGACGAGTACGATGTCGAGCGCCCACCGGTCGAGCGGTTGGAGGACGGGTCGGTGCGGGTCACCGCCCGGCTCCCCGTGGAGGACCTGGGCGAGCTGTTCGACACCGAGCTGCCCACCGACGAGGTGGAGACGGTCGGTGGTCTGCTGGCCCAGTCGCTGGGTCGGGTGCCGATCCCGGGGGCCCGGGTCGAGGTGGCCGGCCTGCGCCTGGTCGCCGAGGGCACCACCGGCCGGCGCAACCGGATCGACACCGTGCTCGTGAGCCGGGTCGAGCCGACCGACCAGCAGGAGAGCCCGGGGCGCGGCGAGACCGCCGAGCCGCGGGGCAACCACAACCGAGTCGAGGAGAGGCAACCCGCCGATGCCTGAGTCGCCCGCCGTGCCCGCCGCCCGGCCCACCCCGTCCGCGCCGGTCGGCCTGAGCGCCGAGGACGCCAAGTTGGTCGTCCTGGCCCGGGGCGCCCGTGGTCGGGTCGGTGCCGTGGAGGGTGCGGCCGTCCGCGACCAGGACGGCCGGACGTACGCCGCCGCGAGCGTCGCGCTGCCCTCGCTGGCGCTCACCGCGCTCCAGCTGGCGGTCGCCTCGGCGGTTGCCGCGGGCGCGACCCGGCTGGAGGCGGCCGTGGTGGTGACCGAGGCGTCGACGCTGGACGGCGCGGGGCACGCCGCCGTCCGCGACCTCGCCGCCGACGCGCCCATCCACGTCGCCGCGCCGGACGGCACCGTCCTCGGCACGGTGGTCGAGTGAACGGGCACGGCGCCGGGGCGACGCGCACGCCGGTGCGGCGGGGCGGGGTGGTGGCGTGAGCGCTACCGTCCGTGACCCCGAGGAGCGTCCCTACCGGGCCGGCTTCGCCTGCTTCGTCGGGCGGCCGAACGCCGGCAAGTCGACGCTGACCAACGCGATCGTCGGTCAGAAGATCGCCATCACCTCGAACAAGCCGCAGACGACCCGGCACGTCATCCGGGCGGTCCTGCACCGGCCGGAGTCGCAGCTCGTCCTCGTCGACACCCCGGGTCTGCACCGTCCCCGTACGCTGCTCGGCGAGCGCCTCAACGACCTGGTCCGCCAGACCTGGAGCGAGGTCGACGTGATCGGGCTCTGCATCCCGGCGGACGAGCCGATCGGGCGGGGCGACCGGTTCATCAGCGGTGAGCTGGCCGAGCTGAAGGCCACCGTGCTGGCCGTCGTCACGAAGACCGACCTGGTCGACCGGCAGCGCCTCGCCGAGCAGCTGCTCGCGGTGGGCGAGCTGGGCGAGTTCGCCGCCGTGGTGCCGGTGAGCGCGGTGTCGGGTCACCAGGTCGACACCCTGGTCGACGTGATGACCGGTTACCTGCCGGTCTCCCCGCAGCTCTACCCGGACGACATGCTCACCGACGACCCCGAGCAGGTGCTCGTCGCCGAGCTGATCCGGGAGGCGGCGCTGGAGGGGGTCCGCGACGAGTTGCCGCACTCCATCGCCGTGGTCGTGGAGGAGATGATCCCCGAGGGGCAACTCATGCGGATCTTCGCCGACGTGTACGTCGAGCGGCCCAGCCAGAAGGCGATCGTGATCGGCCACCGGGGCAGCCGCCTCAAGCAGGTCGGCACCGCCGCCCGTCACCAGATCGAGGAGCTGCTCGGCACCCGCGTCTTCCTCGACCTGCACGTCCGGGTGGCGAAGGACTGGCAGCGCGACCCGAAGCAGCTGCGCAAGCTCGGCTTCTGACCGCCCCGTCGTCGATCAGCCGTACGGCTCCTGCCGTACGGCTGATCTGCATCGGTCAAACGGATGGCCGACTCGTCGGCCGTAGGGGGTAGCGACTGATCCGACTCGGTCGGATGTATGGGGATTTTCACCTCCGAGTGGGCCGTGCGCCCGTTTGCCGGCGGCGCGGCGGAGGGTAGGAGACATCCGCCGCGCCCCCGACACAGATGCAGGCTGATGCGAAACAGATACCTGGACCTGCTCCGCTTCCTGGCCATCGTCCGAGTCGTCGTCTACCACGTGACCGGCCTCGCCTCGCTGACCCTGGTGTTTCCCGCGATGTCGGTGATGTTCGCGCTGGCCGGGTCCCTGATGGCCGCCTCCCTGGACCGGTCCGGGTCGTCGGCGGTGCTTCGTCGCCTGCGTCGCCTGCTGCCGTCGCTGTGGGTGCTCGCGGCGATCTTCGTGCCGGCGATGCTGCTCAGCGGGATGCCGCTCACGCCGCGCGTGCTGCTCTGGTTCTTCCCGGTCTCCGACCCGCCCGCCAACTACTGGGGGGCGTTGGCGCTGAGCCCGATCTGGTACCTGCGGGACTACCTGTGGTTCGTGCTGGCCTCACCGATCGCGCTCTGGCTGTTCCGCCGGGCCCCGCTGCCCACCCTCCTCGCCCCGTACGCCCTGCTCGTGGCGATCGAGTCGGGGATCTGGTCGACGGCGCCCGGGCCCGTCCGGGAGTTCGGCCTCTACTTCGGCGCGTGGCTGCTCGGCTTCGCCCACCACGCGGGGATGCTGCGCCGGCTCGCCAACCGGGTGCTCGTGCCCGCGGTCCTGGTGTTCGCCGCCGCCGGTGGGGCATGGATCTTCACCCACCCCGGCCCGCGCGGCTTCGACCTCAACGACAACCACCTCGGCAACGCCCTCTGGTCGGCGGCGTTCATCCTGGTCGTGCTCGGCCGGGGACCGGCGGGCGCGGCGTGGGTCGACCGGTTCGCGCCGTTCGGGCGGGCGGTGACCGTGGTGAACCGGCGCGCGCTGACGGTGTATCTCTGGCACATGCCGTTCGTGGTGGCGCTCACCCCGCTGTTCGACGGGGTGGGCTGGTCGCACGAGGACCCGCGCGGTCTCGCCATCCGGGTGGTGCTGGTCTTCGCCCTGGTCGGCGTGGTGACGCTGGCCGTGGGCTGGGTGGAGGATCTCGCCGCACGGCGGCGGCCGGAGCTGGTGCCGGGTGGTCGACGGGACGCGACGCGCGCCGGGGCACCGACGTCGACCGGGGACCGGCTGCCGGCGCAGCGGACCGCGCCGGAGGTGGCGAAGCCGGCGGTCAGCGCTGGGCGACCCTGACGTTGCCGCTGCTGGTGCTCACGTCGAGCACCAGCGCCGCGCTCGGGACGTCCGCGACCGAGACGTCCTCGTCGCCCGAGCCGGCCCGGGCGTGCACCTGGTAGGGGCCCGGGGGGACGAGCACGTCGACGTCCCCGCTGGTGGCGTGCACCCGGGCCGAGACGGCCTTCTCGGTCTCCACGTTGACGTTGCCGGACCTGGCCTCGGCATCCACCTGGCCCTGCAGCCGGCGGGCCGAGATGTCGCCGGAGGAGGTGCGCAGGCTGACCGGCCCGGTCGCCTCGGACACCTCGATGTCGCCGGAGTCGCACTCCACGCGGACGGGGCCGGTGGTGCCGGTCAGCCGGGCGCTGCCCGAGTGCAGCCGCAGCTCCACCGTGCCGACGCGGCTCAACTCGACGTCGCCGGACCCGCTCTCGCCCTGCACGTTGACGCCCTGTGGGGCGGTCACCTCGTAGGAGACGCTGCACCGGGAGCCGCAGTCCGTGTCGAGCACCAGCTCGTTGCCCTTGATCTCGTACTTCGCGTCCGGCTGGGCGCCCTGGTAGCGCACGATCCGTTTGATCTGCACCTCGTCGGCGGTGCCGGTCGCCCGCACCACGACGTCACCCGAGCCGGACTCGACCCGGATCGTCGTGATGCGCACCGACTCCGTGTTCTCGAAGTCCAGCCGTCGGTACGACAGGTTGTCGCACCCGGTGAGGAGAATGAGCGTGGCGGCGGCGCCCAGCGCGACCGGGCCGACGGCACGACGCCGGGCCGGGCCCGCGATCGGGGGGCGGCGGTCGGTGCGGGAGCGGTCGCCGCGGGCGGCGGAGAGCACGATCATGAGGGGCACGTTACGGCCGGAGCCGTCCGAGCCGCATCGGGGATTGTCCGCGTCCGCACCCCGAACCGACCCTGATTTCGCACCCCGAGGGAGAATGGCCCGATGGCCGGGTACCGCCGACAGCTCTACCGTGACGACGCGGTGGTGCTGCGCGTGCAGAAGCTCGGCGAGTCCGACCGGATCATCACGCTGCTCACCCGCCGGCACGGCCGCATCCGCGCCGTGGCCCGGGGCGTGCGGCGCACCACCAGCAGGTTCGGTGCCCGCCTGGAGCCGTTCGGGCACGTCGACCTCCAGCTCGCCGGTGACCCCAAGGGCAACCACGGCAGCTCGCTGCACACGGTGAGCCAGGTCGAGGGCATCGACCTCTACGGCAAGCGGTTCCTCGGCGACTACCCGCGTTACACCGCGGCCAGCGCGATCGCCGAGACCGCCGAGCGGCTCACCCCGGTCGAGCGGGAGCCGTCGCTGCGGCTGTTCCAGCTCACCCTCGGCGCCCTGCGCGCGCTCGCCGAGGGCGGTCACGACACCACCCTGGTGCTCGACGCGTACCTGCTGCGGGGGATGGCCCTGGCCGGTTGGGCGCCGGCCCTGACGGCGTGCGCCGTCTGCGGCACACCCGGGCGGCACCGCGCCTTCTCCGTGCCGGCCGGGGGAGTGGTCTGCCCGGACTGCCGGCCGCCCGGCGCGGCCCACCCGGCGCCGGCCACCGTCGACCTGATGTCCGCGCTGCACCACGGCGACTGGCGGGTCGCCGACGCCGCCGAGGCCGGTGTACGCCGGGAGTGCAGCGGCCTGGTGGCAGCGCACCTGCAGTGGCACATGGAGCGCGCGCTACGCTCGCTGCCGCTGGTAGACCGTGGTGCTCCGGCGCCCGGCACCGATGGCGCGAGCAGGGAGTAGAGCAGGTGATCCGTACCACGAGGGCCGGCCGGCGCGAGCCGGTGCCACCCACCCCGCACCCGTCGGGTGCCCGCCCGCCGGCGCTGCCCCGGGAGGCGCTGCCCCGGCACGTCGCGGTGGTGATGGACGGCAACGGCCGGTGGGCCAAGGAGCGCGGGCTGCCCCGCACCAAGGGCCACGAGGCGGGGGAGTTCTCCCTCTTCGACACCATCGAGGGCGCCATCGAGCTGGGCGTTCCCTACCTGTCGGCGTACGCCTTCTCCACGGAGAACTGGCGGCGCTCGCCGGACGAGGTCCGCTTCCTCATGGGCTTCAACCGCGACGTGATCCGCCGCCGCCGCGACCAGCTGGTCGACCTCGGCGTCAGGGTGGTCTGGTCGGGCCGGGCCGGACGGCTCTGGAAGAGCGTCATCTCCGAGCTCCAGACGGCCGAGGAGATGTCCCGGGGCAACTCGACGCTGACCCTGCAGTTCTGCGTCAACTACGGCGGGCAGGCCGAGATCGGCGACGCCGCGGCGGCGATCGCCCGCGACGTGGCGGCCGGACGCCTGGACCCGGCCAAGGTCAACGAGAAGACCGTGGCGAAGTACCTCTACCACCCCGAGGTCCCGGAGGTGGACCTGTTCCTGCGCCCGTCGGGCGAGCAGCGGACGTCCAACTTCCTGCTCTGGCAGAGTGCGTACGCCGAGCTGGTCTTCCTCGACACGCTGTGGCCCGACTTCGACCGCCGGCACCTGTGGTACGCCTGCGAGCTGTACGCGCAGCGCGACCGGCGCTTCGGCGGCGCCCTGCCCAACCCGGTCGCCCCGCCGGCCTGAGAACGGCCGCCGGACGACTACCTGGCCGTCACGCTGGGTATCACCCTCCGCAGGAGCCACTGACGGAGGTGAAACCCACATGATCCAGAAGCGCATCGCCCAGTGGGCGCTCATGGCGGTCGCCGTGCCGCTGGCCGCTGCCGGCGCGCGCCGGCTGAGCCACGCGGTGGAGGCCCGTCGCGGTCCCTCCGGATTGAGCCGCCTGCTCGCCAAGGGCGCCGACATGCTGCGCCCCCAGAAGGCCAAGCGCCGCCGCCTCTGGTGACGCCCGCCGCCGTGCCCGCTCCACCGCTGTCGAGGGTGGGGCGGGCGCGGCGTTGGCGGGGTGGGGCGGTGCGCGGCGGCCTACGATCCAGGGAGCGGGGCGTGTCGCGGGGGTGCGCCCGCGACACGGGGGTGGGCATGCGGGATCTCCGGTACGAGATGACAGCCGCGCTGGCCGACGCGGGCCTCGTCGACGCCGCGCAGCGGGAACGGGTCGCGGAGGTCTGCGCCGCGGTGGCCGAGCGCCACTGCGCGGAGCTGGGTCACACGCCCGCCGTCCGCTCGGGCGAGATCGGCGAGCTGGCCCACGGCGAGCCCGCGGCCGGTTGGGCCCCGACCCCGGCCGAGGAGACCCAGCGGGCGTGGTGAGGCTCAGGCCTCCACTTCGGAGCGGTCGCCGGCCCAGACCGTGTGGAACGTGCCGTCCCGGTCGACCCGCTGGTAGGTGTGGGCGCCGAAGTTGTCCCGCAGACCCTGGATGAGCGCGGCCGGCAGGCGCTCCGCGCGCAGCGCGTCGAAGTACGCGAGCGACGAGGAGAACGCCGGCGTCGGCACCCCGGCGCGGGCCGCGTCGGCCACCACCCGCCGCCAGCTCGGCACACCAGCGCTCACGGCGTCGGCGAAGTAGGGCGCCACGAGCAGCGTCGGCAGGTCCGGCTGCCCGTCGTACGCCTCGCGGATGCGGTCCAGGAAGCGGGCCCGGATGATGCAGCCGCCCCGCCAGATGGTCGCGGTGCCGCCCAGGTCGATGTTCCAGTCGTACTCCCGGCTGCCCGCGCGGATGTGGTCGAAGCCCTGCGCGTAGGCCACGATCTTCGAGGCGAGCAGCGCCCGGCGGACGTCCTCGATGAACGCCGAACGGTCGTCCACCTGCCATGTCGCGCCGCCGCCCGAGAAGGCCCGGCGGGCCGCCTCGCGCTGGTCGGCGTGGCCGGAGAGCGAGCGGGCGAACGTCGCCTCGGCGATGCCGGTGATCGGGATGCCGAGGTCGAGCGCGCTCTGCACCGTCCACCGGCCGGTGCCCTTCTGCTCCGCCCGGTCCAGCACGATGTCGACGAACGGTCGGCCGGTGGTCGCGTCGGCGTGCGCCAGCACGTCCGCGGTGATCTCGATGAGGAAGGACTCCAGCTCGCCATCGTTCCAGCCGCGGAAGATCTCCGCGATCTCCGCGGGCTCCGCGCCCAGACCGGCCCGCAGCAGGTTGTACGCCTCGGCGATGAGCTGCATGTCGGCGTACTCGATGCCGTTGTGCACCATCTTCACGAAGTGGCCGGCGCCGTCCGGGCCGATGTGCCGGCAGCAGGGCACGCCGTCCACCTGGGCGGCGATCTTCTCGAAGATCGGGCCCAGCTTGCGGTAGGACTCCTCGGAGCCGCCGGGCATGATGCTCGGCCCGTGCAGCGCGCCCTCCTCGCCGCCGGAGACGCCGGTGCCGACGAAGTGCAGCCCGTGCTCACGCAGCGCCTCCTCCCGGCGCCGGGTGTCGGCGAAGTGCGCGTTGCCGCAGTCCACCACGATGTCGCCCGGCTCCAGCAGCGGGACCAGCTCGTCGATGACGGCATCGGTCGGCGCGCCCGCCTTCACCATGACGATCACCGCGCGGGGGCGTTCCAGCGAGGCGACGAAGTCGGCCAGCGACTCGGCGGGGACGAACGTCCCCTCGCCGCCGTGCTCCGCGACCAGCCGCCGGGTGCGCTCCGGCGAGCGGTTGTGCACCGCCACGGCGAATCCGTTGCGAGCCAGGTTGCGGGCCAGGTTGCGGCCCATGACCGCCAGCCCGGTAACCCCGATCTGCGCCCTCGCCTGCTCAGCCATCCGCGCCGCCACCTTTCGCTGTCGCCGTTCGCGTCTCGAACCTAACCCCGCCGCGGCCGTCGCGCGCCAGTGATCGACATCGCGTCACCGTCGGTGTGGGTGGCGGCTGCGCTCAGCGCTCGGCGAGCCGCGCCTCGACGCGGGCGACCTTGCCGGTGAGGGCGTCCGTGACCCCGGGCCGGACGTCGGCCTTGAGCACCACGCTGACCCGCGGCGCCTGCGCGGCCACCGCGTCGACGGCCCGCTTCACCACCGCCATCACCTCGTCCCACTCGCCCTCGACGGTGGTGAACATGGCGTCGGTCCGGTTCGGCAGGCCGGACTCGCGGACCACCCGGACCGCCTCGGCGACCAGGTCGCCCACCGAGTCGCCGACGCCGAGCGGGGTGATCGAGAACGCGATCAGCATGGGCCGATCGTAAATGGGATGCGCGCGCGCCCGGGCGTCGGTTAGCGTGCCGTCATGCGCTGATGACGCCCCACCTCCGAGCCGGCCCGCCGCCCCGAGCGGCCGCGCGGTCCGTGCGCTCCCGGGCGTCCGCATTCCCACCCTCCGCCGTCGCCGGCGGTGCTCGTCGTGGTCGGTCGATCCCGGGACGAGTCCCTGTCCGTTCCGACCGTGGCTGTTCGCCAGCCCGGTTCCCGTCCAGCCGTGACCGGTCGGTTCCGGCGCCGGACACCCGGCGTCGCCGAGACCTCGGCCGGTTCGCGGGAGAGGAGGCCCGGATGCCTGCCAAGCGCGATGCGAAGAAGTCCCGCACGACCCGTCCCACCCGGAAGATCGAGGATGCGATTCCGACCGACCTCGGTCGGTTGTCCGCCGTGCCGCGGCTGCCGCTCGGTGCGCCGTCTCCGGGCGACCACCCGGTCGTGCCGGCCCTGCCGGACGGCGGGGCGGCGTTCCGGTCGGTTCCGCCGAAAGCCGGTCCGCCGGCCGCGAAGGGGCGCTCCGGCGGCGGCCGGAGCAGCCAGACCGCGGGTCAGCCCCGCCGGTACGCCTTCCGCCGCAGCTGACCGCCGGGTGAGCGCGGGCGCGGTCCGCCATCCGGCTCGGACCGCGCCCGGTGCTCAGTGGTCGGCGCAGCAGGGCGTCGGGTCGGGCACCTCGAACGGGGCGAGGCCCCCGCCGTGGTGCGGCATGGCCACCAGCACCAGCTCACCGTCGCGCCACTCGGGGCGGACGAAGTCGCGGGTGTCCAGCGGCACCTCGGGTCCGGCCTCCGCCGAGCCGAGCACCACCACGCGCGCGATCGCGCTCGCGGCGAGCAGCTCGCCGACGGTGAGCGTCCCGACCAGCCGGTCCACGCCCGGATAGCGCACGGCCCGGCCGGACCGGCGGGCCTCGTGTGCGGCCGCCGCCCGGGCCGCGGCCTCGCGCAGCTCCGGTGGGG
The DNA here is from genome assembly GCF_056150165.1 of Micromonospora xinjiangensis. NCBI lineage: Bacteria > Bacillati > Actinomycetota > Actinomycetes > Micromonosporales > Micromonosporaceae > Micromonospora > Micromonospora xinjiangensis. The sequence goes on along the minus strand of NZ_JAXCFO010000013.1, from coordinate 18,182 downwards.
TGGTGGGCAGGTCGGCCAACCGCCCGGTGGCCGCCGGCACCCCCAGGCTGAGCGCCACGTGCGGGTACGGCGCGGCGACCAGGTGGGTGCAGGCCACCAGATCCGGCAGGCCGAGCGGCACGACGTGCGCGGCCAGCCAGTGCTCCGCCTCCCGGACGGTCCGGTGGCCCAGGCTGAGGCCGAGGATCACTGCGGCAGGACCCAGATGGGGTTGGCGTAGAACCACAGGTCCTCCCACGGGTCCGCGGCGCCGGTGACGTCCAGCGCCGGGCCGAACGGGTCGACCGCCGCGCCCATGAGGCCGGGCTGGCTGCGCTTGCCGTCGGTGCCCCGGATGCGCAGGTAGAACGGCTCGTCCACCCGGCCGAAGGCGTGGGTGAACGAGACCCGGCCGGTGCCCTTGGCCACCTCGAAGGACTTCACCACCCTCGTGTTCGGGGCGGTGAAGGCGTCCCTGTCGGCGACCGGACCGGTCACCCGGCCGGCGATCACGTCGACCCGCGCGAGGACGGGCACGAACTGCGACCAGTTCGGGATGTCGGCCAGGTCGATGTCGATCGTCACCTCCACGCGCGTGCCGCGCTTGACCCGCAGCACGCCACCGAGCGGCGTACCGGAGTTGCGGCGGCGGTCGCCGGCCACCCGGGCGCGGACGTCGAGCGCCTTGATCAGCCCACCGTGGTCCACCCAGACCCGGCCAGCCCGCAGACCGTCCATGACGGCGCGGTAGCTGAACGCGCTCGCACCCACGTGCGTACGGCTGTACTGGCCCGGCCAGTAGTCGCCGGCCGTGGTGAGCAGCGGCCCGTACACCGGGTCGTCGTGCCTGCCGTTGCGGTCGAAGTCGCCGTCGGGCCCCCGCTGGGCGGTGTCCAGGTAGTTGACGTGCGAGTCGGAGTTGGCGCTGATCCACCACGCCCGGCCCTCGGCGAGGAGGCTGTCCCAGAGGCCGCCGACGGTGGAGGTCATCCAGTCGAAGCCGCCCCAGGTGCGGTAGCTCTCCAGCGGGTAGCCGGGGAACGACGCGGCGGACGGGTTGTTGTCGTAGTAGCCGCGGTTGCGCCCGCCGCCCGGCAGGCCGGCGGCCTGGTGACCGGGGGCGCCCTCCATGCCGATCGCCACGGTCGGGTCGGCGTCCCGCCAGGCGCGGATCTCGTGCGGCGAGTCGATGCCGCGGCGGGCCGGGTGGTTCGCGAGGAAGAGCGCGCCCTCGACCCGGCGCCGGCGCACCGCCTCGCCGAGGAACTTGATGCCGGCGATGGCGAGCGCCTCGTTGGCCGGGGTGGAGTCGCCCGCGTTCCTGACGCTGCCGTCGAAGGCGTTCTCGAACTCCTTGAGGACGGCGACCTCGTTGCGTCCCGGGTGGACGAAGACGGTGGCGTGCTCGGCGGCGGGGATGTTCCACTCCAGGCCCTGGTAGATCAGCAGGTCCTTGAGCTGGCCGCGGGCGGCGACGATGTCCGGGTTCACCTTCTCCACGCCGATCTTGGCGTGCGCGGCGCTGCCGTGGTCGGTCACGACCATCCAGTCCAGCCCGTACGCCCGGGCGTGGCGAGCCTGGTCGACCACCCGGTACATCGCGTCCGAGCTGTACTGGGTGTGGATGTGGTGGTCACCGGCCAGCCACTGGAACTCGCCGGTGCGGCCGTGGTCGCCGCCGGGCCCGTGGTCGTGGTCCCCCGCGAAGGCCGGGGTGCCGCTGGCCAGCACGGTGGTGGCCGCGCCGGCGCCCAGCAGGCCGGCGCTGCGCAGGAAGCCGCGCCGGCTGAGGTCGGCGGGCGCGAGTTCCGCGTCCGGGACGCCGAGGTCCAGCGCCGGGGGTACGTCGCCGCCGGCTGCCGAGTCGTGATCGTGATGGTGCGCGTGGCCGTGGCCCATGTGCTGCTCCAGTCTGATCAGGAGAGTTGTCCGCCGGACAATCTCGTCCCGCCAGGGGAACAGCGCGTGTCCCGCGCGAGGCGCACATGCGAACATGCGCCTCCGAGCATGTCTGCGTCGCGGGCCGCGCCGACTCAACCGACCAGGGGGCGGAAGGTGCCGAGGAGCACGCTCACGGTCAGCGCGGCGGCGGCCAGGGCCACCGCGCCCGCCACCAGGAGGGTGTCGCCGGTGGTGAACCGTTGCCGGCGGGCGACCGTACGCGCAGTGCCGGAGTCGAAGCCCCGCGCGTCCATGGCGACCGCGAGCCGGGTGCCCCGGCGGATCGCGCCCACCAGCAGGGCGAACGCGGTCGAGACGAAGAGCCGGAGCTTCGCCACCGGGTTGCGCCCGGCGTCGACGCCGCGTGCCCGGCGGGCCATGCTCAGTGCCTGCCACTCCTGCCCGAGCAGCGGCACCAGCCGGAACGCCGCCAGCGCGCCGATCGCGAACCGGGCGGGCGCCTTCGCGTTCTGGATCAGCGCGTCGGCCAGGTCGGTCGGGTCGGTGGTGGCGAACACGATCACGCCGGGCAGCGCCACCGCGAACATCCGCAGCACGAGGCCGAGCGCGGTGAGCAGCACGCCCGAGGTGACCACGACCGGGCCGGCCTCGACCAGCACCCGCCCGGAGCGCTCGGCCGCGAAGAGCACGAGGGTGACGACGATGCCGAGGGCGCTCGCCAGCAACGGCCAGGCCCGGCGGGCCAGCACCCGGTAGCGCACACCGAAGAGCGGCAGCAGGGCCAACTCGACGGCGATGGCGATCGCCGGTGCCACCGGGTCGAGCGTGGCGACCAGGACGAACGAGAAGAGCAGCGCGGCGGCCAGCTTCGCCACCGGGTTGCGCCGGGCCAGGGGCGCTCCCGGCACCGCGACCGGTTCGAGGCTGATCACGGCTGCTCCCCGGGGTTGGCCGGCGGTGCGGCGTCCTCGGGGCCCCGCCGTGGTCGTGCCAGGGTGACCTGCCGGTCGGCCAGCGCGGCGACGAACTCCGCGTCGTGGGTGACGGTGACCACGCCGTGCCCGGCGTCGCGCAGGCCGGCGAAGAGGTCCACCAGCTCCAGCCACGTGCGCCGGTCCTGGCCGAACGTGGGCTCGTCGCAGACCAGCAGCCGGGGGGCGGTGGCCAGGGCGGTCGCGACACTGAGCCGCCGCGCCTCGCCGCCGGAGAGGGTGTACGGGTTGGCGGCGGCGAGCGTGGTCAGCCGCAGCCGGTCGAGCAGGTCGGCCACGGTGGAGCGCACCTCCGCCTCGGGGCGGCCGGTCCGGCGTGGTCCGAGGGCCAGCTCGTCGAAGACGGTGGTGGTGACGAACTGGTGCTCGGGGTCCTGGAAGACCGAGCCGATCCGGGTGGCCAGGGCCGGGGCGCGCCAACGGTGCGGTGCGGTGCGGGCGTCCCGGCCGGCCAGGTCCGGGCTCGCCGTCACCCGGCCGGTGCCGGGCCTGAGCAGCCCGCCGAGCAGCAGGGCCAGGGTGGACTTCCCGGCCCCGTTCGGGCCGAGCACGGCGAGCGCCTCGCCGGCGCGTACGTTCAGGTCGGTGGCGGCCAGGCGGGGCGGGAGGCCGAGCCGGTCGGCGGTGAGCAACAGGGGACCGGGGGCGGTGGCGGCGCGGCGCGGCGCCACCGTGCGGCCCGGCACCCACACCCCCTCGGCGGCGAGCGCGTCGCCGTGCGTCTCGAAGACCCCCGCGGGGCTGCCGTCGGCGCGGACGCCGCCACCGGGCTCCAGCACGACCACCCGGTCGACCAGCGGCAACGCCTCGGCCACCCGGTGCTCGACGAGGATGAGCGTGGTGTCGGCGTCCAGCGCGGCGGCGACGGCCGAGCGGACCAGCGCGGCGCCGGCCGGGTCCAGGTTGGCGGTCGGCTCGTCGAGCAGCAGCAGGCCCGGCCGCAGGGCGAGCGCCCCGGCCAGGGCGAGCCGCTGCTGCTCGCCGCCGGAGAGCGCGGCGGTGGGCCGGTCGCGGTGGTACGGGAAGCCGACCCGGCGCAGCGCCTCGTCGACCCGGGACCAGATCTCGTCGCCCGGCACGCCCCGGTTCTCCAGCCCGAACGCGACGTCGTCGCCGCAGCGGGCCATCACCAGTTGGCTCTCCGGGTCCTGGAAGACGACGCCGACCCGCTCCCGCCCCTTGCGGGGGTCGAGTCCGTCGATCTCGACGGTGCCCTCCTGCTCCCCGGAGTCCTCCGGCAGCAGCCCGGCGAGCGCGGCCAGCAGAGTGCTCTTGCCGGCGCCGGAGGGGCCGAGCAGCAGCACCCGCTCGCCGCTCTCGATCCGCAGGTCCACGCCGCGTACCGCCCAGCGCTTGCGCCCGGCGTGCCGCCACCCGAACCCCCGCAACGTCACCGCGCTCATGACACACCTCCTCCCGGCCTGGGCCGCATGATCAAGAGGTTTGCGTCAGGGTCGCGGCCCTCGTTGACGCAAACCTCCTGATCAACGGGGGCGGAGGGTCAGATGGCGGTGCGTTGGCGGCCGGCGGGGAAGCGGTCCAGGACGCCGGTGTTCGCCAGGGCACGGGTCAGCGCCCAGCCACCGACGCCGGCCACCACCGTGGCGCTCACCACGGTCAGCAGCGCGTACGGGATCCGGTAGCTGGTCAGGTCCGTCTCGACGTTCCAGTAGACGAAGTCGAAGATCGCCGCGCTGATGCCGGTGAGCGCCCCGGCCAGCAGGGCCGCCGGCAGCCGGAACGAGCGGTAGCGGAACGCCGCGAAGGCCAGCTCGGCGCCCACGCCCTGCATCAGGCCCTGGACGATCGTGATGCTCGCCCACTGGCTGCCCAGCAGGGCGGAGAGGATCGCGGCCACCGTCTCGCAGTAGAGGGCGGCGCCGGGCTTGCGGATGACCAGGCCACCCAGCACGGCCGGGACGAGCCACACCCCGTAGATCAGCGTCTGCGCCGGCGGGAAGAAGGCGAAGGCGGCGTCCGTGGCACTCCAGACCAGGTTCCAGGCCCAGAAGATGACGCCGAAGGCGACGGCGATCACGGACGCGACGACGATGTCGATCGTCCGCCAACGGTTGCTGTCGGTGGTTGCCATGTGATCACTCCCAGTTCGACCAGAGGAACCAGGAGAAGACGCACGCCGCGCCCGGTGTCACCGGACGGCGGCGCGGCTGGAGGTCGACCGAACTCCCTGCGCTGGCATTACCCAGATCAGGTTCGAGGGTCTGCGGGCGTGCCCGCACTCTCAGCGCTGTGCGCTCCCCTGTCGGATGTGAAGTTGGTACGCATGACGCTAGCACCGCCGGCGGGGACAGGCGATGCCGCCCGACCTGGGTAGGCTGCCGATCATGCGCATCGACGCCCGGGGTCTGGAGTTCGCGGTACGCGCCGGCGGCCCGGCGGGCGGTGCGCCCGCACTGTTGCTGCACGGTTTCCCGCAGCACGGCGGGGAGTGGGACGAGGTGACGCCGGTCCTGCACGCGGCCGGGCTGCGCACGTACGCGCCGGACCAGCGCGGCTACTCGCCCGGTGCCCGACCGACCGAGGTCGGGGCCTACCGGCTGCCGGAGCTGGTGGCCGACGCGGTGGCGCTGCTCGACGCGCTGGACGTGGAGGCGGCACACCTCGTCGGCCACGACTGGGGTGCGGTGGTCGCCTGGGCGGTGGCCGCGGCCCACCCCCGTCGGGTCCGTACGCTCACCGCGGTCTCGGTGCCGCACCCGGCCGCCATGGCGCACGCGCTCGCGCACGACCCGCGGCAGAAGCTGCGCTCGTCGTACATGGCCCTGTTCCGCCAGCCGGGCAAGGCCGAGACGGTGCTGCTCGCGATGCGCGCGGTGGCGCTGCGCCGGCTGCTCTCCGGGGTGGGCGACGCCACCCGGGTGGCGTCGTACGCGGAGCCGATGCGGGAGCCGGGCGCCCTGACCGGGGCGCTGAACTGGTACCGGGCGATGTCGGGCGCCGACCTGCGCGCGGTCGGGCCGGTGAGCGTGCCCACCACCTTCGTCTGGAGCGACCGGGACAGCGCGATCGGGCGCGCCGCCGCCGAGGCGTGCGCCGGGCACGTCACTGGCGACTACCGCTTCGTGGAGCTGGCCGGTGTGAGCCACTGGATCCCGGACGAGGCGCCGGGGGCGCTGGCCGAGGCGATCCTGGCCCGGGTCGGTGGGACGGCCTGAGCGGCGGGGGACAGGCGGCCGGCCGCGCACGGGTCGGCCGGACGACGAGCACGGGACGGAGGAGCGAATGACGCTGAGCGCCGAGAGCTACCTGACGGTGGTGACCGAGACGATGAACCGGGTGGCCACGAGCCAGCGCGCGGCGGTGACCCGCGCCGCCGACCTGATCGCCGAGGCGGTACGCGCCGACGGGGTGGTGCACGCCTTCGGCACCGGCCACTCCGAGGCGCTGGCGATGGAGATCGCCGGCCGGGCCGGCGGGCTGGTTCCCACCAACCGGATCGCCCTTCGCGACCTGGTGCTGGTCGGCGGCGCGCCGGCCGACGTGCTCGGTCCGAAGCTCGAACGCGAGCCCGAGGTGGCGCACCGTCTCTACGAGCTGGCCCCGGTCCGCCCGCAGGACGTCTTCGTGCTCGCCTCCAACTCCGGTGTGAACGGCGCGATGGTGGAGTTCGCGTCGATCGTGAAGAAGCACGGGCACGCCCTGATCGCCATCACCTCGGCCCAGCACTCCGGCCAGATGACGTCCCGGCACCCGTCCGGGCGCAAGCTCGCCGACTTCGCCGACGTGGTGCTCGACAACGGCGCCCCGTACGGTGACGCCACGCTGCCGCTGCCGGGCGGCGGCGCCGTCGGCGCGGTCTCCTCGATCACGGCGGCCCTGCTCGCGCAGCAGATCACCGTCGAGGTGGTGGCCCGACTGCTCGCCGCGGGGGAGCGGCCCCCGGTCTACCTCTCGGCGAACATCGCGGGCGGCGACGAGCACAACAACGCGCTCGAGGCCCGGTACGCCGGGCGCATCCGTCGCGGCGCCTGACCGCGGGCGCCCGACCCCGTCGTGAGTCGGTTTCACGCGACGGGTGATCGGGCATTGGCGTTGCTGCCGGCGGCCGGGACCCGCCGGCAGTAGCGTTCGGAGCGGAGGTAGCGCGTGTCCAAGGAGACCGAGAAGCAACGCTGGCAGCGCAACTTCGCCGATCTGCTCCAGGAACTGCGGGTGGCGCAGACCGGGGTGCAGATCCTCTTCGCCTTCCTGCTGACGCTGCCGTTCAGCAACGGCTTCACCCGGACGACCGCCTTCCAGAAGGACGTCTACGTCGTGGCGCTGCTGTCCGCGGCGGCCGCCACCGCGCTGATCATCTCGCCGGTGGCGTTCCACCGGGCGCTGTTCCGGCAAGGCCGCAAGCCGGAGCTGGTCCGGTTCGCCCACAAGATGGCCAGCGGTGGGTTGGCCTTCATGCTGGTCTCGATGGTCAGCGCGGTGCTGCTGATCACCGACTTCGTCCTGGACCGCCCGATCGCGTTCCTGCTGAGCGCGCTCACCGGCGTCTGGTTCCTGACGTTCTGGGCGCTGCTGCCGTTCGCGCGACGCAACTGGGGCGACGACGACATCGACGACGAGGACGACGACCCCCGTACGCTCACCGGCGACTGACTCCCGCCCGAACCGGTCCACGATCCGACGATCGCCGAAACTCGATCTTCACCGAGAGCTACCCCTGGGTAACACCCGGGGGTAGCGTGGCGTTTGTCGAGCACGTTGACGCAGCGGACCGAGGTTCGAGGGGGCAGCCGTGACCACGACGCAGAACAGCCGACCCGCGCCGGACGAGTCCGGCGGCGTTCCGGAGCGACCCGACACCGGCGGCGGCGTCGCCGCCCCGCTGCCGACGGAGGCGGGGCACGTCTCCGAGAAGGAGGCCCGCCAGGTCGCCGAGGCGGCCCGGGAGTCCACCTGGGACCGTCCCAGCTTCGGCAAGGAACTCTTCCTCGGCCGGTTCCGGCTCGACCTGATCGACCCGTGGCCACGGTCCGACGCCGACGAGGACGCCCGGGCCGAGGAGTTCCTCACCCGGCTGCGGGACTACCTGGTCACCGAGGTGGACGGCGAGGCGATCGAGCGGGACGCGCGCATCCCCGACGAGGTGTTCCACGGGCTGGCCCGCCTCGGCGCGTTCGGGATGAAGATCGACCGCGGGTACGGCGGCCTGGGGCTCAGCAACCTCCAGTACTGCCGGGCCCTGATGCTCGCCGGTTCGGTCAGCCCGGCGATCGGCGCGCTGCTCTCCGCCCACCAGTCCATCGGTGTGCCGCAGCCGCTGAAGATGTTCGGCACCGCCGAGCAGAAGCAGCGCTTCCTGCCCCGGCTGGCCGCCGGTGAGGTCTCCGCGTTCCTGCTCACCGAGCCGGACGTGGGCTCCGACCCCGCGCGGCTGGCCACCACCGCCGAGCCGACCGAGGACGGCACCGGCTACCGGCTCAACGGGGTGAAGCTCTGGGCGACGAACGGCACGGTGGCCACCCTGCTGGTGGTGATGGCGCGGGTGCCGGCGGCCGAGGGGCGGCGCGGCGGGATCACCGCGTTCGTCGTCGACGGTGACGCGGACGGCATCACGATCGAGCGGCGCAACGCCTTCCTCGGCCTGCGCGGCCTGGAGAACAGCCTCACCCGCTTCCACGACGTCTTCGTCCCGAAGGAGAACGTCATCGGCGGCGAGGGCAAGGGGCTCAAGATCGCCCTCACCACGCTCAACACCGGCCGGCTGTCGCTGCCGGCGATGTGCGTCGGCGCCGGCAAGTGGTCGCTGAACGTGGCCCGGCAGTGGGCCGCCGAACGGGTGCAGTGGGGCCGGCCGGTCGGCGAGCACGAGGCGGTGGCGCAGAAGCTCGCCTTCATGGCCGCCACCACCTACGGCATGGAGACCATGCTGGAGATCTGCTGCCGGCTCGCCGACGACGACCGCAACGACATCCGGATCGAGGCCGCGCTGGTGAAGCTCTACGCCAGCGAGATGGCCTGGCGGATCGCCGACGACCTCATCCAGATCCGTGGCGGCCGCGGCTACGAGACGGCCGAGTCGCTGGCCGCTCGCGGCGAGCGTCCGGCCGCGGTCGAGCAGATCCTGCGGGACCTGCGGATCAACCGGATCTTCGAGGGCTCGACCGAGATCATGCACCTGCTGATCGCCCGTGAGGCGGTCGACGCGCACCTCTCGGTGGCCGGGGACATCATCGACCCCGACGCGGGCCTGGGCCGCAAGGCGCGGGCGGGGGCACGGGCCGGCGTCTTCTACGCGAAGTGGCTGCCCACGCTCGCGGTCGGCCCGGGTCAGAGCCCCACGGCGTACGCCCGGTTCGGGCCGCTCGCGGGCCACCTGCGGCAGGTGGAGCGCGCCTCGCGCAAGCTCGCCCGGTCGACGTTCTACGCCATGTCGCGCTGGCAGGGCCGGATGGAGCGCAAGCAGGCGTTCCTGGGGCGCGTGGTGGACATCGGCGCGGAGCTGTTCGCGATGGCGGCGGTCTGCGTCCGGGCGTACGCCGAACGGGACACCCGGCCGGAGAACGTCGAGCTGGTCGATCTCTTCTGCCGCCAGGCGCGGGTGCGGGTCGACGCGCTCTTCACGGCCCTCTGGGAGAACACCGACTCGGTCGACGTCGCGGCGGCCAAGCGGATCCTCGCCGGCCGTTACGCCGATCTCGAGTCCGGCGTGATCACCCCGCCCACCGACCTGCCGTGGGTGGCCCCGTGGTCCACCGGGCCGTCCACCGCCCCGGACGTGCGCCGCCGGATCCCGCCACCGCAGTAGCCCCGTCCGGTCCGTCGCGGGCCGCCGCCGGCCGAGGGGTCGGCGGCGTCAGCGGGCGACGGCCCAGGCCAGCACCGCCGCGAGGATCAGCCCGTTGAGCGCCGCCAGGCCGAGGTAGGCCCCGGGCGGGATACGGCGTCCCTTGCGGACGTAGCTGACGAGGACGGCGGCGTAGCCGAGCAGCAGGACGGCGACGACGAGCAGGAAGTAGAACACCCGACGACCTTAGCGGTCGTCTCGCAGACCGAGTCGGCGCAGCTCCAGCGCGGCGAGGGCGTCGACGGCGGCGTCGTCGCCACGCCGCCACGCCTGCGCCACGTCGGGCGCGATGCGGGTGAGCCGGTCCAGCGGCTGGGTGGCGAGCGCGCGCAGGGCGAGCAGGTCGCGTCCGGCGGGGGCCGCGGCCAGCTTCGCCGCCGACCCGGCGCGGCGCATCCACCGCACCCGCAGCGGCAGCCAGCCGACGAGGACGAGACCGAGCGGGAAGATCAGCACGGCCACGGTGAGCGCGAGGGCCAGCTGGTCGACGAGCTGCTGCTGGTCGCGGCCGGCGTCCGCGAGGGCCCGGGCCGCGCCCGCGGCCCGTTCGAAGGGCGCGGTCAGCTCGTCGCCGACCAGCGGCACGCGGCCCACCTTGCCGCCGGCCTCGGCCAGGTTGTCGGCGAGTCCGCCGCCGGCCCCCTCCAGCTTCTGTCCCGGCACGGCGAGCTTCTGCACCAGGTCGTGCAGCCACAGCGCGCCGCGGACCGCGGCGTACACCCAGACGACGACGAGCAGGTCGGTGAGGAACTGGCGGACGGCGGTCGGGAAGCGATCGGCGTAGATCTTCACGCCGGACAGCGTGCCACGGACGGCGTCCGCGGGCACCCCGCGAGACGGCCTCAGCCGGCGCAGGCCGGGCAGGTGCCGAAGATCTCCAGGGTGTGGCTGACGTCGGCGTAGCCGTGCTGGGCAGCCACCCGCTCGGCCCAGGTCTCCACCGCCGGCCCGGCCACCTCGACAGTCCGCCCGCAGCACCGGCAGACCAGGTGGTGGTGGTGCCCCTCGCTGCACCGGCGGTAGAGGTGCTCGCCGCCCGGCGGGCGCATCACGTCGATCTCGCCGGCGTCGGCCAGCCCCTGGAGCGTCCGGTAGACCGTGGTGAGGCCGACCCGCTCACCGCGAGCGCGCAGCATCGCGTGCAGGTCCTGGGCGCTGTGGAAGCCCTCGACCTCGCCCAGCAGGGAACTGACCGCGCTGCGCTGGCGGGTGTTGCGCAGGGTGGCGCTGCTCTCGCTCACGGCCTACCACCTCCAACCCGTCGCTGATTCATGATCCCTCGCCGGCGTGGCTGACCGCGTCCGCCACGATGTGCGCCACGTGCTCGTCGACCAGCGAGTAGGCGATCTCCCGGCCCCGGCGCGAGCCGCGCACCACACCGGCGCCGCGCAGCACCCGCAGGTGCTGGGAGACCAGCGGCTGCGCCACGCCGAGCTTCTCCACCAGCTCGTGCACGCACCGGTCGCCCGCCGCGAGCTCGCTCACGATGGCCAGCCGGATCGGAGCCGACAGGGCACGCAGGAGTTCGCTCGCACCCTCGAAGCCGTCGTAGCCGGATCCACCGTTCACCCCGTAACGGTAACCAATTCCGCCGGCCGTCCGCTGATCACGGTTACTGGAGCACCACCTCGTGCGGTTCGGCGGCCGGCTGCGCCGCGGGTACGCGCCGGCGGCGCAGCACGCGCCAGCCCGCCGCGGCCAGCGCGACCACCAGGAACGAGGCGATCGCCATCAGCACCACCGAGGCGCCGGGGGCGGTGTCGGCGGTCGCCGCCACCCACACGCCCGACCCGGCGGCGAAGAGGCCGAGCGCCATCGCCGCCGCCATGGTGGCGCGGAACCCGCGGGCGACCTGCTGGGCGGCGGCCACCGGCACCACCATCAGCGCGCTGATCAGCAGCACGCCGACCGCCCGCATGGCGATGGTCACGGTGACCGCGGTGGTGACCGCGATCAGCATGTTGAGCGTGCGGACCGGCAGGCCGGAGACGCGGGCGTACTCCTCGTCGTGGCTCACCGCGAAGAGCGCCGGCCGCAGCGCGACCATGGCCACCAGGATCACCGCGCCGAGCACCACGATGGTGGTCAGGTCGGCCGACGAGATGGTGATGAGCGACCCGAACAGGTACGCCATGAGGTTGGCCGGGGTGCTGTCGGAGAGCCCGACCAGCGTCACGCCGCCGGCGATGCCGCCGTAGAAGAGCAGCGCCAGCGCCAGGTCGCCGGAGGTCCGGCCACGGGAGCGGACCAGCTCGACGGCGATCGCGCCGAGGCTCGCCACGATCACCGCGACGAGCACCGGCGACCGGTTGAGCAGCAGACCGGCGCCCACGCCGGTCAGCGCCACGTGCCCGATCCCGTCACCGATCAGCGCCAGCCGGCGCTGCACCAGGTAGATGCCGAGCGCCGGGGCGGCGAGGCCGATGACCAGCGCCGCGATCAGCGCGCGCTGCATGTAGGGGTACTGGAAGAGTTCCATGGTCAGTTGCTCCAGAGCCCGACGGGCTCGTCGGGACAGTGCGGATGCACGTGGTCGTGGCCGGGCTCGGCGTGGTGGCCGGCCGGCTCCGGCACCGGGCCGTCGTGGCAGATCCCACCGGCGTGGACGACGACCGCCCGGTCGATGAGCGGACGCAGCGGGCCGAGTTCGTGCGCCACGAGCAGCACCGTCCCGCCGCCGGCGACGAACTCGCGCAGCGCTCCGGCGAACGCGTCCTGACTGGCGGCGTCCACCCCGGCGGTCGGCTCGTCGAGCACCAGCAGCTCCGGCCGGCCGGCGAGCGCGCGGGCGATGAGGGTGCGCTGCTGCTGCCCGCCGGAGAGGGTGGCGACCGGGTCGCCGGCCCGGTCGGCGAGCCCGACGGCGCGCAGCGCCTCGTCGACCGCGGCCCGGTCGGCCGCGCCCGGCGGGCGGAGGAAACCCCGGCGGGCCAGCCGGCCGGAGGCCACGACCTCCCGCACGGTGGCCGGTACGCCGCCGGCGGCACCCAGCCGCTGCGGCACGTACCCGACCCGTTCCCACCGCCGGAACCGGCGCAGCGGGCTGCCGAAGAGGGTGACCGACCCGGCGGTCAGCGGCACCAGCCCGAGCACCGCCCGGATCAGCGTGGACTTGCCGGAGCCGTTGGCGCCGAGCACCGCGACGACCTCGCCGGCGGTCACGGTGAGGGACACGTCACGGAGCACGGGGCGGCCGTCGTAGCCGACCGCCCCGTGCTCGACGGTGATCACCGGGGTGTTCACGAGCAGCTCAGCGCCGTACGAAGTGTCTGCAGGTTGGTGCGCATCACTGAAAGGTAGTCCGCCTCGCCCCCGTCGGCCGACAACCCCTCGATCGGGTCGAGCACGGCCGTCCGCGCACCGACCTCGTCGGCGATGGTCTCGGCGACCTTCGGGCTGACCAGCGTCTCGAAGAAGATCGTGGTGGCCTTGTGCTCCCGCGCCTCCTCGGCCACCTCGGCCAGCCGCTGCGGCGACGGCTCGGTCTCCGGGGCGAGGCCGGTGATGCCGACCTGCTCCAGCTGGTAGCGCTGCGCCAGGTAACCGAAGGCGGTGTGGCTGGTCACAATCTCCCGGCGCTCGCAGGTCTGGAGGCCGGCGCTGAACTCGGCGTCCAGCTTCTCCAGGTCGCCGCGCAGGCTCGTGGCCCGGGCCGTGAAGTCGGCGGCCCGGTCCGGGTCGGCCTTGCCCAGCCGCTCGGCCAGCCGGTCGGCGACGGTCGCGAGCCGGGTCGGGTCGAGCCACAGGTGCGGGTCCTTGCCGCCGGTCTCCTCGTGCTCGGCCGGCTCTTCCGCACCCTCGTGCTCGTGGCCCCCGGCGGCGGCGTCCAGCAGCGGCTCGACGGTCGAGACGTCGAAGGCCCGGTCGTTCGCGTTCTGCGCGACCGCCTCGTCCACCGCCGGCTGGAAGCCCTTGAGGTAGACGACCAGCTCGGCCTCACTGATGTCGCCGACCTGGCCCGGGTTGAGCTCCAGGTCGTGCGGCTCGGCACCGGGCTTGACGAGGTTGGTGACCCGGACGGCGTCGCCGCCGACCCGCTCGGCGACGAACTGGAGGGGGTAGAAGGCGGCCACCACGTCGACCCGCTGCGGGTCGGCGCCGGCCGGGCCGTCGGCGGAGCAGGCGGCGGCGCCGCCCAGGGCGAGCAGCGCGGTGGTGGCGGCGGCCAGGGCGCGCGAAGCGGAGCGGTTGTTCATGCCGTCAACTGTCCGCCGAAACGATAATGATTGTCAAAAACGCATGAGTGCATGTCACAGCAGCTTGGCCAGGGCGACCGCCACCAGCAGCGTCAGCATCAGCAGCCGGATCATGCGGGTCTGCGGCGCCTGCACCGGCCAGGTCCGGGCCATCAGCGCGATCAGGGCCGCGGCGAGCGCGAGCAGCAGCAGCCCGCCGACCACGCCCGGTGCGAAGAGCGCGACCAGCACCAGCAACAGGGTGACCAGGAACACCGCCGTCGGGTTCACCCGGGCCAGACGGCTCAGCAGGGGGCTCTGCGTACGCTGCATCCCACAGACTCTACGAGGAGGAGCCCGTGCTGGTGACCAACCGGTTCGTGGTCGACGTCGATGTCGCCGACGAGTTCACCGAGCGGGCGCACGCCGCCCTGACCGCGCTGGCCGCCCGGCCCGGCTACCTCCGGGGCCAGCTAGCCCGGGCGCTCGACGACCCGCGGCACTGGTGCCTGGTCACCGAGTGGGAGTCGGTCGGCGCGTACCGGCGGGCGCTCGGCGGCTTCGACGTCAAGGTCAGCGCCGTTCCGCTGCTCGCGCAGTCCGTCGACGAGCCGTCCGCGTACGAGGCGCTCGCCACCGCGGCCCCCGGCGGGGCGGTGGTCGTGAACGCCAGTGATCGGGCCGCTGGTCCTTACCGCTGAGCCCGCGGGCACTAGATTGATCGTATGAGCGCTCCCGGACCGGCAGCCCCACCGCCGCACACCGCGCCGCCCGGGCCGCCCGGTGGACATCCCCCCGCCGTGCCCGGTCCGCCGTCGGAGCCGCCCGCCCCGCCGCCCGGCCCCGGGGTGTCGCCGCCGTTCGCCGCCCCGCCCACCGAGGGGCGACGCGCCCGGCTCTGGCTGGGCCTCGGCGTCGGCGCGCTCGCCGTGGTGCTCTGCTGCGGAGGCGGCGGAGCCGCGGTGGTCGGCCTGGCCGTGAGCGGGGTGCAGGCGGTCCGCGAGCAGGGCCGGACGGTCTCCACCGACTACTACCAGGCGCTGGTGGACCGGAACTACGGCGAGGCGTACGACCAGCTCTGCGACGACGCCCAGCGCCGTGAGTCGCGCGCGGAGTTCGAGCGCCGGGTGGCCGCGGAGCCCCAGGTGACCGCCTACCGGGTCGGTGAGGTGGACACCACCAACCTGACCGTGCCGGTGGACGTGACGCTCGAGGGCGGTCGCCGCGAACGGCAGCAGGTCACCCTCGGCCAGGACCAGCAGACCGGCGGCATGGAGGTCTGCGGGGTCAGCTGACGGCGACCCGAGTATTCTGCTGGGCTCGGGGCTCCAGCGTCGTTACCGTTGTCCCGAACTGCTCTTCTCCGTCCCCGTCACGTCCCCGCCGACCGCCAGCCGGCGTAGGAGGAAACATGCCAGTCGACCGTATCGACGCCGTCGTCAGCCTCGCCAAGCGCCGAGGCTTCGTCTTCCCCTCCAGCGAGATCTACGGGGGCACCCGGTCGGCGTGGGACTACGGTCCGCTCGGCGTGGAACTCAAGGAGAACGTCCGCCGGCAGTGGTGGCGGACGATGGTCCAGCAGCGCGACGACGTCGTCGGCCTGGACTCGGCCGTGATCCTGGCCCGTAAGGTCTGGGAGGCCTCCGGCCACATCGCCGAGTTCGTCGACCCGCTCACCGAGTGCCAGTCGTGCCACAAGCGGTTCCGCGCGGACCACCTGGAGGAGGCCTACGAGGCCAAGCACGGCAAGCCGCTGACCTCGCTGACCGAGCTGAACTGCCCCAACTGCGGCAACAAGGGCACCTTCACCGAGCCGAAGATGTTCAACGGCCTGATGAAGACCTACCTCGGCCCGGTGGAGAGCGACGAGGGCCTGCACTACCTGCGCCCGGAGACCGCCCAGGGCATCTTCGTGAACTACAAGAACGTGGAGACGGTGGCCCGCAAGAAGCCGCCGTTCGGCATCGCGCAGACGGGCAAGTCGTTCCGCAACGAGATCACCCCGGGCAACTTCATCTTCCGTACGCGCGAGTTCGAGCAGATGGAGATGGAGTTCTTCGTCGAGCCGGGCACGGACGAGCAGTGGCACGAGTACTGGCTCCAGGAGCGCTGGAACTGGTACCTCGACCTCGGCCTGTCGGAGGAGAACCTGCGCTTCTACGAGCACCCGAAGGAGAAGCTGTCGCACTACTCGAAGCGGACGGTCGACATCGAGTACCGCTTCCAGTTCGGCGGCAGCGAGTTCGCCGAGCTGGAGGGCATCGCCAACCGCACCGACTTCGACCTCTCCACGCACAGCAAGCACTCGGGCGTCGACCTGTCGTACTTCGACCAGAGCAAGGGCGAGCGCTGGATCCCGTACGTCATCGAGCCGGCGGCCGGTCTCACCCGCGCGGTGCTGGCCTTCCTGCTGGAGGCGTACGACGAGGACGAGGCGCCGAACACCAAGGGCGGCGTGGACAAGCGCACGGTCATGCGGTTCGACCCCCGGCTGGCGCCGGTGAAGGTCGCGGTGCTGCCGCTGTCGCGTAACGAGGCGCTGTCCCCGAAGGCCAAGGACCTGGCGGCCACGCTGCGCAAGCGCTGGGTGGTCGAGTTCGACGACTCGCAGGCGATCGGCCGCCGCTACCGCCGCCAGGACGAGATCGGCACCCCGTTCTGCGTGACGGTCGACTTCGACACCCTCGACGACAACGCGGTGACGGTGCGGAACCGGGACACCATGGCCCAGGAGCGGGTCTCCCTGGACCAGGTGGAGCGCTACCTGATCGAGCGCCTGCCCGGCTGCTGACCCGGGGTACGGGGCTCCGGCGGCGCGCGAGAGCGCCGCTCGGGGCCCCGTACACTTGTGCGGTGACCGCTCCGACCCTGCCCCGACTGCGCCCGCTCACGCTCGGGCGGCACCAGGTGTGGCCGCCGGTCGTGCTCGCGCCGATGGCCGGGATCACCAACGTCGGCTTCCGGCAGCTCTGCCGGGAGCAGGGCGGCGGCATCTACGTCTGCGAGATGATCACCACGGTCGCGCTCGTCGAGCGGAACCCCAAGACGCTGCGGATGATCGCCTTCGGTGAGGACGAGCAGCCGCGCAGTCTCCAGCTCTACGGCACCGACCCGGAGACGACGGCGGCGGCCGTCCGGATCGTCATCGAGCGGGACCTCGCCGATCACATCGACCTGAACTTCGGCTGCCCGGTGCCCAAGGTGACCCGCAAGGGCGGCGGGGCCGCGCTGCCGTGGCGGCGCCGGCTCTTCGCCCGGCTCGTCAAGGCAGCGGTGGACGCCGCCGCGCCCGCCGGGGTGCCGGTCACGGTCAAGATGCGCAAGGGCATCGACGACGACCACCTGACGTACGTCGAGGCCGGGCTCGCCGCCCAGGACGCGGGCGTCGCCGCGGTCGCCCTGCACGGTCGGACGGCCGCGCAGCGCTACTCGGGCACCGCCGACTGGGACGCCATCGCCACCCTCAAGCAGGCGCTGGACGTGCCGGTGCTGGGCAACGGCGACATCTGGGAGGCGGACGACGCCCTGCGGATGGTGGCGCACACCGGCGTCGACGGCGTGGTGGTCGGCCGAGGCTGCCTGGGCCGTCCCTGGCTCTTCGCCGATCTGGAGGCCGCGTTCAACGGCCGCCCGGAGCGGCGGCTACCGACGCTCGGCGAGGTCGCGACGACCATGCGCCGCCACGCGGAGCTGCTGGTCGAGCAGTTCACGGCCGGTTCACGCACACCGGAGCGCGGCGAGCGGGACGGCTGCACCGACTTCCGCAAGCACGTCGCCTGGTACCTCAAGGGGTTCCCGGTCGGCGGTGAGCTGCGTCGTGAGCTGGCGATGATCGAGAGTCTGGCCCAGCTGGACGACCTGCTGGCCAAGCTCGACCCGACCGTGCCGTTCCCGCTGGAGACCCTGGGCCAGCCGCGCGGTCGCACGAACTCGCCCGGCAAGGTCTTCCTGCCGGACGGCTGGCTCGCCGACCGGGACGACGAGACCGTGCCCGAGGGCGCCGAGCTGGCCGACTCCGGCGGCTGACCGGCCCGCGCCCGGCTCCCGGCGGGCTCGCCCTCCGCGTCCGGCTCGCGGCGGCCGATCGGCCCGCGTTGGCTCCCGACCGCCGACCGGCACCGCGTCCGGCTCCCGACCGGCGACCGGCTCGTGCCCGGCTCCCGACGGCGACCGGCCCGCGTTGGCTCCCGACCGCCGACCGGGCGCCGGTCGTGGAGATGACGAAAAGGGAAAAGGGCCGGCCCCCGTTGGTGGGGGCCGGCCCTTTCGGTTGGTGTGTGTTGCTCGGGTCAGCTGGCCGAGTAGCCGCGGGTGGCGATCCAGTCGGCCAGG
>NZ_JAXCFO010000012.1:0-160455 GCF_056150165.1 Micromonospora xinjiangensis | reverse complement strand
GAGGGTCACGGCGCGACCTCCGCGCGTACACCCCGGCTGCGCCACCAGCCGCGTACCCAGTGGGTGACCGCCAGCGGCGGGATCAGCGCGCTGGTGAGCAGCATCGTGGTGATCTCGTCGGCCGAGCGGGGGCCGGGCGCGATCCGGGCCCGCGCGAACTCGGCGGTGCCGGCCGCCCAGGCGAGGGCGGCGAGCCCGGTCGCCACGCCGAGCGCCCGGCGGGACCCCGTGGGCCGGGCCGGCCGGGCACGCAGGGCCGTGCCGGCCAGCGCGAGGACTCCCGCCGCGGTGACCGCGGCGTGCCGGTGCCGCCGGCCCGGCGGCAGCCCCAGGTCGGCGCGCCAGTCCGGCCCGTACAGCCGGCGCAGGAGGGCGTCGTCGGCGTTGCCCCGCTGGGTGCGCAGGCTGATCCAGCGGCCCTCGGGGCGTACCGGATGGGTCACCACCCGCCGGCCACGGAGCAGCTCCCAGCCGGCGCGGCGCACCCGGTGGGCCAGCTCCGCGTCCTCCCGGTAGGCGCGCGGGAAGCGTTCGTCGAAGCCGCCGACGGCGGCGAGCGCCGCCCGGCGGTAGGCCATGTCCGCGGTGATCCACTCGCCCTCGGCGAGGCCCGCGGTGCTCCGCTCCCAGTCCGTCGGCCGCCGGTGCGCCGGCAGCGGCACGCGCACGGCCCCCTGCACGCCGCCGACCCGGTCCCCGACGGCCAGGTCCGCGACCAGCCGCCGGGCCCAGCCGTCGGTGGGCACCACGTCGTCGTCGAGGAAGACCACCCACGGTCCCCGGGCCGCCCGCCAGCCGACGTTGCGGGCCGCCGCCGGCCCGGCGCCGTGCCCGCGCAGCACTTTGGCGTACGCGGCCAGCGCCCCCGGCACCGCCAGCTCACCGGTCGGGTCGCGCCGGTCGTCCACCAGCAGCACCTCCACGGCGGGCAGGTCGTCGAGCTGCCCGGCGAGGGTCTCCAGCAGCACCGCGAGGCTGGGCCGACCGACCGTCGGCACGACGACGCTGATCACCGGCCACCGCCCAGCGCGCCGCGGCGCACCGCGAACGGGCCGAGCGCGAGCAGCTCCACCGGGGCCGAGCCGAACAGCTCCATCGCCTCGCGGGGCGTGTCCACCATGGGTCGCCCGGCGGTGTTGAGCGAGGTGTTCACCACCACGGGCAGGCCGGTGAGCCGTTCGAACTCGGCCAGCAGCTCCGCCACCAGCGGCTCGGTGTCGGGAGAGACGGTCTGCACCCGGGCGGTGCCGTCCACGTGGGTGACGGCCGGGATACGGTCCCGCCAGTCGGGCCTCACCCGGTGCACGAAGAGCATGTACGGGCTGGGCAGCTGCCCCTCGAAGATCTCGGCGGCCCGCTCGGCGCGGACCATCGGGGCGATCGGGCGGAACTGCTCCCGGCCCTTGACGTCGTTCATCCGGCGGGTGGTGTCCGGGTCGCCGGGGTGGGCGAGCAGCGACCGGTGCCCGAGGGCGCGGGGGCCGTACTCGCTGCGTCCCTGGTACCAGGCGACGATGCCGTTGTCGGCCAGCACCCGGGCCGCCTCGGCCGCGATCGACTCCGGTCGCGTGTACGGCAGGGCGGCCCGGCGCAGCTCCGCCTCCAGCTCCTCGTCGGACCAGCCGCGGCCGAGGTCGGCGCCGACCATGGGAACGGGCCGGTCACCCAGGCCACGGGCGACGTGCAGCGCGGCGCCGAGCGCCGTCCCGGCGTCGCCGGCGGCCGGCTGCACCCACACCCGGCGGTACGGGCCCTCGGCGGCGATCCGCGCGTTGGCGACGCAGTTCAGGGCCACGCCACCGGCCAGGGCCAGGGTCGACGGGCCGCCGGACGCGTCGTGCAGCCAGCGGGCGAGGTCGAGGATCACCTCCTCCAGCCGGGCCTGCACGCTCGCGGCCAGGTCGGCGTGGTCCTCGGTCATCTCGCCGTCGGGCTCGCGGGCCTTGGCGAGGCTCGACCAGTCGATGCGCTCGACGGTGAACCCGCCGTCGTCGCTGGCGTGGACCAGCTCCCGCAGCGCGCCGAGGTGCCGGGGCCTGCCGTAGGAGGCCAGCGCCATCACCTTGTACTCGTCGCTGGAGTGCAGGAAGCCCAGGTGGCGGGTCAGGTCCTCGTAGAGCAGGCCGAGCGAGTGCGGCAGCTCCTGCGTACGCAGCGACCGCAGCCGGCCGTCGTCGTACCGGCCCGCGAGGTGGCTCGCCACCTCACCGCGCCCGTCGAGGACGAGCACCGCGGTGTCGTTCCCGGCGTCCGGGGCGGCCAGACCGGCGGACGCGGCGTGCGCGACGTGGTGGGGGACGAACCGGACCTTCGCCGGATCCAGCCCGGGCAGGGCGGCGGCGAGGAACTGCGGGGCCCGGTTGGCGTACTCGACGCGCAGCCAGTCCCACGGATCGGCGAGGCCGAGGCGCTCGGGCTCCCGGCAGAGCGAGGGGTCGAAGGAGTAGGCCACGGCGTCGAGGTCGTCGACCGTGAGGCCGGCGCTGGCCAGGCACCAGGCGGCGGAGAGCTCCGGCAACTCCCAGGCGGAGAAGGGCACCGGACGCTTGCCGTGCTTGCGGCGGCTGAACCGCTCCTCTTCGGCGGCGGCCACCACCCGTCCGTCGACGACCAGGGCGGCCGCCGGGTCATGGAAGATCGCGTTGATACCGAGGACCCGCATGACACAGGTCCGTACCCTCGACTTCTCCCCCTAACCTCTAGATCATCGACTTCTCCCGGCCATCCGCTGTGGAGAATCGGCGGCGGGTCGACCGCGGATACCCTGGGTGTTCGTCGCGTCGCCCACCGTTGCCGGGCGGTCGTGATCCGGGCCAGCGACACCGGCCCACCGGGAGAGGGGGAAGGGATGTCCGGCCGACGCGTCTCGCATCCGGTGTTCGCCCGCGTGTTCGCGAGGGCCAGCGTGAACATGGACCGCGCCGGCGGCGCCGCCCACCGGCACCGCCTGGTGGCCGGTCTGCACGGGACGGTCGTGGAGGTCGGTGCGGGGAACGGACGTAACCTCGCGCACTACCCGGCCACGGTGACCCGGGTTCTCGCCGTCGAGCCGGAACCGCGGCTGCGGGCCGCGGCCCGGGCCGCTGGGCCCGCGTCACCCGTGCCGGTGACGGTGGTCGCCGGGCTGGCCGAGGGGTTGCCGCTCGCCGACGGTGCGGCCGACGCCGTGGTGGTGTCGCTGGTGCTCTGCTCGGTGGCCGACCAGGTGGCCGCCCTGCGCGAGGCACGCCGCGTGCTGCGACCGGGCGGCCGGTTGCGCTTCTTCGAGCACGTCCGGGCGGAGTCGCCCGGCCTGCGCCGGGTCCAGCGCGCCGTCGACGCGACCTGCTGGCCGCTGCTGTGCGGCGGCTGCCACACCGGCCGCGACACCCTGGCGGCCATCGCCGCCGCCGGTTTCACCGTCACCGAGCTGGACCGGTTTCGCTTTCCGGCCACCACGGTGCCGGGCCCGGCCGCCCCGCACGTGCTCGGCACGGCGGTCCGGGGGTAGGCGGGCCGGGGACGCGGGCCCGCCGGCCGGGACGACGCGGTCGTGGCGATGGTGGCCGCCCGCGCGGCGACGGGCCCCACCGGCGGCGGCGGGACCCGTCGCGCGCCCGGTGTCAGGAGACCGTGACCGACCCGTTGGCGGCGCGGACGCAGGAGACCGCGCGGGCGGTGGTGGCCGCGGCGCCGGCGAGGCACTGCCCGAGCACCTGGTGTCCCGCCGCGTTCGGGTGCCACGACTCCTGGCAGGTCTGGAAGTACGTGGCGCAGGTGTTCGCGATCCGCTGGATGGCGATCTTGTCCTTGCCGGAGAGGCTGGTCACGAAGGTGCCGTTCGGCGGGTCGTCCTGGAGCCGGATCGGGGTCGCGAGGGCGCCCGTGGGGCTGGACGCCGACTCGCAGAGGCGGGCGCCGTCGAAGGCCCGTTGCACGTTCAGGTAGACCAGGTCGGCGGTGGGGAACTCGGCGGCCAACGTGTCCCGGGTGGACTTCACGAGGGTGCCGAGGCCCTGCGAGAAGCGGTGGCCGGGCAGCAGGCTCGCCCGGTGGATCGGGCAACCGGCCGCGTACCTCTCGGCGCCGAGCGCGCGGAACTTGTCCCGGGTGTCGTCCCGGCTGTCCTCCTCGTGGAAGCTCGAGTAGAGGTCGAACGGGAGCGGATTGGTGTAGTCCTGGAAGACCACGCGGTGCTGGCCGTCGGCGTCCACCTGGTCGAGCGTGGTCAGCAGCTGGCGTACGGCCGTGACGGTCTCCGTGGTCGCCGCGCTGAACTGCGCCGCGGTGGCCAGGTCGGCGTCGGTGCACGGCTGCTGCGGGACCGGGCCGTTGAGGTAGGCCCAGAACTCCCACCAGCCCGTCCAGGCGTCGGCGATGAACCGGTTGGCGCACTTCTCGGCCACGTTGCCGAAGGTGAACGAGCTGTTGTTGGAGCCGAGGCCGACCAGGACGAGGTCGATGTCGTGGGTCTGGGCGACCGCGCGGAGCTGGTCGAGTTGGCTGGCGACCTGCCGGCCCTTGGCCCGCTGCGCCGAGGCCGTGGCGATGTCGTGGGGCTGCCCGCCGGAGCAGGCGAGGTTGAACCGGGCCTGGATGCCGGGCAGCGTGGCCCGGTGCAGCGAGGCGTTCGCCGAGCGGTGGCAGAAGTACGCGTTGCTGTTCGGCGCCGTCCAGCCGGGGAAGCCCTGCGCGACGCCGTTGACGTCGACGACCGGGGCGTACGACCCGGCGCCCTCACCGCTGACGAAGCTGTCGCCGAGGGCTACGGCGGCGGTGGGCAGCGCGGCGGAGGCGGGAGCCGGCAGCCCGACGGCCGTCGACAGTGCGGCCGTGGCGACGGCGAGCGCCGCCAGCAGGGTGGTACGACGGAATCTGGACATGCGCCCTCCATCAACCCAGGGAAATATGAAAGATCCTCCGAGAGCGCGATCAGATCACCTCGTTGTCACGGACGTCAATCCCTCGATGCCCGCTTCCGCGTCCCCAGCGGTCCCGTTGGTCACAGCGGGCGCACCGGCCCCCGCAGTCACCGGGGGCGGGTCGCAAGCCCCGCGCCCGGGCGTCGTCCGGGTCCGGCTGCGGGCCGGTCCCGCCGGCGCCCCGGCCGGAATCCGGTGCCACCAGCGGGTGTTGCACCTGCGGGCGCCGCGTACCGTACCGGCCGTTCCCCGTGTCACCGCCGCCGCCGTTCGGCGCGGCGGGTCGCGCGGGGTTGTCGGGGCCTCCGGCTAGGCTCGCTGCGGCGCGCCGCGCCGGCGCGACCGCCGGTGAGCGGCACCACACCGCCGAGACCTGGGAGTACGACCCGTTGACCGCAGATCCTGAGACCCTGTACGGGGCCGACGACCTCACGCACCTCGAGGGGCTGGACGCCGTCCGGAAGCGGCCCGGCATGTACATCGGCTCCACCGACAGCCGTGGCGTGGGTCACCTCGTCAACGAGATCCTCGACAACTCCACCGACGAGGGTGTCGCGGGTCACGCCACCCGGGTCGAGGTGACGCTGCACGCCGACGGCTCGGTGCAGGTCGACGACGACGGCCGGGGCATCCCCACCGACGTCCACGCCCGGTCCGGCCTCTCCGGCGTCGAGCTGGTGCTCACCCGCCTGCACGCGGGCGGCAAGTTCGGCGGCTCGGGCTACAAGACCTCCGGCGGCCTGCACGGCGTGGGCGCCTCGGCGGTCAACGCGCTCAGTCGCCGGTTCGACGTCACCGTGCGTCGGGCAGGCAAGATCCACTCGATGTCGTTCCGGCACGGCGTGCCCGGCATCTTCGACGGCGACGGTCCGGACGCCCGGTTCACCGCGGGCCCCGGCCTGCAGGTCGTCGGGGCGATGAAGCGACGCCAGCCCACCGGCACCTCCATCCGCTGGTGGCACGACGCCCGCTACTTCGAGACCGGCGCCGCGCTGGATGTCGACGCCGTCCGGATGAAGCTGCGCAACACCGCCTTCCTGGTGCCGGGCGTCACCTACGTGCTGCGCGACCTCACCGGCGCGGAGCCGGTCGAGGAGACGTTCCACTTCCCCAACGGTCTGACCGACATGGTGGAGTTCCTCGCCCCGGCCGGCGACCGCCCGGTCTCCGGCACCCTGCTGGTCACCGGGGAGGGCACCTACCGGGAGAACGCCGCCGACGCCAACGGCGTCATGCAGTCCAACGTCCAGCGGCGCGCCGAGATCGAGATCGCGTTCCGCTGGGGCACCGGTTACGAGCGCACCGTCGAGTGCTTCAGCAACACCATCCGCAACGCCCACGGCGGCACCCACCGCAAGGGCTTCGAGCGGGCCCTGGCGCGCACCCTGGCCGACGCGGCCCGCAACACCCGGGGTCTGCTGCGGGCCAAGGAGGACGCGCCGACGCTGGACGACGTCCTGGAGGGGATGACCGCCGTCGTGCACGTGCGGATCCCCGAGCCGCAGTTCACCTCGCAGACCAAGGACGAGCTCTCCACGGCCGGCATCACCAAGGTGGTGCAGCAGGTGGTGGAGCAGCACCTGAAGTCCTGGCTGGAGGACCGCAAGACGCGCGCCGAGGCGCGCACCGTGCTTCAGAAGATCGTCGACGCGGCCCGCGTCCGCCTCACCCAGAAGCAGCAGAAGGACGCCGCCCGCCGCAAGACGGCGCTGGAGGGCGCGTCGATGCCGGCGAAGCTGGTCGACTGCCGGGCCACCGGCATCGACCGCAGCGAGCTGTTCATCGTGGAGGGTGACAGCGCGCTCGGCACCAGCCGGATGGCCCGCTCGTCGGAATACCAGGCGCTGCTGCCGATCCGAGGCAAGATCCTCAACGTGCAGAAGGCCAACCTCCAGCAGGTGCTGGACAACGCCGAGTGCGCCGCGATCGTCCAGGTGCTCGGCGCCGGTTCCGGTCGCACGTTCGACCTCTCCGCGCTGCGCTACGGCCGGGTGCTGATCATGGCCGACGCCGACGTGGACGGCGCGCACATCCGGACGCTGCTCATCACGCTCTTCGCCCGCTACATGCGTCCACTGATCGAGGCCGGTCGGCTCTACGCGGCCATGCCGCCGCTCCACAAGATCACCACGAAGGGGCGCAACCCGCAGACCGTCTACACCTACACGCAGGCGGAGATGGAGGCGACGGTCCGCAAGCTGGAGAAGGCCGGCAAGCAGGTCGTGACGCCCATTCCGCGCTTCAAGGGCCTCGGCGAGATGGACGCCGACGAGCTCTGGGAGACCACGATGAACCCGGCCACCCGGGCCGTCCGCCGGATCACGCTGGACGACGTCGACGCCGCCGAGCGGATCCTCGACCTGCTCATGGGGGAGAAGGTCGAGCCGCGCCGCAACTGGCTCATCGAGTCGGCCGACCTGGTCGACCGCGAGGCGATCGACGCGTGAGCCGGCACGACGCGAGCACGGGCACCGGGTCCACCCGAGGGGAAAGCTGAGCATGGCACGCCGCAAGGAAACGAAGGTCGACCTCTCCGCGTTCGACCAGGCGGGCGCGCGGGTCTTCGACAACCCGCTGGTCGCCGAGGTGTCGGACTCCTACCTGGAGTACGCCTTTTCGGTCATCCACTCCCGCGCCCTCCCCGACGCCCGGGACGGGCTGAAGCCGGTGCACCGGCGGATCCTCTGGTCGATGTACGAGCAGGGGCACCGCCCCGATCGCGGCCACGTGAAGTCCGCGCGGATCGTCGGCGACGTGATGGGTAAGTACCATCCGCACGGCGACGGGGCGATCTACGACGCCATGGTGCGCCTGGCCCAGGACTTCTCGCTCAACGTGCCGCTGATCGACGGGCACGGCAACTTCGGCAGCCCCGACGACGGCCCGGCCGCCGCGCGCTACACCGAGGCGCGGATGTCGCGGGAGGCGATGCTGCTCGTCGGCGAGCTGGGCGAGGACACGGTCGACGTCGAGCCGAACTACGACGGCTCCCTGACCCAGCCGACCGTGCTGCCGGCGGCCTTCCCCAACCTGCTGGTCAACGGCGCGTCCGGGATCGCGGTGGGCATGGCCACCAACATGATCCCGCACAACCTGGGCGAGGTCGTCCAGGCCGCCCGCTGGCTCATCAACCACCCGGACGCCTCACTGGACAGGCTCATGGAGTTCGTGCCGGGCCCCGACCTGCCCACCGGCGGGCTGCTGCTCGGCCTCGACGAGGTGCGCCGCGCCTACGAGACCGGGCGCGGCGTCGTCCGCATGCGCGCCAAGGTCGAGATCGGCCCGGTGGAGGGCAGCCGCGGCCGGCAGGCGATCACCGTGGTCGAGCTGCCGTACGGCATCGGCGCGGAGAAGGTCATCGCCGCGATCACCAACGAGGTGACGAAGACCAAGCGCCTCAGCGGCATCGCCGACGTGAAGGACCTCACCGACCGGGAGAACGGCACCCGCCTGGTCATCGAGTGCAAGGTCGGCGTCAACCCGCAGGCGCTCCTGGCCGACCTCTACCGGCTCACGCCGCTGGAGCAGTCCTTCGGCATCAACAACCTGGTGCTGGTCGACGGGCAGCCGCAGACCCTCGGGTTGAAGGAGCTGCTGGAGGTGTTCCTGGCCCACCGCTACGAGGTGGTGACCCGGCGCAGCTCCTACCGCCGGCGCAAGCGCGAGGAGCGCCTGCACCTGGTCGACGGCCTGCTGATCGCGCTGCTCGACATCGACAAGGTGGTCAAGCTGATCCGGGGCAGCGAGGACGCGCAGGCCGCCAAGGACGGCCTGATGCGGAGGTTCACGCTCTCCGAGATCCAGGCGACCTACATCCTGGACACTCCGCTGCGCCGGCTCACCCGCTACGACCGGCTCGAACTGGAGGCCGAGCAGGAGAAGCTGCGGGCCGAGATCGCCGACCTGTCGAAGATCCTCGACGACCCGAGGGTGCTCAAGAAGCTGGTCTCCGACGAGCTGGCCGCCGTGGTGAAGCAGTTCGGCGCGCCGCGGCGCACCACGCTGGTCGATGGCGACCTCAAGGAGGTGCTGGCCGCGTCGGCGCCGGCCGGCCCGCTGGAGGTGGCCGACGACCCGTGCCAGGTCATCCTCTCCGCGACCGGGCTGGTGGCCCGCACCGCGGCCGAGTCGGAGGAGACGGCCGAGGGGCGCCGGCGGCACGGCCGGGTGAAGCACGACGTCGTACGCGCCGTGGTGCCGTCCACGGCCCGCGGCCGGGTGCTGCTGGTGACCAGCGCCGGCCGAGCCTTCAAGATCGACGTACTGCCGCTGCCGGTGCTGCCGGAGCAGGCCGGCACGGTGTCGCTGCGAGGCGGCATGTCCGCCGCCGAGCTGGTGCCGCTGGAGGCGGGGGAGACCGTGGTGGGGCTGGCGCCGCTCGGCGCCCCCGGCGAGGGCTCCCCGGGCCTCGCGCTCGGCACCCGGCACGGCGTGGTCAAGGTCTGCGCGCCGGAGTGGCCGGTCCGCGCCGACGAGTTCGAGGTGATCGGCCTCCGCGAGGGCGACGAGGTGGTGGGGGCGACCTGGCTCACCGACGGCGCGGAGGCGCTGACGTTCATCACCTCGGAGGCCTCGCTCCTGCGCTTCCCGGCGAAGCTGGTCCGCCCGCAGGGGATCCGGGGTGGCGGCATGGCGGGCATCAACCTGCCCGGCACGGCCCGGGTGGTCTTCTTCGGGGCGATCCGCACCGACGATCCGACCCACGGGGAGCCGATGGTGGTCACGTCCACCGGCGCCACGGTCAAGGTGACGCCGTTCGCGGCGTACCCGGCGAAGGGGCGGGCGACGGCCGGCGTGCGCGCTCAGCGGTTCCTCAAGGGTGAGACCGACGTGGCGGTCGCCTGGGTGGGACCGCGTCCGGTCGGCTCCACGGCGAACGGCGAGCCGGTCGAGCTGCCCGCGGCGGATCCGCGCCGAGACGGCTCCGGCTTCGCCGTGATGCTCGGCCCCACGGTCGTGGGCCACCTCGTCGAACGCGACTGACCCCGGCGCACGACGGCGGCGCCCTGCGGACCGGCGGGTCCGCAGGGCGCCGCCGCGGTCTCCGCCGATCGTGACGGTGGTGCCGCGCGTCGCGCGCGGTAGCTGCCGGGCGGCCGGTGCGCGGGGTGGGTCAGAGCTCGGGTTCGGGGGCCGGACGGGACGCCGGGGTCGTGCCCCGCAGGCGCGCGACCAGACGCATGCCGTGGTAGATCGCCAGGGCGGCGGCCGTGCCGAGGGCGATGCCGTTGAACGAGAGGTCGCCCGCGGTCAGGGTGTAGTTCGCGGCGCCGACGATGACCGCGACGGCGGCCGTCATGAGGTTCACCGGGTCGTGGAAGTCGACGCGGTTCTCGATCCAGATGCGTGCGCCCAGGATCGCGATCAGCCCGTACAGCGCGGTGGTCGCGCCGCCCAGCACGCCGGCCGGCACGGTGAGGATCAGCGCGCCGAACTTGGGGCTCAGCCCGAGCAGCACCGCCGCGATGCCGGCCACCCAGTAGGCGGCGGTGGAGTAGACCCGGGTCGCCGCCATCACCCCGATGTTCTCCGCGTACGTGGTGGTGCCCGAGCCGCCCCCGGAGCCGGCGAGGACCGTGGCGAGGCCGTCGCCGAGGAAGGCCCGCCCCATGTCCCGGTCGAGGTTGCGACCGGTCATCGCGCCGACCGCCTTGACGTGCCCGGCGTTCTCCGCGATCAACACGAGGATCACCGGGATGACCAGCACCACGGCCCGCAGGCTGAAGCTCGGCCCGTGGAAGGCCGGCAGGCCGACCCAGGCGGCCTCGCGCAGCCCGGTGACCGCCGCCGGGTCCAGCTCACCCAGCGCGGCGGCGAGCAACCAGCCCACGAGCACGCCGAGCAGGATGGAGAGCCGGGCCAGGAAGCCGCGGAACAGCACGGTGGCGAGCAGGATCGCGGCGAGGGTCACCACGGCGATCAGCGGCTGGGCCTTCACCCCGGTGCCGGCGCCGCCGCCGTCCCAGGCCACCGGCGCCAGGTTGAGGCCGATGAGTGCGACGATCGCGCCGGTCACCACCGGTGGCATCAGCGCGTCGATCCAGCGGGAGCCGGCGAGCTGCACCACCACGCCGACCAACGCCAGCGCCGCGCCGGCCACGAGGATCCCGCCGAGCGCCGGGCCGATGTCCCCACCGGCCTTCGCGGCCAGCACCGGGGCGATGAAGGCGAACGAGGACCCGAGGTACGACGGCAGCCGGTTGCCGGTGACGAGCAGGAACAGCAGCGTGCCCAGCCCGGAGAAGAAGAGCGTGGTGGCCGGGGGGAAGCCGGTGATCAGCGGAACCGTGAAGGTGGCGCCGAACATCGCCACCACGTGCTGCACGCCGATGCCGACGGTGCGGGGCCAGGACAGCCGTTCGTCGGGGTGGACCACGTCACCGGGGCGTACGGCCCGCCCGTCACCGTGCAGGGACCAGGGGGACCAGCGGGAACGCTCGGCAGGGGTCGGGGTCATGGCACGCCCTTCGCGTCGGTGGGATGACGGGGACGGATGACGACCCTGGACGTTGTTTCTAGCACGGGTGATCGACGGCGCCGCGCAGGTGTCGCGGTGCCGTGATCGCCGGGGGCCGCGGGCCGGCACCGACCCGGGGCCGCCGTGGCGAGTGCGAGCGCGTCGGCGGCCCGGCGTGCCGCCACCCGCGTACGACGATCAGCGCCCCAGCATCCGGCGGACCCGGCCGCGCACCGCCTGCTTGACCTGCTCACGCAGCGGCTGTGACCGGCGGCCCTTGAGCTTCTCCCGCAGCGACCGGTTCTCGTCCCGCAGCCACTGGATGCGCGTCAGCAGCTCGTCGGTGTCGTACGCGGAGACCGGCCGGACCGCCGGCGGGAAGACGGTGCGGCGGACCTGCTCGTCGAAGCGGCGGGCGCTGTCCCCGTCGGCGAACGACAGGCCGAGGTCGTGCCGGGTGAGGAACGCGGTCATCCGCGCGAAGCGCTCCTTGTGCCCCTCGTTGAGGGCCGTGTAGTCGGCTTCCTCGTAGAGCTGGGCGGCGTCGACGTCGGTCGGTACGTCGCGCAGCAACCGGTGGGGGATGTCGAAGTAGCGGGCCAGCTCCAGGGTGCGCGCGTCGTGCGCGAGGAGGAAGCCGGGAGTGCCGGAGATCAGCGAGGTGATGGTGCCGTGGATCCGGGTGCCGAAGGCGAAGGTGAACCCGGACAGGTACTCCATCCAGGGCCAGGGGTCCATGAACATCCGCACCTTGTCCTCCACGAAGAGGGGGTGCGAGGTGTGGATGGGCATGTCGTCGGTCTTGCCCCGCAGGTGCGGCGCGTCGCCGTAGAGCAGGGTGCCGAGGGTGTACAGGTCCTGCGCCACGTACCGCAGGTTCGGGTAGCGCCGGTGATGGTTGACGACGAGGGGGGCCAGGTCCCGGGCGTACGGCGAGATGACGAAGGCGAGGCGGTCCTCGGGTTCCAGGGACGCCTTGCGCTTCTCGACGCGCAGGTTGTCGCCGTGCAGGAACATCGAGGGGCAGCCGATCTGCTCGACCGCGGAGAATCCGAGCCCGCGCAGGTAGTCCTCGGTGATCTCGCCGCGCACGCCGATGCCGTGGGACCGGTCGAGCACCGCCCGGCAGAAGGCGCTGACGGGCTCGTCGAGGCGGCGCAGGTGCTCCCGGTCGCCGTCGACGTCGGTCTGCACCCCGACACCGAGCACCACCACGGGGATCTTCAGCCGCTCGATGAGCCGGGTCATCGACTCCAGTCGCTGCACGTAGTCGTGCCGGAACGCGTTGGCCAGCGGGATGACGAAGACGTCGTACTTCTCGTTGATCTCGTCGGCGTCGCGCGGGTCGGCCCGGAACCGCGACGGGGTGATCTCGGCGGTCGAGGTGGCGAGAAGCTTGTGCGCGGCGTGGCTGAAGACCAGGTTGCCGGTGTTCTTGCCGATCCAGTCCCGCTCGTAGGTCTCCTCGGCGCTGAGGGCGTCGAACGGCCCCTTGCGGGCGCGCAGCAGGATCCGCTGATGCATCGCTGGCTCCATCCCTCGTCCGTCGGCGTGCGGTTTCGGCTCCGCGGATCGTCCGCACCGCGCCCGGAAGCCGGTGTACGCCGTCGCCCCCGGGCCCCGCGATAGTAGGTCACCGGTCGGCCCACCCGGCGGCCGCGTCGGTCTCCCCGCGGACTGGGGACCGTGGAGGCGCGTGGCGTGGCGGCCGCGCGCCACCCGTCGGAACAGGTGGCGTCGGCGGACCCGCGACGAGCCCGGTCAGGCGACGCCGACGGGACGGAACTGGACGCTGACCCGGGGGCCCACGGCCCGGTTGGTCTTCGGCACGGCGTGCTCCCAGGTGCGCTGGCAGGAGCCGCCCATCACGATCAGGTCGCCGTGCCCGAGCGGGAACCGCAGGCTCGCCCCGCCGCCGCGCGGACGCAGCAGCAGCGGTCGCGGTGAGCCGAACGAGACGATGGCGACCATCGTGTCGCTGTGCGCCGAGCGGCCGATGGTGTCGCCGTGCCAGGCGACGCTGTCGCGGCCGTCGCGGTAGAGGCACATACCGGCGGTGACGAAGGGCTCGCCCAGCTCCGGGGCGTAGTGCCGGGTGAGCGCCGCGCGCGCCGCGGTGAGCACCGGATGCGGCAGCGCGCGGTCGCCGTCGTACCAGCAGAGCAGGCGGGGCACGTCGACCTCGCTGTCGTACATCGTGCGGCGCTCGGCCCGCCAGGGCACGTCCCGCAGCAGCGTGTCGAGCACCTGGTCGGAGCCGTGCACCCAGCCCGGCAGGTGGTCGACCCACGCGCCGCGGCCGAGCTCGTGCCGGCGCAACCCGCCGGGCAACCGCCCGAGCGACGGCCCGGAGTCGGTGAGGTCGAGCATCGACGGCTGGTAGGCGGCCTGCGTCATGAGGCCACCCTAGCAGCACTTTCGTACATCCGTACGAGCGCGCCACCGGGTGGCGGCTCAGCGGTTCAGCAGGCTCCGCACCCGGCCGCCCACCGCCCGCCGCACCCGGGCCCGCAACCGCGTCTCCTTCTGCGCCTCCAGCTGGCTGTGCATCGTGTCGCCGCGGTCGCGCAGCCACTCGATGCGAGTCAGCAGCTCCTCCCGGCTCGCGGCGCCGACGGGGCGTACGGCGGGCGGGAAGGTGACCGCCCGCACCTGGGCGTCGAAGCGGCTGGCGCTGTCCCCGTCGGCGAAGGCGTGCCCGAGGTCGTGCCGGGCGAGGAAGGCCAGCATGGTCTCGAAGCGCGCCTTGTGCCCGTTGTTGAGCGCGCTGTAGTCGGCCTCGGCGTACAGGTCGGCGGCGTCCACGTCGGCCGGCACGTCCGGCATCACCCGGTGCGGGATGTCGAAGTAGCGGGCCAGCTCCAGGGTGCGGGAGTCGTGCGCGAAGAGGTAGCCGGGGGTGCCGGCGAGCAGCGCCGTGATGGTGCCGTGGATCCGGGTGCCGAAGTTGAAGTCGAACCCGGACAGGTAGTCCATCCACGTCCACGGGTCGACGAACATCCGCACCTTGTCCTCCACGAAGAGGGGGTGCGAGGTGTGGACCGGGATGGGGCTCGTCTTGCCCCGGTCGGCCGGCGCGTCGCCGAAGAGCAGGGTGCCGAGGGTCTTCAGGTCCTGCGGCAGGTAGCGCAGGTTGGGGTACCTCGCGTGGTGGTTGGCCACGACCGACGCCATGGACTTGACGTACGGCGAGATGGTCATCGCGACCCGGTCGTGCGGCTCCAGGGCCGGCTTGCGCTTCTCGATGCGCAGGCTGTCGCCGTGCAGGAACATCGACGGGCAGCCGATGACGTCGACCGCCGAGAAGCCCAGCGTACGCAGGTAGTCCGCGGTGATCTCGCCGCGCACGCCGATGCTGTGCGAGCGGTCGAGGACCGCCTTGACGAAGCCCTTCACCGCGTCGTCGATGGGGCGCAGGTACTCGCGGTCGCCGTGGATGTTGGTCTGTACGCCCACCCCGAGCACCACCACGGGGATCTTCAGCCGCTCGATGAGCCGGGTCATCGTGACGAGCCGGTGGGCATAGCTGCGCCGGAACGCGTTGGCCAGCGGGATGACGTAGACGTCGTACTGCTCGTTGATCCGGTCGGCGTCGCGCAGGTCGATCTTGAATTCGGTCGAGGAGATCTGCGCCGTGGACGTGCGCAGCAGCTTGTGCGCGGCGTGGCTGAACACCAGGTTGCCGCTGTTCTCGCCGATCCAGTTGCGTTCGAAGGTCTCCTCCGGCGAGTACACGTCGAAGGGCCCCTTCCTGGCCCGCATGAGGATCCGCTGATGCATCGCTGGCTCCACCTCTCGTCGGTCGGCGACGCGCCGATCCGCACGATCGTCCCGGGTACGGCGTCCGGAGGTCACTCCCGCGCCCCACGGATCCCGCGATACTAGGTCACCGCGACGCCGGGACCACATCCACGCGTCTCTCCTCTCCCACGCGCACCGGGCACCCCTGGGACCGTCGGGGTAGGGTGCCCGAACGCGTGGAATGACCGGATCCGCGCGGTGGGCGGCCGCGCCGCCCGCGAGATCGACTCCCGGGAGGAGAGGTACGTGCTGCCGACGCGGGGTGAGCCGGCATGACGGTCGTCGCGGCGGAACCGTCGTCCGCCCGGTCCACCGGGCCCGGCACGCCGGCGGGCCGGCTGCCCTCCCTCACCGGGCTGCGCTGGATGGCGGCGCTGCTGGTGTTCGGCTTCCACGCCGCCACCATGCGGATCGTCGCCGAGCCCGGCCTTCAGGAGGTCATGGGCCGGGTCTTCTCCCTCGGCCTCTCCGGGGTGCAGTTCTTCTTCATCCTCAGCGGCTTCGTGCTGGTGTGGTCGGCCCGACCGGGTGAGCGGTGGCGGGTCTTCTGGCGCCGCAGGTTCGCCAAGATCTGGCCCAATCACGTGGTGCTCTGGGCGCTCGCCCTGGTGGTCGCGTTCTGGTTCGCCGACCCGGTGCGGCTCGGCGTCGCGCTGGAGAACCTCTTCCTGCTCCAGGCCTGGGATCCGCGGCCGGGTCACTTCTACAGCGTCAACACGGTGAGCTGGTCGCTCTCGTGCGAGTTCTTCTTCTACCTCTGCCTGCCGATGGCGTTGCCGCTGGTGCGCCGGGCCCGGCCCGGGCTGCTCCGGGCCGTCGTCGTCGCGGTGCCGCTGCTGATCCTGGCGCTCTGGCCCGGCCAGCTGCTGGTGCCGGAGGAGCACCGGTGGTGGTTCACCCAGGTCTTCCCGCTGGTGCGGTCCCTGGAGTTCTGGATGGGCGTCGCCGCGGCGGAGCTGATGCGACGAGGCCGGTGGCGCGGCCCGGGACTCCCGCTGGCCAGCGTCCTCTTCGTCGCCACCTGGGTGGTCGCCGCCGGCTGGATCCCCGCCGAGTTCTGGGCGGCGCTGCTGTCGGTGGCGTACGTCCTGGTCATCACGGCGGCGGCCGACGCCGACGTGCGCGGCCGGCGCTCGCCGTGGCGATCGCGGCCGATGGTCTGGCTCGGCGAGGTCTCGTTCGCCTTCTACCTGGTGCACGTCCTCGTCGTGACGACGGTGCTCCGCCTGAGCGGTGACTGGGGCACCGGCCTGCCCGGCTGGTGGGGTCCGGCCGCCGTGCTCGGCTTCCTCCTGCTCACCCTGGCGCTGGCCGCGCTGCTGCACCGCTGGGTCGAGACACCGATGACGCGTCTGCTCGGGCCGCGCCGGTCGGCCCGCCGGCTCGCGGAGCCGGCCGCCGATCCGGTGTCCGGCCCGGGCGCGGGTCCCGCCACCCGCCCGGTCGTCGCCCCCGCCACCCGTGCCGCGGCGACCACGGTGGACGGTTCCGGTCCCGCGGTGGATCCGAGCGCTGCCACGGCGACCCGTGCCGCGCCGGTCGTGCCGAGGCCTCGATCCGGCGACGGGGGCGCGGGCGGTCGGCCGGGCTCCGCGAGAGCCCGCGACGACGCCCACCGGGTGCCCGTGGACGGGCGTTGAGCGGCGTCCACCCAGGTCGGAGCCGTCGGCGTGGCGCGGACGACACGCCCGCCATCGATGCGGACCGGCGGCGGCGACGGTAGCGTTGACCCGTGCTTCCCGTCGCGCTCACCTGTCCGCTGTGGTGGGTGGCGCGGTGGGCGACCCGGCTGCTCGCCAGTCTCGCGGTCGTCGGAGCGCTGACCCTCGGGGCGCTGTCGCCCGCCGCGGCCTCGGCGGCACAGGGGCCGGGAGCCGTCGACGACCCGCCGCCGGCCGGCGTGTGGGTCGCGGGCGCCGCGTCGCACGGAGACGAGCCGGCGAGGGCCGGGAAGACGATCGACACGCCGTCGCTCGCCGCGTTCGGGGCGCCGGGCGCCGAGGTGGTCGGTCCGCACCGCGCGGCCGACGCGGCGCCAGCGGCCGCCGAGCGCGTGCCGGGTCAGGCGCCGCACGAGACGGTGGCGGTCGCCGCCGATCTCGCACTGCCGGCGCTGGTGCGCGCGGGTCCCGCCGAGCCGGGCGTCCGGGCCCGGGTGCCGCACACGGCCGTGGCGCCGGTCCGGGCGTCGCGGGCCCCGCCGGGCGTCTGAGTTCCGGGCGCCGGCCCTCCGCCGTCGCTCCGACCCGCCCTCTGACGACCGCCCGGCCCACCCGCCGCGCGACTGTCGTACGCCCGCCCTGCCAGCGCATCCGCTCTTCCCGAGGTAGCGACATGGAGAAGACCGTCCTCTACCAGTTCCTCATCGAGGTGCCGCAGGCCGCCGCCATCTGGTCCGCCCTGCTGGTGCTGGCCCTGATCGTGCTCACCGTGCTGGTCGCCCGTCCCGAGCGCGACCGGCCGGAGGGCGACCCGTCGGTCCCCGCGGCGGCGACCGACCGTGAGCTGGCCGTGGCCGAGGCGGCCGACCTGCGCCGGTACGCCGAGGAGGTGGCCGTGGCCGCCTCCGGCGCGGCGCAGACCGCCCGCCGGCGACGCGCCGAGTGGCTGACCGCCCAGACGGAGCTGGAGCGGGCCTGGGCCGCGTACGACGAGGCGGAGACGGTCGCCCGCCGTTTCGCCGGCGCGGGTGCCCTGCCCACACCGCGTACGCCCCACACGCCGGCCGAGTACGCGGCGCGGGAGCGGTACCTGCACCGCGCGGCCACGGCGGCGCACTGGCGGGGCGAGCTGAGCCTTCGCCAGCTCGGTGAGGTGTTCGGGCACCGCGACGGGTGGGATCCCCGGCTGCATCCGGTGGAGCAGGAGGTGCGGCTGGCCCGGGTGGTCCGCGACAGCCGGCTGGCCGACTACCGGGCCGCGCAGGAGCGGGAGCGGTCCGCCTGGCGGGGCGCCGACCTCGCCGCCGAGGCGGCCCGGGCCCTCGCCGCCGAGGCGTATGCGGCGGCGGCGCGGCTGCACCCGGCCCGGATGTCGGCACCGGCCGTGGCCCCCGCCGTCTCGGCGCCCCCGTCCACGGCCCGCTGGCGCCCCGCCCGCGTCGGCTGACACCGGGCGGCGAGGACGACCGCCGGATCGGGGCCGTCGGCGACGCCGGTCGACGCACGCCGATCGGGCACCCGGCAGATCCGATGACCATTCACCCGGTTTGAGTGATAAGACCGATTTTTGCCGAGTGAGCCCCGTCACATGTCTCCGAAAACGGTCAGCACGGCTCAGCCGGGCGCAATTGTCCCCGGCTTCCCGCACGGTTCCCGCCGGCCTGTCCCGTACCGCCCCTCGGGCGCCGACGAAACCGCTCGTCCCATTGAGTCACGTCAGCGTCCCCACGCCCGGAAAAATTGTGCCCGCGACCAGGTTTAAGCAGGTGGGACGGGGTTGGCAGGCTCCACGCCGACCAGTACTGTCGGCCCGTCCGGTGCGGTAACCGATCGCAAGAGGCGACGCCGCGCCGACCTGCCTAATCGTGATTTCACGAGCCGGGGACCCACTTGCACGTCCGGGGTGAATCCGCGAGCCACGGCCCGCGGTAGGGCGATCTTCCCGCCCGAATCCGTCAGCTAACCCGGTAGGCGGTGTCGGAAGGAGTTCCATCCTCGTGCAGCACGAACCCACCCCTCGGCCCTCGCCGACCCTCCACGGCACCGCGGTGCCCACGCCCAGCCGCTCCGTAGCGGCGCTCTGATCCCGGCACCCGCGATGTCCCGCCCGGCCCACCGGGCGTTTCCCTGAGCGATCCCACAGCCGCGGACGGCACGGTCCGCGCGATGACGCACACCCGATTCCGGTCGGCGCGATCGCTCACCCCCCGATCCGTGGAGGAACTGTGAAGCACACCCTGAAGCGTCAGCTCCGTCGACTGGCCACCCAACGCCCGTACCAGGTCGCCGCCGCCTCGGCCGCCGCGCTGGTGCTGGCGACCACCACCGGCGCGCTGATCGGCACCGCCGACGACGCGCCCGCCGCGCAGGGCGCCTCTACCGCGGTCGCGGAGCTGCGCAGCGACGTCAGCGCCGCCTCGCGGGGCGAGGCGCGGATCGCGACCCCGGCCGACAGCGCCCCCGCGACCAGCGCTCCCGCCTCGCCGAGCGCCTCGCCCGAGGCGAAGAAGAAGGCCGCTGACCCGGACCTGACCCGCAAGCCGTCGCCGCCCAAGCCGCCGGCGAGCAAGGTGCTCGACTACGACTACCAGGCGCAGACCACCTACTACTACTGCGGGCCCGCCGCCACGCGGAACGCGCTGAGCGCGGCCGGCATCGAGCGCAGCCAGGACGATCTGGCCGCGCAGCTGGGCACCACCGAGATGGGCACCAACTCGGCCGAGGACACCACCCGGGTGCTGAACGCGGTCGTCAAGGGCAACCCCTACCGGACCCGGATGTTCCCGACCGCGCCCAGCCCGGCACAGATGGACCAGCTCCAGGCTGACGTGGTCAAGGCCGTGACCGACGGGCGCGGCGTGGTCGCGAACATCGCCGGTGACGCGGTCGACGTCGACGGCGGCTGGCACTCGTTCCCCGGCGGGCACTACATCGCCGTGGTGGGCTACCGGGACCAGGGCCGCACGGTCAAGATCGCCGACTCGGCGAACCCGGCGGTGCCGTCGTACTGGATCACCACCATCGACCTCGCGAACTGGATGACCACGCGCGGCTACTCCGCCTGACCACCGCGCTCACCTCGGGCGCCGGCACCCCGACGGGGGCCGGCGCCCGACGTCGTCCATCGCCGGCTGTCGGATGTTCACCACTCGCCCGCGTACCGCGCCGGTGGCACACTGCCGACCATGGTCGACGACACCCCTGCCCCCACGGCGGGCGAGCCGCTTCTCCTGCTGCTGCACGGGATGGGCGCCACCGGCGCCGTCTGGCAGCCCTGGGCGCCCCTGCTGCGGCGCCGGTGGGGCGGACGCTGGCTCGCGCCGGACCTGGCCGGGCACGGCTCGTCGCCGTCGCTGCCGGCGTACTCGTTCACCGCGCTGGCCGAGCGGGTGGCCGCCGCGCTCACGCCGACCGACCGGCTGGTCGTGCTGGGGCACTCGCTCGGCGGAGTGGTCGGGCTGACCCTCGCCGCGCGTGGCGCCGGGCTTCCCGTGGTGGCGGTCGTGGGTCTCGGCATCAAGGCGGTCTGGTCGCCGGCCGAGCTGGCGAAGACGCGCGAGCTGGCCGCGCGACCCGTCGCGTGGTTCGCCGGCCGCGACGAGGCGGCCCAGCGTTACCTGCGGGTCTCCGGCCTGGCCGGGCTGCTCGACGCGGACCATCCGGCGGTCGCGGCCGGGCTGCGCGAGGTTGACGGGCGCTGGCGACTGGCCATGGACCCGGGCGCGTTCGCCGTGGGCGAGCCGGATCTGCCGTCGCTGCTGGCCGCCACCGACGTGCCGGTCCTGCTGGCGCGCGGCGAGCACGACCCGATGGTCACCGACGAGCAGCTCGCGCGTCTCGGGGTGCCGGTGCGGACGCTGCCCGGGCTCGGGCACAACGCGCACGTCGAGGACCCGGAGGCGGTGCTGGCGCTGGTCGAACCGTACCGCTGAGACCGGACCGGTCAGGCGGTGGGGGACAGGGGCGCCGGGTCCGACTCCACGGGCCGCCCGATCCGCGGCGCGTGCGGGCTCCAGCCGGCCCCCAGCTCCCGCCGGGCGGCCTCCAGGAACGCCTCGGCGTACGAGTCGGCCGGGAAGTCGCCCAGGTAGCGCCGGCGGGTGGCCCAGCGCTGGGCGGCCAACGTGTCGGCACCGAGCAGTTGGTCCAGCACCTCGTCGAGGTTGGCCATGTCCCGCCGCAGCACGTAGCCCGCGGCGGCCAGCGGGAACCGGTCGGTGAACGCGTCGCCGTCGGCGCCCATGTCGGTCACCGCGAACGGCTTGCCCGAGTAGAGGTAGTCCGAGATCACCCCGGAGACGTCGGAGACCAGCGCGTCGGACCGGTTCACGCACTCCACGAGGCTCAGCTCGCGGCCGGCCGCGGCACCCCAGAGATGCTGGCGGCCGGTCTGCGCCCGATCGGCCGCCAACAGCTCCGTCAACCGGCCGAGCTGCCGGGCCGAGACGGGATTCTGCGTGGTGTACGGGTGGGCTCTCAGGATCACCGTGACCCCCCGGTACAGCAGCCGGCGCAGCAGCGGCTCGGCGACCGGCAGGGAGCAGTAGTCGGCGTCCGCGTGGTGCCCCGTCCACGTCGGCGTGTAGAGCACGGTGCGCGGCCCGTCGGCGGACCGCGGCCGCGGGCGCACCTCGATCGACTCGACCTGCGGCCGGCCGACCACCACGAACTTCTCCGCCGGGATGTCCACCCCGGCCCGGGCGTACCGGTCGATCGCCGCCTGGCCGGCCACGAAGATCCGGTCGAAGATCGCCGATACCGGGTTGGCGCTCGGCGCCTTGTCGCTGTCGCCGTGGTGCAGCTGGATGTGGGTCAGCTGGGTGAAGCGGATGCAGTGGCTGTTCTTCGCGCCGTGGTTGACGTAGAAGGCCACCTTGAGGGTCGGCACCAGCGCCTCGTCCATGGCCCGGAGGGTGGGGCAGTAGACCACCGGGGCGGAGGTGGCCGCGGCGATCGGCGCCAGGAACTCCGGCTCGCGCAGCAGCACGACGAACGGCCGGCCGATCCGCTCCAGGTAGGGCAGCCACATGGTGACCTGGTACTCCGACCCGGGCGGGGCGGAGAAGTAGAGAAGGAACTCCGGCTGGTGCGCGCGCAGCGCGCGGCGTACCGCCCCGCCGGCGGCCGGTGGCCGGAAGCGGCGCCGGGCCAGGTCCAGCCCCACCAGCCCGGCGCCGGCGGCGACCAGGAGGGCGGCGGCCAGCGCGACCGCCGCCGGGAGGCGCGTCGCGGCGGCCAACGCCACGAGGGTCAGCAGTCCGAACTGCGCGTCGCCGAGGCGTGCGGCGATCGTCGGGGTCCAGGATCGCGCCGGCAGGTTCGCCACCTGGATCTCCAGGCCGCCCGCCTCCCGCAACGGCCCGGCCAGGAGCACGAGGCCGAGGAGGGCCAGCGCGGTCGCGGCCAGCGCCGGGTCGAACCCGCCGTCGAGCCGACGGGCGTACGCCACCAGGACGGCGGCGGCGATCAGCGCCGTCTCGGCCGCGGTGTCCGCGGCGGGGCGGATCCGCCGCTCCGCGACGGCGGCGCCGATGGCGGCCACCGCCAGCACCAGCCCCCAGCCGGTCGCGCCGGTCAGCGCGGCGACGAGGAACGCCAGCACGGCCAGCCCGATGCTCAGGCATCGGGCGATCAACTTGCGGACCAGGTCACCACGCATGTCGCTCCGATCACCGCCGTTGTCTGAAGGTCCGCGGTCGCGCCGTCAGCCGACCGTCGCCGCGCTGTCGGCCTCGGCGGGTGCCGCCTGGGTCGGCACCGTCCGGCCCGCCACCGCCTGCGGCGGCTCACCCGGTGCGCGCCGCACGTCGATGATCTGGCCGGTCAACTCCGAGATCAGCACGTCCAGCGAGGCCCGGGCCACCGCCTCGGCGGAGAGCAGGGTGTGCTCGGGCTCCTCACCGAACGCCCGGGTGCGCATCGGGGTCGCGGTGCGCTCCGGGTTGACGCAGTTGACCCGTACGCCGAACTCGGCCCATTCGTCGGACAGCGCCTGCGTGAGGTTGACCAGCGCCGCCTTCGTCGACGAGTAGAGCGCGTAGCGCGCCCGGCCCCGGGTGTACGAGCTGGAGGTGTAGAGCAGCAACTGGCCCTTGGTCTGCTGGAGGTACGGCAGCGCCAGGCGGGCCACGGTGACCGGCCCCACGAAGTTGACCTGGAGGAGGCGGTCGATGGTCTGCTCGTCCATCTCGGCCAGGGCGCCCTTCTCCAGGATGCCGGCGGTGACCACCACGTGGTCGATCCGGCCGGTCGCCTCGAAGGCGGTCCGGAGGGCGGCCTCGACGTCGGCGGCCCGCTCCACGTGCGTGCCGGTGCTGGACCGGCTGAACGGGAACACCTGGGCGCCGTAGCCGCGGGCCAGCTCCGCCAGGTCGTGCCCGATGCCGTAGCTGCCCCCGAAGATGACGATCGTCCGGCCGGTCAGCTCCTCGCGGTAGCTGCGGTCGTCGGCGAGCCGGGGCACCCGCGCGGCGGCGAGCTGGAAGAGCTTGTCCGCCAGGTGCACGTCGACCGGGTGGGTGACCTTGATGTTCTCGTCCGAGCCGTCGATGACCTTGATCGGCGTGCCGGGCAGGTAGCGCAGCACCACCCCGCAGTCGTCGGTGGCGGCGAAGTGCGGGTCGCCCTCGGCGCGGCGGTAGGCCTCGCGGATGGTGCCGGAGCGGAACGCCTGCGGTGTCTGCCCGCGGCGTAGCGAGGAGCGCACCGGAATGTCGGTGATGCAGTCGTTCCCGTCGACCTGGATGATCGTGTCCGCGGAGGGGATGGCCACGTCGACCGCGGAGTACGTCCAGAGGGCGTTCACGCACTCCCGGACGATCCGGTGGCTGACGAGGGGGCGTACCGCGTCGTGGAAGAGGATGTTGCAGTCGTCCTCGCCGACGGCGTCCAGCGCGATCCGGGTGGTGTCGTTGCGGGTGTCGCCGCCCTCGATCACCGCGCTGACCTTGCGGAGGCCGGCCTTTTCGACGATCTCCTGTGCGTCGGCCACGTGGCCGGGGGCCATCAGCACGATGATCTCGTCGATCTCCGGCGCGGCCTCGAAGACGGCCAGGGTGTGCTCGATGATCGGCTTACCGGCGATCTTCAGCAACTGCTTCGGGATGCCGAGCCCCAGCCGTGTCCCCGTCCCCCCGGCGAGGATCACAGCCACCGTCCGCGAGGGCCGCCAGGGCGCCGGGCTCGCCGGCGTGGCGTCCGCTGCGGTGGTGTGGTCCTGCGTCATTGCCGTTCCTCGCTTCTGCCCGGATGTGGTGGTCTGTACGCCGGTGACCGCTTGGTGAACCTTGGCCGACGTTCTGGAAACCTTAGCGCCTACGACTGAGCGCACCGACCGGGCCAGCGGGCCCGGTCGATGCGCTCACGGAGGGGCTACTTGCCCTCGTACGCGTCGCAGACCTCCTTGGTCGGGCCGTCCATCTTCAGGACGCCGCCCTCCAGCCAGATGGTCCGCTCGCAGGTGTCCCGGATCGAGCTGAGGGAGTGGCTCACCAGGAAGACGGTGCCGGCGCTCTCCCGCAGCTCCCGCACGCGCTGCTCGCTGCGGGCCCGGAACTTCCGGTCACCGGTGGCCAGCGCCTCGTCGATGAGCAGCACGTCGTGCTTCTTCGCCGCGGCGATGGCGAAGCGCAGCCGGGCGCCCATGCCGGAGGAGTAGGTCCGCATCGGCAGGGAGGCGAAGTCGCCCCGCTCGTTGATCCCGGAGAACTCGATGATCTCCGGGGCCAGCCGCTTGACCTCCTCCGGCGCCATGCCCATGGCCAGGCAGCCGAGCACCACGTTGCGCTCACCGGACAGGTCGTTGAGCAGGGCGGCGTTCACGCCGAGCAGCGACGGCTGGCCCAGGGTGTAGACCGCCCCCCGGGCCGGCGGGAGGAGCCCGGCGATGGCCCGCAGCAGGGTCGACTTCCCGGAGCCGTTGCTGCCGATCAGGCCGATGGCCTCGCCCTGGTACGCCGTGAAGCTGACCCCCTTGACCGCGTGGACCTCGCGGATGTTCGGGGCGCTGGTGCGCGACACGATGCGCTTGAGGGCGGAGACCGGACTGGTGCCGCCGGTGGCCCCCTTGTGGATCCGGTAGATCACGTGCACGTCGTCCACCACGACGGTGGGGACGCGCCCCGAGTCGACGACGGCGGTGCTGCCCGCCGGCTGGATCTGGTCAGCCACGGCCGTACTCCTCTTCTCCGCGCCAGAAGTAGACGAACCCACCGAACCCGACCACCGCCGCCCACGCGACGGCGAGGATCCACAGCCGCAGCGGCGAGGACGCGATGTGCTCGGGGTGGGCCGAGTCGAGCAGGGCGTAGCGGGCCAGCTCGATGTAGACCAGCGCCGGGTTCGACTCCATGATCGTCGCCGCCCAGCGGGGGAGCCGATCGGCGAAGAGGTTGACGCTGTAGAGCACGCCGGAGGCGTACAGCCAGGTGCGCATCACGAACGGCATGACCTGCTTCAGGTCGGTGATCTTCGAGCCGAGCCGGGCCATCACCATGCTCAGGCCGATGTTGAAGACGGTCTGGAGCGCCAGCGCCGGCACGACGAGCAGCCAGCGGAGGGTCAGCGGCTCACCGGTCAGCAGGACGATCCCGGCCAGCACCACCATCGACATGAGCAGCTGCTGGAGCTGCACCAGGGCGACCGTGATCGGCAGGGCCGCCCGGGGGAAGTGCAGCGCGCGGATGAGGCCCAGGTTGCCGGTGATCGCGCTCGTGCCGTTCTGCGCCGCCGTCTGCGTGAACAGGAAGATGAACACGCCCGTGCAGAGGTAGGCGATGAAGTTCGGCACGTTCTTGTTCTGCGAGACGATCACGCCGAAGATCAGGTAGTAGACCGCCGCGTTGGTGAGCGGGGTCAGCACCTGCCACAGTTGGCCGAGCTGGGTGTTGCTGAACGACGAGGCGACCTTCGCCCGCGAGTACGCGGTCATGAAGTGCCGGTACGCCCACAGTTGGCGGGTGTACTCGCCCAGGGTCGGGCGTTGCCCGGCGACCCGGAGCCCGTACTGCTGCGCGAGCTGAGCCCGGGTGAGCCCCGATGAGGGGTCGGCCACCGCGGTGTTGGCCATTTTCAGGCACTCCGATCTTTCGTGCCGATGGGGAGCAGTGAGAGTGTGTCGCGGCGATGGAATCTAGCGTGGCCGGTGCGGGGAGGGCTGCCTCGCTGCAGCGTGGAAGGTAGTGCAAAACACGTCGGGACGCAACCGTACCGTCGTTGCGCTACATTGTCCCACGTGACGACCGAGAAGAGGCGCGCTCCGGCCGGCGCGGCGGTGCTGCGTGGCGAGATCACCACGGCCATCCGTCGTGCCGTCATGGCGGAGTTGGCCGAGGTCGGCTATGGCCGTTTCTCGATCGAGGCGGTGGCCCGCCGCGCCGGGGTGAGCAAGACCGCGATCTATCGGCGCTGGCGTTCGAAGCTGGATCTCGTGCTGGACCTGGTCTCCGCCGCCGCCGGGCGGAACCTGCCGCTGCTGGACACCGGGAGCCTCCTCGGTGACCTGGAGATCCTGCTGCACGTGACGGCCCGCGCGCTGCGGCACCGGATGGCCTCGCAGATCGTCCCCGACCTGCTCGCCGAGGCCGCCCGCAACCCGCAGATCGCCGAGAAGCTCCAGCAGACGCTCGAGGACTACCAGCGCACCGTCGGCGGCATCCTCATCGGGCGGGCGGTCGAGCGCGGCGAGCTGGCCCCGAGCACCGACCAGCGCATGGCCGTCGATCTCATCGTGGGGCCGATCTACTGGCGTCTGGCGATCGCCCGGGCCCCGCTCGGCGCCGACGAGGTGGCCCGGATGGCGAGGGCGATCGTCGCCGCGCTGCGGGTAGCATGCACGGGGCCGGTCCGCGACGAGGTGGAAGTCTGACGTCCGTGTCGCTCTCCCTGAAGCACCGCGCCACGCCAGTGGTCCCACGGGCGCACTCAGCTGGTGGCCGGTTCC
The DNA here is from genome assembly GCF_056150165.1 of Micromonospora xinjiangensis. Taxonomy (NCBI): domain Bacteria; kingdom Bacillati; phylum Actinomycetota; class Actinomycetes; order Micromonosporales; family Micromonosporaceae; genus Micromonospora; species Micromonospora xinjiangensis. The sequence goes on along the minus strand of NZ_JAXCFO010000012.1, from coordinate 133,695 downwards.
TCTTCACCTGAACCCGCTACCATCGCCCCCCGAACCCCCCGAATGAACACTTTTTCGACAGGAGGAAGCCCCATGGCCGGGCTGCACCCAGAGTTCATCCCCCCAGCACGACCGATCATCGGTGAGGCCGAGATCGAGGCGGCTGTCCGGGTGCTGCGGAGCGGCCGGGTCGTGCAGGGCCCGGAGGTCGCGGCGTTCGAGGAGGAGTTCGCGGAGCTGGTGGGCGGGCGGCACTGCGTCGCCGTCAACTCCGGCACCTCCGCGCTCCAGCTCACCCTGATGGCCCTCGGCTTCGGCCCCGGCGACGAGGTCATCGTGCCCTCGTTCTCCTTCGCCGCCAGCGCCAACGCCGTCCGCCTGGTCGGCGCCGAGCCGGTCTTCGTCGACATCGAGCCGGGCAGCTTCTGCGTCGACCCGGAGGCGGTGGCCGCCGCCGTCACCCCGCGCACCGTCGCGATCATGCCGGTGCACCTCTACGGCCACCCCGCCGCGATGGACCGGATCATGGCCATCGCCGAGCGGCACGGCCTCGCCGTCGTGGAGGACGCCGCCCAGGCCCACGGCGCCACCCTCCACGGCACCCCCGTCGGCGCCTTCGGCACCGCGGGCTGCTTCAGCTTCTACCCCACGAAGAACATGCACTCGCTCGAGGGCGGCATGATCAGCACCGCGGACGCCGGGCTCGCCCGGACCCTGCGGTTGCTGCGCAACCAGGGCATGGAGCAGCGGTACGCCAACGAGATCGTGGGCGCCAACATGCGGATGACCGACGTGGCGGCCGCCATCGGCCGGGTGCAGCTCACCCAGCTCGCCGAGTGGACCGAGCAGCGCCGCGCCAACGCCAAGTTCCTCGACTCCGCCATCACCGGCATGGTCACCCCGCCGGTCGCCGACGGCGCCCGGCACGTCTACCACCAGTACACCGTCCGCGTCCGGGGCGACCGCGACGCCGCCGGGCAGCGCCTGACCGAACTGGGCATCGGCAACGCCGTCTACTACCCGACCCCGATCCACCGGCTCAAGCCGTACCTCACCGAGGCCGGCGAGCCGGGCCCCTGGGACCTGCCGGAGACCGAGCGCGCCGCCGCCGAGGTGATCTCGCTGCCGGTGCACCCGTCGCTCACCCAGGCCGACCTCGACCGGATCGCCGAGGGTGCGAACCTCGCCGGGGGTGCCCGGTGAGCGGGGGACGCAAGCTGCGCGCCGGCCTGATCGGCCTCGGCGCCATGGGTCGCAACCACGCCCGCGTGCTGTCCGGCCTGGACGGTGTCGAGCTGGTCGGCGTCGTCGACCCGGCCGGTGACGTCACCGGCACGCTGCGCGCGCCGGTGGTCCCCGAACTCGGTGACCTGCTGGCGCTGGGCATCGACTACGCCGTGGTCGCCTGCCCGACGGCCCTGCACGAGAGGGTCGGCCTGGAGTTGGCCGCCAACGGCGTGTCGGCCCTGATCGAGAAGCCCCTGGCCCAGTCGGTCGAGGCGGCGACCCGGCTGGTCGAGGCGTTCGAGGCCGCCGGCCTGGTCGCCGGCGTCGGTCACATCGAGCGCTACAACCCGGCCCTGCAGAACCTCCGCAGCCGGCTGGAGGCCGGCGAGCTGGGCGAGGTCTTCCAGGTCGTCACCCGGCGCCAGGGCCCGTTCCCGCACCGGATCGCCGACGTCGGTGTGGTGATGGACCTGGCCACCCACGACATCGACCTCACCGCCTGGGTGACCGGTCAGGAGTACACCTCGGTGTCGGCCCGCACCGTCTCCCGCAGCGGCCGCCTGCACGAGGACATGGTGGCCGTCGTCGGCCAGCTCTCCGACGGCACGATGGTCAACCACCTCGTCAACTGGCTGAGCCCGCTCAAGGAGCGCTCCACGGTGATCACCGGTGACAAGGGCTGCTTCGTCGCCGACACGCTCACCGCCGACCTCACCTTCTACGCCAACGGCGCCATCGACACCGAGTGGGAGGCGCTGCGCGCCTTCCGCGGTGTGGCCGAGGGCGACATGGTCCGCTACGCGATTCCGAAGCGGGAGCCGCTGCTGGTGGAGCACGAGCGGTTCCGCGACGCGGTCGAGGGCAAGCAGAGCGACATCGTCACCCTGCGCCAGGGCCTGCGTACGGTCCAGGTCGCCGCCGGCCTGCTGGAGTCCGCGTCGGTCGGCCGCGTCGTGTCGGTCGCCCCCACCGGCAGCGAGCCGGAGTCGGCACTGCGATGACCCCGCCGTCGGCTCGGCGGACGGTCCCCTCGGTCGGGCGGCGGGTCCGTCCGCGGCTGCGTCGGACGCTCCGTCGCGCGGTCGCCGCCCTGCCGTGGACGCACCCCTCCGTACGGCAGGTCTGTGAGCTGCCGACGACCACCACGCTGCTGGTCCACGCCGGACGGATCGCCGACGACCGGGCGCTGCCCACGATGGTCGCCGCGCTGCGCCGGCTGCCGAAGGTCCACCTCGCACTGGTCTGCGCCGAAGCCGACCTGCCCACCGCGGCGCACCTGCGGCAGGTGGCGGAGGAGGCCGGCGTCGCCCGGCGGGTACACGTCGTACCCCGGCCACGGCGGATGGAGCCGGCCTTCCTCGCCACCGCCGACCTCGCCGTGCACGGCTTCGAGCGGGCGGGCGACGGGGTGCCGCTGGTGCCGGCCGTGCTCGACCTGTACCGGGCCGCGGGGCTCACCGTGGTGGCGGGCAACGCCCGGGCGGTGCGCGAGCACCTGACCCGTCAGGGCGGCGCCCACCTCTTCGCGCCCGGCTCCCTGCGGTCCTTCGTGGCCGCCGTCGAGCGGGCGAGGCAACCGGCCGCCGACCCGGAGGCCGAGACCCGCGCCGTCCCGGCGACGGTCGCCGGCACCCCCGGGCGCTGGCGGCCGCTGGGCGCCGGCCCGGTACGGCTCGGTCTGGGCACGGCGAACTTCGCCGGGCAGCTCTCCGCCCTGGCCGTCGCGATCAGCGCCGCGCGGTCGGACGTCTCGGTCGAGCTCGTCGTGGCGAAGCCGCCGGAGTCGTTCCAGCACGCCGCCGACGTGGTGCTCCACTTCCCGTCGGAGCACCACGTCGACATCCAGCTGGACCAGATCCGGCGGGTGCTCACCGGGTACACGCACCTGATCGTGGACGCGTTCCGGCCGGTCCTCGGCCGGTTGAACGGTGACGACATCGCCGCCGACCTCCCGGCCCTGAACCGCGCCGGGATCAAGGTCGCGTTGCTGGCGCACGGCAGCGAGATCCGTCATCCCGGCGCGCACCGGGAACGCCACGCCGAGTCGGCGTTCCGGGACGCACCGGAGGAGTTGCGGGAACGACTCACCACCGTCGCCGAGCGGAACCGGCACATCGCCGAGACCAGCGGCCTGCCGCTCTTCGTCACGACGCCGGATCTGCTGGACGACGTGCCCTTCGCCACCTGGGCGCCGCTGGTCGTCGACGTCGACGGGTGGAGCTGCGACCGCCCGGTCCTGGAACGGTCGCGCCCGGTCGTGCTGCACGCCCCGTCGACCCGCTGGACGAAGGGCACCGACCGGCTTTTGCCCCAGCTGCGGGAGCTGCACGACCGTGGGGTCATCGACCTGCGGCTGGTGGAGGGGCTGCCCCACACCGAGATGCGCCGGCAGGTGCAGGACGCGGACATCGTCGTGGACCAGCTCGTCATCGGCAGCTACGGCACGTTCTCCTGCGAGGCGATGGCCGCCGGCAGGGTGGTGGTCGCGTACCTGAGCGAGAGCGCGCACCGCGCGGTGGGCGTCCAGCCGCCGATCGCCAACGCGACGCCCACCACGCTGGTGAAGACGATCGAGTCCCTGCTCGACGACCGTGCCGCGGCGACCGCCCTCGCCGCGGAGGGGCCGGGCTACGTCCGTGCACACCACGACGGCCGGCGCACCGCGGAGGTCTTCGATGCGTTCCTCCGGTGACCTGCCGGGTCGTCGCCGCGGCGAGCCCCGGTCGCAGGTCGAAGCTGCCGTAACACCCGTCACGAGGAGAAGGCGCCCCTGATGCAATCTGCTCCGAACACCGGTACCCGACCGACCCGGGGACGGGTGGTGATGCTGGTCGACAACGGCGTCCACGGTGACTCCCGGGTGCAGAAGGCCGCCCGGTCCGCCGCCGAGGCCGGATGGGAGGTGATCCTGGTCGGCATCCTCAAGGGCAACTCGCCCGAGGAGAGCTGGCGGATCGGGGACGCCGAGGTCCGGCTCATCCGGGTGCCCCGGGTGCTTCCGCACCCGATCACCTACCGTCGTGCCCTGCTGCGCCGGCCGCTCGCCTACCGGCCGGGCCCGGAGGCGAGGCGGAAGCTCAACAAGCTCAAGGCCCGCCGGGACGACCTCAACTTCGCGCTCTCCCAGATCAGGGTCGCCCGGGCGGGCGGTGCGCCGCGCTCGGCGGAGCTGGCCGGGAAGGCGCGGCTGGCCGCGCCCTACTTCCTCAACAAGGCGATGTTCCAGTGGGTGAAGTTCCGTCACCGGGAGCTGCAGCGCCTCCAGCAGCACCAGCAGGACCCGACCTCCCGGCTCGACCGGGCGGCGCTGCGGTTCTGGCAGCGCCTGCACGGCGACCGGGCCTGGCGCCGCCTGGACCCGGAGCTGTGGGACTTCGAGCTGGCCTTCGCGCCGGTGGTGGACGAGTTGCAGCCGGACCTCATCCACGCCCACGACTTCCGGATGCTCGGCGTGGGCGCCCGTGCCGCGATGCGTGCCCGCGCCGGCGGGCGTGACGTCAAGCTGGTCTGGGACGCCCACGAGTTCGTGCCCGGGATCATCGGGCGGCCCACCAACCTGCGCTGGCTGCCCGCGCAGATCGCGTACGTGCGGGAGCACGCCCCGTACGCCGACGCCGTCATCACCGTCTCCTCGACGCTGGCGGACCTGCTCCGCGAGACGCACGACCTGCCGGAGCAGCCCGCGGTGGTGCTGAACGCCCCGCCGGCCACGCTCACCCCCGAGCAGCGGGCCACCCCCGTTCCGGACATCCGGGCGATGTGCGGGATCGGCGCGGACACCCCCCTGCTGGTCTACTGCGGCGGGATCAACCCGTCCCGCGGAGTCGACATCATGATCCGGGGCCTCACCGCGCTGCCCGACGCGCACGTCGCCCTGGTGTCGGTGCACCCGAACGGCAAGATCCCGATCATGTACGAGTTGGAGGAGCTCGCCGCCGAGCTCGGCGTGGCCGACCGGGTGCACCTCCTGCCGTACGTGCCGCACTGGCAGGTGTCCGCCTTCGTGGCCCCCGCCGATCTCGGCGTCATCCCGATCCACCACAAGCCGAACCACGAGCTGGCGCTGATCACCAAGTTCTTCGAGTACGCCCACGGTGGACTGCCGATGGTGGTCAGCGACGTCAAGACCATGGCCGAGGCGACCCGCGCCACCGGGCAAGGCGAGGTGTTCCGCGCCGAGGACCTGGACGACTACCTGCGGGCCGTCCGCGCGGTGCTGGCCGACCCGAAGCGGTACCGCGCGGCGTACGACCGGCCGGGTGTGCTGGAGCAGTGGACGTGGGAGGCACAGGCGCGGGTGATGGACGAGGTCTACACCCGCCTGTTGCCGCACCACCCGAAGGCGGCGGCTGCGGCCGTTCCGGAGCAGCCGACGGCCCTGCCGGTGCGCTGAGGCGCCGACGACGTCGCGAGAAGGGGCTCGGCCGACGGCCGAGCCCCTTCTCACGTGTAGGTGCGGTGACGGCCGCTCAGCCGTCGAGGAGCAGCCGGTCGTAGACGGACTGGGTCACGGTCCAGTCCCACGTCTTCAGGACGTGCTCGGACGCGGCCCGGCCGGTCTCCCGCCACTGCTCCTCGGTGGCGGTGGCGGCGAGGATCCGCTCCGCGGCCTCCTCCGGGCTGTCGACCACCCAGTCGGCGGGGAACAGGGTCCGGGCGCTGTGCGGCTTACCGGCGAAGAACGGCCAGTCTCGTACGACCGGCACGGCCCCGCTGGCCGCTCCCTCCACCAGGCCGCAGTGGAAGCTCTCCCGCACAGAGGTGCTGAGGATGACGCCCACCTCCTGCAGCGCGGTCGGGACGTCGTCGGTCTGCCCGTAGCGGCGTACCGCGCCGATCGGCTCCAGCTCGGCCAGCTCCCGGCTGAGCAGCCTGCCGTAGTCCTTCGCCGGCTTGCTGGTGCGGTTGTTGAAGTTGCTGCCGATGAGGGTGAGCCGGTACCGCTCGTCCTTCTCGCGCAGCTTCCGCAGCACCTGGACCGCCCAGCGCGGGTCCTTCGCCACCGAGCTGAACCCGACCATGCCGAGCGTGAACCGGGCGTCGGCCGCCTTCGTCCGGGGGTAGCGCTGCAGGTCCATGGCGTTGTCGACGACCCAGAGGCGCGGGCCGCCCGCTCCGGCGAGCTGGGGCAGCACGGCCGTCGACAGGTCACGCAGGTGCTCGGAGACGAACACGACGTCGTCGACCCGGGAGAAGTCCACCAGGTGCGGCCAGAAGTTGAACGCCTCGAAGCTGTGCAGGCGGACGATGATCCGGGCGCTTCCGGGGTCGTGCAGGGTGAACAGCGCGGCGGTGGCCTGGCACCAGTCGATGAAGACGGTGTCCGCCCAGTCCAGGTGTGGTCGCAGCCAGTCCTCGATCTTGGCGCCGTACGACGAGGTGCCGGCGAGCAGGTGCTCCATGACGGCGCTGCCGCTGAGCGCCAGCGGACGGGTCACCGGGTCCTCGTAGAGGTCCAGGAAGCGGACCTCCACGTTCGGCATGGCGCGGTAGCGCTCCAGGATCTCCTGCAGGAAGTTGTCGTTGATCAGCGTGGTGACCAGCAGCCGCAGCGGCCGGTCGGTCGGCGGCGGGGCGGCCGGGGTGAGACGGCCACGGGGCTCGGACAACTTCCGTGCCGCCGCGCTGGCGCGGAACGGCGCCAGGAAGCCACCCGGGTCCGTGCTCATCGGTGAGGAGAGCCGGTCGAAGTGCAGTACGCGGTTCGACGACAGGCTCCACGCCTTCGAGACGGCCGCGGCCGCCTTCTTGCTGTCCTTCGGCAGCAGGCTGTCCGCCAGGGCGAGCTGAGCGCGGATCGCGTCGTGCAGCCCGGCGGGCACCAGCCCTTCGGTCAGCTCGGCCTGCGCCGCCTTGTAGAGGATGTCCGCCCGCGTCGCCGCGCTGCCGATCCGGCTGGCCGCGGCGGAGGCCGTGCGGGCGGCCGTGGCCGGGCGCCCGGCGCGCACCGCGCTGGCGTGCAGCCGGACGGCGAGCTTGCTGCGGAGCCGGTCCGGGACCCGTGGGGCCGCCACCGCCCGCGTCCAGAACCACGAGGCCGCCGGGTTGCTCATGGCACGCTGGCCGGTGGCCTTCCTGAGCGTGGTGCGGACAGTCTCCACCGCGGCCCGGCGCGCGCCGCGGGTGCCGATGCCGGCCGCCGCGCTGACGCGGCGCTCCAGACGCCGGCTCACCGACTCGGTCCGCTTCGCGTCGAGCGCCTTCTGGGCGGGCACCAGGCCGTAGTAGGCGCCCGCCCGGGTGTTGCGCTGCGCCATCTCCCACACGGTGTGGACCGCGCGCGGGTCGAGGGCGACCAGCAGGTCGGCGGTGCGGTAGCGCTGCCGCAGCCAGGGGTGACGCCGCGCGTGCAGCCAGAGCTTCCGGTTGGCCGAGGCCCGACCGAGGGCACTGCGGAGACGGCCGTCCCGCTTGTCGGCCGGTACGACGAACGTGCGGACCTCCGCCAGCGACGGATCGATCGGCAGTTGCTCGGTGTCGAAGAAGCAGGCCACGGTGACCGTGGCGCCCTTGCTGCGGAAGCGCTCCAGCGCCTCGACCAGGACGGCCGGTTGCTTCGGCGCGGTGCCGGCCACGATGAGCACGGTGGTCACGGGTGAACATCTCCAGTCGGTGCGGCCGCGGCCGTGGTCAGGACACCGACCGTGGTCGGCCGGACGATTTCGGTGAGGTGCCGGACGGCGGGCGCGAGGACGGCGGGACGCGCGTACCGGCGGGCGATCTCGCGCGCCGCGGCCCGGTCCTCGGCGGTGGCCTTGAGAGCCATCCGCGCCGCCTCGGAGAACGACGTGGCGAGGCGGTGCGGGTCCAGACCCACCGCCCCGGTCCACAGGGGATGCCCGGCGAGGATGTTCGTGGCGTCGTGGTCGACGTCGTGGGCGGAGAGCACCGGCAGACCGGTGGCCATGAACTCGTACACCTTGCCGGAGGTGACGTAACGGCCACCGACCAGCATCAGGACCAGGGCGTCCCAGGAGCCGTAGAGCGACGACAGCTGCGCCTTCGGCACCGGGCCGCCGAAGGTGACGCCGTCGACGGCGGCCTCCTTGAGCAGGTCCATGTGCCGGTTGGCCTCGCGCATCGGGCCGGCGCCGATGTGGCCCCGCACCTCGAAGCGGGACCGGGCCAGGACGGGGTCGTTGCGGCGCGCGATCCGCCATCCGTCCAGCACGGACTCGAGGAAGGCGGGCGTGAAGTTGACCGAGCCGAGGTAGCCGAAGGTCAGCCCGGCCTCCGGATCCGGGGTGCGGTCGCCGACGTCCGGGAGGCTGTCCTCGTCGTAGCCGTTGCGGACGACGTGCACCCGGTCGGCGAGGTCGGGGTAGCGCTCCCGGTAGAAGCCGGCGATGGGGTCGTTCACGCACCAGACGGCGACGGCGTGCTCGAGCACCTTGGACTCCCACCGGCCGGAGACCGAGTCGCGGGTGAAGGCCTCGCCGCCGCCGATCACGTCCAGCGACCAGCCGTCGCGGAAGTCGACGGCGTAGGGGACCTTGTACTCCTCCCACAGCTTCCAGGTGGCGGCCAGGTTCACGTACGGGGCACACGAGGCCAGCAGCAGGTCGGCCGGGTGTTCGCGGTGCACCCGCAGCACCGCCTTCTCCAGCTCGTAGCGCCAGCCCCCGAAGACGGGCTCCGGGAAGATCTTCTGCTCGCGCTTGCGCAGGCGGGTGATCCACCCCGCCGGGTCGAGCGAGCGCTCCTCCGAGAAGGCCCGGATGTCGGTCTCCAGGTCCTCCCTGATCAACGGCAGCTCGACCACCTTGACCCGCGGGTCGACCTTCTCCGAAAGGCTGTGGTCGAGGCCGTACTCACGCTCCCAGGCCTCCTGGCAGATCGTGATGACGGTGATGTCCCAGCCCAGCGCGACGAACTGGTTGGCCGTCTCACGCAGCCGGTAGGCGCTGCTCTTGGCCGCCGGCGGGAAGCCGATCGCCAGGTAGATGACGTGCGGTCGGCGCCCGCCGCCGGACCGCGGAAGGGGGGCAACTCGATTGCTCATCGCAGATAGCCGATCGTGAGGAGGGGGGACGCCGTCATGCCACGTGGTTCCGCAACGTCTCGGCGACGCGCCGGGCTGCCCGCCCGTCGCCGTACGGGGTGCCGCGCGGGGTCTCCGGGGCGGGTCGGGTGGCGGTGGTCACCCAGTCCGCGCCCAACTCGCGGGGGTCGGACACCAGGACGTTCCAGCCGCCGTCGAGGGTCTCCACCCACTCGGTCTCGGTGCGCAGGGTGGTGCAGGGGCGGTCCAGCAGGTAGGCCTCCTTCTGCAGGCCACCGGAGTCGGTCACCACGCCGACCGAGCCGAGGACCGCGGCCACCATGGCGGCGTACGGGAGGGGCCGGCCGGCGTGCAGCGCGCCCCGCGACAGCTTGAGCCCGTGCTCCTCGGCCCGGGCGACCAGCCGCGGGTGTGCCAGCAGCGCCACCGGCACCGGCAGGTCGGCCAGCGCGTCGAGCAGGGTGGCGAGCCGTCGCGGGTCGTCGGTGTTCTCGGCGCGGTGCAGGGTGGCGAGCAGGTACGGCTGCCGCGGGTCGATGCCCTCGGGCAGCGCCGGCTCGGGCCGGCCGCCGCGCAGGACGTCGTCCCGGACCCGCAGGCAGACGTCCACCATGACGTCGCCGACGAGGACCGACCGGGCCGCCAGTCCCTCCGCGGCCAGGTGCCGGACCGCCTCCTCGGTGGGCGCGAGCAGCAGGTCGGCGGCGTGGTCGGTGAGCACCCGGTTGTGTTCCTCGGGCATCCGCCGGTTGAACGAGCGCAGCCCGGCCTCCAGGTGGGCCACCGGAAGGTGCTGCTTCACCGCCGACAGCGTGCCGGCAAGGGTGGAGTTGGTGTCGCCGTAGACCAGGACCCAGTCCGGGTGCGCGTCGGCGAGCACCGGGTCCAGCGCGGCCAGCGTCCGCCCGGTCTGCACCCCGTGGCTGCCGGAGCCGATGCCCAGGTGCACGTCCGGGTCGGGGATGCCGAGGCCGGAGAAGAAGACGTCGGACAGGTCGGCGTTGTAGTGCTGGCCGGTGTGCACGATCACGTGCTCGATCCCGTCCGCCGCGAACGCCGCGGCGATGGGTGCCAGCTTCACCAACTGCGGTCGGGCGCCGACGATGCTGACGACCTTCACTACCTGACTCCTCGGATCTGGGGCGGGGGCGACGAACGGGTCGGTGCTGACTGCCGGGGCACGGCCGGGCGGCGAGGGTCACCTCGCCGTCGTGATGTCCCGGGACGAACTGGCTATGGAGCTGTGGTGGCGCCGGTCCCCGGCGAACACGGGGACGACCACGGCGGGTGGCGCGCCCCGTCGACGGCTCGAACGGCCGTGTCGGCCACGGACCCGCCGGCCGGGCGACGGCCCTTGGAATAGTAGTGCGGCTCGGCGTCGGACGGCGGTTGCGGTCGGCGTCGCATCGGCGCGGAACCGGCCCGTGGACGCGGCGCGTCCGGCCGCCCCGTTCCAGGCGCGACGACAATCACCCGGTAACGGGACACGGGGCACAACACTAGCCGATTCCGTCCTGTCCGCCGCGACCGTGACCGATGCGAGTCCCCGGTCTGAGCCGTAGGATTCCGGGCGATGCCGATCTTTCTGGTTTGTTCCCTGCGACGCGACCGATGTGGGGCGGAACGTGCCCGTCGTCGCGCCTGGGTACGGGATGACGTCGATCTACTGGAGCGCGGCCGGTTTCGCGGGCCCGAGGGCTACTTCCTCGGGCCCGTCTCCGACTCCGACGCGACCGGGCGGTGGGGGGTCGAGCCGCAGCCGACCGCGAAGGTGCTCACCGCGGTCTCCCGGGGAGAGCGGGGCACCGCGCTCAGCACGGACGAGATCGCCCAGGCGAAGGCGGACGTCGCGCACTGGAAGGCGGACGCGGTGGTGCTGCCCGACCGGGTGCGCCGGGCGGACGACCTCAAGACGGTGCTCGAAGCCATGTACGGCCCGGGTCGGCGGGTCGACGACGTGTGGCTCTGGGACGTGGGCCCCTACACCCGCTGACGACGGCCGCCGGGGCCGCCCACCGGTGGGCGGCCCCGGCGGCGGGCTACGGCGAGTACTTCCAGAGGATCAGCAGGTAGCCGCCGAAGTAGGCGGACAGGATCGTCAGGCCGGTCAGCACGGTGACCGCCCGGGCCCGCCCGGCCCGGGCCAGGACCAGCGCCAGCGGGAGCAGCAGCGGGAAGGCCGGCAGCAGGAACCGCGCCTTGGAGTGGTAGTAGCCGGCCGCACCGAGGGTGGTGACCAGCAACAGGCCGCTGTAGAGCAGCAGTTGCCAGGGTTGCCGGTCGAGCACGCTCAGCACGAAGAGCAGCACCGCCACGAACGCCACCGCGGTGACCATGTACATCTCCAGCGCCGAGGCCTCGCCCAGCACCTTCTGCGCCCGCCGCACGGTGTCGACGCCGAAGTCGAAGCTCGTGCCCCAGCCCGCGTCCTGGATGTGGAACCAGCCGTCCGGCCGGCCCGTCCGGTAGCCGACCCAGGCGAGGTATCCCAGCCAGCCGGCGGGCGTGAGGACCATGGCCACCCAGGGTCGCCAGCCGTCGCGCCGGCGGACGGCGGCGACGAGCGCGGCCAGACCCACCACGGCGATCAGCGCGGACGCGGTCGGTCGGGTCAGGCCGGCGAAGAGGCAGAGCACGCCGGCGGTGAGCCAGCGCTCCCGCAGCAGCGCGTACAGGGTCCAGGCGGCCAGCGCGGTGAACAGACCCTCGGTGTACGACATCGTCTGGACGATGCTGTGCGGCAGCACCCCCCAGAGCGCGGCGAGCAGGATCCCGACGCCCCTGCCGTGCAGCAGGTTGCCGACGGCGAACAGCCCCCACGCCGCGGCGAGCGCGGCGGCCCAGGCGATGAGCAGTGCGGTCCCGCGGAGGTCGAAGGGGCTGAGCGGTTCCAGGAGAGCGGTCAGACCGGGATACAACGGGAAGAAGGCCATGTTGCTCTGCAACTTCTCGTAGCCGTCGTAGCCGTGCTCCGCGAGCCGCAGGTACCAGGTGCCGTCGGCGCGGGTGAGGTAGCCCACCGGGTTGTGGTCGCCGGCGTGGGCCCAGAAGTAGAGCACCAGCCCGCCGACCACCCGCGTCGCCGCGTAGGCGCCGAGCGCCGGCAGGGCCAACCAGGTGGCGGCGCGCAGCCGGTGGGCGAGGCCGGCACGCGACGCCGGTGCCTCGGCGGGGGTCGGTTCCGTCGACGGCGAAGGGCGCTCGCCGGTCGTCACCACGTCCATTCATGTCCTGTCTGGCGCTGTCGCGGGGAAGACGGTCGGGGCGCGCACGGAGGAGGCTGCCACCGGCCCGGGATGGCCTCCGGAAGGCACAGCGGTCACCGGTCGTCGACCACAATGCAGGTTAGCAACCGGTACGGTTCCGCGGGCAACGCGTAGGCCGCGCGGGGCGGGCGTGGTGCCCCGGTTGTCGTAGACTCGCCCGGGTCCCGCGGGCGCGGTGCTGGCTGACACGAAACGGACAGGAATGGCATCTGACGGCAGGACCGCAGCGGCGGCCACCCGGGGACGGGTCGTCATGCTGGTGGACAACGGGGTCGTCGGTGACTCCCGGGTGCAGAAGGCGGCACGCTCGGCGGCGGACGCCGGCTGGGACGTCGTCCTCCTCGGGCGCGCGCCGGCGGGCGGCAAGCCGCAGAGCTGGCGGCTCGGCGACGCCGAGGTCCGCCTGATCCCGATGCCCGAGCCGCTGGCCCGGCGACGGCACGAGTTCCGCCGGGCCTGGCTGCGCCGGCCGCTGGCCTACCCGCCCACCGGCGTCGCGGCCCACCGCACCCAGTCGGTCAAGGCCTGGCGCGCCGACCTCCAGGTCCGGCGGGCGCTGCTCACCGCCGCGGCACGCGAGTCCGGCGCCGGCCGGCCCGGTGGCCTCTCCTGGGCCGCCCTGCGCGCCGAGGAGAAGGTCGCCGGCCTGACCCGCAAGTGGGTGGGTTTGCGCAACCGGCAGCTCAACCAGGCCCGGCGCGGCCGCAAGCTCGACGGCCCCTGGGACCGGGCGTACACGCTGTTCTGGCAGAAGCTGCGCGGCGACGGCGCCTGGCGCCGCCTTGAGCCGGGCCTGTGGGACTACGAGCTGGCCTACGGCCCGGTCGTCGACGAGTTGGCCCCGGACCTGATCCACGCCAACGACTTCCGCATGATCGGCGTCGGAGCCCGCGCCAAGATCCGTGCCGCCGCGCAGGGGCGTCGCGTCGCCCTGGTCTGGGACGCCCACGAGTACCTCCCCGGTGTGCAGCCGTGGCGGGACAACGCCCGCTGGCTGCCGGGCAACGTCGCCCACGAGCGGGAGTACGTGCCGTACGCCGACGCCGCGATGACGGTCTCGGGCGGCCTGGCCGACCTGCTCCAGCGGGAGCACGGGCTCGCGGAGCGGCCGGCGGTCGTGCTCAATGCCCCGGCGCTGGCCGAGCTGCCCTCGGATCCCGCCGAGCCGGTGCCGGACATCCGGGCGCTCTGCGGCGTCGGGCCGCACACGCCGCTGCTGGTCTACAGCGGGGTGGCCGCGGCCAAGCGCGGTCTCGGTGTGATGGTCGAGGCGCTTCCCCGGCTGCCCGAGGCGCACGTCGCGTTCGTGGTCAACAAACCGGACTCCGCGTACGTCCGCGGCCTGGTCGAGCGGGCCACGGAGCTGGGCGTGGCCGGGCGGGTGCACGTGCTGCCGTACGTGCCGCACCACCAGGTGGTGCCGTTCCTGTCCGGGGCGCAGGTCGGGGTGATCCCGATCCAGCACTGGCCGAACCACGAGATCGCGCTGATCACGAAGTTCTTCGAGTATTCACACGCCCGTCTGCCGCTGGTCGTCTCGGACGTCCGGACGATGGCCGAGACTGTCCGCGAGACCGGGCAGGGCGAGGTGTTCACGGCCGAGGACGTGGCCGACTTCGTGCGGGCGGTCACCGCGGTGCTCGCCGACCCGGCGCGGTACCGCGCCGCGTACGACCGGCCGGGGCTGCTGGCCGGCTGGACCTGGGAGGCGCAGGCGGAGGTGCTCGACGCCGTCTACTCCCGGCTGCTGCCCGACGCCCCGCCGCGCGCCGTGCCCGCCGCCGACCCGGCCTCCGCCGCGGCACCGACCTCGGTGGAGGTGAGGGCGTGAGCCAGCCCGACGTGACGGTGGTCGTCGCGGTCTACAACACCATGCCGTACCTGACCACCTGCCTGGACTCGCTGGTGGGCCAGACCATCGGGCTGGACCGGCTGGAGGTCGTGGCCGTCGACGACGGCTCCACCGACGGCAGCGGCGCCGAGCTGGACCGGTACGCGGAGCGCTACCCCGGCACGGTCCGGGTGCTGCACCAGCCCAACTCCGGGGGTCCGGCCGCGCCGAGCAACCGCGCCCTCGACCACGCTCGCGGCCGGTACGTGTTCTTCATCGGCTCCGACGACCACCTCGGGCCGGAGGCGCTGGAGCGCCTGGTGGACGCGGCCGACCGGTGGGACTCCGACGTCGTGCTCGGGCGGATGATCGGCACCAACAAGCGCTACGTGCACCAGGCGATCTACGCACAGACGCGCGAGCAGGTGGACCTGTTCGACAGCGCGATGCCCTGGTCGCTGTCGAACACGAAGCTGTTCCGGCGGGACCTGATCGAGCGGCACGGGCTGCGCTTCCGCACGGACATGCCGATGGGCAGCGACCAGCCGTTCACGCTCGAGGCCTGCTACCGGGCGAGGAAGATCTCCGTCCTCGCCGACTACGACTACTACTACGCGGTCAAGCGGGACAACGCGCAGAACATCACCTACGCGAGCCGCTTCGAGGAGCGGTTGCGCTGCGCCGAGGAGCTCGTCGGTTTCGTCGCCGGCCTCATCGAACCGGGCACCCGGCGGGACGCCATCCTGCTGCGCCACTTCAGCTGGGAGGTGGCGAAGCTCCTGCGCGCCGAGTTCCTCGGTCTCGACGGGGACGTCCAGCAGCAGGTGCACGGCCGGATCCGGAAACTGGCCGAGGCGTACCTCACCGACGCGATGCTGGCGCGGATGGCCCCCGACCTGCGGCTGCGGCTGGTCGTCGCCCGCGACGCCGACCTGGCCCGGCTGCGCGAGCTGATCGGGCAGCAGGCCCACTCGACGCCGCCGGAGGTGACCGTGGAGGGCGACCGGTGGTACGGCCACTACGTCGGCTTCCGCGACCCGTCCCTCGGCTACCCGGACGAGTGGTACGACGTGACCGACCGGGCCGCGACGATGCTGGCCGCGATGACCGCCACGGAACTGGCCTGGGGCTACGACCCCACCGGCGGCCGTACGCTGGTCGTCACCGCGCGGAGCCGCTGGGCGGAGCTGGCCGACCTCCCCACCGAGGCGGTCCGGGTGAGCCTCGGAGAGTTGACCGGAGTGACATCGGTCACTCCGGGCGATGCCGGTACCGTCGTAAGGGCGGACTTCGCGATGGACCGGTTGCTCCCGGGCGTCGCGGCGAACGGGGAGCGTCGGATGGTACGGGCCGAGGTGACCGCCCTGGGCGGGACCGGCTCCGCGCCGCTGCGCACGGATCGCCCGCTCGCCGCACCCCGCCTGCTGGCCCGGCACGGGGTCCGGCTCCACCTCGTCACGCCCACCACCAACCACAAGGGCCAGGTGATCGTCGCGATCACTCCGGTGACGCCCCGCCGGTTCCTTGCCCGCCTGCGCCGTATCTGGCCCTCTGGAGGAAAGTAGTTCCATGAACATCTGCGTCGTCGCGCTCGGAAAGATCGGCCTGCCGCTCGCCGTGCAGTTCGCCTCGAAGGGGCACCGGGTGATCGGTGCCGACGTCTCCGAGCGGGTCGTCCAGCTGGTCAACGACGGTGCCGTGCCGTTCCCCGGCGAGGCCGACCTGGACGTCAAGCTGAAGGAGGCGGTCGCCGCCGGGCTGCTGTCCGCCACCACCGACACCGCCGCCGCGGTCGCGGAGTCCGAGGCGGTCGTCGTGGTCGTGCCGCTGTTCGTGGACGCCGAGGGCGTGCCGGACTTCGGCTGGATGGACGACGCCACCCGGGCCATCGCCCGTGGCCTCAAGCCGGGCACCCTCGTCAGCTACGAGACCACCCTGCCGGTCGGCACCACCCGCAACCGCTGGGCGCCCATGCTGGAGGAGGGCTCGGGCCTCACCGCCGGCACGGACTTCCACCTGGTCTTCAGCCCGGAGCGCGTGCTCACCGGCCGGGTCTTCGCCGACCTGCGCCGCTACCCCAAGCTCGTGGGCGGCATCGACGAGGCGTCGGCGGAGCACGGGGTGCGCTTCTACGAGGCGGTCCTCGACTTCGACGAGCGGGCCGACCTCAACCGCCCGAACGGGGTGTGGGACCTGGGCTCGGCCGAGGCGTCGGAGCTCGCCAAGCTGGCCGAGACCACGTACCGGGACGTCAACATCGGGCTCGCGAACCAGTTCGCGCGCTTCGCGGACACGGTGGGCGTGGACGTCACCAAGGTCATCGAGGCGTGCAACACGCAGCCGTACAGCCACATCCACCAGCCCGGCATCGCGGTCGGCGGCCACTGCATCCCGATCTACCCCCGGATGTACCTCTGGAACGACCCGGCCGCCACCGTCGTCCGCGCCGCCCGCGAGGCCAACGCGGCGATGCCGGACTACGCCGTCGACCTGCTCGCCGCCGCCTACGGGGACCTGACCGACGTGGGCGTGCTGGTGCTGGGAGCCGCCTACCGGGGCGGCGTGAAGGAGACGGCCTTCTCCGGCGTCTTCCCGACCGTCGAGGCGCTGCGGCAGCGGGGTGCCCGCCCGTACGTGTCCGACCCGATGTACACCAACGACGAGCTGGTCGCCCACGGCCTGCCCGCGTACGACGGCGAGCCGCTCGGCGCCGCGATCGTGCAGGCGGACCACGCCGAGTACCGCACCCTCGCCCCGGCCGACCTGCCCGGCGTGACCGTCCTGGTGGACGGTCGGCGGGTGACCGACCCGGCCCGTTGGGCCGGCGTCCGCCGGGTGGTCATCGGCGGCTGACCCACCGACCCGACACGGGCCCCGGCCGTCGCGCGGTCGGGGCCCGTCGCGTTGCGCGACCCCCGGGGCACCAGGGGTGACGCGCTCCCGTGGTCGTTCACCCGCCGGACACCCCGGCAATACTTGTGATACTTGCCCCGTTTAAGGTCGCAGCGGCCGTATCGAACCTCATCTCCCGGTGAACGGACAGGAGTGTGCCGTTGTTCAGCAGAGTACGGAGCCAACAGGGCATGGCCTCGGTCGGCGTGACCCTGCTCGGCTACGGGGTCATGGTCCTGGCCGGCGTCTTCGGCTGGGTGGTCCCGTTCGCGGTCGCCGCGCTGGTCGTGCTGGCCGGCGAGTTCGCCCTCGCCACCCGGTTCGCCGAGACAGGCGCGCTGCTGGAGAAGGCCGGGCTCGGGCCCGTCTGGCGGTGGCTCGTCCGCGACCTCTCGGTCGTCCTGCTGATCGTGAGCACCGTACGGCCCGGCGTCGCCGCGACGGTCGGGGTCCTGCTGGTGCCCGCCGCGCTCTGGACCGTGGCCGTCGGCACCACCGCCCTGCACCGGGTCGTCGACGGCCGGGCCGCCACGCCGGCGTTCACCCGCAACATCGACCTCGGGTCGGTACGCCGGGTGCCGGTGCCGCCCGCCTGGGCGCAGCGCGTCGCCGGCCTGCGGATGCCGCTGCTCAACTTCCTGCTGCCGCCGGCGGCCGTGGCGGCCGCGCTGGTCGACGGGGTCGCTCCGGTCGTCGTGACCGGTCTGGTCACGTTGGCCGCCGGCCTCGCCACGGGGGCGGTGCTGACGCTCACCCTGCTGCGGGGGCGCGGCGGCGCGCCCGGCGTGCTGCCCGCCGTGTACGCGTGGATGGCCCGGGAGCGCCCCGAGGTGGCGCTCTACTTCGCCGGGCCCGGCAAGGACGTCTACCAGGCGAACATGTGGCTCGCCCCGGTGGAGGCGACGGGTCGCCGGGCCGTGGTGCTGCTCCGCACCGAGGAGGCGTTCCACGCGCTGGCCGACACCCGGCTGCCGGTGATCTGTGTGCCGGCCGGGGTCGACTTCATGAACCTCGATCTCCGCTCGATCCGCGTCGCCCTCTACGCCGCGAACGTCGGCGCCAACATCCACATGCTGCGGGAACCGGGCGTCAAGCACGTGTTCGTCGGCCACGGCGACAGCGACAAGCAGGCCAGCGTCAACCCCTACAGCAAGGTGTACGACGAGGTCTGGGTGGCCGGCCCCGCCGGCCGGGAACGCTACGCGCGGGCCGGGGTGGGCGTGCGCGACCAGGACATCGTCGAGGTCGGCCGGCCGCAGCTGGCCGGTGTGCACACGTTCGGCTCGGCCCGCACCGACCGTCCCTTCACCGTGCTGTACGCCCCCACCTGGGAGGGGTGGCTGGACGACGATCCGTACCACACCTCGCTGGTCGCCATGGGCGAGCGCATCGTGTCCAGCCTGCTCGACGCGAAGGTGCGGGTGATCTACAAGCCGCACCCGCTCACCGGCAGCCGCTGGGCGAAGGCCCGGGCGGTCAACGACCGCATCGTCGCCATGATCGCGGCGGCCGGTGGCCAGGTCGACGCGACCTCGCTCGACGGCACCGCCCACCTGGTCGTCACCGGCCGCATCCCGGCGCTGTTCGACTGCTTCAACGTCACCGACCTGCTGATCAGCGACGTGTCCAGCGTGGTCTCCGACTTCGTGCAGAGCCAGCGGCCGTACGTGGTGGCCAACCCGGCGGGCCTGCCGGAGGACGAGTTCCGTCGCGCGTTCCCGACGGCCCGCGCGGCGTACCTGCTCTCCGCGGACTGCGGCGAGCTGGGGAAGATCCTCGACGTCACCCGGGCGGGGGACGACCCGATGACCGAGGCGCGACGGGAGCTGAAGGCGTACCTCCTCGGCCCGGACGAACCGAACCCGATGGATCGTTTCCGCGCCGAGGTCGACCGCCTCTGCGCCTGATCCACACCTCGGCGGCCGGTGAGCGGGACACGCTCGCCGGCCGCCGTCGTGTGCCGGACGCCCGTGCCGGCGCCCGCGTTCCGGTCAGTCCCGCCGCGGCGGGTTCGCCACGTCGCGCGAGATGACCTCGCCCTTCTCGTCGACCCAGCCCTTCGGCCGGGCCGGGTTGCCGGCCACCAGCTGGTACGGCGCCACGTCGCGGGTCACCACGGACCCGGCGGCGATCATCGCGTACTCGCCGACCTCGATACCGCAGACCAGCGTCGCGTTGGCGCCGATGGAGGCGCCCCGGCGGACGAGCGTCGGCGTGATGGTCCAGTCCGGGTTCTGCGCCCGGGGTCGGAAGTCGTTGGTGAAGACGGCGCTGGGGCCCACGAAGACCTCGTCCTCGATGGTGACACCCTGGTAGACCGAGACGTTGTTCTGGATCTTGACGCGGTCGCCGACCGTGACGTTCGCGTCGACGTACACGTTGCGGCCGATGACGCAGCCGGCGCCGACCCGCGCGCTCGACCGGATGTGGGCCAGGTGCCAGACCTTGGTGCCGTCGCCCACCCTGGCGCCGTCCTCCACGTCGGCCGTCGGGTGCACGAAGACGGAAGCGGACCGGTCGTTGCTGTCAGTCATCTCAACTCACATCGTCACAGGGCGCGCCGCCGCGCCGTCGGTGCCGGGGTGACCACGGCGGCTGACCGCCGCGTGCCCGTCCCGGCCGGGACCACCCGGACGCCCCGGGCATCGGATCCGGCGCGCGGGCACGACGCAGCATATCGACCGCCGCGGGGCGTGGCCGCGACACCGGGGCGGCCGCGGGCCGCGCCCCGCATGGTGGCCGGTGCGCCGTCGGGGGCCTTTCCGGCGGGCCGGTTCGCGCGTACACCCGCGCTCGCGCGTTCGCAGCCGGCATGCTCGGGGGAGGGCTCGCGGAGGGATGGCGATGCAGAGCTACGACGACGACTGGACCGACGGCCAGCGAGCCGTCTACGACGAGTGCTACCGGGCCGGCGGCGAGTGGGCCGCTGACCCGGACACCGCGGCCGAGGACGTCCAGTACGTGATCAACCTCGGGCAGGCGGACGACGACACGTTCACCGACGCCGAGATCGACTACGCCCCCCTGGTCGACGCCGTCACCCAGGCGACCGGCGAGAACGTGACGAGCGTGCCGGCCAGCCACGAGGACCCCGGGTTCCGTGGCTTCGTCGACGGGGTCCACGACGCCGTGTCGGACGACGTCTTCGGCCTCTGACCCCGGCACGCCGCGCGCGGTGGGGCGACAGCGTCCCCCGCGGCGTCCGCCCGCGCCCTCGGCGGCGGCCGGACCGTGCGGCCCCGACGCGACCTGCCCGATCCGCTCCGACTTCCCGGGACGACCGGGGACTCCCGGTCGGCGCGCCCGTCTGCCACGATGCGGGGACAGTGGATCGAGGGACGGAGGCAGGGGTGCGGATCCTCCTGGTCGAGGACGATCGTCGGGTGGCCGCCGCGCTGTCGTCCGCGCTGACCCGGCGCGGCTACCAGGTGGAGCACGCCGCCACCGCGGAGGCCGCGCTCTCGGCCGCGCCCTGCGACCTGGTGCTGCTCGACCTGACCCTGCCGGACGGGGACGGCACCGACCTGTGCCGGGAGCTGCGTCGGCGCAGCAGTCAGCTGGGCATCATCGCGGTCACCGCCCGGGGTGAGGAGCGGGACCGGGTGCTCGGCCTTCGACTCGGCGCCGACGACTACGTGGTGAAGCCGTTCTCGATGGTCGAGTTGCAGGCCCGCATCGAGGCGGTGCTGCGTCGTACCGCGCAGGCCGTGCCGGAGCGGAACCTGATCGAGGCCGGGGCGGTCCGCATCGACGTCGCCGCGCGGACGGTGAGCGTCGCCGGCCGGGAGGTGACCCTCACCCGCAAGGAGTTCGACGTCCTGCTCTCCCTGGCCCGGCAGCCCGGGGTGGCGGTGCCGCGCGACCGCATCCTGCTCGACGCGTGGGGCACCACCTGGACCGACCGGCACACCGTCGAGGTGCACATCGGGTCGCTGCGCGGCAAGCTCGGCAACCCCGGGCTGGTGGAGACCGTGCGGGGCATCGGCTACCGGCTGCGGAGCGAGTGAGGTGGGTCGGTGCGTCGTCGGCTGGTGATCAGCTACCTGCTGCTCATGGTGCTGGTCCTCATCGCGCTGGAGACCCCGCTCGCGATCACCCTCACCACCCGGGAGACCGACCGCGTCCGGGCCGACCGGCTCGCCGACGCCACCCGGTTCGCCTCGCTCGCCGGCCCGGCGCTGCGCGGCGGCAGCGTCGGCCCACTCGAGAGCGAGCTGCGCAGCTACGACGAGCTCTACGGCATCGGGGCGGCCGTGGTCGACCGGGACCGGAACACGGTGGTCGCCTCGGCGAGCTGGCAGGCCGCCGCGGGCACGCCGGAGGCGTTGGACGCCGCCCTCGCCGGCCAGCAGGTCACCGGCCCCGCCTCGGTGTGGCCGTGGGTGGACGGGCCGGTGGTGGTCGGGGTGCCGATCAACGACGGCGGCGAGGTGCTGGGCGCGGTCGTCACCGTCAGCCCCGCCACCGCCGTGCGCCGCACGGTCACGGCCTGGTGGCTGCTGCTCGCCGGTATCGGTCTGCTCGCCGTGCTGGCCTGCGTGCTGACCGCGTTCGGGCTGGCCGGGTGGGTGCTGCGCCCGGTCACCGAGCTGGACGCGGTCACCCACGAGATCACCGAGGGTGACCGCGACGCCCGGGTGCAGCACCACCTCGGCCCACCCGAGCTGCGCCGGCTCATGGCCAGCTTCAACACGATGGCCGACGCGGTGTCCGATGTGATGGACCGCCAACGCGCCTTCGTGGCGCACGCCAGCCACCAGCTCCGCAACCCCCTGACGGCGCTACGCCTGCGGGTCGAGGAGCTCGGCCCGAGCCTCACCGACCCGCAGGGGCGGGCCGAGCACCGACTCGCCCTGGAGGAGACCGACCGGCTCGCGCTGGTGCTCGACGCGCTGCTCACCCTCGCCCGCGCCGAGCGTCAGGAGAACGAGCGGGTGACCGTCGACGCGGCCGAGGTGGCCGCGTCCCGGGTGGCCGCGTGGCGGCCGCTGGCCCGGCACCGCTCGGTCACGCTCGGCCTGGTCACGACCGACGCGCCGGCCTACGCCCGGACCGTGCCGACCGCCGTCGACCAGGCCCTCGACGCGCTCATCGACAACGCGGTCAAGTTCAGCGGGGCCGGCGGAGAGGTGTCGGTGACCGTGGCCGCCCGCGACGGCGGCGTGGCGCTGGAGGTCCGCGACAACGGTCCGGGGATGACCGAGAGTCAGCTCGGTCAGGCGACGGAGCGCTTCTGGCGGGCGCCGGACGTGCAGAACATGGAGGGTGCCGGGCTCGGCCTGACCATCGCGGCCGTGCTGGTCGACGCCTCGGACGGCCGGCTCACGATGCGGACGGGCACGCCCCGCGGGCTGGTCGCCGGCCTCTGGTTCCCCGGTCCGGACAGCGAGCCGGAGCCCGACCCCACCGGAGCGGACCTCGCGCCGCCGCGGTCGCCGGCCGTTGCCGGCTGAGTGCCCGGCGCCCCGGTCAGGGCTTCGCGGCGCGGTACCAGACCGAGGCACCCGGGTGCAGCGGCAGCGGGGAGGTGGCGATCGCCGAGCGGGGGCTCATCCGGCCGGCCGCCGGGTGCGCCGCCGCCAGCTCCGAGCGGCGCTCCATGAGCAGTCGCGTCACGTCCCGGACCAGCCGCTCCGGCAGGTCCGGGCGGACGATCAGGAAGTTCGGGTTGGCGACGGTGGTGACGGGCTCCACCCCGTACACCGACCGGGGGATGTCCCGGGAGACGTACACCTCCCCGTAGCGCCCCCGCAGCGGCTCGGTCCACTCACCGAGGTCCACGATCCGGGTCGGGCTGCCTTGCGCCAGGTCGGCGATGGCCCGCACCGGCAGGCCGCCGGAGAAGAAGAACGCGTCGATCCGGCCGGAGCGCAGGGCGGCCACCGACTCGTCCAGATTGAGGCGGGTGCGGCGGACCCCGTCACCGCCCAGCCCGGCCACGTCGAGCAGCCGGTTGGCCGTGATTTCCGTGCCGGAACCGGCCGCGCCCACCGAGACCCGCCGGCCGCTCAGGTCGGCGACCGTACGCACCGGCCCGCCGGCGGACGCGACGAGGTGCAGCTGGTCGTCGTAGACCCGGGCGATCGCGGCCACCCGTGGGTCCGCGCCCGGGCCGGTGGGCAGCACGTCGGCCTGCGTGAAGCCGAGCTCGGCCTGGCCGGCGGCGACGAGCCGCACGTTCTCCGCGGAGGCGGCCGTGACCACCACGCTGGCGCGCACCCCGGGCAGCTCCCGGTTGAGGATCGCGGCCAGCGACTCGCCGAAGGCGTGGTAGACCGCCGTCGGGCTGCCGGTGGCGATCCGGATCGTCACCGGCTCGTCCGGCCGGTCCCGGCACCCGGTGAGGCCGGCGGCCACGGCCAGCAGCACCGTCAGCAGCGTCACGGACGGCGCGGCACGCCCCGGCCAGGTAGGACTCACGGGCTGCACTCTGCGCCCAGGATCGGGGCCGCGCAACCCCCGCCGCTCGCAGGCGTCGCTGGACTTTCGGCTGGATGTTGCCCGGCGCTCACCGCCGTGTGACCACCGTGGCCGGTCGGGCGGGATTCAGCCGGTCGGGGCGAAGCGGCTGCGGTAGGCCCGCGGCGAGAGCCCGGTGGTGCGTTTGAAGGCGACGCTCAGGGCGCTCTCCGAGCCGTACCCGACCGCGCGGGCGATGGTGGAGAGGGTGTCGTCGCCGCGGCGGATCCGGTCGGCGGCGAGTTCGATCCGCCAGCCGGTGAGGTACTCCAGCGGGCCGCGGCCGACGATCTCCTTGAACCGGGCGGCGAGCGTGGAGCGAGACACCGCGGCGACGCGGGCGAGCTCGGCCACGGTCCAGGGCTGCGCGGGCCGGGCGTGCATGGCCCGCAGCGCGGGGGCGAGCACCGGATCGGCCAGGCCGGCCAGCCAGCCGCAGGAGCCGGTGCGGGTGAGGTGCAGGCGCAGGATGCGGATCAGCATGACCTGGGCGAGGTGCTCGGCGACCAGCGTGCCGGCCAGTGGCGCCGTCCGCAGCTCGGTGTCGATCTCCCCGATCGCCCAGCGCACGGTCGCCGCCTCCGGTGTCGCGGCGGGCACGTGGACGACCGGTGGCAGCGCGTCGAGGAGCAGGGCGCGGGCTCGCCCGGTGAAGGAGAACGACCCGCCGATGAGGAGCACGTCGTCGCCGGTTCCGGCGCGGGCCACGCCGTCGACGGCCTCGGCGAAGAGCGGCCCGGCGGGTTCGGTCGGCGCGTCCAGGTCGCTGGCGAGCGTGAACGCCGAGGGCCGGGTGAGCAGGAAGCAGTCGCCCTCGGCCAGGTCCACCGGGTCGGGCACACCGTCGACCCGCAACAGGCAGCCGCCCCGCCGGACGGCGTTGAACTTGACGCCGGCCGGCGGATCGAAGCGGACGGCCCAGCGACCTCCGCCCGCCAGCGCGGCGGAGAGGTGGCTGGTCGCGCCGAGCAGCGCGAGCACGTCCTCCAACGGATCCACGACTCGCTCCCTCTGGACTCTCACTAAAGACCGGCGGACCTCAGACTACAGACAGTCCGGATGATCGTTCGTAGCGTGGATGTCATGACCGCTGAGACTCGACTCACGACCCCGTTCACCGCCCGCACCACCGCCGCCGAGATCCTCGACGGCGTGGACCTCACCGGCCGCCGGATGATCGTCACCGGCGGCGCCTCCGGCATCGGCACCGAGACCGTCCGCGCCCTGGCCGGCGCCGGCGCGCAGGTCACCGTCGCCACCCGCGATCCGGCGGCCGCCGCCGACCTGGTGGCCGAGTTCGCCGGGCCGGGACCCGGCGCCGTACGGGCGGCCGCCCTCGACCTGGCCGACCTGGCCTCGGTCGACGCCTTCGTCGCGGCCTGGGAGGGGCCGCTGCACGCGCTGGTCGCCAACGCCGGGGTGATGGCGATCCCGACCCGCCGGCTCACCCCGCAGGGCTGGGAACTTCAGCTCGGCACCAACTATCTCGGCCACTTCGCGCTCGTGCGCGGTCTGCACGACACCCTGCGCGCCGCCGGCTCGGCGCGGGTGGTGATCGTCAGCTCCGGGGCGCACCTGCGCGAGGCGTTCGACTTCGACGACCCGCAGTTCGCGCGGCAGCCGTACGACCCGTGGTCGGCGTACGGCCGGTCGAAGACCGCGGACGTCCTGCTCGCCGTGGGTATCGCCCGCCGATGGGCCGCCGACGGCATCACCGCCAACGCCCTGAACCCGGGCTACATCAACACCAACCTCCAGCGCCACATGGACGACGAGACCCTGCGGGCGTTCGGGGTGCTGGACGAGGCGGGCAACCGGATCGACCTGCCGTACTACAAGACGCCCGCCCAGGGCGCCGCCACGTCCGTGCTGCTGGCGGCCTCGCCGCTGCTCGACGGAGTCACCGGCCGGTACTTCGACGACAACCAGGAGGCCGGAATGGTGGCCGGCGGCCCCGAGGCGACCGGCGGCGTGGCCGCGCACGCCGTGGACCAGGCCGCGGCCGACCGCCTCTGGGCGTACGCGGAGGCGGCCCTCACGTCCCGCTGACCCGGACGGCCGGCCCGGTCAGGCGGATTCGGCGGCGGGCGCGGGGCTCAGCGTGGTGTGCCGCAGAATCCGGTGCCGGTCCGGCCCGTCGGCCACGCTGACCAGGAAACAGCCCGTGCCCGGCCGGAGCTCCGCCGGCACCCCGAGCAGGGCGGCGCTGCGGATCAGCACGGCGGCCAGCTCCCGATCGGTGAGCCGTACGCCCAGGATGTGCCGGCGGACGTGCCGGCCACCGGCGAGCAGCGCCGAGCGCCAGGCCGCCGCCGCGAGCCGGGGCACCCAGACCCGGCGGGGAGTGGACGCGCCCGGTACCGGCGCGGAGAGCAGCTCCCGGCGCCCCTGCCACCATCCGGCCTCCACGAGATGCGTGTAACGCGACCGGTGCGCGGCGGGCACCCGGAGCCGGTGCAGCTCGTAGCGGCGGCGCAGCCCGCCGACGGCCGTCTCGTGCTCGACCGGGACGTCCAGCCGCTCCAGCAGCTGCCGCATCCGCTGGGCGGCGTCCTCCCGGTTGAACTCGACCACCGGCGACGGGTGCGCGCCCGCCCCGCGCTGCGGGCGCGGGCCGGCCGGTGGTGGCATGCAGCGCAGCAGACAGGCGGCCTCGAACGCGTCGGCCAGGGTGAGCCAGTCGAGCGGAGGCGGCGTCGATGGGCGACGTGGCCGGTCGAGCAGGGCGGGTTCGCGGGCCAACGAAGGCACTCCCTTGTCGGAGTCGGGGTTCTCCTACCGTGGCCCGTGCACCCCCGACGCGGAACCGATCCGGCCCAGCCTTGAGGAAATCTTGCGCACGCCCCTACAGCTGGGTGACCACGAGATCCACCTGGCGTGGTCGTCCGGCCGGCGCCGGCTGCTCCACCACCGTGTGCTTCAGGTCCCGCACCGCCGCGATCAGTTCGTCGACGGTGCGCGGTCGGGCCCCGGAGAGCAGCAGATCGCGGACCAGCCGGCCCTTGGTCGCCTTGTTGAAGTGGCTGACCACCGAGCGGACCGGAACCCCGTCGACCTCGCGCTCGTGCAGCACCCGCACGGTCAGCGTTCGGGCCGCCAGCTCACCCCGCGGCGTCCAGGTGGCGGCGTACGCGCCGGAGCGCAGGTCGAGCACGGGCCCGTCGCCCGCCGCGCCGGTCAGCTCCGGCGCCAGCCGTCCCCGCCAGTACGCCCCGAGCGCGCCCGGGCCGGGCAGCCTCGCCCCGATGGGGCAGCGGTAGGGCGGGATGCGGTCGGTGAGGCGTACCACGCCCCAGAGCCCGGAGCTGACCAGCACACAGCGGTGGGCGGCCCGCGTCGCGGCCGGGGGCAGCGACGCGAGATCCAGGGCCTCGTAGAGGACGCCGGTGTAGATCCGTGCGGCGGGCGCGCTGGCCGCCACCCGCAGCCGCGCGTTGCGCCGCACCTCGTCGCGCTGGCCCTCGCTGAGCCCGAGCACGGCCCGGGCCGCGGCCTCGTCCGGCCCGGCGCAGAGCGCGACCAGGGCGGAGAGCACCTCCTCGCGGGCCGGGGTCAGCCCCGGCAGGGAGAGTCGGGCCAGGTCCAGCCGCCGGCCGGTGCCGGCGTCGGCCTTCCCCTCTGAGGGCGGCAGCAGGATGAGCACCCGGTGGAATCTACCGCCAGGGCCGCACCGGGGTCTCCGGGTGGTAGACGCGGTAACCGCCCACGTCGCGTACCGGGGTGGTGCCGGCGCGATCCCCGAGCAGCCGCAGCAGCCGGTGCTCCGCCGCCGAACCGGCCTCGACCACGTAGCCGGGGCGGTCCGCCCGGCCCACCTGCCGCCAGTAGGGCAGGTACCGGTTCTGCCCCGGTGTGAGGTTGGCGTCGAGCACCCCGCAGACCACCTCCTCGGCGGTGTTGAAGACCAGCCGGTTGCAGATCCAGTAGTCCCCGTACACCTCGTGCGGCCCGTCGGCGCGCAGCGCGGCGGCCAGGTCCCGGGCCTCGCGCTCCTCGACGCGGGACGCCTCCAGGCCGGTGGTGGCGAACTGCACGGTCACCACCGCGCTGGTCGCGGCCAGGCCCGCCAGCAGGACGGTGGCCACCGCGCCGGTCAGCCGGCCGAGCACCCCCACGGTCCCCCGCCAGCAGGCCACCGCGGCCAGCCAGAGTGGCCACAGCACCGCCGGCAGGGAGATCTGGAGCACCGACAGGTACCGCGCGTTGCCCAGCGGGTCGATGGCGGACAGCGGGCTGCGCACGTACGACAGCAGGGTCAGCGCCGCGCCGAGGAGCAGCGCGAGATGGGCGACGGGGCCGACCCGGACCTGGCGCGGTGCCGCCGCGGCGCGGCGGTAGAAGACGAGCGCGAGGGCCGCGGCGACGACGAGCAGCGCCGGGTAGACCGGCCCGAACCACTCCTGCCAGCGGGCGCACCCACCGATCGGGCACAGCCCACTGGCCAGGGGAATCCCCTCCAGCACCCCGCCCTGGAGGCGATCGTGCCACGGCGGCGACGGCCCCGCGCGCGTGCTGATCTCCCGGAACACCGACAGGGAGTCCTCACCGGCGGGCGCCACGAGGTTGTCCCGGATCATCGGGGCGACCCCGAGCGCGAAGCCCGCCACCAGCAGCCCACCCGCCCAGCCGAGCAGCTCCCGGCGGGCCGCGTAGAGCAGCAGCAGCGCGGCCACGACCAGGTACGGCACGATCAGCCAGTCCGACCAGAGCGCCAGGCCGGCGAGCAGCCCGAACAGCCCGATGGCCAGCCGGCGGCGGCGGATGGTGCCGGCGGCGAGCCCCACCCCGATCAGCAGCATGAGCAGCACCGCCGGCTTGACCTCCGGCCGGCCGCCGACCACGGTCAGCTGGTCACGGACCACGCGCTCCGGGCCGAGCGCCAGAAGGCCCACCACGAACGTGGCGAACCACGGCGAGCAGATCCGCCGGGTGAGGCGGTGGATCAGGTAGAGAAAGACCGCGTAGAGGACGAGCATGGGCAGCCGCAGCACCGACCAGCTCGGCCCGGCCAGCGCGATCAGCGGCGCGGCGAGGTACGACTCCAGCATCCCCATGTAGCGCTGGCCGTAGAGGAACACCGGGTGCTCCCGGCCCTGCGCGATGTGCAGGGCGGCCAGGCCGAAGGTGGCCTCGTCACTGTTCGACACGGGCACCGTGAGCAGCGTCAGGACGAGCCGGTACCCGACGCCGGCCAGCCCGAGCAGCAGCGCGACCAGCGCCGGCCGGTCGAGCCGCGGACGCCACCGCCCACGGTGCTGCACTGGTTGCGACACGACCACGCCCCCGTCGTCGTCCCGACCGGAGTGTTTCACGCCGCGCGGTGCGGGCGGGGTGGATCGCGGCAGACCGGCTCGACGAAGATCGCCTCGCGTGGCCGCGACCGCGCCCGTGTGGCAGGGTGTCACCGTGCCACCGACTCCCGCCGGCCAGTTGGCCGTCCCGCGCCTGCACCGGGCCGCGCGGATCGAGGACGCCGTGCACCAGTTCGTGGAGCGTCGCCTGCGGCGCACCGGCTGGCGGATCAACATCGTCGCCTACACCGGCTACGGTGCGCCGAGCTGGGTGCGGGTGCTGTGCCGGGTGCTCCTGGGCCGCCCGGACACCCGCCAGCGGGCCCGGCTGGAGAAGGTCCGCGGCTGGCGGAGCTTCACCACCCTGCCGGCCAAGCACGTCACGGTCAGCATCGAGGCCGGCGGGGTGCGGCACGAGGCCCGCACCGACCGCAGCGGCTTCATCGACACACTGGTCGAGGCGGAGCTGCCGCCGGGCTGGGGGTCGGTCCGGCTCAGCATGCCGGACACCGAGCCGGTCGAGGCGCCGGTGCGGATTCTCGACCCGGCCGTCCGCTTCGGCATCCTCTCCGACATCGACGACACGGTGATGGTGACAGCGTTGCCCCGGCCGCTGCTGGCCGCCTGGAACACGTTCGTCCTCGACGAGCACGCCCGGGCCGCCGTGCCCGGGATGGCGGTGCTCTACGAGCGGCTGGTCACGGCGCATCCCGGCGCGCCCGTCTTCTACCTCTCGACCGGGGCGTGGAACGTGGCGCCCACGCTCACGCGGTTCCTGTCCCGGCACCTGTACCCGGCCGGTCCGCTGCTGCTCACCGACTGGGGCCCGACGGCGGACCGGTGGTTCCGCAGCGGCCAGGAACACAAGCGGGTCACCCTGGCCCGGCTGGCCCGGGAGTTCCCCCACGTGCGCTGGCTGCTGGTCGGCGACGACGGCCAGCACGACCAGGAGATCTACCGGGAGTTCGCGGCGGCCCACCCGGAGAACGTCGCCGGGGTGGCGATCCGCCAGCTCTCGCCCGCCCAGGCGGTGCTGGCCGGCGGCCTGCCGGCCCCGCACGGGCGCCCGCTGGAGGGGCCGGTGGGGCAGAAGTGGTTCTCCGCCCCGGACGGCGCGGGCCTGTGGAAGCTGCTGCACGAGGCCGACCTGGTCTGAGCTGACCTCCGCGCGCGGGCACGCCCGACCCGCGGGATCCGTCACCGAGGGCGCGGGTGGCCCGGACCGCCGGATCGGTTCGGCCGGGCCCCGGACGGCCAGCGTGCGGGACCAGTCGCCGGCGGCGCCGGGCGGCCGGGCCCGTGGGGGTCAGTCGCCGGCGGCGCCCGCCGGCCGGAGCCAGAGGACGCCGAGCGGCGGCACCCGCAGCGACGCCGAGGCGACCAGGCCGTGCCACGGGACGTCCTCGGCGTGCACCTCGCCGAGGTTGCCGACCCCGGAGCCGCCGTAGTGGTGGGCGTCGGTGTTGAGCACCTCCCGCCACGTCCCGCCCGCCGGTAGCCCGACCCGGTAGTCGTGCAGCGGCAGCGCCGAGAAGTTCGCGACGCACACCAGGGTCGACCCGTCCGGCGCGATCCGGACGAACGAGACCGTGTTGTTGGCGACGTCGTCCCCGGCGATCCAGCGGAAGCCGGCCGGGTCGGTGTCCTGCGCCCAGAGCGCCGGGGTGTCCCGGTAGACGCGGTTCAGGTCACCGACCAGCCGCTGGACACCGGCGCGCGCCGGATCGTGCGTCAGGTACCAGTCGAGCCCGCGCTCCTCGCTCCACTCCCGGTCGTCGGCCAGCTCGCAGCCCATGAAGAGCAGCTGCTTGCCCGGGTGCGCCCACATGTACGCCAGCAGCGCCCGCACGTTCGCGAGCTTCTGCCAGGTGTCGCCGGGCATCTTGCCGACCAGCGAGCCCTTGCCGTGCACCACCTCGTCGTGGCTGATCGGCAGCACGTAGTTCTCGCTCCAGGCGTACGCCAGGGAGAACGTGAGCTGGTGGTGATGGTGCTGACGGTAGATCGGGTCCTTCGAGGTGTAGAGCAGGGTGTCGTGCATCCAGCCCATGTTCCACTTGAATCCGAAGCCGAGCCCCCCGCCGGAGGTCGGCCGGGTCACGCCCGGCCACGCGGTCGACTCCTCGGCGACCATCAGCACCCCCGGGTGGTGCTTGTAGACGGTCGCGTTGACCTCCTGGAGGAAGGCGATCGCCTCCAGGTTCTCCCGGCCGCCGTACTGGTTCGGCGCCCACTGGCCCTCCTGCCGGGAGTAGTCCAGGTAGAGCATCGAGGCGACCGCGTCCACCCGCAGCCCGTCGACGTGGAACTCCTCCAGCCAGTAGAGCGCGTTCGCCACGAGGAAGTTGCGCACCTCGCGGCGGCCGAAGTCGAAGACGTACGTGCCCCAGTCGGGGTGCTCGCCCCGACGCGGGTCGGGGTGCTCGTAGAGCGGGGTGCCGTCGAAGCGCGCGAGCGCCCACTCGTCGCGCGGGAAGTGCGCGGGCACCCAGTCGAGGATCACCCCGATGCCGGCGCGGTGCAGCCGGTCCACCAGGTGACGGAAGTCGTCCGGGTCGCCGAAGCGGGACGTCGGCGCGTAGTAGCCGGTGACCTGGTAGCCCCACGAACCGCCGAACGGGTGCTCCATCACCGGCAGGAACTCGACGTGCGTGAACCCGAGCTCCGTGACGTACGCGGTGAGCTCCTCGGCCAGCTCCCGGTAGCCGAGGCCGGGCCGCCACGACCCGAGGTGCACCTCGTAGACGCTCATCGGCTCCTGGTACGGCCGCCGCCGGCGCCGCTGCTCCAGCCACGCCGCGTCGGACCACTCGTACGTCGACCGGTGCACCACCGAGGCGGTGGCCGGCGGCACCTCGGCGTACGCCGCGAGCGGATCGGCCTTGTCCCGCCAGTGGCCGTCGGCGCCGAGCACCCGGTACTTGTAGCGGGCCCCCGCCGACACCCCCGGCACGAAGATCTCCCACACGCCCGTCGAGCCGAGGGAGCGCATCGGCCAGCCGTCGTCCGGCGCCCAGCCGGTGAACTCGCCGACCACCCGCACGCCGCGAGCGTTCGGCGCCCACACCGCGAACGCCACACCCTCGTCGAAGACCCGCGCGCCGAGCGCCTCCCAGAGCCGCTCGTGCCGGCCCTCGCCGATCAGGTGCAGGTCCAGCTCGCCCAGGGTGGGCGGGTACCGGTAGGGGTCGTCGGTCACGACGCCGTCGACCTCGACGCGGTAGTCGAGCACGGTGCCCGGCACGGTCGCCTCGAAGACGCCGGCGTCGTGGACCCGCTTCATCGGGTGGCGCTCGCCGTCGACCAGCGCCGCGACGTCACCCGCGCCGCGCCGCAGCGTACGCAGGGTGGTCCGCCCCTGCGCGGGGTGCGCGCCCAGCACGGCGTGCGGGTCGTGGAGGTGGCCGGCGATCAGCTCGTCCATCGGTCGTCGTCCTTCTGGGCGGGGGTGGTCGGGGCGGTGCCGCCCGAGAGGTCGTCGGGGACGGCCTCGGTGGTCAGCTTCACCGGGCCGGCCGGGACGGCGGCCGGCTCCTCGGCCGGGACCGGGCGGCGCACGGTCAGCACGTGCGCCGGTTGCAGGTAGGGGTCGAGCCGCACCGCGTTGCGCTGCCCCCAGTCGTAGCTGGTGCCGGTCAGCTCGTCGTGCACGGTGAACCGCTCGTGCCAGTCGAAGCCGAGCGCCGGCATGTCCAGCGTCGTGTTGCCCCACTGCACCTCGTGCGGGTCGAACGAGCACACGACGATGACCGTGTCGCCGGTGTCGGCGTCGCGTTTGGACCAGCAGAGCAGCGCGGGGTTGTCGATGTCGTGGAAGCGCAGGTTGCGCAGCCCGCGCAGGGCCCGGTTGCCCTTGCGCACCCGGTTGAGGGTGGCGATGAAGGGGGCCAGGGAGCGGCCCTGCGCCTCCGCGCCGGCCCAGTCCCGGGGGCGCAGCTCGTACTTCTCGTTGTCCAGGTACTCCTCCGCGCCGGGGCGGGCGACGTGCTCGAAGAGTTCGTAGCCCGCGTACATGCCCCAGGACGGGGAGAGCAGCGCGGCCAGCACCGCCCGGATCTTGAACATCGGTGGGCCGCCGTGCTGGAGCGACTCGTGCAGGATGTCCGGCGTGTTCGGCCAGAAGTTCGGACGCATGTAGTCGGCGGCCGCGACCAGCTCCTCGCAGTAGGACCGCATCTCCGCCGCGCTCGTGCGCCAGGTGAAGTACGTGTACGACTGGGTGAAGCCGATCTTGCCGAGGCCGTGCATGATCGCGGGACGGGTGAACGCCTCGGCGAGGAAGAGCACGTCCGGGTCGACCTTCTTCACCTCCCAGATCAGCCAGTGCCAGAAGTCGAACGGCTTCGTGTGCGGGTTGTCCACCCGGAAGATCCGGATGCCCTCGCCGACCCAGTGCCGCACCACCCGCAGGATCTCTGCCCGGATCCCCTCCGGGTCGTTGTCGAAGTTCAGCGGGTAGATGTCCTGATACTTCTTCGGCGGGTTCTCCGCGTACGCGATCGACCCGTCCGCCCGGGTGGTGAACCACTCCGGGTGCTCGCGGACCCACGGATGGTCCGGCGCGCACTGCAACGCCAGGTCCATCGCCACCTCCAGGCCCTGCTCGGCGGCGGCCGCGACGAAGTCCCGGAAGTCCTCCGCCGTGCCCAGGTCGGGGTGGATGGCGTCGTGGCCACCCTCCTCGGCGCCGATCGCCCACGGCGAGCCGACGTCGTCGGGCCCGGCCGTCAGCGAGTTGTTGCGGCCCTTGCGGTTGACCCGGCCGATCGGGTGGATCGGCGGCAGGTAGAGCACGTCGAAGCCCATCGCGGCGACGCCCGGCAGCCGGTCGGCCGCGGTGGCGAACGTGCCGGAGCGGGCCGGCGCGTCGACGGTGGCCGGGACCGCGCCCTCCGAGCGGGGGAAGAACTCGTACCAGGCGGAGAAGAGGGCCCGCTCGCGGTCCACCCAGAGCGTGTGCTCCGCGCCGGCCGTGACCAGCTCCCGCACCGGGTGGGCCCAGAGCAGGTCGGCCAGCTCCAGCGCCGGCGCGACCCGCCGCGACAGCTCCCGGTCGGTGTCCCGCAGCGCGGCGGCGGCCCGCGTCACCCGCTCCCGCTGCGCGGGCGGCACCAGCGGCGCGGCGGCGTCCAGCACCCGCGCGCCCTCGGCCAGGTCGTTGGCCAGCTCCGCCGGCCCCTGCCCGGCCGCGAGCTTCTTGCTGACCGCGTTCTGCCAGGTCAGGTAGGGGTCGTGGAACGCCTCGACGGCGAACCGCCACTCGCCGACCGAGTCCGGGCGGATCGTGGCGTGCCAGCGGTCCTGGCCCGGCTCGCCGGGCCGCATCCGGGTGAACGGGCGGGCCGCGCCGTCCGGACCGACCCAGACCACGTTGCAGCCGAGCGCGTCGTGCCCCTCCCGGTAGGCGCGCGCCGACACCGGCACCAGCTCGCCCACCACCGCCTTGGCCGGGTAGCGACCGCACGAGACGACGGGGGAGACGTCTTCGATCGGGAACCGTCCAGTCACCGGTTCAACCTACTGCGCGAGATCGCTTCGCGCTCGGTCAGCCGGCGGCGCCCACCGACCGGTAGACCTCCATCGTCCGGGCCGCGATCGTGTCCCACGAGAAGTGCTCCACGGCGCGGCGCCGCCCCGCCCGGCCGAACTCCGCGATGCGCTCCGGGTCGGCCAGCAGCTCGTTCAGCCGGGCCGCCAGGTCGGCGACGAAGCGGCCCGCGTCCAGCGGCCGGCCGGAGCCGTCGGTGGCCTGCTCGATGGGGACCAGCAGCCCCGTCTCGCCGTCGGCGACCACCTCGGGGATGCCCCCCGTCGCGGTGGCCACGACCGCCGTCTCGCAGGCCATCGCCTCCAGGTTGACGATGCCCATCGGCTCGTAGACCGACGGGCAGACGAAGACGGTGGCGTGCGTGAGCACCTGGATCACCTCGTGCTTGGGCAGCATCTCGGCCACCCAGACCACCCCGGAGCGGTTCGCCCGCAGCTCGGCGACCAGCCCCTCCACCTCGGCGGCGATCTCCGCGGTGTCCGGCGCGCCGGCCAGCAGCACCAGCTGGGTGTCGGCCGGCAGGTCGCGCGCCGCGCGCAGCAGGTAGGGCAGCCCCTTCTGCCGGGTGATCCGGCCGACGTAGACCACGCTGGGCAGCGCCGGGTCGACGCCGAGCCGGTCGAGCACGTCGGTGCCCTGGTCGGGCGCGTACTGCCGCGTGTCGATGCCGTTGTAGACCACCCGCACCCGCTCCGGGTCGACCTGCGGGTAGGCGGCGAGCACGTCCCGCCGCATCCCCTCGCTGACCGCGATCACCGCGTCGGCGGCCCCCACCGCCGTGCGCTCGCACCACGAGGAGAGCGAGTAGCCGCCGCCGAGCTGCTCGGCCTTCCAGGGCCGCAGCGGCTCCAGGCTGTGCGCGGTGACCACGTGCGGCACCCCGTGGAGCAGCTTCGCCGTGTGCCCGGCCAGGTTCGCGTACCAGGTGTGGCTGTGCACGACGTCCGTGCCGGCGCAGCCCGCGGCCATCTCCAGGTCGACGCCCATCGTCCGCAGCGCGGCGTTCGCCCCGGTCAGCCCGGGCGGCTCGGCGTACGCGGTGACGCCCGGCTCGTCGCGCGGCACGC
Organism: Micromonospora xinjiangensis; assembly: GCF_056150165.1. Classification (NCBI taxonomy): domain Bacteria; kingdom Bacillati; phylum Actinomycetota; class Actinomycetes; order Micromonosporales; family Micromonosporaceae; genus Micromonospora; species Micromonospora xinjiangensis. The sequence continues at coordinate 98,133 of NZ_JAXCFO010000012.1, read as the reverse complement.
CGAAGCAGTGCACCCGCACGTCGGCGAGGCGGCGCAACTCCCGGGCCAGGTACTCGACGTGCACGCCGGCCCCGCCGTAGACCTCCGGCGGGTACTCACGGGTGAGCAGATCGACGCGCAGCTGTCCGGTGGCGGGGGAGGAGTCGGTCATGCCCGCACCCTAGTGCAGAAGTCCGACCGTACGAGTGGTGAAGTTGCACGTGGGTGGTTAGCGTCTGACCATGGCTGCCAAGGTGCTCGCGATCGTCCTGGCCGGCGGAGAAGGCAAGCGCCTGATGCCGCTGACCGCGGACCGGGCCAAGCCGGCCGTCCCGTTCGGCGGGATGTACCGCATGGTCGATTTCGTCCTCTCCAACCTCGCCAACGCCGGCTATCTCAAGATCGTCGTGCTCACCCAGTACAAGTCGCACTCCCTGGACCGGCACATCACCAAGACCTGGCGGATGTCGACCCTGCTCGGCAACTACGTCACCCCCGTGCCGGCGCAGCAGCGCCGGGGGCCGTGGTGGTTCGCGGGCTCGGCGGACGCCATCTACCAGAGCTTCAACCTGATCAACGACGAGCAACCCGACTACGTGATCGTCTTCGGCGCCGACCACATCTACCGGATGGACCCCCGGCAGATGGTGGAGGACCACATCGCCTCCGGCGCCGGTGTCACGGTCGCCGGCATCCGCCAGCCCCTGTCGACGGCCGACCAGTTCGGCGTGATCGAGGTGGCCGAGGACGGACGGCGGATCCGGGCGTTCCGCGAGAAGCCCACCGACGCCGTCGGGCTGCCCGACGCCCCCGACCAGATCTACGCCTCGATGGGCAACTACGTCTTCACCACCAGGGCGCTCTGCGAGGCGGTGGAGCGCGACGCGGAGGACAAGACCAGCAAGCACGACATGGGCGGGAGCATCATCCCCATGCTGGTCGAGCGGGGCGAGGCCAACGTCTACGACTTCAAGGACAACGAGGTGCCCGGGAGCACCGACCGCGACCGCGGCTACTGGCGCGACGTCGGGACGCTCGACTCGTTCTACGACGCGCACATGGATCTGATCAACGTCCACCCGGTGTTCAACCTCTACAACTTCGAGTGGCCCATCTATACCGAGCAGCCGCCCTACCCGCCGGCGAAGTTCGTGCACCAGTGGGGCGAGCGGGTCGGCCGCGCGGTCGGCTCGATGGTCTCGCCCGGAGCGGTGATCTCCGGCTCGCTCGTGGAGAACTCGGTGGTCTCCCCGAAGGTCAAGGTGCACTCGTGGGCGCACGTCGACGGCGCGGTGCTCATGGAGGGCGTGGAGATCGGCCGGCACGCCGTGGTCCGGCGGGCGATCCTGGACAAGAACGTCTACGTCCCCGAGGGCGCCGAGATCGGGGTCGACCTGGAGAAGGACCGGCAACGCTATGTTGTCTCCGACAACGGGATCGTGGTGATCGGCAAGGGCCAGCGCGTCGAGCCGTGACGCCGCTCGCCGTACGCATGGAAGCGGGCGCCGCCGGGAAGAAGGCGGCGTCCGCCCCGTCCTCGAGGAGGTTGCCGCAGTGACCCACCCCCGTGCCGGCCAGCCGGCCGAGCCCGCCGACCTGGTCGACGTGCCCCGGCTGGTGACCGCCTACTACGCCGAGCACCCGGACCCGCGGGACCCGGCGCAGCAGGTCTCCTTCGGCACCTCCGGCCACCGGGGGTCGAGCCTGCGGCGCGCGTTCAACTCCGACCACATCGTGGCGGTCACCCAGGCGCTCTGCGACTACCGCCGCGCCCAGGGCATCGACGGCCCGCTCTTCCTCGGCCGGGACACGCACGCCCTCTCCACCCCCGCCGCCGTCGACGCGCTGGAGGTGCTCGCCGCCAACGGCGTCACCGTGCTGCTGGACAGCCGGGACGGCTACACGCCGACGCCCGCCGTCTCGCACGCGATCCTCACCCACAACCGGGGTCGCACGAGCGGCCTCGCCGACGGGATCGTGATCACCCCGTCGCACAACCCGCCCGACGACGGCGGCTTCAAGTACAACCCGAGCCACGGCGGGCCGGCCGACAGCGACGTCACGAAGCAGATCCAGGAGCGAGCCAACGCGATCCTCGCCGGCGGGCTCGCCGAGGTCCGCCGGATCCCGTACGCGCGGGCGCGGGCCGCCGACACCACCGGGACGTACGACTTCCTCGGCCGCTACGTCGACGACCTGCCCGCGGCGATCGACGTCGACGCGATCCGCGCCGCGGGCGTCCGCATCGGTGCCGACCCGCTCGGCGGCGCGAGCGTGGCCTACTGGGGTGAGATCGCCGAGCGCCACCGCCTCGACCTCACCGTGATCAACCCGACGGTCGACCCGACATGGCGGTTCATGACCCTCGACGGGGACGGCAAGATCCGCATGGACTGCTCCTCGCCGAACGCGATGGCCTCGCTCATCGCGGCCCGCGCCGACTACCAGGTCTCCACGGGCAACGACGCGGACGCCGACCGGCACGGCATCGTCACCCCCGACGGCGGGCTCATGAACCCCAACCACTACCTGGCGGTGGCCATCGGCCACCTGTTCCGCACCCGGTCGCAGTGGGGCCCGGCCGCCGCCGTCGGCAAGACCCTCGTCTCGTCGTCCATGATCGACCGGGTGGCCGCCGACCTCGGCCGGCCGCTGCTGGAGGTGCCGGTCGGCTTCAAGTGGTTCGTTCCCGGGCTGCTCGACGGCGCGGTCGGCTTCGGCGGCGAGGAGAGCGCCGGGGCGTCGTTCCTGCGCCGGGACGGGAGCACCTGGACCACCGACAAGGACGGCATCCTGCTGTGCCTGCTCGCGTCGGAGATCATCGCCACCACGGGCCGGACGCCCAGCGAGCACTGGGCCGAACTGGCCGAGCGCTTCGGCGCGCCCGCGTACGCCCGCATCGACGCCCCGGCGACCCGCGAGGAGAAGGCCGTGCTCGGCAGGCTCTCCCCGGAGCAGGTGACCGCGACCGAGCTGGCCGGCGAGCCGATCACCGCGACGCTCACCACCGCGCCCGGCAACGGCGCGCCGATCGGCGGGCTCAAGGTCACCACCGAGTCGGGCTGGTTCGCCGCCCGCCCCTCCGGCACCGAGGACGTCTACAAGATCTACGCCGAGTCCTTCCAGGGCCCGGAGCACCTCACGAGGATCCAGCAGGAAGCGAAGAACCTGGTAACCGAGGTGCTGGCAAAGGCGTGACCGGTCGCTGCTGCGATCTTGGTCGGAGCCGGCCCCGCCGGGGGCGCACTCCGACCAAGATCCGTGGCGATCTCAGCGGGGCGGGGGGAGTTCGCGGCGGCTGAGCTGCTCGCGTAGCCCCTCGGGGAGCAGTTCGCGGAGCTGTTCGGGCAGCAGCGGCAGGTCCAGGAGACTCAGCTTGAGCTGGTTGCGCTCCTGGTAACGGCGCGGGTCGAGGCGTACCACCAGGCCCGCCTCGCGGCGGAAGCTGATGTCGACCGCGCCCTCGGTGGACGCCTCCCGGAACACCACGCCGTCCACCTCCACGGCCACCGGCCCGGAATCGGACGTCAACTCCAGCCGGATCTTCTCCTCCGGGGAGAGCACCACCGAGCGGCTGATGCCGGCCATCGGTGCCGAAGGGGTGACGACCACGGCCTCGGAGGCGGGGGAGACCAGCGGCCCGCCGGCGGCGTAGCTGTACGCCGTCGACCCGGTGGGGGTGCTCACCACGATGGCGTCGCAGCGGTAGTAGCCGTAACGCTGGCCGTCCACCGCCAGGGTGGCGACGGCGAACCCCTTCCCGGGCTGACGGACCAGCGCGATGTCGTTGAAGGCGACCACGTCGTCCCCGCAGACGTCACAGACGAGGCAGCTGTGCGCCTCCACCGTGAAGTCCTTGTTGGTCAGGCGGTCCAGCGCCTCCGGCAGCTCCGGCGGCTCCACCTCCACCAGGAAGCCGAGCCGGCCCAGGTGCACCCCGAGCACCGGCTTCGGGTTGCCGACCGTCGACCGGAGCGCGCCGAGCATCGTGCCGTCACCACCGATGCTGATGAGCGCACTGACGTGATCGACCAGCTCGTCGGCGGGGAACGCCTCGACGCCGGAAGGCACCCGGTGCCGGTCCTCCTCGCGGACGGCGAGGCCCTTGCCGTGCCGGGCCGCCCACTCGGCGATGATCTCGATGATCCCGGAAGCGTCCCGTGTCGGGTGCAGCACCAGCCCGAGCAGGGTACGGTCCATCGATTCCCCCTGCCTGGATGCAACGCCTCGTAACTGACATTTTGTCCCATCGTTGAGGTGGTTGCCGAATGAACGGGCGTGCTGGTCGAGATCGACCTCGCTCCCAACAGGATCGACAGCGGGCCAGGAGGCGATCAGGTGAGTGCACCCATCCGGCGCGGAATTCTGCTCGCGGAGCGTCGCCGGCGCCTCGATCGGAAGATCGCCCTCTACCACGAGCCCTTGTCCCGAGCGCAGATCGAGCGGATCCAGGTCGAGCGGTTCAACAAGATGTGGGCCTACTGCCTGACCCGGGTGCCGTTTTATCGCTCCTGGCGGAGCGAGCACCACCTGCCCACCAGCATCGACCGGCCGTCGGACCTCCGCCACTTCCCGCAGCTCGACAAGGAACTGCTGATCAGCCGGTCCGCCGAGGTCTTCGCCGGAGGCTCGACGAAGCAGGCCTACAGCACCGGTGGCAGCACCGGTCAGCCCACCCGGTTTCCGCGCGGAGACGACGAGACGACCGACCGGTGGGTGAACAACTATCTCGGGCGAGCATGGTGGGGCGTGCGACCGTTCGATCCGCAGGTGCTCCTGTGGGGGCACGCCCACCTCTTCGGCAGTGGGTTGCGCGGTCAGGTCGCCCAGGCCAAGCGCGCCGCCGCCGACCGGATCTTGAACATCACCCGGCTGAACGCCTACGACCTCAGCGAACCGGCGCTTCGGGCGCACCACGAGGCCATCCACGCCCGGAATCCGGCGTCGATCGTCGGTTACACGTCGGCGGTCTTCAAGCTCGCCCGCTACATCGAGCGCGAGGCCCTGGACCTGGGAGACACGGATCGCCTTCGCGCCGTGGTCCTCAGCGCGGAGAGCGCCAGCGACGCGGATCTCGCCCTGATCGAGCGGGTCTTCGGGGCCAGCGCCGTCATCGAGTACGGTGCCGCGGAGACCGGCCTCATGGCGATGTCTCGGGGTCAGGCGCGGGCGATCCAGGTCCTCTGGGACAGCTTCGTCTGCCTCGTCTCCGAGGACGGCTCGCTCGCGGTGACCACTCTCGACGACCGGCTGTTCCCCCTCGTCAACTACTCGATCGGGGACCGGGTCGAGCCGACCGACATCGTGGACGGCAATGCGCTGTGGCTCCGTTCGATCCTCGGGCGTCGGCAGGAGATCGTCCAGGTCGCATCCCGCCACGGGATCCTCGACCTCTCCCCGATCCTGCCGGTGCACATCCTCAAGAGCTACGCGGGGATCGTCGGCGTGCAGTTCCGCCAGGAACGCCCGGACGCGCTGCACATCTACCTGCAGGCTGACCACGCGCTCGACCTGGACGCGGTCGGCCAGTTCTTCGCGCGGGAGCTGATGAAGGACCACCCGGATCTCCTCGCCGAATCGATCACGTTCCACCAGGTCGCCGACCAGACCAGCACCCGCGCCGGCAAGCACGCCCTGTTCGTGTCCTGACCGGGGCGTAGTGCCGCCTCGGTGGCCGGCGAAGCGGTGGGCCGGCGGAACGGGTCCACCGAGCGGGCTCGGTGCTCGACCGACGTTCAGCCTCCGGTGACGCCGGCGGGTGGAACAGGCTCCCGCTCCCGATCCGGCCGGACGGCGTGCCGGCCGCCCGGTCCGCCTCGCCGGTGCCGGCGTGACAACGCGACCAGCAGGAGCGCTCCCGCCACGAGCACCTCCGCTGTGGTCGCGGCGGCGGCGGCGCCGGTCGGGCCGAGCGCTGTCGCCTGAACGAGCAGGCCGGCGCCCAGCAGCCCGGCGACGGAGACGGCGAGCCGGGTTGCGGCCCCGTAGTCGCCGTCACCGATGCGGTTGAGCGCGAAGGCCCGGTTCATCGTCGCGAACGGGAGCGCGAGCGCCAGCAGCTGCAGCCAGAGGGCGGACTCGGGGATCGGCAGTCCGAGCACGGTGGTGGCGAGCCACGGCGCGGTGACGATGACCCCCACGGTGATGACGGTCGCGCCGGCGACCGCGATCATCTCGCTCTCGCGGCTGACCGCCACAGCCGGCCCGAGGTTGTGCCGTCGCCGGGTGCGGACCGCCATCGGCACCCGCAGCCCGCTGAACGTGACGGCGACCAACGCCTGGTAGATGCTCGTCAGTGCGCCGAAGCAACCCACCACCAACGGGCTCGCGACCAGCGAGAGGGCGATCGTGCCGGCTCGACCGGTGAACGCCTCCGCGACGCTGTAGGTGAACAGTTGCCGGGTCAACCGGAAGGCCCGGCCAGCCGCCCGTAGCGACAGCCCGCGCCACATCGGAAGTGCGGCGGCGGGACCCCGGCAGGCGAGGACCTCCGTGCTGATCAGGTACGTTGCGGCGCCGACCAGCAAGGCGCTGGTCAGCGGCGCGCCGGCGACCAGCAGCACCATGGACAGGAGCCGGGTGCCGGTCACCGCGACGGACGCCGCGACGAAGCGCATCTGCCGAACGAGGTCGCCGAACCGCAGGTCGGCGAGGCTGTTCAACATCGTCACGCTGCCCGCGCTGACCAGCGCCGCCATCCCGTACCCGCGGTCCACGTAGAACGCCGCGATCACCATCGTGGCGGTCGCCATGGCCGGCAGGGCCACGAGGATGCGCTGGCTGTGCGCGGCCCGGCGTTCCTCGTCGTTACCGGACACGTACAGCAGCGACGATCCTCCCATGACCATGTTGGCCACCCAGGTGAGCGCCGCGGTCATGACGCTGTAGGCAGCGATCTCGACCGTCTGCCCCTGCCGCGCGCTGTAGGCGAGCATCGCGGCGTTCAACAACCCGCTGAGCAGGCCGGAGACCGTCGCCACGATCGTGTTGGAGCGAACTCCCACCCCACGCTCTCCGCGATGGCGGGCGGACTCGGCGGGCTCGGGGAGCGTCTGCTCCGGCGAGCGCTCCTTCAATGTGGTCCTTTCGCGGCACCGCGACCTGGCCGCCGTCGCCTCGGGCGAGGGCGGTGGGGGTCAGCGTTCGGAGATGGTCAACCTGACCCGGTCGAGGATGTTCGGCCCGGCGGCCTCGGCCCGCCAGGAACGGTAGGCCTCACCGGCGGCGCGGCGCGCCCGGAGCCGTTCGGTGGGCGTACGCGCGGCGAACTGCTCGATCTGGTGAGCCAGGGTCGCTGGCGTGACCTCCGTGAGGACGGCGCCGCCACCGGTTCGGAGCAGGCCACTCCACGGTGTTTGGTCCGAGCAGACGACGGGGCATGACGCCGACAGGCTCTCGGCGATGACATGGCCGAAGTTCTCTCCGCGAGTGGGGAAGACGAACAGGTCGTACCGGGCGAAGGTGGGGCGCACCTCGTGTGGTGCCAGTTCACCCCGGTAGGTGAACGCCACCGAGTCCGGCAGCCGCTGGGCGAGCCGTTGGCACTCGGCCCAGTACGCCGTGTCCTCCAGCGGACCGTAGACGTCGAACACCACCGGGCGGGTCACCCGTGCGAGCGCCTCGATCACCATCGCCAGGTTCTTGATCGGGCTGATGCGGCCGATGAACACGAGACGTGGCGGGCCGCCGTTCTCGCCGGGCGGGATCGGGTCCGGCGGGAGCGAGACCTCGTTGCGCCGGGTCTCGATCCTCGCCTCGGGGAACACGTCTCTGATCAACTTCGCCTCGTGCGCACTGGTCGCGTGCCAGAACACCCGCGGCTGTTCGAGAAACGGTCGCCACAGGCTCAGGAACACCCGCTTCTTCCGGCTCTTGACGCCCAGTGCACTCGCCGCCAGCTCACCGCGCGGTGCGACGAGTACCCGCCGGACCCGGATGAGGCGTACGCGAGCCGCGAGGATCGGCAGAATCGACGACCTGGCCCAGAGACTGTTGACGTAGAGAAGGTCGAACCCGACCGACCGGAGCGTTTTCCACAGTGCGTACCACTGGCGGGGGCGGCGTGGGTTCAGGTAGCAGATGCGCGCCCGGCCACGGCGTACCCACCGTCCGGACAGACCGGGGTACGGCTCGGGCGAGCCGAGGTCCCGATCCCTCGTCACCATCGTCACCTCGATCGAGGGCGACACGGTGTCGAGCACCTGGGCGACCGACCGGATGGGCCCACCGGCACGGAATCCCGGCTCGAAGAAGTCACACGTCAACAGCACCCGAAAGGGCCGTGACCCATCTCCACTTTCGGTGATTCGGGTGCCGTCGTCGACCGTGCGCCATTGGTCGACAGTCACTGCCGACGGCGAATCATGAACCCCGTTCGCGGCTGGTGAAATGCAGTCGTCGCGCGGTACGCCGAGGGTATCAGCCACGTCCGGCTAACGATGCGCGGCGCGGATCGGTGACGTGGTCCCCGACAAGCGGAAACAATGTCGCCGGGACCGAGCCGAATTCCCGGGACAAGCGGATGGACGGTGTTTCTGAATATATGCTCCGCTCCCATGGAGTCATTGACCGGGATGGGTGCGGTGGCAGAGCGAGAGCGGGGTGCGCGTCCGCGCCACGCACGCGACCTGCCCGACGACCGAGGGCCCGCGCGAGACCAGTCCGGGCTCTGGCGGCTCTTCGCCGGGGTCGCCTGGCTCGTGCTGGGCATCGCGTGTCTGTTCCTCGCCGAGAACGCCACGAGCGCCTGGCCCCGGGACGGCAGCCTCGCCATGAGCCTGCTGGCGACTCTCTTCGGCGCGTGGGTCTTCTGGCGCGACGGCGGTCCCAGGATCACGGCGGTGGGGGCCTACAACCTCGCCTTCGCGCTCTTCGTCGGCTTCAGCGGGCTCTACCAGACGGCGAAGGCGTGGACGAACGACCCGGGTGTTCCGCTCTTCACCGCCGTGGCGATCTGTTACTTCGTCCAGGTCGCGACGTGGTGGCTGTTCTGGAGCGGCGGCAGCCCTCGGCGGCTGCCCTCGTACGGCGGGCAGGCCGACGGTCGGACGGCCGGCTGGGCGGTGAAGTGCGGCGCTCTCCTGCTGGCGCTCGCGGTAGCCGTGTCGATGATCGCCCCGGACGCGTTGTCGGTCGCCAACGCGGTCGGCTTCGTCGGCGTGCTGCTTCTCGCGGTAGGGATGCTCAGGGGCCCGGCCGCGCGCCACGTGGTCCTCTGCTGCGTGGTGCTCCTGGTCGCCTTCGCCCTCTACTTCACCTACCTCTTCAACGGCTTCGGACGAATCGTCGTCGGCACCCTCGCGCTCGGACTGCTGCTGATCTCGGCCCACCGCGATCAGCGGCCGTACACGAAGATCATCGTTCTCGCCGGCGCGGCGCCGGTCCTGCTGTTCCTCGCCCGGCTCCGCGCCACCAGCGACCAGGGCTCGCCGTTGCTGCCCGACCAGGACGGATTCGGCTCCGCCATCAGTCCACTCCAGTCGTTCGCCCAACTGCTGCACCTCAACCAGGTGGGCCTGCTGCCGCGAGGCTGGGGCGAGACGTTCGTCAACGCGGCCGTCGGGCTGGTGCCGCGGGCGATCTGGGACGACAAACCGGTGGGTTTCGGCGCCGACCTGGTCATGTTCCTGTCGCCTGAGCTGGCCGGTACCGGGCACTCCGCCGCGGCGCTCTCGCACGGGGAGTGGTTGTACAACTTCGGCCTGCTGGGTCTGGCGTTGATGGTTCCGGTGACCGGTCTCGCCGTCCGGTTGATCGACAGGCTCCTGGTCTGGGCGTCGTCCGGACCGCTGACCACGCCGTATGCCGTGGGTGTCTACACCGGCGCGATCGTCGCCGCCGTCGGCCTGTTCGACCTGCTCTGGGTCGGCAGTTTCACCTACGTGGTCCGCGGTGGCGGCCGCCTGCTGGTGCTGGCCGCGGTCATCCTGGTGGTGGGCTGGCGGGTCAGCGGCGTGGCCGTGCCCCACCATCTCGCCGGCCGGCGGTTGCCGCACCTCGCCCGTGCTCGACCGGTCACCCGCCTGCGCTGAGACCGGGGCGACGGGGGGTCGCCGGCCGGACGGCCGGGGCGCGGGTCGGCCATGTGAACAGTTGCCCCAGGACGTGTCGACACCGTTCTGTTCGTCCTGATCTGGGCGTTTCTCCCGCGCGGCTCCGCTCGTTGCGGCAGTTGGGGTCGTACCTCGACCACGAGCAGCAGTGGCCTGCGCACATCGCACGAACGAACGGAGCATCAGTGAGCTACCCGACCACCGGACGCCGCGTGCTCATCACCGGCGGCACCGGGTCCTTCGGCCAGACCATGGCCCGTCGTCTTCTCGACCGTGGGGTCGGCGAGGTGCGGGTGTTCAGCCGGGACGAGGCCAAGCAGGACGCTATGCGCCGGTCGCTCGGCGACGAGCGGGTCCGCTACTACGTCGGCGACGTGCGCGACTACGACTCGGTGCTCAAGGCCAGCCGGGGGATCGACTTCATCTTCCACGCGGCCGCGCTCAAGCAGGTGCCGTCCTGCGAGTTCTTCCCGTTGGAAGCGGTCCGCACGAACATCCTGGGCAGCGGCAACGTCGTCGAGGCCGCCGAGCGCAACGGCGTCGGCTCCGTCGTCGTGCTCAGCACCGACAAGGCCGTCCACCCGGTGAACGCGATGGGCATGAGCAAGGCCCTCATGGAGAAGGTGGCCCAGGCCCACGCCCGCAACAACCCGCACAGCGCCACCACCGTCTCCTGCGTCCGCTACGGCAACGTGATGTACTCGCGCGGCTCGGTGATCCCGCTCTTCATCGAGCAGATCAAGGCGGGCCGGGCGCTGACCGTGACCGACCCGGGGATGACCCGGTTCCTGATGTCGCTGGCCGACTCGGTGGAGCTGGTCGAGCACGCCTTCGCGCACGCCCGGCCGGGCGACATCTTCATCCGCAAGGCCGCCGCCTGCACCATCTCGGACCTCGCCGAGGCGGTGTGTCAGCTCTTCGACGTGCCGTTCAAGCTCGACATGATCGGCGTACGGCACGGCGAGAAGCTGGACGAGACGCTGGCCAGCCGGGAGGAGCTGACCCGGGCCGAGGACTTCGGTCAGTTCCTGCGCGTGCCGCTGGACGCCCGCAACCTCAACTATTCGCTCTACGTCTCCGAGGGCGAGACCGGCACGGGGCCCATCGAGGACTTCAACTCGGCGAACGCGCCCCGGCTCGGCGTACCCGAGATCGTCGAGCTGCTGAAGACGCTGCCCGAGGTCCGCGCCGAGCTGGCCCTGCGGGACCCGGTGCTGGCGTGCTGAGGCTGGCCGTCACCGGGGCCGGCGGCTTCCTCGGCTGGCACGTCCGGGTGCTGCTGCGCGCCCTCGGCTGGCCCGAGCCGGTCGTGATCACGCGGGGTGACCTCGCCGACCCGGCGGCGGTCGCCGCCAAGGTCGCCGGAGTCGACCGGGTGCTGCACCTCGCCGGTGTCAACCGCGGCGAGCCCGCCGACGTCGCGGCCGGCAACGTGCAGCTCGCCGCGCAGCTCGCCGACGGGCTGCGGCACGCGGCGGCGCCGCCCGGGTCGGTCGTGTTCGCCAACTCGGTGCAGGCCGGCAACGGCACCCCGTACGGCGACTCGAAGGCCACCGCGGCGAGCATCCTGGCCGACACCGGCCTGCCCCTCGACGACCTGCGCCTGCCCAACCTCTACGGCGAACACGGTCGCCCGTACTACAACTCTGCCGTGGCGACGTTCTGCCGGCTCCTCGCCGAGGGCGGGCAGCCGGAGGTGCACGCCGACCGCGAGCTGGACCTCGTGCACGTCACCGACGCCGCCGCGCGGCTCGCGGGGGTGCCGGCCGGCGGGTCGTGGGACCCGGCCATGCCGGCCCTGCGGATCGGCGTACGCGACCTGGCCGACCGGCTCGGCGCGATGGCGGTGACCTACCGCACCGGCGAGGTTCCGCCCCTGACGGACCGGCACCACGTACGGCTGTTCAACACCTACCGGTCACACTGCTTCCCGGCCCACTACCCGATCCCACTGCCGCGGCGGGCCGACGCGCGGGGCGAGCTGGTCGAGACGGTCAAGGTGCACGGCGGCCCCGGGCAGACCTTCTGCTCCACCACCCGCCCCGGCATCACCCGCGGCGAGCACTTCCACCTGGCGAAGGTCGAACGGTTCGTGGTGCTGCGTGGCTCGGCGGAGATCAGCCTGCGCCGGGTCGGCGACGGCGAGGTGCTGCGGTTCCCCGTGAGCGGCGCCGAGCCGGTGCTCGTCGACATGCCGACCATGTGGGTGCACAAGCTGGTGAACACGGGCGCCGACGAGCTGGTCACCCTGTTCTGGACCAACGAGCTGTTCGACCCGGACCGGCCGGACACCTGGCCGGAGGCGGTCGAGGAGACCCGGGCGACGCCCGTGGCGGTGGGCGCGTGAGGGTCGGCCTGATCAGCCAGTGGTATCCGCCGGAGGGCGTGTTCATCCCCGGCAACCTGGCCCGCCAGCTGGCCGAGCGCGGCCACGAGGTGCGGGTGCTCACGACGTTCCCCAGTTACCCGTACGGGCGGATCTTTCCCGGGTGGCGGCAACGATGGCGGCACCGGGAGGCCGACGGGCCGGTGTCGATCCGTCGGGTCCCCGCCTATCCCAGCCATGACACGTCGGCCCTCCGCCGAGCCCTGAGCCACCTCTCCTTCGGCGCCACCAGCGCGACCGCCGGGGTGAGGTGGCTCTCCGGCGTCGACGTCACGTACGTCTACCACCCACCGCCCACCTCCGTCGCGGCGGCGGCCCTGCTGCGGGTCGCCCGGCGCACGCCGGTCGTCCTGCACGTGCAGGACCTCTGGCCCGAATCGGTGGTCGGATCCGGCATGGCGCCGACCGGCCGGGCCGGTCGGGCCCTGGAGCGGAGCATCGGTGGACTCATGCGGCGGACCTACCGGCTCGCCGACACCGTGGTGGCGATCTCGCCGACCATGGCCGAGCAGGTGGTGGCGCGCGGCGCCGACCCGGACAAGGTGCGCGTCGTCTGGAACTGGACCGACGACGCCCTGTTCCGGCCGGTCCCGGCCACCGACGACGCCCGCGCGGCGCTGGGGCACCGCGGCCGGGTCACGGTGATGTTCGCCGGCAACCTGGGTCTGCTCCAGGGGCTCGACACGGCGATCCGGGCGGCGGCCGCCGCCCGGGACCACGTCGACCTGGTGCTGGTCGGGTCCGGCGCCGACGAGGACGCCGCGCGCCGCCTCGCGGCCGACCTCGGCGCCGACAACGTCCGCTTCGTCGGCCGGCGGGCGCCCGAGCAGATGGCCGAGCTGTACGCGGCCGCGGACTGGCAGCTGATCTGCCTGCGCGACGTGCGCGCCCTGCGCGCCGCCGTCCCGTCGAAGCTCCAGGCCGCCCTGGCGTGCGGCGCGCCGGTGATCGCCTCGACACCCGGCGACACCGCCGAGCTGGTCCGGTCGACCGGCGTCGGCCTCACCTGCCCGCCCGAGGACTGGCCGGCCCTCGCGGAGCGGTTCGCGCGGGCCGCGGCCACGCCGGCGGCCGTCCGGGCGGAGATGGGTCGCCGCGCCCGGCAGGTCTACCGGGAGCGGATGTCGCTGCGCGTGGGCGTCGACCAGTTCGAGGACATCCTGACCAAGGCGGCTTCACGGAGAGGACGCGCATGACCCGGATCATGACCGTTGTCGGCACCCGGCCCGAGATCATCAGACTGTCCCGGGTCATCGCCCGGCTCGACGAGACGGTGGACCACGTCCTGGTCCACACGGGGCAGAACTGGGACACCACGCTGTCCGATGTCTTCTTCACCGAGCTGCGGCTGCGCGAGCCGGACCGGTTCCTGCGCGTCGACACGTCCTCGCTCGGTCGGGTGCTGGGCGGCGTGCTGGTCGGGATGGAGGCGGCGATCGCCGAGCACCGGCCCGACGCGCTGCTCGTGCTCGGCGACACCAACAGCTGCATCGCCGCGCTGATGGCCCGGCGGATGCGGGTGCCGGTCTACCACATGGAGGCCGGCAACCGCTGCTTCGACCTGAACGTGCCCGAGGAGACCAACCGGCGCCTCGTCGACCACGTCGCCGACTTCAACCTGGTCTACACCGAGCACGCGCGCCGCAACCTGCTCGCCGAAGGGCTGCACCCGCGGCGGATCCTGCACACCGGCTCGCCCATGCGGGAGGTGCTGGAGCACTACCGCGGGGAGATCGCCGCCTCGACGATCCTGCGGCAGCTCGAACTCCAGCCTGGCCGCTACTTCGTGGTCAGCGCGCACCGCGAGGAGAACGTGGACTCGCCGGCCCGGCTCCAGCGGCTGCTGGACTGCCTCCGGGCCGTCCACGACCGCTGGGGGCATCCGGTGCTGGTCTCCACGCACCCGCGCACCCGCAAGCGCCTGGAGGCGCTGGCGCCCGATGCCACCGCCCTGGAGGGCATCGCCTTCCACGAGCCGTTCGGGCTCATCGACTACGTGCACCTGCAGACGCGGGCCTTCTGCACGTTGTCGGACAGCGGGACGATCAGCGAGGAGGCGGCCATCCTGGGCTTCCCCGCGGTCACCCTGCGCGAGTCGATCGAACGGCCGGAGGCGCTCGACGCCGGCGGCATCATCATGACCGGGCTGGAACCGGAGGGTGTGGTGGAGGCCGTGCAGGTCACCGTGGACCAGGTCGCCGCGCAGGGGGTGCCCTGCCCGGCCGACTACCAGGTCCCTGACACCTCCCGACGGGTGGTCGACTTCATCCTCTCCACCGTTCGTCGCCACCACGACTGGGCGGGCATCCGCCGCTGACCCACCGGCCACCCGCCGCCGCACCAGCACCGTCCGGGCCGGCGACCGCGAACAGCGGTCGCCGGCCCTGGCGTCGGGTCGCCGGAGACGAGCGGGCCCGGGCAGCGAGCGGGCCCGGAGAGTGAGCGGGCCCGGACACGAGCGTCCCGCTCCGGCGTACGTACCGGAGCGGGACGGTGGACGGCGGCTCAGTGCGACGACAGCGGCAGGCCCAGCGGGCTGTCCTCCATGGGGCCGATGGGCTGGGCGGAGAGGAGAGCGAGCTGTTCGATCACCTTCGCCGGCTCGGCGTACGGGTCGAGCCCGGTCGCCTCCATCGGGTCGAGCGCGGGCACGGCCACGTGCGACACCAGCGGGTGGAACGGCCGGGTGTCGACCTCGCCGGTGCCGAGCAGGTCCTCGTGCAGCTTCTCGCCCGGGCGCAGCCCGGTGTACACGATCGGCGCCGAGCTGGACGCCTGCTCGGCCATCTGCCGGGCCAGGTCGGCGATGCGGACCGGCTCGCCCATGTCCAGCACGAGCGCCTCACCGTCACGCCCGATCTCGGCGGCCTGGAGCACCAGGTGCACGGCCTCCTGCACGGTCATCAGGTAGCGGGTCACGTCCGGGTGGGTGACGGTCAGCGGCTTGCCCGACTCGATCTGCCGTTGGAACGCCGTCACCACGGAGCCCCGACTGCTCAGCACGTTGCCGAACCGGACACTGAGGAAGGTCCCCGGGAACCGGGACGCGGCGTGCGCCGTGAGCCGCTCGGTGATCCGCTTCGAGTAGCCGAGCACGCTGATCGGGTCGGCCGCCTTGTCCGTGGAGATGTTCACGAACTTCGCCACGTCCTGGCAGGCGTCGAGCACCGACAGCGTGCCCCAGACGTTCGTCATGACCGCTTCGCCGGGGTGGCGTTGGAGCAGCGTCAGGTGTTTGAGCGCCGCGGCGTGGAAAATGATCTCGGGACGGCGCTCCTGGATGATCCGCCGGATGCGCTCGTCGTCGCGCAGGTCGGCCAGGATCAGCTCCGGCCCGTCCAGAAGTGCCCGTCCGGCGAGCGACATCTGCAGGCTGTGCAGGGCGGACTCGTCCCGGTCCAGCATCATGAGCTCGCCGGGGTCGGCCTTCATCACCTGGCGGCACAGCTCGGAGCCGATCGAGCCGCCGGCGCCGGTGACCAGGATCCGCCGCCCGGTCAGGCTGTTCGTGCTCAGCGGCAGGTCACCGACGACCTGGCGGCGGCCCAGCAGGTCGCTGATCTGCACATCCCGTACGTCGGTGACGGTGATCCGGTGGTCGACCAGGTCGCGGACCGGGGGGAGCACCTTGAACGCCGCGCCGGTCTGGAGGGTGGCCTCGCGGATCTCGCGGATCAACGCGGCGTCGGCGTTCGCCACCGAGAAGATGACGGTGTTGGCGCCGGTGCGCCGCACCGCGGTGGCGATGTCCCGCCGACCGCCGAGCACGCGTACGCCGCCGACGCGCAGGTCGCGCTTGTCCGGGTCGTCGTCCAGCGCGCCGACCGGCAGGTAGCGGCCGCGGGGGTCGCTCAGCATGGCCCGCAGCAGCCCCTGCCCGGCGTCGCCCATGCCGAACAGCAGCACCGGCGTCGACGACCGGACGTCCGGTCGCATGGCGAGGTCACGCCGGTGCCGGTACGCGAACCGCGCGCCGAGCATGAACAGCAGGGCCAGCGCGCCGCCCACCACCGGGGTGCTCGCGGGCACCGGCCGGTCGGCGGAGGGGAGCAGTCCGAGCAGGACGATCGCGGCGGTGGTGAGCGTGGTGCCGGCGACGCCCTGCACCTCCTGGAGGCTGCCGAGCGGATGACGGCCGGAGTAGAGCCGGCGCAACGCCGCGACCGCCACGTACATGACGGCGGCGCCGACGCCGATGATCGCGGCCCGGCTGAACTGGCCGGGGGGAAGGTGGAACTCGTACCGGCTCCAGACGGCCGCGATGAAACCCCCCACCCAGGCGGTGGTGTCGGTGGCGAGGAAACCTGCGGTGCGGCGCCTCGCCCTGGCCCGGCGCGACCGCTGGTCCATCAGTTCGGTGCTCGCTGTTTCCTGCGGCATGTACTGGCTCCCCTGTTCTGCTCCTGGCTCCTCCGCCGCCGTACGCCGGAAGGAGCTTTCATACCCATCGTCCTTGTTACAGGCAGTTGCCTCCTCTTTATGCGTTTTCACGATTCCTGTGCGTGATGTCCGACTTAAGACAGGCAGCTCAGCGCGCCGGCACGCCCTTCACGACGACCTGGTCGGGCACGTCCCGCACCACGCAGGCGCCGGCGCCCACGGTGCTGTCGCGGCCGATCCGCAGCCCCTGCAGCACGGCGGCGGTGGTGCCCACGAGCACGCCCTCGGCGAGGTGGCAGTCGCCGGACACCGCGGCGAGCGGGTTCACCGACACGTAGTCGGCAAGCGTGCTGTCGTGGCCCACGGTGGCGTTCTGGTTGAGGTGCACGTGCCGTCCGATGGTGACGTTCGTGGTCACGCGGGCGCCGGGGAAGGCGACGAAACCCGGCCCGTACCGGGTGTCCGGACCGATCGTCGCGTCCGGATGGACGAGGCTGGCCGCGAGGATGCCGTACCCGTCGATCTGCCGCCCGACCGCCCGCCGGACCCGGGGGTCGCCGATGCCGATGACGTGGTGGACCTGCGGGGGCGCGTCGCGCAGCCAGGCGACGCCACCGAGGTACGGCACGTCGAGCCGCTGCAGCCGCTTCAGGTTCACCTCGCTGGGGCGGTCGTCGAGCACACCCAGCAACCGCCAGAGCGGCTTCGCGGCGGCCTCGTTGACCGCGCGGACGATGGTCGCGATCTCCCGACCGTGTCCGCCGCAACCCACCACCACCAGGTCGACGGTCACCCCGCCGAGCCTTCCGTCCGTACGGTGAGGAACTCGTCGATCGCCGCGAACACCCGGGCGATCTGCGGCTCGGTCAGGGCGCTACCGCTGGGCAGTGTGAGCCCGTCGGCGAAGAGGCGGTCCGCCGCGCCGGTCAGCAGGCTCTCCGCGCCCGCGTGCACCGGCTGCAGGTGCATCGGTTTCCACACCGGCCGGGTCTCGATGTCCTGCTGCGCCAGGTGCTCCGCCAGCTCCGACGCACGCCAGCCGGATTGCTCCCGGTCGACCGTGATGACGGTGAGCCAGCAGTTCGAGTCCGTGTCCTCCACGGCGAGCAGGCGGACGCCGGGAACCGGCGCGAAGAGCTTGGCGTACCGGTCGCGTAGCTGTCGCCGGCGGCCGATCATGCCGTCGAGCCTGACCAACTGGGCGCGGCCCAACGCGGCGAGGAGGTTGCTCAGCCGGTAGTTGTAGCCGGTCTCCCGGTGCTCGTAGTGCGGCGTCGGTTCCCTGGCCTGGGTGGCGAGGTGCCGTGCCCGCGCGAGCAGCGCGACGTCGTTCGACACCAGCATCCCGCCGCCGGAGGTGGTCATGATCTTGTTGCCGTTGAACGAGATCGCGCCGACCTGACCGAACGAGCCCGCGGGGCGCCCACGGTGGGTCGCGCCGAGCGCCTCGGCCGCGTC
This sequence comes from Micromonospora xinjiangensis, assembly GCF_056150165.1. NCBI lineage: Bacteria > Bacillati > Actinomycetota > Actinomycetes > Micromonosporales > Micromonosporaceae > Micromonospora > Micromonospora xinjiangensis. The sequence goes on along the minus strand of NZ_JAXCFO010000012.1, from coordinate 79,878 downwards.
CTCCACCAGCGGCACCCCGGCGGCCGCGCACAGCGGCTCCAGCGTCGTGTAGTCGACGCAGCTGCCGAACATGTCCACCGGGACCACCGCGCCGATCCGCTCGCCCCGCGACCGCAGGCGTCGCAGCAGCTCGTCGACGAGCTCGACGTCTACGTTCCCGGTCTGTGGGTCGCAGTCGACGAAGACCGGCCGCGCCCCGATGTAGTGCACCGCGTTCGCGGTGGCGATGAAGGTCAGGGTGGGCACGATGACGACGTCTCCGGGCCGGACGCCGACGCCGAGCAGGGCCAGGTGCAGCGCGGCGGTGCCGGAGCTGACCGCCACGGCCCCCGCCGTGCCGGCGCGGTCGGCGACCTCGCGTTCGAACGCCTGCAGGTCCGGGCCGGTCGGAGCCACCCAGCCCGAGCGCAGGGCCGCGGTGAGGTACGACTCCTCGAGCGGTCCCACGTCCGGCGGGGACAGGTGGATGGTCGCGTTCATTGCTCGCCCCATTCCCCGGTGGTCACACCGGTGTCCGATCCCGCTGCGCCGGCGGCTGCTGCGTACCGAGGAACTCGGGTGCCGTGGCGCTGCCCTCGGCGGTGATCCCTTCCCGCCGGAGCACGGTCCGGACGGTCGCGGCGAGGATCGAGAGGTCGGCGCCGAGGCTGCGGCTGTCCACGTACCGCACGTCGAGGTCGAGCTTCTCCTCCCAGCTGAGGCTGTTGCGCCCCCGTACCTGGGCCAGACCGGTGACGCCGGGCCGCACCTCGTGCCGTCGGAACTGGGTGGGGGAGTACCGCTCCAGGTACTCGGTGAGCAGGGGCCGCGGGCCGACCAGGCTCATCTCCCCGCGCAGCACGTTCCAGAGCGTCGGTAGCTCGTCGAGGCTGGTGGCGCGCAACCAGCGGCCCAGCGCGGTCAGTCGCTCGCCGTCGCCGGCCGGGCCACGATCGAGCGCGGGCGGGTGCATGGTCCGGAACTTCACCAGGACGAAGGGGTCGCCGTGCCGACCGGCCCGGCACTGCCGGAACAGCACCGGCCGGCCGAGCGACGTGGCCACCAACAGCGCCACCACCGCCATCAGCGGGGCGGTCACCAGGAGCAGAACCGCCGCGGCGACCACGTCGATCACCCGCTTCGTGCGGTCGTACGGCCTGCTCCGGGCCGAGCACGGGGGATCGATCACGCTACTGGGCACAGGCACCGCCGGCCTCCAAGACACTTCGCTCAACCAGTCAAAGAGGTTGTATCAGGACAAAGCTTCTCAGCAGCCGTGAATGACGACAGTCCCGCTGCTACGACCCGATCAACCCCGAAACTCCACAGGTGGAAACGGCCCGAGGCGTGGCTCTCGGCACTTCACCCGATCAGCGCGCCGAGCGGGCCGACGAACCCGCCGGACGGGGGAGGCGCGCCGTCCGGTCGGGCGAGGCGAACGGGAGGTCGTCAGGCGCTGGCGGCGGAACGCGGATCGTCGTCGCCCGCGTCGAGCCGACGGGTGAGCAGGGTCCGCAGCGGAACGGACTCACCGTCGCGCCCGCCCTCGCCGACGATCAGCGGCGGTGGGCCGGGCTCCGGGTCGGCGCCGAACAGCCGGGCACCCAGGCCACCCGGCACGGTCAGCAGGTGCCATCGCCCGTCGACGTCGACCGCCCGCGTGCGTGCCCGGTCCACGTACCAGCCGGTGAGCCGCGTCCGGTACCGCCCCCGGCCGTCGTAGGAGCGTGCCGTGAGCCGCGTCGGGCGCAGGCCCCGCCGCTTCGCCTCGGCCAAGAACCAGGCCACGATCCGCGCCGCCTCGGCGTGCTCCGCGGCGCGCCGCCGGGCGTCGGCCTCCGCGTGGGCGAGCGCCGCCCGCCGCTGCCGCTCCGCCCAGTCCAGGCCGTCGTCACCGCGCACGCCCCGACGGTACGCCCCACCGCCCGCTCGCCCGCCAGCCCGCCCGCTCGCTCGCCCTCCCGCTCGCCCGCTCACTCGCCCTCCCGCTCGCTCGCCCGCCCTCCCGCTCGCCCGCTCGGCCGCACGGTGCCCGGCCGACAGCCTTGAGTGGACGCTGTCGAGCTGCCCCAGATTTGGGGTCGCGCCCGACGCTGACCGGGTCGCCCTGCCCACACCGATCGTGTTTCTGCCTGACTGATCCCACTCTGGGCCGGAGTCGGTGGCCTGGCGGTGTCGGCGCGTGCCCCACGTTTGGGGCAGGTCGACAGGGCTCCGTTGCCCCATCCGCGAGGCGACGATTCGAGGCCGGCGTGGCGGGAGTCGGTGGCCTGGCGGTGTCGGCGCGTGTCCCGTGTGTGGGGCAGGTCGACAGGGGCCTGTGGTGCGTGTCCGAGCCGGGACGATTCGGGGCCGGCGTGGCGGGAGTCGGTGGCCTGGCGGCGTCGGCGGGTGTCCTGTGTGTGGGGCAGGTCGACAGGGGCCTGTGGTGCGTGTCCGAGCCGGGACGATTCGGGGCCGGCGTGGCGGGAGTCGGTGGCCTGGCGGTGTCGGCGCGTGCCCCACGTTTGGGGCAGGTCGACAGGGGATCTGGGCCGCACCCGGGCCGCGACCATCCGGGAGCCGACGCGGCCGGAGTCCGGATCGGGGCCAAGGCGGAGCCGGAGCTAGGGCTGGAGTCGGGGTCGGGCCGGGGCCGGAGGGGGGTCGGGGCCAGCATCGGGGTCGGGGTCGGGGTCGGGGTCGGTCGGAGCGTCGCTGCGACCGACCCCGGTCATGCCAACCCGTGCACGGGCCCGGAGGGCTCAGGCCAGGCCGGCGCGGCGCAGCGCGTCCGCCATGGCGCTGTTGGCCGGTGGCGTCGCACCGCCGCGGCCCTGCCGCGCGCCGCCGCGGTCGCCCTGGCCGCCCCGCGCGCCGCCGCGGTCGCCCTGGCCGCCCCGCGCGCCGCTGCCCTGGCCGCCGCGACCAGCGCCGCCGGCGCCACTGCCGCCGCGACCAGCGCCGCCGCCCTGGCCGGCGCGACCACCGGCGTCGCCCCGGCCGGTCGCGTCTCCCCGGCCGCCGCGGGCCGGGCCCCGCCGCTCGGCGTCGGCGCCGGGCTCGTCCTCCAGGCGCAGGGTCAGCGAGATCCGCTTGCGCGGCACGTCGACGTCGAGCACCTTGACCTTGACCACGTCGCCGGACTTGACCACCTCGCGGGGGTCCTTCACGAACGTCCGGGACATCGCCGACACGTGCACGAGGCCGTCCTGGTGCACGCCGACGTCGACGAAGGCGCCGAACGCCGCCACGTTCGTGACCACGCCCTCCAGGATCATGCCCGGCCGCAGGTCACCGAGCGTCTCCACACCCTCGGCGAAGGCGGCGGTGCGGAACTCCGGGCGCGGGTCCCGCCCCGGCTTCTCCAGCTCCGCGAGGATGTCGGTGACCGTCGGCAGGCCGAACGTCTCGTCGACGAAGTCGGTGGCCTTGAGCCCGCGCAGGATCGTCGACTTCCCGATGAGCGAGCGCAGGTCCTGCCCGGTGCGGGTCAGGATCCGGCGCACCACGGGGTACGCCTCCGGGTGCACGCTGGAGGCGTCCAGCGGGTCGTCGCCGTCGGGGATCCGCAGGAAGCCCGCGCACTGCTCGAACGCCTTCGGGCCGAGCCGTGGCACCTTGCGCAGGTCCCCCCGGGTGCGGAACGGGCCGTTCGCGTCCCGGTGCAGCACGATGTTCTCGGCCAGCCCGGCGCCGATGCCCGACACCCGCGTCAGCAGGGGTGCCGACGCGGTGTTGACGTCGACGCCCACCGCGTTCACGCAGTCCTCCACGACGGCGTCCAGCGACCGGGAGAGCTTGGCCTCGGCGAGGTCGTGCTGGTACTGGCCGACGCCGATCGAGCGCGGGTCGATCTTCACGAGCTCGGCGAGCGGGTCCTGCAGGCGTCGGGCGATGGAGACGGCGCCCCGCAACGACACGTCCAGGCCGGGCAGCTCCTGCGCGGCGTACGCGGACGCCGAGTAGACCGACGCGCCGGCCTCCGAGACCACCACCTTGGTCAGCTTCAACTGCGGGTGCCGCTTGATGAGGTCGCCGGCCAGCTTGTCGGTCTCCCGGGAGGCGGTGCCGTTGCCGATCGCGACCAGCTCCACGCCGTGTGCCCCGGCCAGCCGGGCGAGCGTCTCGACGGACGCGTCCCACTGTCGGCGCGGCTCGTGCGGGTAGATGGTGTCCGTGGCGACCACCTTGCCGGTCGCGTCGACCACGGCCACCTTCACGCCGGTGCGCAGCCCCGGGTCGAGGCCCATCGTGGGGCGGGCGCCAGCGGGCGCGGCCAGCAGCAGGTCGCGCAGGTTGGTGGCGAAGATCCGCACCGCCTCCTCCTCGGCGGCCTGCCAGAGCCGCATCCGCAGGTCCGCGCCGAGGTGGATGAGGATCCGGGTACGCCACGCCCAGCGCACGGTGTCGGCCAGCCACCTGTCGGCCGGGCGGCCGGCGTCGCTGATGCCGAACCGGCCCGCGATGGCCGCCTCGTACCGGCTCGGGCCGGTCGGCGCGGCGTCGGCCTCGCCGGTCTCCTCCGGCTCCATGGTCAGGTCGAGGACGCCCTCCTTCTCACCGCGGAACATCGCCAGGATGCGGTGCGACGGCAGCGTCGTGTACGCCTCGGCGAAGTCGAAGTAGTCGGCGAACTTCGCGCCCGCCGACTCCTGCCCCTCGCGTACCCGGGCGACCAGCCGGCCCCGGTTCCACATCTGCTCCCGCAGCGTGCCGATCAGGTCGGCGTCCTCCGCGAACCGCTCGATGAGGATGGCCCGCGCGCCGTCCAGGGCGGCCGCGGCGTCGGCGACCCCCTTCTCCGCGTCGACGTAGCCGGCCGCCGTGGCCTTCGGATCCTGCGTCGGGTCGGTGAGCAGCGCGTCGGCGAGCGGCTCCAGCCCCGCCTCGCGGGCGATCTGCGCCCGGGTCCGCCGCTTCGGCTTGTACGGCAGGTAGATGTCCTCGAGGCGGGACTTCGAGTCGGCCGCCATGATCTGGGCTTCGAGCGCCTCGTCGAGCTTGCCCTGGCCGCGGATCGACTCCAGCACGGCCGCCCGCCGCTCGTCCAGCTCGCGCAGGTAACGCAGCCGCTCCTCGAGCGTGCGCAGCTGCGTGTCGTCGAGCAGGCCGGTGGCCTCCTTGCGGTAGCGGGCGATGAACGGCACCGTGGCGCCGCCGTCGAGCAGCTCCACGGCCGCCCGTACCTGCCGCTCGGCAACGCCGAGTTCCTCGGCGATCCGCTGATGAACAGTGAGGGTCACGATCTCGATCCGCCTTCGCGTGTGGTTTCCGCCCAGCATTCTGCCGCGCTAGCGTGGCGATCATGGAACCACCTGTGGAGCCCCGGGCGCGGCGGCTCTTCGGGGGCAGCGCCCGGGCCCTCGGCGACCTCGCCGCCAGCCCGTTCCGTGCCGACCGGGACCGGATCGTCGGCTCGCCGTTCTTCGCCCGGCTGGGCGGCGTCACCCAGGTGATCAGCCCGGTCGGCTCCGGCCTGCTGGTGCACAACCGGCTCACCCACAGCCTGAAGGTCGCCCAGGTCGCCCGGGCGATCGCCGAACGGCTCACCGCCGACGAGGGCCGGCGCGACCTGCTCGACAAGCTCGGCGGCTGCGACCCGGACGTCGTCGAGGCGGCCGCGCTCGCCCACGACCTCGGCCATCCGCCCTTCGGGCACCTGGGGGAGCGGGTGCTCGACCGGCTGGCCCGGGAGCGGCTCGGGCTCGCCGACGGCTTCGAGGGCAACGCCCAGTCGTACCGGATCGTGACCAGCACCGAGATCCGTGGTGCGGCCACCACGGGCCTGGACCTCACCGCGGCGGTGCGGGCCGCGATGCTGAAGTACCCGTGGACCCGGCTCGACCACCCGGACCCGCACCCCCGGTTCATGGATCCGCCGCCCCGCGGGGCGACCCCGCCGCCGGACGACCCGGGGAGCGGGTCGGCGAAGTTCGGCGCGTACCGGACCGAGATCGACGACCTGCGGCAGGCCCGGGAGCCGTTCGCCGGCCGGATCCCGGACTGGCAGCAGACCGTCGAGGCCTCCGTCATGGACACGGCCGACGACGTCGCGTACGCCATCCACGACGTGGAGGACTTCTACCGGGTCGGTGTCCTCCAGCAGGGCGAGGTCGCCGCCGAGCTGATGGCCTGGCAGCGGGAGGGCGGGCACTTCCGGGCGATCACCGACGGCGCCCTGGCCACCTCGGCCCGTCGCCCCGGCGCGGCGATCGAGCGGCTGCGCCGGCAGCTGCACCGCAAGGACGCCTGGGTGGCCGACGACGACGCCTTCGCGGCCGCCGTCGAGCACGTCCGGGAGGAGCTGGTGGAGGGGCTGCTGGCGGTGCCGTTCGACGGGTCGATCGAGGCCGAGCAGTACGTGGCCCGGTTCTCCGCGCGCTGGTCGACCCGGTTCGTGGACGCGATCACGGTGACCGAGCAGCCCGCCGTGCGCTCTGGGCACGTGCTGCTCGCCCCGGCGCAGTGGCACGAGGTGCAGGTGCTCAAGTTCGTGCACCACCGGTTCGTGCTGGCCCGCCCCGACCTGGCCCTGCACCAGCGCGGCCAGGCCCGGCTGCTGGGCACCCTCGTGGAGGCGCTCTGGGAGTGGCTGCTCGACCCCGAGGAGGAGTCCCGGCTGCCGCGGCGCCTGCACGACCTCGTCGAGCTGGCGGAGGCGGAGCTGCACCCGCGTACCCCGGACCGGATCGGACGGGCGCGGGGCCGGGCGATCATCGACTTCGTCGCGCAACTCACCGACAACCAGGCGGTGGCCATGCTCGACGCGCTCTCCGGCCGCTCCGGTGCCCTCTGGACCGACGCGTTCGTGCTCTAGGCGGCGCGACTCCGCCCGGGACCGAGCCGACGCCGGGCGGCGCCGCTCAGGCGACCGCCTGCCACCAGCCGTCGACCGGCGGCGGGTCGTCCACGACCACCCGCTCTCCGGGCCGGGGCACGGCGAGGCGGACGTCGCGAGCCTTGGCCTCGGCCCAGAGCCGGTCCACCGGCTCGGACCAGTCGTGCAGGGCGAGGTTGAACGTCGCCCAGTGCACCGGGATGAACAGGCCGCCCCGCAGGTCGAGGTGGGCGGTGACCGCCTCCTCCGGGTACATGTGGATGCTCGGCCAGGCCCGGTCGTACGCGCCGATCTGCATCAGCGTCACGTCGAAGGGGCCGTGCTCGGCGCCGATCGCCGAGTAACCGGCGAAGTAGCCCGAGTCGCCCGTGTAGAACACCTTCCGCTGGGCGCCCGCGATCACCCACGAGCTCCACAGCGTGCCGTCGCGGCGCAGCCCCCGGCCGGAGAAGTGCTGCGCGGCGGTGGCGGTCAGCGTCAGCGCGCCCACCCGGTGGCTCTCCGACCAGTCCAGCTCGACGATCCGCTCCGCCGGTACGCCCCACCGGTCGAGGTGCACGCCCACGCCGAGCGGCACCACGAACGGCGCGCTCTGGCTGGCCAGCAGCCCCTGCACGGTGGGCAGGTCGAGGTGGTCGTAGTGGTCGTGGGAGATGAGGATCGCGTCCAACGCGGGCAGTTCGTCGAGGCTGACCGGTGGCTCGTGCAGGCGGCGCGGGCCGACGAGGGCCGACGGCGAGCAGCGCTCGCTCCACACCGGGTCGAGCAGCACCCGGTGACCCTCGATCTCGATCAGCGCCGAGGCGTGCCCGTACCAGACCACGTTGAGTTCGCGGCTCACGTCGTCGCCGGTCGTGGGGGCGGGCCGCAGCAGCGGCACCGGGGCGCTGGGGCGGCGCTTCTGCTTGCCGAAGAGCAGCTCCCAGAGCAGGTTGCGGCCCGGCTCGGCGAGGGTGGAGCGGGCGCCCGTCGGGTTGTGGAACGTGCCGTCGCGGAACTGCGGCGACCGCGCCGCACGCTCGGCACGCGCGCCGGCCAGCCGCCCGCCCAGGGCCAGCGGCACGTCCCGGGCCACCCACGCCAGACCGGCGAGCGCGGCCAGGCCGGCGAGCCCGCCCAGCCGCCGGCCGAGGGACCGATCGAGTTCCTGTCGTTCCGCTGCGTCGCGCATGCCCGTCCCCTTCGGCTCTCCCGTACTACACGGTAGTCACCGCGGCGCCGCCGCGCGCCGGGGAACCGACCCGGGCACGCGGCGGCGCGAACGCGACGAGGCCCTGCTCAGCCGCCGTTGCTGGGCCGTCTGGGGCTCGGCCGGTGCCGCAGGCCGGTGCCGCTGAGGCGTGCTGTGGCGTTCATCATCTTCCGGCCGAGCCGGGCGCGGGCCTCCACCGCGGGGTGGGTGGCGCCGAAGTCGTCGGGGTCGGCCTGGCCGTCGGCGAAGAGGGCGTACGTGAGCACCGCGGCGCCGCTCGGGTCGAAGATGACCCCCGCCTCGTGGCGGGCGCTGCCGAACCAGCCGGCCTTCGTGGCGACCCGCGCCCGCTCCTGCGACGACATGGTGCGCCGGATCCCGTCGGTGAACGCGATCGGGGAGCGCAGCAGGTTGAGCAGGAACGCCGTGGACGCCGGGGAGAGCAGGGTGCCGGCGACCAGCGCGCGCAGCAGATCGTGGGTCTCCCGGGGGGTGCTGGTGCCGAGGAAGAAGCGGTTGGGGTTGGCCACCGGCTCGACCTGGGTGTTCGGGAAGCCCTTGGCGACCAGGATGCTGTTCAGCTCGGCGGCGGGGCAGACCAGGCCGCACAGCCGTACGGCGGTGTCGTCGGAGACGGTGAGCAGGGCGGCGAGGGCGTGCCCGAGGGTGACGGAGCTGGGGTAGGCGTTGTCGAGGCTGAAGATGCCGTCCCCGCCCGGGACCACGATCGACGCGGTCACGTCCACCCGCTGGTCGACCGTGAGCAGGCCCCGGTCCACCTTGTCGAGCACCGCCGTGGCCACCGCGATCTTGTTGACGCTGTAGGCCTCGAGCCGCTGGTCGGGGTCGTCCGCCACGGCCACCACAGGTGTGCCGCCGGCGGCGTCGACGACGCTGACGTACGCCTGCCAGTTGCCCCCGGCCAGTGTCGTCTCCCGCCGGTACGCCTCCGCCACCCGCGCGGCGACCCGCTCCGGCGTGGCGGCCGCCTCGACGTCGGGGCCGGAGCCGGTGTCGCCGGTCGCGGCGGACGCCGGGGTGGCGACGCCCAGCACCGTGCCGGCGGTCGCCACCGTGCCGAGCCCGAGGGCCGTCCTGCGGTTAACCCTGATAGTCAATCGTCTCTCCCGTCGTGGTGCACCGGAGTGATCTCCGGCCCACCACACTAGGCGAACGGATCGACTGGCGTGATCCCGTGGCGCGCTCACCGCGCCCGTCGCAGGACGCGCGCACCGACCGCCGTGGGCAGCGCGACGGCCGTCCGCAGCAGGTGACCGAGGTCGGGCCGCCAACCCCCGCCGACCGACTCGCTGGTCGGGTCGGGGGCGAAGACCACGCCGTCGTGCGCGGCCGACGGCCCGGCCAGGCCGAGCCGCCGCATCAACGGGCCGACCAGGAGGTCGTAAACGCCGGGCAGGCCGGTGAACCCGATCCGCATGATCGGGTTGAACGGCCCCACCGACACCTCCCGCCGGGGTCGGTCGGCGCACTCGACGACGGCGCGGGCGACCCGGTCGGCCGTGGCGATCGGCGGCGGTGGGCGGCCCACGAGGCCGAGGTGATTGGCGGCCCGCTGGTAGATGGGGGTGTCGACGCTGCCGGGGCTGACCAGGCACACATGGATCCCGGGTGCGTCGCGCAGCTCCTGCTGGAGCGTACGGACCAGGCCGGTGATCCCCCACTTGGCGGCCACGTAGCTGCTCATGTAGGGCGCCGTGATGTGCCCGAGCACCGACCCGGTGAGGATCAGGGTGCCCGAGCCGGTGGACCGGAAGTGCCGCAGCGCCACCCGGGCCGCCGTGGCCGCCCCGAGCAGGTCGGTGCGGACCACCTGGTCGAAGAGCTGTCCGGGCAGCTCGTCGAAGCGCCCGTACGCGGTGACGGCGGCGGTGTGCGCCCAGACGTCGATGCGGCCGAAGCGGTCGAGCGCCGCGGCGGCCAGGGCCTCCAGCGCCGCGGGCTCGGTGACGTCGGTCGGCACCACGAGCACGTCCGCGCCCTCGGCGGCGCACTCCGCGCGTACGGCGTCGAGGGCCTCGGGGGCGCGGGCGGCGAGCACCAGGCGGTCGCCGCGCCGCGCGAACCTCCGGGCGGCCGCCCGGCCGATGCCGCTGCTGGCGCCGACCGCCACCACCACCCGGCTCACGGTTCGAGCACGACCTTCACGCAGCCGTCCCGCTTCTGCTGGAACATCTCGTACGCCTCCGGCGCCCGCTGTAGCGGCAGGCGGTGGGTCCGCAGGTCCTCCACGCCCAGCGGGTCGTCGTCCCGGTCGAGCAGCGGCATGATCTCGTCGACCCAGCGGCGCACGTGGCACTGGCCCATCCGCAGCTGGATGCCCCGGTCGAACATCTCCATGAGCGGCATCGGGTCCTGCTCCCCGCCGTATACGCCGGAGAGTGAGACGGTGCCGCCGCGGCGGACGGCCTTCAGCGCGGCGTGCAGCACGCTGAGCCGGTCCACGCCCGCGCGGTCGATCATCTCCTGGGCGAGGCGGTCCGGCAGCAGGCCCGCGGCGGCCTGGGCGAGCTTGCCGGTGGGGGAGCCGTGCGCCTCCATGCCGACCGCGTCGATCACCGCGTCCGGGCCGCGACCGTCGACCATGTCGATGAGCGTGCCCGGCACGTCGTCGAGTTCCCGCACGTCGAGCACCTCCACGCCGTGGCGGCGGGCCAGCTCCAACCGCTCGGGCACCAGGTCCAGCCCGATGACCCGGCCGGCGCCGAGGTGCCGGCCGACGCGGGCGCAGAACTGCCCGACCGGGCCGAGCCCGAAGACGGCGAGCGTCCCGCCGGGCGGGGTGTCGGCGTACTTCACCGCCTGCCAGGCGGTGGGGAGGATGTCGGAGAGGTACAGCCAGCGCTCGTCCGGGCCGGTCGGGGGTACGACGATCGGGCCGAAGTCGGCGTGCGGCACCCGCAGGTGCTCGGCCTGGCCGCCCGGCACGGAGCCGTACAGGCAGGTGTAGCCGAACAGCGCGGCGCCCTTGCCCTCGGCGCGGACCTGGGTGGTCTCGCACTGCGCGTAGAGCTGTCGTCGGCACATCCAGCAGGTGCCGCAAGCGATGTTGAACGGGACGACCACCCGGTCGCCCGGCTTGAGCCGGGTCACCTCTGGCCCGACCTCCTCGACGATGCCCATCGGCTCGTGGCCGAGGATGTCGCCCGGTTTGAGGTACGGCCCGAGCACCTCGTAGAGGTGCAGGTCGGAGCCGCAGATCGCGGTGGAGGTGATGCGGACGACCGCGTCGGTCGGCTCCTCGATCCGCGGGTCGGGCACCTCCTCCACCCGCACGTCGCGCCTACCCTGCCAGGTCAGTGCCTTCATGTCCGGTTCCCTCCGCTGGGAGTTCTCCCCGGCACTGCTACCCGTGGTGACGGCGTTGAACCGGGGAGACGAGCGGGCCGCCGCCTCCTTCACGGAGTGCGGCGGCCCGTCGGTGGAGCCGGACGCTCAGGCGCCGGGGGTGTTGTCGGCCCGCTTCGTGGTGGCCTTCAGGTAGTCCCGGTTGAGCCGGCCGATGGTGTTCAGCGGGATGCCCTTCGGGCAGGCCACGGTGCACTCGCCGGCGTTGGTGCAGCCGCCGAAGCCGGCCTCGTCGTGGGCGTCGACCATGCCGATCACCCGGGTGTACCGCTCCGGCTGGCCCTGGGGCAGCAGCGAGAGCTGGGTGACCTTGGCGGCGGTGAAGAGCATGCCCGAGCCGTTCGGGCAGGCCGCGACGCAGGCGCCGCAGCCGATGCAGGCGGCCGCCTCGAAGGCCGCGTCGGCGTTGGCCTTGGCGACCGGCACCGAGTGCGCCTCGGGCGCACTGCCGGTCGGGGCGGTGATGTAACCGCCCGCCGCGATGATCTTGTCAAAGGCGCCCCGGTTGACGACCAGGTCCTTGATGACCGGGAAGGCCCGGGCGCGCCACGGCTCGATGTCGATCGTGTCGCCGTCGGAGAACTGCCGCATGTGCAGCTGGCAGGCGGTGGTGCCGCGCTGCGGCCCGTGCGCCTGACCGTTGATCATCATGCCGCACATGCCGCAGATGCCCTCGCGGCAGTCGTGGTCGAACGCCACCGGGTCCTCACCGGCGAGGATCAGCCGCTCGTTGAGCACGTCGAGCATCTCCAGGAACGACATGTCCGGGGAGACGTCGTCGACCTGGTAGGTCACCATCCGACCCTTGTCCTCAGGGCCGGACTGGCGCCAGATGCGCAGGGTCAGGTTCACTTGTAGCTCCGCTGCGTGGGGTGGACGTATTCGAACTTCAGGTCTTCCTTGTGCAGCACCGACGGCTGACCGGTGGCGGTGAACTCCCACGCCGCGACGTACGAGAAGTTCTCGTCGTCGCGCTGGGCCTCGCCGTCCTCCGTCTGGTGCTCGGCCCGGAAGTGGCCGCCGCAGGACTCCTCGCGGTGCAGGGCGTCGATGCACATCAGCTCGGCCAGCTCGAAGAAGTCGGCCACCCGGCCGGCCTTCTCCAGCGACTGGTTGAGCCCGTCGCCGTCGCCGAGCACGCGGACCCGCTGCCAGAACTGGTCGCGCAACGCCCGGATCTCGTCGATCGCCTTGCGCAGCCCGGCCTCGCTGCGCTCCATGCCGCAGTGGTCCCACATGATCTGGCCCAGCTCGCGGTGGAAGGAGTCCACGGTCCGGTCGCCGTTGACGGCCAGCAGCCGCTGGATCCGGTCCTCGACGTCGCGGCGGGCCTCGACGGCCGCCGGGTGGCTCCCGTCGAGCTTCTCGAACGGGCCGGCCGCCAGGTAGTTGGCGATGGTGTTCGGCAGCACGAAGTAGCCGTCGGCGAGGCCCTGCATCAGCGCGGACGCGCCCAGGCGGTTGGCGCCGTGGTCGGAGAAGTTCGCCTCGCCGATCACGAACAGGCCGGGGATCGTCGACTGGAGGTCGTAGTCGACCCAGAGGCCGCCCATCGTGTAGTGCACGGCGGGGTAGATCCGCATCGGGACCTCGTACGGGTCCTCGCCGGTGATCCGCTCGTACATCTCGAAGAGGTTGCCGTACTTCGCCTCGACGGCCTTGCGGCCCAGCCGCCCGATCGCGTCGGCGAAGTCGAGGTAGACGCCGAGCCCGCCGGGCCCGACCCCACGGCCCTGGTCGCAGACGGCCTTCGCCGCCCGGGAGGCGATGTCGCGGGGCACCAGGTTGCCGAAGGAGGGGTAGATCCGCTCCAGGTAGTAGTCCCGCTCGTCCTCGGGGATGTCCTTCGGGTTGCGGTCGTCGCCCTTGGCCTTCGGCACCCAGACCCGGCCGTCGTTGCGCAGCGACTCGCTCATCAGCGTCAGCTTCGACTGGTGGTCGCCGGAGACCGGGATGCAGGTCGGGTGGATCTGCGTGTAGCAGGGGTTCGCGAAGTACGCGCCCTTGCGGTGCGCCCGCCAGGTGGCGGTGACGTTGCAGCCCTTGGCGTTCGTGGAGAGGTAGAAGACGTTGCCGTAGCCGCCGGAGGCGAGCACCACCGCGTCGGCGAACTCGGTCGTGATCTCGCCGGTGACCAGGTCGCGGACCACGATGCCCCGGGCCCGGCCGTCGACGACGATCAGCTCCAGCATCTCGTGCCGGGAGTTCATCTCCACGTTGCCCAGGCCGATCTGCCGCTCCAGCGCCTGGTACGCGCCGAGCAGCAGCTGCTGGCCCGTCTGGCCGCGGGCGTAGAAGGTGCGCTGCACCTGGGCCCCGCCGAAGGAGCGGGTGTCGAGCAGGCCGCCGTACTCGCGGGCGAACGGCACGCCCTGCGCCACGCACTGGTCGATGATGTTGACCGAGACCTCGGCCAGCCGGTGCACGTTCGACTCGCGGGAGCGGAAGTCGCCGCCCTTGACCGTGTCGTAGAAGAGCCGGTGCACCGAGTCGCCGTCGTTGCGGTAGTTCTTGGCGGCGTTGATGCCGCCCTGCGCGGCGATCGAGTGGGCCCGGCGGGGGCTGTCCTGGTAGCAGTAGGACTTGACCCGGTAGCCCTGCTCGGCGAGCGTGGCGGCGGCCGAGCCGCCGGCCAGGCCGGTGCCGACCACGATCACGGTCATCTTCCGGCGGTTGGCCGGGTTGACCAGCTTGGCCTCGAAGCGACGGCGTTCCCAGCGGGTCTCGATCGGGCCGTCGGGAGCCTTGGTGTCGGCGATCGGGTCGCCCTCGATGTAGAGATCCATGTCAGGACACCAATCCGGTGAGTACGGCGAACGGAACCACCAGGAAGCCGGCGCAGAGCACGACGGCGAAGACCAGGGCGGCGGTCCGCGCCCGGCGCTCACCCTTCGGGGTCTGCTGCCCCAGGCTGCGGAACGCGCTGAACGCTCCGTGCCGCAGGTGGAAGCCCAGCGCGACGATCGCCAGCGTGTAGAAGAGCGTGACGTACCAGCGTTCCGGCGCGAAGTCGGCCACGACGTTGGCGTACGGCGTGGCCGGGTCGCCGACCGGGTTCAGGTGGCCGGTCGTCAGGTCCAGCAGGTGGTAGATCACGAAGAGCAGGATGATGACCCCGCCCCAGCGCATCGTGCGGGCCGCGTAGCTGCCCTGGACCTTCGCGCGGTGGGCGTACCGGACGGGGCGGGCGGCGCGGGCGCGCCGCGCCAGCGCGGTGGCGGCGGCGATGTGCCCGATCAGGGCGAGGGTCAGCACGCCCCGCTGGATCCAGAGGTACCAGACACCCGGGAGCAGCGGCTTGCCGATGTCCCGCAGCCAGTGCGCGTAGTGGTCGAACGACGTCTCCCCCGTGAAGACCTTCAGGTTGCCGAGCATGTGCAGGATCAGGAACAGCACCAGGACGATGCCCGTCACCGCCATGACGGCTTTCAGGCCGACGTTGGAGCGGATGGGCGAGCGAGTTCTCGTGACTACCACAGGGCCGACGCTAGGAGGAGTTTGATCAGTCGTCCAATGCATCGACCTCGTAGCCTTGATAGCCATAAGCTATAGAGATGCAGCTGCACCAGCTGAGGTACTTCGTTGCGGTGGCCGAAGTAAGACATTTCACCCAAGCCGCCGACATCGTCGGCATAACCCAGCCCTCACTCAGTAAGCAAATTCACGCTCTGGAGACCGACCTCGGGGCGCCGCTGTTCGAACGGGTAAGGGGCAACATCGCCCTCACCGCGGCCGGCGAGGTCCTCCTGCCGTTGGCCAAGCGCATCCTCGCCGACGTCGACACCGCCACCCGCGAGGTCCAGGAGCTGGTGGGCCTGCGGCGCGGGCGAGTGCGACTCGGCGCCACCCCGAGCCTGGCCACCTCGCTCGCGCCGCCGGTGCTGCGCCGGTTCCGCGACGCGTACCCGGCCGTCGACCTGCGCGTCGAGGAGGGCGGCTCCCAGGACCTGGTCCGCGACCTGCTCCGCGGCGACCTGGACCTGGCGCTCATCATCATGCCGGCCCAGGGCGCGGACCCGGGCCTGCGCGCCGACCCGATCCTGCGGGAGAGCCTCGTGGTCGCGTCGGTGCAGGAGCTGCCGGCCACCACGTCGACCGGTGAGCTGCGCATCACCGACCTGCGCGACCGGCCGATGGTGATGTTCCGGGAGGGCTACGACCTGCGCGACGCCACCATTCAGGCCTGCCGGGCCGCCGGCTTCGAACCGACCTTCGCCGTCGACGGCGGGGAGATGGACGCGGTGCTCAGCTTCGTCGAGGCCGGGCTCGGCGTCGCGCTGGTGCCCGGCATCGTGGTCGCCCGCCGTCCGGGCGTCCGCGTCACCCGGCTCGCCCCGCCCGGCGTCACCCGCACGATCGCGGTGGCCCGGCGCCGCGACGTGGTGCCCACCCACGCCGGCCGGGAATTGCGCCGCATCCTGCTGGAGTACGTCCGCGGCGCGACCGGCGACGGAGAGCTTCCGCCCGGCGTGGAGCCGCTGTAGCCATCGCTGACCGCCGGGGCGGGCGCGGCCGGCACCGGGCCGACCAGCCGGCCGCGCGGCAGGTGGGCGACGAGCAGCAGCAGGCAGACCTCACCGAGGCAGACGAGGCGTTCGAGCAGACCGACGAACGGGCGCAGGGGCGAGCCCACCAGGTAGGCGGCCACGAAGGGGACCATGGCGACCACACAGGCCGCCGCGCCCACGACCACGGCGCGACCGAGCCGCCCCGGATGCCGTACGGCCGTGAGCAGCGCGCCCACCGGCAGGCCGGAGAGGGCGACCACCGCGGCCCAGCGGTGGATCTCACCGGTGACCGTCACCGGCACACCGACCGGGTCGCGGGGGAAGACCACCAGCACCACGAGGCCCAGGCACCAGCCGGCCAGTCCCACCGGCCCCACGGCCGCCAGCAGCCGCCCCCACCCGGCGGCGGGCCCGCCGAAGCGTCGGACGGCCGGGGCGAGCAGCAGCGCCGAGCCGACGGCCAGCGCGAGGACGGCCGTGTCGAACAGCCACCCGTGGCGCGACAGGGCGTAGTCGCTGACCGTGTCCCGCACCGGATGGACCGGCTGCCCCGGCAGGTGCAGGACGCCGAACAGGAGCAACGCCAGCCCGGTGACGACGAGGCCGGCGACGCGGGCGGCGCGCACCGCGGGGTGCGGCCCGCGGCGGGAGGCGCTCCCGGCGGCCGGGGTTGATCCGGTGGTGGCACGGGCAGTGGGCACGGGACGCTCTCCTCACCCCGGTGGCGCACCCGGTGGCACGCGAGGGCGACCGGTCTTCCCGGTCCGCTCCGCGCCACACCACCCGATCCGGTTCCACCGCGCCCCGGTCCGCCCGGCCGTGCGCGGCGTGGTCGGGTCAGCGCCCCTCGGCCTCGTCCATCGCCCGGTAGATGCGCTGCTCCGACACCGGGTACGGGGTGCCGAGCGCCTGGGCGAACACGTTCACCCGCAGCTCCTCGATCATCCAGCGGATCTGCCGGGCCGCGGCGGACTGCCGCCGTGCGGGCGGCAGCGCGGCCAGCATCTCCTGGTACTCCTTCTGCACCACCGCGATCCGGTCCTGCTGCTGCTTGTCCCGCTGCGGGTTGCCCGGCAGCCGGTCCAGCCTCCGCTCGATCGCGGTCAGGTAGCGCAGCAGGTCGGGCAGGCGGGCGTACCCGGCCTCGGTGAGGAACCCGGCGTGCACCAGCCCGGTGAGCTGTGCCCGGATGTCGGCCAGCGCGGCCACCACGGCCAGGTTCTGCGTCCGCCCGAGCCGCTGCTCCACCGCGTACGCGGCGGCGAGCACCCGGCGCGCCCGCTCCATCACCTCGACCACCGTGTCCACCAGGTCGGCCCGGACCCGGTCACGCAGCGCGGCGAAGCCGTCGGCGTCCCAGGCCGGGCCGCCGGCGTCGGCGATCAGCTTGTCGATGGCCGCGCCCGCGGCGTCCTCGATGAGCGCCTGCACCCCGCCGTGCGGGTTGCGGGAGAGCGCCAGCTTCGCCTCGTTGGACAGCCGCCCCTGGAGGAACTTCGCCGGTGACGGCACGGTGAGACGCAGCAGCCGGCGGGTGCCCGCCCAGTGCGACGCCTCCGCCTCGGCCGCCGAGTCGAAGACCCGTACGCCGACCGTGGCGCCCTCGTCGACCAGCGCCGGGTACGCGGTCACCGCGTACCCGGCCCGGACCTGCTCGATGGTGCGGGGCAGGGTGCCGATGCTCCAGTCGCGCAGCCCGGTGCGGGCCACGTCCGGCGCGGCGGCCGCCACCACCTGGCGCACCTCGGTCTTCAGCTCGCGTTGCAGGGCGGTCAGGTCCTTGCCCTCGGCGACCGGTTGGTCGTCCTCGCCGAGCACCCGGAAGGTGACCCGCAGGTGCGGCGGCAGCTTGCCCGGGTCCCAGGCGTCCCGCGGCACGGTGACCCCGGTCATCCGGCGCAGCTGCCGGGTCAGGGCGTCCAGCAGCGGCTCCTCGCCGGCGGGCATCGCGGCGAGCGCCGCCCGCGCGTAGTCCGGAACCGGGACGAAGTTGCGGCGCAGCGCCTTGGGCAGCGAGCGGATCAGCGCGACGACCAGTTCCTCGCGCAGCCCCGGCACCTGCCAGTCGAAGCTCTCCGCCGGCACCTGGTTGAGCAGCGGCAGCGGGATGTCCACCGTGACGCCGTCGGTCTCGGTGCCCGGCTCGAAGCGGTAGGTCAGCGGTAGCGCCACCCCGTCGGCGCGCCACTCGTCCGGGTAGTCGGCCTCGTCGACGCCGCCCCGGCCGGCGTTGACCAGCAGTTCGCGGGTGAACGTGAGCAGGTCCGGCCGCTCCCGCCGGGTCTTCTTCCACCAGGCGTCGAAGTGCCGCCCGGACACCACGTCGGCGGGGATCCGCGCGTCGTAGAAGTCGAAGATCGTCTGGTCGTCGACCAGGATGTCCCGGCGCCGGGCCCGGTTCTCCAGCTCCTCGATCTCGGCCAGCAGCCGCTGGTTGTCCCGCCAGAACTGGTGGTGGGTCTGCCAGTCGCCCTCGACGAGCGCGTGCCGGATGAACAGCTCCCGCGACAGCGCCGGGTCGATCCGGCCGAAGTTGACCTTCCGGGAGGTGACCAGCGGGATGCCGTAGAGGGTGACCTTCTCGTAGGCCATCACGGCCGCCTGCTTCTTCTCCCAGTGCGGCTCGCTGTAGCTGCGTTTCACGAGGTGCTGGGCGAGGGGCTCCACCCACTCCGGCTCGACCCGGCCGGCGATGCGCCCCCACAGGCGCGAGGTCTCCACCAGCTCCGCGGCCATCACCCAGCGCGGCGGCTTGCGGAACAGCGCCGAGCCGGGGAAGAGCGCGAACTTCGCCCCCCGCGCGCCCAGGTACTCGTTCTTCTGCGCGTCCTTGAGGCCGACGTGCGAGAGCAGCCCGGCGAGCAGGGACTGGTGCACGCGTGGCGTGTCGATCTCCTCCGGCAGATCCGCGCCGCCGCGCCGGCCGCCGTCGTCCGCGCCGGCCTCCCTGCTCGGGCGCCCGCCGCGCCCGCCGCCCTGCTCGGGGGTACGCAGCACCTGGCGCAGCTGGCTCACGATGTCCTGCCACTCGCGTACCCGCAGGTAGTTGAGGTACTCGGCCTTGCACATCCGGCGGAAGGCGCTGGAGGAGAGGGCCCGCTGCTGCTCCCGCAGGTAGCGCCAGAGGTTCAGCAGGGCGACGAAGTCCGACTCCCGGTCGGTGAACCGGGCGTGTGCCTGGTCGGCCTGGGCCTGTTTGTCCGCCGGCCGTTCCCGCGGGTCCTGGATCGACAGCGCCGCCGCGATGACCATGACCTCGGTGGCGCAGCCGTTGCGCTCGCCCTCGACGACCATCCGGGCCAGCCGCGGGTCGACCGGCAGCTGCGCCAACCGCCGCCCGAGCGCGGTGAGCCGCTTCGCCGGGTCGGTCTCGGCCGGGTCCAGCGCGCCCAGCTCGTGCAGCAGGTTGACGCCGTCGGTGATGTTTCGGCGGTCCGGCGGATCGATGAACGGGAAGGCCGCGATGTCGCCGAGCCCGATCGCGGTCATCTGGAGGATGACCGAGGCGAGGTTGGTGCGCAGGATCTCCGGGTCGGTGAACTCGGGGCGCGCGAGGAAGTCCTGCTCGTCGTAGAGGCGGATGCAGATGCCGTCCGACGTACGGCCGCAGCGCCCCTTGCGCTGGTTCGCCGACGCCTGGGAGATCGGCTCGATGGGCAGCCGCTGCACCTTGAGCCGGCTGCTGTACCGCGAGATGCGGGCTGTGCCCGGGTCGACCACGTACTTGATGCCGGGGACGGTCAGGGACGTCTCCGCCACGTTGGTCGCGAGCACCACCCGCCGACCGCCGTGGGGGGCGAAGACCCGGTGCTGCTCGGCGGCGGAGAGCCGGGCGTAGAGCGGGAGGATCTCGGTGCCGCGCAGCGCCGGCTTCTTCTCGACCAGCCGGCCCAGCGCGTCGGCGGTGTCGCGGATCTCCCGCTCGCCGCTGAGGAAGACGAGGATGTCCCCGGGGCCCTCGGCGGCCAGCTCCTCGACGGCGTCGCCGATGGCCTGGATCTGGTCGCGGACGTTCTCCTCGTCGCCGTCCTCCTCGTCCGACCCGGTGATCTCCACGAGCGGCCGGTAGCGCACCTCCACCGGGTATGTCCGGCCGGAGACCTCGATAACCGGCGCCGGGTTGCCCTCGGCGTCGGCGAAGTGCCGGGCGAAGCGGTCCGTCTCGATGGTCGCCGAGGTGATGACCACCTTGAGGTCGGGACGGCGGGGAAGCAGCTGCTTCACGTAGCCGAGGATGAAGTCGATGTTGAGGCTGCGCTCGTGCGCCTCGTCGATGATCAGCGTGTCGTACTGCCGCAGCATCCGGTCGGTCTGCAACTCGGCGAGCAGGATGCCGTCGGTCATCAGCTTCACGAGGCTGCGGTCGCTCACCTGGTCGGTGAAGCGGACCTTGTAGCCGACCACGTCGCCCAGTTCGGTGCCGAGCTCCTCGGCGATCCGGTCGGCCACCGTCCGCGCGGCGAGCCGGCGGGGCTGGGTGTGCCCGATCAGCCCGTTGATCCCCCGCCCCAGCTCCAGGCAGATCTTGGGTAGCTGGGTGGTCTTACCGGAGCCGGTCTCGCCGGCCACGATGACGACCTGGTGGTCGCGGATCGCGGCGGCCAGGTCGTCCTTGCGCTCGCTCACCGGCAGGCCGACGGGATAGGTGATCGCCGGCACCGCGGCCCGCCGCTCGGCCAGCCGCTGCTCGGCGCGTTCCACCTCGGCGGTGATCTCGGTCAACGCCGCGGCCCGGCGGTGCGGGTCGCGCAGCTTCCGGACGCCGTCCAGCCGGCGCTGGAGCCGGCGCTGGTCGCGGAACATCAGGGGGGAGAGGCGGCGGTGCAGCTCGCGGACGGTGTCGGGCGCGGCGGGTGCGGCTGGATTCTGCATGTCGTGGCCAAGATTAGTCCGCGGCCCCGCAGCCGCCTCCTGGTTTACGGCCCGGGCCGATCCGGCACCCGGCTGCCGATCCGGCACCCGGCTAGAGTGGCGGCCGGACGAGCACGGGGGAGCGGGATGGACACGCGGGACACGGACCGGGCACTGGTGCAGGCCGCCACGGCCGTCGCCAAGCTGCGCTGCCGCAGCGAGAACCACACCGTGGCCGCCGCGGCCCGCAGCGCCGACGGTCGGGTCTTCACCGGCGTGAACGTCTACCACTTCACCGGCGGGCCCTGCGCCGAGGTGGTCGCCATCGGCGCCGCCGCCACCCAGGGCGTGACCGAGCTGGAGACCATCGTCGCGGTGGGGGACCGGGGACGCGGCGTCATCGCGCCCTGCGGGCGCTGCCGCCAGGTGCTGCGGGACTACTTCCCGTCGATCCGGGTGATCGTCGGCCCGATGGAGGCGCTCCGCGTGGTGCCGATCGGTGACCTGCTCCCCGAGACGTACGTCTGGGCCGACCACCAGCTCGACGGCGCGGACGCGGTGCCGGCACCGCGCCCCGGCGACTGACGCCGCCGCTCAGTCCCCGCGACTGACGCCGCCGCTCAGTCCCCGCGACTGACGCCGTGGCTCAGTCCCCGGCGGCCGCCGCCAGCATCGAGCGTGGCACCGCCACCCTTTCGAACCGGATGTTCCCCTGCGGCACCAGCCAGCTCATCACCCGGACCTCCAACAGCCCGGCGCGCACCGCCGGGTCGTTGTGGAACAGCTCGCGTGCCATGTCCGGGTGGACGGAGAGCACGACGAAGCCGCGGAGCCGGTCGTCGTCCGCGTCCAGGAACGGGCCGGCGGCGAGGACCAGGTCCTGCTCCACCAGCCCCGCCTGGTGGGCCAGGTGCGCGTCCTCCAACCGGTCGACGGCGTCCGGCGGCAGGGCCGGGGCGTCCGCCGGGCGGGCCAGGAGGACGACCGTGTGCTGGTCGAAGTCCATGCCCTCACCCTAGGTGCGCGGGCCGTCGCGCGCCGCTGCTCCACGGTGTCCGCCCAGGTCAACGAGGTTCGATGGATGACCGCCCGATCCGATTCGCCGGCCGGGTCGGATAAGGTAAGGCGAACCTAAGCGCGAATCCGCAGGAGTTTCGTGACCACCCTCGTCAGCCGGCCGGTCGCCGCCGGCCGCCGCAGCGGCGCCCGCAGTGGCCGCCGGCTCGCCGTCACCCTCGCGGCCGCGCTGGTGCTGCTGCTCGCCGTGCTGGCCAGCTTCGCCCTCGGCAGCCGGCAGCTCCCCGTCGACCAGGTCTGGCACGCCCTCGTGGCGCCGGACGGCGGCGAGGCGAGCACCATCGTCCGCGAGCTGCGGCTGCCGCGTACCGCCCTCGGCCTCGCCGTGGGCGTGGCGCTCGCGGTGGCCGGCGTCCTCCTCCAGGCCCTCACCCGCAACCCGCTCGCGGAGCCGCGGATCCTCGGCATCAGCGCCGGGGCCTCGTTCGGCGTCGTGCTGTCCATCTCCGTCTTCGGCGTGAGCACCCTCGCCGGGTACGTCTGGTTCGGCATCGGCGGGGCCCTCGTCGCGGGGCTGCTGGTCTTTGCCGTGGCCGCCCGCGCCCGGGAGGGCGCCAGCCCGGTCACCCTCGCGCTGGTCGGCGCCGCGCTCGACGCCAGTCTCGGCTCCGTGGTGTACGCGCTGCTCAGCATCGACGCCCGCACCTTCGAGGAGTACCGGTTCTGGGTGGTCGGCGGGCTCACCGGTCGGGACCTGTCGGTGGCCGTGCAGGTGCTGCCGTTCGTACTCGCCGGGCTGGTCCTGGCCGCCCTCGTCGCCCGTGGCCTGGACGCGCTCGCCCTCGGCGACGACGTGGCGCGCGGCCTCGGTCACCGGATCGGCCTCGTCCGCCTCGGCGGCGGGGTCGCCGCGGTGCTGCTCACCGGCGCGGCCGTCGCCGCCGCCGGACCGATCGCGTTCGTCGGTCTGGCCGTGCCGCACCTCGCCCGGGCCCTGGTCGGCGCCGACCACCGGTGGACGCTCGCGGTCTCCGCGCTGCTCGGGCCGGCGCTGCTGCTCGGCGCCGACGTCGTCGGCCGGTTGATCGACCCGCCCGGTGAGGTGCCGGCCGGCATCATCACCGCGCTGATCGGCGCGCCGCTGCTCGCCGTCCTCGTCCGCCGCGCGAAGGTGGTGACCGCGTGACCGCCGCCGCCCGTGAGAAGACCGGCCTGGACTCCCCGGCGTCCGCCGCGCCCGACACCACCCGCCTGCCCGGCCGTTCGCTGCTGCGGATCGGCCCGCTCAGCGTGCAGATCCGCCGCCGCTCGGTGCTGGTCGCGGCCGTGCTGATCGTGCTGCTGGCCGCCGCCTTCGTGCTCAGCCTCTCGCTCGGCACCCCGTACGTCGCGCCGGCCGACGTGCTGCGCGCGCTGTCGGGCGCCGGAACCCCGTACGACCTGGTCGTCTTCGAGCTGCGACTGCCCCGGATCGTGCTCGCCGCGGTGGCCGGCGCGGCGTTCGGCGTGGCCGGCACGCTGGTGCAGAGCGTGGCGCGTAACCCGCTGGCGAGCCCCGACGTCATCGGCATCACCCAGGGCGCCGGCCTCGCCGCCACGGTGGCGCTGACCACCGGGGCCGCCGCCGTGCTCGTCGCGCCGGCGGCGCTGGCGGGCGGGCTGGTCGCGGCCGCGCTGGTGCTCGCCCTCGGCGCCCGGCACGGGCTGGCCGCGCAGCGGTTCGTCCTGGCCGGGGTGGCCGTGGCGTTCGCCCTGCGGGCGCTCACCGAGATCGTGATGCTCACCGCCGACCCGATCGACGGGATGCGCGCCCAGATCTGGCTCATCGGCACGCTCGCCGGCAAGGGCTGGGGCGAGGCCACCTGGATCGCCGGCACCCTGCTCGTGCTCCTGCCCGTGCTCGCCTGGGCCGGGTGGGCGCTGAACAGCAGCGCGCTGGACGACGACACCGCACGCGGCATCGGGCTGCGGCCGGTGGCCCGCCGCGTCGGGTTCGCCGGCACCGGTGTGCTCGTCGCCGCGATGGTCACCGCCCAGGTCGGCGCCGTGGACTTCGTGGCCCTGGTGGCGCCGCAGGTGGCCCGGCGGCTCGTACGCGCCGAGCGCCCGCCGCTGTTCTGCGCCGCGCTGGTCGGTGCGCTGCTGCTCGTCCTGGCCGACCTCGCGGGGCGGCGCCTGCTGGCGCCCACCCAGCTGCCGGCCGGTGTCCTGACCGCCGCCATCGGTGGTCCGTACCTGATGTACCTGCTGCTGCGAGGCCGCCGGAGGTCGTCGTGACCGGGCGCTCCCACCCTTCGTTGACCACCCCTCGGGAGGCGTGATGCTCTCCACCCGCGACCTGGTCGCCGGCTACGACGAGCGGACCGTGCTGGACGGGCTGGACCTGGACCTGCCCGCCGACGCGTTCACCGTGATCGTCGGGCCGAACGCCTGCGGCAAGTCGACGCTGCTGCGGACCCTGGCCCGTCTGCTCGCGCCGCGCCGCGGCAGCGTGCTGCTCGACGGCAAGGCCATCCGGGACCTGCCCACCCGCGAGGTGGCCCGGCGGCTCGCCGTGCTGCCGCAGAGCCCGCTGGTGCCCGAGGGCGTCACCGTCGCCGACCTGGTCGGCCGGGGCCGGCAGCCGTACCAGCGGTGGTGGCGGCAGTGGTCGGAGGAGGACAGCGGCGCCGTCGACCGGGCGATGACGCTCGCCGACGTCGCCGGCCTCGCCGACCGGCCCGTGGACACCCTCTCCGGCGGCCAGCGGCAGCGGGTGTGGATCGCGATGACCCTCGCCCAGGACACCGAGGCGCTGCTGCTGGACGAGCCGACCACCTTCCTCGACCTGGCCCACCAGGTCGAGGTGCTGGACCTGCTGCACCGGCTGCGCGTCGAGCGCGGCCGGACCGTGGTGGCCGTGCTGCACGACCTCAACCAGGCCGCCCGGTACGCCGACCACCTGGTCGCCATGCGCTCCGGCGCCGTGGTCGCCGCCGGACCGCCGCGCGAGATCCTCACCGCCGACCTGGTGCGCGAGGTCTTCGGGCTCGACTGCGTCGTCGTGCCCTGCCCGGTGACCGGCGCGCCGCTCGTCGTGCCCGCGCTCACCAGCCCGACGCTGACCGCCGCGGCCCTCCGGGCCACCGACCCGGACGCTCCCGCCCCGGCCGCCGCTTCGTCCGGTGCCGGTTCCTCCGGCGCCACCTCGACCACCGGATCCTCCGGTTCCACCTCAGCCGCCGGCGCGAACGCTCTCGCCGGCTCCTCACCCTTGGAAGGAAACTGATGCGTCGTCTCGTCGCCGCCCTCGCCGCGGCCGTCGCCCTCGGCGTCGGACTCACCGCGTGCGGTGAGAGCGACCCGGTCGCCGGTACCACCGGCGGGGAGACCCGGGAGATCACCCACTCGATGGGCACCACGAAGGTGCCCGCGCACCCGCAGCGCGTCGTCGTGCTCGACACCGACAAGATCGACACCGCGCTCTCCCTCGGCGTCACCCCGGTCGGTGCCGTGACCGCGGGCGAGGCCCGGAGCTGGCCGACCTACTTCGGCGAGGACAAGCTCGCCGGCATCAAGGAGGTCGGGGTGATCAGCGAGCCCGACCTCGAAGCGATCACCGCGCTCAAGCCGGACCTGATCCTGGGCAGCAAGTTCCGCCAGGAGAAGTTCTACGACGAGCTCTCCGCCATCGCGCCGACGGTCTTCACCGAGAAGGTCGGCATCACCTGGAAGGAGAACTTCCTCCTCGACGGCAAGGCGCTCGGCAAGGAGCAGGAGGCCAAGGACCTGCTGGCCACGTACGAGACCCGGGCCAAGGACTTCGGCGCCAAGCTCGGCGACGCCGCGTCGCGGAAGATCTCCATCGTCCGGTTCCTCCCCGGGAACATCCGCGTCTACGGCCCCGACTCCTTCTCCGGCATCGTCCTCGGCGACACCGGGCTGGGCCGCCCGGAGCGGCAGCTGCTGGCGAACAAGGAGGACAAGCGCTTCGACCTGGTCAGCCCCGAGCGGATCAGCGAGGTCGACGGTGACGTCATCTTCGTGACCGCGTACGGCGAGAAGGCCGCCGCCGAGCAGGCCCAGGTCACCGCCGGCAACCTCTGGAAGAACCTGTCGGCGGTCAAGGCGAACAAGGCGTACGTGGTCTCCGACGAGGTCTGGATGACCGGCATCGGCGTCGGCGCGGCCAACAAGATCCTCGACGACCTGGAGAAGCACCTGGCCGCCTGACGCGCCCACCGGGCAGGCGTCGAGCATCCGCGCAAGATCGCGCTGAATCAGAGAAGTAGTGGCCTCCCCGCAGCGGGGAGGCCACTACTTCCGTGTTGTGGCGCGACTATCGGGTGGCGCCGGCAGGGCGGTGGGGTGACGACGCGGCCCGCACCTCCGCCACGAGACCGGCGAAGTCCTCCCGTAGCCGTCGCGCCATCAGATGCAGAACGGTCCACCCCGCGCCGAGTAGACGGTTGAGCCGGCGACGGTCGTGGTGGAGCCGCTCCGGGTCGGCGTGCCAGAGCCCGTCGTACTCGACCGCGACCTTGAACTCCGGCCGGGCCAGGTCCAGCCGGGCGACGAAGCTCCCCGCCTGGACGACGACGTACTGCGTCCGCGGCCGGGGCAGCCCGGCAAGTACCAGCCGGACGCGGGCCCGTGACTCCTGTGGCGACTCGGCACCCGGATCGGCCAGGTCGACAGCCCGCGGCAGCGACCGCCAGCCCCGCCGCCCGGCCCGGGCCAGCGCGTACTCGCGGAGCGCCGAGAGGTTCGTGAGACCGCGTGCGGCGAGGCCGTCGATGAGGACGACCGCCTCCACGAGCTCGAGCCAGCGCGCGATGTCCCAGCAGGTGCGCGACGGCGACGTGAGGGTGATCCCGTCCCGGACCACCACGTCCTCCGGGTCGACCTCACCGTGGTGCACCCTGCACGAGCAGGTCGATCGGTTGATCGAGCCGGAGCTCACCCACCCCGTACAGGGCCGCCGCGGAGCGGCCCGCGACCGGCGTGCCGGGTGGGGCCAACCATCGGCCGACCGCGCGGCACCGGGTGCGATGGGTGATCGTGAGCTGGGCGTCGGCGTAGACGTCCCGGAAGAGTGGTCGCCACGCGGAGGTGCGCAGGTCGTTGCGAGTGAGCAGCCCGCGAGCGGCGGCCGCGGAACCGCGAAAGATCCTTCCGCGCAGCTGCGGTGGGCGGCGAGGGGGCTTCGGCATGCCGTACAGGCTCGCGCACCGACGGCCCGGCGCGGCGCCCCTGTGGATAACCCGCGCCGGGATCGCGCTCGAAAACGGAAGTAGTGGCCTCCCGGCAACCGGGAGGCCACTACTTCCAGGATCGAGCACGATCTCGCTGGGATTGGGGGTGGGTCAGGCGGCGGTGGTCCAGAGGGCGCGGAAGGCGGCCGCCTCGCCGGCGAGCCACCGCTCGATCTGGTCGGGCTTGGCTCCCTCGGGCATGCGGTGCGCCTGGCCACGCCGGACGTCGACCAGGACCGGCTCGGCGTGCGGGAGGACGGCGTCCATGTGGCGGGCCATCAGGTGCAGCGTGGCGAGCACCGCCTCCTCGCTCGGCGGGGCCTCGTCGAAGTGCAGGCGGACCGCCTCGACGCGCCCGTCCGCGTGCCGTACGCCGAAGTGCGGGTTGATCTTGACGGGTAGGTCGCCGAGCATGGCGAGGGCGTCGCGGGTCTGGGCGAGGTCGATGGCGGCGGGCTCCCCGAGAGAGCGCAGCCAGGCGGTCGCGCCCGGCACCAGCGCCTGGTAGAGGGGGCGCCAGCGGGGCTTGACCTGGTCGGCGACCTGGTCGAGGTGGGTGCCGCCGGTGTGGAAGGCGATGTCGGCCTTGAGCGCCTTGACGAACTGGCCGTGCGGGTTGAAGCCGTGCCGGCTGGCCCGCTGCTTACGCAGGCCCCCGACGAAGGTGGCCTTCGTCGGGCCGGTGCGGTCGACGTAGCGGGTGAAGCCGAGGAGGGTCGCGTAGGGGGTGAGCGGGGCGGCGGAGGTGGGCGCGGTCACGAGCATCCTCCCAGGTCAGGAACTCGATTAGTACATACATTCTAATCGACTGGTCTGACATCGCCCAGCGCTGCGAGCACCCGACCCGGCACCGACCCGGCACCGACGCGGCGCCCGCTGGTTCGCCCGCGACCGCCGCGGACGGCCCCTCCTTCAACACGAGGGGCGCAGGTAGGTGCACCCAGGTTCGGCACCTGGCCGCACCGTGGCGAGGAGCCCGGACGGCATCGTCGGGGGCGTGAACGCGAACGATGTGACCACCACGGCGGCCCGCGACGCCCTGCCGGCACGCCCGACCATGTGACCCCGACCCGGCGGATTCCCCGGAGGGCCGCCGTGATCGGCCTGTTCTACGCGGTGACCATGGTCGGCGCGAGCCCGATCGGGATGGCGCGACCGCTGCTCCGGATCGATCCGGCCGTCATCGAGCTGGTGCAGTTCCCCCGGCGCGCTGGGTGTGCTCGCCGTGCCGCTGGTGTGGCGCCGTGGCTGGCGTCCGCCGTGGGCGGCAGGGCTGGCAGACCGCACCTGCGACGCCACGCACGGTGCCGGCCCGGGCCACCTTCCCTCCGGCAACCGTGCGGCCAACACGATCTGCCGGCCCCGAGCCACCACGCGGACACCGCGGACCCGGCGCCCGAACACCGGGCCCGCGGCCTGCCCACACACGACGAGCGACGACCCACCTCGATAGCAACCGCCTCGGCGGCGAACACGAAACAGCTGCTCACGGATTCGGGTCAGACCAGCACGCCGTCGGCGACGGGCGCGGTCACCGCCGTCAGATGAAGCGCCAGAGATGGTCGGTGGCGCCGTTGTCGTCCCAGAGCACGACCTGCGCTCCGGCGGCGGTGGAGGCGCCGGTGACGCCGAGGACGCGGCCGCCGACCGCGCACTGGATCCGGAAGTAGCCGTTGGCGCCGTAGCGAAGGAGCCAGCGGTGGTCCTCGGCGCCGTTGTCGGTCCACTGGACGACCCGCGCGCCGGTGCTGCCGGCGTCACCCTCGACGCCGAGGACCTTGCCACTGTTCGCGTTGCGCAGCCGCAGGTAGCCGCCGATGTCGACGACGGCGGTCCAGAGATGGTCGGCCGTGCCCGTGTCACCCCACTGGATGACCAGCCCGCCGTCCGCGGTCGACATGTCCTGTACGCCGAGCACGAGCCCGCTGGCCAGGTTCTGGATCCGGCGGGTCCCGTTGGGCACGAACCGCCACCTGTTGTCCGGGGTGCCGTTGTCCTGGTCCTGCACCGCCTGCGCACCCCAGGCGGTCGACCCGTCCAGGATGGCGAGCAGCTTGCCGGTGTGGACGTTGCGTACCTTGTGGGATCCGTCGCCGACGTCGATCACGCTCCACCGGTGGTCGGCGGTGCCCGTGTCGCCCCACTGCAGGATGCGGGCGTTGTCGGCGGTGGACATGTTCTCCACGCCGAGGACCTTGCCGCTGTTGACGTTGCGCAGCCGCAGCGCGTTGCCGTCGACGACGAGCTGCCAGTCGTGGTCGGCGGTTCCGGTGTCGCCCCACTGCAGTGCGAGCCCGCCGTCGGCCAGCGACATGTCGCGGATACCGAGGACGAGACCGGTGCCGGCGTTGACCAGGCGGAAGCTCGCGGGACTCTCGCCGCCGGGGCCGGTGCTCCAGTAGACGGTGTAGTTGTGCCCGTGCGCGTCGTAGAACGGCCCGAGGTCGACGGTGGTGCCGTTCGCGGTCGCGGTGAAGGCGAGCGCGCTGGAGCTGGTGCGCGTGATCGAGGTGGGGTCGAGGGACGGCAGGCCGCTCAGCGTGGCGTCGCCGTAGTTGCCGGAGAGGACGACCGGACCGTACGTGATGGCGGCGACATCGGGGTTGTCGTTAGCGGCCTCCAGCCTGACCTGCATCGGCAGGCGGACCGTGACGACGTCCCCCGGCGACCAGGACCGGGTGAGGCTGGCGTACGTCCCGGGCGTGGTGGCGACGTCCTGCACGGTGCCGTTGACCTGGATGCTGGCCTCGCTCGTCCAGGCCGGGATCCGGATGCGCATCGTCCAGGTGTCCCTGACGTTCCCGCGGACGGTGAGGGTGGTGGTGTCGCTGGCGGGAAACGAGGTGCTCTGTTGCACCACGATTCCGCGCTGGGACCAGACGAGCATCGACGGCAGGAACAGGTTCACCGTGAGGGTGCTGCCGTTGTGGAAGTAGATGGAGTCCATCAGCTTCGTGTTCGTCTCGATGCCCGTGCCCTGGCAGCACCAGAAGGAGTCGTAGTCGGTGCTCCAGGTGCCCCCACCCCACGCGGGCCCCACGCCACGGCGGCCGCCCGGGTTCAGCGGCGTGAAGTACGTGATGTGGCCGTGCTCGTCGGCCGGGTTCTGCTGGCCGATGAGGTGGTTGAGCAGTGCCCGCTCGTAGTAGTCGAAGTAGGCGGTCTGGTCCGGGTCCAGCAGCCAGAGTTCCCGCGTGAGCTTGAGCATGTTGTAGGTGTTGCACGCCTCGCAGGTGTCGCGTCGCAGGTATCCGGCGATGGCGTTCGGCGCCCGGAAGTGCTCGGCCTGGCTGTTGCCGCCGATCGCGTACGTGTGGCTGGTGACGGTGATGTTCCAGGCGTTGGTGGCGATGTCGCGGTAGCGGGTGGTGCCGGTGGCCTTGAACTCCCGGGCCGCGCCGATCCACTTTGGTACCTGGGTGTTGGCGTGCAGCCCGTTGAGCTGGTCCTGGTTGGCGGCGAGCGGGTTGAACACGGCGGCATGGTCGAAACGCTGGGCGGCGGTGAGCCAGCGCTCGTCGCCGGTCTGCTGGTAGAGGTCGGCCAGGACCGCGTTCATGCCGCCGAACTCGGTACCCAGCATGGCCTGCATCTGGGCGGTGGTGAGCCGGCTGGTGCGCCAGTCGACCCAGCCGGCGAGCGACAGAAGCACGTCGCGGGCCTGGGTGTTGCCGATGAGGAGCCAGACGTCGAGCAGACCCGCCAGGGTCTTGTGGATGCAGTAGTAGGGCACGTTGCCGTTGCGCAGCGTCCGCGCCTCCAGCGCGGTGAAGTCCGACTCGGGGAACCCGGAGAGATATCCCGGGTTGAAGCCGGCGTCGGCGTTGTTGGCCTGGCACTTCGCCAGTTCGGCCACCATGTGGTTGGCCTTGTCCCGGCAGGTGGTGTCGCCGAGCACCGCCCACGCCTGGGCCCAGGCGGTCAGGAAGTGCCCCTGCATGTGCGTACGGAAGGGGAACGTCGGGCTGTCCCAGCCGCCGGTCGGAGCGGCCGCGCCGGTGGGGAGGCCGTGGTTGGCACGGAAGTTGTACAGCAGCCGCTCCACGTCCACGAAGCGCAGGTAGTTCAGGGTGCGGGTCTGGTTGTCCAGCCAACGACTCGGAGTGAGACGGACCTGGCTGAGTTCGAACGGATATGCGGCAACCCCGATGTCCGGGCGGGCCGGCCGGACGGCGGCCCAGGCGGACGAGCCCCCGGCGAACGCGCCGGTGGCCGAGGCGGCGGCGGCGATACCGGCAGCCTGCAGCAGGCGGCGCCGACTGAGAGATCCGGATGACACGATGCCTCCTGGGTGGTCGTGGGCGGATGAAGGGTCCCGACGGGCCGGGGCCCCCGGGGGCCGACACCCGCTGCGACCGGATGGACGGCGCGCGGGAGTGGCCGATCGGGCGGAAGACGGTGGTCGATGTTAGCGATCACATATTCAGCTGTTCGCGTGCTCTCGCCGAACGCTCGCGCGGGAAGGGACAGCCTGGCAAAGCCGGGTGGCTGACGGCGGAGGCGAGTTTGTCACGGTCATGTTAGCGCTAACATTCACCGGTCAGATCATTGAAACACCATCGATACATCCATGTCAATCGAGGCTCCGGTGACCCCCGCCCGCCGGGCGCGACCGGTGCGGCGAACACCGCCCGCCGCGAGTCCCCGCCGTCCCCGTCGACCGGGGATCGGAAGATCCACTCTCCGTCCACTTCGGTGGCACACTGTCCGGATCGGACCGGTCACCCGGGACCACGAACAGAGGAGTGCCAGTTGACGATGTCCTCCACCCGCGGCCCAAGACGGACCGGTGCCTCCCGGCTGAACGCCCGATGGCCGAGAAGGGTGGGCGCGCTCGGCACGGCCGCCGTCCTGTCGGTCACGCTGGCCACCACCGCCACCGCCGCCCCCGATCCGGCGCCGCCGGCCGGCGACCGGACGGCCGGGCTGGCGATCGCGCGGGTCCACGTCGGCACCAACGCCGAACGCCAGAAGCTGATGGATCTCGGTCTGGACGTCATCGACTTCACCAGCACGCAGGCCGAGATACTGCTGCACGACGGAACCGACCGCGCGCGGCTCGCGTCGGGGGACTGGCAGGTGGCCGTCTCGGACGTGTCGGCGCAGCTCGCTGCGATGACGGCGGACCGGGCGGCCGAGGACCGGCGGGAGGACGCACGCCGGACGAATCCCGCGCTCGCCTCCAGCCTGCCGACCGGCCGGGTGTCGTACCGGACGCTGGACGAGGCCGAGAGCGAGATGCGGGAGCTCGCGCGCCGCTACCCGGACACGGTGAAGGTGTTCGAACTCTCCCGGAAGTCCCTGCTGGGGCGTCCGATCCTGGGCATGGAGATCACCAGCGACGTCCACACCTACTCCGGCAAGCCGGCCTTCCTGACGAGCGGCCTGCACCACGCCCGCGAGTGGCCCACGCTCGAGTTCACCATGGAGTTCGCGTGGGACGTCCTGCAGAGCTACGGCACGGACCCGCGGATCACCGAACTCGTCGACTCCTCCCGGCTGATCGTCGTACCGGCGGTGAACCCGGACGGCTACCAGATGTCCCGGGACCGCCTCCACGAGATGAAGCGCAAGAACTGCCGGGTCGCGGCCGGTGAGGTGCCGACCTGGGAGCAGTGCGCGGCCGCCGACGCCCGTCTGCTCGGCGTGGACCTGAACCGCAACTACGGGGCGTTCTGGGGCGGCCCGGGATCGAGCGCCTCGCCCACCGCCGAGAACCACCACGGCGCGGCGCCCTACTCCGAGCCGGAGATCGCCGCCATGACGGACCTGCTGAACAGCCACCAGGTCGTGGTCGCGGTGAACAACCACACGCCGGACGCGCGGCTGCTCCGTGCCCCGTCGTCACCGCTGGAGCCCGTACCGGCCGAGGTGGCCCTCTACGACGGCCTGGCGCGGCAACTCGGCGCGGCCCTCGGCGGCTGGCCGACGGGTCCCTGGCCGGACGTCTACTACGTCGCGAGCGGCGTGGCGGAGCAGCAGGGCCTGTACGCCAACGGGACCCTCGGCTTCACGCCGGAACTGACCCCGGGGCACAGCGGCCTCGAACGGTTCCACCCGCAGTACCCGTACGTCGTCGACCAGTACCGGGGGACCGGGTCCTACGCGGGGTCGAGCATCCGGGAGGCGCTCCTCATCGCGTGGGAGGCCGCCAACGACCGGCGTACGCACTCCGTCCTCACCGGGTCGGCGCCCCGTGGCATCGAACTGACCATCAGCAAGGAGGTCTCCGTGGACTCCTCGCCGGTGACGCGGGACGGCGAGACCGTGGTGCTTCCGTCCGACCTGCGGATCGAGAGCACCATGCGGGTGCCCGACAGCGGGCGGTTCGAGTGGCACGTCCTGCCGTCGGTGCGGCAGAGCCAGTCCAGTTCGACCCTGCTGCGGGAGAGCTGGGTGGTGTCGTGCCGGAACCCGGCCGGCAAGATCCACCATGCGGTGAGGGTCACGGTCGGCCGGGGCGAGACCAGGGCCGTCGACATGAGCAGGTGCCCGGCCGGGCCGAAGAAGCCGGTCGGCACTGGACGCTGACGCCGACGGCCGCGTCGACCGGCTGCCGCTGGCCGGGTGACGCCGGCGGCGGCACCGGGCCGCCGCGTGGCACGAACCACCGGGCCGGAGGTCAGAGCTGGCCGACCGCCGTGACGCGGACGACCGCCTCGCCCGCCTCGTCGGAGGCGGCCAGGTCGACCTCCGCGCTGATGCCCCAGTCGTGGTCGCCCTCCGGGTCGTCCAGGATCTGCCGTACCGTCCAGGTCGCGCGACCCTGCTCGATCATGAGCAGCGCCGGCCCCCGGGCGTCCGGTCCGACCCCGATCGAACCGTACGCCTCGAAGTACGGCTCCAGCGCGTCGGCCCAGGCGTCGGCGTCCCAGCCGCCGGCCGCGTCGAGCTCGCCGAGCAGGTCCCACCGGCGCAGCGCGGCCAGCTCCACCCGGCGGAACAGCGCGTTGCGTACCAGCACCCGGAACGCCCGCGTGTTGCGGGTGACCGCCGCCGGGCGGTCGTCCAGGGAGGCCGCCACCTCCTCGACGTCGGACGGGTTGCGCAGCCGCTCCCACTCGTCGATGAGGCTGGAGTCGACCTGGCGGACCAGCTCGCCGAGCCACTCGATGAGGTCGACCAGCTCCTCGGTCTTCGCGTCCTCGGGGACGGTCTGCCGCAGCGTCTTGTACGCGTCGGCGAGGTAGCGCAGCACCAGGCCCTCGGAGCGGGACAGCCCGTAGAACTGGACGTACTCGGGGAAGGTCATGGCCCGCTCGTACATGTCCCGCACCACGGACTTGGGGGAGAGCTGGTGGTCGGCCACCCAGGGGTGCCCCTGCCGGTACATCTCGTACGCCGACTCCAGCAGCTCCGCGAGGGGCTTGGGCCAGGTCACCTCGTCGAGCAGCTCCAGGCGGGCCTCGTACTCGATGCCCTCCGCCTTCATCGCGGCGACGGCCTCGCCGCGGGCCTTGAACTGCTGGGCGGAGAGCACCTGGCGCGGGTCGTCGAGGATCGACTCGACCACGGAGAGCACGTCGAGGGCGTACGAGGGGGACTCCCGGTCCAGCAGCTCGATGGTGGCCAGGGCCAGCGGGGACAGTGGCTGGTTGAGCGCGAAGTCGAGCTGGAGGTCGACGGTGAGCCGGACGCGGCGGCCGGTCTCGTCCGGCTCGGGCAGCTCCTCGACCACTCCGCCGGCCTTCAGCGCGCGGTAGATCGCGATCGCCCGCCGGATGTGCCGGCGCTGGGCGGCGCGGTCCTCGTGGTTGTCGGTGAGCAGGTGCCGCATGGCGGCGAAGGCGTCGCCGGGCCGGCCGATGACGTTGAGCAGCATGGAGTGGCTGACCTGGAAGCTGGAGGTCAGCGGCTCCGGCTCGGCCTCGACCAGCCGCTGGAACGTCGGCTCGCCCCAGCCGATCGACCCCTCCGGCGGCTTCTTCTTGACCACCTTGCGCCGCTTCTTCGGGTCGTCGCCGGCCTTCGCGAGGGCCTTCTCGTTCTCGATCACGTGCTCGGGCGCCTGCACCACGACCCGGCCCACGGTGTCGAACCCGGCCCGCCCGGCCCGCCCGGCGATCTGGTGGAACTCCCGGGCCTTGAGCAGGCGCGTACGCGTGCCGTCGTACTTCGACAGGCCGGTGAACAGCACGGTGCGGATCGGCACGTTGATGCCGACGCCGAGGGTGTCCGTGCCGCAGATGACCTTGAGCAGCCCGGCCTGGGCGAGGGTCTCCACGAGCCGGCGGTACTTGGGCAGCATGCCCGCGTGGTGCACGCCGATGCCGTGGCGCACGAGCCGGGACAGGGTCTTGCCGAAGCCGGAGGTGAACCGGAAGTTGCCGATCGCCTGCGCGATCATGTCCTTCTCGGCGCGGGTGCAGACGTTGACACTCATCAGCGCCTGCGCGCGCTCCAGGGCGGCGGCCTGGGTGAAGTGCACGACGTAGACCGGGGCCTGCTTGGTCTCCAGCAGCTCCTCGAGGGTCTCGTGCAGCGGCGTCATGGCGTACGAGAAGAGCAGGGGGACCGGCCGCTCGGCCGAGCGGACGACGGCGGTGGGCCGGCCGGTGCGCCGGGTCAGGTCGTCGACGAACCGGGTGGTGTCGCCGAGCGTGGCCGACATGAGCACGAACTGGGCCTGCGGCAGCTCGATGAGCGGCACCTGCCACGCCCAGCCCCGGTCCGGCTCGGCGTAGAAGTGGAACTCGTCCATGATCACCTGGCCGACGTCGGCGCGGGCGCCCTCGCGCAGCGCGAGGTTGGCCAGGATCTCGGCGGTGCAGCAGATGATCGGGGCGTCGGCGTTGACGCTGGCGTCACCGGTCAGCATGCCCACGTTCTCGGCGCCGAAGACCTCGCAGAGGGCGAAGAACTTCTCCGACACCAGGGCCTTGATCGGGGCCGTGTAGAACGTCGTCCGGTCGTCGGCCAGGGCCGCGAAGTGCGCCGCGATCGCGACCAGGCTCTTGCCCGAGCCGGTCGGGGTGTTCATGATCACGTTGGCGCCGGAGACGATCTCGATGACCGCCTCCTCCTGGTGCGGGTAGAGGTCGAGGCCGCGCTCCTTGGCCCAGCCGGCGAACGCGTCGTAGAGGGTGTCGAGGTCGGCGCTTGCGGGCAGCGCGGCGGTGAGCGTCATAGCCCGTCAATGGTGCCTGGATCATGGCGCGTCGCGCCAACCGGGGCGACGGAAGCCCATGATGAGGACAAAGGCCGTGCCGTCGGGGCGCAGCCCGGCCTCACCGACGGTGGTAGATCAGGTCGGCCACCGGTCGGCCGGCGAGCAGGGCCCGCCGCTCGAACTTGGTCACCGGACGGTGCGCCGGCCGGGGTGCGAAGCCGCCGTGCCGGTCAACCAGCTCCGGGTCCGCGTCGAGCGTCTCCCGCATCGCCTCGGCGTACTCGGCCCAGTCGGTGGCGCAGTGCAGCGTCCCGCCCGCCGCCAGCCGGCTGCGCAGCAGCGCGACGTGCGTGGGCTGGATGAGCCGCCGCTTGTGGTGCCGGGCCTTGGGCCACGGGTCCGGGAAGAAGACGTGCACCGCGTCGAGCGAGCCCTCCGGCAGCCGGCGGACCAGCTCCAGGGCGTCGCCCCGGGCCACCCGCACGTTGCGCAGGCCCTGCCGCTCCACGAGGTCGAGCAGGTTGGCGATGCCCGGCGTGTGCACCTCGACGGCCAGGTAGTTCCGCTCCGGGTCGGCGGCCGCCATCGCGGCGGTGGTGTCGCCCATGCCCGAGCCGATCTCCAGCACGGTCGGCGCCGCGCGGCCGAAGAGTTCGGCCGGGTCGACGGGCGCTCCCGGCCCGTCCGGAACGTCCAGGCCGTACGCCGTGAAGAGGCGGTCGAGCGCGTCGGTCTGGCGCCCGGTCATCCGCCCGCGCCGGGGATGGAAGGTGCGGACCGTCCGCGGGGCCGGACGCGGCGCGGCGGGGGAGGGGTCGTGGTCGGTGGAGGTCACAGCGACCCGAGCGTACGCGACGGTCGCGCCGAATCGGATGTGATGTACGACCGGCAATGAGAGGATCCATCTCGTACGGCAGGCCGGGCAGCCCCGCTGCCCGCCCGGCCCACGGCGTCGGGAGGAGGCAGCGCGCATGACCCGCGGTGAGTTCGTCCTGTCGGCCATGATCGCCGGTCTCCTGCTGGTCGTCGCCGCCGGCCGGGAGGCGGCCGTGGAGGGCCCGCCGGCGCAGGTCGCCCCGTCGCCCGCCGCGTTCGCGCAGGCGGCTCCCGAGCCGGCCGAGACGCCCGACTCCGATCCCGCCCCGGACCCGTCGGAGGTGATCGCGGCGCCCCAGCCGAGCGCGATCCTGCGGGTCTTCGTGGAGGTGAGCCCGAGCACCGTCCAGCCGGGCTACCTCGTCGGCATCAAGGCCAGTTGTCAGGACAATTCCGTCCCGGCCGTGGTGGCGTCGGACGCGTTCGGCCGGGTCCAGGTGCAGCCCCAGCGCGGGCTGCTCACGGCCGCGCCCATGGTGCGTGAGCGCACCCGGCCCGGCAACTACCGGGTCAAGCTGGAGTGCCCGGACGGCGAGACCGCCTCGACGATGCTCCAGGTGGTGAAGTCGGTGAAGCCCAGCCGCGGTCCCGCCACCGGCTTCGGCGGCACCGCCGGGGGCGGCTTCACGGGGAGCCTGCTGCTCCCCGGCGGGGTGGCGCTGACCGTCGTCGGCCTGATCCTCGCCCTGGTCGCGCTGCGGCGGCCCCGTACCGTCCGGCGGTGAGCAAGGTGACCACCACCCGCTCCACCCGATCCGCCCCCGCCGGGGGCGTCCGTCGGCCACCCGGTCGCAGCCCCTGGACGGTGCCGCTCGCCGTGGTGCTCGTGCTGGCGGGGGTCTTCGCCACCGGCGCGGGGCTGAGCCGGGCCGTGCCGCTGGACCTGGCCCCGAGCGCCGGGGAACGCGCGGCCCGCGACGAGCAGGGCGACGCCCTGCGGGCGAGCCGCCCGGTACGCCTCGAGCTGCCGACGATCAAGGTGTCCGCGCCCGTGGCGCCGGTGGGGCAGGCCCGCGACGGCTCCATCGACGTGCCGCCGTTGGAGCGGCACAACGAGACCGGCTGGTACGACCGCGGTCCCACCCCCGGCGAGCCGGGCCCGGCGGTGATCGTCGGGCACGTGGACACCAAGGAGGGTCCGTCGGTCTTCTACGACCTGGGCAAGTTGAAGCCGGGCGACGCCGTCGAGGTGACGCGCGCCGACCGGTCGGTGGTCGTGTTCCGGGTCGACTCGGTCGAGCGCTTTCCGAAGGACCGGCTGCCCGCCGAGCGGGTCTACGGCCACGAGGGCCCGCCCGGCCTGCGCCTGATCACGTGCGGCGGCGAGTTCGTCGGTGGTCGCACCGGCTACATCGACAACGTCATCGCGTTCGCCTCGTTCGTCACGGCCCGCCAACCCACCGCCTGACCCGCCGCGCCACCGGCGGGACGGGGTCAGGGGACCTGCTGGACCACCTCGAACTCCAGCAGGGTCGCACCGCTGGCGACCGGGCGCTGCTGCTGGCCGGCGTGCGCGGCCCGGGACGGGCCGGCGGCCCAAGCCTGGTAGGCCTCCTCGGACTCCCACTTCGTGTAGACGAAGTAGCGGCTCTCCCCGCCGACCGGGCGGAGCAGCTCGAAACCGAGGAAGCCGGGGGAGTTCTCCACGGCGCCGGCGCGGGCGGCGAAGCGCTTCTCCAGCTCCTCACCGGCGCCGGGCGGGACGTCGATAGCGTTGATCTTCACGACTGCCATGCCCCCACCCTAACCAGCTCAGAACGTCTCGACGGCGGGCACCAGATCCGCGTCGACGACGATCGGCGCGTGGTCGGACGGGCCCTTGCCCTTGCGGGCCTCCCGGTCCACGTAGGCCGAGCGGACGGCGCGGGCGAACGGAGCGGAGGCGTACACCAGGTCGATCCGCATCCCCTTGTTCTGGTGGAACATCCCCGCCCGGTAGTCCCAGTAGGTGAACGGGTGCGGCCCCTTCATGGGCGTGGGCACCACGTCGGTGAGCCCCAGGTCCCGCAGCGCGGCCAGCGCGGCCCGCTCGGCCGGGGTGACGTGGGTGGAGTGGGCGAACACCGCCGGGTCCCACACGTCGGCGTCGGTCGGGGCCACGTTGAAGTCCCCGCAGACGGCCAACGCCACCCCGCCGGTCAGCTCCACCTCCAGCGCGTCGCGCAGCGCGGCGAGCCACGCCAGCTTGTACGCGTAGTGCGGGTCGTCCGGCGTCCGCCCGTTCGGCACGTACACCGACCAGACCCGCAGCCCGCCGCAGGTGGCCGAGATGGCACGGGCCTCGGGCTCGGGGAAGCCCGGCTCGGCGGGGAAGCCGACGGTCACGTCCGTCAGGCCGACCCGGGAGAGCAGGGCCACGCCGTTCCACCGGCCGTCGCTGTGGCTGGCCACGGTGTAACCCAGCTCGCCCACCTCGGCGACCGGAAAGGCCCCGTCGGGGCACTTGGTCTCCTGGAGGCAGACCACGTCGGGCCCGGTGTCGGCGAGCCAGTCGAGCAGCCGGGGGAGCCGGGCCTTCACCGAGTTCACGTTCCAGGTCGCCAGGCGCATGCCCCCAGCCTGCCGTATCCGGGGCCCGCTCGCCGGGTCAGCTCCCCGGGGTGTCGTTCGGGCGGGTCTGCTCGGCCAGGAAGCGCTCCAGCTCGGCGGCGAGCTCCTCGGCCGTCGGCAGCGAACCCGTCTCCGGCGCGAGCAGGTTCTTCTCGCCCCGGCCCCGGGCGAACGCGTCGTACTGCTCCTCCAGCGCCTGCACCAGCGCCGCGGCATCCTCGGTCTGGGCGACCTGCCGGTCGATCTCGACCCGGACGACCTCCGCGGCCGAGCGCAGCCCGTCGTTGGGCAGCAGCAGCCCGGTCGCGCGCGACACCGAGGTGAGCAGCACCTCGGCGGCGGCCGGGTACTCGGTCTGCGCCACGTAGTGAGGGACGTGGGCGGCGAAGCCCACCGCGTCGCGGCCCATCTCGCCCAGGCGGTACTCCAGCAGGTGGCCGACGCTCCCCGGCACCTGCACCCGCTGCAGCCACGGCTCGTGGCCGGCGATCAGCTCGGGGCGGGTGGCGTGGGCGGTCACCCCGGTGGGC
The DNA here is from genome assembly GCF_056150165.1 of Micromonospora xinjiangensis. Lineage (NCBI taxonomy): Bacteria > Bacillati > Actinomycetota > Actinomycetes > Micromonosporales > Micromonosporaceae > Micromonospora > Micromonospora xinjiangensis. The sequence goes on along the minus strand of NZ_JAXCFO010000012.1, from coordinate 39,846 downwards.
CGGGTGTGCGGCACGGCCATCGGGATCGAGTTGAGCCCCACGGTGAGCCGGACGTCGAGCCGGCCGGCGAGGCCGGCGACGGCGGCCACGAAACGCTCCCACTGCAGGTCCGGCTCCGGGCCGGTGAGCAGCAGGAACGGGGTCTCGTCGTCGTCGCGCAGGAGGTGCAGTTCGAGCTTCGGCGCGTCGTACGACTCCCAGTGGTCCTCGACGAAGGTCATCACGGGGCGCCGGGAGCGGTAGTCGAACAGCTGGTCCAGGTCGAAGGTCGCGATCGGGCGGGACTCCAGTGAGCTGAAGAGCTGCTCGCGGGCGAGTCGGCTGGCGTTGCCGGCGTCGACGAAGCCGGTGAGGGCCTGGATCAGGACCGGCTGACCGAGGTCGGGCAGATCGTCGGTGAGCTCGTAGAGCTCGTGTGGGTCGAGCACCGGTGCGGACCTCCCTGGTTGTGCCTACGAACGCCGCCGCGTGGCGCGGCGCCCGGTTTCGGCAACGTACCCGCCATCCTGCTGCATTCCTTCGCCGGGCGGTCCGTTCTCAAGAGGTGATCAGGATCGGGCGAACTGTCACATTCCGCCGGGTGGCGCCGACCGCGTCCCCGATCGGCGGGGGTTGCCGTGGGCCGGACGGACGAGTCTAGTGATCGGTGACCCCCTGCCCGTCCGCCGCCCGGCGGCGCCACGCCCGGGGGGAACGCCGCGCCGCGGGCACGGACGACCGAGGTCCTCGGTGCCACCCGTTCCCCGGGAGGTAGTCTCGCCGCCACAGTGGACGGTTGACGGCTGGGTCATCCCGGGTACATCGGTTGTCGGTTCCGGGTACACATGAGTGAGGGCTCACCGACAGGAGGACCGAGATGTCTCTGCTCCAGAGGATCAGCACGTTCCTACGCTCCCCGAAGGGCCAGCAGCTCGTCGCGCGCGGCCGGCGTGAACTCGCCAAGCCGGAGAACCAGCGGCGGCTCCGGGGGCTGGCGGCCAAGCTCAACAACCGTCGCTGACCCGCACCGGACCTCGCACCCCCGCCGCGCCGACCCCTCGGGAGACCCTGTGACCGATCCAGTGCCCGCCGACGGCCACCCGCCCGTCCCCGGGCCGCAGCCGCCCGCGCCCGGGCCGCAGCCGGCCGCCGCCGCGGCGGCGGCCGCCCAGGACGCTCCCGAGGCACCTCCGGCCACGCTCTGGGACCGGATGCGGGACGACCCGCAGTACGCCCCGGAGCACCTCGCGCTGGAGGCGGTGCGCCGGCTCGGCCCGGAGGCGGCGCAGTGGGCCGCCCGGGCCAGGGTCGAGCAGCCGGGCGCCTCCGCCGAGGTGCTGGCCGAGCAGGCGGTGCGCAGGTTCGTCAACCGGGCGCGGCTCTCCGGTGCGGTCTCCGGCGCGGCCGGGCTGCCCGGCGCGGTGATCGACGTCGGCGTGCTGGCCTGGACGCAGGCGCGGATGGTGCTGCACATCGCGGCCGCGTACGGCGTCGACCCGCTGCACACCGACCGGGCCACCGACCTGCTCGTCCTCCAGCGGGTCCACAAGGTGGCCGAGAGCGCCCGGCTGGCGCTGGGCGTGGCCGCCGGCCGGGAACGCGCGGGCGCGCTCTTCGGCACCGGTGGGCAGCGCCAGCTGGGCAAGGTGATGCTGCGGCTGGGGGTGCGGCTGGCCCAGATGGCCGGGGTCCGGGCCGCGAAGAGGGTCTTCGCCAAGCTCGTGCCCGGCGCCGCGATCATCCTCGGCACCTGGGCGAACTCCTCCGCGACCAAGGACCTCGCCGCGCGCTCGCAGGCGCTCTACCGCCAGCACGGCACCGCCGTCCCCACCCCGCGCCGCTCCTGACGCCACGGCGTCGGGCCCGGGCCGGGGCGCGGCACCGTCGTGACCGGCCGGGGGGCGGGCGGCGCGCGCCGCGCCGACGATCGCCGTGACGGCGGCGGACGCCGGTCGGGGGTGCGTGGTCAGTCGGCGAGGCCGGAGGCCCGCCAGGCCACCTCGGCCAGCCGCGCCTGGCCGGCCGCGTTCGGGTGGAACCAGTCCAGTGGGTTGACCAGGTCGAGGGTGAACCGCACCCGGTGCACCGCCCCGCCGTCGTAGCGGCAGCGGGACCCGTACGCCCGGCACGCCGCCGCGAGTTGGGCGTTGTAGGCGGTGATCCGGTCGCGGAAGGCCGCCCGCCGTGCGCGGTCGGCGGGAGCGGTCGAGGCCGCGTCGGCCAGCAGCGCCGGGCAGACCCCCCGGTTCCAGGCCCGGACCGCGCGGGCGTCGGTGTGCCCGACCTCCCAGAGCCGGTAGAGGTCGGGCACGCTCACCACGAGCACCCGTGCCCTCGGGCGGCCGGCGCGCAGGGTACGCAGCCCCCGGTCGACCTCCGCGCGGAACTGCCGCACGGGGGTCATCGCCTCGATCCCGCCCCGGCAGGCGTCGTTCGCGCCGACGAGCACCGTCACGTGGTCGACCCGGTCGCGTACCGCCGCGCGGGCCTGTTCCTCGAGAGCGGCCGCCCGCGCACCGGGCCGGGCGTGGTTGAAGGCCAGGCCGCGGATGTCCGGATCCTGGTCGAGCAGCCGGCGGTAGAGGCTGCGCACGCGCAGCCCGTCGCCGGTGGACCAGGAGTTGCGCTCGCAGGAGGTGAGCACCAGGCAGGAGCCGAAGCCGGTGCTGATCGAGTCGCCGAGTGCGGCGATGCCGCCCGACGCGCCGGGCTGCGGGGTGCCGCGGGTCGGGCGGGGGCCGGCCTCGCCTCCGCCCTCGCAGGCGAGCGCGACCAGGGCCAGGAGACAGGCGACGGTGGTGACCCAGCGTCGGGGCATGATCCTCCCCGTCCGACAGCACAGAGCGACAGCGCGGTCACTCTATGCGTGCGCGCTCGGGTCGGGTGGCTCCTGTCGGCTTTCCGGCAGACGCCTGCCGCCGTGGCCGCCCGTGTGCTAGCCGTCTGTGGGGGCCGGCGGGTCAGTCGGCCGGATGACGCGGCGCGAAGCCTTGACTTCGAGTGCGCCGGAAGTGGAACGCTCGGCCCGACACGTCGTACCGGCGAGGAAGGTGTGCTCGTGAGACTCGGCCTGCACTACTGGAGCTTCACCACCCCGTCGGAGCCGGAGCTGATCGCCCCCACGCTGGGCCGCACGGCGCGGATCGCCGAGGAGGCCGGCTTCGCCTCGTTCACCGTGATGGACCACTACTTCCAGATGGAAGCCGTCGCGCCGGCCGACGAGCCGATGCTGGAGGCCTACACGACGCTCGGCTTCGTCGCCGCCCAGACGCGGCGGATGACGCTCGGTGTGCTGGTCACCGGCGTGACGTACCGGTATCCAGGGCTGCTGGCGAAGATCGTCACCACCCTGGACGTGCTCTCCGGCGGTCGCGCCCGGCTCGGCATCGGCGCCTCGTGGTACGAGCGCGAGCAGCGCGGCCTGGGCGTGCCGGTGGTGCCCGTGGCCGAGCGGTTCGAGCGGCTCGAGGAGACCGTGCAGATCTGCCTGCAGATGTGGAGCCCGGACAACGGCCCCTACGAGGGCCGGCACTACCGGCTGGCCGAGACGCTCTGCGTGCCCGCCCCGATCAGCCGTCCCCGACCGCCCATCATGATCGGCGGCGGCGGTGAGAAGAAGACGCTCCGGCTGGCGGCCCGCTACGCCGACGCGTGCAACCTCTTCGGCACCAGCGTGGACGACGTGCGGCACAAGCTCGACGTGCTTCGGTCCCACTGCGCGGCGGAGGGGCGCGACTACGACGGCATCGAGAAGACCGTGGTGATGCGGCAGCACCCCCTCGTCGAGGAGGACGCGTTCGTCGCCGCCGTGCGGGAGTTCGCCGCGCTCGGGGTGACCGAGGTGCAGGTGACGCCGGACCGGCACCCGGTCGAGTTCGCCGAGCAGGTCGGCGAGCGCATCGTCCCGCAGCTCGCCGCGATCGGCTGAGCCGGTCCCCGCCTCGCGGAGCGGACGGCCCGCACGGCGAGCCCGGTTAACCGTGCCGATCCGGGGTAGGTCGGGGGAATGACGAGATCCCAGCCCCGGCGCGCCCGCGGCACGGTCGGGCACGCCTACAGCGCGCTGAACCTGCGGCTCGCGCTCGCGAGCTTCGGCTTGGTGATCATGGCGATCTTCGCGGTGCTGGCATTCCTGGCCGACATCGTGTGGCTGGGGGTGGTCTGTGCCGTTCTGGCGGTGGTCGCCGTGGTGGACCTGGTCATCATCCAGCGTCGCCGCGCCGCCCGCCGTCGTGAGGAGCCGGGCGTACGGCACTCACTGTTCGAGTGACAGGAGGACGAGATGTCCATCGCCACCACCAACCCCGCCACCGGACAGGTGCTCAAGACGTACGAGCCGATGTCGACCGAGCAGATCGACGCCGCCATCGAGCGGGCCGACCTGGCGTTCCGGCAGCTGCGCCGCACCACGGTCGAGCAGCGGGCCGGCTGGATGAACGCGGCCGCCGACGTGCTCGACGCCGAGCGCGACGAGATCGCCCGGATCATGACCACCGAGATGGGCAAGACGTACGCCTCCGCGAAGGCCGAGGTGACCAAGTGCGCCAAGGCCGCCCGCTTCTACGCCCTCCGCGCCGCCGAGTTCCTGGCCGACGAGCCGGCCGACGCGGCGGCGGTGAGCGCGTCGCGCGCCTTCGTCCGGTACCAGCCGATCGGCCCGGTCCTCGCCGTGATGCCGTGGAACTTCCCGCTGTGGCAGGTGATGCGCTTCGCCGCGCCGGCCCTGATGGCGGGCAACACCGGGCTGCTCAAGCACGCCTCGAACGTGCCGCAGACCGCCCTGCTGCTGGAGGACGTGTTCCGCCGGGCCGGCTTCCCCGAGGGCGCGTTCACCACCCTGCTGGTCGGCTCCGAGGCCGTCGACCACGTCCTGAGCGACCCCCGCGTCCGCGCCGCGACGCTCACCGGCAGCGAGGGCGCCGGCCGGTCGATCGCCCAGATCGCCGGCCGTGAGCTGAAGAAGACCGTGCTGGAGCTCGGCGGCAGCGACCCGTTCGTGGTGATGCCCTCCGCCGACCTGGACCGGGCCGCCGAGGTCGCCACCACGGCGCGCTGCCAGAACAACGGTCAGTCCTGCATCGCCGCGAAGCGGTTCATCGTGCACACCGACGTCTTCGACGCCTTCGCGGAGAGGTTCGCCGCGAACATGGCCGCGCTGCGGGTCGGCGACCCGATGGACGAGCAGACCGACGTCGGGCCGCTGGCCAGCGAACGCGGCCGCGACGAGGTGCACGAGCAGGTGCGGGACGCGGTCGACAACGGCGCGACGGTGCTCGTCGGCGGCGAACTGCCGGCCGGTGACGGCTGGTGGTACCCGCCCACCGTGGTCACCGGCCTCACCCCGGAGATGCGGATGTGGCGCGAGGAGGTGTTCGGCCCGGTCGCCGGCCTGTTCCGGGTGTCGTCGTACGACGAGGCGATCGAGGTGGCCAACGGCACCAGCTTCGGCCTCGGCTCGAACGCCTGGACCCGGGACCCGGACGAGCAGGCGCGCTTCGCCACCGACCTGGACGCCGGCAACGTCTTCATCAACGGGATGACCACGTCCTTCCCCGAGCTGCCGTTCGGCGGCGTGAAGAACTCCGGCTACGGCCGGGAGCTGTCCGCGATGGGCATGCGGGAGTTCTGCAACACCAAGACGGTCTGGGTCGGCGAGGGCGCCGGCTCGGTGGGCCCCGCCGGAGCCCACACCGAGTAGGAGGCGTGCATCAGCCGCCCCCGTCCTGGGTACGGAACGCGGCCATGACGGTGTTCGGCTTCCACGCGTCCCACGAGCAGATCCACCCCCGCGCCCTGCTGGACGCGGTGGTGCACGCCGAACGGGTCGGCTTCGACGCGGCCATGTGCTCGGACCACTTCTCGCCGTGGAGCGCCCGGCAGGGGCACTCCGGGTTCGCCTGGTCCTGGCTGGGCGCCGCGCTGCAGGCCACCACCCTGCCGTTCGGGGTGGTGAACGCCCCCGGCCAGCGCTACCACCCGGCGATCGTCGCCCAGGCCATCGGCACGCTCGCCGCCATGTACCCGGGCCGGTTCTGGGCCGCGCTCGGCACCGGCGAGGCCAGCAACGAGCACATCACCGGCGACGGCTGGCCGCGCAAGTCGGTACGAGCGGCGCGGCTGCGGGAGTGCGTGGACGTGATCCGGGCGCTCCTGGCCGGCGAGGAGGTCAGCCACGACGGTCTGGTACGGGTGGACCGGGCCCGGCTCTGGACCCGACCCGAGCAACCGCCCGCCCTCGTCGGGGCGGCGGTGAGCGTGCCCACCGCCCGCTGGTGCGCCGGGTGGGCGGACGGGCTGATCACCGTGAACGCGCCGGTGAAGCACCTGCGCCGGATGATCGACGCCTACCGCGGCGCCGGTGGCCGGGGGCCGCTGCACCTCCAGGTGCACGTGAGTTGGGCGCCCGACCAGGCGCAGGCGGAGGCGATCGCGTACGACCAGTGGCGCAGCAACGTCTTCGCCCCGCCGGTCTGCTGGGACCTGGAGACCGCGGAGCACTTCGACGCGGTCTCGGCCGACGTGCCGATGGAGCGGGTCACCCGGGTGGTCAACGTGTCGGCGGACCTGGGCCGGCACGTCGGCTGGCTGGAGGAGTACGTGGCGCTCGGCTTCGACCAGATCGCCCTGCACCACGTCGGGCAGGAGCAGCGGGCGTTCCTCGACACGTTCGGCGCCGAGGTGCTGCCGAAGCTGCGCGCCCAATGATCAGGCGCCCGCCGGTGGTTGCCTAGGCTCGTACCCCATGGAGGGACTCTTCGAGGTCGTCGTCTTCCTGGCGACCGCGACGCTCGGTGCGGCGCTGGCGCGCCGGCTCGGCCTGCTGGCCCCGATCGTGCTGGTGGTGGCGGGGCTCGTGCTCTCGTTCGTGCCCGGCTTCCCGCACGTGCACCTCGAACCGGAGCTGGTGCTGGTCGGGATCCTGCCGCCGCTGCTCTACGTCGCCGCGCTGGAGACCTCGGTGCCGGCGTTCCGGCACAACCTGCGCCCCATTCTGCTGCTCGCCGTGGGGCTCGTGCTCTTCACCGCCGTCGCGGTCGGGCTGGTCCTCTACCTGCTGCTGCCGATGGTGCCCTTCGCCGTGTGCCTCGCCCTCGGCGCGGTGCTGGCCCCGCCGGACGCGGTGGCCGCGACCGCGGTGGCGCGACGGATCGGCCTGCCCCGGCGGGTGGTCACCATCCTGGAGGGCGAGAGCCTGCTCAACGACGCCACCGCGCTGGTGCTGTTCCGCATCGCCACGCTGGCGGCCGTCGGCTCGGCGGTCGGGGTCGCCGAGGTGAGCCTCGAGGTGCTGCGCTCCGCCGGCGGCGGGGTGCTGGTGGGCGCGCTCGGTGCACTGCTCTTCGGCTTCCTGCACAAGCGGATCAGCGACCCGCTGCTGGACAACGCGCTCTCGTTGATCATTCCGTTCGCGGTGGTCTTCGTGGCCGAGGAGATCCACGCCTCCGGCGTGGTCGCGGTGGTGGTCACCGGGCTCGCGCTCGGCCACAAGCTGCCGCAGCTGATGTCGGCCGCGTCCCGCCTACAGGTGGCCGCGGTCTGGCGGCTGGTGCGGTTCCTCCTGGAGGGCCTGGTCTTCCTGCTCGTCGGGCTCCAGCTCCCGGACGTGCTGGAGGATCTCGACGAGCCGGTCGGCCGGGTCGTCGGGGTCACGGCGGCGGTGCTCGGCACCGTCTTCCTGGCCCGTTTCGTCTGGCTGTTCCCCGCCACGTACCTGACCCGGCTGGTGCCGCGGGTGCGCCGACGGGGCGGGGAGCGCAAGCCGGTGAAGTACCCGCTCGTCCTCGGCTGGGCGGGCATGCGGGGCGTGGTGACCCTGGCCGCCGCGCTCGCCCTGCCGCTCACCGTGGCCGACGGGGCAGAGTATCCCCGGGCGCTGTTCATCTGGTTGGCCTTCGCGGTGATCGTGTTCACCCTGATCGGTCAGGGCGCGACCCTGCCGATCGTGGCCCGGCGGCTGAAGCTGCCCCCGGACGACCCGGTCCAGGACGCGCTCTCCGCGGCGGGCGTCCAGCAGCGGGCCAGCCGGGCGGCGCGGGAACGTCTGGACGCGCTGGCCGACACCGCGCCCGCGCCGGTGGTGGAGCGGCTGCGCCGCGTGGTGGAGGAGCGCACCAACCTGGCCTGGGAACAGCTGGGCGGCACCGCGCGGGAGACCCCCTCGCAGGCGTACGGGCGGCTGCGGCAGGAGATGATCGACGCGGAGCGCGAGGTGTTCCGGGAGGCCCGGGACACCGGGCGGATCCCGGAGGAGGTGCTGGTGCGGGCCTATCGTGACCTGGACCTGGAGGAATCGTTGCTGCGGCGGGAGGGCGACGCGTGAGCTGCCAACACCTGACCGAGGCCGGCACGGCCGAGCCCCGGAACACGGACGAGTGCGAGTCCTGCGTGGCGATCGGCAACACCGACTGGGTGCACCTGCGCTCCTGCCTCACCTGCGGCCACGTGGGCTGCTGCGACTCCTCCCCGTACCGGCACGCCTCCGCCCACTTCGAGGAGACCGGGCACCCGGTGATGCGCTCGGTCCAGCCGGGTGAGGCCTGGCGCTGGTGCTACGTCGACGAGGAGATCGGCTGACCCGGGCCCCGGTCAGGTCAGGCGCCGGGCGAGGACCTGGCCGGGCCAGGGCCTGCGGCCCGGGCGCTCGACGACGAACGGGTCGGTGCGGGTGAAGCCCTGGCTCTCGTACCACCGCACCAGTGCGCCGTCGTCGCCCGCGTAGCAGTCGACCCGGAGCAGCCCGAGACCCCGCTCGCGGGCCAGCTCCGCGGCGTGCGCCAGCAGCCGCCCGCCGATCGCCCGCCCGGCGTACGCGCGGTCGCTGACGAGCAGGTTCACGAACAGCTCCGGCTCGGTGGCGGCCGGCACGTACGCGGTCGCGGCGCCGACCACCAGCGCACCCACCGGTCGGTCACCGAGCACCGCGAGCCAGAGCCCTCCACCGGTGGCCCAGGTCTCGGCCTGCGCGACCCGGCGGGGGTCGGTCGACGCCGGCTCGGTGCCCCACTGACCGGTGCGGCCGCGCGCCACGAGCCAGGCGGTCGCGTCGTCGAGCAGGCGCAGGATCGCGGGAACGTCGTCCGGCCCGCCGGGGCGGACGGTCAGGGGCTGCGAGTCGGTCACCACCGAGATGCTACGGCGACGGGCGCCGATGCCCGGCTCGGGTGCGCGGCAGGAGGCGTGCGCCGGCCGGTGCGCACAGGTGCGTCGACGGCGTCAGGGCACGCCGCCCGGTGCCACCCGCCCACCCCGGCGCGACCCGTGCCGCGCCGGGGCGGGGCGGCTCAGGACGACGCGCAGGGCAGGCCGTTCACGGTGACCAGGCCGGGCGGGGGGTTGGCGCCGCCGCCGGTGGTCGCCGTGAACCCGAAGGTCACCGTCGCGCCGGGGTTGATCCGCCGGTTGTGCGACTCGTTGCGCGCGGTCACCGTGGCGCCGGACTGGCTCACCTGCGCCAGCCACGCCTCCCGGACCGTCTGGTCCCCGGTGAACGCGAACCGCGCGGTCCAGCCGTTCAGCGGCGCGGCGCCGGTGTTGCGGATGGTCAGCTGGCTAGTGAAGCCACCCGGCCAGCTGCCGTGGACGGTGTACGTGGCGGCGCAGGCCGGTGCCGGCGTGGCGGCCGCGTCACCCTGGTCGGCCAGGAACGAGGCGACCCACGCCAGCGCCGAGTTCCAGTTGATCGCCACCTCGTTCGTCGAGTACGAGTTGATGTCGTCGACGTAGCAGAACATCGGTGCGCAGCCGGCGAGCAGCTGCGCCGCGAACGGGTCCTGGAGGGCGGCGTTGGGCCCGCCGGCCAGGGAGCCCGCGGGCGGGCGCGGCAGGGCCGGGTCGAGCTGGTGGCCGAAGATCCGGCTGTGCTGGTTCTGCGCCGCGTGCTCGCCCCAGCCGGTGACGTACGAGATGTTCAGCGCGTTGCGGCCGAGGAGGTAGTCCATCGACTGCACCGCGCCGTCCCGGTACCGGCCGTCGCCCGTCAGGTCGTACGCGGTGGCCAGCACCACCACGTTGTTGAGGACGTTGCTGTTGCCGCCCCAGAAGTAACTGGCCGCGTCGCCCGGCATCGGCAGCCCGTACGCCTGCCGCGCAAGCTCGGCCAGGTGCTCGTCGGCGGCCCCGGTGACCGAGGCGCGCACCCGGGCCAGTTCGGCGGAGGGCAGCGCGTTCGGCACGGTGGCGAGGTCGAGCCGGCCCAGCGCGGCGACGCTCTGCCAGCCGAAGCCGCGCGGCTCGAACACGTCGCCGTGGTGGTGCGGCGAGGCGGTCAGGTCGGCCAGGTAGGAGGACGCGCCGGTGGTCAGCCACAGCTCGACGGCCGCCCAGTAGAACTCGTCGGTGACGGACGTGTCGTCGTAGGCGCCGCCGCCGGTGCTGTCCGACGGGCTCGCGTAGCGGTCGGGGTGGGCCTTCGCCGCCGCGTACGCGGTGGTCGCCGCGGTGTGGCAGCGGGTGGCGAACGCCGCGTCATACGGGGCGTACAGCCGGGCGCACTGCGCCGCGACGGCGGCGAGGTTCAGGGTGGCGGCGGTGGACGGCGGGTGCAGCTCGCGGGGTTGCGGGTCGTCGTGGGGGGCGAGCGGCAACCCGGTCCAGTTCCGGTCGTGGATCTTGTGGTGGGCCATGCCGGCGAGCGGCCGACCGGCCGGCACCTGCATGCGCAGCAGGAACTCCAGTTCCCAGCGCGCCTCGTCGAGGATGTCCGGCACGCCGTTGCCGCGTTCGGGCAGCCGGAGCGTGCCGTCACCGAGCGCCGCGCCCCCGCCCGCGGTGGGGGCCGTCTTGGTGCGCTCGAACGCGTTCAGCAGCTGGTAGGTGGCGATGCCGCCGTTGACCACGTACTTGCCGTGGTCGCCCGCGTCGTACCAGCCGCCGCGCACGTCCAGCCGGTAGTCGCAGACTCCGTCCTGGCAGGGCACGTCGGTGTCCCCCTGGTTGGGCGCCACACCCAGGTGTCCGGCGGGGCGGGCGTACCCGGCGCCGAGCAGCTCGCCGTCGATGGCGATGCCGCTGCGCTGCGCGTAGAAGAACTGGAGCGAGTCGGCGCGCAGCCGGTCGTAGAGCGTGCCTGAGACGTCGAACGGGTGGCTGGTCTCTCCGTCGACGACCAGCCGCAGCCCGGTGCCAGGGGTGCGGTACGCGGTGAAGTCCAGGGTGTGCACGTGCTGCCCGGACGCCGGGTCCACGCCGCGCGCGGTGGTGTCGCCCTCGGCGAGCACAAGGCCGCCGGCGGAGCGCAGCTGCCAGGGCAGCGGCTCGGTGGCCTCGGTGACGAGGGTGGCCTTCTTCGGGCCGCCGGGCAGGTAGCCGACCTGGTTGACCCGGACCCGCGGCCCGGTGTCGGGCTCGTACGGCGCCGGCGGCTCGCCGCCGCGCAGCGAGACGTTGTCGAGGCAGACGGTCTGCGCGGCGGTAGCTCCACCGACCTGGAAGATCAGCTGGGCGGACGGGTTGTCGGCCGAGGCCGTGAAGGTCCGTTCGACCCGCTGGGCGGTGGCGCCGGCGGCGACGGTGACGCTCGCGTAACCGGTGTAGGGCGGGGCGCCGAGTTGCAGTACGGCCGTGACGGGGGTTCCGGGCGTGGCCGAGACGTCGAAGCCGAGCGTGTACTCGGCACCGGCGGTCAGGGGGACGCCGTCCTGGCCGATGCCGGCGTCCCAGGGGTTCGCCAGGCCGCCCGGCACGGTGGCGCAGAGCCGGCCGTCGGGTACGGAGAGCGGGCCGGTGCCGTAGGAGAACCAGGGGGAGACACCGGCGCTGAAGTCCCCGTTCCGGATCTGTTCGGGGGCGTCCGGCGGCGGGGCGGCGTGGGCGGGGACGGCACCCGCGCCGACGAGGGTGAGGGTGGTCGCCGCGGCGAGCAGCGCGCGACGGTGCGGGGATGGCGTCACGGGATGTCCTTCCGGGACGGTGGGGTGCGACGCGGAATTGGGAGCGCTCCCAACATTCGGGTTCGATGTTTCCAGTGCTCGCCGGGTGCTGTCAATCGATTCTGCTTGATGGAACGCGGGGTGCCTCGACAGTGAGATTCGCCGCGCCACGCGGCGTCGCGGTGGATCTCCTAGAGACAACAACGCCCTTCGCCTGGCAGGCTGCCTCCCATGACCCTGAAGCTGCGTTCCGTGGGAACGAGCGACCGTGGGCTGATCCGCAGCGGAAACCAGGACGCCCTGCACGCCGGCACGTGGCTGATCGCGGTGGCCGACGGCATGGGCGGCATGGCGGCCGGCGACCTCGCCAGCTCCATCGCCATCACGGCGATGGCGCCGCTGGACGTCGAGACGCCGGAGGACGCCCTCGTCGCCGCGTTGCAGAGTGGCATCGAGCGGGCCACGGTGGGGATCCGTCAGGCGGTCAGCGAGGATCCCGAGCGGCAGGGCATGGGTACCACCTTGACCGCCCTGCTCTTCGCCCGCACCGGTAGCTGCCTGGCGCTGGCCCACATCGGCGACTCCCGCGCCTACCTCTTCCGTGAGGGTGTGCTCAAGCAGATCACCCGGGACGACACGTTCGTCCAGATGCTGGTGGACCAGGGCGTGATCACCCCCGACCAGGCCAGCAGCCACCCGCGGCGGGCGGTGGTGACCCAGGCCTTGCAGGGCGACGAGGTCTCCCCGGCGTACGCGACGATGGTGCCCTGGGCCGGCGACCGGTGGCTGCTGTGCAGCGACGGCCTGTCCAACGTGGTCCGACCGGACACCCTGGCCGAGGTGCTGGCCGGCTACCCGGACCGGGCCGAGTGCGCCCGCAAGCTCATCGACCTGGCGTTGCGCGCCGGTGGGCCGGACAACGTCACCGTGGTCGTGGCCGACGTCGTCGAGGAGTGACCCGCCCGGGCGCCGCCGCGCCGGGGTGACCGGTCAGCGGCGACGCGGAGTGGTGTGCCGGGTCGGGGTGGCCGCGGTCGGGTCCTCCGGCCACGGGTGACGCGGGTAGCGGCCACGCAACTCGGCCCGCACCTGCGGGTAGCCCACCCGCCAGAAGGACGCGAGGTCGGCGGTGACCGCGACGGGGCGGCCGGCTGGCGAGAGCAGGTGCAGCAGCACCGGCACCCGGCCACCGGCGATCCGGGGCGCTTCCTGCCAGCCGAACGTCTCCTGCAGCTTGACGGGCAGCACGGGCGCCGCCGGGTCGGCGTAGTCGAGCCGGATCCGCGAGCCGCTCGGCACGGTGAGCCGCTCCGGCGCCAGCTCGTCCAGGCGGGCCGCGAGCGCCCAGGGCAGCAGCCGGCGCAGCGCCGCGGCGACGTCGACCCGGGCCAGGTCGGCCCGCCGCCGGGCCGTGGCCAGCTCCGGACCGAGCCAGACGGGAGCGGCCGCGAGCAGGGCGTCGTCGCCGACGTCCGGCCAGTCGTCGCCGAGCGCCCGCCGGCAGAACGCCAGCCGTTCGCGGAGCGCCCGGGCGGCCGGGGCCCACTCCAGCATGCCCAGCCCGGTGTGGCGCAGCCCGGTCAGCAGCGCCTCCGTCACCTCCCCCGGATCAGGGTGGGGGAGCGGGCGGTCGACCAGCTCCACGGCGCCGAGCCGCACCACCTCCCGGGCCACCACGTCACCGCCGGCCCAGCCGACCTCGCGGGCGGTGCGCAGCAGCGATCCCCCCGCCTCGCGTGCCGTCGCCTCGTCCAGCGCGGCCGCGAACCGGATCCGGGCGGTGGGCGCGCCGGGCGCCCGGTCCGCGACGGCCACCGCGAGCCACCGCGTGCCGGCCAGCGCCGACCCGGCCGCCAGCTCCGCGGCGGTGCCCCCGGTCATCAGGTACGACGATCCGCCCGGCCGGCGCACCCGGGCCAGCCGCTCGGGGTGGGCCAGCCCGACCAGGAGCCCGGCCGCGAGGTCGTCGGGGAGCGCGGCGGCACCCGTACGGCGGCCCGGCGCGTCCGTCGGCAGCAGGGCACGCAGGCGACGCGCCTCGGCACGCCACCGCGCGGTCGCGGCCGGGTCGGCGCCGGCGCGCAGCCGACGCCAGGCCGCGGTGAGGTCGTCGTGCCGGCCGGCGAGGGTGTCCTCGGCGAGCAGGGCCACCACCTCGGCCGCCCGGTCGGCCCCGACCCGGGCGGCGCCGTCGAGCAGTGCCCGGGCCAGTCGCGGATGGGCGCCCACCGCGCTGATCGCCCGCCCGCGCTCGGTGATCCGCCCGTCCGGGTCGAGCGCGCCGAGAGTGGTGAGCGTGTCGCGGGCGACCGTCATCGCGGCCGGCGGAGGTGGATCGGGCAGCGCCAGCCCGGCGGCGTCCGGCTGACCCCAGGCCGCCACGTCGAGGGCGAAACCGGTGAGGTCCGCCGTGGCGATCTCCGGCTCCGGCTGGGCGGGCAGCCGCTCGTGTGCCGCCTCCGACCAGCAGCGGTACACGTACCCGGGCGCCTCCCGGCCGGCTCGGCCGGCTCGCTGGGTGGCGGCGGCCCGGGACACCGGCACGGTCACCAGCGCGCCGAGACCACGCGACAGGTCCAACCGGGCCACCCGGCTCAGCCCGGCGTCCACCACCACCCGCACGCCGGGCACCGTGAGGCTGCTCTCCGCCACGGCGGTGGCCAGCACCACGCGGCGCGGCGCGCGGCCGTCGGTCCGCGCCGGTCGCGGGCGCAGCGCCGCGTCCTGGTCGGCGGCCCGCTGGCGGCCGTGCAGCGCGAGCACGGCGACGCTGTCCCGCAGGTCGGTCAGCCGCCCGGCGACCGCCGCGATCTCGCCGGCGCCGGGCAGGAAGACCAGCACGTCGCCGTCGTGTTCGCCCAGCGCCCGGCGGACGGTGGCGGCCACGTGGTCCAGCAGGGCGCGGTCGACCGGCCCGGCGCCCGGCGGGGGGACCGGTCGCGGTGGGGGCGCCCAGATCCGGCCGACCGGGTGCAGCGCGGCGTCCGCCCGGACGATCGGGGCGGGGTTGTCGGCGCCACCGAGGAGCGCGGCGAACCGGTCGGCCTCGGGTGTGGCCGACATCGCCAGCAGCCACAGGTCGGGGCGGAGGGCGTCGCGGGACTCGACCGCGAACGCGAGCGCGAGGTCGGCGTCCAGGTGACGTTCGTGGCACTCGTCGAGCAGCACCGCCCCGGTGCCGGGCAGGTCGGGGTCGCGCAGCAGGCGACGGACCAGCAGGCCGGTGGTGACGACCTCGACGCGGGTCTCCGGGCCGACCCGCCGGTCCCCGCGTACCGCGTATCCCACGCGCTCGCCGACCCGCTCGCCGAGCAGCTCCGCCATCCGCCGTGCGGCGGCCCGCGCGGCGACCCGGCGCGGCTGGGCGATCACCACCCGGCCGTCCACCTGGTCGGCGACCGCCAGCGGGGCGAGGGTGGTCTTGCCGGTGCCCGGCGGCGCCACGAGGACCCCGGTGCCGGCCGCGCGCAGCGCCGCGACCGTCGCCGGCAGCACCGCCCGTACCGGCAGGTCCAGGCGTACGTCGGAGAGCACGGCCCAGTCTCGCACCGGCGTCCGGAGCGGGCGGCGGTAGACCCCGGGGAGCCCCGGTCAGGGTGTCACGTGTGCGTGACGAGGTCGGGCGTGGACAAGCCGATGGCCGGGTCCGCGGGACCCGGCCATCGGCTCATCACCCCCTGGTGGATGTCCGTCGGCGCCCTCAGTAGGTGCCGTCGAGCTGCCCGCGCAGCTTCGTCAGTGCCCGCGCCAGCAGGCGGGAGACGTGCATCTGCGAGACGCCGATCTGCTCGGCGATCTGCGACTGGGTCAGGTTGCCGTAGAAGCGCAGAGTGAGGATCTTCTGCTCGCGCTCGTCGAGCGTGGCGAGCGCCGGGCCGAGGGCGACCCGCAGCTCGGCCAGCTCGAACTCGCCGTCCTCACCGCCGAGCATGTCGCCCAGCTCGGTGGCCCGGTCACCGTCGCCGGTCGGCGTGGAGAGCGAGACCGCGTTGTAGGCGCGGGCGCCCTCCAGGCCCTCGAGCACCTCCTCCTCAGTGATCTTGAGGTGGGCGGCGATGTCGGCGACCGTCGGCGACCGCCCCAGCGTCTGGAGCAGTGTGCTGTTGGCGTCGGAGATGGCGAGCCGCAGCTCCTGCAGCCGGCGCGGCACCCGGATGTCCCAGGTGCGGTCCCGGAAGTGGCGCTTCAGCTCGCCGATGATGGTGGGGATGGCGTAGCCGGCGAAGTCGACGCCGCGCGACGGGTCGAACTTGTCGATCGCCTTGATCAGGCCGACGGCGGCGGTCTGCGCCAGGTCGTCGGTCGGCTCGCCCCGGCCGCTGTAGCGGTGGGCGAGGTGGTTGGCGAGCGGCAGCCAGGCCTCGATCGCCTTGTCGCGCAGGGCGGGGCGCGACGGGTGGTCGGCGGGCAGCGCGGCCATCGCGTTGAGCAGGTCGGTGGCGCTGTCGGAGAGTGCCCGCGGGTCGAGCTTCACCGTGGTGGCGGGAATGGTGCTCGTCGTCTGTTCGCTGATCGCTGGCGCGGTCATGGGTGGTCCTCCCTGCACCTCGTCCGCGGATAAAAGACGTGACGCTTCGTCTAGCTTCGAATAGGCCGTTCGGGAGTCACACTAACCCGATAGTCCCGCGAAAATCTAGCCGAACGGCTGATGTACTTAAGTCGTGCATCGGAAGAAACCGGACGGGAGCGACCGAAAACCACCGGGGTGTGAGCCGACTAACCGCTCCGTCCGGCCCGCCTGGAGCCCCGGACATCCCGTCCATCCGGTCCACTCGGGCCGTCGACCCGGCCGACCGGTCAGGGGACGAAGCCCGACAGCGAGGCCATACGTCGCCATTCCGGCCTTGTCCCATGTACGGGACCGGTCGTACCGTCGAGTCGTCCGCCCACGGATGGAGGCGCCGTGCTCGACCCCGCTGCTCCCCAGCTCGTCGTGAACAGCCGAGCCCTCTACCTCAGCTGGGTCCCGGCGGATCCGGGCGCGGTCGCCGCGCTGGTGCCGGCCGGGCTCCGACCCCACACCGACCGGCAGGTCGTCCTCCACCAGTACGTGGTCGAGGACCAGACCCAGACCTCCGGGCTGGGCACACACGACCTGACCTCGCTCGCGGTGTCGCTCACCGGCGTGGACGCGCCCGGCGGCGCGCCGGGCGGCTGGTGCACGCACTTCGTGACGTCCACCGAGCGGGTGCTCGGCTACGCCGTGGCCCGGGGCGCCCCCGCGTTCCCCGGCCGGACGACCGTCGAGGTGGGTGGGGGCCGGCTCGTCGCCGAGACCGAGCTGGACGGGGTGCCCGTCATCCGGGCCCGGTGCCGGGTGGGGGAGACCGGCCACGAGGCCACCAGCGGTCACCACCGCTACCTCACGAGGCGGGACGGGAACCTGGTCAGCTCCGTCTACCCGTACGTGGCCGAGCCGGTGACGCCCTTCGAACTCGAGTCGGTCGAGTTCCTGGAGCCCGAGCACCCGATCTACGCGCTCCGCCCGGCCAATCCGCTTCTCCTCGTCCGGGGCTTCTACTCGCCCCGGGCGTCCTTCGCGTACCCCGGTGGAATGACCGTCCACCCGGCCGACGCCGGGCTGCCGGCCGAGCACGGCGCCCTCGCCGCCGCGCCCACGGCCCGCCGCTCGGCGACGCGCGTCGTGAGCCGGGCCGCACGCCGGTAGCGTCCCCCGCCCCCGGGGCACCCCGCCGGCGCGGCGCTCTCCCTGATCACGGCCGACGGTGGCTCGTCTCCGCCCGAACGTGAATCGACCGCCGCGGTCAGGTTTCCGGCGGCCCAGACGGGTAACCGTGACATCGGGTCGGCGCGTTCGGCCGCGGTGTGGAACCCGGCATCGCATCCCCTCGTCGCTGGTCCCGACCCCACGGCAGTACCCCCGTCGTGGGTCCGCAGGCCGCCCGGCACCCCGGTGCCGCGGGCCGGCTGTCCCGAGACCTCCAGGAGGCCACAGCATGCCCCGCGAGACGACGAACCCTGTGATGGAGCACCGCGAGCCGGCGGTGGAGGGCGAACGGGGGGCGCTGGTGGCGGTGTTGGTCATGGTCATCCTGGGAGTGGCCGGCATCTTCGCCGTCTCCTGACGCACCGCCGCCGTGGCGCCGGCCCGCGGGTGACGGGGGCCCGATCCCCCGCCACCCGCGAGCCGGGCGTCAGGGCCGCGGTCCCTGACCGCCGGTGTGCGGCAGCCGCGTGGCCGGAACGACACCGAGCCGGCCGGCCTGGAAGTCCTCGAACGCCTTGATCAGCTCGTCGCGGGTGTTCATGACGAACGGACCGTAGTGCGCGACCGGCTCCCGGATCGGCTGGCCACCCATGAGGTAGAGGTCCAGGGCCGGAGTGCGGGAGTCCTGGCGGGCGTCGGCGGTGAAGCGCAGCGCGTCACCCGCGCCGTGCACGGCGAGCTGCCCGGTGCGCAGCGGCCGCCGGTCGGTGCCCACGGTGCCTCGGCCGCCGAGCACGTACGCCAGGGCGTTGAACCCTGGCTTCCAGGGCAGGTCCACCTGCGCGCCCGGCTCGATCGTCACGTGGGCGATCGTGATCGGGGTGTGCGTGGAACCCGGCCCGTGGTGCCCCGCTACCTCGCCGGCGATGACCCGGATCAGGGCGCCACCGTCCGGTGTGGTCAGCAGGGCCGCCTCCTTACCGCGGATGTCCTGGTAGCGGGGCGGGCTCATCTTCAGCGCGCGGGGCAGGTTGACCCAGAGCTGCGTGCCGTGGAACAGCCCGCCGCTGACCACCAGGTGCTCCGGCGGGGCCT
Source organism: Micromonospora xinjiangensis (assembly GCF_056150165.1). Classification (NCBI taxonomy): domain Bacteria; kingdom Bacillati; phylum Actinomycetota; class Actinomycetes; order Micromonosporales; family Micromonosporaceae; genus Micromonospora; species Micromonospora xinjiangensis. The sequence goes on along the minus strand of NZ_JAXCFO010000012.1, from coordinate 21,237 downwards.
CGATGTGCAGCAGCCCGCTGCCGGCGGTCATCCACTGGGTGTCGCCGTTGGTGATGGTGCCGCCGCCGCCCTGCGAGTCCTGGTGGTCCATGATCCCGTCGATCATGTAGGTCACCGTCTCGAAGCCGCGGTGGGGATGCCAGGAGGTGCCCTTCGGCTCGCCCGGCGCGTAGTCCACCTCGCCCATCTGGTCGAGGTGGATGAACGGGTCCAGCTCGCTCATCGGCACCCCGGCGAACGCCCGCCGGACCGGGAAGCCCTCGCCCTCGTAGCCGCTGGGGGCGGTGGTCAGCCGCCGGACCGGGCGGAAGGTGGTGGACTCGTCCAGCCGGGGCAGGCGGGGCAGGACGAGCACGTCGTCGACGGTGATGGCGGGCATCGGTGGCTCCTAACTCGTGGCGGGGGTGCCCGACGCGTCGCGGGCCGCCCGGAGGCGGTGACCGAGGCGCTCGAAGACCCGGGTGAGGCAGGCGACCTCGTCGTCGTCGAGGTCGTCCATGAGGTGGGCCCGCACCGACGCCAGATGCTGGGGTGCGGCGTCCCGGAGGGCCAGCAGCCCGGCGGCCGTGAGGACCGCCTCGCTGCCGCGCCGGTCCTCCGGGCAGGCCTGCCGGGTGACCAGCCCGCGCCGCTGCATCGAGGAGATCTGGTACGTCAACCGGCTGGGGGAGAAGACCATGCGGCTGGCCAGCTCGCCCATGCGCAGCCGCTGACCCGGCACCTCGGAGAGCAGGACCAGCACGTGGTAGTCGGCCAGGCTGAGGCCGCTGTCGGCGCGCAGGTCGTCCTCCAGCTGGTTGATCAGCCGCTGGCTGGACTCGACGTACGCGCGCCAGGCGGCGAGTCGGGCGGTGTCCAGGCTCTCGGTCACGCCCCCACCGTAGCATCATTTCAAAATTCAAAGAATGTGCTGTCTCGGGTCTCACAGTCCCGGGATCTTCTCCGCCCAGACCGGTGGTGCAGAATTGAAGAACTGCCGGCCACGACCGCGGTGCCGGTCGGCGCGCCGCTCGCGGCGGACTAGGCTCGCCGGGTGGACGACCTCGACCTGCTCCACTGGCGGGAACGGATCGCGCGACTGCACCTCTCCGACCTCGACCTGGTCGGGTTCCGGGCGGAGCGCGACCGGCTCTTCGCCGAGCACCCGCAGAGCCCCATCCCGCCGCGCGACCGGCCCGCCTTCACCGGGCTGCGCTACCACCCGCCGAACCCGTCGGCCGTGGTCGAGGCGCCGCTGCGCCCCGCCGACGGCGAGCTCGCCATCGACACCGGCGGTCCCGACGGCGTGATCCGCTACCGCCGGGTCGCCGTCGCGGAGACCCCGTGGGGCCCGCTGACCCTCTGGTGGATCGCCGCCTACGGGGGCGGGCTCTTCGTGCCGGTGCGCGACGCCACCTGCGGACGGGAGAGCTACGGCGGCGGCCGCTACCTCACCGACACGGTGAAGGGCACCTTCGGGCGGGGACTGACCGTGCTCTCCCGCGACCGGGTCCGGCTCGACGCCAACTACCTGTACAACCCGTCCTGCGCGTACGACGACCGCTGGGCGTGCCCGCTCGCGCCGCCGGAGAACCGGGTGGAGGTGGCCCTGCGGGCCGGTGAGCTGGCGTACCACGGGACGGAGGCGCACCAGGGCTGACCGGTGCGCCGGGGCCGGCGGGCAGGCACCAGGCCGCCGCGGGGCCGGGCGGCCCGACGGGATCGGCCCCGGCGCCGCGGAGGGCGCCGGGGCCACGCGACGACGGGTCAGCGCACGTTCGGGCTGGGCGCGGAGACGTTCAGCCGGCCGAGCAGCTGCCGCGCCTGATCGGCGAGGCTCGCGTCGACGATGACGGCGTACTGACCGGCGCGCAGGGAGCTGGCCGAGGTGAAGTCCCGTTGGCCGCCGGTCATGGCGTGGGCGACCGCGCCGAAGACCGCGCCCCAGATCGCGCCGACCACGAGGCCGACGATGATCACGGCGAGCCAGTTGCCGACCGTGAAGATGCCGAACAGCAGGCCGATGAAGAGCCCGAACCAGGCCCCGGTGCCGGCGCCGACCAGGGCCGCGCGGGCGGTGGTCATCCGGCCGAGGACGGTCTCCACGAGAGTCAGGTTGGTGCCGACGATGGCGGTGTGTTCCACCGGGAACCGGTTGTCCGCAAGGTAGTCGACCACCCGCTGGGCGGACGGGTAGTCCGGATACGAGCCGATCGTCACGGTCGGCGGCCCGGCCTCCGGGCCGTGCCCGTCGCCGGGCGTGGTCGGTCGGCCCGCCGGACCGGCCGGAAGCAGATCACCGGCGGGGGTGCCCGCGCGCCAGCCGCCGGTGGGTCCCGTAGCACTGGTCATGAGTTCCTCCCTCGTCGGCTTTCCCATTCCCGCACCCGCCGCCCGGTAACGCCCGGTGCACCCGTACGGGCGGAACGGGACCGTCCGGCGCGTCGCGCGACCGCCCCGGTTTCACGGGAGAATGGGCGGATGCGCCTGGTCATCACCGCCGACACGCACGTGCCGAAGCGGGCGCGGGACCTTCCGGCGCCGCTCTGGGCGGCCGTCGAGGAGGCCGACGTGGTCCTGCACGCGGGGGACTGGGTGGACGAGGCGCTGCTGGACGCGATGGCGGCCCGGGCCCGCCGGCTGGTCGGCGTCTACGGCAACAACGACGGGCCGGCGCTGCGGGCCCGGCTGCCCGAGGTCGCCCGGGTGGAGCTCGACGGGCTGCGGGTCGCCGTGGTGCACGAAACCGGGCCGCGTACGCGCCGGGAGGAGCGCTGCGCCGCCCGCTTCCCCGACGCCGACCTGCTGGTCTTTGGGCACTCCCACATCCCCTGGGACACCGTGGCGCCGGGCGGGCTGCGCCTGCTCAACCCCGGCTCGCCGACCGACCGGCGGGCCCAGCCGTACGCCACCTACCTGACCGCCCGGGTGGCGGCGGGGCGGCTCGACCGGGTCGAGCTGCACCGCCTCCCGCCGCGCTGAGCGCCCCCGCCCCCTCCTGGTCGACAGGCGGGTCGCCTCACCGGCCGCGCCCGGTCTCCTCCTGGAGTTCGTCGATCCGCTTGGACGCCTCCGCCTTGGTCAGCCCCTCCGGCAGCTCGGCGTCGGCCTCCCGGGCCAGCGTCGCGAGGTACGACTCCTGCGCCGCGGTGGGCGGCTCCTCGCCGGTCACCCACTCGTCGGGGTCCTTGATCGCGGCCTGCGGGTTCGCCCGGTCGTTGGTGCGGTCCGTCATGATCTCCACCTTCCTTCGAACAGGCGTACCAATACCCCGCGGGTGATCGGTTCATGCGGAGCGTCGCCGGAGAAACCGCCTACGATCGGGCGGTGTCGGACGTGATCGTGGTCGGAGCCGGGATCGCCGGGGTGGCGTGCGCGCGCGAACTGGCCCGGGCCGGCGTGGGCGTACGCCTGCACGAGCGCTTCCCCGTGCCCGGCGGCCGGATGGCCAGCGAGCCGTTCGACGGCCGTCCCGCCGACACCGGCGCCGCCTACCTCACCGTGAGCGACCCGGACTTCGCCGAGGTGGTCGACGCCTGGCGGGCCGCCGGCCTGGCCCGGGAGTGGACCCACGTCCTCGTGGCGTACGGCGACGACGGCCGGCGGGAGGTGGCCGGGCCGACGCGGTGGGCGGCGCCTCGCGGGCTCCGGTCGCTGGTCGAGCACCTGGCGGTCGGCCTGCCGGTGTTCCTCGACCGGGCCGTGCGCCGCGTCGGGCCCGGCCCCACCGTGGACGGGGAGCCCTGCGCCGCCGTCGTCCTGGCCATGCCCGGGCCGCAGGCCGTGCCGCTGCTCGACCCCGCGCTCACCGCCGCCGTCCGGGCGGCCGGAGCGCAGCGCTGGTCGCCGTCGCTGGCGGCGGTGCTGCGGTTCCGCCGCCGTCGCTGGGCCGGTTTCCGGGGTGCGTTCGTCAACGACCATCCGGTCCTGACCACCGTCTGCGACGACGGCGACCGGCGCGGCGACGACGCTCCGGTGCTGGTCGCGCACACCACCGGCGAGTTCGCCGCGCGGCACCTGGCGCGGCCGGAGGCGGCCGCCCCGCAGATCGAGCGGGCCGTCCGGGAACTGCTGGCCGTGCCGGAGCCGGCGGAGCGGGCGTACGTGCGCGGCTGGGCGTACGCGAAGCCGAGTGGCGACGGCGAGGGGGCCTACCACCTGGACGCGGACGGCGTCGGGCTGGCCGGCGACGCGTACGGTCGCCCCCGGGTGCAGACCGCGTGGCGGTCCGGCCGCGACCTCGGGCGTGCCCTGGCGGCGCGGCTGGGCTGAGCCGCCCGGTCAGCGCGCCGCGCCGGTGGCGGCCGGTTCCCCGGCCCGTCCCGCGTCCGGCTCCCCGCTGCGCTCGCCGGCCCGGTCGAGCAGCTGCATCACCGGGGTCGCCGCGATGCCGTGCACCACCACCGAGACGATCACCACCAGCCCGACGGTGGCCCAGACCAGGTCGGCCTGCGGGAACTCGGCCTTCGTGGTCGCGTAGGCGAGGTAGTAGAACGAGCCGACGCCGCGGATGCCGAAGAACGAGATCACCCAGTGCTCGGCGGGTCGGCCGGGCGCGCCGCGCAGCGACAGCCAGCCGACCAACGGCCGCAGGACGAAGACCAGGGCCAGCCCCACGGCGGCGGCCGGCCAGGTGAGCGGGCCGAGCAGCCCGCCCACGACCGCGCCGCCGAAGAGCAGCAGCAACAGCACGGTGAGCAGCCGCTCGACCTGCTCCGCGAAGTCGTGCAGCACCGAGTGGAACTCGTGTGTCCGCTCGGCGGCCCGGATGGCGCGGGCGGCCACGAACACGGCCAGGAAGCCGTAGCCGCCGACCACCTCCACCAGCCCGTACGCGAGGAACGTGGCGGCCAGCGCGAGGAACCCCTCGGCGTGCCGGGCGAGCCGCAGGTGGCTGGGCGCCCGGAAGAAGAGCTTGCCGAGCAGCCAGCCGATCAGCAGGCCGCCGCCGACGCCGATGCCGACCTTCCACACCACGTCCACCGTGAACCAGTGGGCCAGCCAGTCCCGCGGGGCGAGGCTCGCGCCGGCGATGGCGATCGCCGCGTAGACGAACGGGAAGGCGAGGCCGTCGTTCAACCCGGCCTCGGAGGTGAGCGCGAACCGGACCTCGTCCTCCGAGTCCTCCACATCGGTCGGCTCACCGACCTGCACGTCCGAGGCCAGCACCGGGTCGGTGGGGGCGAGCGCGCTGCCGAGCAGCAGCGCGGTCGCCGGCACCAGCCCCGCCCACCACCAGCCGAGCAGGGCGACGGCGGCGATGCAGAGCGGCATCGCGATGGCGAGCAGGCGCCAGGTGGACGACCACCGTGACCAGCTCAACGGCCTGTCGATCTTGAGACCGGCGCCCATCAGGGCGACGATCACCCCGATCTCGGTGAGGTGCGTCGCCAACTCGGGGTGGGCCAGCGGGTCGGGCACCGGCAGCCCGGTCGGCAGCAGGAACACCACCATGCCGAGGCCGAGGAAGGCGATCGGCATGGAGAGGGGCCGGCGTTCCAGCACCCGGGGGAGGATGCCGGCGAGGAGCGCGCCGAGGCCCACGAGTGCGAACGCCACGTCAACCGGTTCCACCGCACCACCCTTCGGCCGCACCCGCGAGGCGCGGGGCAGGTGGTGACAGAGCTTGCCCCGACGGCGTACCGGCTATGCGTCCGATCGGCCGGTGGTCACCGGGGCCGCGCCAGCGGGGAGTCGGCGAGCGCCGCCAGGAGAGCGGCGGGGTCGTCGTAGACGGCCACGGCGCCGGCGCCGGCCAGTTCGCCCCGGCTGGTCCCGCCGCAGGTCAGGCCGACGCAGGGGATGTCGAGCTTGCCGGCGGCGGCCACGTCCCACACCGAGTCGCCCACGAAGACCACCCGTTCGGCGGGCAGCCCGGACTGGTCCAGCGCGGCCACCAGGATGTCCGGCGCGGGTTTGCTCTGCTCCGCGTCCGCCGAGGAGGTGACCGCGGCGATCACGTCGTCGGCATCCAGCGCCCGGCGCAGCGCGCTGACCTCGTGCTCCGCGGCGGAGGTGGCGAGCACCACCCGCATCCCCCGCTCGGCGCAGGCCCGTAGCAGATCCCTCGCGCCGGGCAGCGGCGTGAGCCGCTCCCAGTACTCGGCGTAGAGCGTGTCGTGCGCGTCGCGCAGCCGGCTGTCGGCGTCCCGGTCACGCTCGGGGCCGAGCAGGTGGTCGAGCAGCTTGTCCGAGCCCATCCCGATGGCGCGGTGCACCGTGGCCATGGGGACCGGCCGGTCGTTCTGGCGCAGCGCCTCCCACCAGCTGACGGTGTGCAGGTACGTGGTGTCGACGAGCGTGCCGTCCACGTCGAAGAGGACGCCGGCGGGGTTCTCGGTAGGCATGGCGGTCCTCCTACCCGCCCGGGACCGGGCTGACGCCCCGGGGTGGGTGATTCACTCGGCGGACGTGGGGAGGAGGATCTCGAACCACACCGTGGAGCCGCGGACCGTGGGGTCCGTGCCCCAGGCGTCGCTGAGCTCCTCGATCAGCCCCAGCCCCCGCCCCCGGCTGCTCAACGTGTCGGTCTGGGCGCGGGTCACCGTGCCACGGGTGCCCGAGTCGGCCACCGAGACCAGCAGCCGCTCCGCGCTGAGGTCGATCTCCACCCGGGCCGCGGTGCCGGCGTGCAGCAGCGCGTTGGTGGTCAGCTCGCTGGTGCACAGCACCGCCGCGCCGATCACCGACTCCGGCACCTGCCAGTCGCCGAGCTGCGCGGTCATCCAGTGCCGGACCCGGCTCGGCGCGGTCGGCTCGGCCGGCACCTCCATGCTCGCCGAGCGGCTCGGCTTCAACGCATGCTCCACGGCGAGCACCGCCACGTCGTCCTCCGTGGCGCCGGACACGGCGGCGCTCGCCACCGCGCAGAGCGCCCGGGGGTCGCCGCTGCCGGCCCCGGCCACCGCGCCCGCGAGCGCGGCCAGCCCCGCGCTGAGGCTCTGCCGCCGCCGCTCCACCACGCCGTCGCTGAACAGCAGCAGGGTGTCGCCGGGGGCGAAACGGACGGTGGTGACGGTCGGGCGGGCGCCGAGGCCGAGCGGCGCGCCGGCCGGCAGGTCGACGTACTCGGCGTACGGCCGGCCGTCCGGGTCGCAGCGGCGGACCAGCGGCGGGGGGTGCCCCGCGCTGGCCAGGCTGAGCTCCTGGCGCTCGACGTCGACGACCCCGAAGACCACCGTGACGAACAGCTCGTACGTCCCGGCCTCCGCGCCGAGGCTGGTGACCAGCCGGTCCAGCCCGGCGAGGACCGAGTCCGGGCGCGGGTCGCTCAGCGCGAGCGCGCGCAGCGCCGCGCGGACCTGCCCCATCCGGGCGGCGGCCTGCACGTCGTGCCCGGCCACGTCGCCGAGGACGACGCCCAACCGGCCCGTGGGCAGCAGGAACGCGTCGTAGAAGTCCCCGCCGGCGGCGTTGCCGTCGACACCCGGGTCGTACCGCGCGGCGATGCGCAGCCGGGGGAGGTCGGGCAGGTGCTCGGGGAGCATGCTGCGCTGCAGCAGCTGGGCGGTGCCGTGCTGGGTCTCGAACCGGCGCGCCCGCTCGGCGGCCTGCCCGATCAGCTCCGCGGAGGCGGCGAGCAGGGCGCGCTCCGCGGCGGACCACACGCGCGGGGCCTGGTGGCCGACGGAGAGCCCACCGCGTACGACCGAGGCGCGCAACGGCACCGCGGCCAGCGAGACGATCTTCTGGTCGTGCCGGTCGGCGGCGGCCTCCCGCAGCGGCTGCCCGGCGCCCGTGACGACCGGCGTGCCGGTGCGCGCCGCCTGGACCAGCGGATCCGGCCAGTCGGCGGCGGTGCGCCGCCACAACGGCGGGAGCCGTTCGTCGGCCTCGTCCATCAACTCGCCCCGGACCCGACGGACCATCCGCCAGCCGCCGCCGCCCTCGTCGACGGCGAAGGCCACCCGGTCGGCGTCGAACGTGGTGATCGCGTAGCGCAGGGCGACCCGGGCGACGTCGTCCAGGGTGAGCGTGCCGGCCAGCGCGGCGGCGACCTCACTGAGGCTCTGCAACTGCTGGGTCACGTGGGTGGTCTCGGCGGCCACGGTGAGCACGCCCACCGTCCTCCCGCTGCTGTCCCGCACCGGGGAGTAGCCACGGGTGAAGACGGCCTGCTCGGTGACGCCGGTGCGGCTGCGCACCAGCGGTAGCGTGGTCTCCTTCTCCAGGAAGGCGCCGCCGTCACGGTAGATGCGCTCGACGACGTCGCCGACGTCCGGCAGGTGCCACAGCTCCGGGAACACCTCGGCGGCCGGGCGGCCGACCGCGGCCGGGTGCTTGTCGCCGATCAGCTCGGCGTAGCCGTCGTTGTAGAGCAGGACCAGGTCGTCGCCGTGCGCGAGCGCCATCGGCACCGGAGAGGCGAGCATGAGATCGACGACGGCCCGTACCGCCGGATCCCACGCCTGGAGCGGGCCGAGCGACGTGCCGCTCCAGTCGTGGCCGAGGACGGTGGCCGCCGCGTCGGTCCCGGCGGGCACCCCGGAGACCGGCGCGGGTGGCGTGGGGATGCGCCCGACCGTTCCTGGCATGCCCGCAGCCTAGCCCGAGGGTCGGCACACTGTTTCCGATCATGCGCCGTGCGTCGCGGCGCGTCGCCCGGCCAGCCGTCGCACGCCCGCCACCCCGGCCGTGCGACGGTGCCCCGACGGTCGTTCCTCCCGCTCATCGGTCGTCCGCGGGACGTCTCGGGAAAACCGCCCGATCCTCGCGGCGTGCCGCTGCGGTGACCGGGTAACCCGCGAGCGCCGGACAGGTGACAGGGAGGGACATCATGCGGGGGACGCTCGCCGTGGGGCAGGTCGACATCGGGAACGCAGTGTCCGACGCGTGGCGGGAGGTGCTGCTCTTCGTTCCGAAGGCCGTGGCCTTCATCGTGATCCTCGTGGTCGGGTGGATCATCGCCCGGGCCGCGCTGAAGATCGTGGACGCGGTGTTGGAGCGGGTGGGTTTCGACCGGGCGGTCGAGCGGGGCGGCATCCAACGCGCCCTGGAACGCACCAGGTACGACGCCAGCGACATCCTGGCCAAGCTCGCGTACTACACCGTGCTGCTGTTCACCCTCCAGTTCGCCTTCGGCGTCTGGGGACCGAACGCGATCAGCGACCTGATCCGGGGCGTGGTCGCGTGGCTGCCGCGGGCGTTCGTGGCGATCGTCATCGTGGTGGTGGCCGCCGCCATCGCGAACGCCGTCCGCGACCTGGTCAGCGGTGCCCTGGGCGGGCTCTCCTACGGCCGCGTCCTGGCCGACCTGACCGCCGTCTTCGTCATCGCGCTGGGCATCATCGCGGCGCTGAACCAGGTGGGCATCGCGACCACCGTGACCATGCCCGTGCTGATCGCGTTCCTCGCCACGGTGGCCGGCATCCTCATCGTCGGGGTGGGCGGCGGCCTCGTGAAGCCGATGCAGTCGCGCTGGGAACGCTGGCTGGATCGCGCGGCGCAGGAGTCCAGGGCGGTGCAGGCGCACCGGCGGGCCACCTCGGCGGGGCGCGCCGACGTCGAGCGGCAGATGGCCGACCGCACGGGCGCGGAGCGCACCCGGGCCGCGCGGGAGGCCCGCGCCGCGACCGGTGGGCGGGGCGCCTACCAGCCCGGTTCCCTGGGCGACGAGACCGAGCAACCCCGCCCGTAGCCGGGGCGGACGACGGTGGGGGAGGGTCCGCGGTGCGGGACTGCCCTCCCCGCGCCGGGTCAGGCCTCGAGCGTACGAGCCAGTGCGTGCACGGCGAGCAGCCGGACCAGCAGCCAGTCCGGCTCCGATGCCCAGTCGACCGGTCCGGCCGGTGGGCGCCAGCCGTGCTCCAGCGCCGCCGCGTGGACGCCCTCCGCGTAGCCGGCGAGCGCGGGCAGGGTCAGCGGCCGCGCGCCCGCGTCGAGGCTGTCCCGTACGGCGGCGGCGTGCTGGTCGATCAGGGCGAGCAGGGCGGGACGAGCGGCCGCGGCGGCGAGCCCGTCCGCGCCGAGCGAGACCGCCAGGGCGGCGAGGGTGGACCGCGCCGAGTCGACGACGGTGCGGGGGGTGACCCGGTTGAACGGCACACGCATGGGGAACGAGGCTAGTGAGGGCCCGCTCCGGCCGGTTGCGGCCGCTGAGGCGGTGTGGGGTCGGCCACCGGCCGGCGACGCAGCGCGCCGGGGACGAGCACGGGTCCGGCGCGAGCACGGGAGGACGAGTGGGACAGCAGGACGGGCCGGACGAGCGGCACCGCCGGCCCGCCGGGGTCAGCGACGAGACCGTGGCGGCGCTCGGCAAGCTGAGCGAGGCGCTGGAGTGCGTGGAGCGGGTCCGCGGTCACCTCTACTCGCTGCACCAACTGGTCGGCCACGCCGACCTGATGCTCGACGACGCGGTCGAGATGTTCCGCGCGGCCGGCCACCCGGAGATCGCGGAGCGGATCTCCACGGAGCTGCTGGGCCGCAACGTCATCGCCGGCCGCTGGACGTTCCAGATCGTCGAGGACTTCGACGACGGCTACTACGCGCTCTTCCGCGAGCTGGACCGGCACGCCCGCGAGAAGCTGGTCGGCGGCCGGCGTCACCTCTACGAGGCGGAGATGAAGGAGCGGCGGCGCACGCGGGGACTGCCCGGGCACGAGGCGCGCCCGGGCGTCGAGCGTGGGGCCCGGTCCTGACGAACCGGCGGAGCGGGTGGTGGGTCAGTCGCCCGAGCGGGCGCCGGCCGGCCGCCGGCGGGCGGCGTCGTCGGCGATGATCACCGTGGCCACCATCAACGCGACGCAGAGGCTGAACAGCCAGGAGTCGTCGGAGGTGAGCCAGGCGGAGACGGGGGCCTGGAGCGCGGCCAGCAGGAAGCCGAGCCAGGCCAGACGCCGCTGGCGGGTGCTGAGGATGCCGGAGGAGCCCTGATGCATCCCGAAAGTCTTACGCGCGATGACCCGGTTGCCGTCACCCGTTCGGCCGATTCTGGATGAGCTGTCCGTTTTCTGAACCGTGCGGACACCACTTCTTGTCGTGACGGGGGACCCGGCCTCGTCGGCCGGATCCGCACGGCGGAGGATGCCTCCGTGTCGACCACCCCTGCCCGGCCCCGCGCCGCCCTGCTCCTGCTGGCCTACCTCGCGTTCGTCAGTCTCGGGCTGCCGGACGGCCTGATCGGCGTCGGTTGGCCGTCCATCCGCACCGACTTCGGCGTGCCCACCGAGGCGGTCGGCCTGGTCCTCGCGGCCGGCACGGCGGGTTACCTGACCTCCAGCGTCCTGGCCGGCTTCACACTGGCCCGGCTCGGTGTCGGCTGGCTACTGGCCGGGAGCACGCTGCTGGCCGGGCTGGCGTTGACCGGCTACACGGTGAGCCCCGGCCTGACCGTCGTGATCGGCTGCGCGGTCCTGCTCGGTCTCGGCTCCGGCGCGATCGACTCGGGGCTCAACGCGTACGCCGCCGGAGCGTTCGGCCCGCGGCACATGAACTGGATGCACGCGTTCTTCGGGCTCGGCGTGGCCATCGGCCCCCTGATCATGACCGGTGCCCTGGGCGCCGGGCTGAGCTGGCGCTGGGGCTACGGGATCGTGGCCACCGCGCAGCTCGCGCTGGCCGTCGCGTTCGCGCTCAGTGCCCGCGCCTGGCGGTCGCCGGCCCCCGCGGCCGAGCCGGAGGCCCCGGTCGCGGCCGTCGCCGACGCCGCGTCCGGGCCGGCGGGCTCGCTCGGCGTCGTCGCCGAGCCCGCCGCGCCGCCGACCGTGCGGCCGGTTCCGGTACGCGAGACGCTGCGGTTGCCCGCCGTCTGGCTCGGGGTGCTGGCGTTCGCGGTCTACGTGGCGATCGAGGTCGCCGCCGGGCTCTGGGCGTTCCTGCTGTTGACCGAGGGCCGTGGCATGGCCGACGCCGCGGCCGGTCTCTGCGTGTCGGCCTACTGGGGGAGCCTCTTCCTCGGCCGGGTGGTGCAGGGGGTGGTGGCCGAGCGGCTCGGGCCGCGACGGGTGCTGCACGCCAGCCTGCTCGGCATGGCGGCCGGGGCCGCGCTGATCGCCCTGCCCGCCCCGGCCTGGGTGGCGGTGGCGGGGCTCGTGGTGGTCGGCTTCGCGGCCGCGCCGGTCTTCCCGCTGCTCACGCTCACCACCGCCGAGCGGGTCGGCACCGCCCACGCCGACCGGACCATCGGGTTGCAGATCGGTACGTCCGCACTGGGCGCGTCGCTGGTGCCGGCCGGGCTCGGTGTGCTCATCTCGCACACCTCCGTGCAGGCGCTCGGGCCGGCGCTCCTCGTCCTCGCCGTGGCGCTGATCGCCCTGCACGCCGGGGCGTCGCGCCGACCCGCCGCGGTCGACGCCTGACAGCGGCCTCCCGCTGCCGGACTCACGAGGTTCGCGGCGATGTCGAACTCCTCGACCGCCGCGAACCCCGTGCCGGCGCTGGGTCGCCGCCGGCCCGCCCGTCAGAGGCTGTCCGGACCGGTGCGGCCGGTGGTGGAGGGGCGGTAGGCGCGCTCGGGGTCGGTCGGCTCGCGGCCCTTCCCGGCGGCCTGACCGCCGCGGTCGACGGCCTCCGGTCCGTGCCCGAACGCCGACTCCTCACCGGCGTCGTTGGCCGTCACGTCGTCGGCCTGCCCGTCGAGCGTGGAGCGCGCGACGGCCCGGTCCAGCTCCTCCAGGGGAGTCCGTTCCTCGTCCCGCCACACCCTGTTGTCATCCGTCATGCCTTCGCGGTACCCGGGCGCGGTGATCGCAAACGGCGCACCCCGCCGGGTACGGCGATGGCCGCCGGGGGATCCGGCGGCCATCGGAGAGCTCTTCTCGGGGGATGGGTGTCACGGCTGGGGGCGGGCGACGGTGCCTCGCCAGGCGCCGGTCTCCTGCCCGCGCCGCTCGATGAACTGCTTGAACCGCGCCAGGTCGCCCTTGGCGCGCCGGTCCACGATGCCCAGCTTGTCGCCCGCCTGCTCCACGACGCCCTGCGGCTCGAACTCCAGCTGGAGGGTGACCCGCGTGTGCTCCGGGTCCAGCCGGTGGAAGGTCACCACGCCGGCCTGCTGGGTGCCGCCGGTGGAACGCCAGGCGACCCGCTCGTCGGGGAGCTGCTCGGTGATCTCCGCGTCGAACTCGCGCTTCACGCCGGCGATCTCGACGGTCCAGTGGGTCATGGTGTCCGACAGCTGCCGGACCTCCTGCACCCCCTCCATGAAGTTCGGGAACTCCTCGAACTGGGTCCACTGGTCGTACGCGGTGCGCACCGGGACGGCGACGTCCACGTGTTCGGTAACGCCACTCATCAGGGCATCCTCCTCATCTTCGCCGGAGCCGCCGGGATCGTGTCCCGCGGCGGCTCACCAGCGAGTCGTCTCGTTCTTGTTGCCGAGCGCGGCCCAGACCTCGGAGACCGTCTGGTATCGCGTGCCGTCGGGCAGCGTCTGCAACGCGGCGATGATGTCGTCCGGGGCGTCGTTGTCCCGGGCGTTGGCGATCAGCGTCTCCCGGTCTCCCGGCAGCGCGCTCATCGTGATGAACCGCCCGAGCCGGCTGCGCCGCTCGACGTCCTCCGAGCTCATGCCCTTCGGAGCCCCGCTGCGCAGCTCACCGGCCGGCGCGGTGGTCGCCTCCGGCTGGTCCTCGCCCGCCGGCTCCGGCACCCGGGCCTCGTCGACCCGTGAGCCACCGGTCCCCGGCCCCTGTACGAGGCCCTTGACCTCCTGGCTCAACTGCTCGTCGAGCCGCGGTCCGTGCTTGCTGTTGCCACGCTCCATGCCTTCTGCGCTACCCGACGGCACCGCCGTCAAACCGGCAAGCGGTCACGAACCGGCCGGGGCCCGGGGCGCCAGCACCGGCTCCTCGGGCACCTCCTCGCCGGCCTGCAGGCGCCGGCCGCGCTGCAACTCGGCGTTGATCTGCACGCCGAGCATCAGCGCCGAATTGGACAGGTAGAGCCACACCAGGAAGGCGATGACCGCACCGAGACTGCCGTACGTGGCGTCGTACGAGCCGAAGTTCGCGACGTACAGGCCGAAACCGAAGGAGGCGACGACCCACGCGGCCAGGGCGACCGCGCCACCGGGCGTGAGCCAACGGAACCGGGGTTGGCGCACGTTCGGGGCGATCCAGAACAACAGCGACAGCAGCCCCATCATGATCAGCGCGAGCACGGGCCACCGGCAGACGCTCCACACCGTGCGCGCCAGCCCGCCCGCGCCGAGCAGGTCACCGACGGCGTCGGCGACCGGACCGCTGACGATCAGCCCGGTGGCCACCACGGCGAGCAGTACCAGCGACACCCCGGCGAGCCCGATCTGCAACGGCCGTAGCTTCCAGAACGGCCGGCCCTCGGCGACGCCGTAGATGGCGTTCGAGGCGCGGGTGAACGCGCCGATGAACCCGGACGCGGACCAGAGGGCGCCCAGCAGACCGAAGCTCAGCAGCAGCTTGGCCGAGCTCTCCTGCTCCACCACGTCCCGGACCGCGCCCACGAACCCCTCGTTCGCCATCACCGACCCGGCGCCCACCTGCCGCGCCAGTTCCAGCACCGTGTCGACGGTCCGCTCGCCGTCGGAGACCAGCCCGACCAGGGACACCACCACGATGGCGGACGGGAAGAGCGCCAGGACGCCGTAGTAGGTGAGGGCCGCGGCCCAGTCCGAGCAGTTGTCGCGGACGAAGTTGCGGGCGCTGCGCACCACGACCCCGCGCCACGTCCGCCAGCTCACCTGGCGCACCCGGCGGGGCAGGCGCAGCCCGCCCCGCCCGTCGAGCACGCCGCCGGGGTCCGTCGTCGTCATGTTCCGCTCCCTGTGCCCCGGCGCCGCGACGTCCGGTCCGTCCGGCCTCGCCTGGCGCCGCCGGTACCCCGGGCCGTCGCTCGCCAAACGGTCCCGTCCCGAAACGGCGGCCGGGCGGTTTGTGCCCCCGTCACGGGGGGAACGGTCAATGCGGAGGCAGCAGACCCATCGAGGCGGAGGAGGACGAGATGCCCGGGCGCGAGGTACTGCCCAGCACGCTGCGGCGCTCCCCGGCGAAGGCCCAGCGCACCTGGGAGAAGACGCACGACTCGGCGGTGGAGACGTACGGTGAGGGCCAGCGGGCCCACCGGACCGCCTTCGCCGCGGTCAAGCACGAGTTCGAGAAGGTCGGCGACCACTGGGAGCCGAAGGGCCGCAAGGGCCCGAGCGACCGGCAGGCGGCCGGTGGTGGCCCGGCGCGCCGGGCCCCGACCGCCGGCGGCGTGGACGCCAACGCGACCAAGGACCACCTCATGGAGGTCGCGCGCAGGCTGGACGTCCGTGGCCGGTCCCGGATGAACAAGCCGGAGCTGGTCAAGGCCATCCAGAAGGCCAACAACCGGCAGACCGCCAAGGCGCGCGGCGGTCGCTGACCCGGAGCCGTACGCCGACGGGGGTGGCCGTCCGCCGCGGACGGCCACCCTTCGCGTACGTCACCAGTGCCCGCCGCCCGGCGCCTCCACGTGCACGGCCTTGGTGGCGGTGAACTCGTCGAGCAGCTCCGGCCCGTACCCGAAGCCCTGGCCGCTGCCGCGGCGCGGGTGGGCGGCACCGCCCGGCGCGCCGCCGAAGACCGCGTTGACCTTCACGGTGCCGACCGGCAGCTCCCGCCAGGCGCGGTGCGCGTGGCTCATCGACCCGGTCAGCACCGTCGCGGCCAGCCCGTACGGCGAGTCCGCCGCGCAGCGCAACGCCTCGCTGAACGAGTCGACCACCACGACCGGGGCGACCGGGCCGAACGTCTCGTCCCGCACCAGCGGCATGTCGTGCCGGCAGTCGGTGACCACGGTGGCCGGGTAGAACGCCCCCGGGCCGTCCGGCAGGGTGCCGCCGGTGAGGATTCGTGCCCCCTGGGCCACCGCCGCGGTCACCTGACCGTGCACGTGGTCGCGGTGACGCCGGTCCACGAGCGGGCCCAGGTCCGTGTCCGGATCCCGCCCCGGCCCCATCCGCAACGCCCGCGCCCGTTCGACCAGGGCGGCCACGAAGTCCTCGGCCACGTCGCGGTGCGCGTAGATCCGCTCCACCGCCACGCAGATCTGGCCGGCGTTGGCGAAGGCGCCCAGCGCGGCCTCCCGGGCCGCCCAGATCGGGTCGACGTCGGCGTCCACGATCAGCGGGTCGCTGCCGCCGTTCTCCAGCAGCACCTTCGCCCCGGTGCGGGCGGCCGCCGCCGCGATCGACCGGCCGGTCGCGGTGGAGCCGACGTGCGCCACCACGTCCACCGGCTGCGCGGCGAGCGCGGCGCCGGTCTCCGCCCCACCCGTGATCAGCGAGAGCACCCCCGCCGGCAGGGCCTCGTCCAGCGCCTTCGCCAGCAGCCAGCCGCTGGCCGGCGTCCGCTCGCTGGGCTTGTACAGCACCACGTTCCCGGTGACCAGAGCCGCGCCGAGCAGACCGCAGGAGACCGCCACGGGATCGTTCCACGGGGTGATGGCGGCGACCACACCGCGCGGCTGCGGCACCATGAAGTCGAGTGCGTGCTGGCCACCGTGCAGTGTGCGCCCGCCACGCACCGGGGCCAGCTCCGCGTACTGTCGCAACGTGCCGATGCCCGCCTCCACACCGCCCCGCGCGTCCGCCAACGGCTTGCCCATCTCGGCGGTGACCGCCGCGGCCAGCTGGTCCGTGACCGCCTCGACCGCGTCCGCCGCCCGCCGCAGCGCCGCCGCCCGCTCCGCGGGTGCGGTGCCCGCCCACTCCGGCGCGGCCTCACGCGCCGCGTCCACCGCCTTGCCGACCACGTCGGCCGTCGCCACCGGGGCCGAGCTGACCGGGGAGCCGTCGGCCGGGTCGTGCACGACCAGCTCACCCTCCTCGCCGCCGGCGCCCCAGACCCCACCTATCAGCTGCGCAACCGTGTACATGCGGGGCTGGATGCCCCGGTCCCGGCGAGGCAAACGCGTTTCGCCCGGTTGCGCCTCGGGTAGGCGGGTCGGATGACTCCCACCGACCCGGAGAGCGCGGACGCCGTCGTCATCGGGGCCGGGCACAACGGCCTGGTGGCGGCCAACATGTTGGCCGACGCCGGCTGGGACGTGGTGGTGCTGGAGGCGACCGCGGCGCCGGGCGGGGCGGTCCGCTCGGCCGAGGTGACCGCCTCCGGCTACCTCAGCGACCTCTACAGCTCGTTCTACCCTCTCGGGTACGCCTCCCCGGTGCTGCGCCGGCTCGACCTCGGCCGGTACGGGCTCACCTGGCGGCACGCCCCGGACGTGCTGGCCCACCTGCTGCCCGACGGCCGGGCCGCGGTGCTCAACCGGGATCCCGACGTCACGGCCGCCTCGCTCGACGCGTTCGCGCCCGGCGACGGCGAGCGCTGGCTGCACGCCTACCGGGACTGGACCGACGTGGCCGAGCCGATGATGCAGGTCGTCACCACGCCGTTCCCGCCGGTACGCGGCGGCCTCACCCTGCTCCGCCGCATGCGGGTCTCCGGCGCGTTGCGGCTGGCCCGGCGGCTGGTGGTGCCGGTCCGCAAGCTCACCGACGAGCTGTTCGACGGTGAGGGCGGGCGGGCGCTGCTGGCGGGCTGCGCCCTGCACACCGACCTGTCGCCGGAGGAGGCCGGCTCCGGGGTGTACGGCTGGCTGCTCGCCATGCTCGGCCAGCAGGTGGGCTGGCCGGTGCCGGACGGCGGCTCGCAGAAGATCACCGACGCCCTGGTGGCCCGGCTCACGGAGCGGGGCGGGCGGATTCTCTACGGCGCGCGGGTGGACCGGGTGCTGACCGCGCGGGGACGGGCGATGGGCGTACGCACCGCCGGGGGCGGGCTCTGGCGCGCCCGACGGGCGGTCCTGGCCGACGTGCCCGCTCCGGCGCTCTACCTCGACCTGGTCGGCGCCGCCGCGCTACCGCCCCGGCTGGTCGAGGATCTGGCGCACTTCCGGTGGGACGGCTCGACGTTGAAGGTGGACTGGGCGCTGTCCGCGCCGGTCCCGTGGGCCAACCGGGCGGTGGCCACCGCCGGAACCGTGCACCTCGGGGCGGACCTGAACGGGCTGACCGGCTACGCCGCCGAGCTGGCCCGCGGTGAGCTGCCGCGGCGCCCGTTCCTGCTGGTCGGCCAGATGACCGTGGCCGACCCGAGCCACTCGCCGCCGGGCACCGAGTCGCTCTGGTCGTACACCCATCTGCCCTTCCGCCGCGACTGGCGGGCCGACGACATCTCCGCGCACGTCGACCGGATGGAGCAGATGCTGGAGGAGGCGGCGCCCGGCTTCCGCAGCCTCATCGTCGGCCGGCACGTGGCGGGCCCCGCCGACCTGGAGCGCGGCGACCCGAACCTGGTGGGCGGGGCGGTGGGCGGCGGCACCTCGGCCGCGTACCAGCAGCTCTTCCTGCGCCCGATCCCCGGCCTCGGCCGGGCGGACACCCCGGTGGACCGGCTGTTCCTGGCTAGCGCGTCCGCGCACCCCGGCGGCGGGGTGCACGGCGCTCCGGGCGCGAACGCCGCCCGGGCCGCGCTGGCCCGCGACCGCGCCCTGACCGGCGACCTCTACTCCGCCGTCATCGGCACGGCCCACCGCGCCGTATACGCCTGATCAGCCCCAGCGTTCCGGGGGAGGCCACTACCTCCGGGATGTAGTGGCCTTCTCGCTCCGGGAGGCTACTACATCCGTGTGGTAGCGCGATCTTCCAGCTCGGCGCGGCGCACCGAAGGCGGCCCCTACGTCAGCGCTCGATGTTGCGGTGCTTGCTGCGCAGCTTGAACGGCATCAGGGCGCTCTCGATCTTGGTGGCGGTGGTCATCTTCGAGGCGCCGTCGCGGCGCTCCTCGAAGCGGATCGGCACCTCCAGGATCGTGTGCCCGAGCTTGGTGGCGAGGTAGTGCATCTCCACCTGGAAGCTGTAGCCGTTCGACTGCACCCGGTCGAGCCCGATGTCACGCAGCGCGGCGGCCTGCCAGATCTTGAAGCCGGCCGTGAGGTCGCGGATCCGCACCCGCAGCAGGGTGTGCACGTAGAGGTTGGCCCAGCCGCTGAGCGCACGGCGGTACAGCGGCCAGTTCTCGTCCAGCTCGCCGCCCGGCACGTAGCGGGAGCCGATCACCACACCCGCCTGCGTCGACAGCAGCGCGCCGAGCATGCCGGGGAGCGCCTCCGGCGGGTGCGAGAGGTCGGCGTCCATCTGCGCCACGAAGTCCGCGCCGCCGTCGAGGGCCCGGCTCATCCCGTCCACGTACGCCCGCCCGAGGCCCTCCTTGCCCGGCCGGTGCACCACCTCGATCCGATCGGGGTGCTCGATGGCCAGCTTGTCCGCCACCTCGCCGGTGCCGTCGGGCGAGTTGTCGTCGGCCACGAGGACGCGCAGGCCCGGCAACGGCAGGGCGAGGAGCCGCTCGACCAGGACCGGGAGGTTTCCCGCCTCGTTGTAGGTGGGCACCACGACGGTCAGGCGCGCGTCCCGCCACGGAGCGGGCAGCTGCACGGGTTCGATCATGACGGACATCCTCGGCTTTGCGGACAGGGATTCCCTGAGAGGGTAGCCACTTGCGGTATCGCTGTCGTAAAGGCTCCCCCATCGGCGGGTGTCCCGACGGACTTCCGCCTCCCCTCCGGTCCGTGGACCGGTGGATCGATCCCCGTGGCGGGCGCGGGCGCGCCGGTCAGCGGCGCCGGCGCGCCACGCCCGCGAACGCGAGGGCCAGGCCGGCCAGGACGAAACCGGACACCGCCGGCTTGTGCGTGCCCACCCAGAGCGCCGCGGACCGGTGCCGTGCCTGGTCGGTGAAGACGCCCTCGGCGCCGTGGTCCCGATCGTCGTCGCCCGGCCGGTCGAGGTTGTCCCGCCAGCGTGCCCGGTCGACGGGTGCGCTGGTCTGCTGGCTGTCGTACCCGTCCCGGGCCAGCTTCCGGTCGAGCAGGCCCGGCAGGAAGATGTCACCGAGCCGGGCCCGCCAGGTCGGCCCGCCCACGTTCAGCTCCCGGACCCCCCGGTCGGCCGCCCACAGGACGGCCCGGGCCGCCACCTCCGGCGCGAAGATCGGTGGCACCGGCTGGGGGTGCCGGGGGAGCCGGGTGCGTACCCAGGAGAACTGGGGCGTGTTCACCGCCGGCAGCTGGACCATCGAGAGCCGCACCGTGGGGCAGTCGTGCAGCAGCTCCGCCCGGAGCGAGTCGTTGAAGCCCTGGATGGCGTGCTTGCTCGCGCAGTACGCCGACTGCAGGGGGATACCGCGGTACGCCAGCGCCGAACCGACCTGCACGATGGCGCCCCGACCGTGGGCCCGCATGTGCCGCAGCGCCGCGAGCGTGCCGTGCACCGTGCCCAGGTAGTTGACCTCGGTGACCCGGCGGAACTCCGGAGCCGTGATCTCCCACGCCGGGGCGAAGACCGAGACCATGGCGTTGTTGACCCAGACGTCGATCATGCCCCAGTGGTGCACCACGTCGTCGGCCGCCTGCTGCACCGCACCGGCGTCGGCCACGTCGACCCGGTAGGCGCGGACCTCGGCGGCGCCCCGCTCGCGGCAGTCCCGTTCGGCGGCGGCGAGACCGGCCTGGCCGCGGGCGATCAGCGCCACCCGGGCGCCCCGCGCCGCGTACGCCCGAGCCACCGCCCGGCCAATTCCCGCGCTCGCGCCGGTGATGACCACGGCCTGCGTCATCGCTGGTCCTTCTGCCGGGTGGCGATGTCGGAGAGGCGGTTGAGCGTCTCCCGGTTACGCAGGTGCAGCACCAGGTCGTTGACCTTGTTGCGGACCCAGCGCAGCGGACCGGCGGCGAAGTCCTCGCCGATGCGCACCCGGGTGGCGCCGTCGCCGACCGGGTCGAGGGTGAAGGTGACGATCGCCTCGCCGGCCGGCCAGAGACCGGCCCGCAGGACCAGTCGGTGCGGCGGCTCGCAGAGCAGCACCGTGGACGAGTCCTGCAACGAGAAGGGCCACGGCCCGGCCCGGTGGTGCAGCTGGGTGCCGACTCGCGGCCAGCCGTCGTCCACGTCGCGCACGTGGGCGGTGCCGACCACCCAGTCGCTGTACGTCCACCCGTCGGCGAGCACGTCGAAGACCTGCTGCGGGGGCGCGTCGATCACTTTCTCCACAATCGCCACTGGACCCCCATACCCGGACGCCGACCTGGGCTAACAGGTCCGGCGGGTTAGCTTCTCCGGGGCGACGGGTAAGGCCTGCGCGGGCGGCCGTGCGGAGCCGTGGCGTGCGCGGTGGTCCGGCCGCGTCGAGGCTGACGTTTACTCCTCGGGGCGCAGGGAACCCGCCGCCCGTGCGACAGGACCAGGTGGAGCCGGATCAGCGCAGGTCAGCCGGGCTTCGTGCCGGTGCCGACCGGGTCGCGTCCGGGCCGGTCCTG
>NZ_JAXCFO010000011.1:0-165467 GCF_056150165.1 Micromonospora xinjiangensis | reverse complement strand
CATTCCGACGAGCGGTCCGGTGCCCGGGGGTGTCAACGCACCGGGGTGGCGGTGAGTTCCCGCCGCGGGTCGTCTCCCTGCCGGCGACCGGAGGCCGCGCGGCTCGACCATGTTCAACGACCCGGGCGGGGCCATGATTCCGCCCCGGCGGTGGCGCCGGCCACGGGACGCGCGGACGCGAACCGGACACCACGCCCAGACGGACACCCGCCAAACCTGACAACCCCGCACGATCCGACCCCGATCCCACCCGACCCCAGTGCCCCGCACGACCCCACTCGCCCCGCGCGACCCCCAGGTGACCCCGGCACGACCCAGGCGATCCACGCGACCCCCACGCGACCCCGGGGCGGCCGGCAACCCCCAGGCGCCCAGGCAACCCCCGGTGGGCGACCCCAGGCCCCCGGCGACGCGGAGCGGGCCAGCGCGACCCCAGGCCCCTAGGCAGCGCGGGGCCCCAGGGTGCGGTTTTGGGCGGCTGTCGAGCTGCCCCAGTCTTGGGGCAGCTCGAGCGGCGGACAGAGGCGTGCGCGCTGTGCGGGGTCGGCGGGGTGCGCCGCGATCGGCGCGGAGCGGTCTGCGGCAGGCCCCAGGCACGGGGCTGACGAGGCTCTTGCGAGTTGTTGCGCCCTCCGAACCGAAACTGTCCGAGATTGCCGGTCGCGCGGTTCGACAGTCGCCACGCAAACCGGTCCTCCTCGCCGGGCCGTCCCACGACGGGCTGCTTGGTTGGGCGCAGGGGGTGTCAGATCTGGGGCAGCTCGACAGCACGGTGGGGAACATGGCCGCTGGGCGCCGTCGCCCGGTCGCCCGGTCACCCGGGTGACTGGGCCTGCGGCGGTTGGCACGATGGCCGGCATGGAGATCTGGAACAACCCGTCGTGCTCGAAGTGCGCGACCGCCCGGGCGACCCTCGACGAGGCCCGGGTGCCCTACCGGCTGCGGGCCTACCAGGAGCAGGCGCCCACCGCTGAGGAGTTCACCGAGGTGCTGCGCCGGCTCGGGGCCCGAGCGTGGGAGGTCTGCCGCACGCAGGAGCCGGCGGCCCGCGAACTCGGGCTGGACACCTGGCCTCGGGACGACGAGAGCGAGCCACGCTGGATCCAGGCCATGGTCGACCACCCCGAGCTGATCCAGCGGCCGATCCTGCTCCTGGACGACGGCGGTGCGCTCATCGGCCGGACCCCGGAGGCGCTGCGGGACGCCGTCGAGCGGTCGCAGGCCGGCTGACCGGACCGCCGGTCGGGATCCGGCACCGCCGCCCCGTCGCCCCACCCCGCCGCGCGCCGCCCCGCCCCGCCCCGCCCCGCCCCGCCGCGCGCCGCGCTGCCGCCGCGCCGCCTGCTCGGGGCGGGCCAGGGCGCCGACCGCGTGGGGGAACAGCGGCCCTGGTCGTTTCCGGGCGGGGGGAGCGGGAATGCGTCCGGCTCAGGTACCCACCGCGGAAGGAGCGCCGGGTGTCGCAGCACGGCCTGCCCACCGTCGCGCAGCGGCCCACGCCGGTCGCCGGCGCGCCGCTCTACTGCGACGCGCGCGAGTTCGGACTGCAGGGCGACGGGGTCACCAACGACCAGCCGGCGCTGTCGGCCCTCGTCGACCGGCTCGGCGACGGGTACGCGGCGGACGGCCGTCCCCGGGTCATCCACTGCCCGCCGGGCATCTACTCGATCCGTGACGCCGGCACGATCTGGCGCAGCGGCGTGTCCCTGATCGGGGCGGGCCCGGCGGCCACCCGGTTCGTGCTCAGCAACGAGGGCAACCGGGCCGACCCGACGCCGCTGGCGTACTGGACCACGGTGCAGCACGGCGCGGACCGGGACCGGCACATCGCCGACTGCACGTTCGCCGACTTCGAGATCGACGGGTCCGGTGTGGCGATGGCCGAGTACAGCTACCTCGCCAAGGGGCTCGGCCTCCAGTACGTCGTACGGGGCGTGTTCCGCAACCTGTACATCCACCACACCGGAGCGACCGGGCTGGGCTGCGACTTCCTCCAGGACAGCATCATCGAGGGGTGCGTGGTGGTCGGCTGCGGCCGGCTGGACAACGGCGAGGAGATGGGCGGCGCGGGCATCGGCGTCGGCATCGGCGGCTGGGGCGACGTCGAGCGGCTCACCATCGCCAACTGCATCACGATCGGCAACGGCACCAACGGCATCTTCCTGGAGTTGCAGAAGGACTACTGGGTGCCGCCGCGCGGCATCCGCATCATCGGCTGCCACAGCCAGGCCAACCGCTTCGGCATCTCCGACTGGGGCGCCGACGGGCTGATCGTGTCGGCCTGCACCCTGACCGGCAACCTGGAGGCCGGTTTCGACGTCTCCGGCAACGGCACGTCGGGGGTGGGTGGTCGTGGCGGGCTGCTGACCGACTGCGTCATCGACCGCAACGTCGGCGACGGCATCAGCATCGGCAACACCCCGGGCCCGTACACCATCCGGGGCAACCGGATCAGCGGCAACGGCGCCTACGGCCACCACGAGCACGACCTCGGCCGCGGCTTCCGCGGCCCCGCCTCCGACGTGGTCATCGACGGCAACGACATCTGGGACAACGCCCTCGACGGGATCCGTGTCGACCGGCCCATGACCGACGCCATCGTGGTGAACAACCGGATCCGCAACAACGGCCGGCGGCGCGCGCCGGCCACCGCGGGGGGTGGCGACGCGGTGCGTTACGGTCCCCGGGCCGTCACCGACCGCACCGCCCACTGGCCGGTGGACGGTCACCGGGGCAAGGTGCTGCGGGTGGGTAACCGGACAGCGGTGGTGGCGGGCAACACCGACACGGAGCTGATCCTCGCCGAGGTGCGACCCGACGCGACCACCGCCTGGAACGAGGACGTTCCGGGCCCCGGCACCGGCTACGAGCTGGGAGACCCACCCCCGATCCGGGCCGGCATCACGGTCAACGCCGCCTTCGACTCGGCCACCGTGCGGGGCAACCGGATCTGGGACCACCGCGACGAGCAGAGCCAGACGTACGGCATCTGGATCACGCCGCGGGGCAGCTGCGTGGCGTGCCGGGTGCGGGACAACGACCTCGCCGGCAACGCCGAGGGGCCCGTCCGCTTCGACACCCCGCCGATCGGCGGCCGCTGGGACGGCAACCAGCACGACGAGGACTGACGGCGACCAGCTCAGCGGGCGCCGTCGCCGCCCGTCGTAGCCTCCGCGTGCCGGGCGCGCAACCGGGCCCGGATCTCGTCCGGCGTGTACGACCGGCGCCGCCGTTCCGCGCGGGCGATCACCACACCGGTGGCCGCCACGCCGGCGAGACCGGCCAACCCGAGCACCTTCCACCACCGCGTCCGTCGCCGCATCGGCCTAGGGTAGACCGTTATGAGCATCAGCCTCGACGAGGCGGTGGAGCTGACCCGTACCGGAGACGTGTGGGTCTTCCGGGGGCGCAGCGTTCCGGACCGCGCGATCCAGCTCACCACCAACAGTCCGGTGAACCACGTCGGCATGGCCGTCGTGCTGGACGACATGCCGCCGCTGATGTGGCACGCCGAGCTGGGCAGGTCCCTGCCGGACATGTGGTCGGGGACGCACCAGCGTGGCGTGCAGCTGCACGACCTGGCCGACGCGGTGCGGGTGTGGGCCAACCGCTACGGGCAGCGGGCCTGGCTGCGACAGCTCGACCCGCCGGCCGACGGTGAGATGGAGAACGCCGTGCTGCGGACCGTCGCCCGGCTGGACGGCACGCCCTTCCCGTCGACCGCGCAGCTGGCCTGGCGCTGGGCGCGGGGGCGCGTGCCGCGGCTTCGCCGGCCCGGCCGGCACCTGCTGCCGGGGTCCGGCGTCGACGCGCCGCCACGGCCGGAGACGGCGTCCGACCGGACACTGGAGACGGCGTACTGCGCCGAGGTGGTGGCGGTGACGTACGAGGAGATGGGTCTGCTGCCCGCCGGCCGGCGTCCGAACTGGTACGACCCCGGCCGGTTCTGGAGCGGCGACGACCTCGGCCTGGCGGGCGGCGCCCGGCTCGGCACGGAGATCGAGGTGCGGGTGCCGCCGCGCTGAGGTTTGGCAGGTCGCGCGACCGGTAATTGCTCGGGCCGTGAGAGCCTCCACCGACCTCGGTACGCTGACCGACTTCTTCCACCGGTACGGCGTGGCGCTGACCGCTGGCGACGTGCCCGCCCTCGCCGGCTGCTACGCCCTCCCGGGGCTGGTGGTCGCCGACACCTACAGCTTCTCGTTCAACTCCCTGGCCGCCGTCGCGCTCTCCTTCGTCGGCGCGGCGCCCGACTACCAGGAGCGTGAGCTGATCGCCGCGCACGCGCTCATCGAGGACGTGCAACCGATCTCCGCCCTGCTCACCATGGTCGCCGTGGAGTGGGAGTTCCTGGACTCCTCGGGTGCCCGGGTCCCCGGTGAGCGATACCGCTACCTGCTGCGGGGCACCGACAGCGGCCCGATGATCTGTACGGTCGTGCGGGCCGGCTGACCGGGCGGGCGCGGCGGCCGGCCAGAGCGCCCGCGCGGTCCACCGTTCTCCGGGTGCCGTGCCGGCCGGTCGGACCGTTGTGTCGAGCCGCCGTTCCCCTCCGGTCGGGGGCTGACTACGCTGGCGGACCGGCTCTGCGGAGAGGGGAGACATGCCCGTGCGGCCTACCGGCACATCGGAACCGGGGACCGCGTCCAGGATGGTGGCATCGGTGCCGTGGATCGTCGTCCTGCTCGGCGTCCTCACCCTGGCGATCCTGCTGCTCGTCGCGTCGCTCTCCTTCCGGGTCCGCGAGCCGGAGCCCGTGGCGGCGTCGGTGCCCCCGGTGGTGCTGCCGGTCCCGCCGGTCGAGACCTCCGCCGTGCCGTCGCCAACCCCGCAACCGACCCGCTCCCGCGCACCGGCGCGTCCGTCCCGGACGCCTACCCGCCCGTCGCCCAGCGTCCCGCCGCCGCCCCGGGTCACGTCCCCGTCGCCGTCGGAGCAGCCGGCCGTGCTGGACGGCGGGGCGTTGACCGCCACCTACCGGGTCCGCGACGCCGACCGGCACGACGTCGAGGCGGAGCTGCTCATCGCCAACGACACGGCCGGCGCCGAGGAGTGGACCGTCGCCCTGACGTTCACCGACCGGGTGTGGGACCTGCGCGTGTACGGCGGCACGGACGTCCGGCTGGCCTATCGGGGCGACGACCGGTACGAGCTGCGTGGCCGCACCCCGCTCCCGGCGGGCCGCAGCGTCGAGCTGGGCCTGCGCTTCGACCGCGGGGGCCGGGACGACCGGCTCAGCGGGTGCACGGTGAACGGCGACGACTGCGTGATGTCCTGACCCGTTACGCTCCCTCGGACGCGAGAGGGAGGGACATGTCCGGCACGAGTGCGGGCCCACGGCACCGGCGTGGCAGGGCGATGGCGTCCTCGCCCTGGATCGTCGTCTTCGCCGGGGTCGTCGTGATGGTGGTGCTGCTGGTCATCGCGCTGGGCGCGTACCGGGGCCGCGGTCCCGACGTGGAGGTGCCGCGTGGCGCCAGCGCCGGCGGCCCGCTGCCCACACCGCCCTTCGCGTCCGCGTCGCCGTCCGTGTCCACGACTCCGTCGGTCACCTCGACCGGTGACCGGCCTTCGGCGTCGCCGTCGTCGTCGCCCACGCCGGGGGCCTCGGTGCTCTCCAGTGCGCCGGCGCCGACCACCAGCCGTTCGGCGCCGCCGTCGGCCGGGGCGCCGGCGGTCAGCGGGAGCCCGCGACCGTCCACCGCGCCACCGGCCGCGCCCGCCGTGACCGGCCGCTACCAGGTCGCCCAGTCGTTCGACGGCGGGTTCATCGGGGAGGTGCGGGTCAGCAACACGTCGGGGACACGCCAGCGCTGGGAGGTCGGCCTGACGTTCTCCGGTGGCCGGCTGTCCACGGCGTGGGTGGTGAACGCGCCACAGGGGACGTTGCGCAGGTCCGGTGACGGCTACGCCTACAGCGGCGGCGAGGAACTCGCCCCGGGCGCGTCCGCGCGGCTGATGTTCCATGTGGAGCGGGCGAGCAGCACCCCGGTGCGGTGCACGGTCAACGGTGGTGGGTGCGCCGGCCTCTGAATCCTCCGCCTCCCAGAAGCCTTGCGTAAGGATGCGCAAGGCTTCTGCTTTGTTACGACGCCGTTTGCAAGGTATTGCAGAACGTTTCCGCAAGGGCTAGCGTGCGGGCCAGTCACGACCAGAGGAAGGCCGTCGATGAAACCCCCGCCCCCGCCGCGCAAGGCCCCGCTCGCCCTCGTCGCACTGACCGCCCTCACGCTCGTCGGCGCGCCGGTCGCCGTACCCCCGCTCGACGGCAGGGCCACGGCCGCTGTCACCTCACCGGACGCCGCCACCCCCGCCGGCGCCGCGCGGTGGCGCACCGAGCCCTCCGCCGACGCCCTGCTCACCGCCGGCCGCGACGATGCCCGGGCCGAGCAGTTCTACTTCGTCCTGCCCGACCGGTTCGCCAACGGCGACCGGCGCAACGACCGTGGCGGGTTGGCCGGTGACCGGCTGCGCACCGGGTACGACCCGAAGGACGAGGGCTTCTACCACGGGGGCGACCTGCGGGGCGTCATCGAGCAGCTCGACTACATCGAGGGGCTGGGCACCACGGCCATCTGGCTCGCGCCGGTGTTCAAGAACCGCCCCGTGCAGGGCAGCGGCGACGACGTCTCCGCCGGCTACCACGGCTACTGGATCACCGACTTCACACAGGTCGACCCGCACTTCGGCACGAACGAGGACCTGAAGAGGCTGGTCCGGCTCGCGCACCAGCGGGGCATCAAGATTTACCTCGACGTGATCGTCAACCACACGGCCGACGTGATCAGGTACGCCGAGGACCGGAACTCCTACGTGGACAAGGCGACCGAGCCGTACCGCGACGCGCAGGGGCGGGCCTTCGAGGACCGCAACTACGCCGACGGCACCCGCGCCTTCCCGGCGGTCGACGCGACCTCCTTCCCGTACACCCCGACGTTCGAGACCCCGGCCGACGCGAGGGTCAAGGTCCCGGCGTGGCTGAACGACCCGACGATGTACCACAACCGCGGCGACTCCACCTTCACCGGGGAGAACAGCGAGTACGGCGACTTCCACGGCCTCGACGACCTGTGGACCGAGCGGCCCGAGGTGGTCCGCGGCCTCACGAAGATCTACGCCGACTGGGTGGCCGCAACCGGCGTCGACGGGTTCCGGCTGGACACCGTGAAGCACGCCAACCTCGACTTCTGGCCCCAGTTCAGCCAGGGCATCGCGCAGGCCGCCCGGCGCGCCGGCAAGCCCGACTTCTCCATGTTCGGCGAGGTCTACAGCGCCGACCCGGAGGTCACCTCGACGTACGTGCGGCGCGGCGGCCTGCCGGCGACGCTCGACTTCGCCTTCCAGGAGGCGGCACGCGGCTACACGGCCGGGGCCGGCTCCGCGAAGTCCCTCGCGGACGTCTACGCCCGCGACGACCTGTACGCCGCCCGGGACACCGACGCGGGCCGGCTGACCACCTTCCTCGGCAACCACGACATGGGCCGGATCGGCTCGTTCATCGCCGGCGGCGGCACCGACCCGGCCACCCACCTGCGTCGGGACCAGCTCGCCCACCAGCTGATGTTCCTCACCCGCGGCCAGCCGGTGGTCTACTCGGGCGACGAGCAGGGCTTCACCGGCCCGGGCGGCGACAAGGACGCCCGGCAGGACATGTTCGCCTCGGTGACGCCCGACTATCTCGACGACGACCTGCTCGGCACCGACCGTACGCACGCCGCCGACCAGTACGACCGCGCCCACCCGCTCTACCGCACCATCGCCGAGCTGGGCGCGCTGCGCCGGTCCCACCCGGCGCTGCGCGACGGCGTCCAGGTCACCCGGTACGCCGCCGACGGCCCCGGGGTCTTCGCCTTCTCCCGGATCGCCCCGGGAGAGCGCACCGAGTACGTGGTGGCCGTGAACAACGCCGACACCCCGCAGACTGTCACCGTGGACACCTGGTCGGCCGGCGCCACCTTCACCGGCGTCTACGGCGCCTCCGGGGCCGTGACGGCCGGGGCGGACGGGAAGCTCACCCTGACCGTGCCGCCGCTGGCCGCGGTGGTGCACCGGGCCGGCTCGCCGGTCCCGCTGCCCGGCCGGGCGCCGTCGATCGCGATCACCACCCCGGCGCCGGACGAGCCGGTCGCCACCCGCGCCGCCGTCACCGCCCAGGTCACCGGGGACCCGTTGGCCACCGTCACGGTCGCGGCCCGGATCGCCGGCGGACACTGGACCCTGCTGGGCAGCGCCCACCGCGCGCCGTACACGGTCCACCACGACCTCACGGGGCTGGCCGGCGGGACGAAGGTCGAGTACAAGGCGGTCGTGCGCGACGGCAGGGGGCGCACGGCCACGGCGCGGTCCACGGCCACCGTGGGCACCCCCGCGCGGGGCGGCTCGCGGGACTGGGCCGTGGTGCACTACCAGCGACCGGCGGGCGGGTACGACGACTGGCGCCTCCACGCCTGGGGTGACATCGACCCGGCGTACGTGACGCAGTGGCCCGAGGGCCAGCCGTTCGCCGGTGAGGACTCCTACGGGCGCTTCGCCTGGGTGAAGCTCAAGCCGGGCGCGAGATCCGTCGGCTTCCTCGTGGTCGACGAGGAGGGCACCAAGGATGTCGCCGTGGACCGGACGATCGACGTGACGCAGACCGGCGAGGTCTGGGTCAAGCAGGGCGACCCGGCCCTCTACCCGACGCGGCAGGCCGCCACGGGCGAGCCCGACCCGCCGGCCGACGAGGGCACCGCCGTGATCCACTACCGCCGGGCGGACGGCAACTACGACGGTTGGGGGCTGCACCTGTGGGACGGGGCCGCCGATCCGACCGAGTGGGCCGACCCGATGGAGCCGAGCGGCTTCGACGCGTTCGGCGCGGTCTTCCGGGTGCCACTGGTGGCCGGCGCGACGGGGCTGAACTACATCGTCCACCGGGGCGACGAGAAGGACCTGCCGGAGGACCAGCGGCTCGACTTCGCCAGCGCCGGACGGGAGGTGTGGCTGCTCGCGGCCACGCCGGGCCGGCTGCTGCCGCCGACCGCCCCCGACGCCGCGGCCGACCTGGACATCACGAAGCAGCGGGCCCACTGGATCGACCGCTCCACGGTGGCCTGGCGGGCGGGCCCCCCGGACGGCCGCCGGTACGACCTGGTGGCCGCCCCGAACGGCGGGGTGAGCGTGATCGACGGCGAGCTGTCCGGGGCGTACACCACCCTGCCGCTGACGGCGCGGCGCAACGGGCTGACGGAGGCCCAGCGGACGGCCTTCCCGCACCTGTGGGCGTACGGGGCGTTCACCCTCGACCGCGGCGACCTGGCGAAGGTGCCCGCCGCGCTGCGCGGGCAGCTGCTCGTCACCGAGCGGGACGCCGAGGGCCGGCTGCTCGGCGCCACCGGCGTGCAGATCCCCGGCGTGCTCGACGACGTGTACGCCCCGGCCACCGAGGCGCGGCTCGGGCCGACCTTCACGGGCCGGACGCCGACGCTCGCCGTCTGGGCGCCCACCGCGCGGACGGTGTCGCTGCAGCTGTTCGACTCGCCCACGGCGCAGCCGCGGACGGTGCCGATGCGCCGGGACGACCGCACCGGCGTGTGGTCGGTGCGGGGTGAGCCCTCCTGGGCCGGGAAGTACTACCGCTACCAGGTGCGGGCCTGGCAGCCGGCAACGCAGCGGATGGTCACCGCCTCGGTGACCGATCCCTACTCGGTGGCGCTCGCCGCGGACTCGACCCACAATCAGCTCGTCGACCTCACCGACCCGGCGCTCGCACCGCCCGGCTGGTCCGCGCTGCGCAAACCGGCGGCCGTGCCGCCGAGCCGGGCGCAGATCTCCGAACTGTCGGTGCGGGACTTCTCGGTGGCCGACACCAGCGTGCCCGCCGAGCGGCGGGGGACCTTCCTCGCCTTCACCGACCCTGGCACCGCCGGGATGCGGCACCTCAGGGCGCTCGGCGGGGCCGGCGTGACCCACCTGCACCTGCTCCCGGCGTTCGACTTCGCGACCATCCCCGAACGCCGCGCCGACCAGCGTCAGCCCGACTGCGACCTGGCCGCGCTGCCGCCGGACTCCGACCGGCAGCAGGCGTGCGTGGCGGCGGTGGCCGACACCGACGGCTACAACTGGGGGTACGACCCGCTGCACTACACCGTGCCGGAGGGTGGCTACGCCGTCGACCCGGTCGGCGCGGCGCGGACCGCCGAGTTCCGGCGGATGGTCGCCGGCATCAACGGCGTCGGCCTGCGGGTGGTCATGGACGTGGTCTACAACCACACGTCGGCCGCCGGTGCCGACCCGAAGTCCGTGCTCGACCAGATCGTGCCCGGCTACTACCACCGCCTCCTGGACGACGGCACGGTGGCCAACTCGACCTGCTGCGCCAACACCGCCCCGGAGCACGCCATGATGGGCAAGCTGGTGGTCGACTCCGTGGTCACCTGGGCCCGGGCGTACAAGGTGGACGGTTTCCGGTTCGACCTGATGGGCCACCACCCGAAGGCGAACATCCTGGCCGTGCGTGCGGCGCTGGACCGGCTCACCCCGGCCCGCGACGGTGTCGACGGCCGTTCGATCCTGCTCTACGGCGAGGGTTGGAACTTCGGCGAGGTCGCGAACGACGCCCGGTTCGTCCAGGCCACCCAGGCCAACATGGCCGGGACCGGCGTGGGCACCTTCAACGACCGGCTCCGGGACGCCGTGCGCGGCGGCGGGCCGTTCGACCCGAACCCGCGGTCGCAGGGCTTCGCCTCGGGGCTCTTCACCGACCCGAACGGGGACCCGGTCAACGGCACCGCGGCGGAGCAGCGGGCCCGGCTGCTGCACCAGCACGACCTCGTCAAGGTCGGTCTCACCGGCAACCTGCGCGGCTACCGGTTCACCGACTCGGCCGGAAGGGAGGTCAC
The DNA here is from genome assembly GCF_056150165.1 of Micromonospora xinjiangensis. NCBI lineage: Bacteria > Bacillati > Actinomycetota > Actinomycetes > Micromonosporales > Micromonosporaceae > Micromonospora > Micromonospora xinjiangensis. The sequence continues at coordinate 154,587 of NZ_JAXCFO010000011.1, read as the reverse complement.
CGGGGCCCAGGTCGACTACAACGGTGCGCCGGCCGGCTACACCGCCGCCCCCGGCGAGGCGGTCACCTACGTCGACGCGCACGACAACGAGATCCTGTACGACGCGCTGGCGTACAAGCTGCCGCAGGGCACCTCGGCGGCGGACCGGTCCCGGATGCAGGTGCTCGCGTTGAGCACTGTCGTGTTCAGCCAGGGCACCGGGTTCGTCACCGCCGGCACCGAGCGGCTGCGCTCGAAGTCGCTGGACCGCAACTCGTACAACTCGGGGGACTGGTTCAACCAGATCCGCTGGGACTGCGGCCGGGGCAACGGGTTCGGTGCCGGCCTGCCACCGGCGGCGGACAACCAGGACAAGTGGCCGTACGCCCGGCCGTTGCTCGCCGACCCGGGGCTGGTGCCGGACTGCGCGGCGATCGACATGACCGGCGCCCGCTACGCGGAGCTGTTGAGGGTCCGGGCCTCGTCGCCGGTCTTCGGGCTGGCCGCGGCCGACGAGGTGCAGCGGCGGGTGGCGTTCCCGCTCTCCGGCCCGCAGGAGACGCCCGGTGTGCTCACCATGACGCTCGACGGCCGAGGTCTGGACCCGCGCTGGTCGTCGGTCACGGTGGTCTTCAACGGCACGCCGGAGAACGCGACGCAGCGGCTACCGGGGCTGCGCGGTGCGGACGTGTCGCTGCACCCGGTGCTGCGGGACTCGGCCGACCCGGTGCTGCGGACCGCGTCGTTCGACCGGGCCACCGGCACGTTCAGCGTGCCTCCCCGCAGCGTGGCGGTCTTCGTGCGGCAGCGCTGAGGCACGACGCGGACCGGCCCCCTCCCGCAGCGCGGGAGGGGGCCGGTCCCTGTCTCGCCCCGTGGCGTCGCCGTGGCCGGCGCCGTCACGTCACCGTCAGGTGTCAGCCGAAGCAGTTGGGCGGTGTGGCCAGGCTGCCGAGGCAGTTGGTCGGCCGGTTGGCGGTGACCGCCGACTTGTCGTCGATGATCACGCCGGAGTTGGTGGTGAACACGCCACCCGGCGGCAGGGTGGAGAAGTTGTGCGCCACCTTGGTCTTGTCGAGGCGCACCTCGCCGCCGAGGTTGAAGATGCCGCCGGCGATGCCGATCGGGCCGACCGCCCGGTTGCCGACGACCTCGCTCTTGCGCAGGACCGTGATGCTGCGCTCGTTGAACAGGCCCCCGCCGAAGAACGCGGTGACGTTGTCCTTGATCGAGGTCTCCTCGATGGTGGCCCGGCTGCCGAAGGCGATGGCGAGACCGCCGCCGACGCCGATGGAGCTGTTCTTCTCGACCTTCACGCCGTGCAGGGTCAGCGAGCTGTCCGCCGCGGCGATACCGCCGCCCGCGACGAGCGCCGTGTTGTCGCTGATCTTCGACTGCTTCACGGTGGTGTTGCCCTCGATGTCGAGGATGCCGCCGCCGAAACCGATGGTCTTGTTGCCGCTGATCTCGGTCTTCTCGACCCAGACGGTGCCACCGTCGATGTCGTCGGTGAAGATCTCCGCGGCGCCGTTGGAGATGCCGGCGCCACCGATGCCCGCCTCGTTGTTCTTGATCTTGGCCTCGTAGACCTTCAACAGCCCGGCGTTGAAGACACCGCCGCCGAAGAAGAAGGCGGTGTTCTCGGCCACCGTGCTCTGCCGGATGCTGGTGGTGCCGAAGTTGGCCACGCCACCACCGTTGCCGCCGGACTGGTTCTGCACGATCTCGCTGTGCTCGATGTCGGCCGTGCCGCCCGGCTGCACCAGGATGCCGGCGCCGTCGTTGAAGCCCGGCTCCTCGACGAGCGTGCTGACGCCGTCCTTCGGGGTCGCCTTGGGAACGGCCTTCAGCGTGGTCCGCGGCTCCATGGCGACGGCCTTGCCGGCCTTGGTCGCGGCCGCCTGCGCCTCACCCGAGGCCGAGTACGCCGACCAGACCGCCGCCGGCTCCGGCTGCATCAGCCGGTTGAGGGTCTGGCCGCCCTTGATGGTCAGGCCCTTGACCGTCAGGTGCCCGCCCGGACCGACGTTGAGGATCCGGAAGTACGGAGCGGTGGCGTCCCGGACGATCTTGGTGTCGTGGCCCTTGAGGGTCACCTTCTCGGTGATCACCGGCAGGCCGTTGCCGTACTCGTCGTACCGGGTGAGGTTGTAGGTGCAGTCCTTGGCAAGCTCCAGCGTCGCGCCGTGGTTCTCGTTGGCGAAGACGATCGCCTGGATCAGCTTGTCGGTGTCGCAGGGCACCTCCTTACCCTTGTCGTCCTTGCGGTCCTTGTCGTCCCGCCGGTCGTAGTCGTCCTTGCCGTGCCGGTCGCGGTCGGCGCCCCGGTCGCCGTCCTGGCTGACCTGGGCCGTGGCCCAGCGCAGGCCGTCGACACCGGCGGCACCGGCACCGGTGGCGACGCCCACGCCGGCAAGGCTGACCACGCCGGTCAGTCCGGCGACACCGCTGGCGAGCCAGATCTTGCGGCGGCGCTTGGCCCCCGTCGCCGGCTCCGCGGCCTCGTTGTTGATTCGGTGATTGGACATCGGAGCTCTCTGCCCTCTCCTCGTACCAGACAGGTTCGCGCCGCCTCAGGCGAGCGTCCCCTGCTACAAATCGGTTGTAGCTCCCGAAACCCAACTTATGAGAATCTTCTTCGCCTGGTGCCCATATCCGAAAGAAGCCCGCATTCGGTACACCTGCGGGATGGGCGGGACCGGTCGGGCCCGCGGGGAGCACACCGCCTAGCCGGGGTCGGGCGGGCGCTGACGGGGCACGCGGCCCGACAGGGGAGGGCGCGGGCGGTAGCGCCCGGACGGGGAGGGCCGCCACAGAACGGAAGAGCCCCTCCCCGCCGTCGAAACGGCGCGGAGGGGCCTTCCTCTATGTGAACCAGCCGTTTCGCGCTCAGGCGAAGCAGCGGGGGACGTTGAAGCAGTTGGTCGGACGGTTGCCCGTCACGGCCGACTTGTCGTCCAGCTCCACCTCGCTACTGGGCGAGTTGAAGATGCCACCGGGCGGCAGGGTGGCGAAGTTGTGCGCCACCTTGCTCTCGGTCAGCCGGACCTCGGCTCCGAAGATCGTGAAGATTCCGCCGCCGATCCCCAGCGGTCCGACGGCCCGGTTGCCGACGACCTCGCTCTTGCGCAGCGTCACGGTGCTGTCCTCGACGAAGAGGCCGGCGCCGAAGAATCCGGCGACGTTGTCCTTGACGCTGCTCTCCTCGATGGTCGCCACGCTGTCGAACGCGATGGCCAGGCCGCCACCGACGCCCACCGTGCTGTTCTTCGCGACCGTGACGTGCTTGAGCGTGAGCTGGCTGTCCGCGGTCGCGATGCCACCGCCCGCGAGCACCGCCGTGTTGTCGGTGACCTTCGCGTAGTCCAGCTTCGTCTCGCCCTCGACGTCGAGGATGCCGCCACCGAAGCCGATCGTCTTGTTGCCCGTGACCTCGGTCTTGTACATCCAGAGCGAGCCCCCGTCGATGTCGTCACGGAGGATGCCCGGGGCGCCGTTGGCGGCACCGCCACCGCCGATCCCGGCCTCGTTGTTCTTGATCCGCGACTCGTCGACCTGGAGCACTCCCGCGTTGAAGAGGCCACCGCCGAAGAGGAAGGCGGTGTTCTCGGCGACGGTGCTCTTGCTGATCCGGGTGTGCCCGTAGTTGGCCAGGCCACCGCCGTTGCCGCCGGCCTGGTTCTGCAGGATTTCGCTGTGCTCGATGTCGGCCTTGCCGCCCGGCTGCACCAGGATGCCGGCGCCGTCGTTGAAGCCGGGCTCCTCGACCAGGGTGCCCACGCCCTCGGCGGCCGGCGCGGCCGGGGCCGCGGGGGCGGCGTTCGCCGGCTTCGCCGCCGGGGTCGCCGGCTTCGCCGCCGGGGTCGCCGGCTTGGCGGCCTTCGCCTTGACCGTGTCGGCCTCGACCGTGGCGAAGGTGCCCGCCTTGGCGGCGGCCGTCGCCTGGACCGAGTTCGAGTAGCGCGACCACACCGCCGCCGGCTCGACGCCGATGGCCCGGTTCAGGGTCTGGCCACCCTTGATGGTCAGGTCCTTCAGCGTCAGGTGTCCGCCCGGCCCGACGTTCAGGATCCGGAAGTAGGTCGCGGTGGCGTCACGGACGATCTTGCTCTTGTCGCCCTTGAGCGTGATCTTCTCGGTGATCACCGGGAGGCCGTTGCCGTCCTCGTCGTACCGCGTCAGGTTGTAGGTGCAGTCCTTGGCCAGTTCGAGCGTGCCGCCGTGGTTCTCGTTGGCGAAGACGATGGCCTGGATGAGCTTGTCGGTGTCGCAGGGCACCTTCTTGCCCCGCTCCTTGTGCTCCTCCTCCCGGCCCTTGCCGGCGCGGTCGTCCTGACCGCTCCAGTCGCCGCCGGACCAGTCGTCCTCGCCCTTCCTGCCGTCGTGCTCGGTGCCCTCGTCGGCCTTGCCGGCATCGCTGACATTCTGCTTCGGGGCCGACGCCTGCGCGTCGGACACCCGGTCGGCGCCGCCGGACTTGTCGTCGCGGGCCGCCACGCCGCCCAGTGCCGCGAGCCCGACCACACCGGTCAGGCCGGCGACGCCGGCCGCCATCCAGAGTTTGCGTCGTCCTGATCTCGGCGGCGGGGCCGGAGCGGCCCCACCGTCAGGAGTTGTCACGTCATTGGACATCAGAGCCTTCCGCCCTTTCCTGCTACCAGACGGGGCCGCACCGGCCGAAGACGGCGCGACCAGCTACAAATCGGTTGCAGCCTCTGATCGCCACCGTATGAGAAGGAATCTCGCGAGGAGGACTTATCCGAGAAAACCCCGCATTAGTCTCACATCGGTCAGGGCCGGGGCAAGCCGGTCCGGCGGGACGGGCCCGCTCTGACCAGCACGAACGCGGACGGGCCCCGCAGCCGGCGCGGGACGTCGGAAACGTCACGCCAGCGGCGGGGCCCGCCTCTGTCGAAGTGGTACGCCGGGATCAGCCGGGCAGGCGCGGACCCGCCTCCCGCTGCGCGGCCAGCCACGTCTCCACCTCGTCGGCGGTGCGCGGAAGCCCCGCCGAGAGGTTCACGGCGCCCGTCTCGGTGACCAGCACGTCGTCCTCGATCCGGATGCCGATGCCGCGCAGCTCCTCGGGGACCAGCTCGTCCTCCGGCTGGAAGTAGAGGCCGGGCTCGACGGTGAGCACGTAGCCCTCGCCCAGGGTGCCGTCGCGGTACTTCTCCTTGCGCGCGTTCGAGCAGTCGTGCACGTCGATGCCGAGCATGTGCCCGAAGCCGTGCAGCGTCCAGCGGCGGTAGACGGTCGACTTCTCGTCCATCGCCTCGTCCACGCTCACCGGCAGCAGGCCCAGGTCGGCCAGGCCCTCGGCGAGCACCCGCATGCAGGTCAGGTGCACGTCACGGAACTTCACGCCGGGCTTGATGAACTCCATGCCGGCCTGCTGCGAGGCGTACACGATGTCGTAGACCTGGCGCTGCAGCGCGGTGAACCGGCCGTTGACCGGCAGCACCCGGGTGACGTCGGCGGTGTAGAGGTTGCGGTTCTCCACGCCCATGTCCATCAGCAGCAGCTCACCCGGGCGGGTGGCGCCGTGGTTGTGCACCCAGTGCAGGATCGTGGCGTGCTCGCCGGCGCCCACGATCGAGCCGTAACCGACGTCGTTGCCGTCGTGCCGGGCGCGCAGGGCGAAGACGCCCTCCAGCAGCCGCTCGGAGACGCCCCGGTCGGCCGGGAGGACCCGGGCCACGTCCTCGAACCCGCGTACCGTGGCGTCGATGGCGTCCTGCAGCTGGGCGATCTCCCACTCGTCCTTGACGAGCTTCAGCTCGGAGATCGCCATCGCCAGCTCACGGTCGCGGGCGGGCTGGCCCTCGGCGCGCGGGCCGTCGTAGGGGCGCACGGCCGTGTCGACGCGGGGGTCGAAGCCGCGCAGCACCCGGGTACGCCCCGGCGCCAGGTCGGCCAGGACACCGTCCAGCTCGGTGAGGTCCGCGGTCGGCAGGCCCAGCTCGGTCGACTTCTCGCCGAGCGTGTGCCGGCGGCCGACCCAGAGCTCACCGTGGCGGCTGCGGAAGAACTCGTCGGTCTGCCGGGACGAGCGGGGGCGCATGTACAGCGTCGCGTCGTGGCCCGAGCCGTTCGGCCGCAGGACGAGCACGCTGTCCGGGTCGAGGTCGCCGGTGAGGTAGGCGAAGTCGCTGCCGGGCCGGAACGGGTAGCCCGTGTCGTTCGCCCGGACCTTCTCGTTGCCGGTGGGGATCACCAGCGTCTCGCCGGGGAACGCCGCCGAGAGGGCGGCCCGGCGCTTGGCGTAGTTGGGCACCTCCGGGCGAGGACCCACGGGCAGCTCCGTGTCCCGCCAGCCCTGCCGCATGAAGGACAGGAACGCCTCCGGGAAGTCCGGATCGTGTGATTCGGTGCCGTCCGTCGGCTTGCCGTTGGCGCGCTCCTCGGTCATGCTCCGCTCCCTTTCGCGTCGTCGCTGGTGCCGACGGTACCCGTGGCCCGCCGCGGGCGGCGCCCGCGGGAGCCCGCCTGCGGATCGCCGGACGGCCGCGACGACCGTTCGCCGCCCGTGGAAAGATGACGACCATGTGTGGACTCCTGGCCTTCTTCAGCTCGCGCGGTGACGCCGGCGCGCACCGCGACCACATCGCCGGCGCGTTGGAGTGCCTGCACCACCGGGGCCCCGACGAGACCGGGGTCGAGCTGGTGGGTGACGCGTCCGGCCGGTACGCGGACGGGGTGTTCGCGCACAAGCGCCTGGCCATCATCGACGTGGCCTCCAGCCACGAGCCGCTGCCGTACGCGGGCGGCCGCTACCTGCTCACCTTCAACGGTGAGATCTACAACTACATCGAGCTCCGGGACGAGCTGGTCCGCGACTACGGTGCGCAGTTCGCCACCGCCGGCGACGGCGAGGTGATCGTGGCCGGCTACCACTACTGGGGCGAGCAGGTGCTCACCCGGCTGCGCGGCATGTTCGCCTTCGTCATCTGGGACCGGCAGGAGCGCCGCGCGTTCGGCGCCCGCGACTACTTCGGCATCAAGCCGCTGCACTACCTGGAGACGGCGGACGGCCTCTACCTCGCCTCGGAGAAGAAGGCCCTGCTGCCCTTCGCGCACTCCAGCTACGCCGGTGACGCCGGCATCGACACCGCCAACCTCAGCCACTACCTCACCCTGCAGTACGTGCCCGAGCCCGGCACCCTGCACAAGGGGATCAACCGGATCGGCTCGGGGGAGTACCTGACCTGGACCCCGGGCGGGCGGATCGAGGTGCGGCGCTGGTACCGGCCGGTGTTCCGCCCCGCCCCGGTCGCCGACGAGCAGCGGCTCTACCACGAGATCCGGGAGACGCTGCGGGAGAGCGTCCGGATGCACATGCGCTCGGACGTGCCGGTCGGCTCGTTCCTCTCCAGCGGCATCGACTCGACCGCGGTGGTGGCGCTGGCCCGCGAGTTCAACCCGAACATCCTGACCTTCACGGTCGGCTACGACGTGCCCGGCTACTCCGAGATCGACGTGGCGCAGGAGTCGGCGCGGCACCTGGACGTCACCACCATCCCGACCAAGATCGGGCCGCAGGACATGATGGAGGCGCTTCCCAAGATCGTCTGGCATCTGGACGACCCGGTCGCCGACCCGGCCCTGGTGCCGCTCTACTTCGTGGCGAAGAAGGCCGCCGAGCACGTCACCGTGGTGCTCTCCGGCGAGGGCGCGGACGAGTTCTTCGGCGGTTACACGATCTACCGCGAGCCGCTGTCGCTCAGCACGGTCAACGGCCTGCCGGGTGGGGTGCAGAAGGGCCTGCGGGCGGTCTCCAAGGCCATCCCGCAGGGCGTGAAGGGCAAGAGCTTCCTCGAGCGCGGCACCACGCCGATCGAGCAGCGCTACTACGGCAACGCCCGGATGTTCACCGAGGAGGAGAAGCAGCACCTGCTGCGGCGGTACGACCCGTCGGTGCGCTACACCGACGTGACCGCCCCGATCTACGCCGAGTGCACCGAGCTGGACGACGTCACCAAGATGCAGTACGTCGACCTCTACACGTGGCTGCGCGGCGACATCCTGGTCAAGGCCGACCGCATCTCGATGGCCCACTCGCTCGAGGTGCGGGTGCCCTTCCTCGACCGTGAGGTCTTCGACGTGGCCGCGAAGATCCCGGTGGACCTGAAGCTGCCGCCGCGCTCCGACGCCACCAAGTACGCGATGCGCCAGGCGCTGCAGGGCGTGGTGCCGCCGGCCATCGTCAACCGCAGGAAGCTGGGTTTCCCCACGCCGACCCGGGTGTGGCTGCGCGGCGAGATGTACGAGTGGGCGCGGCACGTGCTGGCCACCTCCGGCGCCGGTGACCTGCTCGACCTGTCGTACGCCCTGCGACTGCTCGACGAGCACAAGCGGGAGGAGGCGGACCACTCCCGCAAGGTGTGGACCGTCCTGATCTTCTGCATCTGGCACGCGATCTTCGTGGCCAAGACGCTCGACCCGGGCATCCAGCGCAACCAGTCCGCACTCCTGACCAAGCCCGTCGTCGGCTCCATGGTCCGCTGACCCACCCCCGACTCGCGCGTTGATCAGGAGGTTTGCGTCATCCGGAGCCGATCCGGTGACGCAAACCTCCTGATCACTCGAAGCCGCGCCGGGGCGGCCGGGAACGGGTCAGCGGCGGGCGCAGGTGACGGTGGGTTGGGTGTTGCCGCCGTTGGCCAGGTAGCCGAACGTCGTGGTGCCCTCCGGTGCGACGGTGCCGTTCCACGACACGTTCGTCGCCGTCACCGAGGAGCCGGACGTGGTCTGGGTGGCGTTCCAGATCTGACTGATCGACTGCCCGCCCGACCAGGTCCACGTCGCCGTCCAGCCGGCGAACGGGGTGCTGCCGTGGTTCATGATCGTCACCTCGCCCTGGTAGCCGCCCTGCCAGGAGTTGACGACACGGTGCACGGCCATGCAGTCACCGGTGTGCGGCGGCGGCGTGGTCGGGTCCGGCGGGGGAGTCGTCGGGTCCGGCGGCAGCGTGCCGCCCGTACCCACGCCGGTGACCTCCCCGTTGCCGCCGTCGAAGGTGACGTCGGAGCAGCCGAAGAAGTTCTCCTGGCTGTCCGAGCGCACCCAGCGCGAGTAGATGACGTGCCGGCCGCTCTTGCCCGACGGCAGGGTGCCGCTGAAGTAGTAGTGCCCCTCGTTGGTGCCGACCGCACCCCGCTGCGGCGGGTTGGTCACCGTCAGGAACGGCTGTTCCTCCAGGTCGCTCCAGGCCAGCGGCCGGGTCGGGCTCCAGCTGTCCTTCGTGACGTAGAAGTAGAACGTCCCCGGGTGGTGGGCCCAGTTGCTGTAGCGGAACTCCATCTGCGCGCCGGCGGTCAGGTGGGTGAGCGGCCAGTCGGTGCGGGCCAGGTCGTAGCCGCGGAAACCGGGGTTGCCGCCGCTGCACAGCTGCCCGTCCGGAATGAAGCCGACGGTCCGGCCCCCGGCGTCCGACCGGAGCACGCTGAACCAGTTGTAGAGCGAGTTCGCGCCGCTCTGCGCCACCGCCGCGGCGCAGGCGGGGTTGTTCGGCCGGATCTCACCGGTCGGGCTGAGGCCGTCCCTCCAGCAGAGGAAGGTCCGGCTGCCCGGGGTCATCGCGGCGCCGTGCGCCTCGGCCGGAGCCGGACGGGTGACGAGGGCGACGGCCCCCGCCATGAGGGTCGCGGCCGCGATGAGCAACGCGGCCGTACGGGAACGGTTCACAGGGGTCTCCTGACTCGCGGGACGCGCCCTGCGGGCCGTTCCACCACGTGGCCGACCCGACCGCCCCGCCGACGACGAGCGGATGCGACGGTCGCGGCGGCCCGCCCGAAGTCGGCGAGCGCCGCGGCGGCCCGCCTCGCGGGCCGGCGCCCCTCAGGTGAAACCCGGCCGCCGGTGGCGCGGCAGCCCCCGCGCCGCCCCGGCAACCGTCATCCCATCACGCGTCCACGCCGGACGCAATAGCCGTTCCTCGATGTGCTGATCGAACCTCAGAGCAGCTTCTCCAGCGTGATCGGCAGCTCGTACTGCCGCCGGCCGGTGGCGTGGTGGACGGCGTTCGCGATGGCGGCGGCCGCACCCACCACCCCGATCTCCCCGACGCCCTTGATCCCGATGGGGTTCACCACGTCGTCGCGCATCTCCACGGTGTCCACCACCACGTCCGGTGCGTCCGCGTTGACCGGCACCAGGTAGTCACCGAGGCTGGAGTTGGCCCAGCGTCCCAGCCGCGGGTCCATCCGGGTCGCCTCCAGCAGCGCCTGTCCCAGCCCCCAGAGCATTCCTCCCATGAGCTGGCTGTGCGCGGTCTTCCGGTTGAGCACCCGGCCCGGCGCGAACACCCCGACCATCCGGCGCACCCGGACCACCCCGAGGTCGGCGTCCACCGCCACCTCGGCCATCTGCGCGCCGAAGGTGTGCACGCCGTACCCGGCGTCCTGCGGCGGCGGATACCAGGTGCCGAGCACCTCCACGTCCGGGGTCATGGTGCGGTGCAGCAGGTCGGCGTACGTCTCACCGACGTCGGGGCGGTCGCAGAGCACCATCTTGCCGTCGCGGACCTCCACCCGGGCCGGGTCGGCGTCGCGCAGCGGCGAGTGGCTGTCGCCCACCGCCCGCTGGATCAGCTCGTCGCGCAACTGGCACGCCGCCACGTGTACGGCGGAGCCGACCGCGCTGGTGCCGGCCGAGCCCACCGCGGCGGTGATGTTCGGCAGGTCGCTGCTGCCGCCGACGAACCGGACCCGCTCCACGGGGAGGCCCAGCGCATCCGCGGCGACCTGCGTCATCGCGGTGAACACCCCGGTGCCGAACTCCGAGACGCCGGCCTCGACGACGGCGGTGCCGTCGTTGTAGATCCGGGCCCGGGCCCGCTGCGGGTTCACGGGCTGGGTCACCGGGTAGAGGGCGCTGGCCATGCCGCTGCCGATGAGCCACTGCCCCTCCCGCCGGGAGCCGATCCGCGGGTCACGGTCGTGCCAGCCGAACAACTCGGCCGCACGCTGGTAGCACTCCCTGAGGCCGCTGCTCGACCACGGGTGGCCGCTCTCCGGGTCGGTGTCGGAGTAGTTGCGCATCCGCAGCTCCAGCGGGTCGACGCCGACCCGCTCGGCCAGCTCGTCCATCGCGCACTCCAGTGCGAACATGCCGGTCGCCTCGCCGGGGGCGCGCATGAACGTCGGGGTGATGGTGTTGCCCCGGACCAGGTGGTAGACGCCCTCGTAGTTCGGGCTCGTGTACGCGATCGACGGGCTCTGCAGCGACGGCTCCGCCCAGTCGTCGAAGGGCGAGGTGAGCGCGATCTTGTGGTGCCGCAGCGCCGTGATCCGGCCGTCGGCGCGGGCGCCGATGGTGATCCGCTGCTCCTGCTCCTCCCGGTGCCCGCACGAGGTGAACATCTGCTCCCGGGTCAGCACCAACCGGACGGGCCGGCCCACGTGCCGCGCGGCGAGCGCGGCCAGCGCCGGGTGGTGCCAGACCATGGCCTTGGAGCCGAAGCTGCCGCCCACGGCGTGGCTGACCACCCGGACCGAGATCGGCGGCAGGCCGAGCAGCTCGGAGACGGTGAACTGGACCGAGTTCGGGCCCTGCGTCGAGTCGTAGATGGTGAGCCGGTCGACGTCCTCCCAGACGGCGGTGCTGGCCGAGGGCTCCAGGGGGTTGTGGTGGTTGGGCGCGAACCGGTAGCTGGCCTCCACGCAGACGTCGGCCTCGGCGAGCGCCTTCGTCACGTCGCCCCGCGACGCCTGTCCGGGCAGGAGGCCACCGAAGATCCGTTCGGGCACGTACGCCCGGTCGCGGCCCTGGTCGAGGAGGGTGATCGCGGGCGTCGTCTCGTACTCCACCCGGATCAGGGTGCCGGCGTGGTCGGCGCGTTCGATGGTGTCGGCGACCACGATGGCGATCGGTTGGCCGGCGTAGTGGACGGTCTCGTCCTGCATCGGGAAGAAGGTCTGCCCGGGCGCGGCCAGCCCGGCCAGCGACGGCAGCAGCCGCGGCACGGTGGCGACCCGGCCCAGGTTGCGGTGGGTCAGCACGGCCAGGACGCCCTCGGCCCGCTCCGCCTCGGTGGTGTCGATCGCGGTGATCCGGCCGCTGGCGGCCTTCGCGTTCACGAGCACCGCGTGGGTTAGGTTGGTCACCGGCACCTCGGCGGAGTAGCGCGACTCGCCGCGTACCTTGAAGCGGCCGTCCACCCGGTTGAGGGTGGCGCCGATCGCCGGGCTCATGTCGTCCCCTCCCGCTGCGTCATCTCCGACAGGGCGCGCACGATCGTGCGCTTGGCCAGCTCGACCTTGAACGTGTTCATGCCGCGCGGCTGCGCCTCGGCCAGCTCGGCCTCGGCGGCGCGGGTGAACGAGTCCGTGGTCGCGGGGGCGCCGTCGAGCACCCGCTCGGCCGCCCGGGCCCGCCACGGCTTGGTGGCCACTCCACCGAGAGCCAGCCGGATCTCCGCGATCTTGCCCGCCACCACCGACATCGCCACGGCCACCGAGGCGAGCGCGAACTCGTACGACTCGCGGTCCCGGATCTTGATGTACCGGGAGGTGGCAGCCACGGGGAGCGGCGGCAGGTCGATGCCGGTCACCAGCTCGCCGTGGGCCAGCGGGTGCTCCCGCTCCGGGGTCCGTCCGGGCAGCAGGTAGAAGTCGTCGACGGGGATGCTCCGCGACCCCGCCGGGCCCTCGGTCCGCACGACGGCGTCCAGCGCCACCAGCGCCACCCCGAGGTCGGACGGGTGGGTGGCGATGCAGCAGTCGCTGGTGCCGAGCACGGCGTGCCCCCGGTTGACCCCGTCCATCGCGTCGCATCCGGTGCCCGGGGCGCGCTTGTTGCAGGCCGCCGCCGTGTCGCGGAAGTAGGTGCAGCGGACCCGCTGCATGAGGTTGCCGGCGACGGTCGCCATGTGGCGCAGCTGGGGGGAGGCGCCCAGCAGTAGCGCCTCGGCGACCATCGGGTAGCGCCGCACCACCGCCGCGTGTTCGGCCACGTCGCTCATCCGGGCCAGCCCGCCGATGCGCAGCCCGCCGTCCGGCAGCTCCTCGATGTGGTTCAGCGGCAGGTCGTTGATGTCGACGAGGCGGCGGGGCTGCTCGACGTAGATGCGCAGCAGGTCGACCTGGGTGGTCCCGCCGGCCAGGAAGGCGCTGTCGGGGTCGGCGGCGACGGTGCCGATGGCGGTGCCCACGTCGCTGACCCGGGAGTAGCTAACCGGCAGCACGGGTGCCTCCCTGCTCGTCACGGACGCGGCGGATCGCGGCGCGGATGTGCGGGTACGCGGCGCAACGGCAGATGTTGCCGCTCATCCACTCCCGGATCTCCGCGTCGTCGCGGGCGTGTCCCTCCTCGAGCAGCGCGACCGCGGACATGATCTGCCCGGGCGTGCAGTAGCCACACTGGAGGGCGTCCGCGTCGAGGAACGCCTGCTGCATCGGGTGCAGGGTGTTGCCGTCGGACATGCCCTCGATGGTGGTCACCTCGCGGTTCTCGCACGTGATCGCGAGCGTCAGGCAGGCCAGCACCCGGCGCTTGTCGACCCAGACCGTGCACGTGCCGCAGGCGCCCTGGTTGCAGCCCTTCTTCGTCCCCGTCAGGTCCAGGCGGTCCCGCAGCGCGTCGAGCAGGCTGACCCGCGGCTCGATCATCAGCGTCCGGTTCTCGCCGTTCACCCGCAGGCGGACCTCGACCTCGCCCGGACCCCGCACCACGGCGCTGTCCGGAGCCGGCGCCGTCCTGGTCGCCTGGTACGACTTCACCAACTCGCACCCCCTCGCATCCGAGCCGACCATATATTCCTGGTCGTATGGTTTTGTGAGCGATAGCCGGACTTGACCCGGTTTGGCGACGACGGGCCCGGCCACGCCGGGAGACGGGAAGAGGACGCGTGCGCGACGTCTTCGACGAACTGCACCGGCGCTGGCGGGCCGGCGAGACGGTGGCCCTGGCCACCGTGGTGGCGACCTGGCGATCGGCGCCGCAGCCGCCCGGCGCGGCGATGCTCGTGGCCGCCGACGGCACGGTGACCGGCAGCGTCTCCGGCGGCTGCGTCGAGGCCGACCTCTACGAGCGGGCGTGCGAGGTGCGCGACGGCGGGCGCCCCGAACTGGTCCGCTACGGCGTCAGTGACGATGACGCGTACGCCGTGGGGCTGACCTGCGGCGGCGTCCTGGAGGTCTTCGTCGAGCGGATCGACCCCACCGGCTTCCCCCAACTCGACGCGGTCGCCCGGGCCCGCCGGGCCGGCGTGCCGGCGGCGGTGGTCACCTGCGTCGCCGCCGACGCCGGGGACCCGCCGGGCGCGGCACCCGCCGACCCGGCCGGGCGGCTGGGCCGCCGCCTGGTGCTCGCCGACGGCCGGGTGGCCGGATCGCTCGGCAGCGATCGGCTGGACGCGGCGGCCGCCGCGGACGCGCTCGGGCTGCTCGCCGCCGGACGCAGCGGGATGCTGCGGTACGGCTACGACGGGCAGCGCCGCGGCAACGCCGTGGGCCTCTTCGTGGCGGCGTACGCCACCCCGCCCCGGATGATCGTCTTTGGCGCCATCGACTTCGCCGCCGCCGTGGCCCGCGTCGGCGCGTTCCTCGGCTACCGGGTGACCGTCTGCGACGCGCGGCCGGTCTTCGCCACCACCCGGCGCTTCCCCGACGCGGACGAGGTGGTGGTCGACTGGCCGCACCGGTATCTGGGGGCGGAGCTGGGGGCGGGCCGGGTCGACGGGCGGACGGTGGTCTGCGTGCTGACCCACGACCCGCGCTTCGACGTGCCGGTGCTCGCGCTGGCGCTGCGCCACGACCTGGCGTACGTGGGGGCGATGGGGTCACGGCGCACCCACGACGAGCGGCGCAAGCGGCTGCGCGAGGCGGGGCTGGACGCGGAGCGGCTGGCCCGGCTGGCCTCGCCGATCGGCCTGGACCTCGGTGGGCGTACGCCGGAGGAGACCGCGGTGAGCGTGGCCGCGCAGATCGTCGCGGCCCGCTGGGGTGGCACCGGGCGACCCCTGGCCGACCTGGCGGGCCCGATCCACCGCGGCGGCGAGGACGACCCCCCGCCGGCCGGCGGGGACGAGGGACGGCGCGGTCAGACCGGTGCCGCGGTGCCCGCCTCGTAGCGCTCGGCGAGGTGCTCCCGGCCGGGTGGCGGCTCGTAGGCCTCCGGCCAGAGCTCGGTGACCAGGCCGGCGTCGTCCAGGTCGACGAAGCTCACCGCCGGGTCTGCGGCAGGTGGTAGACCATCCCGTCGGCGAGCAGGGCGCCGAACCGGGCCGAGTCCCGCGCCTCGCACGCGTCCCGGTACGCCAATACCGTGTCTTCGGCGGTACTCATGCCGCGTACTGTGCCAGCCTGGTGCGACAAGATCTCCCGACGCGGCGGCGTCCCCGGCGGGCGGGCGGCGGCCGGGCGACGAGGAAGGGATCGGGATGGGATACGCGGTGGTGCTCGGCGAGGCGCTGGTCGACCTGCTGGAGACCGAGTGGGACGGCGCGCCGGTCTACCGGCAGGCGATCGGCGGGGGCCCGCTCAACGTCGCCGTCGGCGTGGCCCGGCTCGGCGGCGGGTCCCAGTTCGTCGGCTCGCTCGGCGACGACGCGCTCGCCGGCCGGATCCGCGAGTTCCTCGAGGCCGCCGGCGTCGGCGTCGACGGGGTGGTGGCCGCGCCGGCCCCGACCACCCTCGCGGTGACCACCTTCACCGGCGCCGAACCCGACTTCCGCTTCTACGGTGAGCCGCCCTCCTACAGCCTGCTCAGCGCGGACGACCTCGACGTGGCACTGGTCGAGGGTGCCGACGTGCTCTACTGCGGGTCCATCGTGCTGCTGCGCCCCACGGTGCTCGCCGCGGCCCGCCGGGCCTGGTCGCTCGCCACCGGCCTGCGGGTCTTCGACCCGAACGTCCGGCCACGGCTGCTCTCCGGCCCGGCCGCCCTGGACGGGCTGCGCGAGGTGGTGGCCGAGTTCGCCGCCGGGGCCCACGTGGTGAAGCTGAGCGTCGCCGACGCCGCGCTGCTCTATCCCGACGAGCCGGTCGAGGGGGTCGCCGCCTACCTGCGAGAACTCGGCGCCGCGACGGTGGTGGTGACCCTCGGGGCCGACGGCGCGGTGCTCGCCGCGGCCGACGCCGACCCGGTCCGGGTGCCGGCGCCCCGGATCAACCCGGTGGACACCACCGGCGCCGGGGACTCGGTGATGGCGGCCCTCATCGCCGACCTGCTCGTCGCCGGGGAGCCGGGCGAGCCGGCGGGCTGGGTGGAGCGGGTGGCGTTCGCGTTGCGCGTCGCCGGCCTGGTCTGCGAGTCTCCCGGCGGCGCCACCTCCATGCCCACCCGCGCCGAGGTCCTGGCCCGGTTCAGCGACTAGGGCTGGGCGGGGTCGCCGCGCCGACCGGGGCGCGCGTCGCCGACTACGGGCGCGGCCGGGCCAGGGTCAGTACGGCGGCGAGGGAGAGCGCCACCGCGCCGGCCACCACCGCGGCCATCGGCACGGCGCTGCCGTCGCCGCCGAGGCCGACCAGCGGCGCGGCGAGCGCGCCGACCACCGACTGGATGGTGCCCATGAGCGCGGCCGCCGTGCCCGCGCGGTGCGGATGCCGGTCCAGCCCCAGGGCGGTGCTGTTCGGCGTCACCATGCCGAGCGAGCCGACGAAGACGAAGAGGCTGCCGGCCACCACCCACGCGCTGCCGGCCACCGCGCCGGCGAGCAGCCCGGCCGCGGCGATCGCGCTGACCCCGAGGGCGCGCGTGAGCAGGGTGCGGGTGCCGAAGCGGTCGAGCAGCCGTGCGTTGGCCTGCCCGAGGGCGACCAGGGCCAGCGCGTTGAGCCCGAAGAGCAGGCTGAACGCCGCGTCGGACATGCCGAACACGTCCTGGAACACGAACGACGACCCGGAGATGTAGGCGAAGAGGCCGGCGAAGGCGAGGCCCTGGGTCAGCGCGTAGCCGAGGTAGACGCGGTCGCTCGCGAGCGCGCCCATCGTCCGGCCGGTGGCGACCAGGCCGCCACCGTTGCGGCGGTCGGCGGGGAGCGTCTCGGGTAGCCGCCAGGCCACCGCGGCGGCGAGCAGCAGGCCGATCACGGCGAGGGTGACGAAGACCGCCCGCCACGAGCCGAACCGCAGCACCAGGCTGCCGACCCCGGGGGCGGCGACGGGCGCCACGCCGAAGACCAGCGTGAGCCGGGAGAAGTACCTGGCCGCGGCGCGGCCGGAGTGCAGGTCGCGGACGACGGCACGGGCCACCACCACGCCCATGCCACCGGCGAAGCCCTGGGCGAAGCGCGCCGCGGCCAGGGCGGGGGCGTTGGGCGCGACCGCGCAGACCAGCGAGAGCAGGGCGTACGCCACGACGCCCGCGAGCACCGGACGGCGGCGACCCCACCGGTCGCTGAGCGGGCCGGTGACCAGTTGGCCGAGCGCCATCCCGATGAGGCAGGTGGTGAGCGAGAGCTGGATCTGCGCCTGGTCGGCTCCGAGATCGCGCGTCATCGCGGGGAACGCCGGCAGGTACATGTCCAGCGACAGCGGCCCGAAGGCGGTCAGCAGGCCGAGCAGCACGAGCAGGCTCCGCCCGCCGCCGGCCGCACCGTCGGGGCGCGGCGGCCCGGTTGCCGCCGGTCGTACGGATGGTTGCGCGGACTGCGCCACGAGAGATCTCCCCGGTCGGACGAACTCCGGTACTTTATCTCTGTAGTCAGAGATGTTGCGCCGTGGCGTGGGGGAGATCATGTCGAGCGACGGTGTGGTGCGGCTCGGCGCGCTGGTGGGCGACCTGCACCGGTTGCTGCGCCGGTCGGCGACCCGGCGGGCCAACCGCACCGAGCTGCCCGACGCCCAGGTGGAGCTGATGCTGCTCGTCCGGGCGCACCCCGGGCTCAGCGTCAACGAGGCGGCCGGGCGGCTGCGGACCGCGCCCAACACGGTGAGCACCCTGGTGCGGGCCCTGTCCGAGGCCGGGCTGGTGGAGCGCGAGCGCGATCCGGGGGACGGCCGGGTGGTCAGGCTGCGGCTCACGGACGCCGCGCGGGAGCGGATGGCCGATCACGAACGGCACCGGGTCGCCCTGCTCACCGACGCGCTGGCCCGGCTCGACCCGGCCGGGCGCGACGCGCTGACCGCCGCCGTCCCCCACCTGGAGCGGCTCACCGCCCTGCTCCGCGAGCCAGACTGACCGTCGACGCCTCGCGGCCGCCCTCGGGGCGGCGGGCCGGCTCGGCGCCGCCGGACCCCAGGCCCGACGCGGCGTCGCGGGCCGGGACACGATCGTCCCGACCCGCGACGCACGGCGGCCGTCAGTGGACGACGTCGTAGATCAGCTTGGTGATGCCGTTGGCGTACGTCTCCGACTCCACCAGCTTCAGCATCTGCTTGGGCTTGTCGGTGTCGCTGAACATCCGCTTGCCGGCACCGAGCAGCACCGGGAAGACCAGCAGGTGGTAGCGGTCGATCAGGCCGGCGTCGGAGAGGTTGCGGGCGAGGGTCGCGCTGCCGTGGATGAAGATCGGGCCACCCTCGGTCTCCTTCACCTTCGCGACGTCGTCGAGGGAGCGCAGGATGGTGATGTCGCCCCAGTTGTCGACGAGGGCGTCCGCGCCGAGGCTGGTCGAGACGACGTACTTCGGCAGGTCCTTGAGGGCGGCGAACTCCGCCATGTCCGGCCACACGGGTGAGAACACCTCGTAGCTCCTGCGGCCGAACATGAGGGCGCTGGCCTCCTCCGTCTCCCGGCCCTTCAGCTCGTACGCCTCGGGCAGGATCTGGATGTCCTTGTAGGTCCAACCGCCGCTGCGGTGGTTCTCGGAGGCGGTGCCGCCGCCGGGCGAGTCGACCACGCCGTCCAGCGAGACGAAGGCCGTGTAGATCAAGGTACGCATCTTCGAAGTCCTATCCGTGTCCGGTGGGTGTCCTCAGTTTTCGGCAACACGGCGGCCGAAGCCAGGATTAGGATCTGACCTAATCGGAGGGGGCGCCCGGTGATCCACCTGCACTTCACGGCGGCCGACCTCACCCGCGTACGCTTCGCCGCGTCGCCCCTCATGGAGACCGTCGCGAGCCTGCGCACGCTCGCCGCCGGCGGCCAGCGGGGGCACCTGCACCGGCCCTGGATCGACAGGTTCGCCGAGCGGGCGGGTCGGCTGCGCGAGACCGATCTGGACCTGCTTCGGGCGCTCGTGCGGCCGGAGGGCTACATCCCCGACTTCCTGGTGCCGCCGCCGGACCGGCGCTCCTCGACGTTCGCGGACGCGCTCGCCCAGGTCGCCGCCGCCGAGCCGGACACCGTGGCGCGGGAGCTGGCGCACCTGGCGGCCCACCGGGTCGCCCAGCGGCAACCGGGTCGCGAAGGACGGCTCGCCCTGCTCCAGGCGCTGGTGGACCGGCCCGACGCGGGAGTCGGGCCCGTCACGGACGCACTCGAGGCGTACCACCGGCTGGTGATCGCCCCGGACTGGCCGCGCATCGACGCGTTACTCAACGACGACATCGCCTACCGGCTGGAGGCGCTGGCCGACGGCGGTGTCGACCGGATGATGAGCGACCTGCACCCCTCTGTCACGTTCACCGGCCAGACGCTGACGATCGCCAAGTACTACGACGGCGACGCCGACTGCGGCGGTCGCGGCCTGCTCCTCGTGCCGTGCGCCTTCGCCTGGCCGGACGTCCTGGTGCGGACCACGCGGCCCGAGACGCCCAGCGTCTCCTACTCGCCCCGCGGCCTCGGCCGGCTCTGGGAGACGCACGCCGAGCAGCGCGGCTCGGCGCTCGTCGGCGTCCTCGGGCAGACCCGCGCCGCCCTGCTGGCCCAGCTCGACCTGCCGATGTCGACCAGTCAGGTCGCCACCCAGATGGCGCTCTCCGCGCCGACGGTCAGCGTGCACCTCCAGGCGCTGCGCGCCGCCGCGCTGCTCACCTCGCGTCGGGCGGGCCGGCAGGTGCTCTACTCGCGGACCGAGCTCGGCGACCGGCTGCTCACCGAGGCCGGCCGGCGGCCCGCGACGGAGCGGCCGGCGCCCGGCCTCTCCCTGCAGCCGAGGTGAAGCCCGGCCGCGGCGGGGCGTCTCAGGCCGCCGGGTCCAGCTCGGCGTAGCCGCGGCGGATCGCCGTCCGCGCGGCCCCGGGGTCGAGCGCGGCGTCGGCGGCGAGCCGGTCCGGCGCGACGCCGGCCTCGTGCCCGGCGCGGATGAGCGCTGCCAGCTCCGCCAGCTGCCCGTGCTGGGCCCGGACGAACCCCACGCCCACCGGCCGCCCGTGCCCCGGCACCACCACCGTCGCGGGGGTGGCCAGCCCGAGCAGGTCGGCGACCGCGTCCGGCCAACGCAGCGGGTACGCGTCCTCGAACGCGGGCGGCCCGCTCTCCTCCACCAGGTCGCCGGCGACCAGCACGTCGGCGTCGGGCACGTGCACCACGAGATCGGCGTCGGTGTGCCCGGGCCCGGGGTGGCGCAGCAGCACCCGGCGGCCGCCCACGTCGAGCACCGTCTGGGTGCGTACGGCGTGGGTCGGCGCCAGCAGCGCGGTGTCGGCCAGCCCGGGGGCGAGCGCCGGCCAGTGGGCGGTCACCTCGGCGTACGCCTCCCGCCGCAGCCGGTCGGGCTGCTCCCGCATCGCCGCGACGACCCGCTCGTGCGCGTAGACCGGACGGGGCGGGTCCGCGGCGAGGACCGCGTTGCCGAAGCAGTGGTCGAAGTGGCGATGGGTGTTGACGATCGTCCACGGGGCGCGGGTGACCACCCGCACGGCGGCGGCCAGCTCGACGGCCTGCCCCGCCGTGGAGAGCGTGTCCACCAGCAGCGCGGCGCCGTCGCCGACGACGAGGGTGACGTTGACGTCGAGCAGCGGCTCGGTGAGCACGTGCACCCGGTCGGCGACCTCGACGAACCGAAGGCTCATGCGGTGCCGAGGGCCCGATCCACGAAGCGCTGCCGGTCGACGAGCATCCGCTCCACCCGCCCGTCGGCCGCGGTCTGCTCGCCGTCGATGACGCGGACCTCGAACAACAGCCGCCGCCCGTCGACCTCGGCCAGCCGGGCCCGGGCCCGGACCGTGCGCCCCACCGGCGTGGCGGCCCGGTGGTCCAGCTCCACCCGGATCCCCACCGTGGTCATGCCGGCCGGCAGGGCCGGCGTGGTGGCGGCCACCGTCGCCGCCTCGGCCAGCGCCAGTACGCGGGGCGTGCCCAGGACCGGCACGTCCCCCGATCCGATCGCCTGCGCGGTGTCGGCGTCGGTGACGGTCAGCTCCACCTCGGCGGTCAGCCCGGGCGTGAGGGCGGGCTCCGGCTGCTCCTGCATGGCCCACAGCCTAGGTGCCGGGCCGCCCGCCGGTCATGCCGGTCCGACGCCGGCCGCCCCGCCCGCCACGCCCCGCGGCCGTGCGCGGTGTGACCTCGGCGGCGCACCACCCGGCGCGCCCGCGCGGCGTCCGCCGACCCGCCGGCCACGCCGCCCCGGGATGATCGGTGGCGCCGACGCGCTGGTGGCTGGCGTCGGTCGCTGACCGGACCGCCGCTAACCTTGACCGCGATGGCCGTCGTGACTGACCCCCAGCCCCCCGCCCGGACCGACCCGCCCGCGTCGCCCGACGGCGGGCGTCGCCGTCTGGTCGCCATGTCGATCTGGGGGGTGGCCTTCGTCGCCGGCTGGCTCCTGATCGGGCTGCCCACCGACCCGGCGTACGCGTTCCTCTGGATCTGGGCGGCGACGATCGCCTGGAACTCGTCGCGACCCTGGCGCAGCCACCTGCGCTTCGCCCGCGACTGGGTGCCGGTGGTGCTGCTGTTCGCGGTCTACAACCTCTCCCGAGGGTTCGCCGACAACGGCGCCGTCCCGCACGCGTACGAGCTGGTCGTCGCCGACCGGTTCATGTTCGGGTGGGCGACCGGTGGGCAGGTCCCCACTGTCTGGCTCCAGCAGCACCTCTACCGGCCCGAGGTGCAGTGGTGGGACGTGCTGGTCAGCTGGGTCTACTTCTCGCACTTCGTGGTGGCGCTCGCCGCCGCCGCGGTGCTCTGGTTGCGCAACCGGGCCCGCTGGGGCGCGTACATGCGGCGCTGGGGCTTCCTCTGCGCCGCCGGCCTGGCCACCTACTTCCTCTACCCGGCCGCCCCGCCCTGGTGGGCCGCCCAGTACGGGCTCATCGAGGAGGTGGCCCGGATCTCCACCCGAGGGTGGAAGGAGTTCGGCATGCACGGCGCGGGCAACCTGCTCAACGCCGGGCAGATCGCCTCGAACCCGGTGGCCGCGATGCCCTCGCTGCACACCGCCTGGGCGCTCTTCGTGGTCCTGTTCTTCCTGCGCGCCACCCGCAGACGCTGGTGGCCGCTGCTGCTGGCCTACCCGCTGGCGATGACGTTCACCCTGGTCTACTCCGGCGAGCACTACGTGATCGACGTACTGGTCGGCTGGGCGTACGTCGGGGTGACCTTCCTGGTGGTCGGCCTGGCCGAGCGCTGGTGGGCGGCCCGCCGGGCCCGTCGCGGCCCCGCCGGCGAACCCGCCCACGACGACGACCCGGACCCGACGGCCGACTCGGGCGCGACCGGCGGCGCGGTATCGGCGGGGGACCCGGCCGACGCCACGACGCCCGCCACCGACCCGGCGGTACCCGCCCGCCGCTGACCGTCCGCGACCGGGTCAGGCGGCGTGCCGCGCCGCATGCGTCCGCGTGATCAGCTCGGCGGCCATGGCCCACGCCTCGCCGACGTCGCGGGCCTCCGCGACCGCACCCGAACCGCCCGCGGTGTCGACGTGCACGGTGGCGAGCCCGAGCCGTCGCTGCACCGGCCCCTGCACGACCCGCACGCTCTGGATCCGCGCGTAGGGCACGATCGTGAGCTGCCGGGTGAGCAGCCCGGACCGGACGGCCACCACCTGCTCGTGCAGCCCGGCGCCGAGGGCGCGGCGTCGCAGCGGGTGCAGCCAGCGCGCCCGGGGCGGTGGCGGGGTGAGCGGGAGGCCGGTGAGCCGCACGCCGGGCAGGACCTCGGCCATGATCCGCTCGGCGGTGGGCAGGTCACCGACCGGCAGCAGCCGGTCCGGGCGGTTGCGCTCGTCGGCCTCGCCGACCGAGTAGCCGGCCACCTCCAGGCGCAGCCGGAGCCACCCCTTCATCCGCCAGAGCAGCGGCCAGGTGGCCCGTACGGTCTGCACCCGGTGCAGCGGGACCGTCTGCGCCCGCGTCTCCAGCAGGCCGTTGCGCACCCGCAGCATGCCGTCGTCGAGGGCGAGCCGGAAGTTCCAGTCGTCGAGGACGCGCCGCACCGGTTGCAGCACCACGCCGGCCATCGCGGTGAGGGTGCTCGCCACGGCGATGAACGACCAGGTGCCCTCGGAGAGGAACTGCGCCACCACGAAGGCCACCCCGAACGGCAGCAGGAACGCCTGCGGGGTGAGCAGTTGGCTGACCAGCAGATCCTCGTTGCGTACGGCGTGCAGCGCCCGGCCGGGCGGCACCGCGGCCGGCGCGAGCGCCGGCCCGGCCTCCGCGCCCGGCGCGGTGCCGGGCCCGGCGGGTGGCGGCGCGGCGGCCGGTTGGCCGGCCCGGCCGGCCAGGGCCAGCAGCCGCTGCCGCAGCGCGGTCGCGTCGGCGACGCTGAGGTACGCCAGCGGCGCCTCGGTCTTGCCCCCGCCGACGACCTCCAGACGCAGCTCGGCCAGGCCGGTGAGCTGGGCGAGCAGCGGCCGGACCACCTCGACGGCCTGCAACCGCTCCAACGGGATGGCGCGGGTGCGCCGCCAGAGCAGTCCCTCGTGCACCCGCAGCTCGCGGCCCACCACGTGGTAGCCGGTGTTGTACCAGCTGATGATCGACAGCACGGTGGCGCCGAGGGCCAGCACGACCACCATCGCGGCGAACCAGCCGAAGCCCACCCGGGACAGGGTCGACCAGGACAGCCCGGCGATCACCACGACCAGCGACTTGGCGCCGTGCAGCGCGGGGCTCAGCGGGTGCAGCCGTTGCCGGGGCTCGACCGGCTCCCAGCCGGGCGGGCCGGGCCGCACGTACGGGCCCGGGCCGGGCGGGTAGGGCCCCGGATACCAGGGCGGGCCGGCCTGCGGCGGCGGGCCCGCCGGCGGCGGATACGGCGGCGGGCCGGGATACGGCGCGCCGGGGTGCGGCGCGCCCCCGGGGTACGGCGGCGGGCCCGGGTAGGGCGGAGTCTGCGGCGGCGGGTGCGGCGGCGCGCCCGGATGTGGCGGTGTGGCGGCCGGCGGCGGATACGGCGGCGCGCCCGGATGCGGGGGGGTGGCGGGCGGCAGCTCGGGGGGCGGTGCGGACGGGCTGGTCCCCGGCTCCGCCGGGCCGTCGCTCATCGGGCCGGCTCCCCGGACGGATCGGCGGTCACAGCCCCTCCGCCCGATCCTCGCCGAGCGCGGTGAGCCGGTCGCGCAGCCGGGACGCCTCGGCCGGCCGGAGCCCCGGCACCCGGGCGTCACTCGCCGCCGCGGCGGTGTGCAGCTGCACGGTGGCCAGGTCGAAGGCGCGTTCCAGCGGCCCGGCGCTCACGTCGACGAACTGCATCCGGGCGTACGGGACGATGGAGAGCCGCCGGACCAGCAGCCCGTGCCGGACGAGCAGGTCGTCCTCCCGCTCGGCGTACCCCCAGGCGCGGACGGCGCGCACGATCGCGGCGCTGCGCGCGGCGGCCAGCAGCAGGACGACCGCGAGCGCGAGCCCGAACAGCCAGTGCCCGCTGACCGCCCAGCCGATCGCCACGCCGAGCACGACGACTGCCACCACGGCGGCCAGCCGGAGCAGCTCGACCCAGATCAGGTCCCGGGAGATCGGCTGCCAGCGGACGGTCGCCGGCCAGGGCTCCAGGGGCCCGGCCGGCGGGGGAGTCGGCACAGGTGGCGGGGGAGTGCCCGGCACGGGCGGCGGCGGGGTGGTGCCCGGCGCCGGTGACGGGGGCGGTCCGGCGGTGGCCGAGGGCCGGTCGGGTTCCGCTGCGCTCACCGGCTCGTTCCGTTCTGCGCGCTCACGCTTCGAGCGTAGGCGATCCGGACAGTGGAGCGACCTCACGCAGGAAGCCGCGAGCGTCGAGAAAGTCGCCGAGGGTCGGGCGGTGCGCGTCGCACGCCAGCCACGTCTTGCGTCGGTCCGGGTCGTGCAGCCGCGGGTTGTTCCACCGCAGCGACCAGGCCGCGGGTGCGCGGCACCCCTTCGCCGAGCAGATCAGCGGCGCGTCCGCGGGGGAGGGGAGGCTCATCCGGGCCAGTCTAGGGCGCGGGGACGAGGGGGAGATGAGCGCCGGGCGGCCACGGGGGGAGCCGCCCGGCGACGGGTGAATCGTACACGCGGCAGGCCCGTTCCTGTCCACCCCGCTCGGGCGATCCGGTCGGCGGGGACGGCGTGGCGAAAATCGGCTTCTCCCCACCTCGGTACTCAGCCGGGCATGCGAGTCTTGATACGCACCACGCCGCGACAACCGATCATGCTGTGGAGGACCGGTGGCCCAGCCGACCACGCCCGACGCCCCGACGCCCAACGGGGCGGCACCGCAGACGCCCGCGCCGGTGACCACCCCGGCCGAGGACGCGACCCTGCTGGAACGGGCGCTGTTCGAGATCAAGCGGGTGATCGTCGGGCAGGACCGGATGGTGGAGCGGATGGTCGTCGCGCTCCTCGCCCGCGGCCACTGCCTGCTCGAAGGGGTGCCCGGCGTGGCGAAGACCCTCGCCGTGGAGACCCTCGCGAAGGTCGTGGGCGGCTCGTTCGCGCGCGTGCAGTTCACGCCGGACCTGGTGCCCGCCGACATCATGGGCACCCGCATCTACCGGCAGTCGAGCGAGAAGTTCGACGTCGAGCTCGGCCCGGTGTTCGTGAACTTCCTGCTCGCCGACGAGATCAACCGGGCACCGGCCAAGGTGCAGTCGGCGCTGCTGGAGGTGATGAGCGAGCGGCAGGTCTCGATCGGCGGGGAGACCCACCGGGTGCCCGACCCGTTCCTCGTGATGGCCACCCAGAACCCGATCGAGCAGGAGGGCGTCTACCCGCTGCCGGAGGCGCAGCGCGACCGGTTCCTCATGAAGATCGTCGTGGGCTATCCCACGGACGCCGAGGAGCGGGAGATCGTCTACCGGATGGGCGTGGCCGCGCCCGAACCGTCGCCCGTGTTCAGCACGGCCGACCTCGTCGCACTGCAGCGCAAGGCGGACGAGGTCTTCGTGCACAACGCCCTGGTCGACTACGCGGTGCGGCTGGTGCTCGCCACCCGCGCGCCGGCCGAGCACGGCATGCCGGACGTCGCCCAGCTGATCCAGTACGGCGCGAGCCCCCGCGCCTCGCTGGGCCTGGTCCGCGCCACCCGGGCGCTGGCGCTGCTGCGCGGCCGGGACTACGCGCTGCCGCAGGACGTGCAGGACATCGCCCCGGACATCCTGCGGCACCGGCTGGTGCTCAGCTACGACGCGCTCGCCGACGACGTGCCGGCCGACCACATCGTGCACCGGGTGATGTCCACGATCCCGCTGCCCTCGGTCGCGCCCCGGCAACAGGCGACGCCCACGCCGGTCGCCGGATGGCCCGGGCCGCGCCCGTGACCTCAGCCACCCCTCGACCCGCCCCCGCCGACCGGTCCGAGGCCGTCCTGTCCCGCCTCCAGCTGATGGTCACCCGGAAGCTGGACGGGTTGCTCCAGGGCGACTACGCCGGGTTGCTGCCCGGGCCGGGCAGCGAGGCGGGGGAGTCCCGCGAGTACCGCCCCGGCGACGACGTGCGCCGCATGGACTGGCCGGTGACCGCGCGGACCACCACCCCGCACGTGCGGCGCACGATCGCCGACCGGGAGCTGGAGACGTGGCTCGCGGTGGACCTGTCGGCGAGCCTCGACTTCGGCACGGGGCGGTGGCTCAAGCGTGACGTGGTGGTGGCCGCCGCCGCGGCCCTCACCCACCTCACCGTGCGCGGGGGCAACCGGGTCGGCGCGGTCATCGGCACGGGCGGCGCGCTGCCGCCCGCCGGCCGGCGCCGGGGCGTCCCGCCGGTGGCGGGGCCTGGTGTGCTGACCCGGCTGCCCGCCCGCTCCGGGCGGCGGGAGGCCCAGGGGTTGCTCCGCGCGATCGCCGGCACCGAGCTGCGTCCCGGCCGCGGTGACCTCGGCGCCCTCGTCGAGATGCTCAACCGGCCACCCCGCCGGCGCGGGGTGGCGGTGGTCATCTCCGACTTCCTCGCCCCGCCCGAGCAGTGGGCGCGGCCGCTTCGCAAGCTGCGGGTACGCCACGACGTGCTGGCCGTGGAGGTGGTCGACCCGCGCGAGCTGGAGCTGCCCGACGTGGGCGTGCTGCCGGTGGTCGACCCGGAGACCGGCGAGCTGCACGAGGTGCAGACCGCCGACCCGCGGCTGCGCCACCGGTACGCCGAGGCGGCCGCCGCCCAGCGTGCGGAGATCTCCGCGGCGCTGCGCGGCGCGGGCGCCGCGCACCTGCGTCTGCGTACCGACCGAGACTGGCTGCTGGACATGGTGCGCTTCGTGGCCGCGCAGCGGCACACGCGCACCCGGGGGACGACACGATGATCCGTTTTCTGCAACCGTGGTGGCTGCTGGCCGTGCTGCCGGTGCTCGCCCTGGCCGCGTTCTACGTCTGGCGGCAGCTCCACCGCCGGGCGTACGCGATGCGCTTCACCAACGTGGAGCTGCTGCGCACGCTGGCCCCCAAGGGGCTCGGCTGGCGGCGGCACGCGCCGGCGACCGCGTTCCTGCTCTGCCTGCTGGTGCTCGCCACGGGCCTGGCCCGCCCGGCCGTGGACACCAAGGAGCCGCTGGAGCGGGCCACGATCATGCTCGCGATCGACGTGTCGCTCTCGATGCAGGCCGACGACGTGGCGCCGAACCGGCTGGAGGCGGCGCAGGAGGCGGCGAAGCAGTTCGTCGCGGAGCTGCCCGAGAGCTACAACCTGGGGCTGGTCTCGTTCGCCAAGTCGGCGAACGTGCTGGTGCCGCCGTCGAAGGACCGGGCGGCGGTGACCAGCGGGATCGACGGGCTGGTGCTGGCCGAGGCGACCGCCACCGGGGAGGCGGTGTTCACCTGCCTGGAGGCGATCCGGTCGGTGCCCGCCGACGGCGCCGCCGGGATCCCGCCGGCGCGGATCGTGCTGCTCTCCGACGGCTACCGCACCGCCGGCCGCTCCGTGGAGGAGGCGGCCGCCGCGGCGCAGGCGGCGAACGTCCCGGTCTCCACCATCGCGTTCGGCACGGATGCCGGGCAGGTGGACATCGGCGGGCAGCTGCAACGCGTACCGGTGGACCGGATGGCCCTGGCCGAGCTCGCCGAGACGACCGAGGGCTTCTTCTACGAGGCGGCCACGGTGAGCGAGCTGAAGCAGGTCTACCAGGACATGGGCAGCTCGATCGGGTTCCGGACGGAAGCGCGGGAGATCACCCAGTGGTACGCCGGGGTGGCTCTGCTGCTCGCGCTCTGCGCCGGGGCGCTGAGCCTGCTCTGGTCGTCCCGGATGCTGTGACGGGCCGGCCGCCCTCGCGGTCGGCCGGGACGGTGCGTCTCGGCCGGCCGCGAGGGCGGCAGGTCGGTGGCCGGCGGGACCGACGGCGGCCGGCGGGATCGTGATCCGGCGGCCGGCGACGGTCAGTGACCGGCGAGGACGAAGAGAACGGCCACCCAGACGGCGGCGAGGGTGAACCCCAGCGGGGCGACGTAGCGGCTCATGGACGGCTCCGAGTGGCGACTGGACGGCCCGTGGGCAGGACGGACCGCGGGGTGGATCAGGACGCACACACGAAAGTCGTGACCGGGCGGCTCCCGGAGCGCTCGGGACGAGCGCGGCACACACCACGACCCCCGGCCGGAAGCCGGGGGCGGGATCGCGCGGGAGCGGAGCTGGGTCAGCTCACCTGCTGGAGCCGTGGCTCAGCGGGGCTGACGATCGGCCCGGCCACGACTGGGAGGATCGCTATCTCGCACAGCGATCACCTCCTGCAGTCGGCGGGGCTCGGAACGACCAACATCGTACACCGGGGCCCCGGATCGCTCGCACGCGGCGGGCCCGCTTGGACGCCGGTGCACCAGCGCCGCCAGGACCAGTGCGAACAGCGGCAGCCAGCCGGCGCGGGCCAGCAGCCAGCCGGGGTCGTGCGGCGCGGTGTGCAGGCCGGGCAGCGGGCCGCCCGCGTGCACGGCGAGCGCCGTCACCCCGACGAGCACCGGCTGGTGGCAGAGGTAGATGCGCAGCGCGTCCCGGTTGACGACGCCGACCGCCCGGGCGGGGCCCGGCCGCCGCGCGAGCCGTGCCAGCGCCGGGCGCGCGAGCAGGCCCAGCCCGACCTGGGTCGCCGCCAGGGCGACCGCGAGCAGCGACGGCGGGTTCAGGTTGGACATCGCCGCTCCGGGCACCCCGACGGCGCTGGCCGGATAGCCGGTCGCGACCAGGACGGCGAGGGCCGCCGCGCCACCGACCGCCAGCACGGCCGCGGGGCGCCGCCCGACGAGCCGGCCGTCGGCGTGGGCCGCCCCGAGCAGGTAGGGCACCGCCCAGGCGGCCAGCAGGCGGATCGGCAGCAGCCCGTCCGCCTCCGGCAGCAACCGGGCGACCAGGTCCGCCCCGGCGACCACCGCCGCCGCCGGCGCCACGCACCACCACGGGCCGAAGCGGCGTACGGCCGCGCGCAGCGGACCCGTCAACGCCACCAGGGCGCAGAGCGGCAGCAGGAACCACAGCGGGCTCACGGCCAGGGTCAGCGCGACGGCGAGCGTGCCGTCCGGGGTGCCCGCCACCGTCGCCACCAGCAGCACGGCGGCGCCGCTACCGAGCAGCGCGACAGCCGGCAGGACCAGCCGACCCAGGCGGCGGGCCAGCCAGCCGCCGGGACCACCGCCGTACCGGGCGGCCGAGCGGGCCGAGGCGTACCCGGCGGTGAAGAAGAACAGCCCGAGCGTCTGCAACAGCCAGGTGACCGGCGCCAGGGCGGGCATCGCGGCGAGTGGGCTGGCCTGGTCGAGCGACCCGTCGGGCGCGAGCACCAGCCCGGTCACCAACCAGTGCCCGAGCACCACACCGGCCACCGCGTACGCCCGCAGCGCGTCGACCGGCCAGTCCCGGGTCACCGGGCCACCCCGGTGCCGGCCGGCGCGACGGCCGGGTCGGCGGTCCCGGTGAGCACGAGCGACGCGACGGCGGCCAGCGTCACGCTGCCCGCAACGAGGTAGCCGTCGTGCCCGTGCACGCCGGCCACCGGCAGGGCGCGTGCCCCGAAGGCGGGATCGGCGGGGCGCCGGCCGTGGCCGAGGCCCGGCAGCCGCACCTGCGGCACCCGGCGGATCCAGTCGTCCGGCGCCTCCGCCGCCCACGCCCGGCGTGCCGGGCCGAGCGCCGATGCCCGGTCGACCCCCGTCCCGATCCCGCCGAGCGCCACCACGTCGGTCACCTGCGCCGGCGCCCCGGTCGCGGCGAGGCCGGTGACCAGCGAGCCGTAGCTGTGCCCGACGAGGGTCACCGTCGCCGACGGGCGGTGCGCCGCGAGGACCCACAGCGTCCCGCGCAGCGCGGCGGCGCCCCGGCGGGCGTCGGCCGTCCCGGCGGCGGTGAGGAGACCGTCCGGCGCGTCGTAGCCGAGCCAGACCAGCACGGCCACCCGCGCCCGCGGGTCCGCGGCCCGCAGCGCCGCGTACAGCGCGCGGGCCTGCACCGCCGGGGCGCGCCGGGCCACCCCACCCAGCCCGCGGTCGAAGTCGCGCAACGTGCTCGCCACGCCGGGCACCAGCACCACGATCCGGTCGGCCGTGGCGAGGTCGCCCAGCACCTCCACCGCGCGGCCGTCGCCGCGCGGGTCGAACAGCAGGAACCGACGGCCCCGGGCGGCCCAGTCCGCGTACGGCGGGCCGGCCGCGCGCATCGCCGCCGCCGTGACCGGGTACGCCTCGACGAACCCGGCCGCCGGGGGTTCGGGGCGGCCGGGCAGGACCAGTCCGGCGCCCAGCAGCACGGCCAGGCTCGCCCGGGTGGCACCTCTCCAGCGCATCGCGTCCTCCCTTCCGGATCTCCGGTGGGAGAGCGTGCGACGCGCACCCGGGTGCGGGCGTCACACCGGGGAGTGATCTGGGCGCTGCCGCCCCGGGGCTACTCGCCGGCCGCGACCAGACCCGTCTCGTACGCCAGCACCACGGCCTGCGCCCGGTCGCGCAGGTGCAGCTTCGTGAGGATGCGGCCGACGTGCGTCTTCACGGTCTGCTCCGCGACCACCAGGTCGGCGGCGATCTCCTGGTTGGACCGGCCGCGGGCGATGAGCCGCAGCACCTCGGTCTCCCGTGGGGTCAGCGCGGCGAGTTCGGTGGGCCGGGGGCGGTGCCGCTCCGGCCGGGCCGCGAACTCGGCGATCAGCCGGCGGGTGACCGCGGGGGCGAGCAGCGCGTCGCCGGCGGCCACCACGCGCACGGCGTGCACCAGGTCGGCGGCCGGCGCGTCCTTGAGCAGGAAGCCGCTCGCCCCGGCGCGCAGCGCCTCGTAGACGTAGTCGTCGAGGTCGAAGGTGGTGAGGATCAGCACCCGGGGCCGCTGCGCGGGCCGGTCGCCCAGCAGCTTGCGGGTGGCGGCCAGCCCGTCCATCACCGGCATGCGGACGTCCATGAGCACCACGTCGGGGTCCAGCTCGCGGGCCGCGGTGACCGCCTGGGCGCCGTCCGCGGCGTCGCCGACGACGACCAGGTCCGGCTGGGCGGCCAGCAGCGCGCCGAACCCGGCGCGCACCATCGCCTGGTCGTCGGCGATCAACACCCGGATCACGACCTCACGTCCTCTCCGTCGCAGGGCAGCCGCGCCTCGACCGCGTAGCCGCCGTCGTCGGTCGGCCCGGCGGTGAAGGTACCGCCGAGGGCCACCGCGCGTTCCCGCATGCCGGTCAGCCCGTGCCCGCCGCCGCGGCCGAGCGGCCCCGGCGTGCCCGTACCGTCGTTGACCACCCGGACGGCCAGCGTGCCGGCGCCGGCGTCCAGCGTGACTCCGACGCGGGCGCCGGCGGCGTGCCGGGCGGCGTTGGCCAGGCTCTCCTGCACGATCCGGTACGCCGCCAGCCCGACCGGGGCCGGCAGGTCGGCGGGCGCGTCGGTGCGCAGGGTCACCGCCATGCCGGCCCGGCGGGCCGAGTCGACCAGCGCGGGCAGCTCCGCCAGGCCGGGCTGCGGGGCGGTGGCGGTCTGTTCGGACTCGCTGCGCAGCACCCCGAGCAGCCGCCGCATGTCGGTCAGGGCGGCGCGCGCGGAGCCGGCGATGGCGGCGAACTCCTCCCGCGCCGGTGCCGGCACGTCACCGAGCCGGTACGGCGCGGTCTCGGCCTGCACGGCGATCATCGACATGTGGTGGGCGACCACGTCGTGCAGTTCCCGCGCGATCCTCGTCCGCTCCTCCAGCACCGCCCGTCGGGCCTGCTCCAACTCGGTCCGTTCGGCCTGTGCCACCAGCGCCCGGCGGGTGAGCACGTTGCGGTGCACCAGGTCGGCGAGGACGAGCAGCACCGTGAACAGCAGGGTGATGCCGACCTGGTTGGCCGGTGGGACGAAGATCCAGACCGGGAGGAGGCTGAACAGTCCGATCCAGACCAGGACGGCACGGTCGACCCGCGCGGCGACGGTGGCCAGGACGACGAGGATCACCAGGACCTGCGTGGGGCTCCACGGCCAGTCGTCCGTGGGCCGGCGGTTGAACGTGCCGAAGAGCTGCCCGACGAACATGATCCGCCAGGCCCAGAGCGGTCGGGCGAGCAGGAGCGGCAGCGGTGCGACGGTGAGCACCGCGATCAGCCAGGCGGTGGCGACCGGCAGCTTCCGCGCGTCGATCAGGAACTGCGCGGTGATCAGGGTCAGCCCGATCAGCGCGAGCAGCCCGACGGTCGAGGCGACGGCGGCCACCCGCGGCCACCGGCGCAGGGGCGACCGGACCGGGGGATAGTCCGGCCCGGCCGCGACGCGGCGCAGCGCCGCCCGGGCGGCACGGACGGGAGTGCGGTCCATCACCCGCACAGTAGTTCGGTGCGGCGCGCGGGTCGTGCCACCGGAGCGTGATCCAGTGGTGCGTACCACGGTATGACGTGGGCCTGGTTAGTGATTACCGTGCGGTAACGCCTAGTCTCCAAACCGCAGCGATCTTTGGGAAGGAACCACGGTGTCTCGAACTGTGCTGGTTACCGGAGGTAACCGCGGGATCGGCCTGGCCATCGCGCAGGCCTTCGCCAAGCAGGGCGACCGGGTGGCGGTCACCTACCGCAGCGGCGAGGCTCCGGAGGGTCTCTTCGGCGTGCGCTGCGACGTCACCGACGCCGAGTCGGTCGACGCCGGCTTCTCCGCCATCGAGGCCGAGCTGGGGCCGGTCGAGGTGCTGGTCGCCAACGCCGGCATCACCGACGACACCCTGCTGCTGCGGATGTCGGAGGAGCAGTTCACCCGCGTGCTGGACACCAACCTCACCGGTGCCTTCCGCTGCGCCAAGCGCGCCTCGACCAAGATGCTGCGGGCCCGGTGGGGCCGCATGATCTTCATCTCGTCGGTGGTCGGCCTCTCCGGCGGCGCCGGCCAGGTCAACTACGCGGCCAGCAAGGCCGGGCTGGTGGGGGTGGCCCGCTCGATCGCCCGTGAGCTGGGCAGCCGCAACATCACCGCCAACGTCGTCGCGCCCGGCTTCATCGAGACCGACATGACGGCCGTGCTGTCCGACGACCGCAAGGCGGAGATCCTCAAGTCGATCCCGGCGGGCCGGATGGCCAGCCCGGACGAGGTCGCCGCGGTCGTCGCCTGGTTGGCCGGGGAGAGCGCCGGCTACATCTCCGGCGCCGTCATCCCGGTCGACGGCGGCCTGGGCATGGGCCACTGACGCGGATCACCACACAGGACGGAGGAACCCCGGCATGTCCGGACTGCTGGCCGGTAAGCGGCTGCTGGTCACCGGCGTCATCACCGACGCCTCGATCGCCTTCTCGGTGGCGAAGCTCGCCCAGGAGAACGGGGCGCAGGTCGTACTGACCGGCTACGGGCGCCTCTCCCTGGTGGAGCGGATCGCCAAGCGGCTGCCCGAGGCCGCCCCGGTGATCGAACTGGACGTGACCAACCCGGAGCACCTCGCGGGGCTCGCCGACAAGGTGCGCGAGCACGTCGACGGCCTCGACGGCGTGGTCCACTCGATCGGCTTCGCCCCGCAGAGCTGCCTCGGCGGTGGCTTCCTGGACGCCTCGTGGGAGGACGTCTCCACCGCCCTGCACGTGTCGACGTACTCGTACAAGTCGCTGGCCATCGCCGCGCTGCCGCTGATGTCCCCGGGCGGCGCCGTGGTGGGGCTCACCTTCGACGCCAAGCAGGCGTGGCCGGTCTACGACTGGATGGGCGTGGCGAAGGCCGGGCTGGAGTCCGTCTCCCGGTACCTCGCGATGCACCTCGGCAAGCAGGGCATCCGCAGCAACCTGGTGGCCGCCGGCCCGCTGCGCACGATGGCCGCGAAGTCGATCCCCGGGTTCGAGCAGTTCGAGGACGCCTGGACCGAGCGCGCCCCGCTCGGGTGGAACCTCACCGACCAGGAGCCGGCCGCGCGTGCCTGCCTCGCGCTGCTCTCCGACTGGTTCCCGGCCACCACCGGCGAGATCGTGCACGTCGACGGCGGCTACCACGCCGTCGGCGCCTGACCGACCGGCGCGGAGGGGCCCCTGCCCTCGGCGGGGGCCCGCCCGGGTGGCCGACGCCTCGGGATCCGGGGCCGTCGCCGAGCCGTCAAGGTCGCCGGGGGAGAATGAGGCCATGGCGTACGACGCGGTGGTGCTGGTGGGCTTCGGCGGGCCGGAGCGGCCCGAGGACGTGGTGCCGTTCCTGCAGAACGTCACCCGGGGCCGCGGCGTGCCGCCGGAGCGGCTGGCCGAGGTCGCCGAGCACTACCAGCACTTCGGCGGGGTCTCCCCGATCAACCAGCAGCACCGTGACCTGCTCGCGGCGATCCGGGCGGACTTCGCCGCCAACGGCATCGACCTGCCGGTCTACTGGGGCAACCGCAACTGGCACCCGATGCTCGCCGACACCGTCACGCAGATGCGCGACGACGGGGTGACCGAGGCGCTGGCGTTCGTCACCAGCGCGTACGGCGGCTACTCGTCCTGCCGGCAGTACCAGGAGGACATCGCCGCCGCTCGGGCGGCGGTGGGCCCGGACGCCCCCGTGATCGAGAAGCTGCGCCAGTTCTGGGACCACCCCGGGTTCGTCGAACCGCACGCCGACGCGGTGCGCGCCGCGCTCGGTCAGCTCGACGCCGCCCGGCGCGCCACGACCCGGCTGGTGTTCACCGCCCACTCGATCCCCGTCTCGATGGCCGCGAGCGCCGGCCCGCACGGCGGCCGCTACGAGGCGCAGCTGCGCGAGACCGCCCGCCTCGTGGCCGCGGCCGCCGCGCCCGACCTGGAGTACGACCTGGTCTGGCAGAGCCGCTCCGGCCCGCCCCAGGTGCCGTGGCTGGAGCCGGACGTCAACGACCACCTGGCCGTGCTCGCCGAGAGCGGCGTCACCGGCGTGGTGGTCAGCCCCATCGGGTTCGTCTCCGACCACCTGGAGGTGGTCTGGGACCTGGACACCGAGGCGCGGCAGACGGCCAAGCAGCTCGGCCTCGACTTCGTCCGGGCGGGCACCCCCGGCACCGATCCCCGGTTCGTGGCGATGGTCCGCGAGCTGGTCACCGAGCGGACCGACCCGGACGGGGCACGGCTGCGCCGGCGCCTCGGCGAGCTGCCCCTCTGGGACACCTGCCCGGCGGTCTGCTGCGTGCCGCCCCGACGACCCTGACCCTGACCCTGACCCCGACTCCGACCATCACCCCTGGGAGCACCGATGCTTGACCGCAAGCCCGTGCAGAGCTGGCTCACCGACATGGACGGTGTGCTGGTGCACGAGGGCCAACCCGTGCCCGGTGCGCCGGAGTTCGTCAAGCGGCTGCGCGCCTCCGGCAAGCCGTTCCTGGTGCTCACCAACAACTCGATCTACACCCCCCGGGACCTGCAGGCCCGGCTCAGCCGGATGGGGCTGGACGTGCCGGAGGAGGCGATCTGGTCGTCGGCGCTGGCCACCGCCCAGTTCCTCGCCGACCAGCGGCCGGGCGGCACCGCGTACGTCATCGGTGAGGCCGGCCTCACCACGGCGCTGCACGCGGTCGGCTACGTGCTCACCGACTACGCGCCCGACTACGTGGTGCTCGGCGAGACCCGCACCTACAGCTTCGAGGCGATCACCAAGGCCATCCGGTTGATCAACGACGGGGCGCGCTTCATCTGCACGAACCCGGACGTGACGGGGCCGTCCGTCGAGGGCGCGCTGCCCGCCGCCGGTTCGGTGGCGGCGATGATCTCGAAGGCGACCGGCGTGGAGCCGTACTTCGTCGGCAAGCCGAACCCGATGATGATGCGCTCGGCGTTGAACACCATCAACGCGCACTCGGAGAGCACCGCCATGATCGGCGACCGGATGGACACCGACATCCTGTGCGGCCTGGAGGCCGGGCTGGAGACGATCCTGGTGCTGACCGGCATCAGCACCCGGGCCGAGGCCGAGCGCTACCCGTACCGGCCGTCGCGCATCGTCGAGTCGGTGGCGGACCTGATCGACGAGCTCTGACCGGGGCGGGCCAGCGCCGCGCCGGCGCGACCGGCGGACCACCGCGAGCGCCCACCCGGGCACGAGCACCTCGCCCGCGGCCGGGGCCAGGGCGACGCCTCTCCGTCGCGGCCCTGCTCAGGGCCGCAGCGGGGCGTTGCAGGCCGCGACCAGGGCCTGCCGGCACGCGGTGGTCAGCGGGCGCAGCGCGGCGTCGCGCTGCTGCGCCTCGTAGTTGTTGATCGCGCCACCGGGCGCGGCGTGCCCGGCCAGGGCGAGCACCCGGTCCAGTACGGCGGCGCGGGCGAAGAGCCGGCGGGCCCGCGGATCGAACCCGGGCGGCAGGTCGGTGGCGCCGTCGGGGCGGCGCAGCGCCTCCAGCGCGCCGGCCAGCTCGGGCCGCCACTGGGCTACGTCGAGGCGGGTCAGCGCGGCGGTCGTCTCGGCCAGCGCGGCGGCCAGCTCGGCCTCCGCCTCGGCGGCGCCGGGCAGCACGAGCGAGGCCGCCGGCGCGTTGGCGGGCAGCGGGTAGACCCGCCAGAGCACCGTCTCGAACATGTCGCCGGAGCCCGAGGTGTGCGTGCGGACCTGCGGGATCAGGCCGAGGCCGCCGGCCACCACCGCCTCGCCGACGTCGAGCGCGGCGCCGGCGAAGTCGCCGGGGCCGGGCAGCCCGCGCGGGTCGCCGGGCGCGGGCAGCACGAGGCGGATCTCGTCGGGCGAGAGCTTCGCCAGGGTGGGCAGCGCCTCGCCCAGCGGGACGTCGGTCCAGGTGCCGGGGGCGTCGGCGACCAGGTGCTCCTCGTCGCCGGCGATCGCGTCGGCGACCTCGTCGAAGGGCACCAGCCCGGCGCGCCACGCGCGTACCCAGGCAACGAACCGGCTCGACCGGCGGGGCGCCAGCGTCGCCGCGCCCGTTGCGGGGGTGGACATGCCGAAAGGGTACGTGGTCACCACGGGCTGTGTCTCGACTGCCGGCCCGGCGGCGTGGCCTGCGCCGAACTGCCCGCTTCGCCGTCTCCGTCCCCACCCGTCGGTTCCCGCCGACCACGCAGTGGTCCCGGGCGGTCGGCACCGTTTCGCGCTCTTCGTCCGACGGGGGTGGTCGACCGGCCGGGGCGCGGCGGCGGTGTGTCGGCGTGTCGGTGGGCCGACCGGCGGTTAGCGTGATCCACATGGCCGGGCGGTACGAGGGTGACGTGTTGGCGGGCGACTGGCGGCGGCGCAGGGTGACCCCCGAGGTGGACGCCGAGCCGGACCTGGTGGTCGAGGACGCCGACTCCGGGTTCTGCGGCGCCGTGGTGGGTTTCGAGGCCGGCGCGGTGGTGCTGGAGGACCGGCACGGCCGGCGCCGCAACTTCCCGCTGCTGCCCGCCGCGTTCCTGCTCGACGGGCAGCCGGTGACGCTGCGCCGCCCGGTCCGCGTCCCGGCCCCGGCGCCCCGTCGCCGCACCGCCTCCGGCTCGGTCGCCCTGGACGGGGTGAAGGCGCAGGTGGCCAAGGCGAGCCGGATCTGGGTGGAGGGGGTGCACGACGCCGCGCTGGTCGAGCGGATCTGGGGCGACGACCTGCGGATCGAGGGCGTGGTGGTGGAGCCGCTGGACGGCATCGACGCCCTCGACGCCGAGGTGCGCGCGTTCTCCCCGGGGCCGGGGCGGCGACTCGGCGTGCTCGTCGACCACCTGGTCCCGGGCTCCAAGGAGAGCCGCATCGTGGCGAAGGTGACCTCGCCGCACGTGCTGGTGACCGGCCACCCGTACGTCGACGTGTGGCAGGCGGTCAAGCCGGCCGCGCTCGGCATCGAGGCCTGGCCCGTGGTGCCGCCCGGCCGACCCTGGAAGGAGGGGGTCTGCGCGGCGCTCGGTGTGGCGGACCCGGGCGACATGTGGCGGCACATCCTGTCCCGGGTGAACAGCTTCGCCGACGTGGAGACCCCGCTGATCAACGCGATGGAGCGCCTGATCGACTTCGTGACCGAACCGGCCTGACCCCGGATGCCCGCGGGGCGGGCCCGCGGCGTCGCCCGGCCGGGCCGGCTCGTCAGGGGGCTTCGTCGGGGTCGCGGGAGAAGAGGAACGTGGCGAGGTCGAGCCGCGTCGCGCGGCCCGTACCGTCGCGCAGCACCGACAGGATCTCGCCGTGCTCCGGGCCGGAGACGCCCCGCCAGCGGTCCGGCCCGTCGGCGACGAACCGGTTCACCCGCTCGCCGCGCATGAGCACGACGAGTTCCCCGGCGGCGGCGTCCCAGCTGACATCGAGGGGTACGCCCATCCACCACCAGCGGCCCGGCCCCCCCCCCCCGCCCCCCGCGGGGGCGGCGGCGGGGCCCCCCCCCCGCCAGGCGCGGGGGAGCGGGGGCTCGCTGTCGAGCACCGCGGTGAGGATCCGCCGCCCGAGGCCGCCGATGCCGAAACCGTACGCGTTGGCGAAGCCGACCACGGCGGTGCGGCTGGGGCGGTGCACGGCGAGCGCGGCCACGTAGCCGGGCATCGAGCCGCCATGCCCGACGTACACCCGGTCGCCGTCGCGGTAGAGCTCCAGCCCGAGGCCGTGCCCGCCGGTCCACGAGTCGAGGTCGCTGATCACCACGGGCGCGCACATCTCGGTGAGGGTGTCGGGAGCGAGCACCTCGGGCGTCGGGTCGGCGAGGAACGCCGCCCAGCGCGCCAGGTCCTCGACCGTCGACCAGAGCTGCCCGGCCGGGGCCATGGCGCCGGTGTCGGTGCGCGGCTCCTCGCGCAGCGTGCCGTGCCACGGGTGCACCACGTACCCGGGGGCGAACGGCTCGGTGGGGGCGTACGTGGTGCGGGGCATGCCCAGCGGGGCGAGGATCCGCTCCCGCAGCAGGTCCGCCCAGGACGTCCCGGTGATCCGTTCCAGCACGCCGCCGAGCAGCCCGTACGCGAGGTTCGAGTAGTGGTACGACCGGTGGGCCGGGTAAGCGATCTTGGCGGCGCTCACGCCGGCCAGCAGGTGCGCGAGATCGGCCCCCTCGGCGCGTTCCCACCACTCGCCCTCCGGCTCGCGTTGCAGGCCGCTGGCGTGCCCGAGGAGCTGCCGCAGGGAGAGCGTGCCGACGCCGGTGCCCGGCAGGTGCTTCTCCAGCGGGTCGTCCAGGGCCAGCCGGCCGGCGTCGCGCTCCCGCATGACCAGCGTGGCGGTCATGGTCTTGCTGATCGAGCCGATCCGGTACTGCAGGTCGGCGTCCGGCCGGGGATGCTCGCCGGCGGTGGCCAGGTGCGCCAGCGCGCCGTCGCGGACCACGCCCATCACGAGCGAGGGCGTACGCCCCGCGGACTGTGCCTGCGCGACCAGGAGGTCGACCTGACGGGCGGTGCCGGGCAGCAGGGACACGGGCGGATCTCCTCGGTGCGGGGGCGGGTGCCGGGCCGAAGCGGCGTCGCCCGAGCTTACTGATCATCGCGGGGCGGCCGCGCGTGCATTTGCGTGTCACGATCGTGGGGTGGACGCCGTGCTGTGGATCGTGTTGGGTGTGCTGCTGGCGATCGCCGAGATCTTCACGACGACGCTGTTCCTGATCATGTTCGCGGCCGGCGCGTTCGCCGCCGCGGCCGCGGCGGCGCTCGGCGCGCCGACCCTCGTGCAGGGGTTGGTCTTCGCGGGGGTCTCCGCGCTCACCGTGGCGCTGGTCCGGCCGGTGATCCGGCGGCACCGGCGGTCGGCGCTGGAGAGCGGTGAGCAGCCCTTCGGGGTGGAGGCGATCGAGGGTTCCAGCGCGCTGGTGCTGGAACGGGTGGACAGCGAGCACGGCCTCGTCAAGATCGACGGTGAGCTGTGGACCGCCCGGGCGTACGACGCGACGCAGACGTTCGCGCCCGGTCAACGGGTGCGGGTGATCAAGGTCCGGGGCGCGACCGCCCTGGTGTGGCAGGACGACGTTTCGTCCGGCGGCGAGCTGCCGGAAGCGAGAGGGTGAACGGGATGACAGCGATAACCGTGCTGGTGATCGCCGTGGCGTTGATCGCGGTGGTGACGCTGGCCAAGGCGGTGCGGATCGTGCCGCAGCAACGCCAGGACGTGGTGGAGCGTCTGGGCAAGTACAAGCGGACCCTCAACCCGGGGCTCAACCTGCTGGTGCCGTTCATCGACGCGGTGCGGACGAAGGTCGACATGCGCGAGCAGGTCGTCAGCTTCCCGCCGCAGCCGGTGATCACCTCCGACAACCTGGTCGTGTCGATCGACACGGTGCTCTACTTCAAGGTGGTCGACTCGGTCCGCGCCACGTACGAGATCTCCAACTTCCTTCAGGCCATCGAGCAGTTGACCGTCACCACGCTGCGCAACGTCATCGGCTCGCTCGACCTGGAGCGGGCGCTGACCAGCCGCGAGGAGATCAACCGGCACCTCTCCGGGGTACTGGACGAGACGACCGGCCGGTGGGGCATCAAGGTCACCCGCGTGGAGATCAAGGCGATCGAGCCGCCGCCGAGCATCCGCGACTCGATGGAGAAGCAGATGCGCGCCGAGCGGGACCGGCGGGCGGCGATCCTCAACGCCGAGGGTCTCAAGCAGTCGCAGATCCTCACCGCCGAGGGTGAGAAGCAGGCGGCGGTGCTCCGGGCCGACGGTGACCGGCAGGCCCGGATCCTCCAGGCGGAGGGCCAGGCCAAGGCGATCCGGACGGTCTTCGACGCGATCCACCAGGCCAACCCGAGCCAGAAGGTGCTCGCGTACCAGTACCTCCAGGCGCTGCCGCAGATCGCCAACGGCTCCGCCAACAAGGTGTGGATCGTCCCGGCCGAGCTGACCAAGGCTCTGGAGGGCATGGGCGGGGCGCTGGGCGGGCTGGCCGGCATGGTCGGTGACGCGCCGTCGCCGGAGGCCAGCAAGGGCGCCGGCGAGGTCGAGCGCGAGGCCGCCGAGGCGGCGCAGGCCGCCGCCAGCGCCGCTCAGGAGATCCACGACGAGGTACGCGTCGCCGAGGCGCAGGCCACCGGGGGTGCGCCGAAGGGCCTGCCCGCACCGGAGCCGGTCTCGCCGACGAGCCTGGTCGAGGATCCGGCCGACCAGCGCGAGCGCGGCTGATCCGGTCGGGGCTGCCGGGCGGGCCGGCCGGCCCTCCGGAGCCAAATACGAGAAAAACTCATGGGGCGCTCCGGTGCCTGCCACGATCGGTCCGAGGACGGGTGGTGACCAGGCATCGGGGCGCCCCGGCGCGTCTCGCACCGCTCGTGCAGGAGCGAGGTGGCGCATGAAGGATCCGGCGAACCGGATTTGGTCCTCGGCCCCGGTGACCGGGGCGCACGATCCCGCCGCGCCGCTGGGCACCCGGCGTACCGGTGGTGGCTTCGGCGTGCTGCCCTTCGTCGAGCCGACGACGTCGGCGCCGGCGACCAACGCCAGTTGGGCGTGGTCGGTGCGCCGGTTCGCCCGCGCCGCGGTATGGCTGCTGCCCGCGTACGCCGTCTGCTACGGCGTGGTGGCGATGGCCAG
Organism: Micromonospora xinjiangensis; assembly: GCF_056150165.1. Lineage (NCBI taxonomy): Bacteria > Bacillati > Actinomycetota > Actinomycetes > Micromonosporales > Micromonosporaceae > Micromonospora > Micromonospora xinjiangensis. The sequence continues at coordinate 112,643 of NZ_JAXCFO010000011.1, read as the reverse complement.
CGACGGCGGGGTGGGCAACGACCCGTACCCGGCCGACGGCCGGCCGCTGTACCTGGTCGGCTGGGTGGCCGCGGTCTGGCTCGGCCTGCTCGCCCTGCTGGCGCTCACCGGTCTGCTCGCCGCCACGCGCAGTCGTCGGGGAGCCGCCGCCGGGCTGCTGGTGAGCATCGCCGGCACGGTGCTGATGCTTCCCTTCGCGGGACTGGAGGAGCAGACGCCGGTCTTCGGCACGACCGCCCGGACGCTGGTGCTGGTGGGCGCGACCTTCTACAGCATCGGGTGGTTTCTCACCGGTTGGGCGGTGGCCCGCTCCGGGACCTTCAGCATGGGCGACGGGGTCATGCTGATGATCGCCGCGCCGCTGCTCGGCCTCGGCGGTGCCCTGGTCGGGTCGTTGCAGACCTTCGGCGCGATCTTCGTGCTGATCGCCGGGATCGGTATCGGCTACCGCTCGGGCCGGCTCGTGCCCCGGGAGATCGTCCGCGACGCCGCCTCGGCCAGCGTCGCCACCGCGACCCCACCCCCCGCCACCCCCGGCGGCCCCTCCCCAGCCTGACCCCCGGTCCTCCTTCGCCGCCGGTGATCAAGAGGCTTCCGTCAGAATTCGCCCACCGCCTGACGCAGACCTCTTGATCACCGGGCGAGAGGGCCCGGGGAAGGGGCAGAGGGCTGGGGGATTGCTGGGGAGGCGCGGTGAAGTTGCTGACAAACCGGCTCCGGACCTGGTCGGTTGGTGGCATTCGTGGCAATCCTGGGGACCATGGCCCCTGTCCGCTCGCCGCTCTCGCGGCTGTTCACCGTGCTGCTCGCCGGAGTGCTGGCCGGCCTCGTCCTCGCGGTGGCCGCACTCCCCGGCAACCTGCTGCTCGGCGTGGTCACCCGGTCGGCGCTCGGGGCGTACGCGGCGTTGCCGGACGTGCTCCGCACCCCGGCGACGCCGCAGCGTTCCTACATCTACGCGAACGACGGCAAGACCCTGATCACCACGTTCTACGACGTGAACCGGACGGACGTGCCCCTGTCGGAGATCGCCCCGGTGATGCGCCAGGCGATCGTGGCGGCCGAGGACCGGCGGTTCTACTCGCACGGCGGCGCCGACCTGCGCGGGCTGCTCCGTGCGCTGGTCGCGAACGTCAAGGGCGGCGGCACCGAGCAGGGCGGTTCGACGCTGACCATGCAGTACGTCCGTAACGTGCTGAAGACCGACCCGAGCCGCACCGCCGAGGAGCGGCAGGCGGCCACCGACCAGACCGTGGGCCGCAAGGTCCAGGAGATCCGGTACGCCTCGGCGCTGGAGCAGTCGCTGAGCAAGGACGAGATCCTCAACCGGTACCTGAACATCGCCTACTTCGGCTCGGGCGCGTATGGCGTGGCGGCGGCCAGCCAGCGGTACTTCGGCAAGGAGCCCGCGCAGCTGACCCTCGCCGAGGCGGCCCTGCTCGCCGGCCTCGTGCAGTCGCCGGAGGCGTACAGCCCGATCGACAACGACCCGGGCGCGGCGCTGAGCCGCCGGGCGTACGTGCTCGACTCGATGGTCGAGACCGGCGCGATCACCGCGCAGCAGGCGGCCCAGGCGAAGGCGGAGAAGCTGCGGCTGCACCCGACCCAGCAGCCCAACGGGTGCGCCGCCGTCGCCCAGGGGCACGACGACTGGGGCTTCTTCTGTGACTACCTGCGCCGCTGGTGGCTGAACCAGCCGGCGTTCGGCAGCACCGTCGAGGAGCGGGAGCAGGCGCTGCGCCGGGGCGGTTACACGGTCGTCACCTCCCTGGACCCGAAGATCCAGGCCACCGCCCAGGAGCAGGCGACCGAGGTGTACGGCTACGGCAACAAGCGGGCCCTGCCGATCGCCGCCGTGGAGCCGGGCACCGGCCGGGTGCTGGCGATGGCCGTGAACCGGCACTACAGCCTCGCCGCGAACCCGAACGGGCAGGAGAACCACCCGAACACGGTGAATCCGCTGATCTCCGGCGGGGGCGGCGTCGACGGCTACCAGGCCGGCTCGACCTTCAAGCTCTTCACCATGCTCGCCGCGCTCGAGTCGGGCCGCCCGCTCTCCACGGGGTTCGACGCGCCGGCCAAGCTGCCCACCCGGTATCCCGCCCAGGGGGCGGGCAGCTGCGACGGTCACTGGTGCCCGGCCAACGCCAACCCGGAGTGGATGGACGGCTACCGCATGATGTGGGACGGCTTCGGCCGCTCCGTCAACACGTACTTCGTCTGGCTGGCGGAACAGGTCGGCCAGGACAAGGTGGTCGAGATGGCGCAGCGGCTCGGCATCACGTTCCGGGCCGATGCCGACGCCCGGTTCGCGAAGGAGAACGCGTCCAACTGGGGGTCGTTCACCCTCGGTGTCGCCGCCACCACCCCGCTCGACCTGGCGAACGCGTACGCCGCCGTGGCCGCCGAGGGCGTGTACTGCGCACCGCTGCCGGTGAACTCGGTGACCGCCCCGAACGGCGAGAAGGTGGCGGTCGCCGACCCGTCCTGCAAGCGGGTGCTCGACGCGGACGTGGCCCGGGCCGCCACGGACGCGGCGCGCTGCCCGGTCGGCCAGCAGTCGGCGTTCGGGCAGTGCAACGGCGGCACGGCCACCTCGGTGAACGACATCCTCGACGGCCGCCCGGTGGCCGGCAAGACGGGCAGCTCGGAGGAGAACGCCACCGAGACGTTCGTCGGCTTCACCCCGCAGGTCGCGGTCGCCGGCATCGCCGCGAACCCCGACGACCCGACCGACTCGGTGGGGTCGGCGGTGCAGAGCAGGGTGATCGACGCCGTGGCGCACGTGATCGGGACCGCGGTCCAGGGCAAGCCGGAGAAGGGCTTCGCGGCCCCCAGCCGCGAGTTGGTGGGCGACCCGCGCCGGCCGGTGCAGCGGCCGCCGGCCCAGCCGGACCGCGGCGACGACCGTCCGCGCGGCGACGACCCCGGGTCGCTGCTGGAGCGTTGGCTCGACCGGCGCGGCTGACCGCCGAGGGCGGGTCGGGGGGCTGGCTCCCGACCCGCCCTCGGGCGGTTCCCGAAAAAAGTCGGTCGCGGTGTCGGATCCGGTCGCGTGGCTCCGACCACCGGGCGAGAGACGCCCAGCGGGGGCGTACCGCACCGGAGGAGCAACCGCCATGCGCGAGATCGTCTACTGGGTGCACCAGTCCGTCGACGGCTACATCCACGGGCCGAACGGCGAGTTCGACTGGCCGGAGATGGGGCCGGAGCTCTCGGCGTACTCCCTGGAGCTCAGCGAGCGGGCCGGCGCGTTCCTCTACGGCCGGCGCGTCTGGGAGCTGATGTCCTTCTACTGGCCGCGCGCCGAGTCGATGTCGACGGATCCGCACGACCTCGCCTTCGCCCCGATCTGGGCGAAGACGCCGAAGGTCGTCGTGTCCCGGACGCTCTCCGAGGTCGCCGAGGGCGCCCGCGTGGTCGGCTGGGGCGACCTCGCCGCCGAGATCACCGCCCTCAGGGCGGAGCCCGGCGGGGACCTGCTGCTCACCGGCGGGTCGAACCTCGCCTCGGCGCTGACCGCGCTCGGCCTGATCGAGGAGTATCTGATCGTCGTACACCCGGTGGTGCTCGGCGGCGGCCAGCCGGTGTTCCTGCACCCGGACCGGCTCGGGCTGCGCCTCGTGCAGACCCGCACCTTCGACTCCCGCTCGGTGCTGCTGCGTTACCGGCGGGCGGAGTGAACGCGCCGAGGCGCCGGTGCGGCGGGGGAGACCGCCGCACCGGCGCCAGCGTGGTCAGCGTGCGGCGCAGGCGGGGGTGAGGGTGCCCGGGCTGCCGGTAGCCTGGAAACCGAACTCGGTGCTCTGCCCGGCGGCGAGCCGGCCGTTGTAGCCGACGTTGGCGAACTGCACGGCGCCGCTCGACGCGCTCGGCGTGGCGTTCCAGGTGTTGACCAGGTTCGCCCCGGCGGGCAGCGTCAGCCCCACGGTCCAGCCGTTCGTGCCGGCCGCGCCCGCCGTGACCCGCACGGTCGCCACGAAACCGCCGTTCCAGGCGTTGAGCGTGACCGACGCGGAGCAGCCGGCGCCCGTCGGCGGCGGGGTGGTGGTCGGTGGCGGCGTGCCGCCGCCGTTGAGGGCGTTCAGCGTCGCGGTGTATGCGGGCTTCTTGTTGCCGGCGGCATCGAAGAGCAGTGGCGTGCCACCCGCCCGCCACGAGTCGCTGTCCCGGATGCCCCAGACGGTGATGCCCGTGCAGCGGGCGACCGCGAGGCAGGCGTTGACCACCCGCGCGTAGTTCTCCGCCTGGGCCGTGCCCGAGCCCTCGATGTCCAGCTCGGTGATCTGCACCTCGACCCCCAGGTCGGCGAAGCGCTGGAGGTTGGCCTGGTAGTCGGCGGGGACCGGGCTCTGCGCGTTGAAGTGCGACTGGAAGCCGACGCAGTCGATCGGTACGCCACGCGCCTTGAAGTCGCTGACCATCGCGTAGACCGCGTTGCTCTTCGCGTTCTGTCCGTCGGTGTTGTAGTCGTTGTAGCAGAGCTTCGCGCCCGGGTCGGCGGCCCGCGCGGTGCGGAACGCCACCTCGATCCAGTCGTTGCCGGTGCGCTGGAGGTTCGAGTCGCGCCGGGCGCCGCTGCCGCCGTCCGCGAACGCCTCGTTCACCACGTCCCACGAATGGATCTTGCCCCGGTAGTAGCTCGCCACCCGGGTGATGTGGTTGACCATCGCCGCGCGCAGCGCGCTGCCGCTGAGGCTCTGCACCCAGCCGGGCTGCTGCGAGTGCCAGGCCAGCGCGTGGCCCCGGACCCGCTGCCCGTTGCTCTGGGCGTGGTTGACGATGCGGTCGGCGTTGGCGAACGTGAAGGTGTTCTGCGACGGCTCGGTCGCGTCCCACTTCATCTCGTTCTCGGGGGTGACCGAGTCGAACTCGCGGTTGAGGATGCCGACGTAGGTGGCGTCGGAGAGCTTGTTGGCCGCCACCGCCGCGCCGAAGTAGCGGCCGCGCTCGGCGGCCGACGCCGCGAGGGTGGTGCCGGCGCTGGCCTGGGGCGCGAGGGCGATCGTGCCGCCGGCCACGAGGGCGCCGGTCGTGGTGAGGACGAGCGCCAGGCGGCGTGCCGCGCGCCGGCGGGGGGTCGGTCGGTCCGGACGGACCGGGGGGTTGCTCATCTGAGTGCCTTCCGGGATGGGAACGACTGGCTGTGGCCCCGGCCCGACGCTGCCCATCCGCGTCGCACCCGGCCTGCGGGCAGCCCCGGTTGCCCTGCCGCTCGCGTGATCCGGCCCGTCACCCATTCATCCGCGCCCGTCGATGCTAGCCGTCGCCTCCCGGTTGGCTCAAGCCGTGTCCCGACCGGTGGCCACCGGTGGCCCGTCCGCCCCCGCGGCGCGTCCGGCAGAATCGGCGGGTGCCCGTCCACGAGATCACCGACCCGGACGACGAGCGGATCGCCGACTACCGCGCGCTGACCGACGTCGAGCTGCGTACGCGCTGGGAGCCCCCGCACGGTCTGTTCATCGCCGAGGGGGAGCTGGTGCTGCGGCGGGCGCTGCGGGCCGGCTACCCGGCGCGGTCGTACCTGATCGACGCCAAGCGCGTCGACCAGCTCGCCGACCTGGACACCGGCGACGCGCCGGTCTACGCGGCGAGCCAGGAGGTGCTGCACCGGGCGACCGGCTTCCACGTGCACCGGGGCGTGCTCGCGTCCTTCCGGCGCCGGCCGCTGCCCGCCGCCGCCGAGGTGCTGGCCACCGCGCGCCGGGTGGTGATCCTCGAGGACGTCAACAACCACACGAACCTCGGCGCCGTCTTCCGGGGCGCCGCCGCGCTCGGGGTGGACGCGGTGCTGCTCTCCCCGTCCTGCGCCGACCCGCTCTACCGGCGCAGCGTCCGGGTCAGCATGGGGGAGGTCTTCGCCGTGCCGTACGCCCGGCTGGAGCCCTGGCCGAGCGGGCTGGCCGAGGTCCGGGCGGCCGGTTTCACCGTGCTGGCGATGACGCCGGCCCCGGACGCGGTGCCGATCCAGCGCCTGGACGCGGGGCAGCGGGCCCGGGCGGCGCTGCTGCTCGGCGCCGAGGGCGCGGGGCTGACCCGGGCCGCGATGGACGCCTCCGACGTCCGGGTGGTGATCCCGATGCGCCGCGGCGTCGACTCGCTCAACGTGGCCGCCGCGGCGGCCGTGGCGTTCTGGGAGCTGGGCCGCGACGACCCGCTCTGAGCTGGGCCGACGGCCCCAGGTCGGACCCCTCGCCGCCCCGCTCGACGCGGCGGTTTCCTCGACCGGTGTCACGGACGGTAGCGTTGCGCCCGTGTTCCCCACCGTCCGTGAGGTCCTCGCCCTGGACCCGGTTCGCCACGGCGCGCCGCGCCTCGTGGCGGGGGATACCGGACTGGACCGGCTGGTCCGCTGGGTCCACGTGGCCGAGGTGCCGGACATCGCCAGCCTGCTCGGCGGTGGTGAGCTGGTGCTCACCACCGGCATCGGGCTGCCGGCCGACGACGCCGGCCTGCGGGCGTTCATCGGTGACCTGGCCGACGTGGGCGTCTCCGGGCTCGTGGTCGAGCTGGGCCGCCGGTACCTCGACGGGGTGCCCCGGGTGATGGCCGCCGCCGCCGAGCGGCGCGGGCTGCCGCTGGTCGAGCTGCGACGGGCCACCCCGTTCGTCCGGATCACCGAGGCGGTGCACGCCCTGATCGTCGATGCGCAGCTCACCGAGCTGCGGGCCACCGAGGAGATCCACCAGCGGTTCACCGAGCTGTCGGTGGAGGGCGCCGGGCCGGGCGAGGTCGTCCGGCAGGCGGCCGAGCTCTCCGGCTGCCCCGTGGTGCTGGAGAACCTCTCCCGGCAGGTGCTGGCGTACGACCCGGCGGGGGAGAGCGCGGAGCTGCTGCTGGACGCCTGGGAGCAGCACTCGCGGCGGATCCGGCCGGTCGGGCGCACGGCGTACGACGCGGACAACGGGTGGCTGGTGACGGCGGTCGGCGCCCGCGGGCAGGACTGGGGGCGGCTGCTCCTGCGTTGGCCGGCCGGCGGTGACCTCGCCACCGTCCGCCCGATCCGGCAGGTCCCCGCGCCCGACGCCCACCCGACCGGGCGCCCCGGCGCGCCGGACGACCACCCGCGCCGGCCGGAACCGGCGGGTGCGCGTACGCCGCCGATGGTGCCGCCGACCCGGCTCACGATCCTGGTCGAGCGGGCCGCCTCCACGCTGGCGCTGGGGCGGCTCATCCGCCGCGACGCCGAGGGGCTGGAGCGGCAGATGCACCGCACGCTGCTCACCGCGCTGCTCGACCACTCCCGCCCGGTGGACGAGGTGGCGCTGCGCGCCAAGGCCCTCGGCGTGGCGCTGGAACGGCGGCACCTGGTCGGCGTCATGGTGCGGTTCCGGGTCGACGACGGCACGGCGACGGCTGACCTCGCCGACGCCGCCACGGCGGCCGGCCCGGCCCGGCTGCGGGACCTCGCCGAGGCGGTCGAGCAGGCGCTGCGCGAGACGAAGCTGCCCGCGTTGACCAGCGCGGTCGACGACCACGCGGTCGGCGCGCTGATCGCCCTGCCGGACGCCGCCGCCGAGGATCGCGCGCTGGCCTCGTTCGCCGCCGCGCTGCGCCGCGGCCGTCTCGACGGTGTCACGTCCGCCCGCGTGGACTCTCCGGCGGCACCCCGTCCCGAGGTCGGCGCGTGGCGCGGCGAGGGGCGACCCGACTCTCCGGCGGCGGCGCGGCCGGAGACCGCCGCCGGTCGTGGCGACGGCCCCTCCCGTGTCGACGCGCCGTCCCGCGTCGACGTGCCCCGGCAGGGCGGGCGGCCGCCCGCCGGTCGTGGCGACGGGACCCGGATCGACGCGCCCGCCCGAGGCGACCTGCCCCGGCCGGTTGGGCGGCCGGCGGCCCCGGGGCGCCCGTGCCCGTTGATCATCGCGGCCGGCTCGGGGGTGGGCAGCCTGCGGGAGGCGCGCCGCTCGCTCGTCGAGGCGCGGCAGATCGCCGACGCCGCGCGACGGGACCGGCGCGACCTGCCCATCTTCCGCCTGCCGCACGTCGGACTGGCTGGGCTGCTGCACCTGCTCCGCGACGAGCCCCGGGTGCAGACCTTCGTCGAGCGGGAGCTGGGCCCGCTGCTCGCGTACGACGCGCAGCACCCGCGGGAGCAGTTGCTCGACACGCTGCGCGCGTACCTCGAACAGGGCCGGAACAAGTCGGCGGCGGCCGCCGCGGCCCACCTGTCCCGGCCGGCGTTCTACGAACGGCTGGCCCGCCTGGGCCGCATCCTCGACGTCGACCTGGACTCGGTCGAGGTCTGCCTCAGCCTGCACGTGGCCCTGCTCGCCCTGGACGCCGTCCGCACCCCCTGACCGGGGGTGCCGGGTGGTCAGGTCAGGGTCTGGAGGGTCTTCGCGTACGCGGCGGGGACGTGGTGGGGGCCGCCCGGGGTGAAGACGTCCGAGCCGGCGACCGTCGACCAGGCGGTGTCGGGCACGGCGTCGACCAGGGCGCGGACGACCGGGGCGTCCCGCCACTGCGGCTGCTCGGCGAGCAGGCTCAACGCCACGACCGACTCCTCCACCTCACCCACACACTCGAACGGCTTGTGCCCGTCCACCCCGAGCAGCTCCCGGTAACCCGGGATCTGCGCCTCGTCGGCGAGCAGGTCACCGCCGAAGATGTGGGTGATCCGCTCCCGGGACATGAACGGCGCCATGGCCAGGAAGACGAACCGGCACTTCGGGCAGTCGCGGCACCAGCGGTCGCTCGCGTCGTGCAGCTTGAAGGCGGCGTTGCAGCTGGTCACCACGTCGTCGTAGCGGTCGATCTCGGCGAAGAGCCGGGCGATGTGCAGCTCCGACAGCGAGCGCAGCAGCGAGAAGTACGGCTCGGTGAGTCCGGCGTGCTCCGTCAACGCCGCGCGCAGCAACCCCTCGGCCTCGACGCCCTTGGACCACTGGTGGTTGATCTCGTGGCCGTTCCAGACCAGGTTCGGGTCGGACGCCGAGCGCTCGTTGGACATCACCACCGGTCCGAGCCCGTGCAGCACCGAGGTCGCCACGGCGATCAGCGAGTTGATCGCGGTGACCGGGATGTGCCCGTTGCGGGCCCCGGCCGCGTTCAGCTCGAACAGCACCGGGTCGATCCGGCGGCGGGCGGCGAGCGGGGCCAGCCCGGACGCCTCGTTCACCGAGACGATGACGTGGTTGGGGTTGACCGAGAAGGGCACCGGGTCGAGGCCGGCCCGGCGCAGCGCCTCCAGCGTGACGATCGAGTCCTTGCCGCCGCCGACGGCCGACAGCGGCCGCCGGTCGGAGTTGTCCAGCGGCGCCAGCGGCCTGACCGACCCGGTCGGGATCTCCGGCGTCAGCTCCAGCACGTACGGCAGCTGGTTGCGGTACGCGTACTCCCCGAGGCCCTGGCGGTAGACGGCCGTGACCAGCTCGGCGGCGGCCGGCCCGAGCGGCGCGGGCAGCACCAGCCGGCCCGGCGCGGCGGCCTTGTAGTAGCTGACCCCGGCGACGACGTGCAGCAGCTCGAGGACCCGGCCGAGGGCGGCGACCGCCTCGTCGGACGGCGGCGTCTCGGGGAGCGGGAACGTGATCACCTCGGTGAACCGCTGCTCCCCGGCGGGGCCGGTCAGGGCGTAGTCGAACAACGCCTCACCGGTGGAGAGGTCGATCGAGTAGGACGGGAATCCGAAGGCGTCCATCCGCCGCAGTTGCTCGTAGCGCACACGCCATACTAGGCCCTGGTTCGTCCGGCCGTGCCCGGCTGTGCCGGACCCGTGCCCCGACATCCGGCCCCGACGGAGGAGATCACCTGTGCGCCTGTCTGACCTGCGCGGACGTAGCGTGGCCGTCTGGGGGACCGGCCGGGAGGGCCGGGCGGCGGTGACCGCCATCGCCGCGCACGGCCCGGCCGAGCTGGTCGCCGTCGACGACAGCGCCAACTTCCTCTCCCTGCCCTGGGACGGGCCGCTGGCCGAGGCGGCCCCACTGGTCACCGGTGAGGAGGGCTTCGCCCGGCTCGCCGCCGCCGACGTGGTCGTCCGCTCGCCCGGGGTGCCGCAGACCCACCCGTGGATGATCGAGCTGCGCCGCCGGAACGCCGTCGTCACCCAGGGCACCGCGCTCTGGATGGCCGACCACGCCGACCGGACCGTCGGGGTCACCGGCAGCAAGGGCAAGAGCACCACGTCCAGCCTGATCAGCCACCTGCTCACCGCCGTGGACCGGCCGAACGTCTTCGGCGGCAACATCGGCGTGCCGACGCTGGACCTGCCCGAGGCCGAGCTGTACGTGCTGGAGCTGTCCAGCTACCAGTGCAGCGACCTGACCGACTCGCCCCGCGTGGCCGTGGTCACCGCGCTCTTCCCCGAGCACCTCGACGCGCACGGCGGGGAGGCGGAGTACTACCGCGACAAGCTCAACCTCATCGCGTACGGGCCGCACACCGTGGTCGTCAACGGCAACGACCCGCGCCTCGCCCTCGAACTGGGCGACCGGGCGGCGGTGCGCGCCGGGCTGCCGGACACCGCGCACGTGGCCTCCGGCCCGGACGGGACGCCCTGGTTCCACCTCGGTGACGAGCCGCTCTTCCCGCGCGCGGTGCTTCCGCTGGTCGGCCGGCACAACGAGGGCAACCTCTGTGTGGCGCTCGCCGTGCTCGACGCGCTGGGGGTGGACGTCGTCGCCCACAAGGACACCCTCGCCGTGGCGGTCGCCGGGTTCCAGGGGCTGGCCCACCGGCTCACCGAGATCGTCGACCCGTCCGGGCTGACCTTCGTCGACGACACCCTCGCCACCAGCCCGTACGCGGCCATGCACGCCATCGACGCCTACGACGGGCGCCCGCTCACCGTGATCGTCGGCGGCAACGACCGGGGGCTTGACTACCGCCCGTTGCGGGAGCACCTGGCCGAGCGCGAGATCACCGTGATCGGCATCCCCGACAGCGGTAGCCGGATCGTGGAGACCCTCGCCGGGCTGCCGAAGGTGCGGGCGGAGGTGGTCGACGACCTCGTGGACGCCGTCCGGCTGGCCCGCGAGCTGACCCCGACCGGCGGGGTGGTCCTCCTCTCGCCCGCCGCGCCGAGCTACGGGCGGTTCCGCAACTACGAGCACCGCTCCGAGGTCTTCGCCCAGGCCGTACGCGACACCGCGGGCTGACGCCGGGCGGGACGGGCGCCGCCCGGTCAGGACCCGGGGGACAGCGCGGCGTGCAGGGCCCGCATCGAGCGGATCGCGGAGCGGATCTCCTGGAGGTAGCGGCCCGGGGTGAGCGTCGGCTCGGGCAGCCGCGCGAGGTCGGGCAGGGCCGGGTCGACGCCGACGGTGTCGATGCCGCAGCCGTACGGCACCGCGAGGGTGCGCAGCGCGTCGCAGTGCTGGAACGGCACGTAGATCGGGGCGGTGACCAGGAGGACCTCGGCGCCGGGGGCGAGTCGGGCGTGCCCGGCCCAGAAGCGCTGGGTGTCGGCGGTGTGCGCCCGGCGGCGCTCGGGTTCGCTCGACGGCGCGGCGAGCACCCGCACCGGCGGGCCACCGGCCGGCCGGTAGGTCCGCGACGACCAGGAGTGGTGCGGGTGCCCCGCGTCCACGCCGTCCTCCGCCGACGGCCGGGTCACCCCGAACGCGAGCCGGACCGCGGCGTCGAGCGCGTCCACCTCGGTGGCGGCGTCGGCCACCCCGGCCAGCGCGAGGGTGTGCCGCTCCGCGTCGGCGAGCGGCCGGAAGCTGCCGAGTACGGCCACCTCGCCGGCGACCCGTACGCCCCGGCGCAGCAGGTACGCGGCGTACGCGACCCGGCGCAGGCAGGCGTGCGCCAGCCCGCCGAGGACCAGCAGGTGCGCGTACCGGGGCAGGGCCGGCGGGGCGGGCCGGACCAGTCCCAGCGCGGTGGCGGCGGCCCGCACCAGCGCGGCGGTGCCCGGGTCGAGCACCGGTTCCCGGGCCTCGGGGCGCTCCCGACCACCGCGGAAGTCCCAGTGCCCGGCGGAGAAGTCGTCGAGCCCGGCGAGCACGGTGCCGAGGTCGCCGGCCGGCCACCGCCCGCCGAACCGGTCCATCAGCTCGCGCAGCGGCGCCGCGCCCACCCAGGCGGCGATGCCGGCGGTGACCGCGGCCGGGTCGGTCGTCGGCGCGCCGCCCGCCAGCGGCAGCGGCACCGTCTCGAAGGCTCCGGCGACCAGGGTGGCCCGGGGCGCTGCCGTGGGCCCGGGCGACGACGGGGCGGGTGGCTCGGGCACGGTCGGATCGTACCGGCCGGGGCGCCGGCCCCAGGTCCGTACGCGGTGGGCCGTGGTCGGTGGGTCGTACGCTGGCGGCAGCCGGCACCCAGGAGGTCATCGATGGCCGAACTGCTCCGCCGACCGCGCGGCGGGCGGCTCGAATCCCGCCTCGGGTTCGCCCGCCTGCTGGCCCACACGGATCCGGTGGCGCTGATCGGTATCGCCCTGTCCGTCTCGCTGTCGGTGGCGCTCGACCTGACGGGCGCCGCCAGCGGGGTGGAGTCCCTCCTGGCCGGGCTGATGGGCATCACGATCTCGCTGCTGGTGGACTCGTTGGCCCGGGCCGAGCGCCGGTTCCACCTGCGGACGCTGTTGGAGGGTCCCTCGTGGCTGGTGCGGGCCGTCCCCGAGGTGGCGACCGCCGCACGGGAGGCCGTCGAGCGGCATCCGGGCACCCGGGTGGCCGACGAGGCGCGTCGCCGGTTCGAGCGGTTCCACGCCGACGTCGAGCAGCTGCGGCGCGGCCGCATCGTCCGGCCGGGGCACGACTGCCAGGACCTGCTGGGCGCGACCCGGGACTGCGTACGGCAGGTGGAGGCGCTGACGAACGTGGTGCCGCGGATCAGCGGCGAGCTGAGCTGGTGGCGGGGCGACGTCGGCCGGCAGTACTGGGCGGAGAACGTGGCGGCGCTGGGCCGGGGCGTGCGTGTCACGCGGGTCTTCCTCTACGCCGACCTGTCGGACGAGCTGACCGAGCTGCTGGCGGAGCAGCGGCGGGCCGGCGTGCGGGTCGGGCTGCTCCGGGCCGGCGCGGTCCCCGCCGACCTGCACGTCAACATGGTGCGCTGGGACGATTCGGCCTGCTGGACGGCGGGGATGAGCGCGCACGGCGAGATCACGGAGAACCGCTTCTCGGTCGACCCGGCCGACCTGGCGAGGACCGCGGAGACGTTCCGGGCCTGCGCCGCCCTCGCCAGTTTCACCGCCTGACGGCGGCGGGGGGCCGGCCGTGACGGTGCAGGGCGTGCTGCTGGTGGCGGCGGTGGTCTGGGCCGTCAGCCTGATCCGCTCACTGCGACTGCGCGCGTTCGTCTCCAGCCTGCCGCTGCCGATGACGGCCGCGCTGCTGGCCACCGGGCACCGGGTGGACGGCGCCCAGGTCGTCGGCGTGATCGGGCTCAACCTGTTCTTCGGCATCGTCGCGCTGACCCATCACCGGCTCCGTTGGCCCATCCTCCTCGCCGACCTGGCCGGCATCGGCGGGTACGTGCTGCTCGCGGCGGCGTTGCGCCCGTTCGCGGTGCCGTTCGGGCCGGCGCTCGCCGCCACCGTGACGCTCTGGGTGGTGGCCATGCTGGTCCCGCATCGCCGGCGACGCCCCGCCGGCACGCCGGCCGCCGAGCCCGGCCGGTCGTCCCCGCCCGGCGCGCCGCCGGCCGCCGCCGGCGAGCGGGGGCGGCTGCCCGCGTTGCGGAAGTTGCTGCTGGTGCTCGGCGGCGCGGCGCTGACCGGGCTGCTCGGCCAGCTCCTGCGCGGGCTCGTGGTGACGTTCCCGTACGCCGGGGTGCTGGTCGCCGTCGAGGTGCGGCGGGACCTGCCCGCCTTCTGCCGGCACTTCGCGCGTAACAGCCTCGCGCTGGTCGGCTTCCTCGCGGGCGTCCACCTCGGACAGGACCACGGGACGGCGGTGGGGTCGGCCGTGGGCTGGGCCGGCTTCGCGCTGGTGGCGGGCGCCGTGCACCTACCGGCGTACGGGCGCGGAAAACAGCGGTCCAAGCTGGCACCTACCACGGGAAACGTGCCAGGGGTGGTGCAAGGGCGACGGAAAGCGTGGCGCTAGCTGTTGACGGTGTGTCAGGCCCGGCGGATGCTCGCGCTACACGCTGACACTTGTCCCCGTGCCACGGCGGTGAAAGCGTGCGGTAACCGCGAACCGAAGGGTGCGACGATGACCGATCTGTTGGCCCGGCACCGGGCCGTGCTCCCCTCCTGGATGCCGCTGTACTACGACGAACCGATCGAGCTGGTGTCCGGCTCGGGCCGCCGGGTGACCGACGCCCAGGGGCGCACCTATCTGGACTTCTTCGGCGGGGTGCTGACGACGATGCTCGGTTACGACATCCCGGAGGTCCGGGAGGCGGTCGAGCGGCAGCTGCGTACCGGGGTGGTGCACAGCTCCACGCTCTACCTGATCCGGCAGCAGGTCGAGTTGGCCGAGAAGATCGCCCGGCTCTCCGGCATCCCGGACGCGCGGGTCTTCTTCACCAACTCGGGCACCGAGGCGAACGAGGCGGCGCTGCTCGTCGCCACCAATTACCGCCGCTCGCACCAGATCCTCGCGGTGCGCAACAGCTACCACGGCCGGTCGTACGCGGCGATGGGCGTCACCGGCAACCGGGGCTGGTCGGCCAGCCCGCTCAACCCGCTGCGGGTGGCCTGGCTCCACTCGGGTGAGCGGTTGCGCGGTCTGCTCGCCCGGCTCGACGCCGACGAGCAGGTCGACGCGGCCGTGGAAGACCTGCGGGAGGTGCTCGCCACCCAGACCTCCGGGGACGTGGCCGCGCTGATCGCCGAACCCATCCAGGGCGTCGGCGGCTTCGTGCACCCGCCGGACGGGCTCTTCGGCGCGTGGAAGAAGGTCCTCGACGAGACCGGGATCCTCTTCATCGCCGACGAGGTGCAGACCGGGTGGGGGCGCACCGGCGAGCACTTCTGGGGCTACCAGGCGCACGGCGTCACGCCCGACCTGCTCACGTTCGCCAAGGGCATCGGCAACGGCTTCGCCCTGGCCGGTGTGGTCGGCCGGGCGGAGGTGCTGGAGTCGGTGCCGGCCATCAGCTTCTCCACCTTCGGCGGCAACCCGGTCTCGACCGCCGCCGGCAACGCCGTGCTCGACTACCTGCTGGACCACGACCTCCAGGCCAACGCGGCCCGCACCGGCGCGATCCTCGCCGACGGCCTGCGCGCCGCCGTAGCCGGTGTCGACTGCGTCGCCGAGGTACGCGGCAAGGGGCTGATGCTCGCCGTCGAGTTCGTCCATCCGGGCAGCACCGAGCCGGATCCGGCCCGCGCGGTGCGGGCCTTCGAGGCGTGCAGGGCCGGCGGGCTGCTCGTCGGCAAGGGAGGGTTGCACGGCAACGTGCTGCGGATGGGCCCGCCGCTGACCCTCACCGAGGAGGAGGCCCGGGAGGGCCTGGCCATCCTGGTGGACGCGATCCGCGACGCGGCGGAGGTGGCGGCGTGAACGAGCCGACGACCATCCCGCACTTCGTGGAGGGCAAGCGGTTCCTCGGCGCGTCCGAGCGACGCGGCGACGTGTTCGACCCGGCCACCGGACGGCGTACCGGCGCGGTGGCGCTGGCCTCGGCCGCGGACGTGGCGGTGGCGGTGGAGGCCGCCGTCCGCGCGGCCCGGGCCTGGCGGGACGCGTCGCTGGCGCGACGCAGCGCCGTGCTCTTCGCGTTCCGCGAGCTGGTGCACGCGCGGCGGGACCGGCTCGCCGAGGTGATCACCGCCGAGCACGGCAAGGTGCTCGGCGACGCGGCGGGGGAGGTGCAGCGCGGGCTCGAGGTGATCGAGTACGCCTGCGGCATCCCGTCGGCGCTGCGCGGGGCGTTCAGCGAGAACGTCTCGACGGAGGTGGACTCGTACACCCTGCGCCAGCCGCTCGGGGTGGTCGCGGTGATCTCACCGTTCAACTTCCCGGTGATGGTGCCGCTGTGGTTCGTGCCGGTGGCGGTGGCGTGCGGCAACGCGGTGGTGCTGAAGCCGAGCGAGAAGGACCCGAGCGCGGCGCTGCTGCTCGCCGAGTGGTTCGCCGAGGCCGGCCTGCCCGACGGCGTCCTCAACGTCGTCAACGGCGACAAGGAGGCGGTCGACGCGCTGCTGGACCACCCCGAGGTGCGGGCCGTGTCGTTCGTCGGCTCGACCCCGATCGCCCGGTACGTCTACCAGCGCGGCACCACCGCGGGGAAGCGGGTGCAGGCGCTGGGCGGGGCGAAGAACCACATGGTCGTGCTCCCGGACGCCGACCTCGACCTCGCCGCGGACGCCGCGGTGAACGCGGGCTTCGGCTCGGCGGGGGAGCGGTGCATGGCGATCTCCGCGCTGGTCGCGGTCGAGCCGGTCGGCGACGCGCTGGTGGCGAAGATCGTCGAGCGGATGGCCGGGCTGCGTACCGGCGACGGGCGGCGCGGCTGCGACATGGGTCCGCTGGTCACCGCCGCGCACGCGGCCCGGGTGCGCTCCTACGTGGAGGCGGGGGTCGCCGCCGGCGCGGTGCCGGTGGTGGACGGTCGTGACGTCGAGCCGGACGGCGACCCGGGCGGGTTCTGGCTCGGTCCGACGCTGTTCGACCGGGTCGACCCCGACATGTCGATCTACACCGACGAGATCTTCGGGCCGGTGCTGAGCGTGCTCCGCGTCGGCTCGTACGACGAGGCGCTGGAGCTGGTGAACGCCAACCCGTACGGCAACGGCACGGCGATCTTCACCAACGACGGCGGCGCGGCCCGCCGCTACCAGCACGAGGTCGAGGTCGGCATGGTGGGGATCAACGTGCCGATCCCGGTGCCGATGGCGTACCACTCGTTCGGCGGCTGGAAGTCCTCCCTCTTCGGGGACCTGCACGCGCACGGCGAGGACGGGGTGCGGTTCTTCACCCGGGGCAAGGTGGTGACGAGCCGCTGGCTGGACCCCCGGCACGGCGGGGTCAACCTCGGCTTCCCCACCCAGACCTGAGCAGCCGCAGCGCGCCGGCCCCGGCCCCGTACGCCAGCAGGGTCGGGACCGGCACGCCCAGCGGCTCCGCCGCCTCCCGTGGCGCCTGGCTGTTGAGCACCAGGCCGGCGATCACCGCGAGGAAACCGGCCACGGTGACGACCGGGCGGAGGCTCCACTCCGGACGGCCGCGTCCGTGGCCCGGCCGATGGCGGCCGGGGCGGCGGGTGCCGGCCTCGATCGGCCCGAACATGGCCACCAGACCGGCCAGTACGACGGTGAGCGCCAGCAGCCACGGCAACCGACCGATCAGCCACGCGGCCGAGCCCGGCGGCGCGGTCGGCAGCAGGCCCGCCGCATCCAGCGCGCCGACCAGCAGGATCGCCGCGGTGAGATGCCACAGGAAGACGGTGAGCACGACCGCGTTGAGACCGATCACCATCCGCCACGGGCGGTCCCGGTGCAGCCAGCGGTCGGCTCGGTCGCGGAGCAGCAGGATCAGCCCGAGTTGGGCCGCGGTGAGGGTGAGCAGCGCGAGGCTCGGCGGTGCGGCGTTGTCCAGCCGCTCGCCGGGCACGTTGAGCATGGCGAGCGGGTACGGGCCGGCGGTGAGCAGGGCCGTGGCGGCCAGGCCGCCGAGCAGCGTCGCCCAGCCGGCCCGGCGGGACAGCGGCAGCCGGTGCCAGCCGCTCGCCCGTCGGGCCCCCTGGCCACCTTCGGGACCGCCCCCGGCGTCGTGTGCGGCCGGCGCGCGCGTCTGTTGCCAGGCGATGCCGAGCTGGTGCACAGCCAGCCAGCCGAAGAGGTAGTTGGGCAGCGCCAGCTCGGCCGGGCCCAGCGCCCGGCCGGCGTCACCGGCGGCGACCAGCGCTGCCAGCAGCAGCGGCACGACGAGCCCGATCCGCCGGTGCAGGGCCAGCATGAGCGGGGTCAGCGGCAGGACCAGCAGGTAGGCGGCGAGGAACCACAGGGGGACGGTGGCGAACCAGACCACGGTGCGGATCCGAGGGTCCGCCACGCCGGCCAGCCGGGCCACCAGCGCGGCGCCGACGAGCACCAGCAGCAGGGCCGTTGTGGGACGCAGCAGCCGGGCGGCGCGGCCGAGCAGCCACTCCGTTGCCCGGCCGTCGCGGGCGTGGTGGGCGGTCAGGGAGGCGGCGTTGGCGTAGCCTCCGACCAGGAAGAAGACCGGCATCACCTGCGCCGGCCAGGTGAGCGGGTGCGCCCAGGGCAGATCGGGTAGGGCCGAGCGGGCGACGGGTCGACCCAGGCTGTCCTCGCCCACGGCGGCGATGCTCCAGTGGCCCAGGACGACCACGACGATCGCGAGTGCGCGGAGCAGGTCGACGTAGCGCTCCCGACCAGCCGGTGTGGCCGCGGCGAGGTGGGCCAGACGGCGCATGGACCGAGGGTATGCGACCGCACCGGACGACGGCGGATAACGGTTCGGTTCCCAGGTCTTGCAGTCGACGCGCGCCTGCCGTAGAAATTCTTCAGCAACAATCTGTGAACTGAAGACAATCAACAGTCCCCCTGCGCCTCGTACGGCGGCCGCCACCCCCACTCATCGACGGTCGCCCGGCCCGAACCGAGGAGAGAGCATGAACAGGCGTGACATCCTGCGGCGGACCGCCGCCGCCGGCCTGCTGGCCACCCCGGCCGCCGGTCTGCTCGCCGGCTGTGCCACCGGTGGCGGTGGCGACGACAGCGACGCGGGAGCGTACAAGGGCACGAAGAGTGAGCAGAACCCGCTCGGGGTCAAGGAGGACGCGCCGCTCGAGGTCGTGATCTTCAATGGCGGCTTCGGCGAGGAGTACGCCAAGGCCCACGAGACCATGTACAAGGAGAAGTACCCGAAGGCGGAGATCAAGCACTCGGCGACCCAGGAGATCAACAAGACGCTCCAGCCGCGCTTCGTCGACGGCACCCCGCCGGACGTGGTCAACAACTCCGGCGCCGGGCAGATCGACTTCAACGGCCTGGTCTCCCAGAACGCCATCGCCGACCTCGGCGACCTGCTCGACGCGCCGAGCCTCGACATCCCCGGCAAGACCGTCCGGGACACGCTGCTGCCCGGCGCGGTCGAGGTCGGCTCGTACGACGGCAAGTTCCTCGTGCTGAACTACACCTACACCGCCTACGGCATCTGGCACTCCACCAAGCTCTTCGCCGACCGGGGCTGGCAGTACGCCAAGACCTGGGACGAGCACATCGCGCTCTGCAAGCAGATCAAGGCCGCGGGCATCGCCCCCTGGACGTACGCCGGCAAGCACCCCCGCTACATGAGCTGGCCGGTGATCGCCACCGCCATCAAGTTCGGGGGCCCCTCGGTCGCCACCGCCATCGACAACCTCGAGCCGAACGCCTGGAAGTCCGACGCCATGAAGGCGGCGGCCGACGCCTGGCACCAGATCGTCAAGGACAAGTACATCCTGGACGGTTCGCCCGGCCTCGACCACGTGCAGTCGCAGACGGCGTGGTGCCAGGGCAAGGCGGCCTTCATCTCCTGCGGCTCCTGGTTGGAGAGCGAGCAGAAGAAGGTGACGCCCGAGGGCTTCAACATGACGATCCAGCCGACGCCGAGTCTCGGTAGCGGTGACAAGCTCCCGTTCGAGGCGATCCGCGGCACCGCCGGCGAGCCGTTCATGGTGCCGGCCAAGGCGAAGAACCTCGCCGGTGGCCTGGAGTACTTCCGGGTCATGCTCTCCAAGAAGGGCGCGCAGGACTTCACGCGGAAGGTCTCCAGCCTCACCGTCGTGGCCGGCTCCACCGAGGGCGTCGAGCTGCCGTACGGGCTCAACACCGTGGTCAAGGCGCTCGACTCCTCCGGCAGCAACGGCTTCAACTGGGTTTACAACAACTACTACCGGAAGCTGGAGCGGGAACTCGTCGACGCGGCGTGCGGCGAGTTCTTCAGCGGGCGCATCGGGCCGGCCGAGTTCCTCGAGCAGTGCCAGAAGGGTGCCGACTCGATCGCCCAGGACAGCTCGATCAAGAAGTACAAGCGGGCCGCGTGACGCCCGGCCGGTGGGGACGGTTTTGTCCGTCCCCGCCGGTCACCGCATCCGGGAGTAGGTCGTTCTCGTGAGACATGGCAAGTACCCGCTGATCATCACGTTCCTCGTGCCGCCGGTGCTGCTCTACGTCGTCTTCGTCGTGTCGCCGTACCTTCAGGCGTTCCAGATCTCGACGACGGACTGGCTCGGCTACTCGGCCGAGGCCGATCCCGTGGGGCTGGCGAACTTCGAGACGCTGCTGCACGACGGGCGGGTGTGGAACGCGCTCAAGAACAACGCCCTGCTGCTCGCCGTGGTGCCCGTGGTCACCATCGGCCTCGGGCTCTTCTTCGCCACCATGCTCAGTATGGGCGGCCGCAAGGGCCGGGCCGGGGTCACCGGCGTACGGGGCACCGCCGTCTACCGGATGGTCTACTTCTTCCCGCAGGTGCTCTCGGTGATCATCATCGCCCTGCTGTGGCGGGAGGTCTACCACCCCAACAGCGGGCTGCTCAACGGCGCCCTGCGCGCCGTCGGCCTGCCGGCGCCGACCTGGCTGGGTGATCCTCGTACGGCCTTCTGGTGCGTGCTGGCGGTGATGGTCTGGAGCAACGTCGGCTTCTACGTGGTGCTCTTCGGCGCGGCCATGTCGGCGATCCCCCGCGACATCTACGAGGCCGTGATGCTCGACGGCGCGTCGCGGTGGACGACGCTGCGGCGGGTCACCATCCCGCTGCTGTGGGACACCGTGCAGGTGGCCTGGATCTACCTGGCCATCGCGGCGCTGGACGGCTTCATTCTCATCCAGCAGATGACCAACGGCGGGCCCAACTTCTCCTCCGACGTGATCGGTCTGCGGATGTACGAGACCGCGTTCGGCAGCGAGAGCAAGTTCGGCTACGCCTCGGCCATCGGCGTGGTGCTGTTCTTCCTGACCCTGTCGGTGGCGGTGCTGGCACTGCGCGCCGCGCGGCGTGATCGGATCGAGTACTCGTGACCATTCTCGACAAGCCGGCGTCGGAGGGCGCCGCCACGGGCGACCGGCCGGCGCCGCGGGAGCGGAAGCTACGCCGCGAGGTCGGCGTCGCCAACGTCTTCTCGCACGGGTTCCTGCTGGTCTGGGGCGCGCTGACCGTGCTGCCGCTGCTGTGGATGTTCCTCAGCTCCTTCAAGAGCGACGCCGAGGTGCTGTCGGATCCGTGGGGGCTGCCCGGCGCGCTGCGCCTCGAGAACTGGGCCCGGGCCTGGACCGAGGCGCACATCGGCCGGTACTTCCTGAACAGCGCCATCGTGGTGGCCGGCTCGCTCACGCTGACGATGCTCTTCGGCGCCGCGGCGGCGTACGTCTTCGCCCGCTACGAGTTCCGTGGCCGGCAGTTCCTCTACTACCTGTTCGTCGGCGGGATGATGTTCCCCTTCTTCCTGGCCCTCGTGCCGCTGTTCTTCGTGGTGCGCAACGCCGGTCTCCTCGGCACCTGGCCGGGCCTGATCCTGGTCTACGCCGCCTACTCGCTGCCGTTCACGGTGTTCTTCCTGACGGCGTTCTTCCGGACCCTGCCGCAGACGGTCGCCGAGGCGGCGCTGATGGACGGATGCGGCCACTTCCGGCTCTTCTTCCAGGTGATGCTGCCGATGGCGCGACCGGGACTGATCAGTGTCGCGATCTTCAACTTCCTGAGCCAGTGGAACCAGTTCATCCTGCCGCAGGTGCTGATGCAGGGCGACGAGTCGAGGTGGGTGCTGGCGCAGGGCCTTGCCGCGCTGGCCGTGAGCCAGGGCTACGAGGGCGACTACAGCGGACTGTTCGCCGGCCTCACCATCGCCACGCTGCCGGTGCTCGTGGTGTACGTGATCTTCCAGCGTCAGGTGCAGTCCGGCCTGACGGCGGGCCAGCTCAAGTGAGGTGCGTCCCGGCTCGCCGGGTTGACCGGTAGGAAATCTCCTACCTATTGTGGTCGGCATGACGGTGACCCATGTGCAGCTCGTGTCCGTGCCCGTGCGCGACCAGACCCGGGCGCGCGACTTCTACGTCGACGTCCTCGGCTTCGACCTCGTCTTCGACAACCCGATGGGCCCCGGCGGCCGGTGGGTGCAGGTGGCGCCGAAGGGCGCCGCCACCGCGCTGACCCTGGTCACCTGGTTCCCCACCATGCCGCCCGGCTCGCTGAAGGGCCTCGTGCTGGAGACCGACGACCTCGACGCGGACGTGGCGCGGCTGCGCGAGCGGGGCGTCGGATTCGCCGACGGCGGTATCCAGGACGCCCCCTGGGGGCGCTACGCCACCTTCGACGACCCGGACGGCAACGGCATCGTCCTCCAGTCCACCCGTGTCTGAGCCGGACGTCTTCGGGGCGCTGGCCAACCCCACCCGCCGGGAGGTGCTGCGCCTGCTGCTGGAGCAGGGGGAGCAGCCCGTGCAGCGGCTCGCCGACCACTTCGACATGCGCCGGCCGAGCCTCTCCGAGCACCTGCGGGTGCTCAAGGACGCCGGTCTGGTGGTCGAGCGCCCGGCCGGCCGGCAGCGGCTCTACTCGATCCGTCCCGAGCCGCTGCGGCAGGTCGCCGACTGGCTCAGCCCGTACGAGCGGTTCTGGCGTGGCCGCCTCGCCGAGCTGCGCGACGTGCTGGAGGACCTGCCCGATGAGTGACCCGACCACCGTGGCCGTGGACCAGTACCTCCCCCAGCCGCCGGCCAAGGTCTGGCGGGCGCTGACCGATTCTGATCTGCTGGCCCGCTGGCTCATGCCGAACGACTTCGTCCCGGTGGTCGGCCACCGGTTCACCTTCCGCACCGACCCGCGCCCCGGGCAGGACTTCGACGGGACGGTGCACTGCGAGGTGCTCGACCTCGACCCGCCGCGCCTGCTGCGGTGGAGCTGGCGGGGCGGGCGGCTGGACACGGTGGTGACCTGGCGGCTGGTCGCCGAGGGGAGGGGCACCCGCCTGTTCCTGGAGCACGCCGGCTTCGACCCGGACGACCCGGTGCAGGCACGCACCCGCGACCTGCTCGGCGGGGGCTGGCGCTCCCACGTGCTCTCCCGCCTGGCTGAAACCCTCACCTCCCCACCCCCGCCGTAACCCAACCCAGCCCCGCCGGTGATCAACAGGTTCGCGTCACGTGCGGGCACCAGATCGACGCGAAGCCCTTGGTCGCGGCGGGGTCGGGCTCGCGGTCGCCGCTTCGGTCGGCGCGAGCGGGTGAGGGGAGGGAGCGGGGGTGGACGGTTGGTCAGGTCGGGGGGTTGAGCAGTCGGGTGTGCAGGGCCACCGGGTCGTCCACCTCGGGCAGCTCCAGGGCGGCGAGCCAGGCGGCGGCGGCCGCACCGTCTCCGGCGGAGCACAGGATCGCGTCCGGCCAGCGCCGGGACGCCTCCGCGCGCACCGCGGCGGCGAGCGGGGTGTCCCCGGTCAGCAGCCCGCCGCCGAGCACGAGCGGGGTGACCGTCCCCGGCGGCCGGATCCGGCTCGCGCTCGCCACCAGGTGACCCGCGGCCTCGGCGACCAGCGCGACGCCCACGGGCTCCCCGGCCACGGCGGCGGCCACCACGTGTGGGGCGAGCGCGGCCAGCTCGACCGGGGGGCGCCGGGTGACCGCCTGGACCAGCGTGTCGACGGTGTCCCGGGGGTGGGCCGCCACCTCGGCGCTGCCGAGCAGGTCGGTGAGCAACCGGCGGCCCAGGGCGTCCGGCGCCCGGCCGGAGTCGAGGTCGGCGAGCAGCCGGCGGACGGCCTCCCGGCCCAGCCAGAAGCCGGAGCCGGCGTCGCCGAGCAGCCAGCCGTGCCCGTCGGCGACGCGGCCGAGCCGCAGGTCGCGTACCTCGGCGGCGATGGCGCCCGTGCCGGCGATGAGCACGGTGCCGTCCGGCTGGGCGGTGCCGGAGGCGTACGCGACGAGGGCGTCCCCGTGCACGGTGTACGGGCAGCGCAGGCCGGCGTCGCGCCAGGCCCGGTCGAACGCCGCCCGCCCGGCCGGGTCGGCGAGCAGCCGGCCGGCCCCGGCCAGCCCGATCGTGCCGGCGCGCACCCGGGCCGGGTCGACGCCGGCGAGCGCACCGCGCAGGGCGGTCAGCAGCTCGTGGGCGGCCCGTTCGGCGCCGTGGCTCGTCGGGTTGCCGCCGCCGGCCCGGCCCGTGCCGAGTCGTTCACCGTCCAGGGTCAGGGCGGTCGCCCGGGTGGACGTGCCACCGACGTCGAGGCCCACCACGACGGTGCCGGACATGCGCGAGCCCTCCTTGATCGACGTCGCATTCATGCTGGTCGTCCCGGCGATGCCGGGCAAGGGTAGCGGCCGGTCGGCGGGTGTGCCCCAGGTAACAGTTTGAAAACTTCGCCCATCCCCGTTGACACAGGGGCCCCTTCAGTAAGAACTTTTACCACTAACAGTTAACAGTCTTTTCGGAAAGGCGTCCCATGGTTGATCACGAGGTGGACACCTCCGCGGGGACCGCGGTGGTCGACGCCGACGGGTTCGACCGTAGGGGCGCCCTCGGCGCCGCCTCCACCGGCGTGCTCGCCCGGGTCCGCAGCGGCCTCGACGAGCTCACCGGGGCGCTGCGCCGGGTCGCCGAACACGTGCTGAGCGACCCCGAGGCCGCCGCCCGGTCCACGATCGTCGAGCTGGCCGAGCGGAGCGGCACCTCACCCGCCACCGTGACCCGATTCTGCCGCGCCATGGGGTTCGAGGGCTACGCCGATCTCCGGCTCGGCATCGCCGCGGAGACCGGGCGGGCCCGGTCGGCTGGCTGGACCGTCGACATCGGACGCGAGATCCAGCCGAGCGACCCGCTCACCCGGGTGCTCGACCAGATCATCGCCGCCGACACCCGGGCCATGCACGACACCGCCGCGCTGCTCGACCTCGCCGAGGTGGAGCGGGCCGCGGTGGCGATCGCCGGGGCGTCCCGGGTGAACATCTTCGGCGCCAGCGGCAGCGCGCTGGTCGGTGAGGAGATGCAGTTCAGCCTGCACCGCATCGGCGTCGCCGCCTGGGCGTGGAACGACGTGCACGAGGGCCTGGCCAGCGCCGCGCTGCTGCGCCCCGGCGACGTGGCGCTCGGCATCTCCCACACCGGCCAGACCCGGGAGACCATCGAGACGCTCGCCGAGGCGGGCAGCCGGGGCGCCACCACCGTGGCCCTGACCGGCTTCCCCCGGTCACCGCTGGCCGAGCTGGCCGACATCGTGCTGGTCACCGCCAGCCAGGCGACCACGTTCCGGCCGGACGCGCTCAGCGCCCGCCACCCGCAGCTGGTCGTGCTCGACCTGCTCTACATCGCCGTGGCGCAGCGGACCCACGACCGCGCCCACGCGGCGTTCCGCCGTACCGCCCAGGCCGTCGACGGGCACAAGGCCGCGAGGGGAGCCGTCTCATGATCAGTGCCCAGCGGTACGCGGAGGCCGTCCGGCCGGTGCTCGACCAGCTGGTCGACACCCAGGCGGACGCGCTCGACCGGGCGGCCGACCTGGTCGCCGCGAGCCTGCGCGCCGGCGGGGTGCTCCAGACGTTCGGCGCCGGGCACTCCGAGGCGTTCGCCGCCGAGCTGGTCGCCCGGGCCGGCGGGCTGGTCCCGACCAACCGGCTCTCGGTCCGCGACCTGGTGCTGCACGGCGACGCGCCGCGCGACGTGCTCGCCGACCCGAAGCTGGAACGCGACCCCTCCATCGCCCACCAGATCTACGCGCTCGCGGCACCCCAGCCGCGGGACGTGTTCGTGGTGGCGTCCCAGTCCGGCATCAACGGCTCGGTCGTCGAGCTGGCGGCGCTGGTCACCGGGCGCGGTCACCCGTTGATCGCGGTCACCTCGGTCGAGCACACGGCGCGGGTCGCCCCTCGGCACCCGTCCGGCCAGCGGCTCGCCGACCTCGCCGACGTCGTGCTGGACAACGGCGCGCCGTACGGCGACGCACTGCTGCCGCTCGAGGGCGGCGGCGCGGTCTGTGCGGTCTCCTCGGTCACCACCGCGCTGCTGGCGCAGCTGCTGACCGCGGAGGTCGTACGACGGTTCCACCAGGCCGGGGAGGTACCCCCTATCTACCTCTCCGCCAACGTCCCCGGCGGGGACGCGCACAACCTCGCCCTCGAGACGCGGTACGCCGGGCGCCTCCGGCGCACCGCGTGACTCGAATCCGACAAGGAGAGACGACGATGTCCGTTACCCCCGAGAACCCGGCCGAGCTGAGCCGCCGGACCGTGCTGCGCCGGGCCGCCGCGGCGGGCCTGCTGGCGACCCCCGCCGCCGGACTGCTGAGCGCCTGCGTGGCCGGCGGAGACGACGAGCCGACCGAGCAGGCGGCCGGCGAGAAGTCCGCCGACAACCCGCTGGGCGTCAAGGACGACGCGGCGCTGGAGGTGGTCATCTTCAACGGTGGCCTCGGCACCAAGTACGCCACCGACGTGCACATCCCGTCGTACAAGAAGAAGTTCCCGAAGGCGGAGGTGAAGTTCTCCCAGACGGAGGAGGTCGCCACCGTCCTGCAGCCGCGGTTCACCAGCAACACCCCGCCGGACATGGTCAACAACGCCGGCTCGAAGCTGATGGACCAGGGCGCGCTGGTGCAGGCCGGCCAGGTGCAGGACCTCACCGAGCTGTTCGACGCCCCGTCGCTGGACGACGCGAACACGAAGGTCAAGGACACCCTCATCCCCGGCACGGTGGAGCAGGGCACGTTCAACGGCAAGCCGTACGTGTTGAACTACGCCTTCACCGTCTTCGGTCTCTGGTACGACTCGGCGCTGTTCGAGAAGAACGGTTGGGCCGTGCCGAAGACGTGGGCCGAGTTCACCGCGGTCTGCGACAAGATCAAGGCGGCCGGCATCACCCCCTACTCGTACGCCGGGGCGAACGCCGCGTACTACCAGTACCTGGTCATCCTGACCAGCGCCGCCAAGATCGGTGGCCCGGACGTGCTGAAGAACATCGACAACCTGGAGGACGGCGCCTGGCAGGCGGAGCCGGTCAAGCAGGCGGCGGCGGCCTGGGCCGAGATCGGCGCCAAGTACGGCAACAAGGCGCACCTGGGCCTCAAGCACACCGAGGTCCAGCTCCAGCAGAACCAGGGCAAGGTGGCGTTCTACCCGAGCGGCTCCTGGCTGGAGAACGAGCAGGCGAAGGACACCCCGCCCGGCTTCAAGTACGCCGTCATGCCGACGCCGAGCGTGACCGCGTCCGACAAGCTGCCGCAGACCGCCATCTACGCGGCGGCCGGCGAGATGTACTTCGTCGCCTCGAAGGGCAAGAACCCGCGCGGCGGCATGGAGTACCTGCGGCACATGCTCTCGAAGGAGGGCGCCAAGGGCTTCACCGAGCTGACCAAGGTGCTTACCGTGGTCAAGGGCGCGGTCGACGGCCTGGAGATCTCGCCCGGTCTCACCAGCGGCAACAAGATGCTCTCGGCGGCGGGCAGCGACTACTTCGCCTACCGCTTCGACACCTGGTACAAGAAGCTCGACGACGAGGCCCGCGCCGCCACCAACGAGCTGATGTTCAACGGTGGCACCGCCGACAAGTTCTGCGAGCGGATGCAGAAGGCCGCCGACGCGGTGAAGAAGGACTCCTCGATCGAGAAGTTCAAGCGCTGAGTCGCCGGTAGGAAACGAGCGGAGACGACAACCATGCGGCACGGCAGGTACCCGTTCATCGTCGGCTTCCTGGCGATCCCGGTCGCGATCTACGTGACCTTCGTCATCGGGCCGTACGCCCAGGCGTTCTATCTCGCCACCACCAACTGGCGGGGGGTGAGTGCCAACCCGAAGTTCATCGGTCTGGAGAACTTCGAGCGGCTGCTGTCCGACGACATCTTCTGGAAGGCCGTCCGACACCACGGTCTCCTGCTGCTGGCCATGCCGCTGCTCACCATCGCCATCGCGCTCTTCTTCGCCTTCATGCTCAATGTGGGCGGAGGGAGCCGCGGTGGCGTCATGACCGGGGTCTGGGGGTCGAAGTTCTACCGGGTGGTGTTCTTCTTCCCCCAGGTCCTGGCCGTGGTCATCGTCGGCGTGATCTTCAGCCGGGTGTACGCCCCGGACGACAGCGGTCTGCTCAACGGGGCGCTGGGTCTGTTCGGAGTGGACCCGGTGCTGTTCATGGCCAACCCGAAGATCGCGCTGTGGTCGATCATCGGCGTGCTCGTCTGGCAGGCGGTCGGCTTCTACGTGGTGCTCTTCTCCGCCGGCATGGCGTCGGTCCCGAAGGACATCTACGAGGCGGCGACCATCGACGGCGCCGGGCGGGCGGCCATGTTCTTCAAGGTGACCCTGCCGCTGCTCTGGGACACCCTCCAGGTGGCCTGGGTCTACCTCGGTATCGCGGCCTTCGACGCGTTCGCGATCGTGCAGGTGCTCTCCATCGACCAGGGTGGCCCGGACGGCGCCACCACCGTCCTCGGTATGGAGATCTACCGCAACGCGTTCAGCTACTCCCAGTTCGGCTACGCCTCGGCGATGGGCGTGGCGCTGTTCTTCCTGACGATCACGTTCGCGGCGCTCACCCTGCGCGTCAGCCGGCGTGACACGATCGAACTGTAAGGCGGGGTCCGAAGATGACCACAGAAATCGCACCGAGCGCACCGGTCGCCCCGGCCGGCACCGGAAAGGCCGGCACCGGCAGGGCCGGGTCGCCCCTCGGGCGGCGGCGGGAGGTCGGTCTGCTCAGCGGTCTCGGGCACATCGCCCTGGCGGTCTGGGCGCTCCTGGTGATCGCGCCGCTGCTCTGGACCATCCTCGCCTCGTTCAAGAGCAACACCGAGATCTTCCTCGGCAGCCCGTTCGCCCTGCCGGACGAGTTCAGCTTCGGCAGCTACGCGCGGGCGTGGAGCGAGGCAAACGTCGGGCGCTACTTCCTCAACAGCGTCTTCGTGGTGTCGCTGAGCACCGCCGGCACCATGCTCTTCGGCGCGATGGCGGCGTACGTGCTGGCGCGGTACCCCTTCCCCGGCAACCGGGTGGTCTACTACCTGTTCGTCTCGGGGCTGGCGTTCCCGGTCTTCCTCGCCCTGGTGCCGCTCTTCCTTATCGTCAACAACCTGGGGCTGCTCAACACGTACACCGGGTTGATCCTGGTCTACATCGCGTACTCGCTGCCGTTCACCGTGTTCTTCCTCGCCGCCTTCTTCAAGACGCTGCCGCACTCGGTGGCCGAGGCCGCGATGATCGACGGCGCCTCGCACACCCGGCTGTTCTTCCAGATCATGGTGCCGATGGCCCGCCCCGGCCTGGTGAGCATCGCGATCTTCAACATCATCGGCCAGTGGAACCAGTACCTGCTGCCGGTGGCCCTCATGCAGGGGCAGGGGGCGGAGAACAAGTGGGTGCTCACCCAGGGCATCGCGAGCATCTCCACCTCGGCCGGCTACGAGGCGGACTGGGCGGCGCTCTTCGCCGCGCTGACGCTCTCCATCCTGCCGATGATCATCGTGTACGCGATCTTCCAGCGGCAGATCCAGTCCGGCCTCACCTCCGGCGCGGTGAAGTAGCCGCCCCCGGGCGCACGCGCCGGCTCCGGCGCACCGACAGGAGAGGGTGGCCTTCCACGGGGGATGGCCACCTTCTCCGCCCTCCTGCGGCCGTGCGGTCGGGCCGTCGCTGCCGGCGGTGCGAGGAGTGTCGCAGGGGCGAGGCAGAATCGCGTCCGTGCTGGTGGCGGTGGTGGCGAGCGAGGGCGGCAGCGGCGGCGTGCTGCAACCGCTCGACGCCGCCGGCCGCCCCACCGGCCCGCCGGAGCCGGTGGCCGACCTCGCCGCCGCGGTGGCCGCCCGCGAGCGCGCCGACCACCCGCGCTGGGTCTGGGCCTCCGGCGCGGCCGTCTACCCGGGTCTCCTGCGCGCCAAGGTCCGGGTCGACCGGTGCCACGACGTCGAGCTGACCGAAGCGCTGCTGCTCGGTCACGCCGGGCGCTGGGGCGAGCCCCGCTCGCTCGCCGCCGCGTGGGCCCGGCTGACCGGCGCGCCGGTGCCGCCCGATCCGCCGCCGCGCCAGCCCGCGCCGCCCGGCCTCGGCCAGGACGCGCTCTTCGACACCCCGTCCGGAGCGCCGGGCCCGGGCATCGACGCGCTCGTCCGGGTGTACGCCGACCAGCTCGCCCGCGTCTCCGCCACCGCCCACCCCGGCCGGTTCCGGCTGCTGGTCGCCGCGGAGTCCGCCGGCGCGTTGATCGCCGCCGAGATGGGGGCCGCCGGTCTGCCCTGGCGCGCCGACGTGCACGACGAGATCCTCGCCGAGCTGCTCGGCGAGCCGTCCCC
The DNA here is from genome assembly GCF_056150165.1 of Micromonospora xinjiangensis. Lineage (NCBI taxonomy): Bacteria > Bacillati > Actinomycetota > Actinomycetes > Micromonosporales > Micromonosporaceae > Micromonospora > Micromonospora xinjiangensis. The sequence continues at coordinate 82,529 of NZ_JAXCFO010000011.1, read as the reverse complement.
GGTCGGTGGCCCGCCCCGCCGGCTGGCGGAGTTGGCGGCCCGGATCGCCGACGCGTTCGGCGTACGCCAGTTGCACGCCGACTCCCCGGCGGAGCTGCTGCGCGCGTTCGCCCGGGCCGGGGTCGACCTGCCCAACACGCGGGCCTGGGTGCTGCGCGGGGTGGATCATCCGGCCGTGCCGCTGGTCCTGGAATACAAGGAGCTCTACCGGATCTGGACGGCGCACGGCTGGGCGTGGCGCGACCAGTGGGTGCGCGACGGCCGGTTCCAGCCGGAGTACGTGCCCGGCGGGGTGGTCTCCGGCCGGTGGGCGACGCGCGGCGGTGGCGCGTTGCAGATCCCCAAGGTGATCCGGCGGGCCGTGGTGGCCGATCCCGGCTGGCGTCTCGTGGTCGCCGACGCGGGCCAGTTGGAGCCCCGGGTGCTCGCGGCCGTCTCCGGCGACGCCCGGTTGGCGGCGGCCGGCGGTGCCGGCGACCTCTACGCGGCCCTGGCGCAGGACGCGTTCGGCGGTGACCGGGCGCGGGCCAAGGTCGCGCTGCTCGGCGCGATGTACGGCCAGACCGGCGGTGCGGCCGTTCCCGCGCTGGCGGTGCTCAAGCGCAGCTACCCGACCGCCTTCGGCTACGTCGAGGCGGCGGCGCGCACCGGCGAGGCGGGCGGCCTGGTCCGCTCCTGGCTGGGGCGGACGTGCCCGCCCGGCTCGCTCGGGTTCGTCGACCCGGGCGACGGCGCCCCCGACCCCGACGGCGCGGCCGATCCGCAGAGCTCGCGGGCGAGGGCGGCCCGATCCCGGGGCCGGTTCACCCGCAACTTCGTCATCCAGGCGACCGCGGCGGAGTGGGCGTCGACGCTGCTGGCCACCCTGCGCGGCGAGCTGGCCGGCACCGCCGCCGAGCTGGTCTTCTTCCAGCACGACGAGGTGATCGTGCACGCCCCGGCCGAGGAGGCCGAGGCGGTGGCGGCGGCCGTCACGCGCTCCGGCGAGCGGGCGTCCGCGCTGCTGTTCGGCGACACCCCGGTCCGCTTCCCGCTCGACCTCTCCGTCGTCGACTGTTACGCCGACGCCGCCTGACGGCACCCACCGCCACCAGCACCGCCGGCGCCAGCCCGCCCCGAGCCCAGCCCGCCCCGAGCCCAGCCGCCGGCCCGCAGAGCCTCGTCGATCATGCAGTTGCGGCGCCTGGAATCCGAGCTTCTGCACCTCTTGTCAATGACCACAACTGCATGATCGACCGTGAACGGGGTTCGCGCCTCGCGCGGAGCGCCGCGGGGGCCCGCGGGGAGCGCGGCGGGGAGCGGGTGGTGTGGCTAGTCGGCCACGTGGATGACGATCTTGCCGCGACGCTTGCTCGTCTCCAGCGCCTCGTAACCGGCGCGCGTCTCGGCCAGCGGCAGCACGCGGTCCACCGCCGGGCGCAGCCGGCCCTCGTCGACCAGTTCGGCGATGGACCGCAACGCGTTCGCGTCGGGCTCGACGACGAAGAAGACGCCGCGGACCCCGTGCCGGGCCGCCTCCTCCTGGTCGGGAGGGGCGGCGATGCCGACCAGGATGCCCCCGGGCTTCAGGACCGACCAGGACCGCGACTGCGTGGACCCGCCGACGAGGTCGACGACGACGTCCACGTCGTGGACGTGCTCCTCGAACCGGTCGCGCGCGTAGTCGATCACCTGCTCGGCGCCCAGGTCCCGGACGAAGTCGAGGTCGGCGGCGGCGGCCGTGGCGCTCACCCGGGCGCCGAGGCCGGCGGCGAGTTGCACGACGTACGACCCCACGCCGCCGGCGCCGCCCTGCACCAGCACGTGCTGCCCGGCCTGGAGACCCGCGTGGTCCACGAGCGCCTGCCAGGCGGTCAGCGCGGCCAGGGGCAGCGTCGCGGCCTGGTCGTGGTCGAGGGTGACGGGTTTGGCCGCCACGACGGCGGCGGGCACGGTGACGTACTCGGCGGCCGCGCCGTCGCGGGTGAAGGGGATCAGGCCGTAGACGGCCTCTCCGACGCCGGGGCTCTCCACGCCGGCGCCGCACGCCGCCACGACGCCCGAGAACTCGTGCGACGGGATGATCGGGGTGCGTTCCGGGCCCGACCCGTCCTGGGTGTGCGTCCAGGTCGCCGACCAGGTCAGTTCGTGGGGTGTCATGGAGGCGCCCTTCACGGCGACCAGCACCTCGCCGGGCCCCGGCTCGGGGCGGGGTGCCTCTTCCAGGACGAGTTGCTCCGGGCCGCCCCTGCGGTGAGCCCTCACCGCCTGCATGGTGCTCATCCGCCCCCCACTCCCTTCCGCCCCGTACGGCCACCCCGTCGCCGCAGAGGTCGGGCGGGGTCGGGCGGGTATTCCCACGTCGCTCCCCGCTACCCGGTGGATCATGAGCTTTGTGGCGGCCTCGACGATGGCACCCGCCGCGAACCTCACGATCGACGGGGCATGGTCGCGGCCGGAACGGGAATCGGAGGGGCCGCCAGCGGGGACCGACGGAGGAGGGGCGCACGTGACCGACCCCAGCCGTGCCGGGTCGGACGGCTTCGCCGTCGTCGAGCTGTTCACCTCCCAGGGGTGCGAGAGCTGCCCTCCGGCGGAGGAGTTGCTCAGCGAGATCGAGCGGGACGCCCGGGCGCGGGGGCTGCCGGTCTTCGTCCTCGGATTCCATGTCGACTACTGGGACTACCTGGGCTGGCCGGACCCGTTCGGCGACGCGGCGTACTCGGCGCGGCAGCAGGCGTACGCGCGCGCCCTCGGCGCCAAGGGGTTGTACACCCCGCAGATGGTCGTGAACGGCGCGGTCGAGTTCGTCGGGTCCGACCGACGGCGGGCGGGGGCCGCGATCGCGTCCGCCCTCACGCAGGTGACCACCACGCCGGTCGCACTGTCCGCCGAGGGTTCCGGCGACGGGAGAGTGGTGGTGGACTACCGGGTCGGCCGGGCGCCGGAGCGGGCGGTGCTGAACCTCGCGCTCGTGGAACGAGGGCTGGAGAGCGAGGTCACCGGGGGCGAGAACGCCGGGCGGACGCTGCGGCAGGACAACGTGGTGCGTGCCTTCACGTCCACGGGTGTGGACGCCGAGCACGGGCGGGTGGAGCTGGCGGCGCCGTCCGACCTGGATCCCCGAGAGGCCTCGGTCGTCGGCTACGTCCAGCACGACGGGCACGGAGCCGTCGTCGGCGCGGCGTCCGTCGACCTGACCTAGGCTTCGCCGCCGCCACCCCGCCACCCCGCCACCCCGCCACCCCGCCACCCCGCCACCCCGCCACCCCGCCGCCGGGCGGGGACGACACCACGGGAGACGAGCCGGGGACGCGCGCGTGCTGTCCTGACCGCCCACGCGGAGGTGACCGGTGCGGTGCATAACGGTTGCACTCTTTTTCCTTTTCGCCCCGCTACCCCGCTCGGCTCGCCCTCGTTGCTCCCGATGTCCGTACGACGGAGCGGGTCGGGCCCTCGGGCCGCGGCCCGCTCCACGGTGGAGGGGGCCGCAGCTGAACCGGATCGCAGGAATGATCATCGCCGCGGGCGGGGGACGCCGGATCGGGGGTCCCGAGGCGCTGCTGCACCAGGGGGAGCGACCCCTGGTGAACCGGATGATCGACACGATGACCGAGGCGGGCTGCGAGCGGATCGTGGTGGTGCTGGGCGCGGCGGCCGACCAGGTGCGGGAGACGGCCGACCTCACCGGGGCCACGGTCGTGGTCAACCGGGCGTGGGGGACCGGCGTCGGCTCCTCCATCCGCGCCGGCCTGGCCGCGCTCGACGACGACCGGATCGAGGCGGTCGTGGTCGTCCCGGTCGACATGCCGGGCCTCACGCCCGCCGCCGTCCGCCGGGTGGCCGCGCTGCCGTACCCGGACGTGCTGGTCTGCGCCACCTACGACGGGCTGCGCGGTTACCCGATGCTCTTCGGCCGCCGGCACTGGGCCGGCATCGCGACCCTCGCCAGCGCCGACGTGGGCGCGCGACCGTACCTGCTGGCGCACAAGGACCAGATCGTCGACATCGCCTGCGACTCGGTGGCCGACGGCAGTCGGGTCGACACCCCGGAGCTGATGGCGCTCTACGGCCTGACCGTCCCACCCCAACGCGTCGGCGTCTGAACGGCGACGCACCCGCCCCGCCCGACGGGCGGAGCAGGTGCGTCACGGGTGGCTCAGCTCCGCTTGTCGAGGAAGGCGAGCGTGACCGCGGCGAGCAGCGGGGAGTCGGCGATGTCGTAGTGCGTCAGCCCCGGCAGGATGGCCAGGGCGTGCCCGCCCTTCGGCCGGCTCTCGCCGGCCCAGCCGCCATCGCGCAGACCGCCGTCGAGCAGCTTGAAGACCTCCACGTAGTGGCTCGGGGGCGCCATGTCGGCGTCGGCGGCGACGATCAGCGTCGGCACCTGGAGCCCACGGACCTCCTCGGTGTAGTCGTAGTCCTCCGCCATCGCCGCACCGATCTTGTCCAGCAGCCGGGGGAAGTCCTCGGGGCGCGGCGCGACCCGCTGGTACAGCTCGTACATCGGGGTGTCCTTCATGAACTCCGCGGCCGCGGCGCCCACCTGGCCCTGCTGCGCGAGGATCTCGGGGTAGATGGCGTCGCGACGGATGTGCGCCGACGCGGTGACGAGGCGGCCCACGAGGTGCGGGTGCCGGATCGCCACCTGCAGGGCGACCCCACCGCCGAGGGAGAAGCCGACGAGGTCCGGCTGCTGCAGGCCGAGGTGCTCGATGAGCGCGGCGATGTCGTCGGCCATCGACGTCACGGCGATCGGCCGGTCGATGTCCGCCGTGCGGCCGTGCCCCTGCAGGTCGACCAGGATCACCTGGTGGTGGTCGGCAAGGGCGGGAAGGATCGGCGCGAACATCTCACCCGAGCCGAGGCCGCCGTGCAGCAGCACCAGCGGGCGCCCGCTGCCGTGCGTCTCGTAGTAGAGGTTGATGCCGTTGACGTCGGCGTACTTGCCCGGGCCGGTGGTCCGCTCCGTGGTGGTCATGGCGTGCTCCTCGTGGTCTCTCGTTGAGCTGACACCGGTACTGACCGGGCCGGCCCCGCGAACTCATCGCCGCCGGCGGCACGAATTTCGTCCCCGGACAGCCGCGACACGCTCGGCCGGGCGCGGTGAGGGTCCCCGTGGGCAGGGACGCTCGACTACCGTGGTCGGGGTGAGCGACGTGGCGACCAGTGCCCCCATCGAGGACCAGCTCGAGGCGTACCGCTCGGAGCTGACCGGCTACTGCTACCGGATGCTCGGCTCCGTCTTCGAGGCCGAGGACGCCGTGCAGGACACCTTCGTGCGGGCCTGGCGCGGCTTCGACCGGTTCGAAGGGCGTTCGGCGCTGCGGTCCTGGCTCTACCGGATCGCCACCAACGTGTGCCTCACCATGCTCTCCAGCGCCCAGCGGCGGGTCCTGCCCATGGATCTCGGCCCGGCCGGATCCGGCCACGCCACCGACCCGGGCGAGCCGCGCCCCGAGGAGATCTGGGTCGGCCCCGCGCCCGACAGCCGGGTGCTGCCCGAGCGCAGCGACCCCGCCGAGGTCGTCGCCGAGCGCGAGTCCGTCCGGCTGGCGTTCGTCGCGGCGTTGCAGCACCTGCCGCCGCGGCAGCGTGCCGTGCTCATCCTGCGCGAGGTGCTGGCCTGGTCGGCGCAGGAGGTCGCCGATCTGCTCGACACCTCGGTGGCGAGCGTCAACAGCGCCCTCCAGCGGGCCAGGGTCACGCTCGCGGCCGCCGACACCCGCGCCGACGCGTACAAGCCGATGGACGAGGAGCAGAAGGCGCTGCTCGCGCGCTACGTGACGGCCTTCGAGGCGTACGACCTCGACGCGCTCACGACGCTGCTGCACGAGGACGTCACGCTGTCGATGCCTCCGCTGCCGCTGTGGCTGCGCGGCCACGACGACATCGTGGCGTGGATGTCCGGCACGGGCAGCGGTTGCCGTGGCTCCCGGCTGCTGCCGGTGGTCGCCAACGGCATGCCGGCGTTCGCGCAGTACCGGCCGAGCCTCACCGGCTCGGGCCACGAACCGTGGGCGTTGATCGTGCTGCGGCTCTCAGGCGGCCGGATCACCGCGGTCAGCAACTTCCTCGACACCGAGCGCCTGTTCCCCCTCTTCGGGTTGCCGGCCCGGCTCGGGTAACACGTCGGCGAGGCCGAGCAGGCCCACGAGCTGCCGCAGCGCCGGGCCGGCGCCGTGGACGACCAGCCGCCAGCCGTGGCGCCGTGCGGTCACCCGCAGCCGCGCCAGGGCCTCGACGGTCACCATGTCCGGCCGGGCGACACCCGCGACCTCGCAGGTGACGACGCCGGGCCGGCGGCCGCGCACCAGCCCGGCGAGGTCCGCGCACAGCGCGGGGATGTCCGCCCGGGTCACCGTCGGGCCGACCGGAAACGAGATCGCGGTGTCCGCCACCTGGGTAGGACCAGCCGGAGCCGCGGAACTCATCGCCCCGCCGACCGATGAGTTCCGCACCGCCCGCCGGTCTGAACGGGCATGACGATTCGACAGACACTGCGCACCACCGGCCCGGTCCTCCTGCCCGGCGACCAGGGCTACGACGAGCACCGCAAGCCCCTCAACCCGGCACTCGACCCGCGGCCCGCCGTCGTGGTCCGGGCCGCCGGCACGGCGGACGTACGCGAGGCGGTGCTGGCCGCCCGTCACCACGCGCTGCCGTTCGCCGTGCAGGCCACCGGCCACGGCACCCACGTGGCGCACGACGGCGCGCTGCTGCTGCACACCGGCGCGATGACGTCCGTCCTCGTCGACCCGGACCGTCGGGTCGCCCGCGTCGGGCCCGGCGCCCGCTGGGGTGACGTGCTGCGGGCCGCCGCACCGTTCGGGCTGGCCGCACTCTCAGGTTCCTCGCCGGACGTCGGCGTGACCGGTTACACGCTCGGCGGCGGCCTGGGCTGGCTGGCCCGCCGCCACGGTCTCGCCGCCGACAGTGTGCTGCGCGCGCAGGTCGTCACGGCCGACGGCACGGTCAGGACGGCCAGCGCCGACCGGAACGCCGACCTGTTCTGGGCGCTGCGCGGCGGCGGGGGCTCGTACGGGGTGGTCACGGCACTGGAGTTCCGCCTCTACCCGGTCTCCCGGGTGTACGCCGGCGCGGTCACATTCGGTCGCGACCGGGCCGCTGAGACGATCGCGTTCTACCGGCAGTGGATCGACCGGGCGCCGGACGCGCTCAGCACCGCGCTGCTGCTCACCCGCGACGGCTCGCTCGTCGTGAAGGCCATGTACGCCGGTGACGCCGACCGCGGCCGGGCGCTGCTGGAGCCGTTGTGGAAGGTGGCGGGGCCGGTCGTCACCGACGGCATGCGGGTCGTCGACTACGCGGACGCGGCGATGGGCGGCACCTACGCCCGTACGTTCGACCAGGTCCGCACGATCGACGACGACCTGGTCGCGGCGCTGGTCGCCGAGGCGGACGCGACCGTCGAGATCCGCCACTGGGGCGGCCGCATCGCCCGCGACAGCGGAGCGGCCGCGCACCGGGACGCCCCGCTGTCGGTCATCCTCGACTCGGTGCCGTCGGCGCGGACCGCGGCGGCGCTGCGCCGCGGCGGCCTCGGCAGCAGCTTCCTCAACTTCCTGTACGACCCGTCCCGGACCGCGTCGGCGTTCACCGCGGAGAACTGGGCGGCGCTGCGTCGGATCAAGGCGACGTACGACCCGGAGAGCGTCTTCGGCGCCGGCAACGCCGTCCCTCCGGCCGCGACGTCGGCCTCCGCCTAGGATCCGGTGGGACACGGCTGGTCGACGCGTCACCGCCCCCCACCGCCCGCTGCCGGTGCGATAGCGTCGACCGGCCGACGCGACCGGACGCGTCGGGGCACGGGGGTGCACGTGGCAGCGATCGCTCGACACCTGGCCGGGGCGCTGGTCGCCTGGCTGGTGTTCACGTTCGAAGGGCTGCTCGGCTATCTCGCCCTGCTGGCGTACGCACTGATCACCGGTGCCGACGCCGGTGGCCCGCTCACCGGGCCGCTGCTGGTCCTGCTCGCCGCCGTGCTCGGCGTCGTGGTGGTGCCGCTGCTGGTGCTCCCCGCGGTTCTGCTCGGCGAGTCGACCCGGCGCCGCCGGGGGCGGTTCCTGGGGGCCCTGGTCGGTGGTGGCACCGCGATGCTCCTCGCCGCGCTCGCCGCCGGGGTGGCCGCCCTCACGACCGACGTCACGCCGAGCGGTGCCGGCCTGGCCGGCGTGATCGCCGCGCTGGCGACGGTGGCGCCGGTGGCGGCGTACGGGGCGACGGCGGAGGCCACCCGGACGCTCTCCCGCCGGCTGGCCCGCCGCCTCGATCCCGTTCCGGCCGACGCGACCGGCCGGCGGCCCTGGGCCAGGCCGTGACCCGGCCCCCCACCGACCTTCTGCCCGCCGACGTGCCGGCCGAGGCGCTGACCCACAACACGCTGAACGGGGTGACCGGCGGGATCTGGCGCACCCACCGCGACGGTCGCCCGGTGGTGCTGAAGCTGCTCGCGCCGCCCGGGCGACCCGGCCCGGGACACTGGGCGGGCAGCGACGACCCGGGCCACTGGAACTACTGGCGGCGTGAGGTCGAGGCGTACCGCGGTGGCCTCGCCGCCACGGCGTACCCCGGGCTGCCCGCTCCCGAGATGCTGGCGGTCGACGAGCGTCCCGACGGGACTGTCGCGCTCTGGCTGGCGCAGGCCTCGGGTCGGCCGGGCACCGCCTGCTCACCGGCGGACCTCGGCACCGTGGCGGAACGGCTGGGCGCCGGCCACGCCCGCTGGCTCGGCGCACCGGCCAGCGGGATCTGGCCCGGTGGTGGTCCGGCACCCGACTGGCTGGCCCGCGACTGGCTGCGCGACTACACGCTGAGCCGACCGGTGCCCGGGCCGGTGCCCTGGGACCACCCGGTCGCCGAGTCCGCCTGGCCGGAGCGGCTGCGGGCGGCCCTGCGGCGGATCTGGGAGCGCCGGCACGAGATCGTGGCCGTCACCGACGAGCTGCCCCGGACCCTGTGCCACCACGACTGCTGGCCCATGAACCTCGTCTTCACCGAGACCGGGCCGGTGCTGCTCGACTGGTCCGGCGTCGGCCCCGGCCCGGTGGGCGAGGACGCGTCGAACCTGGTGCTGGACACGTTCTTCGACGGACTGGTCGACGTGGCGCTGCTCGACGAGGTCGCGGCCGTCGTGGTCGCGCGCTACCGGGCCGGCCTGGACGGCCGCGTCGACCGGGCCACCGTCACCCGCGCCGTGCGGCTCACCGGCGTCGCCAAGTACGTCTGGCTGGCGCCGCTCATGCTCAGCCGGCTCGGCGGGCCGACCGGGCAGACGTACGACCGGCGCGACGAGGCCGCCATCATGGCCGGCCGCCGCCCCGTGCTGGACCTGCTCGTCGCCTGGGCCGCCGAGGTGTTCGACTGAGACCCGGCCCGCCCACGGGCCTACGCTTCCCGCACGGTGAGCCACCCGGCGGTTCTCGGACGGTATCCATGCCGGTCCGCGAGCCCGCGAACGATCCGCCGGTACGTGACCGGCGCCGTAGACGACCGCCACGTCGATCGGCTCCGCGGAGCGGGTGCGGATCAGCTCGGCCAGGGCGGCGAGCACCCGCTCGTCCCGCTCGCCACCGCACGCGCGCTCGACGTGCTCGGTGAACTCGGCGGTGGTGACGTCCGGGTTGATCAGCTCCACGCCGAGCGACCGGTACGGGATGTCGTCGACCACCAGCCCGGACCGCTTGTTGGCAGGCATGATCCGGTAGGTGAGCGTGAGCGCCCAGCCGAGGGCCGACTAGCCGCCCCGGCGCCACCAGCGGCGTTTCCCGACCGGTGCCGGCGCCGGTTCCTCCTCGCCATCCCCGTCGTGCTCGGCGTCACGCGCCAGCACGGCGCTCGCCAGGGCCCGGTCCTCCGGACGGCAGCCCGGCGTCACGATCATCAGCTGGGCCAGGGAGGCCTCGATGGTGACCGGCCGGTCCGCCGCCACCGCCGCGTCCAGCCGGGCCCGGACGAGGTGCCGTACCTCGTCGCGCAGCTCCGGTTCGCGGTAGGCGGCGGTGACGAGCGCGAACAGTGACGCGTCCGCGACCCAGTCCTCCACCCCGAAGGCGAGGTCCACCAGCACCTCCCGGCGGGTCGACGTCGCCCACGGCTGGTCCTTCTCGTGGTGCAGGATGCCGAGGCACACCCACGGTTGCAGGAGGCGGTACCAGTAGGTCGGCGTCGACGCGGCCAGGTGCCGCCAGCGAGGGGTGTCCGGCGGGACGGGCAGGTGAGCGAGGAGCCCGAGCAGGTCGTCCAGCGGCAGGTCGCCGAGTGGCGCGGCCTTCACGTACCCGGAGAGCGGGGACGGCCAGGGCTCTCCCGCCACCTCGTGCAGCAGCCGGACCGCGGCGGCCGACGGCGGCGGCGCCGCGGGCAGCGGCTCGGTGCCGTCGTAGCGCCACACCGCGTACCGGCCGGGCCGGACGGGCTGCCGGATGTCGGGGGCCGGGAACTCGGCGATGCCGATGTCGACCGGGCCCACGACGCGCCGACACGCGGTGATCGCGCTGGCCGGCTCCGGCGCCGACAGCCCCAGGCCGGTGAGTTCGAGTTGTTCGCCGCGCGCCAGCCGAGACCCGACGTCGTTGGCGATGTTGCTGATCGCCTCGCTCGGCATCGGCACCCAGTTGAGCCAGGGGCGCTTCGCCGAGGCCAGCGCGAACACCACGTCGGTCATCCCGCACGGGTGCGGATCGTCCTGTACGGCGACCAGCGCCGCCACGTCGCCGGAGGCCCGAAACCGCACCGCGTGCCGGGCGGCGTCGCGGTGCGGGAACCCGGGATCCTCTGCCATCTGCCGCAGGTCGGCATCCGCGTCGCCGGAGAACATGGCGCGCAGCCTAACAATCCGGCTGACCGGGCAGGGGGCGGAGGCGGTGTCTACTCCAGACGGCCGGTGGCCGCGAGCCGCTGGTACCAGTGGGCGCTCTGCTTCCAGGTGCGGACCTGGGTGTCGTAGTCGACGCGGATGATCCCGAAGCGGCGGTCGTAGCCGTAGCCCCACTCGAAGTTGTCCAGCAGCGACCAGACGAAGTACCCGCGGACGTCCGCGCCGCGCGCCCGCGCCTCGGCCACCGCGGCGATGTGCCGGTGCAGGTAGTCGATGCGGCGGTCGTCCTGGATCGTGCCGTCGGCCGACACCACGTCGTCGAAGGCGGCGCCGTTCTCGGTGATCATCAACGGCTGGCCGGGGTACTCGCGGTGCAGGCGCAGCAGCAGCTCGGTGAACGCCTCCGGGTCGATGTTCCAGCCCATCGCCGTGTGCGGGCCGGGCTGCGGCAGGAAGTCGACGTCCTCGGCGGCCACCCACGGCGTGGCCGTCGACGCGCCGTGGCCGTCCGCGTCCGAGCGGGGCGACACCCCGTCCCACGCCCGCACGAGCGTGCTGGAGTAGTAGTTGACGCCGAGCACGTCCAGCGGCACCGCGACCAGCTTCTCGTCGCCGTCGCGGACGAACGACCAGTCGCTGACGGCGGCGGTGTCGTCGAGCAGGTCGGGCGGGTACGCCCCGTCCAGCATCGGCCCGAGGAACGCGCGGTTCGCCAACGCGTCGATCCGCCGCACCGCCTCCCGGTCGGCCGCCGAGTCGGACGCCGCCCGGACGACGTGCAGGTTCAGCGTCACCGACAGCTCGGCCGCCGGGGCGAGTTCCCGCACCACGCGGCCGGCCAGGCCGTGCGCGAGGTTGAGGTGGTGGACGGCGGCGAGCGCCGCCGCCGGTTCGGTACGCCCCGGCGCGTGCACGCCGGAGGCGTAGCCCAGGTACGCCGAGCACCACGGCTCGTTCAACGTCGTCCAGGTGTGCACCCGGTCGCCCAGCGCCTCGACGATGCCGGCCGCGTACTCCTCGAAGCGCAGCGCGGTGTCCCGCGACGCCCAGCCGCCCGCGTCCTCCAGCTCCTGCGGAAGGTCCCAGTGGTACAGGGTGGCCACCGGCCGGACCCCGCGCTCCAGCAGCCCGTCCACCAGCCGCGAGTAGAAGTCGATGCCGGCGCGGTTGAAGGCGCCCGAGCCGCCCGGCCGCACCCGCGGCCAGGCGATCGAGAACCGGTAGGCGTTCAGGCCCAGGTCGGCGATGTGTCCCAGGTCCTCCTGCCAGCGGTGGTAGTGGTCGGCGGCCACGTCGCCGGTGTCGCCGTTGAGCGTGCGACCCGGGGTGTGGCTGTAGGTGTCCCAGATGGAGCGGCCGCGGCCGTCCTCGGTGGCCGCCCCCTCGATCTGGTAGGCGGCCGTGGCCGATCCCCAGACGAAGCCCTCCGGGAAGACGTACGCCGTCATCGCTGCACTCCCTGGATCTCGCAGTGGTGTCCCGTCGACGCGCCGGCCACCAGCTCGGCGGTGGCCGTGCCGTCGGTGTAGCGGACCTCGAACTCGGCGCCCGGCCCGTCACCGGGAGACGGCACCCGCACCCGGGTCCGCTGCTCCTCGGCGGGCGCGAAGAGCCGCAACCGTACGCCGTCGGCCCACTCGTAGTCCGGCCGGTCGGCGCGGTCACCGAACGGGATCACCGCGCCGGGCCGGGCCAGCACCGGCACGCTGTCGAACCCGTGCTTCTCGGTGACCCAGGCCGGCCCGGTGAGCTGCGCACCGGTCACCAGGTGGGTCCACGTGCCGGCCGGCACGTAGAAGGTGACCTCCCCGTCCGCGCTCATCACGGGCGCGACGAGGACGTCCGGGCCGAGCATGTACTGCCGGTCCAGGTAGGCCGTGGCCGGGTCGTCCGGGAACTCCACCACCATGGGGCGCATCATCGGCACCCCGTCGCGGTGGGCCTCCTCGGCGACCGCGGCCAGGTAGGGCATGAGGCTCAGCTTGAGGCGGGTGAAGTGCCGCAGCACGTCGACGGCCTCGTCGTCGAAGGCCCACGGCACCCGGTAGGAGCCGGAGCCGTGCAGCCGGGAGTGCGACGAGAGCAGCCCGAAGGCGATCCACCGCTTGAACACCGCCGGGTCCGGGGTGCCCTCGAAGCCGCCGATGTCGTGGCTCCAGTAGCCGAAGCCGGACGCGGCCAGGGACAGCCCGCCGCGCAGCGACTCGGCCATCGCCGTGAACGTGGACTCACAGTCGCCGCCCCAGTGCACCGGGAACTGCTGCCCGCCGGCGGTCGCCGAGCGGGCGAACACCACCGCCTCGCCCTTGCCGCGTTCGGCCTCCAGCAGCTCGAACACGGCCCGGTTGTAGAGGTGGGTGTAGTAGTTGTGCATCCGCTGCGGGTCCGACCCGTCGTGCCAGACCACGTCGGTGGGGATCCGCTCGCCGAAGTCGGTCTTGAAGCTGTCGACCCCCATGTCGAGCAGGGTCTTGAGCTTCCCCGTGAACCAGGCGACCGCGTCCGGGTTCGTGAAGTCGACCAGCGCCATGCCGGCCTGCCACTTGTCCCACTGCCAGACCGACCCGTCGGGGCGGCGGACCAGGTAGCCGGCGCGGCGCCCCTCCTCGAACAGGTAGGAGCGCTGAGCGATGTACGGGTTGATCCAGACGCACACCTTGAGGCCCCGCTCGTGCAGACGCCGCAGCATGCCCTCGGGGTCGGGGAACGTGGCCGGGTCCCAGACGAAGTCGACCCAGTGGAACTGCCGCATCCAGAAGCAGTCGAAGTGGAACACCGACAGCGGCAGGTCCCGCTCGGCCATCCCGTCGATGAACTCGGTGACGGTCTTCTCGTCGTACGAGGTGGTGAACGACGTGGACAGCCAGAGCCCGTACGACCAGGCGGGCACGCGCGCCGGGCGGCCGGTGAGGGCCGTGTAGCGGCGCAGCACGTCCTTCGGGGTCGGGCCGTCGATCAGGTAGTAGGTGAGCGTCTGCCCCTCGACGCTGAACTGCGTCTGCGACACGACCTCGGAGCCGATCTCGAAGGAGACGTGCTCCGGGTGGTCGACGAAGACGCCGTAGCCGCGGTTGCTGAGGTAGAACGGCACGTTCTTGTACGCCTGCTCGCTGGCGGTGCCACCGTCGGCGTTCCAGATGTCGACGGCCTGACCGTTCTTCACGAACGCGCCGAACCGTTCGCCCAGCCCGTAGACCGTCTCGGCGACGTCGAGACCGAGCCGTTCGTGCACGTACCGCCGGCCGTCGGCGTCGGTGACGACGCCGATGCTGCGCTCGGTGGACGAGGTCAGCAGCCGGTCGCCGTGCCGGAAGTCGACCCGCCAGCCGTCGACCAGGGCGACCCGGGCGGTCAGCTCGCCGCTGGTCAGCGTGGCGCTGAGCCCGGAGACGTCGACGGTGACCGGGTGGTCGTCGCCGGTGGCCAGGGCGAAGCGGGGCGACTTCCGCACCTCGCCGAGGTGGTGGGCGATGGTGACGCCGATGACGCCGTCGGCGGGGGAGAAGAACCGGACGGTCACGACCGGCCGGTTGAGGGTGTCGCCCCGACCGGTGAGCCGGCCGGTGGGGGCGAAGACGGTGAAACCGCGCTCGTCCGGCTCGACCGACTCGACCGTGCCGGGCCGCAGGACGGACACCCCGGGTCGCAGTTGCCAGTACCCGTCGGTGAACTTCACTTCTCGGCTCCTGCCGTGATGCCGCGCGCGAGGGTGCGCTGGAAGATGAGGAAGAAGAGGATGGCCGGGACCAGGCTGATCAGGGCGCCCGCGTTGGTGGTCGGCGCGTCCATCAGCCGGTCGCCCTGCAACGACGCCAGCGCGACCGGGATGGTCTGCGTGGAGTTGTCGATGAGCATGACCAGCGGGATCAGGAACTCGTTCCAGGTCCAGATGAAGAAGAAGATGAGCAGCACCGCGAGGGTCGGCCGCAGGTTGGGGAAGACCACCCGCCACAGGACCGTCCACCGGCCCGCGCCGTCCAGCGCCGCCGCCTCCAGCAGCGAGCGCGGGAAGGTGCCGAGCACCGAGGCGAGCAGGTAGGTGCCGAACGCGCTCTGGATGACGGTGAAGATGATGATCACCGAGAGCTGGGTGTTGTAGAGGCCGACCTGCTTCGCCGCGTAGTAGAGCGGGTAGATCAGCGCCTCCTGCGGCAGCATGTTGGCCAGCAGGAAGAGACCCACGATCCAGAGCCGGCCGCGGACCCGGCCGATGCCCAGGGCGTACGCGTTGAGCAGCGACACGACCACGCCGAGCACGGCGACGGAGCCGGCGATGAGCGCCGAGTTCCAGAGCTTCAGCGGGAAGTCGACCTCGGTCCAGTAGGTCCGCAGGCCCTTGGTGTAGAACTCCGACGGCCAGCTCAGCGGACCGCCCGAGGAGTAGTCGCCGGGTGACTTGAACGCGTTGAGCAGCATGAACACGAACGGCACCAGCATGACGAGCGCGCCGAGGGTGACCAGGGCGAGGACGATCCAGCGGCTCGCGCCGCGGTGGTGGCGGTCGCGGGCCGGCCGGGGTGGGCGCGGGGTCACCGCGCGCTCGGCCGGAGTGAGCGTGACGGTCATGTCAGACCCCCCGGTCCTGGCGCTCGCTGCGGTACTGCATCCAGATGAACACCACGGCCACCGCGACGATGATCAGGGTGAGCACGGTGGAGATGGCGGATCCGTAGCCGACCTGGAGCTTCTTGAAGAACGTGTAGTAGGCGAAGTACGACGGCACGTTGGTGGCGTTCTCCGGCCCGCCGCGGGTCAGCGCGAAGACCGGGCCGAACACCTTCAGCGCCGCGATCGTGCAGGTCAGGGCCACCACGAAGGTCTCCGGCCGGATCTGCGCCAGGGTGATCGCCCGGAACCGGTGGAACCAGTTGGCCCCGTCGACCTCGGCCGCCTCGTACAGCTCGGGGTCGACCCGCTGCAGCGCCGCCATGAAGACGACGACCGGGTAGCCGATCTGCACCCAGATCATGACCGCCATGACGCTGGGCATCGCGGTGCTCGGGTCGCCGAGCCAGTCGTGGCGCAGCGCGCCCAGGCCGATGGCGTCGAGCAGGCCGTTGAACGCGCCGTCGGGGCGCAGGATCCAGCCCCACACGATGCCCGCTACCACGACCGGCAGCACCTGCGGCAGGTAGAAGGCGGCGCGCAGCGCGGCGGCCGTGCGCGGACGGAACCTGCGGCCGATGACGTCGAAGAGCAGGGCGGCGAGCACCAGGCCGACGACGGTCGGCACCACCACCATGGCGACGATCATGGCCAGGGTGTTCTTGAACGAGGTCCAGAAGACCTCGTCCTGCATGAGGTTGCGGTAGTTGTCCAGCCCCACGAACGTCGGGTCGCCGATGCCGGACCACTTGGTCAGCGAGAAGTAGACAGTGCCGACCAGCGGGGCGCCGATGACGAGGACGAAGAGCGCCGCGCCGGGCAGCAGGTAGAGCCAGTAGCCGGCGCCCCTGCCGCGGCGCTTCGCGCGCCTCGGAGTCGGGGTCGGTGCGGGTGTCGTGGCGGACCGTTGCGGGCCGGCCACGGTCTCGGGGAGTGCCATGGGAGATCCTTCCCGGCGGGGTGGACGCGCGGGCCGTGGCCGGGCGCGTCCACCCCCCGCCGTGTCACTTGCCGGTGATCTCCTTGACCCCGTCGGCGTACGGCTTGGCGATCGTGTCGAGGACCTGGTCGGGTGACTTGGACCCGTTGATCAGGCCCTGGAACCCGGAGACCAGCACGTCGTAGTAGCCCGGCACCGGCCAGTCCGGGTAGAAGGCCAGGCCGTCCTGCTGGCTGACGGTGTTGAAGTTCTCGATCAGCGTCTTGTCCTTCGGGTCGCTGATCTTCGACGGGTCGGCGGCCACCGGCACGCCACCGTTGTTGCCGATCAGCGCCTGGACCTCGGGACGCAGGGTGATGTCGATGAAGTCGTACGCCAGGCTCTTGGCCTTGCTGTTGGCGGGGACCACCCAGAGGTTGCCCGACGAGCCGGCGTGCAGCTTGTTGCCGGGGAACAGGAAGCTGTCCCAGTTGAACTTGATCTCGTCCTTGAACCGGCCGTACCACCAGCTGCCCGAGACGATCATGGGCGCCTTGCCGGAGATGAAGGCGGTGCCCATGTCCTCGGCCTTCAGGCTCGCGGAGTCCTTGGCGACGTAGCCCTTCCGCACCCAGTCGGCGAAGGTCTCCGCGCCGTACTTCAGCGGGTCGGCCTTGAAGTCGACCGGGTTCTTGTAGAGCTGGTAGTCGTCGACGAACTTCCGGTCGGCCTTGGCGAGGGCGAGCTGGTAGAACAGCTGGCCGGCGGGGTACTCGGCGCCGGCCTCGGCCAGCGGGGTGACGCCCTTGGCGACGAAGGTGTCCATCGCCTTGGTCATCTCGTCGAACGTGGTCGGCACGGCGACGCCGTACTTGTCGAACAGGTCCTTGTTGTAGTAGACCATCACGAACTCGCCGTAGTTCGGCACGCCGTACCAGTTGCCCGAGCCCATCACGCCCTTGTCGTCGTAGCGGGCGGTGGTCTGCAGGCTGGGGCTGAGCGCCTTGTCCCAGCCGCGCTTGGTGGCCTCTTCGGTCAGGTCGGTGAGCAGGCCCTGGGAGGAGAGCAGGCCCGCGGTCGCGTTGCCCTTGTTGTACTCCATGATGTCCGGGCCCTCGGACGAGTTGATGATCATGCCGGCGTTCTGCTGGATCTGCTCGAACGCCTTGCGCTCGAACTGCACCTCGACGCCGGGGTGCTCGTCCTTGAAGATCTGGATCGCCTTGTCCCAGGCGATGCCCATGGCGCTGTTCGCGCTCTCGTAGTGCCAGAGCTTGAGGGTCTTGGCGTCGCTACCGTCGCCACCCTCGTCGCCGCCGCACGCGGCCACCGTGGTCGTCGCGGTCGCGGCCAGCGCGATCGCGGCGACCAGCTTGCGGATTCGCCCCATTGCTATCCTCCTGGTGAGTATCGAGCCGGTACTTACCTGGCCCGTCGTCGCGTGGCAGCGCGGCGGCGGGCCGTCGTCTCGTCAGCCGCCCGGCGGGCCGGTCCCGGCCGGGAGGCCGCCGGACCCGGCGGTCGCGGTGACCACCGCGGCGGCCGGATCAGCCACCCCCGCGGCGGGGCCGGTGGATCCCCGGACCTCCAGCACGCACGGCAGCAGCTGTTGATGGTTCTCGTCGCCGGCGCCCTCCAGGTGGCGCAGCAACGCCTCCACCGCGATCCGCCCGAGCGCGGAGCCGGGTGAGGTCATCGCGGTCAGCGCCGGGGTCGCCAGCTCGGCGACCTGCGGCGAGGTGACCATCGAGACGACCGAGACGTCGTCGGGGACCGTGTAGCCCCGGTTGGTCAGCTCGCCGAGGATGCCGAAGATGGCGTTCTCGTTCATGGCCAGCACGGCGGTCAGGTGGGGCGCCTGCGCGAGGGCGGTGGTCAGGGCGGCGCGCCCGCCGGCCGCGCTGTCCTCGGCCGCGATCATCACGGGCTCCAGGCCGTGGCCGGTCATCGCCGCGACGAAGGTGTCGCGGGTGCGTACGGCCGGGCCGTAGCCGGCCGCGATGGCGGCGGCCGAGTGGTTGACGTAGACGATGCGGCGGTGGCCGAGGCCGACGAGATAGTCGACGGCCTCCCGGACGGTCTGGTCGAAGTCGATGTCGACGTACGACAGGCCGGTGGTGTCGTCGGTGCGGCCGATGAGCACCAGCGGCACACCGGCCTCCTGGAGGGCGGCGACCCGGCCGTCCTCGACCTGCACCTCCATCAGCACCGCGCCGTCGAGCATCCGCTGGCTCGCCAGCCGGCGCAGGTCGTCGAGGTCGTCGGCGCCGACGGGGGAGAGGACCAGGTGGTAGCCGCCGGCGCTGGCCGCCGCGGCCGCGCCGGTGACGAACGCCGTCTCGGTGGCGCCCAGCCCGCGCTCGTCCATCGGCATCAGCAGGCCGATGATCCGGCTGCGCCGGCTGGCCAGGCCCCGGGCCATCGCGTTCGGCTGGTAGTCGAGCTCGGCCATGGCCGCGAGCACCTTCTCGCGGGTGGCCTGGGATATGGGGCGCGTGCCGGTGAGCACGTAGGACACCGTGCTGACCGACACCCGGGCCAGGCGCGCGACGTCGTGCATCGTTGCCATCGCGCACCTCCTTTGGCCGCGCTCCCAAGCGGCTGTCGAAGCGTTTCGACTAACCGTTTCGACGAACCGTAGGCCACCTGTTACGACGTCGTCAATAGCTGATGTCGAGAAGAAATCCGGGGCGGTTCGCGCGGGTGGCGGGCGGGCCTCGGCCACCCCCGGGTCGTCGCCGCGGACACCGCGGACGCAACTTTCGGTTGCGCATAGAGAGGCCGCCGGGTAGCGTCACTCGCAACCAAAGGTTGCAGGAGGATGTCATGGAGTTCGGGACCATCGAGCGCGAGATCTGGGTGGAGGCGCCCCCCGAGGTCGTCTTCGAGGTGGTGAGCAGCCCCGACCACCTCAAGCAGTGGTGGCCGGACGACGCCCGGTACGACCCGACACCCGGTTCGGCCGGGCAGATCGTCTTTGGCGATCCCGGGGCCGGGGGAGCCGTCGTCTCCTTCACCGTCGTCGACGCGCGACCGCCCCGGAGCTTCTCGTTCCGATGGACGCACCCGGCCGGCGAGGTCGCGGCCGAGGGCAACTCCCTGCTGGTCACCTTCGAGCTGACCCCGTCCGGCGGCGGGACGCTGCTCAGGATGACCGAGACCGGATTCCGCGAGATGGGCTGGGAGATCGCGGTCCTGGAGCAGCAGTACCGGGAGCACGTCACCGGCTGGGACTTCTACCTCCCGCGCCTGGCGCCGTACGCCACCACGCTCGGAGTGCGGCCGTGAGCACGGCGGTGGCCGAGAAGATCGACGACGACCTGTGGTCCGCGATCGGCGACCCGACCCGGCGCCGGATGCTCGACCTGCTGCTCGTCGAGGGCGAAGGCACCGCGACCAGCCTGAGTCGGCTGCTGCCCGTCACCCGGCAGGCCGTGGCCAAGCACCTCGGCGTCCTCGACCGGGTCGGCCTGGTCCGGCCGACCCCCGCGGGCCGCGAGAGGCGGTACCGGGTGGACGAGGACCAGCTCGCCCGCGCGGTGGTCCAGCTGTCCTCGGTCGGGGCCGCCTGGGACGACCGCCTGCGGCGGATCAAGCGGATCGCGGAGGCGATCCAGCGCACCCGACAGGACTGACGGCGGTCACCGGGTCCGTCACCGGCGCCGCCTGGGCCGAGCCGGACTAGGCGATCTCCACGTGGTCCAGCTCGGCCCAGCGGTCCCGGTGGGTCAGCCGCAGCGTGTTGAAGCCGGCGTTCAGGGTGACGTCGGCGCGGACCTGCCGCCAGGTCTCCCAGCCCGTGTTCGGGTAGCTGACGACCTGGGCCGCGCCGCCGTTGACGGTCAGCGTGTGCGTGGCGTCGCCGTACCCGGCGGCGTAGGCGATGTGCGCCGTGTAGCCGCCCGCACGCGGGGCGAAGACGGTGATGTCGACCCAGCTGTCGGCGTGGTCGATGTAGGCCACCACCTGGCCCTGGGAGGCGGTCGCGGTGTTGCGCACGGCGCAGTGGTTGAGGCCGCCCCGCTCGGCCTCGTACCGCACGCGGCTGCCCCGCACCACGGGGAACTCGCCGGCCCAGCCCAGCGCCGCCACGTACATCCCCCGGGCGGAGTAGTTGTTGATCCAGCCGTGGAAGACGAGGTGGTCCCCGCCGGCCTCCCGGACGACGTCAGCGCCGCCCGGCCCCCGCACGGCCCCGTCCACGCTGGCCGTCGTCAGCAACGACCGGTACGCCTTCACGTACGGGCCGGTCAGCGAGGTCGCCGTCGCGTAGCTCGTCTGGTAGCCGTCGCCGCCGTACCCGCCGAGGGAGTAGAAGAGCACGTAGCGCGATCCGACCTTGGTCAGCACGGGTGCCTCGACGATGCCGGCCTCCTCCGCGCGGTCGTTGCGCAGCAGCTCCACGCGACCACCCTGGAGCGTCACCCCGTCGGCGGCCACGCGCTGGAGCCACAGGCTCGTCGGCTGGCCGACGGCGTTGCCGTCGTCCTTGTAGAGCAGGTAGCGCAGGCCCGTCGAGTCGACGAAGCTGGACGCGTCGATGTCGCCGCCCTCGCCGCCGTTGCAGATCAGCGGACCGGTGCCGACCGGGGTGAACGGGCCCGACGGCGAGCCGGCCACCGCCGCTCCGATGCACTGCCGGCCGACGGCCCGGCTGCGCGCGGTGTAGTAGAGCAGGAAGGTGCCGTCGGCGCGCTGCGACACGTCGGGCGCCCAGGTGAGGCCGCCGTCGGCCCACGCGCCCAGGGTTGGCAGGGCGTCCGGCCGCCGCGTCCACGGGCCGGTCAACGAGGTCGCCGTGGCGACCGGCACGTTGCCGTTGCCGTTGTTGGTCGAGTAGGCGTAGTAGGTCGCGCCGACCTTGATGACGTCCGGGTCGGGGAAGTCGCCGGCGATGACCAGCGCCGCGGGTGTCGTCGCCGCCGACGCCGCCTCCGCGGCGAGGACGACGGGGCCGGTCACGAGCACGGCGGTCAGGCAGGCGAGGAGTCGGCGCATGGCCGAGTATAACCACGACCGTCGATGCGATGGTGGTTCTCGGCATTGTGCGGGTGCGGCTCAGTCCAGGTCGAACAGGGCGGCGGCGTTGCCCCAGCAGACGGCGCGCAACCAGTCGTCGCCCAGGTCGAGCCGGGCCAACCCGGCCAGCTGCTCGGCGTACGGGTACGGGATGTTGGGGAAGTCGCTGCCCAGCAGCACCTTGCCGGCCAGTCCGAGATCGCGCAGGCGGGGCAGCTCGCCGGCCGGGAAGGGCACGAACCGGTCGAAGAACGGGGTGAACGCCATCGTGGTGTCCAGCCGGACCCGCTCGTGCGCGGCGGCGAGGTCGAGGAAGGCGCGGTAGTCGGGCGCGCCGAGGTGGGCCACCACCGCGGTCAGCCTCGGGTGCCGGGCGAGCACGGCCGCGAACGGCCCCGGCCCGGTGTGCGCCGTGCCGACCGGGGCGTGCCCGGCGTGCACCACCACCGGCACGCCCGCGTCGGCGAGCAACCCCCAGACCGGGTCCAACTCGGCGGCGGTCGGCGCGAACCCGCCCACCTGCACGTGCACCTTGAACACCCGGGCGCCGGCCGCCAACGCCTCGCCGACGTACCGGCCGGCCTCCGGCTCGGGGTAGAAGGTGGCCGAGGGCAGGCACCCGGGCGTGGCGCGGGCGAAGTCGAGGGTCCACCTGTTCAGGTCGGCGGCCATGCCCGGCCGGTGCGCGTACGCCAGCGCGCTGAACGCCCGTACACCGAGCCGCCGCAGGTGCGCGACCCGGTCGGCGTCGCTCCAGCGGTAGCGGATCGGCCACTCCGTGCCGACCAGCGGGCCGGCCGCGTCGAAGTACGCCCAGACCCGGCGCAGCAGCCGTGGCGGCAGGAAGTGCACGTGCACGTCGGCCAGGCCCGGCAGCCCGAGCCCGCGCCAGAACGCCGGGACGCCCTCGTCCGCCGCGACCGTCCGCGCCGTGGGCTCCGCGGTGGTGGTCTCCGCGCGTCCCCCGGCGGCCGGTCGGTCTCCGGCGGCCCCACCGTCGGTGGCGCCGGGCGGTGCGGGGCCCACGCGGCGACCGTCAGATCTCGATGTCGAAGCGTTGCAGCACGGGGCGGGCCACCAGCCCGGTCGCGGCGAGCAGCGCGACGACCGTCATCACCATCCGGAGCACGACGGTCTCGGCCTTGCTGCCGGTGCGCAGCGCGATCTTGTTGGGCAGGCCGACCATCGTCCACATCCGACGCCTGATGGGGATGGGCCAGAGGATCGGCACGCCGGCACGCGTGATCATGTCACCGAGGATGTGCACGAAGCAGCCCACGCCCATCGCCAGGCCGATCATGGGATAGCCCCGGCCGCCGGGCAGGTTCGCATAGGTGAACCAGGCCGCGGCGAGGGACACCAGGGTGACGATCACCCAACCGGCCCGCTCGGCCCACCTGTCGAACAGGCCGCGCAGGGCCAGCCCGATCATGAAGAAGAGGATGCCGATGACCGCCCACTTGCCGTACGCGGCGCACAGGGCGGTGGTGCCCCAGCCCACGAGCACGGTGAACGGGATGGTGTGGGTCAGCGTCCGGTGACCGTTGTTGCGCTTCGGGTCGCGGCTGAGCTTGGTGGCGTAGTAGACACCGAGTGAGATCTTCTCCATCACCTCGGCGAAGAAGAGGCTCACCACGCCGAAGGTGCGAGCCACGGTGGCGCCGCCCTGGTTCCTGGTCACCTTGCCCGAGAGGTCGAGATCCGGGAAGAGCGCACCGCCCGCGCAGACCGCCGTGCCGACCGCGAGCGCGAGGGGCGACTGGTGGTAGTCGGCGAACTGGTCCAGCGCCCAGGAGCCGGCCAGCCACACGGTCGCGCCGGAGAGCGCGTGTGAGGGACCCATCATGTCGGCTCACCCTCCCAGGGATCTTGAGCGCCAGAGCGAGATCACTGTAGTCAACGCCCCGGACGGCGCGGGAGTCCCCCGTGCGTCCACAGAGGAGGGCCTCACAGAGCCGGCACGAAGCTCTGCCGGATCATCGCGAAGTATGTCGCGTTGACCTGCCAGTCGAACTCTTTTGTCAACCATGAGACGGTGTACGCCCGCGCGGCGGAGGTGTTCGCGAGCAGCCGTGCGATGTGCATCTGCTCGCCGGTCGCGTCGCGCCAGACGCACTCCCAGACCGCGCCGCCGCGGAAGATGTCCATGGGGGAGATGTCCACCCGCCGGTAGCCGGCCAGCGCGCCGTCGCCGGTCAGCCGCCGCTCCTCGGCCCGCCACCAGGCCGTCGGGTCGGTGCGTACGTCACTCGCCTCGACGCTGAGCACCCGCTCGCCGCCGGGCTCGCGGAAGCAGGTGACCGCGTCCTCGATCCAGTTCAGCCAGGCGACCGGTGCGGCGATGCGGAACCCCGTCGGGTCGCTGTACCAGGTCCAGCCGGGAACCAGGCGGAACCGGGCTCCGGGCGGTGGTGGCACCGACGGCACCGGGGTCGCCGCGGCCGGTGGCGGTCCGGTGCAGGCGAACGCGGCCGGCGGCCGGGTCGGGTCGGCGCCACCGCCGGAGCCGGACGGCTCGGCGTCCGGCACGCTGCGGCCGGGCAGCACCGTGGCGAGGGTGGACACCGCCAGGAGCGCGCTCGCGGCGGCGGCGAGACCGAGGGTGACCCGCCGCCGTCGCCAGCGCCGGAGCGTGGCGGCCCACCGCGGGCGCCGTCGCCGCGGCACGGCCGGCCGGACGGCCGACGGCGGCGGCCCGGGTCGCGTCGGTCGTCGGTCGCCCGGGCCGGACGGTGGAGCTTCCGACCAGGTGGCGTCCGCCGGGGACGGTCGGGCGTGCGACCGCGCGCCCGCAGGTCCTGGGCCATCGGGTGTGGCGGGGCGGGTCGCCGCGGGCGTGCCCGTCGCCTCCAGGCCCGCCGCCTCCAGGCCCGTCGCCTCCAGGCCCGCCGCCTCCAGGCCCGCCGCCTCGGCGGCGGCGCGCAGCAGTGGCTCGGCCTCGGCCGCGGTCAGCCGCCGCCACGGATCGCGCTGCAACAGGCCGGTGAGCACCGGGCGCAGTGGCCCCGCCCGGCGCATCGGGTCCGGTGGCTCGGTGGCCAGCGCGGTGAGCGTCGCCATCGGACTGGCCCGGGCGTACGGTGGTTGGCCCTCGACCGCCGCGTAGAGTGTGGCGCCGAGCGACCAGAGGTCGGTGCGCGGATCGGAGACCCCGTCGCGGGCCCGCTCCGGCGCGACGAAGTACGGCGAGCCGAGGATCATCCCGGGGCCGGTCGTCGCCGCGTCCCCACCGGTGAAGGTGGCCAGACCGAAGTCGGTCAAGACCACCCGCCCGTCCGCGCCGACGAGCACGTTGTGCGGCTTCACGTCGCGGTGCACCACCCCGGCGCTGTGCGCGGCGCGCAGCGCGCCCAGCACGGCCAGCCCGATCCGGGCCGTACCCGCCGGGCTCAGCGGGCCGTCATCGGCGAGGATCTGCGCCACGGACCGGGACTCGACGTACTCCATCACGATCCAGGGGCTGTCCCGGTCGTGCACCACGTCGTAGATCCGCACGACGTTCGGATGGTTGAGGCGGGCCGCCGTGCGGGCCTCGCGCAGCGTACGTTGCCGCAGGTCGTCGCGCTCGGGCTCGGGCAGCCAGGCCGGTGGCACGATCTCCTTGACCGCGACGTCGCGGTGCAGCATCTCGTCGCGGGCGCGCCAGACCCGGCCCATCCCGCCGGTGCCGACCAGGCCGACCAGCCGGTACCGGCCCGCGATCAGTAGCTGGTGCACGGTCGCGTTCCCCCTCGGTCACCCCCGGTTACACCTTAGCTACTGACCTTCGTATTTCTGGGACCCGACTACCTAACAGTCCCTTGTGCCTACCCCCACCGCGGGCCGCGACTACCTGCACCGCCCCTCGTGGCTACCTGACCTGCGGCGTGGCGCGAGTGCGGCTCGGATTCGGCGCCGGGCGGAAAGCAGCGGACGGCGTGGCGGGCCGCAGCCCGCCACGCCGTCGACGTGTCGTCAGGCGGTCAGCAGGCCGCGCCGCGGGCCGCCAGCAGGTTCCCCTCGGGGATGGTGATGCGCGGCCGGGCGCCCGCCACCCGCGCGGCGGCGCGTCGGGCCTGCAACGGCCCGTGCTCGCGGCGCGCGACCGCGTAGCTCGACGCGGTGCGGGCCGCGATCGCCGCCCAGCTGTAGCGCCGGCCCACCATGGTGCGGGCCTGCCGGGCGATCCTCCGGGCGAAGACCTCGTCGCCGAGGAGTTGGTCGACCGCGCCGGCGAGGGCGTCCGGGTCACTGTGCGGGAAGGTCACCCCCGTCACGCCCGGCTCCACGATCTCGGCGAGCCCGCCCGTGGCGGCCACCGCCAGCGGCGCACCCGCGGCCGCCGCCTCCAGGGCGACCATGCCGAACGGCTCGTAGAGGCTGGGCACCACGGTCGCGTCGGTGGCGCCCAACATCGCGGGCAGCTGCGTGGTGTCCAGGAAGCCGGTGAACCGGACGGTCGACCCGAGCGCGAGGCGGCGGGCCTCCTCCTCCAGCTCACCGCGGAACGGACCGTCACCGGCGATGACCACGCGCAGCCCCGGATGGCGTTCCCGCAGGTGGGGCACCGCGTGCACGAGGTGCTGCACGCCCTTCTCGTAGACCAGGCGGCCCGCGTAACCCACCAGGGGGCCGTCCGCGGCGAACCGGGCCCGGGCCGACGCGACCGCCCGCGGCCGGGCCCGCCACGCCCGGTCGTCGACTCCGTTGGGCACCACGTCGACGTGCCCGGCCGGCACCTCGAACAGCGTGGTGACCTGATCGCGCATGTACCCGGAGCAGGCGATCACCCGGGTCGAGGAGTTGCTCAGCCAGTGCTCGACGCCGTGGATGGTGCGGTTCATCTCCTCGGGCAGCCAGCCCTGGTGCCGGCCGGCCTCGGTGGCGTGGATGGTCGTGACCAGCGGGATGTCGAGGTGCTCGGCGAGGGTGACCGCGGTGTGGGCGACGAGCCAGTCGTGGGCGTGGATGACGTCGTAGTCGGCGGTTTCGCCTGCGCGCAGGGCGGCGCGGGTGAGGGTGTGGTTGAAGGCCATGGTCCAGGCCAGGAGGGTGTTGGTGGCCAGGGGGAAGGTGACGGGGTCTTCGGCGGCGCGGATGATGCGGACGCCGTCGGCGTACTCCTCCAGGGGGGCGCCGTCGGCGTGGCGGGTGACCACGGTGACCTCGTGGCCGGCGGCGGCGAGGGCGACGGAGAGGGCGTGGACGTGCCGGCCGAGGCCACCGACGAGCACCGGCGGATATTCCCAGGACAGCATGAGCACCCTCTGGTGCCGGGCGGGCGGGAGGTCGATCACTTCGGCGTCAGCTGACATGCGGCCCCCTCTGAGTTGTCTCCGGGCACGCGACGACCGACACCGCCGCCGGTGCCCGTCGTCGCGACTGGGATCGACATCCATCCTGCCCGTGGCGGACTAACCAGCGGAGACACACTCGTTGCGCTCGTGTAAAGCGCTAACGACCCGACCGTCGCACCCTCAGCAACTCGGCCACCGACCACGCCTGGAACGGGCAGCCGGTCGCCCCGTGCGGCGGCAGACCGTCGGCCGTCTCGCTGACCGAGCCCAACCCGTACTCGCCCAGGTGCGCCTCGACGCCCGTGAAGACGTCGTCGACCGGCAGGCCCGCGCGCCGGGCGGCGTCGACGTACGGGCCGAGCAGCCACGGCCAGACCGTGCCCTGGTGGTAGGCACCGTCCCGCTCGGCCGGCCCGCCGCGGTGCCGGCCCACGAACTCGGGCGCGTCGGGCGCGAGGCTGCGCGGGCCCAGCGGGGTGAGCAGCGCGGCCGCGATCCGGCGCAGGGTCGGCCCGTCCGGCTCCAGCGGGGCGTACGGCAGGGACCAGGCGAGCAGTTGGTTCGGCCGCAGCGAGTCGTCGTCGTGCTGCGCCGCCCCGCCCAGCGGGTACGCCGGCGCGGGCCCGTCCACCACGTCGTGCAGCCAGCCGACGGGCGCCGGGTAGCGCTCGCGGAACGCGACCGTGGCCCGCGCGTGCGACCTCCGCAGCGCGTCGGCGTCGCCGCCGGTCGCCTCGGTCAGCTCGGCGAGCCCGGCCAACCCGTTGATCCACAGCGCGTTGATCTCCACCGGCTTGCCGGTGCGCGGCGTGACCGGCACCCCGTAGACCCGGGCGTCCATCCAGGTCAGCGCGGCGTCCGGGGCGCCCTGGGTGAGCAACCCGTCGGCCGGGTCGACGGCGATGCCGTAGCGGGTGCCCGCCCGGTGCGCGTCGACCACCCCGTGCAGCGCGGGCAGCAGCTCCACGGCGAGGTCGGTGTCGCCGCTGACGGCCACGTGCCGGCTCACCGCGTGCAGGAACCACAACGTCGCGTCCACGGTGTTGTACTCCACCCGACCCGTGTCGGCCGTGTTCGCGAGCATCCCCTCCGAGAGCGTCGCGGCGTACGCCCGCAGCAGCTCCCGGCCGAGGTCCGCCCGGCCCGTGCGCAGGAACAGCCCCTCGTAAGAGATCATCGTGTCGCGCGACCAGGTGCCGAACCACGGGTAACCGGCGACCACGTCGACCGGCGCGTCGTCGGTGCGCACCACGAAGGCGTCGGCGGCCAGCGCCAGCGTGGCCTCGATGTCGTCGGCCGGCTTCGCCTGCGCCACCACCTGCCGGTTGCGCCGGCGGGCCACCTCGATCACCTCGGCCGCCGGCGGCGGCTCCGGGGCCGGCTCGTGCTTCCAGGCCAGCACCGACACGGTGTCGTCGGGGCGGTCCAGCGTCCCGGAGAACCGGCCCGCGTACCAGAGATCCTCCCGCGGCTCCAGCCCGCGTGCCGCCTCCTCCCGGTGGTGCACGCCGAGCCACCACTGCCCCTCGGGCGCCCAGTTCGGCCCGGCGAGCCGGAACGCGCCCTCCACCACCGCGCCGCCGGCCACCGGCTCGACGCGCGGCGCGGGCCCGTCGGCGCGGCGCTCACCGTGCGCGTCCCGCCAGGTGCAGGCCGCCGCCAGCTCCAGCCGGACCGGCCCGCCGGAGACCAGCCGGTGCACCACTGCCACGCACGAACGACCGGGCAGCATCGCCAGCTCCCGCTCGATCACCACGTCGCCGACCCGCCACCGCCACCGGGGCACCCCGTCCACGAGCGAGAAGTGTTCGAGCAGCTCGAACCCGCGCGGGTCCACCGCGCCGGAGGCCCACTCGTGCGCACCCAGGCGCACCCGCGCGCCGGACGGGAGCAGCACCGCCGGGTCGAGGCTCACCAGCCCCAGCCGCCGGGTCGCGGGCCGCTCGCCGGCCACCACGAGCAGGCCGTGGTATCGGCGGGTACGCAGCCCGCTGACCGTGCCCATGGCGTACCCGCCGAGCCCGTCACAGACCAACCACTCCCGGGTCGCCCCGCTGGTCAGATCGGTGCAGACCTGCGGGCCGAAGCGAATGTCGATCAACTTTCCTCCATCGACGGCGGCGTGCCACACGCCACGACGAGAATGGCTCCTGTGGTCAACTACCCGATCGGCGTCGAAGATGTGCAGGTGATCACTGACCGACCGTCCTCCGACGAGCCGGCCCCCGACGCCGAGCGGATCCGACTGGCCCAGGCCGACGCCGGGGAGCAGGACTGGCGCGCATGGGGTCCCTATCTGTCCGAACGGGCGTGGGGCACGGTGCGGGAGGACTACAGCGAGCACGGTACGGCCTGGGACTACTTCCCGCACGACCACGCGCGGTCCCGGGCGTACCGGTGGAACGAGGACGGCATGGCCGGCGTCTGCGACGACCGGCAGACCTTCTGCTTCGCGCTCGCGCTCTGGAACGGCCGGGACCCGATCCTCAAGGAGCGGATGTTCGGCCTCGGCGGCGACGGCGGCAACCACGGCGAGGACGTCAAGGAGTACTGGTGGTACGAGGACTCCACGCCGACGCACTCCTGGATGCGCTGGCGCTACCACTACCCGCAGGCGCCCTTCCCCTACGATGAGCTGGTCGCGGTGAACGGCCTGCGCGGCCGGGACGACACCGAGTACGAGCTGGTCGACACCGGCATCTTCGACGACGACCGCTACTGGGCGGTGACCGTCGACTACGCGAAGGCGTCACCGACGGACATGTGCATCGTGGTCACCGTGGCCAACCGGGGCGACCGGGCGGCCACCCTGCACGTGCTGCCCACCCTCTGGTTCCGTAACACCTGGGCCTGGGGTCTGCCCGGTGCCGACCGGGAGCCGAGGCTGGTGGGGGAGGGATCGCGGCTGGTCGGCGAGCACTGGGTGCTCGGCCAGCTGCTGCTGGAGGGCGACGGCGCGCCGACCCCGCTGCTCTGCGACAACGAGACCAACGCCGAGCGGCTCTGGGCGCTGCCGGGGCGTTCCCGCTACCCGAAGGACGGCATCAACGACCACGTCGTCAACGGCGCGGACACGGTCAACCCGGCGCGTGAGGGCACCAAGGGCGCCCTGCACTACGTGCTCGACGTGCCGGCGCGCGGGCAGCGGCAGATCCGGCTGCGGCTCACGCGTACCGCGCCTCCGCCGGCCGCCGGCCCTCCGCCGGCGGCGGACCTCGGCGCCGGTTTCGACGCGGTGGTCTGGGCGCGGCGGGCCGAGGCGAACCGGTTCTTCGCCGGGGTGATCCCGGCGGCGGCGACGCCGGACGAGGCGCTGGTGGCGCGGCAGGCCATCGCCGGGCTCATGTGGGGCAAGCAGTTCTACCACTTCGACGTGAAGCGGTGGCTGGAGGGCGACCCGGCGTCGTCGCCGCCTCCGGCGGGGCGCCGGCACGGGCGCAACAGCCAGTGGTGGCACATGACCAGCTTCGACGTGATCTCCATGCCGGACCCGTGGGAGTACCCGTGGTACGCCGCCTGGGATCTGGCCTTCCACTGCGTCAGCATCGCCCGGGTCGACCCGGGCTTCGCCAAGGCGCAGCTGCTGCTCCTGCTCCGCGAGTGGTACCTGCACCCCAACGGGCAGATCCCGGCCTACGAGTGGGCGTTCGGTGACGTCAACCCGCCGGTGCACGCGTGGGCGGCGCTGAAGGTGTTCGAGATCGACGGCAGCCGGGACCACGAGTTCCTGGCCCGGGTGATGCACAAGCTGCTGCTCAACTTCACCTGGTGGGTCAACCGGAAGGACATCGGCGGCAACAACGTCTTCGAGGGGGGCTTCCTCGGGCTGGACAACGTGGGGCCGTTCGACCGCTCCGCCGCCCTGCCGGTGGCCGGGGCGCTCGAACAGTCCGACGGCACCGGCTGGATGGCGATGTACGCGCTGAACCTGCTCGACATCGCGATCGTGCTGGCCGAGCACGACCACACCTGGGTGGACACCGCCACGAAGTTCTTCGAGCACTTCGTCTACATCGCCGCCGCCTCCTACGAGCAGGGGCTCTGGGACCCGGAGGACGCGTTCTTCTACGACGTGCTGCGGCTCGCCGACGGCACGAAGGTGCCGCTGAAGGTGCGGTCGGTGGTGGGCCTGCTGCCGCTGGCAGCGGTCACCCGGCTGACCGCGCGTACGCTGCACCGGCTGCCCGAGCTGGGCGCGCGGCTGCGCTGGTTCCTCACCAACCGGCCGGAGTACGCCGGGGTGATCGGCGCGCGGCGGCTGGGCCCGGACGGGCGGCAGCAGCGGCTGCTGTCCATGGTGGGGCCCGAGCAGATCGTCCGGCTGCTGGCCCGGATGCTGGACACCGACGAGTTCCTCTCCGAGTACGGCCTGCGTACGCTCTCCCGCGCGCACCTGGACGAGCCGTTCTCGGTGACCCTGGGCGGCCAGGAGTTCCGCGTCGGCTACGAGCCGGCCGAGTCCACGAGCGGCCTGTTCGGCGGCAACTCGAACTGGCGCGGGCCGATCTGGATGCCGACGAACTTCCTGCTGATCAGCGCGCTGCGGGACTACGCGGCCTTCTTCGGCGACGATCTCCAGATCGAGTACCCGACCCGGTCGGGGGTGAAGCGCACGCTCGACGAGATCGCCGACGACCTCTCTGCCCGGTTGATCGCGCTCTTCACCCGGGACGGCTGGGGCCGCCGACCGATCTACGGCGCGTGCCGGATCTTCCAGACCCACCCCGACTGGCGGGATCTGATTGCGTTTCCCGAGTACTTCCACGGCGACAACGGGGCGGGCCTCGGCGCGTGGCATCAGACGGGCTGGACGGCGCTGGTCGCGGACCTGATCCTCACGCTGCGCCGCTGACCCTCGGCCAGTCGACAATCCTGGACTTCGCGTACGCCAATCCCGAGGTGTACGACGCCATGCTCGCCCACACCCCCGACCTGACGCTCGGCGCGGCGGTCCCCGCGCCGCCGCGCGAGGCGTTCGCCGAGCTGCGGGCCGCCCTCGCGCCGCTGGCCGCCGGGCGGGACCCGGACACCCTCGCCGAGGTCGGCTGGAGCGTGCTGCACGGCCTCGTGATGCTGACCCGGGGCGGCCGGCTGCGGCCGGACGCGCAGGAGGAGCGGGAGGTGCTCATCGCGCGGCGGCTCTTCGAGGCGCCGTGAGCCGCGGGTGCGGAGCCGGGCGGATTTCCGGTGGGCCGGCGGGGGCGTGTGCACTAGAGTCCCCGGCCGGGGTGCGGGCGGGCCGGACCGGCGC
Organism: Micromonospora xinjiangensis; assembly: GCF_056150165.1. Lineage (NCBI taxonomy): Bacteria > Bacillati > Actinomycetota > Actinomycetes > Micromonosporales > Micromonosporaceae > Micromonospora > Micromonospora xinjiangensis. The sequence goes on along the minus strand of NZ_JAXCFO010000011.1, from coordinate 50,640 downwards.
CCGCCGGCCGCCGGCGCCGCCGGTGCCGGCCACGGGGAGCGAGGGGACGGATGATGTACGACGGGGACGACCGCCGCCGGGGGCAGGTGCTGGTCTTCGACGCGGACGACACGCTCTGGGAGAACAACGTCGTCTTCGAGCGGGTGATCGACGACTTCCTGGCCTGGCTCGACCACCCCACCCTCGACCGGGCCGAGATCCGCGCCATCCTCGACGACATCGAGCGGGCCAACGCGGTGGCGCACGGCTACGGCAGCAAGGTCTTCCTGCGGAGCCTGGGGGAGTGCCTGGAGCGGCTGCGTGAGCGGCCGGCCACCGAGGCCGAGCGGCGGGACATCGACCGCCTCGCCGTGGCGCTCGTGGAGCACCGCGTCGAGCTGATGCCGGGGGTGGCCGAGGCGCTCCTCGAACTGGCCAGCCGGCACGACCTGCTGCTGCTCACCAAGGGCGACCAGGAGGAGCAGCAGCGCAAGCTCGACGCGTCCGGGCTGCTGCACCACTTCCGGGCCGCGCACATCGTGCGGGAGAAGGACGTCGACACGTACCGGTGGCTGGCGGGCGAGCACGGCTTCGACCCGGCCGGCGCGTGGATGATCGGCAACTCACCGCGCTCGGACATCCTCCCGGCCCGGGCCGCCGGCATGAACGCGGTCTTCATCCCGAACGAGAACACGTGGGTGCTGGAGGACGAGGTGCTGGACCCCACCGACCACGGTGTCCTGCGTCTGGCCGCCTTCCCGGACCTGCTCCGGCACTTCTGACCGCGGCCGGACGGGCGGTGCGACAGGGAGCGGCCGTGTTCCGGTGGGTGGCGGCGGTGACCTTCCTGTGCGGAGCGGCGCTGCTGCCGTTGCTCCCGGCGAGCGACGACCCGGCCCGGACGGGCGTACGCCTGCCGCATCTCGCGGCGCTCGCGCTCGTGCTCCGCGGGCCTTCCGGCGCGCGGGCGGAGCGTCGGCGGAAGGCCCGCCTCGAACCGAAACAGCGCTGGAACAGGGGGTGGCGTTACGCCGACATGCCGGTTTTCCACGTTGACATCAATCACGCCTCCCACCGCTGCCGCGCGCCTTGTCCGGCCCGGCGGAACGCGCCTAACCTGAGCCGGCGCTCACGGCTCTTCGGGGTGAGACGGGGGCGCACGAAGTCCGGTCGTGGGGCACGTGGAGCTGAGTGCATGCGGGCCGGCTCGTCACGGTGGGTCCGGCGTGCGCGACGTGCCACGCTCACGCCGTCACCGCGACGATGTCCGCTCCCACATCGGACGGTGTGGGTCAGGGCCGGGGAGTTGCGGACCCGGTCCTGACCCGTCCAGGCGAGCGGGCACCGCCCGTGCCGGCCGGCCCGCCGCCACGCCGGGCGCCCACCATGCGGCCACCCGGTCGAGCGCCCGCGCGGTCCCCTGCCGCCGGCCGGACGGCGCCGCCCGCCCCCAGCGTCCTGTGGAGTGGGACGTGTCCCGTTCGCCAGCGCGCCTTTCTGAGTCTTAGCTGTTCCCCGGGTTTGCGGCCCTGATCGGCGCAGCTCGACGCGTCCCATGATTTGGACTGCCCGGGGCGGATGCCCTGCGTCACAACTCGTCATCCGAGGGCCGGTGGCGATCTAACCTGGCGCGGCGGGACCGGCCGCTCGCGCGGCGAAGGTCTCACTCTGTGACGGGTCTGATGGCTGCCCACGGGCAGCGGAGGCGGAGTTGTCGATGATCAAGATCAAGGTGTCGCGGGTGCGGCCGGACAAGGTCGACCGGCTCAAGGCGTGGCTCGCCGAGGGCATGCGCCGCGCCGACGAGATCCGCGAGACGTTCGTGGCCGAGGGTGTCACCCACGAGCAGGGTTTCGTCCTCGAGGCGGCGGACGGGCCGCTCTTCGTCTACGTCGTGGAGTGCGCCGACTACGAGGCGGCGGTGCGGGCCTTCCAGGACTCGCCGTTCCCGATCGACGCCGAGCACAAGGCGGTTCTCGCCGAGGTGCTCGACGGCGAGGTCGACGTGCCGCTCCTCATCGACGTGCGCCGCTGACCGCGGGCCGAGGCGCCCGCCGGGGGACGCGGGCATCGACAGTCGGCCGGCCACGCGCCCGGCCCGCGCCGGCGGTCAGACGACGGTGCCGCGTACGATCGCCACGGCCACCCGGCAGAACTCGTCCATGTCGGGGTTGAAGCCGGCCGCGATGTCGGGGTGCAGGCCCGCCCGCGTCTCGTCGAGCAGCCGCTGGCAGACCTGTTCGACGGGCTCGCCCGCGTAGCCGGCCCGGACCCGTTCGGTGGCCGCCTGGAGCGCCGAGGTCAGCTGATCCTCCAGCGGGCCGCGCAGCTTCTGCTGCACCGCGTCCAGCCCGCGCGGGTCGAGCGTGACATGTGGCTCCGACATCGGCGCTCCCTTCCTCGGCGTCCGCGGTACCCCACCGCGGCCGTCGGTCAAACCACGTTCGGTACGGAGGACACCCGCACCTGATACGAGTACTCCTCGGCCGGCTCCTCGACGTACGACAGGCGGCGGATCTGCCGGTCGTCCTCATACAGTGCGACATCCACGAGGACACCGAGGTGAGCCAGGCCGATGTTGGCGACCCGCTTCTTGTCCTGGAGCACCGCGCACACCCCGCCGAGCAGGGTGCTCGCGTCGGAGGTGCGGTGCCCCGGCGGGCAGCGCAGCACGAGGTCCACCTCGATCGGCCCGGCGAGCGCGGTCCAGCCGCTGCGTTGGGCCGCCGCCAGGGCCGCCTCGAGCAGGGCGCGGACCCTCGTCGCCTGCCGGTGGCCGGCGGCGAAGATGGACAGCGCCTCGGTCTTGACCGGTGGCAGGCCGCTCACCTCGAACGTCAGGGCGAGAGCGCGGGTGTCCTGCACGACGGCACCTCCTCGTTGCGGACGATCCTGCCCAACCGAGGGATCGGCGGTGGGAGTTCCCGCAAGAACCAACCGATCGGGCAAGGTGGGGTCGGCCGGAGGCGTATCGACGTCGACGGCGTACGCGCTGGCAGCGGAGCTAGGGAAACGCTAGTGCACCCGGTCCGCCCTGGGTAGCGGGCCCGCTCACTGGGTGGGACGCGGCGCGAACGCGCAGAACTCGTTGCCCTCCGGATCGGCCATGACCCACCACCTGACGTCGTCGTCCGGCTCGCGCAGCAGCGTCGCGCCCGCCCTGATCAGCGCGGTCGGCTCCGGATCGGTCAGGTCGACGTCCCAGTGCATCCGGTTCTTGACCGTCTTGCGTTCGGGCACCGGGTCGAAGATCCAGTAGTCCCAGGGGAACCCCTCGGCGCCCCGCAGGCTGGCGTGCCCCCGCTCGCTGGCCTCGACCCTGCCACCGACCACCCGAGCCCACCAGGCCGCCTGGGCGAGGGGGTCGGCCGAGTCGACGACGAGCGCGATCGGGCCCGGCCCGGCCCCCTCCCGGGGCGGGAACGCGCAGAACAGGTTGCCCTCCGGGTCGGCGAGCACCCACCACCCGATCTCCGCGTCCGGCTCGCGGACCAGCCGGGCGCCCGCCGCCTCCAGGGCGGCCGGCCCGGGCTCGGCCAGCCGCAGGTCGAGGTGGACGCGGGTCTTGACGGTGCGAGGCTCGGGCACCGTGTTGACCCAGATCGACTCGGCGTCCGACCGGGCGGCCCGGGGGTCGACGCGGGTGTCACCGTCGCCGGTGTCGACTAGCGTCCCGTCGAGGAGGCCGGCCCAGAAGGCGCCGAGCCGGTGGGCGTCGGCCGCGTCGAGGCAGAGGTCCTTGAATCGCGCGATCATCCGACCATCATGCGGAACGGGTGGGACAGCCGCGCAAGTCGGTCGACGACGAACTTCCGCGTCCGCGGGTCCGTCCCGCGTGGCGGCTGCTCGCCTCCGCGGCGCGATCGTCTGCGACATCGGCGCTGCTCGGATGGCATCCTGTCGGGCATGAGCCGACCCGCCCTCGCCGACGCCGAACTGGCCGCCTTCATCGAGGGCTCGCGGCGCGATCCCGCACCTGCGGCGCGGGCGGTGGGAGCGGCGGAACTGCGGCGCGCGCAACGGCGTCGGGTCGAGTCCCGCCCGCCGGGCCCCGAGATCGCCACGGTCGAGGATCTGGCGGTCGGCTCGTCCGCGGTGCCGGCGCGTCTCTACCGGCCGTCGGCGGCGGCTCGACCGCTGGTCGTGTTCCTGCACGGCGGGATGTGGGCGATCGGCGACCTCGAGTCGCACGACCGGGCGTGTCGCCGCCTCGCGGCCGCGACCGACACCACCGTGCTGAGCGTCGACTTCCGCCGCGCGCCGGAGCACCCGTGGCCGGCGGCCGTCGACGACTGCGTGGACGTCGTGCGGTGGGTGGCGACCGGCGAGGGCGCGCGCGCCGGCATCGAGGGCCCGGCGATCGTCATGGGCGACAGCTCCGGCGGGAATCTGGCGGCCCTCACCTGCCTGCGCCTGCGTGACGACGGCGGCCCACTGCCGGCCGCCCAGATCCTGGCGTACCCCAACACCGATCTGACGCTCTCCTACCCCAGCACGCGGACCTACGCCACCGGCTGGGGCCTGAACATCGACGATGTCGCGTGGGGTGCCGAGCAGTGGGTCCCGGATCCCTCCCGGCGGGCCGACGGCGCGGTCAGCCCGGTGTTCGCCGCCGACCTGCACGGGCTGCCGCCCGCCGTCGTGGTCACCTCGGAGCACGATCCGCTTCGCGACGAGGGGGACGCCTACGCGGCTCGGCTGGCGGCCGCGGGCGTCGCGGTACGGCACCGCCGCGAGGCCGGGATGGTGCACGGGTTCCTCACCCTCGACACCGTCTCACCGGCCGCGGCGCAGGCCGGCGAGCGGCTCTTCGCCGACGTCGCCGACCTGGTCGCCCCCCTTCGCTGAGGCGCCCTCCGACCCGCTCGGACCGCGACCGCCGTCGGAGATCCTCTGGGACGTGGTGGTGTCGAGGTACGCGGCAGCCCCCTTCCGGACGTCGCCACCTCGACCAGCCGGGGCCCTGAGGGTCACCGATGGTGAGGCGGCTCACACGGACTGTTGTTGATCGCGTCTCCTCCTCGCGATGTTTCGCGAGTTCGCAGGTCGGGCAGTGTTGGGACCACGAAACGTCCGGAGTCGGTCACGCAGTGGTCAGGGCTCCGGTCGTCTCGCCGTGCGCCGGGGCACGGTGACCTTCCCCGGCAGGTGGCCGAGCAGAGGGGAGGGGTGATGAGCGACCCTGACGAGGCCGTACGTCGACGCCGACCACGGGTGCGCGTGGTGGCGGCGGCCGCCGCGGTGGCGCTGGCGGCACCCTTGGCGGGCTGCGGTTCCGGTGGGGACGGCGGCACGCCCACGATCAACCTGTACTACCCGCCCGAGCAGAACCTCCAGAAGGTCGTCGACAACTGCAACGCGCAGGCCGGCGGTCGTTACAAGATCGTCTACCGGGTGCTGCCGCGGCAGGCCGACGACCAGCGGGTGCAGATGGTCCGCCGGCTCGCGGCCGAGGACAGCGGCATGGACGTGCTCGGCCTGGACGTGACCTGGACCCAGGAGTTCGCCAGCGCCGACTGGATCCTGGAGTGGACCGGGCAGGACCGGGCCGAGGTGGAGCAGGGCACGCTCGAGGGGCCGCTGGAGACCGCCCGCTATGAGGACAGGCTCTACGGTGCGCCGAAGAACACCAACGTGCAGCTGCTCTGGTACCGCAAGGACCTGGTGCCGGAGCCGCCGAAGACGTGGGACCAGATGATCTCGGCGGCGCAGGACCTGAAGCGACAGGGCAAGCCGTACCAGGTGCTCACCATGGGCGCCCAGTACGAGGGACTGGTGGTCCTCTACAACACCCTCGCCGAGAGCGCCGGCGGCCGGATCCTCAACGAGGACGGCAACAGGGCGGTGATGGACGAGGGCACCGTCCGGGCGCTGGAGCAGCTGCGCAACCTCGCCACCTCCGGCGTGACGTCGCCGTCGTTCAGCAACGCCACCGAGGACCCGGTCCGGCTGGAGTTCCAGGCGGGCGGCGGCGCGTTCCAGGTCAACTGGCCGTTCGTCTACCCGGCGATGCAGGAGGCCAACCCGGACCTCGCGAAGCAGGTCGCCTGGGCGCGGGTGCCGGGGGTCGACGAGAACACCCCGAGCAAGGTCACCATCGGCGGGGTCAACCTCGCGGTGAGCGCCTACTCCGCGCACCCCCGGGAGTCCTTCGAGGCCGCCAGGTGCCTGCGCAACGAGCAGAACCAGAAGTTCTCCGCGATCAACGACGGCGTCCCCCCGACGATCGAGAAGGTCTACGACGACCCGGAGATGGCCGAGGCGTACCCCATGAAGGACACCATCGTCGAGGAGCTGAAGGAACCGGCGGTGCGTCCGCTGACGCCGGCCTACCAGAGCATCTCGACCGTGATGTCGGCCGTGCTCTCCCCGCCCGCGCAGATCCGGCCCCAGCAGACCGCGGACGAACTGCGCGACGCCATCGCCGACGCGCTGGAGTCGAAGGGGGTGCTGCCGTGACCGGGCACACCGAGCAGCTCGGCGCCGGGGAGCCCGGCGTCGTCGACCGAAGGGAGGCGGGGGCATGAGCGTGAACGCGACGCCCGCGGGCGCCGACGCGACCGCCGAGGAGACCGCCACCCGCGGCGGCGGACGGCACGCGGCGGTGCCGGCGCAGCGGTCCCGGCGGGGCCGCGCCCCGCTGAGCGAGAACAAGAAGGCCGAACGCCGGCTCGGGTGGCTGCTCTGCGCGCCCGCCGCGCTGGTCATGCTCGCGGTGACCGCGTACCCGATCATCTACTCGGTCTGGCTCTCCCTGCAGCGCTTCGACCTGCGCTTCCCCGACGAGCGTGAGTTCGTCGGGCTGGAGAACTACGTCACCGTCCTGACCAACGACTTCTGGTGGACGGCGTTCGGGGTGACCGTCCTGATCACCGTGGTCACGGTCGGGATCGAGCTGGTCCTCGGCATGGGCCTCGCGCTGGTCATGCACCGGACGCTGGTCGGCCGGGGCATCGTGCGGACCGCGGCGCTGATCCCGTACGGCATCGTCACGGTGGTCGCGGCGTTCTCCTGGCGGTACGCGTGGACGCCCGGCACCGGGTACCTGGCGAACCTGTTCAGCGACGGCGCGCCGCTCACCGAGCGGGCCAGCTCGCTGGCCATCATCATGCTGGCCGAGATCTGGAAGACCACCCCGTTCATGGCGCTGCTGCTGATGGCCGGGCTGGCGCTCGTGCCGGACGACCTGCTCAAGGCGGCCTCCACCGACGGGGCGACCTCCTGGCAGCGGTTCACGAAGGTGATGCTGCCGGTGATGAAGCCGGCGATCCTGGTCGCGCTGCTGTTCCGCACGCTCGACGCGTTCCGGGTCTTCGACAACATCTTCGTGCTCACGGCCGGCGGCAACGAGACCTCGTCGGTGTCGATGCTCGCCTACAACAACCTGATCCGGGGCCTGAACCTCGGCATCGGGTCGACGATGTCGGTGCTGATCTTCATCACCGTGGCGATCATCGCCTTCATCTTCGTGAAGCTCTTCGGCACCGCTGCCCCCGGCAGCTCCGACGACGAGAGGCGTTGAGATGGCTACCGAAACCACCACCCGCGCCAAACTGCGGTGGGGCCTGCTGGACGTCGTCGTGGTCGTCTTCGCGCTGATCCCGGTGCTCTGGATCGCGTCGCTGTCGTTCAAGACGCCGGCCACCCTGACGGACGGGAAGTTCCTCCCCCGGGAGTGGACGCTGGACAACTACCGGACGATCTTCGACACCGACCAGTTCGTCCGGGCCCTGGTGAACTCGATAGGCATCGCGTTGATCGCCACCCTCGTGGCGGTGGTGCTCGGCGCCATGGCCGCGTACGCGATCGCCCGGCTGGACTTCCCCGGCAAGCGGCTGCTCGTCGGGGTCTCCCTGCTGATCGCGATGTTCCCGCAGGTGTCGCTCGTCTCCCCGCTGTTCGAGATCGAGCGGCAGCTCGGGCTCTTCGACACCTGGCCGGGACTGATCCTGCCGTACATCACCTTCGCGCTGCCGCTGGCGATCTACACGCTGTCGGCGTTCTTCAAGCAGATCCCGTGGGACCTGGAGAAGGCGGCGAAGATGGACGGCGCCACCCAGGGCCAGGCGTTCCGCCGGGTGATCGCGCCGCTGGCCGCACCCGGACTGTTCACCACGGCCATCCTCGTCTTCATCTTCTGCTGGAACGACTTCCTCTTCGCCATCACGCTCACCTCGACCGAGCGGGCCCGTACGGTCCCGGTGGCGTTGTCGTTCTTCACCGGCGAGTCGCAGTTCGAGGACCCCACCGGGGCGATCTGCGCCGCCGCCGTGGTGATCACCATTCCGATCATCCTCTTCGTGCTCTTCTTCCAGCGCCGCATCGTGTCCGGGCTGACCTCCGGCGCAGTCAAGGGATAGGTGGTAGTCGTGGCTGACATCGTGCTCGACAAGGTGAGCAAGCGGTTCCCGGACGGGACCGTCGCGGTGCGGGACGTCGACCTGGAGATCGCCGACGGCGAGTTCGTGATCCTGGTCGGCCCCTCCGGCTGCGGTAAGTCCACCACGCTGAACATGATCGCGGGCCTGGAGGACATCAGCTCGGGCGAGCTGCGCATCGGGGGTCAGCGGGTCAACGACAAGGCGCCCCGCGACCGGGACATCGCCATGGTGTTCCAGTCGTACGCGCTCTACCCGAACATGACCGTGCGGGAGAACATGGCGTTCCCGCTGCGCCTGCAGAAGCTCGACAAGGAGACGATCAACCAGAAGGTCGAGGAGGCCGCGAAGGTCCTGGAGCTGACCGCGCTGCTGGACCGCAAGCCCGCCAACCTCTCCGGCGGCCAGCGGCAGCGGGTGGCGATGGGCCGGGCGATCGTGCGCCAGCCGAAGGCCTTCCTGATGGACGAGCCGCTGTCCAATCTGGACGCGAAGCTGCGCGTGCAGATGCGGACGGTGGTGTCCCGGTTGCAGAAGCAGCTCGGCACGACGACCGTGTACGTCACGCACGACCAGACCGAGGCCATGACCCTCGGCGACCGCGTGGTGATCATGCGGGGCGGTGAGGTGCAGCAGGTCGGCCCGCCGCAGGAGCTGTACGACCACCCCCGGAACCTCTTCGTGGCCGGTTTCATCGGTTCCCCGTCGATGAACTTCCTGCACGCCGCCGTGGAGGACGGGAGGCTGCGGACCGCGCTCGGCGACGTGCCGGTCGGTGACCGGCTCCGGCGGGAACTGGAGGCCGCCGACGCGCCCCGGGAACTGATCCTCGGTGTGCGCCCCGAGCACTTCGAGGACGCCGAGCTGGTCGACGCGGACACCCGGCGGCGGGGCATGGAGTTCGAGGCGCCGGTGGAGATCGTCGAGTCGATGGGCTCGGACAAGTACGTCTACTTCAGCGTGGAGGGGGAGCGGGCCAGCGCCGCCGAGCTGGAGGAGCTCGCCGCCGACGCGGGCGCGGCCGACTTCACCGGCGGTGGCGCCAGCCTGGTCACCCGGCTGTCCGCGGAGTCGCCGGCGACCGAGGGGGAGAACCGGCGGGTCTGGTTCAACCTGGAGAAGATCCACCTGTTCGACCCGGCCAACGGGCGCAACCTGACCCTGCACGAGGGACGGGCCGCGGGCGCACTGGCGGACTGACGACGGAGGTGACGAGGGCCGGCGGGAGGAGACCCGCCGGCCCTCGGCGCGGGCGTGACCCCCGGGAGCTTCCTGCCCCGCACCGGCGGACTGACGACGGGGGCGACGAGCCGCGCCGAGCGCGCCCCGATCGCGGTGACCACGCCGGACGGCTGCGGGGTTTGCACCGATTCCCAGCGGGGAGAACGCCGCGGTTGATGTGAACGGGGGTAGTCATGGCCTTGGTCAATCCGGCTCCCGACTATTTCGAGCCGGAGGACGGCATGTTCCTCGCGACTCTGCTCATCGTCCGGGACGTGGACCGCTCCCGCGAGTACTACGAGCGGGTCTTCGGCGCGACGTGCGTCCACGAGCGCAACCCGTTGATCATGCGATTCTTCAACAGCTACATCATCATCAACGTCGAGGGCGGTCCGACGGACGACAAGCCGATGGTGGAGGCCAGGGTGCCCCCCGATCCCAACGTCCTGAGCTGTGCCATGAACATCCGGGTCCGGGACATCCGGAAGCTCTATTCGGAGTGGAAGGCCAGGGGTGCGGACTTCCTCACCGAGCCGAAGGACCACGGCACGGAGATCCGCTGCTACCTGCGCGACCCTGACGGGTACCTCGTGGAGGTCGGGCAGGGCCTCTGACCGGGGCCCGGGCCGGCCGGCGGACGCGGGCCACCGCCGACCTCGCCGCTCAGGCCGGCCAGTTGACCCGCAACGGCAGGCCGAGGAAGTCGGCGTAGCGGGCGAGGGCGCGCTCGACGCGGGGTTGCCCCAGCGCGGTCAGCGGGCGCACGGTGACGGTCACCCGGCTGCGCCCGACGGCGCGTCTCCAGGTGCCCACCACCCGCCCGTCGCGCACGACCGTGGGCTGGAAGACGCCGTTGTTGCCGGGGACCACGGCGTCGCGGTGGGCGGGGTCGAGCATGAGCGACCGGTCCCGGTAGCCCAGCAGGTATTCGTCGAAGCCGGGCAGCACCAGCATCTCGTCGACCGGAGGCCGCGGCGCGTCCAGCAGCGCCGCGTCCACCCGCATCTCCTGCTCGTCCACGACGACGACGGCCAGGGCGTCACCGGCGGCGGCGAGACCGCGCCGCGCGTCGGTGAGGGTCAGGCCTGTCCAGCCCGCGAACTCGCGGTCGGTCACCGGGCCGTGCGAGCGCACGTAGCGCAGGGCGAGCGTCGCGAGCGCCTCGTCGCGCCCGGGGAGGTGCGGGTCGGGCGCCCACTCGTCGAGCAGGGCGAAGGTCTGCTCCGCACCCACGTTCGGCGCGAGGCAGGTCACGCCGCGCACGCTCGCGTACCAGAGGAGGTGGTAGCCGCGCTGCCCGTCTGTGCCGAGACCGGCCGCGTTCAACGCGGCGAGGCACTGCGAGCGGGTGAGCCGGCCACCGCCGCTCAGCGCGTCGCCGAGCACCTCCACCGCCCGGTCCGCGTCCGGCTCGGAGAGGCCGAGCGCCGCCCGCCGCGTCGCGGCGGCCGGCAGCGCGCGTGCGCCCGTGAGCTCCAGCATCCAGCGGGCGTCGCGAGCCGGGACGAGGTGGATGGTGCCGCGCATCGGCCAGCTGCGCAGCGCCTCCCGCCGCTCCAGCGCGGCCTGCACGTCGGCCTGCGTGAGGGCGGGCAGCCGGGCGCCGAGCGACCAGAGCCCGCTGGCCAGATCCTGCGCCTGCATCGCCCCGAACCACTCCACCACCCCGGCCACCGTGCCCGAACGGGCGGTGGGGTGGGGCCGCAGCAGCAGGCTGGTCATGCGCAGGGCGAGCGCCTCGCTCGCGGTCAACCGCACCGGCATCCGGCCTCCTCGTCGATCGGTGGGTGAGCCTAGGTCCACCCACCGACACGACGCCGGTGGAGGCATAACGGCAACGGGAGCGGGGATCCGGCGGCAGGTGCGCGCGTCGCGCGTGCGGAAGGGAGAGTCATGACTGCAGCCAGCGAGCCGATGCGGGGCGGCGCGCCGGCCCGGTCCAGGCAGGACCGGGGCGCGCCGGTGAAGACCAGTGCCGCGGCGACCTTTTCCCTGGTGTTCGGGGTCGCCGCCCTGGTATGCACCCTTACGGCCATTCTCGCGTGGGCCGGGATCATCCTGGGCATCATCGGCATCATTGTCGGGATCTTCGGGCTCCGGATGGCCGCCCGCCCCAACGTGACCGGGCGGGGCGTCACCATCGGAGGCCTCACACTCAGCATCATCGCGCTGATACTCGGGCTGGTCTTCATCGCGGGGGTCGCCACGTTCCTCAACAACGAGGGCGCGGCGGACCGACTCCAGGAACAGGTCGACGACCTGCGAAACAAGGCCAGCTGACCGAGGAACGGGACGAACGCGTGGGGTCGCCGGACGGCGGCCCCACACCCGTGCCCGGGAAGAGCCCGGGGGCGGGCACCGGTCAGAGCGGACGGTGCATCACCAACAGGTCGACGTAGCCGTGCGTGGGGTGGCGGAAGCCCTCCGGGATCCGGCCCACCACCGCGAAGCCGAGCGAGCGCCACAGCGCGACCGCGCGGGTGTTCGTCGTCACGACCGCGTTGAACTGCATCGCCCGGTAGCCGTCGGCACGGGCCAGCTCCAGCACGTGCGCGCCGAGCGCCCGCCCGACACCGCGACCGCCGGCCTCCGGCGCGACCATGAAGCTCGCGTTGGCGACGTGCCCTCCCGGGCCGAGCTGGTTGGGTGCCAGCTTCGCCGAGCCGAGCACCGTGCCGTCCGCCGCGACGGCAACGACCGTCCGGCCGGGCGGAGGCACCAGCCAGAGCCGTCGGGCGGTGGGCTCGTCGACGTCGCGCGGCCAGGTGTACGTCTCCCCGGCAGCCACGATCTCCCGGAGGAAGGGCCAGATCCGCGGCCAGTCGGCGCCGGTGGCGGGTCGGATGAGCATGCCACCAGCATCGCGCAGCGCCGCGTCATTGATCATCCGGTCCCCCGGCCGGGGTGTTTCCGCTGGCAGGCACCGGGTAGTCGCGGGAGCTGACACGAACGCGGAAGGGGACGGTTCGATGGCTGACCGCATCAAGGTCGCGGTGATCTACTACAGCGCCACCGGCACCACCTACCAGATGGCCCAGGCCGCCTGCGAGGCCGCCGGGGACGCGGGCGCCGACGTACGCCTGCGCAAGGTGCGCGAGCTGGCGCCGGACGAGGCGATCCGCTCCAACTCGGGATGGCAGGCGCACCACCTCGAGACGCAGGAGGTCCCCGAGGCGCAGCTGGACGACCTCACCTGGGCCGACGTGGTGATCTTCGGAACCCCGACCCGGTACGGCGTGATGGCCGCCCAGCTCAAGCAGTTCATCGACACCAGCGGGCCGCTCTGGGCGCAGGGCGCCCTGGTCAACAAGGTCTACTCCGCGTTCTGCACGACCGGGACGAGCCACGGCGGCCAGGAGACCACCCTGACCTCGCTCTTCTCGGTCATCTACCACTGGGGCGGGATCGTGGTGACCCCCGGTTACACCGACACCAGCCAGTTCATCGCCGGTAACCCCTACGGCGCCTCGCACACGAGCAACAACGGCGAGATCGCGCCGGACGACATCGCCCTGACCGCCACCGCGCTGACCGCCCGGCGGGCGGTCCAGATCGGCACCGCCCTGAAGAAGGGCCTCGCCGGCTGAGCGGGTGACCCGGTGGCCGGGCGGGGCTCCAGAATCGCCCGACCACCGGTCCGTCGTGCCCGGGTCGCGCCTACGTCGGGCCCACCGCCGGAGACCCGGACACCGCGACGGTCGGTCGGGGAGCCGGCGCCAACAGCCGGGGCAGCAGGTCGGCCAGCACCGCCATCCCGTCCGGGCTGAGCACCGACTCCGCGTGGAACTGCACCCCGGCGAAGGTCGGACCGCGCAGGGCGTGCACGGCGCCGTCGGCCGCGTCCCGGGCCAGCTCGACCCGGCCGTACGGGGTGGTCAGCTCGTCGGCCTCGGCGAGGGCCGTGAAGGTCGAGTAGAACCCCAACCGGCGGGGCGTGCCGAAGACCGTGATCTCGCGCTGCAACCCCTGGTAGGGGGCGTCACGCCGGTGCAGCGTCAACCCGAGCAGCCCGGCCAGCAGTTGGTGACCCAGGCAGACGGCGAGGGTCGGCCGGCCGGCGGCGAGCAGGTTGCTGAGCAGCTCGCGCAGCGCCCGCATCTTCGGCTCGGTGGCGCTGCCCGGATCGCCCGGGCCCGGACCGACCACCACCAGGTCGTACGCGCGCACCGGACCCGGCGCGTGCCACGGTCGTACGGTCACCGTCAGGCCGAGCGCCCCCAACTGGTGTGCCAGCATGCCGGTGAAGGTGTCCTCACCGTCCACGATCAGCGCCGAGCGCCCGGCCAGCGCGGGCAGCCCGGCCGCGTCCGGGTGCCGCTGGTCCAGCCAGAATCGTGCCAGCGGGGCGTTGCGGGCGGCGAGCGCGGCGCGTACCCGCGGGTCGTCGGCCAGCCGCGGCGCCGGCTCCCGGCCGGCGGCGGCCGCCTGCGGACCGAGCCCGAGCGCGGCGAGCACCGCGGCGGCCTTGGCGTGCGTCTCCGCCACCTCCCCGGCCGCCGTCGAGTGCCGCACCAGCGTGGCCCCGACCGGCACCCGCAGCGCCCCGTCCGGGGAGATCTCCGCGGTGCGGATCAGGATCGGCGCGTCCAGCGTCTGCCGACCCGCGTCGTCGTGGCCGAGCAGGGCCAGTACGCCGGCGTAGTAGCGCCGCCCGGTGCGCTCGTGGCGGGCGATCACCCGGCAGGCGTTCTCCATCGGGCTGCCGGTGACGGTGGGCGCGAACATCGTCTCGCGCAGCACCTCCCGGACGTCCCGGGTGCCCCGCCCGGCGAGCAGGTACTCGGTGTGCGCCAGGTGGGACATCTCCTTCAGGTACGGGCCGACCACCTGGCCGCCGTGCTCGGCGACGGTGGCCATCATCTTCAGCTCCTCGTCGAGCACCATGTACAGCTCCTCGACCTCCTTCGGGTCGGCGAGGAACCGCAGCAGCGCCTCCCGGTCGGCGGCGGCGCCGGTGTGCCGGAAGGTGCCGCTGATCGGGTTCATCATCACCAGGCCGTCGTCCACGCTCACGTGCCGCTCCGGGCTCGCGCCGACCAGCACCCGGGTGCCGGTGTGCACCACGAACGTCCAGTACGCGCCCCGTTCGCCGAGCAGCAGCCGGCGCAGCGCCGCCAGCGCGGCCTCCAGCGGTGATCCCTGCACCGTCGCGGTCAGCGTGCGATGGACGACGAAGTTGGCCCCCTCGCCCCGGCCGATCTCCTCCGTGAGCACCCGGCCCACCGAGGCGGCGTACTCCTCGTCGCTGACGTCGAACGCCGCCCCGGTGGTGTGCACCGGGAGGTCGGGCAGGGCGGCCAGCGTCTCGGCCAGCCCGATCCGCTCGTGGTGGGCCACCACGAGGCACTCCAGCGGCATGCCGTCGTCGACGCAGGCGAAGCCGCGCTCGGTGATCTGCCGGAAGGGCACCAGGGCGAGCGTCCGCGGCCCGGGCGCCCCGTCCGGCAGCGGAATGTCGGCGAGCCGGTCGACGGTGCGCACCACACCGGTGAACAGCTCCAGGTCCTCGGCGTCGCCGCGCCGGACCAGCGCGAACGGGCCCGGGTCGGTGCCGGCGGCGACGGCGGCGAGCAGGTCGTGCAGGTGAGTCATCGGATTCTCCTGGGGCCGGGTGCCGCTGTCGGGGCGACCGGGACGTCCGGAGATCCGGCGACCGCCTCGACAGGCGGCCGCGTGGGGAAGCTACGCGCGGGAAGGGGCCGCCGGGTCGGCGGGCCACCAGCAGGTCAGGTGCGCGAGCATGGGCCCACCCTACGCGTCGGCGGGGTCGGGCGGAAGCCGAACCGCGTACGGCGGGCCGACCCGTGCTCGATCAGGACGTCCAGCGGGTAACTTGACCGGCGATGAACATTCTCGCGCTCGACCTGGGCACCAGCTCGGTACGCGGGCTGGTGCTGGACGAGGAGACCCAGCCGCTGCCCGGCGCCCTGGCGCGGCGGAAGGTCAACCTGGCCATCGGCGACGACGGCACGGGCACCCTCGACGCCCCGGCGTACCTCGCCTGCTTCGTCGAATGTCTGGACGAGCTGGCCGAGGCCGGGCACCTGCGGGACGTCGACCTGGTCGCGGTCTCCGGGCAGTGGCACTCGGTGCTGCCACTCGACGCCGGCGGGGAGCCGCTCGGTCCGGCGCTCACCTGGCTCGACACGCGCCCCACGCCCGACCCGGCGGCCGGCGGCCCGGCCGACCCGGACGACTACCACCAGCGCACCGGCACCTGGTGGCACCGCGGCTACTGGTCGGTGCGCCTGCCGTGGTTGCGCGGGCGGGTCAGCACCCGGGTGGCCCGCTTCACCGGCCTGGTCGAGTACGTGCTGGGGTCGCTGCTCGACGAGGCGCCGATGTCCATCTCCCAGGCTTCGGGGACCGGCCTGCTCGACCTGCGCACGCTCACCTGGGACGACGAGGCGCTCGCGCTGGCCGGGGCGAGCGCGGCGGAGCTGCCCCGCCTCGCGCCCATGGCGTGGCGCGGGCGGCTGCGGCCGGAGCACGCGAAGCGGTGGCCGTCGCTCGCCGGCGTCGGCTGGACGGCTCCGGTGGGCGACGGCGGGGCGTCGAACGTCGGCTCCGGTTGCGTCGACTCGAGCCGGGCGGCGGTCACCGTCGGGACTTCCGCGGCGGTGCGGCTGATGCAGCGGGTGCCGGCCGGGCAGGAGATGCCGCGCCTGCCGGAGCGGCTCTGGCGCTACCGGGTCGACCACGACCACGTGGTGACCGGCGCCGCGTACTCCTCCGGAGGCAACCTGTTCGCGTGGGCCAACCGGGAGCTGCGGCTGCCCGTCGGCGCCGACCTGGACGCGGCGCTGGCGCTGGTGCCGGCCGGCGGCGGCCGGCCGGCGGATTCCCGCTTCGGCGGCGACCGCCCGCCGGGCCTGGCCCCGGCCGGCAGTGGCGAGGTGCGCGGGCTGAGCTTCGGCACCACGGCCGTGGACATCCTGGCCGGGCTCATGCAGGGCCTGTGCGAGATGGTCGCGCGCGACCTCGACGTGCTGGAGTCCACGGTGGAGCGGCAGGTCGAGGTGGTGCTGGGCGGGGGCGCGGTCGCCGCCTCCGTGTGGTGGCGGCAGGCGTTCGCCACGGCGCTCGCGCCCCGCACGGTGTCGCACCAGCGCAACCCGGAGATCGGCGCCACCGGCGCGGCGCTCGTCGCGTTGCGACGGTTCGGGGAGGCCGTCGACTTGGCCGACATCGGCCGGACGGATGAGTTGATTCCGCCGACCACGGCAGGTGAGTCCGGCCCGCAGCGTCCTTCCTGACCCCCTCCGGCGTTCGGGCCGTTGACACCGCTCCCGCTCCTGGTTGGATGGACTCCGCTCCCCGGTCGCGGTGGACGCGAGGGGAGGAGGAGGCAGCGTGGGCGCAGGTGCGGATCCGGCGCGCGGCGCGATGCCCCGCCATCGCCGCCGCCGCTTCGACGTCCGGGTGGTGCCGCACCGGCGACGCTCGCCGTTGCGGCTGCGCGACTGGCGGATGCGTACGAAGCTCACCACGGTGCTGATCGTGCCGACGGTGGCGTTCCTGGTGCTGGCGGGCGTGCAGACCCAGGGCCTGGTCGGGCAGACCACGGTGCTCAGCGCCTTCGCCGAGCAGGTCGGCGTCGGCCGGCAGATCACCGCCGCGGTGCACCGGATCCAGCAGGAGCGGGACCGGTCGGCGGGCGAGCTGGCCGAGCTGCGGCGCGCGGCGGGCGCGGCGGACCGCACCGCCGCGATCGAGGCGTTGCAGCCGTTGCAGGCGGCCACCGACCAGGCCATCGCCGACCTGCGCCGGGCGGCCGCGCCGCTGGCCGACGCCGACGCGTCCTGGCGGGTCGCGTACGCCGAGGTGCTGGAGGCGTACGACCGGGTCGTCTACATCCGGCCGGCGGTGCCGCCGGCGGTGCTCAACGACGACACCATCCTCAGCAACTACCACCGGGCCGTCAGCGCGTTGCTGGATCTGCTGGCCGAGCCGACCCCGGGTCAGGACCATCCGGCGCTCACCGACGCGGTGCTGCGGTACGTGCAGCTCGCCCGGGTCAAGGAACTCTCCTCCCGGATCCGCGCCGAGCTCTACGCGGCCGCCCGCGCGGGCCGGTACGCCTCGGAGGCCCAGGTCGTGCTCTCCGACCTGCGCGCCCAGCAGCTCACCGCGCTCGGCGCGTTCCGCGTGGCCGCCACCAACGACCAGGTCCGCCGCTACGACCGGATGTCGGTCGACCCGATCTTCACCACCGCCGCGACCCTGGAGGAGCGGACCCTGCCGTCGGGCGGCGCGGCGCCCGCGGTGCTGCCGGCCCAGCAGTGGTGGACGGCCAGCCAGGAGCGGCAGGAGCTGCTGCGCGAGGCCGAGGCGGGCGTGCTGGCCGACGCGGTCCGGCAGGCCGACGACGCCGCCTCGGGGCAGCTGCGCACCACGCTCCTCGTGGCCGGTGGCATCGTCGCCGTGCTGCTGGTCGCCGTGCTCATCTCGCTGCTCGTGGGCCGGTCGATGGCGCGGTCCATGCGGCTGCTGCGCAGCCAGGCGCTGCGGATCGCCCAGGTGGAGCTTCCCGAGACCCTGGACCGGCTGCGGACGGTCAGCGGCGGGGTTCCGTCGATCGACGTGGCGCCGGCGGTGGTCCGTTCCCTCGACGAGGTGGGCGAACTCGCCGAGGCGTTCGTCGCCGTGCACCGCAGCGCCGTCAGCGTCGCCGTGGAGCAGGCGCTGATGCGGCGCAACGTCAACGCCATGTTCGTCAACCTGGCCCGGCGCAGCCAGGTGCTGGTGGAGCGGCAGCTGGAGCTCCTCGACGACCTGGAGCGGGAGGAGAGCGACCCGGACCAGCTGGAGAACCTGTTCAAGCTGGATCATCTCGCCGCCCGCATGCGCCGCAACGACGAGAGTCTCCTGGTGCTCGCCGGCACCGAGTCCACCCGGCGGTGGCAGCGGCCCGTCCGGCTCGGCGCCGTCCTGCTGGCGGCCGCCGCCGAGATCGAGCAGTACCGGCGGGTCCGGCACGAGTCCGTCGCCGACCTGCACATCGTCGGGCACGCTGTGGGGGAGCTGGTGCACATGCTCGCCGAGCTGCTGGAGAACGCCACAGCGTTCTCCCGCCCCGACACGATGGTGTCGGTGGCCGCCCACGCCGACGGCGCGGGTGCCGTCGTCGAGATCACCGACCGGGGCCTGGGCATGAGCCCGGCGGCGCTGGCCGAGGCGAACGAGGTGCTCGCCACGCCGCCCGCGGCCGACGTCGCGACCGTCGAGCGGATGGGTCTGTTCGTGGTCAGCCACCTGGCGTCACGGCTGGGTGCCCGGGTGCGGCTGCACGGCGGTGAGCAGGGGCTGGTCGCGGTGCTCCAGCTGCCGGGCGCGCTGCTGGCGTCGCCGCCGACGGGCCAGCTCGAACCGGTGGTGCCGGCGCGGATGCTCACCACCGGGGCCGAGCGGGGTGTGGCGAGCGGCGCGGTCGACCAACCGGTGGCCGGCCGCCGACCTGACCCGGTGCCGCGCCCGGCCCGGCCGGTACCGGTACGTGCCGAGGACGTGCTCGCTCCGGCTGCTCCGGCCGCCCCGGCTGCTCCGGCGACCCCGGGCGGCGGCTGGTGGCACCGGCAGGGGCCGGCCGTCCCGGCCCAGCGCGGGCCGCTCACCCCAGCGGCCACGGCTCCGGTCACCGGGGGCACGAACGCGCGCGGGCTGCCGGTGCGCGTGCCGATGGCCCAGCTCGCCGCCGTCACCGGTGCGGCCCGGCCGCAGCCCGGCCCGGCGAGGCACGAGCCGGACCCGGAGGCGGTCGGCGGAATGCTCTCCCGCCTCTACAGCGGAGTACGGCGGGCCGAGGCGGAGGACACCACCGAGATAGCCGTGCCGCCGGTCGGCGGCAGCGAAGGAGGACGACGACTGTGACGACGTTGAGTCAGGAGGCGCGGGACCTGAGCTGGCTGGTCAGCGCCTTCGCCGAGCGGGTGCCGGGGGTGGCCCACGCGGCGGTGGTCTCCTCCGACGGCCTGCTGGTGGCGATCTCCGACCACCTGCCCCGCGACAACGCCGACAAGCTCGCGGCGGTGACCTCCGGGCTGATGAGCATCACCTCGGGCGCGGCGCAGATGTTCGACGGTGACGTGGTGAAGCAGACGGTGGTCGAGATGGGCCGCGGCTACTTCCTCGTCATGCAGGTGCGCGACGGGTCCATCCTGGCCACCCTCGCGGCGTCCGACGCCGACATCGGCGTGGTGGGTTACGAGATGGCCCGGCTGGCCAAGCAGGCGGGGGAGATGCTCACGCCGGCGCTGCGGGCCGAGTTGCAGCAGGCGCTGCCGCGCTGAGAGCGGGCCGGCCCGGCACCCCGTGCGGGATGCCGGGCCGCCGGTCGGCGCACCGGTCCGGGCGGCCCGGCGGTCAGAGGCCGTTGTTCGTGATCACGTCGCGGTACCAGTGCGCGCTGCGCTTGGGGATCCGCCGCTGGGTCGGGTAGTCGACGTAGACCAGGCCCCACCGCTGGTCGTACCCCTCGGCCCACTCGAAGTTGTCCAGCAGGGACCAGACGTGGAAGCCTTCCAGCGGCACTCCCGCGGTCAGCGCCCGGTGCGCGGCGGCCAGGTGGTCGCGCAGGAACGTGACGCGCCGCGCGTCGTCCACCGTGTCGTCGGGTCCGAGGGTGTCCGGCGTGGGAAGGCCATTCTCGGTCACCGTGATCGGGATGGGGCCGTAGTCGCGGGTGACCCGGGTCAGGATGTCGTACAGCCCGTCGGGGTAGATCTGCTGCCACTCGGCCTCCGACGTCGGCCAGCGTCGCGCGGTGCCGCCGTCGCCGGTGACGTAGATCGGCGTGTAGTACTGCACGGCGAGCAGGTCGACCGGCGAGGAGATGACGTCGAGGTCGCCGTCGGAGATGCCGCGCACCATGCGGCTTTGCGGCCCGAGGTTGTCGAGCACGTCCTGGGGGTAGCGGCCGGTGAGGACGGGGTCGAGGTAGAGGCGGTTCTCGTAGCCGTCGTGGAGCCGGGTGGCCGCCGCCGCGTCGGGGGAGTCGTCGGCCGGGTAGCAGGGGTGCAGGTTCAGGGCCGGGCCGATCCGTCCGGGCCCGGTGGCCCGCAGCGCCCGTACGGCCAGCCCGTGCGCGAGCTGGAGGTGGTGGGCGACGAGGTAGGCGGCGTCGGGGTCCTGCCGGCCGGGGGCGTGGTGGCCGGAGAGGTAGCCGTTCTGCACCACCGTCTTCGGCTCGTTGATGGTGAGCCACACCGGGACGCGGTCGCCGAGGGCACGGAAGACCGTCTCGGCGTAGTCGGCGAAGCGGTGGGCGGTGTCGCGTGACTCCCACCCGCCGGCGTCCTGGAGCGCCTGCGGCAGGTCCCAGTGGAACAGTGTGGCCATCGGGGCGATGCCCCGTTCGTGCAGGCCGTCCAGGAGGCGGCGGTAGAAGTCGAGGCCGCGCTGGTTGGGGGCGCCGGTGCCGTCGGCCTGGATGCGCGGCCAGGAGATGGAGAACCGGTAGCTGCGCAGGCCGAGGTCGCGCATGAGGTCGAGGTCCTCGCGGTACCGGTGGTAGTGGTCGGCGGCGACGTCGCCGGTGTCGCCGTTGCGGGTGCGCCCCGGGGTCCGGCTGAACGTGTCCCAGACCGACTCGCCCCGGCCGTCCTCCTTCGCCGCACCCTCGATCTGGTAGGCGGAGGTGGCCGCACCCCAGCCGAAGTCGGGTGGGAAGCGCAGCGGGGTGGGCATCGACATCGGTTCTCCTCAGGACTGCCGGGCCGCCCCAGGGGGACGGGAGCGCTCCCATGATAGGCCAGCGGCGACCGACCGGTAACCCGGGTCGACCGCGTCGCGGGGCCGAGGCCGGTCCGGTGTGCGCGACGGCGCACCGCCCGCGGGGGATCGACACGCGCCCCGGTGCTCCGGAGTAGGCGAGCGGTCGTCGGTGGCCGGCGGGCGTCGACCGCTCGGCCCCTTCTCCCGCCGTCGGCGGGGGTTTAGTGTGGGGACGGGGGAGGGCAACCCCCGTCCCCACCGGTGCTGCACACGCACGAGCGGATTGGCGTTCCTGGCGTGCGTGTCGCGCGGGAGCCGGGCCACGTGAGTGGCTTCTGCGGATCCACCTCCCTCCGTGTGCTGGGGGCGAGACCGGCGGCGGCGTCCGGGCTGGTGCGCCGCCGGTCCTCGATTCGACCTCCGGGCGTCACGTGCGACGAGTCCGGCGATCCGTTCACCACCATCGATGGAAGCGCTCCCATCGACGATGGTGCGACTGTAACGCCTGTCACCGTCTTGGAAAAGACCCAAAACCAGATCGAAACATGGCGATGCACGGGTTGCTGTGGGAGCGCTTCCATGGCAGACTGCCGATCCAACGCGGCAGGGAGCCAGCTCGCGGGTGCGGACCGCCGAAGGGCGGCCGGCGGCATGCCGGCCCGGCCACCACACGCACCCGCTCGGGCCGCGTCCTCCTGACCCCGGCCGGGCCCGGGGTGCCCACCTTCCCGGGCGCCGAGAAATCCGCCGCCACCGTCCTGCGGCGTGGCGCCCCGCCGGGGCGATCCCGGCCTGGTCCGAGGAGACACCGCCGTCATGAGACATCTGGCCCACCGCCGCCGGCTGGCGATGCTCGTCGCCGCCGTGCTGGCCGCCGCCGGGGCGACCGTGCCCGCCGGCGCCGCGCAGGCCGCCCCGGCCTGCGACGTGGTCTACGCGACCAACGACTGGAACACCGGCTTCACCGCCGCCGTCACCATCCGCAACCTCGGCGATCCCGTCGACGGCTGGACCCTGCGGTTCGCCTTCCCGGGCGACCAGCGCGTCACGCAGGGCTGGTCGGCGCGCTGGAGCCAGACCGGCAACCAGGTCACCGCCACCAACGAGACCTGGAACGGCAGCCTGCCCACCGGAGCCAGCACCACCATCGGCTTCAACGGCAGCCACACCGGCGCCAACCCCGCCCCCACCTCGTTCTCGGTCAACGGGGTGACCTGCGGCGGGACCCCCCAGCAACCACCGGCCGTCACCCTGGACGTGCCGGCCGGGCCGTTCGAGGCCCCGGCCGACGTGCCCCTGAGCGCCACCGCCGGCGACCCGGACGGCACGATCACCAAGGTCGAGTTCTACCGCAACGGCCTGCTGGTCAACACCGACACCACGGCCCCCTACGGCTACACGCTCGAAGACCTCCCGGCCGGGTCGTACACCGTGCAGGCCCGCGCCTACGACAACGCCGACCTCACCGCCACGGCGGAGAAGTCGTTCACCGTGACCCCGGCGACCGGCCCGGTCCTGGTCGCCACGCCGTCCGCGCTGAGCGTGCCCGAGGGCGGCACGGCCACCGCGAACCTGAAGCTCAGCGCGGCGCCCGGCGGCACCGTGCCGGTGACGCTGACCCGCACCGGCGACGCCGACGTCACCGTCTCGCCGGCCTCGGTCACGCTGACGCCGGCCAACTGGAACACGGGCGTCACCGTGACCCTCGCCGCGGCCGAGGACGCCGACACCGCCGGCGGCACGGCCACCGTCACCGCCTCGGCCACCGGCTACGCCCCGTTGGCGATCACCGCCACCGAGGTCGACAACGACAGCCCCGGAGGCGACAACACGTACGTGCGGCGGTTCCTCGACCAGTACGGCAAGATCAAAAACTCCGGGTACTTCAGCCCGGAGGGCGTGCCGTACCACTCGATCGAGACGCTCATCGTGGAGGCGCCCGACCACGGGCACGAGACCACCTCCGAGGCGTTCAGCTTCTGGCTCTGGCTGGAGGCCCACTACGGCCGGGTGACCCAGAACTGGGCACCGTTCACCAACGCCTGGACGGTGATGGAGAAGTACATCATCCCGTCGCACGCCGACCAGCCCACCGCCGGCGCGGCCGGCACCCCGCAGTACGCCGCCGAGCACGACCTGCCCAGCCAGTACCCGTCCCGACTGGAGCCGTCGGTGCCGGTGGGGCAGGACCCGCTGCGCGGGGAGCTGCAGTCCACCTACGGCACCGGCGACATCTACGGCATGCACTGGCTGCTCGACGTGGACAACGTGTACGGCTACGGCCGCTGCGGCGACGGCACCAGCCGCCCCGCGTACATCAACACCTTCCAGCGCGGCACGCAGGAGTCGGTCTGGGAGACCGTCCCGCAGCCGTCCTGCGACACGTTCGCCCACGGCGGCCGGTACGGCTACCTCGACCTGTTCATCAGCGAGAGCAACGCCCCGGCGAAGCAGTGGAAGTACACCAACGCCCCGGACGCCGACGCCCGCGCCGTGCAGGCCGCGTACTGGGCGCTGACCTGGGCCAAGGCGCAGGGGCGGCAGGCCGACGTGGCCGCCACCGTGGCCAAGGCCGCGAAGATGGGCGACTACCTGCGGTACGCGATGTTCGACAAGTACTTCAAGAGGATCGGCAACTGCGTGGGGCCGACCACCTGCCCGGCGGGCACCGGGCGGGACTCCGCCCACTACCTGCTCTCCTGGTACTACGCCTGGGGCGGGGCGTACGAGACCAGCCAGAACTGGTCCTGGCGGATCGGCTCCAGCCACAACCACTTCGGCTACCAGAACCCGTTCGCGGCCTGGGCGCTGACCAACACCCCCGAGCTGAAGCCGGCGTCGCCGACCGCCGTCGCCGACTGGAACAGGAGCCTCGAGCGGCAGCTGGAGTTCTACACCTGGTTGCAGTCCGCCGAGGGCGGCATCGCCGGCGGCGCCACCAACAGCTGGGGCGGCCACTACGGCCAGCCACCGGCCGGCACGCCCACCTTCTACGGCATGTACTACGACGTCGACCCCGTCTACAACGACCCGCCATCGAACCAGTGGTTCGGCATGCAGGCCTGGTCGATGCAGCGGATCGCCGAGCTGTACCTGCAGACCGGCAACGCGAAGGCCAAGGCGCTGCTCGACAGGTGGGTGCCCTGGGCGATCGCCAACACCACGCTGGGCAGCAACTGGTCGATCCCGTCGGACCTGCGCTGGACCGGCCAGCCGGCCACCTGGAACCCGACCAGCCCGCAGCCGAACACCGACCTGCACGTCGAGGTCGTCAGCACCGGCCGCGACGTCGGCGTCGCCGCCGCGTACGCCCGGACCCTCATCGCGTACGCCGCGAAGTCCGGCGACGTGGCGGCCAAGAACACCGCCAAGGGGCTGCTCGACGCGCTGCACGCGGCCAGCGACGCCAAGGGCGTCTCGACGCCGGAGAAGCGGGGCGACTACCGCCGCTTCGACGACGTCTACGACGCCACGACCGGGCAGGGGCTCTACGTGCCTCCGGGCTGGACCGGGACGATGCCCAACGGCGACGCCGTCGCCGCGGGCAAGAGCTTCGTCGACATCCGCTCCTTCTACAAGAACGACCCGGACTGGCCGAAGGTCCAGGCATACCTCGACGGCGGGCCGGAGCCGGAGTTCACCTACCACCGGTTCTGGGCGCAGGCCGACGTCGCCATGGCGTACGCCGACTACGGCAACCTCTTCCCCAACGGCTGACCGACCGCGGGTGGGCGGTCCCGCCGCCCACCCGCGCGCCTTCGCTCCGGTACGCCTTCCGGCTTGATCCACTCGGCCGGGTCGGGTCGGCCGCCCGTCCGGTCCCGCGCTGGCGGATCGGCCGGACCACCCCACCGGCCAGCGAGCGGCCGCCGCGAAAAAGACCGCAAAAACAGGCCGCCACGGGATCACGCGCACGAGCAGGACGGAGTAACCTTCGTCACTAGAGAGGCCGCTCCCCCCGTGGCGGCCTCTCTCTTCTCATTCCGGGCCCGCGCGGCCCGCGCCCGTCACGACGGGATGCCGCAGGCCCGGGTGACCGGCCGGCAGCGACCGGCGTACCACCACCCAGCTCACGGCCAGTGCCGCGGCGACGAGCGGCCAGGTGAGGGCGACCCGGGCCACCACGAGCGCGACCACCTGCCCGCTGAGGTACAGCGGCACGAACACCGCCACGCGCAGCACGTAGGTGGCCGTCCAGACCCAGCTCGCGCGCCCGTACGCGCGCAGCAGCGCCGGGTCCCGCCGCCACCGGGCGCGCTGGCCGAGTGCGGTGCCGACCACCACACCCAGCAGCGGCCAGCGCAGCACGATGCTGACCGCCCACGCCAGTGCGCTGGCCGCGTTGGAGAGCAGTTGGAGCAGGAAGAAGTCGGCGGCCCGGCCGGTGCGCAGCGCGATCAGCGCGGCCACGCAGACCGCCAGCAACCCGATCAGCACCGAGCGGGGCCGGTCACCGCGGCGCAGCCGCCACAGGGCCACGGCGGTGCCGGTGACCACCGCCGCGCCGACCCCGGCCCAGAGCGACTCCCCGCCGAGCAGCCAGCCGACGGCGAAGGCCACCGGCGGCAGGGTCGCGTCGACCGCGCCGCGCCGCCCGCCGAGCAGGTCGGCGAGCGACTCCTGCCGACCCGCGTCGGCCCCCTCCGGACGCTCCGGCGTACGGGTGGGGCGCGGGGGATCGCCCTGCGGTGGCCCGGTCACCGTCACCTCCTCACGTCGGTCCCAACCTATCCGTGCCGGCGCGGCGGGCCACCCGCCGGCCGGGCCGGACCGCTCGCTAACGTTGGCGCGTGCGCGCGACGGCGAGGGGTTGGACGACGGTCTGGCTGGTCCTGTTCGCTCTCCTCCAGGCGGCCGCATTCCTCGCGGTCTGGCGGGTGGCGGTGCACACCGGGCTCGGCCAGTGGATCGACACGGTGGCACTGACCGGCAACCGGATCGGCCAGGACCGCATCGACGAACCGGTCGACCGGATCCTCAACGCCATGTCGGTGGTGTCCCTGCTGGCCGCCACCGCCGTGATCGGGTTCATCGCGCTCATGCGCGGGCGGATCGCGCTGGCGATCACCGCGACCCTGCTGATAGCCGGGGCCAACGTGACGACCCAGCTGCTCAAGCGCGGCCTGTCCCGCCCCGAGCTCGGCATCGACCTCGAGCGCGTCTACGCCGGCAACAGCCTGCCGAGCGGGCACGCCGCCGTGGCGGCGTCCGTGGCGGTGGCGCTGGTGCTCGTCCTGCCGGCCCGCGTCCGGGCGTTCGGCGCGTTCATCGGCGCCGGCTACGCGGCCGCCGCCGGGGTGGCCACCCTCTCCGCCGGCTGGCACCGGCCCAGCGACGCCGTGGCCGCGTTCCTGGTCGTGGGTGTGTGGGCGGCGCTCGGGGGCCTGGTGCTGCTGCGGACCCAGCGGGAGCAGGCGACGTTCTCCTCCGCCGACGCGCACCGGGTCGCCGTGACGGTGCTCGGCGTCGGCGGGGTGGTGGCGCTGGTGATCTCCGGGCTCGCCCTGGGCTGGTTGGTGGACCTGCGCGCCGTCGAGCCGGACGAGCTGTCGAGGCGGGCGCTCTTCGTCGGGTACGCCGGCAGCGCCGCCGGCATCGCCGGCACGATGGCCGTCGTGATGGCGCTGGTCCTCGCCGTGGTGCACCGCCTCGTGCCGCGCCACCCGGGCTGAACCGGGCACCGTCCGCGGCCGCCGCACCCGCCCGGCGCTCAGCGCGAGAACATTCCGACCATGGTGCCGCTGGCGAACTCCTGACCGCCCACGGCCCGGTGCACGTCCGCCGCCTGCGGCGCCTCCGGCAGCTCCAGCGGGCCGTTCAGTGCGTACACCCGGAAGAAGTACCGGTGTGGGTCGTCGCCGCGCGCCGGCTGCGGGCCGCCCCAGCCGACCTCGCCGAAGCCGTTGGCCCACTCCCGGGCGCCGTCGGGGACCATCCCCTCCGGCATGCCGCCGGAGACCGGCGGGATGCCGGTGACCAGCCAGTGCAGGAACGGCGTCCGGCCGGCGTCCGGGTCCTCCACCATGAGCAGCAGCTCACTGGCCTGCTCCGGCACCGACCACCACTCCAGCGGGGGCGAGATGTTGCCGCCCTCGCGGGAGAAACGACCCGGCAGCATGTCATGGTCGTTGAACGCGCTGCTGCGCATCATGATCCCGGCCATCGGTGGCGCCTCCCTCACTCGAGTCCGCCGCGCGCGTACCCGCCGGGTCGCCGCCGAAACGACCGGGGAATCCGCCTCCGTGGCTACCGGTCCGGCCACCTGTCCGAGGCTGACCTGACCAGCGGAGTCACCCGTCCCGAGGTGCCGGCCAGCGGAGCCACCTGTCCGGGCGGGCGTCTCCTGTCCAGCCCTTGTCGAGCTGCCCCAGGTATGGGGCGGGGCATCGCCGCAGGGTGTGATCGCCTCGCCTCGGGCTCAGCGAAGGCCGTGGGATTCCGGTCGGCTCGCGTCGGCCCCGGGCCGGCTCGCGTCGGCCCCGGGCCGGTTCGCATCGCGCCCGGGCCGGTTCGCATCGCGCCCGGGCCGGTTCGCATCGCGCCCGGGCCGGTTCGCATCGCGCCCGGGCCGGCTCGCGTCGGCCCCCCAGCACGCCCGACACCGTCGGGCCACGCGCGGCAGCCACGATCGATCCCGCGAGCGGAAGCGACTTCAGCCGGGTCGGGACCGACCGCGAGGCCGTCGCCCCATATCTGGGGCAGCTCGACAGGGGACAGGAGGGAGAGGCACCCGAGCCGTGAGAGGGTACGGCGGCAGGTGAGCCGGGGGGAGGAACCGATGGAGACGGTACGGGCGGCGTTCCGTGACGAGTGCACACGGCTGGGGGAGGTGCTGCGCGACCTCTCCGAGGCGGACCTCGACCGGCCGACCGACTGCCGGCCGTGGACCGTACGCGAACTGCTCGCCCACGTCCGTACCGGCGCCGGTCGCCTCGCCGACATGCTCGCCGCGCCCGCTCCGCCCCGCGCCGAGGTGGACGCCGCCGCCTATTTCGGTGCCGCGAAGTTCACCCCCGAGGTCGACGCGGCGCGCATCGACAGCGGCCGCCGGGAGGCGCGCCAACTCGACGGCGCGGCGCTGATGGTGGACTTCGACCGGGCCTGGCGGGTCGCCGACGCGGCGGTCGCCGCCGCGCCCGCCGACCGGGTGGTCCGCACCCGGCACGGCGACGCCATGAGCCTCGTCGAGTTCCTGCGTACCCGCGTGGTCGAGGTCGGTGTGCACGGCCTGGACCTGGCCGCCGCGGTCTCCCGGGAGCCGTGGCTCACCCCGACCGCCGCGGAGGTGGTCGCCGAGTTGCTCACCGGCGGACGGCCGGTCCCGCCGGAGCTGGGTTGGGACCGGCTGACACTGATCCGCAAGACCACCGGCCGGCTGCCGCTCACCGCCGCCGAACGGGCGGTGGTGGGCGACGCCGGCTTCCGCGGGCTCTCCTTCAGCGGCTGACGCCCCGGCCCGGGCACGTACGGACGTCTCCTGCCAGCGGGGCTCCAGGACCTCAGAAGGTGAGCACGAGTCGGCCGCGCACGCCGCCGGCCTCGAACCGGCGGTGCGCCTCGGGCGCCTCCGCCGCCGGCAGGACGTCCGCGACCCGGGGGATGAGCACGCCCGCCTCGGCGAGCCGGCGGACCTCGTCGAGCTTGTCCGTCCGCCCGGCGTAGTCGGGCACGAACGGCGTCCGCACCGTGACCCCCCGGACGCCGTCGACCCGGTAGCCGCCGGGCTCGTCGGGTAGGCGGAACCGGACCAGTGAGCCGCCGTCACGGACGGCGTCGAGCAGCCGTGGCCCGAGCAGCGCCACGTCCGCGACCGCGTCGACGCCACCGGGGTGGTGGCTCAGGATGTGCTCCACCACACCGGGGCCCCGGGGCACGACGGTGGCCGCGCCGGACTCGCGGACCAGGGCCTCGTCGGCCGGGGCGGCATCGGCGACGACGGTGATGCCGGCGTCGTCAGCCATCTGCACCAGGTAGCTACCGAGCGTCCCGGCGGCTCCGATCACCGCCAGGGTCGACCCCGGGTCGAGGGCCAGCTGGTCGAGCGCCAACAGCGCGGTCATCGCGTTCATCGGTAGCGTCGCCACCGCTTCGTGACCGAGGCCCTCCGGCGCGCGGACGACCCAACCGGCCGGGCGCACCACGTACTCCGCGTACCCGCCGCCGCTGTTCTCCAGCGTGCCCTCGGCGGTCGGCGTCACCGGCAGGAGCATCGCCATCACCCGGTCACCGACCGACAGGTCGGTGACCGTCCC
Organism: Micromonospora xinjiangensis; assembly: GCF_056150165.1. Lineage (NCBI taxonomy): Bacteria > Bacillati > Actinomycetota > Actinomycetes > Micromonosporales > Micromonosporaceae > Micromonospora > Micromonospora xinjiangensis. The sequence continues at coordinate 21,098 of NZ_JAXCFO010000011.1, read as the reverse complement.
CGGGCCGATCTCGTCGACCACACCCGCGACGTCCATTCCGGGCACGTAGGGCCCGGGCACTCCGGCCAGCGCCGACGCGTGGGCACCGGAACGCAGCAGCGTGTCCGAGGGGTTCACCGAGGCCGCACGGACGCGCACGCGGACCTCGCCGGGGCCGGCATGCGGCTCCGGCAGGTCGATGACCCGGAGCACCTCCGGCCCACCGAACTCAGACAGACCAACAACTCGCACGACGGATTCCTCTCGTGGTCTCACCGGATGCCCGCCGCGGCGGTCCAGGGCGCTGGGCATCCCCAATACGGACGGCACTCGTCCGGTTCAGAACCGTAGCGCAACAGGACGTCTCTCGTCCGTTTTTGGCGAGGTGGCCAGGGTCACTTGGCCGACCGGCGCGATAATCGGACGATGACCGTCCGCAAGAGCTATCGTTCGGAAGCGGACGGTAGCCGTCCGTATAGCGGCTGCCCGATCGGGCACCGAAACACACGGATCGTCGGCACCGGCCCGGCCGCGGCTTCTCACCTGATGAGGGGCGCGCGCCGCCGCCGCTGCGGCGACGGAGGGAAGCAGGTCATGAACAAGCAGGAAAACCGGAAGGCATCCACGCTGCGGCTGCGGATGGGTGGAGCGGCGGTGGCGGCTGCGCTGCTGGTCGGCGGTGGGGTGGGCGCAGCGGCCCTCACCTCCCAGTCGGCGAGTGCCCACGACCACTCCCGGAGCGTCTCCTCCCGATCCCTCGCGGAGCGGGTGCAGCGCCTGGAGGACATCGAGGAGATCCACCAGCTCAAGGCTCGCTACTTCCGCTTCGTCGACGAGAAGAAGCACGACGAGCTGGCCAGGTTGTTCACGCCCGATGCGAAGCTCGTGACCGACGGGATCGAGTGGAAGTCCCCGACGGAGTTCGCTGACACGATCCGCGACCTCACCGGCGCCGCGCCGTCGGCGCACTCGGGGGCCATGCCGGAGATCACGATCACCGGGCCGGACACGGCGACCGGGATCTGGTCGATGGAGACATCCTGAACTTCCCGGCCGGCCCGAACGCTCCCGAGGGCCACAACGGCTACGGGCAGTACCGCGAGACCTACAAGAGGGTCGACGGCACGTGGCTGATCGACTCGGTGCTGCTGACCCGCTTCTGGATGGAGCCGATGCCCGCGTGGACCCCGTCGGACAGCACGACCGCGCCGAAGGCCACGAACGACAAGTGAGGTTCCCCGCGCCGCGAGCCCGACCACCTGCTCCCGGGCGGGCGGTCTCAGGAGGCGGCGCGGGGCGCGGGCACGTGTGGCGCGGCGCGGCGAAGGTGCTCCAGGACCACCGGGTCGATCCGCCCCGGCACCAGCCGCTCCTCCAGGTTCTCCATCCCGGCCCAGGAGGCCAGCGCCTCCTCCGGACCGGTCGGGCCCACGGGGTGGCCGAGCGCGCCGAGCAGGGCGCCCACCTCGGCGGCGACCGCGCCGCTGAGGTCGAGCAGGCTGGCCGGGTCGGGCTTGCTGAAGAGCATCACGTGCACGGCGAGCAGCCGGTCGAGCTCGGTGACCGGGTCCGGGTGGTCGTCGACGCGCAGGTCCACCACGACGTCGCTGTTGCCGCCGTACCCGCCGCCGCGGCGCACCACGAGCAGCCCGGCGCTCTGCCGGCCGCGCCGGTCCCCGCCGGCCCCGTCCCCGGCGCGCAGCGCGGCGACCAGTCGTTCCGGGAACGGTAGCGCCGCGCCGGCGAGCCAGGCGTCGCGCATCGCGTCGATCACGTGCGGGCCGGCGAGGATGTTGCCCTGCGCGGCCCAGCCGTCGCCGGCCTGACCGCCGGCCCAGTCATGGCACTTCTCCCCGGTGAACGTCGCGCCCGCGCCGGTCGCCGCGACCACGCCGAGTTGCCGGTGGTCCCGGTCGGCGTCCGCGGCGACCAGACCGGCCACCACGTCGGAGGCGGCCACCCCGGTGCGCAGCATGGTCAGCCCCTGCGGCCGGTAGGCGAGGTTGGCGTTGGCCTGGGTGGCCAGCGCGCCGACGTCGGCCTCCGCGGCCGGCACGAGCGCGCCGGCGGCGAGGAACTTGCTGGCCACGGCGACACCGTGCAGGCGGCCGTCGTCGGAGCGGGCGACGATGGAGAAGGTCACCCGCAGAGATTAACGCGCGGTGACACCGGCGTATCGGCGTACCTCGATGGTCAGTGCGGTGGGGCGGCCGGTTCCGGCGGGTGCCCGTGCGCGCGGCGGGCGTCGGCCACCGCGACCACCGCCAACACCACGACCGCGCTGGCGCTGGCGGCCAGCGCCGGCAGACGCACCAGCAACGGGGTCGACGCGAGAAGCACCAGCAGGCCGATCCACCGCGAGGGTGACACGCGGCCGAAGACCTCGTACTCGAACCGGGCGCGCCCGGCCAGGAAGAGCGCCGGCCCGCCCACGATCATCGCCACCCAGGCGTACGGGGGAGCCTTCGCCGGGTAGTCCAGGACCAGCTCATAGCCGATCGCCACGGCGGCGAGACCGATCACCATCACCAGGTGGGTGTCCGCCGCCGACCGGCCGGTGCTCGCCGGGTGCCGGGACTTCGTCACCGCCTCGGCGAGGATCTGGCCGGCCCGCTGGATGTAGATCCGCCAGAGCAGGATCGTGGTCGCGAGGGCCAGCCCGAAGGCGGTCGCGTGTGTCATGTCGAACGGCCCCTTGCTGTAGGCGAGACCGGCCACCAGGATCGTCTCGCCGAGCGCGACCAGGAAGAACTGTTGGTAGCGGTCGGCCAGGTGCTCCCCGGCGATGTCCCAGCGCGAGACCGTCGAGCGGCCGAGGCCGGGCACCGGCCAGCCGAAGCGGGCGGCGAGGTACTCGGCGAGCAGCGCGACGGTCCAGCACACCACCTGCGCGGTGACGGGCAGCAGGGCGCCGACGATCCAGAGCACCCCCGTGGCGGCGAAGGTGATCGTCATCCGCAGCTTCAGCCGCCGGTACTTGTGCGGGCCGAGCGCGATGAGCAGCACCAGCGGCCGGGACACCTGCGCGATCACGTACGCCGTGGCGAACATCAACGCGGTCTCGGTGAAGGCCCGGGGGGTCGCCACCCCCATGACCATGCTCGACACCAGCGCGGTGATGACGATGGCCTGCAACCAGGTGTGGCGGGGGTCGTACCGGCTCGTGGTCCAGGCGGTGCCCTGCCACACCGCCCAGAGCGCGAGGAGCAGCAACAGGGTCTTCCCGCCGCCGGTCACCGCGGGCCAGCCGTGCGCGCCACCCTCCTCGACGGCGAGGTCCTCGAACGCGCGGGCGGAGATCCGGGTCAGCGCGAAGACGTAGACCAGGTCGAAGAAGAGCTCCAGGTGGGTGGCCCGCCCCGGATCACCGCGGACCGGCGTCAGGCGGCTCCTTCCCCCGCCGGCCACGGTCAGCGCCCACCCTCGGTCCAGCCCACAGGGCAGTCGTAGCACCCCCGGAGCCCGGCGCCGCCGGCAACTGGGAAACCCGGTTCACGTCCGCGCGAGAGAGATCTTGCCCGTGACTGAGGTTACCGGGCAGTATCGATCGATGACGACGCGATGGGGCATGACCGTGCCATGGGGTGGAGTGCCGCTCCCCGACCACGCCGCGGTCTACGCGGCTCTGGACCGGGCCGGGTTCACCGACGTCTGGACCTCCGAGGTGGCCGGCACGGACGCGTTCACACCGCTGACGCTCGCCGCCGTCTGGCAGCCCCGGCTGCGGCTCGGCACCGCCGTCGTGCCGACCTTCACGCGGGGTCCCGGCCTGCTCGCGATGAGCGCCGCCGCCCTGGCCGAGGTCGCGGCCGACCGGTTCGTCCTCGGCATCGGCTCCTCCTCGCCCGTGGTGGTGGGGGACTGGAACGCCGTGCCGTTCACCGAGCCGTTCCGGCGCACCCGCGACGTGCTGCGCTTCCTGCGCGCCGCGCTGGCCGGGGAGACGGTGGACGGCCCGTTCGACACCTTCGCCGTACGCCGGTTCACCCTCGAACGCCCGCCCGCCGTGCCGCCCCGGATCGCGCTCGCCGCGCTGCGCCCCGGCATGCTGCGGCTGGCCGGCGCGGAGGCCGACGGGGTCATCCTCAACTGGCTGGCCGCGACCGACGTCCCCCGGGCGCTCGCCGAGATCGGCCAGCCGCGGCCGGGGTTCGAGGTCACGGCCCGGATCTTCGTCTGCCCCACCGAGGACGCCGCGTACGCCCGCAACCTGGGCCGGCGACTCATCACCAGCTACCTCACCGTCCCGGCGTACGCCGCGTTCCACCGCTGGCTCGGCCGCGACGACGTGCTCGGGCCCATGTGGACGGCGTGGGCGGACGGCGACCGGCGGGCCGCCCTCGCCGCGGTGCCGGACGAGGTCGTCGACGCACTGGTGCTGCACGGCTCACCGCAGCGGGTCCGGGAGCAGGTCCGCCGGTACGTCGACGCCGGCGTCCAGGTGCCCGTGCTCGCGGTGCTGCCCACTCCCGAGGTGACCTCCGGAGGGCCGGCCGCGCTGGCCGACCTCATCGCCCGCCTCGGCCCGGACGGCGGGGACACCGCCGCCGCCGCCGCCGGCGGCGGGGTCGGCGGGGACACCGCCGTCGTCGACGCGCGGAAGGAGGCCTGAGGTGAACCTCACCGACCGGGTGGTGGTGATCACCGGTGGCGCGGGCGGCATCGGCGCCGCGCTGGCCCGCCGCTTCGCCGCCGAGGGCGCCGCCGCCGTGATCGTGGCCGACCTGGACGCCGACGCGGCTCGCGCGGTCGCCGACACCGTCGGCCCGCTCGCGCACCCCGAGGCCGTCGACGTGACCGACGAGGCGCAGGTGCGCGAGCTGGTCGCGGGCACCGAGCGGCGGTTCGGGCGCATCGACCTGTTCTGCGCCAACGCGGGCGTCACCACCGGCGGGGGGATCGAGGTCGACGACGCGGGCTGGGACCGCGCCTGGCGGGTCAACGTGCTGTCACACGTCTACTCCGCGCGGGCGGTGCTGCCCGGGATGCTCGCCCGCGGTGGCGGGCACCTGCTGCACACGTGCTCGGCGGCGGGCGTGCTGATGGCGGTCGGCGACGCCCCGTACACGGCGACGAAGCACGCGGCCGTGAGCTTCGCCGAGTGGCTGTCGGTCACCTATCGGGACCGGGGGATCCGCGTCAGTGCGCTCTGCCCGCAGGGCGTGGACACCCCGATGCTCGCCGAGGGGCTGGCCGCCGGCCATCTGGGCGCCCGGGTAACGGCCGCGTCCGGTGCCGTGCTCACCCCCGACCAGGTGGCCGACGCCGCCGTGGCGGGCCTGGCCGAGGAGCGCTTCCTGATCCTGCCGCATCCGGAGGTCGCCGCGTACGCGCGCCGCCGGGCCGAGGACCCGGACGGCTGGCAGGCCGGCCTGCGCAAGCTCGTCCGCCGCCTCACCACCTGACCACCGCGACACCGCCGGCATGCGTCGGCACGGCGACGCGACGATCACGCGCCGGCGCGGCGCACCCGCCACCGGTGTCGCCTCCGCCCGCGCCGCCACGGGTGGGTGCAGGGCGGGATCAGCCGGTTCGGCGACGGGGGCGGTCGCGCCAGCGCAGCGGGCCGGGATGGACGGACCACAGCAGCCGGCGCCAGCGGGGGAGGGTGGCGCGCAGGGCCTCGACGTACCCCCGGGCGATGCCGGCCGCGCGGGCGGCCTGGCCGGAGGTGGCGCTGCCGGGAGCGAAACCGACCTGGTTGAGCAGGCCGGCCAGCTCGTCCATGGCCGCCGCCCCCGGCGGGTCGTGTGACGTCGTGCCCGGGCTCCGGGGGGCCGGCGCCGTGGCCGGGCCGGCGCCGCCGGGCTCGACGGCCTGGCGGGCGCGCGCGGCCACCTCGGTGGCGGCCAGGTCGGCGCCGACCGGCCGCCCGGCCAGGCGCAGCGCGTCGGTCACCTCCCGCCAGGCGCCGGCGATACGCTCACCGGGGTCACCCCGTTCGAGGCGGGCTCGGCTCAGTGACCGGCGCATCACCAGCAGGGTGAGCAGCGCCGCCCCGACCAGCAGCAACACGAGACCGGACCCGCCCCCGACCAGCACCGGCGTCGGTATCCCGCCGCCGGCCGGCCCGCCCGGTGCGGCCACCGGCCCCGGCGACGCCGTGGGCTCCAGGGTCGGCTCCGGCGCCTCCGAGGGCGGTGGCTCCTCCCGCGGCGGGCGGACGTCCTCCTCCACCGGCCGGGGCTCCGAGTCCGGGCGGGGCAGCGGATCGAACGGCACCCAGCCCACCCCGTCGAAGAGCACCTCGGGCCAGGCGTACGCGTCGCCCGCCCGCACCGGGCCGTCCCCGCTGGACCGGAAGCCCACCACCACGCGCGTCGGCAGCCCGGTGAGCCGGCCGAGCACGGCGAACGCGGCCGCGAACTGCTCCGACGTGCCGCGCTGCCCGCCCCCGTTGCGGGGGCCGAAGAGGAAGAACCCGAGGTTGGGATAGGCGTGCCCGCTCGGCGCGTCCGCCACCAGCCGGTAGTGCTCGGCCAGGAACTGCTCGATCGCGGCGGCGCGGGCGTACGGGGCGCCGTTCTCCTCGGCGAGCTGGTCGGCGAGGCGGCGCATCTGCTCGGGCGCCCCGTCGGGCACCCGCAGCACCCGGGCGACCGCGTCGCCGGCCGGCACGTTCGCGGTGGCGAGCAGGTTCACGTCCGGCCGTTCGCGCTCCGACGTGACCGTGTAGCGCAGCCCCGGCGTCAGCCCCTCCGGGCGGATCAGCGTGCCGGTCGCCGGGTCGTACGCCACCCGGGCGCCGCTGACCTCGCGCGGCGTGGCCACGGCGGGCAGCAGCCGCCCGGTCAGCTCGGCGACGGTGATCTCCTGGTGGACGGTCTCCACCGGGCTGGCCGGGGCCGGGGAGGTCGCCGGCAGGATCCGCCCGGCGTTGCGGTACGTCGCGCCGACCCGCCAGGTCACCCCGTCGTAGTCGCTCAGCACCGCCAGCCGGATCCGCGTCCCGTCGGGCTCGCCGGCGCCACCGTCGGGGTCGGTCGGCGCCTCGTCGCCGCCGTCCGGCGAGGGAACCGGGTCGGAGCCCGGCCCGTCGGTCCGTACGTCCAGCAGCTTCTGCTCCGGGTGCAGCGCCCAGCCGGAGATCCGGATGAGCGGGTTCTCGTCCAGGGTCTCGACCTGAGGTGGCTCGACGTAGCGGCGCGGGTCCACCGGCCGCACGTCGACCCGGGCGACGATCACCGGCCCGAGCAGCGCGACCGCGCCGACCACCACGGCCGTCCCGAACGCCGCCCCGGCGGCGAGGCGCAGCCGTACCGCCGTGCGCACCCGCGGCGCCAGGTCGGCGGCGGGATCGGCGGCGTCCGGGCCGGGCCGGGCGGAGACCGCCAGCCCCACCGCCGCGACGGCGACGAAGAGCACCGTGGGCCACAGCGCCGGGGCGGCGTTGGGGCCGACCACGTACAGGGCGCCCGCGTAGAGCAGCGTCGGCGGCAGGTAGCCGGCGAGCACCCGACCGGCGCGCAGCGCCACCTCGGCACCGGTCAACCCGGCCAGCCAGGCGGCGACCAGCGGCACCAGCACCGTGTCGGGGGTGGGTTCGACCGGGATCATCGCGGTCAACAGCCGGGGGATCGCGTTGCGGGCGGCGTCCCCGGCCACCTCGGCGAGGCCGCCCGGCAGGTCGGCGTGCGCCGCCGAGAGCCGCAGCGACCAGGCCGTCCAGGCCGCCATCGCCAGCACCGACACGGGCGCCACCAGCCAGGACGGCAGCCGCCGGGCCGCCAGGCTGACCAGCACCGAGCCGACCGCGGCACCGGCCATCAACCGGGGCAGCAGCGGCCCCGCGTACACCCGGCCGAGCACGACGCCGGCCAGCGCGGTCATCGTGATCAGCGCCAGCGGCACGGGCACCGCCCGCAGCAGCGCCGTGACCCGGTGCCGGGGCGCGCGACCCGGTTCCCCCGTGGACGTGCCGACCTCGACCGTCGGGCGTGGGTCGTGCGTCGTCACCATCGGCGGACCCCGTCCCACTCGGCGGCGAACTCCGCGCCGTCGGCCGCGTCGACGACCACCAGACCGGCCGCCCCGGCGGGCGTCGGCTCGGCCGCGCCGAAGACACCGACCACCACCGACGGGTAGCTGCCGCGCAGCGCGCCGACGTGCCCCAGGTCGCCCCGGCCTCCCGGCCCGGTCAGGAAGACGAGGGTGTCGCCGAGCTTGTCCCGGCGCAGCCGGGCGGCCGCCTTCGGTAGCGTGTCGCCGCCGTCGACGAGGTCCGCGGCGGCCAGCAGGTCGAGCGGCCCGCCGGGGGAGACCTCGGGCGCCGGCGTCGCGGCACCGCCCGCGGGTCGGCGCCGTCGGGTGCGCGGCCGCCACCACCCGCGCTCCGCGTCCCGCTCGCCGGCGTCGTCGCTCGCGGTGCCCTGCTCCGGTACGACCAGCAGCAGACTCACCGGCAGGTCGGCCCGGTAGGCCGCCGTGACGATCGACGCGGCCGCCTCGCAGGCGGCCTCGAACGACACCGCCACCCCGCCGTCACGGCCGGGGTGGGCGGCGACGCGGTTGTCGAGCAGCACCACGATCCGGGGCAGGCTGGTGTCCACGTTCTCCCGCACCATCAGCTCACCCACCCGGGCGCTGGTGCGCCAGTGCACCCGGCGCAGCTCGTCGCCGACCACGTACTCGCGCAGCGAGTCGAAGGTGATCGACCCGTGCGGCACCGCGTCGACCCGGCCGTCGAGGCTGCGCCCGGCGCCGGTCGGCACCGCGGCGAGCGGGTGGATGCGCGGGTGCACCCAGATCGGGACGGTGCCCCCGTACGGGCGGGCCAGCGCCACCAGACCCAGCGGGTCGCGGCGGGTCACCCGCAGCGGCCCGACCCGCACCACGCCGCGACGCCGGGTCGGCACCTCGTAGCGGACGGCGGTGTCGCGGCCGGGGCGCAGCCGCAGCAGCGGCACGGGCACCGTCCGGTCCCCGCAGCGGTCCTCGGCGAGCAGGTTCGCCGCCCGCAGCCGGCCCGTGTTGCGCACCGTCAGGGTCATGGCGGCCGGCTCGCCGCGGGCCACCCGGTCGGGGTCGGCGTGGCGGGTGACGGACAGCCGGGGCCGCCAGGCCGCCACCAGGGCCGCGTAGGCGACCGCGGCGCCGGCGGCCACACCGAGCAGCGTCAACTCGGGGTACGCGAAGCGGGCTCCCGCGCCGAGCAGCACGACGGCGGCGACGAGCAGCCCGACACCTCGGGCGGTGACCCCCATGACGGTGCGGCCGGTCACCCCTGCACCGGGGCCGGCTGGCCCGAGGGGAGCGGCACCGGCACGGACGCGACCGCCTGACGCAGCACCTCGGCGGCGGTCACCCCGCGCACCTGCGCGTCGGGGGTGAGCAGCAGCCGGTGCGCGAACACCGGCTCGGCGAGGGTCTTCAGGTCCTCCGGCATGATCCAGCCCCGGCCGTCGATGAGCGCGTACGCGCACGCGGCGCGGGTCAGCGCGATCACCCCGCGGGGGCTGACACCGACGCGGACCTGCGGGTGGGTGCGGGTGGCCGCGGCGAGCCGCACCGCGTACCCGTAGAGCGGCTCCGCGATGTGCACCCGGCGGGCCATGCGGACCATCTCCCCGACGGTCGCCGTGTCGGTGATCGCGGCGAGCGCCTCCGGCGAACGGACCGTGGCCCCCCGCAGCACCTCCACCTCGACCGCCTCGTCCGGATAGCCGACGGAGAGCTTCACCAGGAACCGGTCGAGCTGGGCCTCCGGCAGCCGGTAGGTGCCGTCCATCTCCACCGGGTTCTGGGTGGCCACCACGAGGAACGGCTGCGGCACGGGATGCCGCACACCGTCCACGGTGACCGTGCGCTCCTCCATCACCTCCAGCAGCGCCGACTGGGTCTTCGGCGACGCCCGGTTGATCTCGTCGGCGATGACGATGTTGGCGAACACCGGACCGGGGTGGAACTCGAAGCCCCGGGTGGCCTGGTTGAAGATCGTCACGCCGGAGACGTCCGACGGGAGCAGGTCCGGCGTGAACTGGATGCGCCGCCACTGGCCCTTCACCGTCGCGGCGATCGCCCGGGCGAGCGTGGTCTTGCCGACCCCGGGCACGTCCTCCAGCAGCACGTGCCCCTGCGCGAACAGCGCGGTGAGCGCCAGCCGGACCACCTGCGGCTTGCCCAGCACCACCGCGTTGACGTTCTCGGCCAGCCGGGCGGCCAGGGCGGCGAAGCCCTGCACCTCCGCCTGGGTGAGCGGCTCTTGGGTGTTCACGTGCCTGGTGCTCCTTGCGTGGCGGGTCAGCAGGTGGGCAGGACGTTGATGTTGTCGCCGCCCTCCAGGTTCAGCCAGGCCCACGGGATGTAGTTCTTCCCGCGGTACTCGACCTGCACCCACCAGGTGCTGCGCTTCTCGTTGTTGTAGATGTAGGCGTACACCGACTCGCCCTGCTTCTTGCAGTACGCCTTCAACCGGGTGCCCGGCTTCGCCCAGCCGACCTGCTTGTCGTTGTCCTGCCGGGCCACCGAGAAGATCTCGTTGCCGTTGCGGCCGGGCACGTCCCGGTCGCAGTAGGTGGCCTCCTCGCCGGAGGCGCCGTTGTTGCACGTCGCGATGCCGTACAGCGGCTGCGTCGTCTGCGCGCGGGTGGCGGTGCCCTTGCCGGCGGCGTTGCTCGCGGTCACCGTGAACGTGTACGCCGTGCCCGGCGCGAGGCCGCTCATCGTGATGCTGGAGCAGCTGCCGGCCTTCGCCGGCTCGCCCGCCGCGCTCAACGTGCAGGTCGCCTTGCCACCACCGGCGTCCACCGTGAACGTGACAGTCGCCGACGTGGCGGTCGCCGACGAGCCGGTCACCGTGACCCGCGGCTCGGCCACCGTGCGGGCGGTGGTCGACGCCTCCGGGCCCGGCCCGGCCTCGTTGACCGCCTTCACCTTCACGGTGACGTTCTGCCCGTTGCCGAGGCCACTCACCGTGGCCCGGGTGTCGCTCACCTCGATGGTGCGCCCACCCACGTCGAGCAGGTACTTCGTCACCGGACGGCCGTTGGGCTCGGCCGGCGCCCACTGCACCGACACCGTGCCCGGCCGGTCGGCCACCGTGCTCGCCCGCAGCCCGGTCGGCCGTCCCGGCGCCGCGTACGGCACCACGGTGTTGCTCACCGGGGAGGCGGCCGAGGCGGCGCCCTTGTCGTTGACCGACACCACCGTGAACGCGTACTGCGTGCCGTACTCCAACTCACCCGCCGGCACCACCAGCTCCGTCTTGGTGGACTCGCCGACCGGCGCGTTGGCGCCCGCCGAGGACGCCGTCACCGCGTACCGGGCGATGGTGTTGCCCTGCCCGTTCGCCGCCGGCCAGCGCACCACGACGGTGCCGTCCGGCCGCTCCTCCGCGGTGACGCTCAGCGGCGGGTCGGGCACCGCGGCCGTCGGCGTCACCGGGTTGCTCGTCCGCGCCGGGCCCGCCCCCTTGGCGTTGACCGCGTGCACCGAGAACCGGTACGTCTCGCCGTTGGTCAGGCCCTTGATCTCCACCGACCGCTGGTTGGCGCCCACCTCGTGCCGCTGGCCGGCGCCCTCCACCACGTACCGCATGATCTCGGCGCCGTTGGCGGGCGCCGGGCGCCAGCTCACCCGGGCCTGCGCGTTGCCGGCCGCGGCGGTGACGCTGCGCGGCGCGCCCGGCTTGCTGACCTTCGGCTTCGTCGGCGGTGGCGGCGGCGGGGGAGCCGGCGGCGGGTCGCCGCCGAGCACGTCGTTGGCGTACTTGTTGACCTCGCGGACCTGGTGCTTGTCGTCGACCACCCGGGCGGTCGCCGAGTCGGGGGCGTTGATGAAGAGGTGGTTCTCCCGCACCTCCAGCTCCAGCGGGCCGTCCGCCTTGCCCTTGACCGTGTCGACCAGCGTGCCCGCGGCGTCGAACGCGTAGATCGTGCCGGTCGCCTCGTCGGCGCAGTAGAACCGGTCGGCCCACGCGACCGCCGGGCTCAGCTGGTCGCCGCTGCCCGGCACGGTGAACGCGGCCACCTCGCCGCTCTCGCCGACCACGTGCACCCGCCGCTCGCCCGGCACGGTGACCGGCACCGTCGGCCCACTGGTCCGCGTCGGCAGGGCACCGGGCCCGGTCATCGCGAGTTTCGTCGGCCGGACCGCGCCGTCCTTCACCGTGACCAGGGCGCCCGCGGTGCGGTCCAGCACCGCGACACCGGAGTCCAGGGTGGAGACCACCAGCTCGTGGGCGGGCTCCGCCACGTCGTACGTCGCGACCTGCTTGGGGCTCAGCCCGCCGTCGGCGGCGGCCGACGCCGGCGTGGCGGGCAGCTCCGCGGCGGTGATCGCCGAGACCGTTCCCTCGCTGGGCACCGCGATCCACAGCCGACCGTCGCCGTCGAACGAACCGCCGGTGATGCCCGGCGGGTAGCGAACCGGCTCGCCGACCGGGATGAGCGACCGGGGGTCGAGCTGCCGCACGACGCCCTGCACGGCGTCGACCACGAAGGCCGCGTCGTCGTGCAGCGCGACGTTGACGCCCAGCCCGGGCGTGGTGCGGGTGGTCGCGGTCAGCTGGAGGGTGGCCAGGTCCAGCGAGCTGACCTGCCCGGTGTTGAGGTCACGCAGGATCAGCAGCCGGTCGGTCTGGGTGACCTGCATCGGGTGCCGCCGCGCCCCCGGCACCTCGGTGCGCGTGTCGACGCGAGCCGTGACGCCGTTGACCCGCGCCAGCTCGCTGCGGACCGTGCTCCACAGCCAGGAACTCGCGTCGTAGTTGGCCACGGCGTTGTCGGCGGCGCCGCGCCCGAGCACGGTCAACCCCATCGCGGCCAGCAGTGCCGCCACCGTCGCGATGGTGACGAGCCCACCCCGCAGCCGGGACCGGCGGCGGGAGGCGCCTGGACCGGCGTTCACGGTGTCGTCGTTGTCGGCCACAGCCGGCTGCCTCCCGTGTCGTCATGCCAGGTGGCGCGCCGTGTCGGCGACCCCTCCCCCTGAGCCGGGTGCCATCATATGGGCCCGTTCCGGGCCGCGGGAACCCGCACCGTCCCCCTGTGGACACCGAGCGTCGCGGAATGGATCCCCAGGTCACGTCGAGGGAGTGCGGCCCTCACGTTCCGTGCAGACCTGACCGGAGGTGGCGAAGGTGTTCGTCGACCAGACCGCGAGCACGGTGAAGCAGTAGTCCACCCGTGGGTTCAGCCCGTTGACCGTGTAGCTGGTGCTGCCCGGGTCCACCGTGGCCATCGCGCCGAGGGACTGACCGGCCCGGCCACCGGCGACCATGAACGGCACCGCCCCACCGGACGGGTCGGTCCAGGTCAGCGTGATCGTGGTGGAGTTGTCCGTCAGCCGCAGGTCGCCCGGCGGCGGCCCGCTGGCGGTCGGTGCCGCCGGTGGTGGCGTGGGCCGGCCCTCCGGCTGCCCCGCGTCGCGCCCCAGCACCAGGGCACCCACGCCCGCCGCCGCCGCGACGGCGACCACGGCGGCGGTCACCGCCACGGCCACCGGCGCCCGGTTACGGCCGCGCGGCTCCGGGTCGTCGAGCATCGGGTACGCCGTCGGCACCGGCACCGGGTGCGCCGGGTAGGTCGTGACGGCAGCCGGCGGGTGCGGCTCGCTCGGGTACGCCGCGGGCACGCCCCCGGTGGCCGCCGGAGCGGGCACCTCCGACGCCGGGGCGGGCGCCGTGGGCGAGTCGGCTGTCACCTGCGCGGCCGGCGATGCCGGCGCGGGGACGTCGGCCCACGGCTCCGGTGCGACGGTCGGGCCGGTGATCGGCGGGACGAGGTCCGGCGGGTCCGCTGATCCGTCGGCGGAGTCCGCGTCCTCCAGTGTGGGCAGCGGCTGCGGCGGTGCGCTGGTGCTCCACGGCGGCGCGGTGAGACTCCACGGCGGCGCCGGCGGGCCGCTGACCGGCGGCCCGCTGACCGGCGGGGCGCTCACGGGCGGGGCGCTGACCGGCGGCGGGTAGCCGGGCGGGCCGCTGACCGGGTGGGCGTACCCCGGCGGGGCGCTGACGGGCGGTGCGCTGACCGGGTGGGCGTACCCGGGCGGTGCGCTCACCGGTGGCGCGCTGACCGGATACGCGCTGACCGGCGGTGCGCTGATCGGATAGGCGGTCACCGGCGGTGCGTAGCCGGGGGCCGCGTCGACGTGTCCCGACGGCGTGCCGGCCGGTGGGGCACTGACGGGCGGCCCGTCGACGGGAGGAGCGCTGGCCGGCGGCGCGCTGACCGGCGGCGCGCTGACGGGGTGAGCGCTGGCCGGTGGGGCGCTGACGGGCGGCCCGCCGGCCGGGTGAGCGCTGACGGGTGGGGCGCTCGTGGGGGGTCCGCTGACCGGCGGGGTGCTGACCGGCGGCGCGTGACCGGCGGCGACGCCGGCCGGAGGTGGGATCACCGGCGGTGGTGGTACCGGTGGTGGGGCGCTGTGCCCACCCGTCGGCCGGTCGGCGGACGCCTCGGAGGCCGCGTGCCCGGGCGGCGGGCCGACCGGGTGCGCCGCCGCAAGCGCGGCACCGGCCGATCCGGCGTCGGGCGTTGTGGGCTGCCGGTCGCGCTGGTCAGTGTTCGCCCGTGCTGCCTCCTCGGCGAGCAGCGGTTCGATCTGCCGTACCTGGATCGTCGGCTTGTCCCAGCCCGGCGCCCCGCCCCGTCCCCCCGGCGGCTCGGTCGCGTCGCCGCCCGCCGGCCCGCCCGCGCCCGCCGGAGCCGGGGCTTGGGCCGCAGTGGTAGCCGGATTCGGGGACGGGGCGGGTGCCGGGGTGCGTGCCGGAGTGGGAGCGGCGGCGGGAGCCGGTGGTGCGGAGACCGGTCCCGTCGGTACGACCTCAGGTGCGGTGTGCGGCCGGGGAGGAGCCACCGGCCGCTGCGCGGTCGCTCCGCCGGGCGGGCGAGGTGCGGTCGAAGAGCCCGGTGGCGTGACGGAGGGCGCGGACGGGCCGGCCACGGTCCACGCCGGTGCCCCGGTCGGCGGCGCCGGCACGGCGGGAGGCGCCGGCGGTGGCGGTACCGCCACGGCAGCGGGCGGCGGCGGTGTGACGGCTGGCGGCGGCGGTACCGGCACGGCGGAGGGCGGGGGCGGTACCGGTGCGGCGGAGGGCGAGGGCGGTACCGGGGCGACCGCGGGCGGTGGTGGCACGGGAACGGCCGGCGGTGCGGGCGACGCGGGGGCCGGTGGCACGGCCGGAGGAGGCGGCACCGGCGGCGAAGGAGCCACGGCGAGGTCCGCCGCCGGTGCGGGTGACGGGGCCGGTGCCCAGGGCGATGCCGGCGGGGGCGGCAACGGAGTGGGCGCCTCCGCCGGGCCGGAGCGCGGGGCCGGCGGGGGCTGCGGCGGCGCGACGGGTGAGCCCGGCCCCGCGCCACGACTGCCCTGCGGCGGCACAGGCGGCGGGGGAACGGGTACACCGGGCGCGGGGGCCCAGGGCGACGGGGGCGGAGGCGGCACCTCATGGCCCGAGGCCGGCGGAGACGGCACCGTGGCGGTGCCGGGCTGCGGCGGCACCCCCGGCGGGCGTGCGACGGCGCCGGCCCACTGGGGCCGTACCGCGGGCGGCGCGGGCGCGACGGTGGTGGGCTGCGGCGCCCAGGCCGAGGGAGGCGGAGGTGGCGGCACCGTGGCACCCCCGGGAACGGACGGCGAGGGAGGTGGCGGCACCGCGACGCCCCCGGGGACGGACGCCGGGGCCGGCGGGGGTGGCGGCACCGGCCCGGCGGACGGAGGCGGCGGCACCGGACGCCCGGTTGGCGGGACCGGCCCCAAGGACGGAGGCGGCGGCACCGGAGGCGCGGGCGGCGGGACCGGTCTCACGGGCGGAGGTGACGGCATCGGCCCCGTAGCCGGTGGTGGCGCGGTCGGCCCGGCGGCCGGTTTCCGCGCCATCGGCCCGGTGGGCGGAGACGGCACCGGCGGTGGCGCAACGACGGCGGCCGTGGCGGCCGGCGGCTGTGCGGCGGGTGGCTGTCCGCCGGGCACCGGCGGGGCGGGACGTCGGACGGGTGGCAGCGCCGCGAAGGCCATGGTCGGCCCGCTGAGGGCGTCCAGCGCTCCGCCTCGGGTCACGCCGCCGGGCGCCGGGGCAGCCGGGGACGGAGCGGCCTCGGCGGGCGGTTGCCCGAGGTAGCGGCGCGCGGTGCGTACGGCCGGGTGGTCCGCACCGAGCACGGCGGGCCCGGCGGTGGCGATCCGCCTGTAGTTGCGCCGGGCTTCGTGCCGGTTGCCCAGCTCCTCGGCGACCCCGGCCAGGTCGTAGGTGAGGGCCAGCATCAGCGGGTCGCTCGGGTCCCAGCGCTGCTCGCCGGCGGCGTACGCCTCCTCGAGGACCCGCCGTGCGCCCAGCGGGTCGTCGGCCTCCCGGTGCAGGCGAGCCAGCAGGTGTGCGGTGTTGAGCACATCCGGGTGGTCCTTGCCGTACGGCGGGCGGGCGGACTCGACGGCCTCGGTCAGCAGCTGACGGGCGGCTGCCAGGTCACCCGCGGCGCGCAGGGCGAGTGCCCGGTGCTGAACGGCGGCCAGAGGGGAGGGATGGGACACGTGGTCATGCTGCCGGTAGACCGCCTCCCCGCGCTAGCCGGACCCGCCCGCCTCCGGGGTGGCCCGCCCTGACCTGGGCGGACGGCGTGACCGGCGGCGCGGGGGAGCGCGATGTGCATGATCCATCCGGGCCGTGTACAGTAACTCCCCGTGCGGCCCGCCGGGCCGGCCAAAAGGGTGTCGAAAGCGCCTGGGCCGGAGCGGTAGGCTGGACGAGCAAGTCCGGGTGGCGGAATGGCAGACGCGCTAGCTTGAGGTGCTAGTGCCCGTATAGGGCGTGGGGGTTCAAGTCCCCCCTCGGACACAATCTAGTACATGATCCACTTGGGGTCGCCTGAGCGGGTACCACTCGGGCGCTCGGCCGGTAGGTCAGTGTGAGCCCCAGTTCGCGGTAGATCACTGCCTTGTCGGCGGGGTCGGCGTCGCGGAGCGCGGCGGTCCGCGAGACAGAACCTGCGCCGACAGGCCGGGCGGTCGCCATCCTGCGTGACAGGCTCGCGTGCCGACCGAGTCCAGGCGGACGCCAACCGATGCTTACCATCTTCGATTGTGATCTCCACCGTGTGGCGGCTGCTTACCCGCCAGGTCGATACCAACCCGGCGCAGGACGACGCCGTGCTCCGTGAGGCTTGTATACAGGCGCGGTACGGCTCCGACACCGGGCCGGCCCGGAAGGCTGTGGCTGCCACGCGCGGTGACTACGACCGTCGGGCGCGGTACGTCCGCGTGCTCGCCGAATCGACCGCTGGTGGGCTGGGATCCCGACTCGACCGTACGACCGGCCGGGTCGACACCGAGGCCGCCTGGACCGACCGTTGGGCGGCGCGCTCGCCCACCGATCCGGATGCTCAGCTCGTGCGTGCTCGGTCCCTCATGGCACGAGCGTGGGAGGTGCGTGGCGGGGACTGGGCCTCCACCGTCCGTGCCGAGCAGTGGGCTGAGTTCAATCGCCTGCTGCACCTGGCCGGACAGGTGAACGACCTGGCAATGCGGCTCGCACCCGAGGACCCCACGCCGTGGGCAAACGGGCTGCACCTCATGAGTGACCAGAGCGCGCCACGAGAGGACGTCGAGGAGACGTGGCGTGAGCTGACCCGACGGGACCCGTGGCATCGGGAAGGGCACATACTCAAGCTGACCTACCACTGTAGGAAGTGGGGCGGCTCGCACGAGGCGATGTTCGGCTTCGCCCGGTCGGTCGCCGCCGCAGCGCCCGCGGGCTCGCCACTGCACGTGCTGCCGGTGCGGGCCGCCGCGGAGTGGGCGCTGTGGAAGCAAGAACGCGGGGACCCGGGCGGCACCGCCGACGAGATCGGCCAGCGGTGGCGGCAGGATCCGGTCATGCAGTCCGATCTCGACAACGCCCTGTCCCGGTGGTTCCACCAGCCGGCCACCCGGCACGCCGACTGGCTCAACGACGTGAACTTCCTGGCGTACGGGCTGGCGCGCACTGGCCGCGACGCCGACGCCGCGCCGGTCTTCGCGTCGATCGGCCGGTACATGACCAGCGTTCCGTGGTCCTGGTGGACCGGCGTGCGTGGCGATGCAGCCTTCATCCGAGCCCGCCGCCGAGCCCGCCGCGCTGCCTGACCATTCACTGAGCCGGACTCGGTAGGTTCGGCACCGGGAACGGGTGTAGGAAAGGCAGCCATACTTCACCGCGCGTCACCAGCGGCGGTGAACGACAGCACGCCCAGAGCGGCATGAGCGCGCACCCGATCACGAAGTCCCGCTAGGGTGGGCCGGCGACGGTCCTGCCCGTCTTGGAGGGGTGCTTGTTGGCGAGCGTTGCGCGGGTCGCGTGCAACGACGCCAGGAGCTGCAGTCGGTCCGCGTCGGCGCTGCCCGGCGCGGCGGTGAAGACGAGCATGACCGAGCCGGGATTTCCCGGCAGGGGGTACGTGTCCCAGTCCAGGACGATGTCGCCCACCTCAGGAACCCGGAAGGTCTTGGTGCCGCTGACCGACTCGCGTACGTCGTGCTGGGCCCACAGCCGCCGGAACTCGGCGCTGCGGATGCTCAGCTCGCCAACGATTGCGGTGGCGCGTGGGTGGGTGGGGTCGGTGGCAACGGCGGCGCGCATCATGCCGATGTAGTCCAAGGCCTGCCGCTCCCAGTCCGGGCAGCTACGCTCGCCGGTCAGCGTGTCGTCGAACAGCAGCAGGAGCATGTTGAGCCGGTCGGTCGGGTAGGCGTCCGGGTCACCGAGCAGCGCCTGCGCCATCGGGTTCCAGTCGAGCAGGTCGAGATGCCGGCCCAGTACGACCGCTGGGGTGTCCATCACCCGCAGCAGGCGCCGTGTGCCGACCGGCACCCGCTCCGGATCGCGGTTCACCGGGGCGGGTAGCGACCGGCGGGCGGCATGGGCCAGGGTGAACAGGTACCGGCGTTCCTTGTCGTCGAGGCTGAGCGCGCCGGCAAGCGCGTCCAGGACGTCGTCGGACGGGCGTACCTCCCGGCCCTGCTCGATCCGCTGGTAGTAGTCGGTGCTCAGCCCGGCCAGCAGGGCCAGCTCCTCGCGCCGCAGCCCGGTGACCTTGCGCCGGCCGCCCGGCTCCAGGCCGACGTCGTGTGGATGCAGCCGGCTACGCCGAGCGCGTAGGAAGTCGCCGAGCTCACGGGCGTACGGATGAGGGCTGCTCATGCCGCAAGTGTGCCGCGGCCCGGACGGCCGAAGGTAGGTCCGGCAGACCTAGGCAACCGAGAACGACCGAACCGGCGCGGACCGCTCCTAACGTCGATGGCCAGCGCACCGACACCTCCAGGAGCAGCAGATGACCGGATGGACCGCCGACCGCATCCCCGACCAGCGCGGTCGGGTCGCCGTCGTGACCGGCGCGAACTCAGGCCTCGGCCTGGTCACCGCCACCGAGCTGGCCAGCCACGGCGCCCACGTCGTGCTCGCCGTTCGCAACACCCCCGCCGGCGAGGAGGCCGCCCGCCAGATCGGCGGCGACGTCGAGGTGCGCGAGCTGGACCTGGCCTCCCTCGCCTCCGTGCGGGCCTTCGCGGCGAGGCTGGCCGGCGACTACCCGGTGATCGACCTGCTGGTCAACAACGCCGGCGTGGTGCTGCTTGGCCCGCGCCGCACCTCCGCCGACGGATTCGAGTTGCAGCTCGCCACCAACATGCTGGGCCACTTCGCGCTGACCGGTCTGCTGCTTGGCAACCTGGCCGCGGCGCGGGAAGCCCGCGTGGTCACTCTCAGCTCGATCACCCACAAGAACGCGCATCTGGACTTCGATGACCTGATGTTCGAACGTGACTACCGGGCGGCCGCCGCCTACGGCCGGTCCAAGCTCGCCACCACGGTCTTCGGCATCGAACTGGACCGTCGCCTGCGCGCCGTCGGAGCGCCGATCGTCAGCGCGCTGGCCCACCCCGGTCTCACTCGCACCAACCTGACCCCGCGGGCCTGGGAGCACCGTGGCCGGTTCGGGCGGCTGATCGCGTGGGTCGGGCTGCTGGCAACCCAGCCGGTGGAGCAGGGCGCGCTGCCGCAATTGCGCGCCGCGACCGAGCCCGGTGTGCGGGGCGGCCAGTTCTTCGGCCCGGGCGGGCTCTGGGAGACGCGGGGCAGGGTCACCGAGGCCCGGCTCAGCCGGGAGGCCGCCGACCCGGCTGTCGGCAAGCGGCTGTGGGCGGCAGCCGAGGAACTGACCGGCGTCAACTACCTCTGACCTACGACGGTCGCCGGCTGGCCACCGACAATCCGCAGTGTCGCGATCAGCCGCCGCACTCGCACGCCTGCCGGCCACGATCGCGCGTCCGCTCATCCGCACGAGCGGATGCCAGGCTGATCCGCTGGTGGTGTTGCTGTGTGGCGCTCGGTCAACGGCTGGCGGAGTTCATCGCTCAGTAGTTCATGGCCGTCCCGGTGGAGACATACCCCCCGAGAGTTCCGCGACGATGTCGTGCGGGTGGCCCGTGACCGCGAGCCAGGCGTGACGGTCGAGCAGATCGCCAAGGACTTCGGGGCCTATCCGATGACGTTGTTCAAGTGGCTTCGCCAGGCCGACGTTGACGCCGGCGCCGCGCGCGGGACTGTTGGCAGTGAGTCGGTCGAGCTGCGCGAGGCGCATAAGCGTGGGCAGGAGAACGACGTCCTTCGGCGGGCTGCCGCCTACTCGTCGCAGGCGCATCTGCCGGGAACAGGCTCTACCCGCTCGTGAGCGAGCTGGCCGCCGACGGGATCCCCGTGGCGGTGACGTGCCGGGTGTTGAAGATCGCTCGCCAGCCCTACTACCGGTGGCTGGCCCGACCCGTCACCAGCGCCGAGGAGGTGGCGGCGTATCGGGCCAACGCGTTGTGCGACGCCCACCGTGATGACCCGGAGTTCGGCCACCGGTCTCTGGTCGACGAGGCCCGTGATGCGGGGCAGTCGATGGCGGATCACACCGCGTGGCGGATCTGCTCCGGTAACGGCTGGTGGAGCGCGTTCGGCAAGCGCGAGCGTCGCGGCAAGGGCGGCCTACCGGTGCACGACGACCTGGCCCAGCGGGACTTCACCGCCGACGGCCCGAACCGGCTGTGGCTGGCAGACATCACCGGGCCAGTCTGTGGCGCGCGGCAGTCGGAAGCTTGTTGAGCCGCAGTCACGGTCGGCCGGTGGGAAGGGCGGGCGCCAGGCCCGGCTACGTCGTTTGCTG
>NZ_JAXCFO010000010.1:0-168932 GCF_056150165.1 Micromonospora xinjiangensis | reverse complement strand
GGGAAACGCCCGGTTACATTCCGAACCCGGAAGCTAAGCCCTCCAGCGCCGATGGTACTGCACTCGTGAGGGTGTGGGAGAGTAGGACACCGCCGGACAATCTTCCAGTCGAGGGCCGCCCCAATCCGGGTCGGCCCTCGACTGCGTAGCGCCACAGGTGGCGCAATCAGGAAGGATGTACCCCGTGAGTTCAGGACCGCAGGGCGGCGACCGCCCCCGTCGTAACGACGACCGCACCGACCGGTCGGGCGGGCGAGACCGGGCGCCGCGCCGCGACGATCGCGACCGGCCGCCGTACCGTGGCGACCGGGACAACCGTGGCGGGCCGCGCGGGTACTCCGGAGACCGCGAGGGCGGCGAGCGCCGCGAGGGCGGCTTCCGCGGCGGTGACCGTGGCCAGGGCGGCTTCGGCGGCGACCGTGACCGGGGCTTCCGTGGTGGCGACCGTCGTGAGGGTGGCTCCCGCGGCGGCGACCGGGACGGCGGTTTCCGTGGCGGTGACCGCCGTGAGGGCGGGTTCCGCAGCGGAGACCGTGAGCGCGGCTACCGGGGTGGCGACCGCGCCGGAGGGTTCCGGGCCGGTGACCGTCAGGGCGGGTTCCGCCCAGCTGACCGGGACGCCGATTTCCGCGGTGGTGACCGCGAGGGCTTCCGCGGTGGTGACCGTCGTGAGGGTGGTTTCCGGGGCGGCGAGCGCCGTGAGGGTGGTTTCCGCGGTGGTGACCGTCGCGAGGGCGGTTTCCGCGGTGGTGACCGCGACCAGGGCTTCCGTGGCGGTGACCGTCGCGAGGGTGGTTTCCGTAGCGGTGACCGTGAGGGTTTCCGTGGCGGTGACCGTCGCGAGGGTGGTTTCCGTAGCGGTGACCGTGAGGGTTTCCGTGGCGGTGACCGTCGCGAGGGTGGCTTCCGCGGTGGGGACCGTGAGGGTTTCCGTGGCGGTGACCGTCGCGAGGGTGGCTTCCGCGGTGGGGACCGCGACCAGGGCTTCCGGGGCGGCGACCGTCGCGAGGGTGGCTTCCGCGGTGGTGACCGCGACCAGGGCTTCCGGGGCGGCGACCGTCGCGAGGGTGGCTTCCGCGGTGGGGACCGTGAGGGTGGCTTCCGTGGCGGCGAGCGCCGTGAGGGTGGCTTCCGCGGCGGCGAGCGCCGCGAGGGTTTCCGCGGTGGTGACCCTCGTGAGGGCGGCTTCCGCGGCGGTGACCGTCGTGAGGGCGGCTTCCGCGGTGGGGACCGTGAGGGCTTCCGGGGCGGCGACCGTCGTGAGGGCGGCTTCCGCGGTGGGGACCGCGAGGGCTTCCGGGGCGGCGACCGCCGTGAGGGCGGCTTCCGCGGTGGGGACCGTGAGGGTGGCTTCCGTGGCGGCGAGCGCCGCGAGGGCGGCTTCCGCGGCGGCGACCGCCGCGAGGGCGGGTTCCGTGGCGAGCGTCGCGAGGGCGACGAGCGACGCACCGAGCGCGGCCCGCGTCCTGAGCGCGTCGAGCGCGCCGAGGCTCCGGCGCTGCCCGACGAGGTCGTCGCGACGGACCTCGACAAGGATGTTCGCGCCGAGCTGCTCTCGCTGGCCAAGCCGGTGGCGGAGACCGTCGCCCGGCACCTGGTCGCGACCGGCCAGCTGATCGACGAGGACCCGGCCGAGGCGTTGGCGCACGCGCTGGCCGCCCGCCGGCTCGCGTCGCGGATCGCGGCGGTGCGGGAGGCGGTCGGTCTGGCCGCGTACCACGCGGGGGAGTGGCAGACCGCGATCGCCGAGCTGCGGACGTACCACCGGATGAGCGGTCTGCAGAGCCACATCGCGGTGCTGGCCGACTGCGAGCGGGCTCTCGGCCGCCCGGAGCGGGCGATCGACCTGTTCCGCGGCGCCGACCGGGATGCGCTCGACCCGGCCACGGCCATCGAGCTGCTCATCGTCGCCGCCGGGGCGCGGGGCGACCTCGGCCAGAAGGACGCGGCGGTCGCGATGCTCCAGGTGCGCGAGCTGACGAGCGACGTCACCGAGCCGTGGGCGGCCCGGCTGCGCTACGCGTACGCCGACGCGCTGCTCGCGGTGGGCCGGCGCGAGGAGGCGCGGGAGTGGTTCTCCCGTGCGGCCGACGTCGACACCGAGGGTGAGACCGACGCGGCCGAGCGGCTGCTGGAGCTCGACGGCGTGGTCATCGAGGGCGACGACGAGGACGCGGAGGCCGAGGAGATCGCCACCGGCCCGGGCACGCCCGGCGCCGTGCCGGCCCGCCCGGACACCGACCTGGTCAGCGACGAGGCCGACGACGACGCCGACGCGGACCACGACGAGGACGACGAGGACGCCGACGCGGACCACGACGAGGACGACGAGGACTACGACGACGAGGCCGACGACGACGCCGACGCGGACCACGACGAGGACTACGACGACGAGGCCGACGACGACGCCGACGCGGACCACGACGAGGACTACGACGACGAGGCCGACGACGACGCTGACGCGGACCACGACGAGGACGACGAGGACGACGCCGCCGACGCGGACGACGCCGCCGACGACGAGGACGTCACGGCCGACGACGACTCGCAGCCGGGCGACACCGACCTCGTGACCCGTGACGACGTGGTCGGGCGCGGCGGTGCTGACGACCCCGACCTGGGACCGCGTGCCGGTGCGCAGGCGCCGGCCGGCGACGACGAGACCGGTCCGGTCGCCCGGTGACGGAAGAGGCCGGGGCGCGGCTGGTCGACGGGTACGCCCAGGTCGTCTTCGACCTCGACGGCGTGATCTACCTGATCGACCGGCCGATCCCCGGCGCGGTGGAGGCGGTCGCCCGGCTGCACGCCGAGGGGCGGGCGGTCGCCTACGCCACGAACAACGCCTCCCGCCGGTCGAGCCAGGTGGCCGACCTGCTCAGCGGCATGGGCGTGCCGGCGCGACCCGAGGAGGTGCTCACCAGCGCCGCCGCCTCGGCCGAGCTGCTGCGCGACCGCCTGCCGGCCGGTGCTCCCGTGCTCGTGGTGGGCGCCGAGGCGCTGCGCGCCGAGATCGCCGCGGTCGGGCTCACCCCGGTCGACGGGGCGGACGACTCGCCGCGGGCCGTGGTGCAGGGGTACGGGCCGCAGGTCGGCTGGGCGGACCTGGCCGAGGCGACGGTGGCGGTGCGCGCCGGGGCGACCTGGATCGCCACCAACACCGACCGCACCCTGCCCAGTGGCCGTGGCCCGCTGCCCGGCAACGGCTCGCTGGTGGCGGTGCTGCGGACCGCGCTCGGCCGTGACCCGGACGTCGTGGTGGGCAAGCCCGAGCCGGCGCTGTTCGCCACCGCCGCGCGCCGCGTCGACGGGGGGCGGACGCTGGTGGTCGGCGACCGGCTGGACACCGACATCGAGGGCGCCCGCCGGGCCGGGCTGGACAGCCTGCTCGTGCTCACCGGCGTGAGCGACGTGCCCGAGCTGCTCGCGGCCGAGCCGGCGCGCCGACCCACGTACGTCTCGCACGACCTGGCCGGGCTCTTCGATCCGGCGGCGGTGGTGCGGGTGCCCGGCACGCCGGACTCCGGTGGCTGGACGGTGACCGCGCGGGACGGTGGCCTGTGGCTCGGCGGTGCCGGGACGGCGTTGGACGCGCTCGCCGCGCTCTGCGCCGCGGCCTGGTCCACGCCGGAGGTGCCGGCGGTGCACGCCGGATCGCCCGAGGCCGCCCGCGCGCTGGCCGCGCTCGGCCTCCCAACCTGAGCGTGCTGGCGCGCGAAGTCCAGCGCGGCCCGCAGGTCGGCCTGAGCGACCCGCGCAGGCGCCGAGCCGACGGACCGCGGGCGGTCAGAGCAGCTTGCGGAGCTTCATCAGGTCGAACGGGTTCGCCTTGATCGACACCCGGCGGGAGGCCACGGCCCGGGCGATGTCGAGGTCGCCGCGGACGAGCGCGACGAGGTCGTCGCTGCTCGTGCTCAGGGCGATCTTGGCCTTGGGGTCGTCGCCGTCGGTCAGGTCGATAAGACGGCCGTCGGTCAGGCGGCCGTGGAACGCCGTGTCCAGGTCGGTGATCCGGCAGGCGAGCGTGCGGTCGAGGTCGACCCGCTCACGCACCGTCTCGGCGTTGCGGTCCAGCCGGGCGGCGAGCTCCTGCAACGCCTGCCGACACTCGTCCACGCTGGCCACCCGTCGCCTCCTCGCCGCACATGCCACGCCGTCCTCGGCACCGTACCGCACAGCACCGTCCCGGGTGCCCGGTAGCGTGACACCTGCACACCCCCCGCCCCGCGGAAGGACTTCAGGCATGCAGGACGCGTGGCGCGCCTACCTCGAGCTGGCCATGGGCCTGACGGAGGCGCCCCGGAAGAAGGCCCAGGACGTGGTGCGCCGGCTCGTCGGCTCGGGCGGCGCGACCGCGGCCCAGCTCCAGACGCTCGGCGAGGAGCTGGTCTCCACCGGCATGGCGAACCGTGACGCGCTGACCAAGCTGGTGCGTTTCGAGGTCGACCGGGCGCTCGGGCGGGTCGGCCTCGCCACCGCCGAGGAGGTCGCCGAGCTGACCCGGCGGGTGCAGGAGCTGGAGCGGCAGCTGCGCGAGGCGCGGTCGGCCGCCGGCCCGGCCGGCGCCGCGCCGGGGGCCGCCACGAGCCGGCCGGTGTCCCCGCCGGCCGGTCCGCCGTCGACGCCCGCCCCGATCACCGCCGCCCAGACCGGCGACGCCGGGGAGGCGCAGGCGCCCACGCCGCCGCCCGCCGGGCAGGTGCCGTCCACCGGGTCGCTCTCCGCCCCGGTCGCCAGCCCGCCGGCGAAGAAGGCGGTGAAGAAGGCCGTGGCGAAGAAGGCGGTCGCCAAGAAGGCGGTGGCGAAGAAGGCCGAGCCCGGCAAGGCCGTCATGCGCCGCGCGCCGGGCACGGTGCTCCCCGCCGACGGCGCGAGCGAGCCGGCCCGGCCGCCAAAGAAGGCGGCCCGCCGGCCGCGACCGGAGGACGAGGAGTGACCGGCCCGTACCGACCGGGCCCGCCGCCCGGCGGCGCGCCGCGTCCGGGCCCGCCGCCCGGGGCGCGCCCCGGCCCGCCGCCGACCCCGCGCCCGGTGCCGCCGCCGACGCTGGTCGGGCCGGAGGGGGAGGGGCACCCCGCGGTCGACGCGGCGGTGCAGGCGATGATCAACGCCTCGTCGCTGTCGCCGGCCGACCAGATCGCCCAGTACGAGGCGGCGTACGAGACGCTGCGCGAGACCCTCGCCAGCATCGACCAGGCCTGAGACCGGAGAGAACCGCAGTGGCACGTCGCAACCGGCTGGACGCCGAACTGGTCCGCCGTGGCCTGGCCCGCTCCCGCGAGCAGGCCGCCGCGCTGGTCGAGGCCGGCCGGGTCCAGCTGCGCGGGGTCCCGGCCCGCAAGCCCGCGGCGATGGTCGACCCCGCCGACGCGCTGCTCGTCACCGGCGAGGATCCCGCCGCCGAGTACGTCTCGCGGGGCGGGCACAAGCTGGCCGGGGCGCTGGACGCGTTCGCCGGGCTGGCCGTCGCCGGCCGCCGCTGCCTCGACGCCGGGGCGTCGACCGGTGGCTTCACCGACGTGCTGCTGCGCGCCGGTGCCGCGGAGGTGGTGGCCGTGGACGTCGGCTACGGCCAGCTCGCCTGGCCGCTGCGCAACGACGAACGGGTGCGCGTCTTCGAACGGACCAATGTCCGCTCGCTCACGCCGGAGGTCATCGGCGGGCCGGTGGACCTGACCGTGGCGGACCTGTCGTTCATCTCGCTGCGGTTGGTGCTTCCGGCGCTGGCCGGCTGCACCCGTCCCGACGGTGACCTGGCGCTGATGGTGAAGCCGCAGTTCGAGGTCGGCAAGGAGCGGGTCGGCGCCGGCGGTGTGGTGCGCGACCCGGAGCTGCGCGCCGAGGCGGTGCTCGACGTGGCGGCCGCCGCGGCGCGGCTCGGGCTGGGCCTGGCCGACGTGGCCGCCAGCCCGCTGCCCGGGCCGAGCGGCAACGTGGAGTTCTTCGTATGGTTACGCCGGGGCGCGCCACCGGCCGACCCGGAGCGGGTGCGGGCGGTGGTCGCGGCCGGACCGCAGGGTCCGGCCGTGGCCGGCGACGTGCCGGGTGCGGCGGCGGAGGAGGTCGCAGGGTGAGCGCGAGAAGCGGGATGGTCACGGCGGGCCGGTCGGCGCGCGCGACGGCGGGGGCGGCCGGTGGTCGTCGCGTGAGCGTGAGGCGGGCCCGGTGACCCGGACGGCTCTGCTGGTCACCCACACCGGGCGGCGGCGCAGCACCGAGCACGCCCGTGCCGTGGCCGCCGACCTGATCGCCGCCGGCTTCGAGGTGCGCGTGGTGGCCGAGGAGGCCGACGACCTCGACCTGCCCGGCGTGGTGCCGGTCAGCGGCCTGAAGGCCGCGGAGGGCGCCGAGATCGTGTTCGCGCTCGGTGGGGACGGCACCTTCCTGCGTGCGGCGGAGCTGGCGCGGCCGGCGAAGGTGCCGTTGCTCGGCATCAACCTCGGCAAGGTCGGCTTCCTCGCCGAGGCCGAGATCGGTGACCTCGACAGTGCGGTCCGTGACGTCGTGGCGCGCAACTACACGGTGGACGAACGGCTCACCCTCGACGTCACGGCCGAGTTCGACGGCGGGCCGACGATCGAGTCGTGGGCACTCAACGAGATCAGCGTCGAGAAGGGGGAGCGGGCCCAGATGCTCGAACTCCTCGTCGACGTGGACGGCCGGCCGCTGTCCCGCTACGGCTGCGACGGGGTGGTCTGCGCGACCCCGACGGGCTCGACCGCGTACGCCTTCTCCGGGGGCGGCCCGGTGGTCTGGCCGGAGGTGGAGGCGCTGCTGCTGGTGCCGATCAGCGCCCACGCGCTGTTCAGCCGGCCGCTGGTCACCGCGCCCACGTCGACCTTCGCGATCACCGTGGACCCGTTCACCACCCTCGCGGTGATGAGCTGTGACGGCCGGCGGGTGTACGACCTGCCGCCGGGCGCGCGGGTGACGGTGCGCCGGGGGGCGCTGCCCGTGCGGATCGTCCGGCTGCGCGACCGGCCGTTCACCGACCGCCTGGTGGCCAAGTTCGCGTTGCCCGTGCAGGGCTGGCGCGGCTCCCGCAGCTGACCCGCGCGACCGGCGCCGCGGCCCTCCGTGCCGCCGGTGCCGCGGCGTCCCGTGCCGCCGGCAACCTGCCGGCAACACCCCCGTCGACGTGCCGTCGCGTCGTGTCCACCTGGCGACATGTCGCCAGTGCGGCGTGCCTCACCTAGTGACCTGCAGATGATCACCGTCGCAGACTCCGATCGGTCGCCCTGAGGGGCGTCGATCTGGAGTAGAGGAGCTCATCTCATGCACTGGCCCCCACGCTGGCTCGCCGCCGGCGCGGCCGGCGCGCTGGCGGTCGGACTCGCCGCACCGGCGTCCGCCGCCCCGCCCGCCCCGCCCACCGGCTCGAGCCCGGTCGCGTCCGCCCCGGACGCCGAGCCGGCCCGAATCACCCTGATCACCGGCGACCGGGTCGAGCTCGTCCAGGCCGCGCCGGGACGGGTCGCGGCCACCGTCCAGGCCGCCCCCGGCCGGGAGCGGATCACCTTCCACACCCTGTCGGTCGACGGCGGGCTGCGGGTGCTGCCCAGCGACGTCATGCCGTACGTCTCCGCGGGGCTGCTCGACGCGAACCTGTTCGATGTGGAGGAGTTGGCCGCGCAGGGGTACGGCGACGCGGCGCGGGACACGCTGCCGCTGATCGTCCGCTACCAGGAGCCGGCGGGCGGCCGCGTCCGCGCGCTGGCGGGCGCCACCGACGCGCGGCCGCTGGAGAGCATCAACGGCGCTGCCCTGCGGGTCGGCAAGGGTGAGCTGGACGAGCTGTGGGGCGCGCTGCGGAGCGCGCCGGCGGCGCGTACCACCGCGAACGGGCCGGTGCGGCTCGGCGCCGGCATCGCCCGGGTCTGGCTGGACGGTCGGGTCCACGCGGACCTGGAGCACAGCGTGCCGCAGATCGGCGCGCCGGCCGCCTGGGCGGCCGGCCGCGACGGCAGCGGCGTGACCGTCGCGGTGCTCGACACCGGCGTCGACGCGACCCACCCGGATCTCGCGGGTCGGATCAGCGAGGCGCAGGACTTCACCGGCACCGGCAGCGCCCGTGACGGGCACGGCCACGGCACCCACGTGGCGGCCACCATCGCCGGCAGCGGCGCCGCCTCCGACGGGCTGCGCAAGGGCGTCGCGCCGGGCGCGCGGCTGCTCGTCGGCAAGGTGCTCGACGACGGCGGGTCCGGCTACGACTCGGGCATCATCGCCGGCATGGAGTGGGCCGCCCGCTCCGGCGCGAAGGTGGTCAGCATGAGCCTCGGCGGGGCCGCCACCGACGGCACCGACCCGATGAGCCAGGCGGTGAACGACCTGACCGCCGAGACCGGTGCGCTGTTCGTGATCGCGGCCGGCAACGAGGGCGCGCCCCGGACCGTCGGCTCGCCCGGCGCGGCCGACGCGGCGCTCACCGTGGGCGCCGTGGACCGGCAGGACAACCTGGCCGACTTCTCCAGCCGGGGTCCGCGCGTCGGTGACAACGGCCTCAAGCCGGAGATCACCGCGCCGGGCGTGGGCATCGTCGCCGCCCGGGCGGCCGGCACCGCCATGGGCAACCCGGTGGACGACGCGTACACGGCGGCGTCGGGCACCTCGATGGCCACGCCGCACGTGGCGGGCGCGGCCGCGATCCTCGCCCAGGAGCACCCCGACTGGACCGCCGGGAAGCTGAAGGACGCGCTGGTCAGCACCGCGAAGGCGAACTCCGCGCTGAGCGTCTACGAGCAGGGCGGCGGCCGCGTCGACGTGCCGCGCGCGCTCGGTCAGCGGGTGTACGGGTCGGCCACCGCCGGGTTCGGCCGGCTGGCCACCGGTGGCGCGGCGGTCGAGCGGAGCGTGACGTACACCAACGGCACGTCGGCCCCGCAGACCCTGCGGCTCGCGCTGGAGCTGCGCAACCTGGACACCGGCGCCGCCGAGACCGACGGCGTGGCCGTCGGGTCCGGTGAGGTGACGGTGCCGGCGGGCGGCAGCGTGGCCGTGCCGCTGCGCGCCGACCCGGCGAAGCTGGACCGGGGGGTGCACGGTGGCTGGCTCGTGGCGACGGGCGCGGACGGCGTGAGCGTGCGGACGGCCGTCGGGCTCACCCTCAGCGGCCCGGTGCACAACGTCACCCTGCGGGTGCTGGACCTGAACGGCCAGCTGACCGTCTCCCCGGCGGTGACCCTCTTCGGTGCCCAGCCCGAGTCGGACTACTGGGGCTGGCTCCCGGGCGAGGCCACCTTCCAGGTCGAGGAGGGCCCGTACCTGGTGACCGCGCTGGTCGAGCACGGGGCGCCGTTGGACGAGCAGATGACCGAGGTCATCGACCCGGAGGTCACCGTCGACCGGGACATGACCGTGGTGCTCGACCCGCGCAAGGGCACGCCCGTGCGGATCGAGACGCCGAAGCCGGCCGAGCAGCGGGCCACGCTCAGCTACTACATGCACCGCGTCTTCGGTAACGGCCGGCAGGTCGACCACGGCGTGATGGCCTTCAGCACCGTCCAGCAGATCAACGTGACGCCGACCCGGCCGGTCAGCACCGGCGAGTTCGAGTTCGCCTCGCGCTGGCAGCTGGTCGCGCCCATGGTCGACGCGAGGATCAGCGGGGTGTCCGGTCCGCTGGACATCAACCTGCTCGGCCAGTCGCCGGCGCCCGCCGACCGACGGAAGCTGCCGCTGGTCTGGGCCGGCACCGGGACCCCCGCCGAGCTGGCCCGGGCGCGCGGCGCCGCCGCGCTGCTCACCACCGACCCGCAGCGTTCGGAGGAGGAGCAGGTCGCCGCGGCCGCGGCCGCCGGTGTCGCCGCCGTGCTGATCGTCCGGCCGGCCGACATCAGCGCGTGGACCGTGTGGCGTCCGGGCGGAGACCGGCTGCCGATCCCGTCGATGGTCGTGGCGTACGACGACGGCCAGCGGATGATCGCGGCGGCCCGCAAGGGGCGCACGACGCTGGACCTGACGCTCACCGTGGACAGCCCCTACCTGTACGACGTGTGGCAGGTCTCGAAGGGCCGGGTGCCGGAGCGGGTCGTGCACAAGGTGACCGCGGCGAACACCGCCGAGGTGACCGCGCGCTACGGCGACACCGGCGCGGGCTGGGCCACCGAGCAGCGGTTCGGCTGGCGGCCGTGGCAGGACGTCTCCTGGAACGACGACCAGCGGATGGTGCGCAACGGCACCACCCGGCAGGAGTTCGTCAGCGCCGGGGACAACTGGTGGCAGCACCGGGTGCTGCACAAGCTCATGTTCATGCAGTGGGGGCAGATGCGCGACGGTCTGACCGAGGCGCCCCGGCGGTACGACGCCGACGACCGGGAGACCGAGACCTGGCACGCCCCGGTGGTCCGGCCGGCCGTCCCGGCCCGGGAGGGTGCCCCGGTGCCGACGCGCACCGGTGACACGCTGGACCTGCGGGTCGCCGAGTTCGTCGACGCCGACGGCCACTACGCCCCGGCGGGGCGCGGCGAGGAGCAGGACACGGTGCGGGCCCGGCTCAGCCGTGACGGCGAGCAGATCGCGGACCTCTCGGACGGCTGGGCGCCGGTGCCCACCACCCCGGAGTCGGCCCGCTACCGGCTGGACGTCAGCACGCAGCGCTCCTCGGCGGAGTGGAAGTGGGCGACCCGGACGGAGACGGCCTGGCAGTTCACCTCGGCCCGACCGGCCGGGGACGCGGCCCGGCCGCTGTCGCTGCTCCAGGTGGACTACGACGTCCCCGCCGACCTGCTCGGCGAGGTGTCGGGCCGCAAGGCGCACACGCTCGGGCTGACCCTGCGGCAGCCGGCCGGGGTGGCCGCGCCGAAGGGCACCAGCGTGCGGGTGGAGGTGTCGTTCGACGGCGGTCGCAGCTGGCGGGCGGCCCCGGTGAAGGGCTCGGGCACCCGGTTCACCGCGACGGTGCCGGCCGGGCGCGGCACGGTGTCGCTGCGGGTGCACGCCCGTGACCGTGCCGGCAACACCGTCGACCAGACCGTGGTCGACGCGTACGGGCTGCGCTGAGCGGCCGTGGTGGGGCGGGGCGGGTGCACGTCCCGCCCCACCACGTCGGGCGGTCTCGGATCCGACCCCGGCGGGCGGCGCGGTCTCAGATCCAGCCCCGGCGGGCGGCCTGGAACGCCAGGCCGGGCCGGGTGTCCACCCCGGCGGCCGTCATCAGGTCGGCCAGGCGCCGCTGCACGGTGCGGCGGCTCACCCCGAGCTGGGAGGCGATGGACTTGTCCGGCACGCCGGCCACGAAGAGGGAGAGCAGCCGGACCTCGTCGGCGTCCGGCTGGTGGCCGTCGGCGGCCGTCCGGTCGTCGCGGGCGGACGAGCGCAGGGGCGTGGCGATGCGCCAGTGGCTCTCGAAGAGGGCCAGCAGCGCGTCGAGCAGCTGGCTGCGGCCGATCACGGCGGCGCTGGTCTCGCCGCTGTCGCGGTCCGGCACCAGCGGGCAGACCGCCGTGCGGGCGTCCACGATGGCCAGCCGCACCGGCAGGCGGTCGATCACCCGGGCCTGCTCGCCGGCGCGTACGCCCTGTTCGACGTCCTCCAGCGCGCCCGGCTCCAGGAGCATGTCGCGTTCGTAGATGGCCCGGTAGCGCACTCCGCGGGCGAGCGCGTCGAACTCCTCCACGTTCTCCTGGCCGGGCATCGCGAGGGGGTTGGCCCGGCAGAACCAGAGCACCTCGCTGCGGGCGCCGTTCTGCAGGTCGCGCAGGCGCTCACGGAGGGCGC
The DNA here is from genome assembly GCF_056150165.1 of Micromonospora xinjiangensis. Taxonomy (NCBI): domain Bacteria; kingdom Bacillati; phylum Actinomycetota; class Actinomycetes; order Micromonosporales; family Micromonosporaceae; genus Micromonospora; species Micromonospora xinjiangensis. The sequence goes on along the minus strand of NZ_JAXCFO010000010.1, from coordinate 157,217 downwards.
CGCCGCCTCGGATGACCTCCACGAGGTGGGCGGCGTCGTGCCGGCGCATCCCGGCGCGGTACTCCTCGGTGAGTTGGTTGACCGCCGCGCGGGCCTCCTCCAGGGCCTCCTGCCGGCGGACGAGCGCCGCGCCGAGGGGGATGTCGGGCGCGAGTGGCCGCAGCGGCCCGTCCGGGTCCGGCCCGGCCGGCGGCACGAGGCCCTTGCCGCGCAGGGCGTCGAGCAGCGTCAGCACCTCGTCGCGCGGGCGGCGCAGCCGCTCGACCAACTCGTCGACCCGGGCGGTGGTGAGCTGCACCAGGCAGCGGTAGAGCTCCTCCTCGCCCGGGGGCAGGCCGATCACCTCCAACACGCGGCGAACTGTACGACGGTGGCATTCGTCGTTGCGACGCGGCGTCGCCGGCTGGTCAACTGTCGGACTGCGCGTCTACTGTCGGGTGCTGTGCTGGAGGAGCTTCGCATCACCGGACTGGGCGTCATCGAGGACACCACGCTGCCGCTGACCGGCGGGATGAACGTCATCACCGGCGAGACCGGTGCGGGCAAGACGATGGTGGTGACCGGTCTCGGTCTGCTCTTCGGTGGGCGGGCCGACGCCGGGCGGGTGCGGGCCGAGCCCGGCCGCGCCGTGGTCGAGGGGCGGCTGCGGCTGGCCGGCCGGGTCGCCGAGACGGTGCACGCCCGTGTCACCGACGCCGGTGGTGAGCCCGACGACGACGGCTCGCTGCTGCTGAGCCGCACGGTGACGGTGGAGGGCCGCTCCCGCGCCCACGTGGGTGGCCGCAGCATGCCGGTGTCGATGCTCGGTGAGGTCGGCGAGCAGGTGGTGGCCGTGCACGGTCAGTCCGACCAGCTGCGGTTGCTGCGCCCGGCCGAGCAGCGGGCCGCGCTCGACCGGTTCGCCGGGCCGGAGCACGAGAAGCTGCTCGACGCGCTGCGGGAGGCCTACACCGGCTGGCGGCGGGTGGTGGACGACCTGGCCGACCGGCGGCGCAACGCGCGCGAGCGTCACCAGGAGGCCGACCTGCTGCGGTTGGGTCTCGACGAGATCACCCGGGTCGACCCGCAGCCCGGCGAGGACGACGAGTTGAAGGCCGAGGCGCAGCGGCTGGAGCACGCCGAGGGTCTGCGCACGGCGGCGCAGATCGCCCAGCAGTGCGTGGCCGGCGGCGCGGAGGCGGCCGACGACACCCCGGACGCGACGGCCCTGCTCGGCACGGCGCGGCGGGCGCTGGAGGCGCAGGCGGGCACCGACGCAGCCCTGGGTGAGCTGGCGGCCCGGCTGGAGGAGGCGGCCACGCTGGTCACCGACGTCTCCGCCGAGCTGTCGGGCTACCTGGCGGCGCTCGACGCCGACCCGGCGCGGTTGCAGGCCGTCTACGAGCGGCGGGCGGCGCTGCGGGCCCTCACCCGCAAGTACGCCGACGACGTCGACGGGGTCATCGCGTGGGCCGAGCGGGCCCGCACCCGCCTGTCCGAGCTGGACACCTCCGACGAGTTCCTCGACGAGCTGGAGCGGGAAGGGCAGCGGCTCGCCGCCGAGGTGGCGGAGCTGGCCGGTCGCGTGTCGGCGTCCCGGCAGGAGGCGGCGGCCCGGTTCGCGGAGCAGGTGACCGTCGAGCTGGCCGGCCTGGCCATGCCGCACGCCCGGATCGAGGTGGCGGTGCTGCCACGACCGGCGGGCCGGGCCGAGCCGACGTTGACGGTCAACGGCGCCGAGGTGGGTGTCGGCCCGGACGGCGGCGACGAGGTGGAGCTGCGGTTGCTGGCGCACCCGGGTGCCCCGGCGCTGCCGTTGCAGCGGGGTGCCTCCGGCGGTGAGCTGTCCCGGGTGATGCTGGCCATCGAGGTGGTCTTCGCCGGCTCCGGTGGCCCGCCCACCCTGGTCTTCGACGAGGTCGACGCCGGCGTGGGCGGCCGGGCGGCGGTGGAGATCGGCCGTCGGCTGGCCCGGTTGGCCCGCAGCCACCAGGTGCTGGTGGTGACCCACCTTCCGCAGGTCGCCGCGTTCGCCGACCGGCACCTCGTGGTCGCGAAGGACACCGGTGGCGCGGTGACCACCAGTGGGGTGCGGGTGGTGGAGGACACCGACCGGGCGCGGGAGCTGGCCCGGATGCTGGCAGGTTTACCGGACTCGGATCTGGGTATCGCGCACGCCGAGGAGCTTCTGGCCGTGGCCGCGAAGGAAAGGCGGTCGTGACCGCCGGTATTGTGAGCGCAAGCACACCAGCCTGCGCTCTGGTGTGCTTCCCTGGGTAGGCGGCCCTGCTCAGGCATGTCGCGACAGCAAACCCTGCCTCACATGCCAGGATGGTCACGATGCGTCTACCCACGTTGCGCCGGACCCGGAACGCGGAACCGGGCGTCGTCCTCGGCACCGCACGCCTGGACCGCCGCACCAAGCGGCTGGTCGGCCGGCTCCGCCCCGGCGACATCGCGGTGATCGACCACGTCGACCTCGACCGGGTGGCGGCCGACTCGCTGGTCGCCGTCGGTGTCGCGGCGGTGCTCAACGCCAAGCCGTCGGTCTCCGGGCGCTACCCGAACCTCGGGCCGGAGGTGCTGATCGGGGCGGGCATCCCGCTGTTGGACGACCTGGGTGAGGGCATCTTCGAGCGGATCCGCGAGGGCGACACCGTCCGCATCGAGGGCAACACGGTCTTCGTCGGCGACGAGCCGGTGGCGCACGGCACGCTCCAGGACGCGGAGACGGTGGCCAAGGCGATGGCCGACGCCCGGGAGGGCCTCTCGGTGCAGCTGGAGGCGTTCGCCGCCAACACCATGGACTACCTGAAGCAGGAGCGGGACCTGCTGCTCGACGGTGTCGGCGTGCCGGAGATCCAGACCCAGATCCAGGGGCGGCACTGCCTCATCGTGGTCCGCGGCTACGACTACAAGGCCGACCTCGACGTGCTGCGCCCCTACATCCGGGAGTTCAAGCCGGTGCTGATCGGGGTCGACGGTGGCGCGGACGCGCTGGTCGAGGCCGGCTACACCCCAGACATGATCATCGGTGACATGGATTCGGTCACCGACGACGTGCTGCGGTGTGGCGCCGAGGTGATCGTGCACGCCTACCCGGACGGGCGGGCACCCGGCCTGCCCCGGGTGACCGAGCTCGGCGTACCGGCCGTGACGTTCCCGGCCGCCGCCACCAGCGAGGACCTGGCCATGCTGCTCGCCGACGAGAAGGGCGCGTCGCTGCTGGTCGCGGTCGGCACGCACGCCACGCTGGTGGAGTTCCTCGACAAGGGCCGGGGCGGCATGGCCTCGACGTTCCTCACCCGGCTGAAGGTCGGCGGCAAGCTGGTCGACGCGAAGGGGGTGAGCCGGCTCTACCGGCAGAGCATCTCCGGTTCGTCCCTGCTGCTGTTGGTGCTCTCGGCGGTCGCCGCGATGGCCTCCGCGGTGGCGGTCTCCACCGTCGGGAAGGCGTACCTGGGCGTGGCCTCCGAGTGGTGGGACAATTTCGTGTTCCAGCTGGGCCAGCTCTTCTAGCTCCCGACGATCAAGAGGCTGTAGGCGTGATCAATTTCCGCTACCACGTGGTGTCGCTGACCGCGGTGTTCCTGGCGTTGGCCATCGGCCTGGTGGTCGGCACGGCCGCCCTCAACGGCCCGGTGGCCGACTCGCTCAAGGAGCAGGTGACCGCGCTGCGCAAGGACAACCAGCAGTGGCGCCAGACGGTCAACAACATGGAGAAGGAGCTGGAGTCCGAGGAGGGCTTCGCGGCGGAGATCGCGCAGGTCGTGCTGCCCGGCAAGCTCGCCGGCCGCCGGGTGCTGGTGCTCAGCCTGCCCAGTGGGCGGGACCACACCGAGGGTGTGCTGAAGATGCTGCAGATGGCCGGGGCGAACATCACCGGCCGGGTCGACGTGCAGGACAAGTTCATCAACCCGGACAACAACAACAACCTTCTCGAACTGGCGGTCACCGCGGCCCAGCCCACGGGTACGCAGACCACCGGCAGCCTGCCCGGCAACGGGCACGGTGTGGAGACCTCCAGCGCCCTGCTGGCCAGTGTGCTGCTCGACCGGGGGGCGGGGGCCGCGCCGGTCAGCGACGCCGACCGGCGGGCGGTGCTGGCCGCGTACACCAACAACGGCTACCTGACCATGGAGGACCGGGTCAGCGGGCCGGCGGAGGCGGTCGTGGTGGTCAGCGGCCAGCCGTACGTCGACAAGGACTCCGGCAAGAAGGACGAGTCGGTGGTGAAGGTCGCCGAGCAGTTCGACCGCACCGGCGCGACAGTGGTCGGCGGCAGTGGCTCCGCGGGCGGCAACCTGGTGTCGGTCGTGCGGGGCGACCCGGTGCTCGCCCAGTCGATCTCCACCGTCGACAACGCCAACACCATCCAGGGGCAGCTGGTCACCACGCTGGCGCTGGTGCAGCAGATCACCGAGAAGAAGGCCGGCCAGTACGGCGTGGGCGACAACGCCGAGTCGCTGGTGCCTAAACTGCCCCAGTGAGCGAACCGCGTACCCGGACGTCCGCCGCCGACCCGATCGGAGTGACCGCGTGAGCATGCTGGGCCGGCTGCTGACCGCCGGCGCCGGGGTGGTCGCCGCCCGGTACGCGCTGCGGGAGCTGCGTACCTCTCCGGCGGCGCCCGCGCTGGAGCGGACCAACTTCCGCGGCCGCACGGTGAGCCTCGCCGCCGGTCCGGCGCTCGCCGCGGGCGCCTCCGGCGCGGCTGCCCTCGGCGCGCGCAGCGGCGCCTCCGGGGCGGCGGCGCTCGTCGCCGGGCTGGGCGCCGGCGCGGTGGGGCTCTACGACGACGTGGTCGGGGGCCGGCCGGAGCAGAAGACGGCGAAGGGCTTCGCCGGGCACCTGGCCGCGCTGCGCGAGGGGCGGGTCACCGCCGGCCTCGTCAAGATCGTCGGGGTGGGCGCGGCCGGGCTCGGCGCGGCCGCGCTGCTCGCCGCCGACCCCCGGGTCGCCGGGCACCGCCGCCGGCAGCGGCTGGGCGCCGTCGGTCGCGGCGTGGACGTGCTGCTCGGCGCGGGCGTGGTCGCCGGCACCGCGAACCTGCTCAACCTGCTCGACCTGCGCCCCGGCCGGGCGATCAAGTCCGGCCTGCTGCTCGGCGCGCCGCTGACCGGCGGCCCGCACGGTGGCATCGCGGCCGGCGCCGCCGGCGCCGCCGCCGGGCTGCTCCCCGACGACCTGGGTGAGGAGGTCATGCTCGGCGACAGCGGCGCGAACGCCCTGGGTGCGCTGATCGGCGTCGCGCTGGCCGCCCGCACCGGCCCGCTGGGCCGCGCCGGCGTCCTCGCCGTGCTGGCCGGCCTCACCGCGGCCAGCGAGAAGGTCAGCTTCACCCAGGTGATCCAGCGGACCCCGGGGCTGCGGGAGCTCGACGCGCTGGGCCGACGCGCCGACTGACGTGACCAGACCGGCACCCCTCGCCGGCGCCGGCCGGGTGGCCGGAGCTGCCGCGCTCATCGCCGTGCTCACCGTGGTCAGCCGCCTCGCCGGCTTCGGCCGCACGTCGGTGTTCACCTGGACGCTGGCCGACACGGACCTCGGCGGCACCTACGTGGTGGCGAACAACCTGCCGAACATCGTCTTCGAGATCGTGGCCGGCGGGGCGTTGGCCAGCCTCGTCGTACCGCTGCTGGCCGGTGCGGTGGAGGCGGGCGACCGGCGGGCGGTGAACGCCACCACCGGCGCGCTGCTGACCTGGACGCTCAGTCTGCTCGTGCCGCTGGCCCTCGCGGTGGCGCTGCTCGCCCACCCGCTGATCGGCCTGCTCGGCGGCGGCCTCGACCCCGAGCAGCAGCGGGTGGGGGCGCGGATGCTGCTGCTCTTCGCGCCCCAGTTGCCGCTCTACGGCGTCGGTATCGTGCTCACCGGGGTGCTCCAGGCGCATCGACGGTTCGCCTGGCCGGTCCTCGCCCCGCTGCTCTCGAGCCTCACCGTGATCGCCGTCTACCTGGGTTTCACCGCCTGGCAGGGGCGGCTCGCCACGGTCGGGTCGGTGAGCCGGGGCGGTGAGCTGCTGCTCGCCGGTGGCACCACGCTCGGCGTGGTGGTGCTCTCCCTGTCGCTGCTGATTCCGCTGCGCCGGCTCGGCCTGCACCTGCGGCCGGGTTACCGGTTCCCCGCCGACGTGCGTGCCCGGGTCGGTGGGCTGGCCGTGGCCGGGATCGTGGCCGTCACCGCGCAGCAGATCGCCGTGGCCGTCACCCTCAACCAGGTGACCTACGGGGCCCGGTCCAACCCGGGTGCCTACAACATCGCGCAGACCGTCTACTTCCTGCCCTGGGCGGTGCTGGCCGTGCCGCTGGCCGTGGCCGCGTACCCGACGCTGGTGGCGGCCCGGGCGGCCGGCGACGAGCGGGCCTACCGGGCGACGCTGGCGCCCGCCGTGCGCGGGGTGGTGCTGTTCAGCCTGCTCGGCGCCGCGGCGCTGGTCGGCACGGCGCAGTCGGTGGGAGCGCTCTTCTTCGCCCATTCCCCGCACACCGCCGCGGTCACCGCCGCGGCGATCACAGGGTTCGCGCCCGGCCTGCTCGGCTACGGCCTCTTCGCCGTGCTCACCCGGGCCCTCTACGCGCGCGGCGCGACCCGGTCGGCGACCCTGGCCACCGCCGTCGGTTGGCTGGCCGTGCCGGTGCTCGCGATCGGGCTCGGGCACCTGCTGCCGCTCGCCGACCGGGTGTTGGCGGTGGCCCTGGCCAACTCGGCCGGCATGCTGCTGCTCGGTGGGCTCCTGGTCGCCGCCGTGCGGCGCTCCGCCGGGTCCGCGGCGCTGGCCGGCGCGCCCCGCGCCGCGGCGGCCGGGCTGCTCGGCGCTGTGGCGGGTGCGTTGGCCGGCGTGGCGGTCGTACGTCTGCTCGACACGCCGGACGGGGGCACCCCGACGATGTGGGCGGCACTCGGTCAGGGCATGCTGTCCGGAGTTCTGGTCGGCGCCGTGTTCCTCGCCGTGGTGTGGCTCGTCGACCGGCGGGACGTCCGGCCGCTGCTCGCCGGGGTGCTGCGGCGCCTGGGCCGGGGCGGTGGCCGGGGCGCGGGGGACGCGGGCGCGACCCGCAGGCGGGACGGCGGCCCCCCGGAGCGGGGTGACGGGAAGGAGAGGGTGTCCGGGTGAGCGCGGCGACGGAACCGACACCCGGCTGGCGGGGCGGCGTGGCGCTGCTGCTCGCCTCCAGCACCGGCGGCGTGGGGCAGCACGTCCGGTCGGTGGCCCGCGGGCTCACCGACGCCGGCGCGTCCGTGCTGGTCTGCGGGCCGGCCGCCACCCAGGAGCAGTTCGACTTCACCGGCGTCGGGGCACGGTTCCGCGCGGTCGAGATTCCCGCCAGCCCCACCCCGGCGGACGCCCGCGCGGTCGCCGCGCTGCGCCGCGCGCTGGCCGACGACCCGGTGGACGTGCTCCACGCGCACGGCCTGCGGGCCGGGCTGGTGGCGGTGCTCGCCCGGCCGGCCGTGCCCCTCGTGGTCACCTGGCACAACGCGGTGCTCGCCGGTGGGCTGCGCGGCACCCTGTCCCGGTTCGCCGAGCGAGTGGTCGCCCGCGGCGCCCGGGTCGCGCTCGGCGCCTCCACCGACCTCGTCGACCGGGCGGCCGCGCTGGGCGCCGCCGACGCCCGCCTCGCGCCGGTCGCCGCGCCGACCCTGCCGGCACCTCGTCGCCGCCGGGCCGCGGTCCGCGCCGAGTTCGGGGTCGAGGGCGAGCAGCCGCTGATCGTCTCGGTCGGCCGGCTGCACCCGCAGAAGCGGTACGACGTGCTCGTCGACGCCGCCGCGCAGTGGCGTACGCGCCGGCCCGCGCCGGTCGTGGTGATCGCCGGCAGCGGCCCGGCCTACCTGCCGCTGGCCGCGCGGATCTCCGCCGCCCGCGCGCCGGTGACCCTGCTCGGCCACCGCACCGACGTCGCCGACCTGCTCGCCGGCGCGGACCTCGCGGTGGTGACCAGCGATTGGGAGGCCCGCCAGCTCTTCGCCCAGGAGGCGCTGCGCGCCGGGGTGCCGCTCGTGGCGACCGCGGTCGGTGGCCTGCCCGAGCTGGTCGGCGACGCGGCGGTGCTGGTGCCCCCGGGCGACGTGGCCGCGGTCGACGCCGCGGTGCGCGCGCTGCTCGACGACCCGGACCGCCGGGCCGAGCTGGGCCGGCGGGGTGCGGAGCGGGCGGCCACCTGGCCCACCGAGGCGGACACCGTCGCCGCGCTGTCGCGGCTCTACGCCGAGCTGGCCCCGCACCCGGCCGGCACGCCAACCCCGGACACCGGCGCGTCGGGGACGGGACACCACTGATGCTTCGCCGACTCGTGCCCGTCGTGCTGACCCTCATGGTGGTGGTCCTCGGCGTGACGGCGCTGGCGGCCCGGCCGCCGCGCGGCGCACCGCACCGCACCGCCGACTTCGTGGTGGTGGCCGGGGTGGCCGGGCTGCGTTGGGAGGACGTGGACCCGCGGACCACCCCGACGCTGTGGCGGATGGCCGAGCGCGGTGCCATCGGCTCGCTGTCGGTGCGCTCCGCGCACCGCCCCACCTGCCCGGTGGACGGCTGGCTGACCCTCGGGGCGGGCAGCTACGCGGCCTGGAGCGGGACCCGGGGGCCGGACGGTTGCCCTCCCGAGGCGGCGACCGTGGAGCAGCCCGACGGCATCGGGGCGAACCTGCCCGACCAGGAGGGCGTGGTGCACCACAACCAGGAGCAGCTGCCCTGGGGGACGGTGCCGGGGTCCCTCTCCGAGTCGGTGCGCTGTTCCGTGGCGGTCGGCCCGGGCGCCGCGGTGGCCGCCGCCCGGCCGTTCGGCCGGGTCGACCGGTACGCGCCGACGCTGCCGCGCGACCCCGCACGGCTGCTCGGCTCCTGCGTGCTCAGCATCGTCGACCTGGGGACCGTGGACGGCACCACCAAGGCGCAGCGGGCGGCGGCGGCGCGGGCGGCCGACGCCCAGCTGGCCCGGGTGCTCGCGGCCCGGCCGCCGCGCTCGCTGGTGCTGGTGGCCGGGATCTCGGACACCGACCGGTCGGCCCGGCTGCACGTGGCCGTCGCCGACGGGCCCGGCTGGGAGAAGGGCTGGCTCACCTCGGCGAGCACCGGCCGGGACGGGTACCTGCAACTGGTCGACCTTGCCCCGACCGCGCTCGCGGCGCTCGGCCGGCCCATGCCGGAGCGGATCTTCCTCGGCCGGCCGGCGGTGGCGGTCGACGGCCGGCCCGCCGACCTCGCCGACGCGATCGCCCAGCCGCTGAACGCCGAACAGGAGGCCGTGCACCAGCGGGGCATCGCCGGCTGGTTCTACACCGTGCTCGCCGTGGCCCAGGTGCTGCTGGCCGTCGCGGTGCTGCCGCTGCTGCGCCGGGCCCGCCGCCACGCCGGCCCGTACGGCCCGCAGCCGGTCTCCCGGCGGGTGGTGGCGGTCGTGGAGCTGCTCCTCGTCGGTGCGGCGCTGGCGGTGCCGGCCGCCCTGCTCACCGACGCGGTGCCGTGGTGGCGCAGCGAACGGCCCGGCCTGACCTTCGCGGCGGTGGCCGCCCTGCTGGTGGTCGCCGGCACCGCGGCGGTCCGGTTCACGCCCGGGCACCGCAGCACCCTCGGGCCGCTCGGCGCGGTCGCCGGGCTGACCGCGCTGGTCGTGGGCTTGGACGCGGTGACCGGGGCGCGGCTGCAGCTCAACGGGGTGGTCGGCTACTCGGCCCAGGAGGGCGGCCGGTACGCCGGGCTGGGCAGCGTCGCGCTCGGGGTGTTCCTGGCCGGTGCGCTGCTGAGCGCGGGCTGGCTCGCCCAGCAGGCGCCGCGGGCGTGGCGGCCGGCGGTGATGGTGGCCGTCGGTGGCCTCGCCGTGGTGATCGTGGGCAGCCCGTACCTGGGCGCGGACCCGGCCGGCGCCATCGCGCTGACCGCCGGGCTCAGCGTCGCGGCGGCGATCAGCGCGGGTGGCTGGCTCACGGTCAGCCGGCTGGCCTGGGCGGTGATGGCGGCGCTCGCGGTCACCATCGGCTTCGCGGTGCTGGACCTGCGCCGTCCCCCGGTGGAGCGCAGCAGCCTGGGCCGGTTCCTGTCCGAGATCGGCGACGGCACCGGCGGGCTCGCCCTGCACCGGTCCAGCACGGCCAACGTCGAGACCCTGGTGAACAGTCCGCTGACCGTGCTGGCCCTGGCCGGTGCGCTGCTGGTCTGGTTCGCGCTGCTGCAGCCCTGGGGTGGGCTCATGCGGCTGTTCGGCATCTACCCCGCGATGCGGGCCGCGATGGCCGGCACCGCCGTGGCGGCCGTCATCGGCGGTTTGGCCGGCGGGGTGGCCCTGGACGTGGCGGGCGCCGCGGCGGCGCTGGTGGTGCCGATGGCCGCGCTGGCGTCGCTGCGGGTGCTGGACCACTCCACCGACCGCACGGTGCCGACGCCGGGGCGGCCGATGGGACCGGGCGCCGGTGTCGGTGGCGAGGACGGGCCGGGCTCCGCCGGGGGCAGCGGCGGCGTCGGCGGCGACGGTCCGCCCGGTGGGGGCGGGCCGGGTGGCGCCGGCGTCGCGGCGGAGGGCACGGACACTCCGCCGGCCCGCTCGACCGCGGCCCCGGCCACCGCGGCACCGGACCCGTCCGGCGCGGAGACCCGGACGGCCGGCGGCCGCGAGACCGAGGCTCCCGGCACCGCGGCGCCGGAGCGGTCCCGCCCCGGCTCCCGGACCGCCGGCGGCACACCGCCGGACCCGTCCGGGGAGCCGCGCTCCGCCACGTCCGCGCCCGGCTCGGACGGCCGGACGGCCGTGCCGGAGCCGCGTTCGTCCGCCGGGTCGTCGCGTCCGGTCACCACCCGCTGACAGGCGGTCGTCGGCCGTCCGGCACGCCGGGCCTGACCTCGGTGCGGCCTGCGTCCCACCGCCGTCGAGGTGTTACCGTGGAATCCCGTGGATCGCGTGATCACTTTGCTGATCGGCTCGGCGGTCTGCACGACCGCGACGGACGACACGGGAGCAGGCCTTGGCCCCTTCAGCACGGACGACCAGGCACATCTTCGTCACCGGGGGCGTTGCCTCCTCGCTGGGTAAGGGGCTCACCGCCTCCAGCCTCGGCAATCTGCTCACCGCGCGCGGGCTCCGCGTGGTCATGCAGAAGCTCGACCCGTACCTGAACGTCGACCCCGGGACGATGAACCCCTTCCAGCACGGTGAGGTCTTCGTCACCGAGGACGGCGCCGAGACCGACCTCGACGTCGGGCACTACGAGCGTTTCCTGGACCGGGCGCTGTCCGGCAAGGCGAACGTCACCACCGGCCAGATCTACTCCGACGTGATCGCCAAGGAGCGGCGCGGCGAGTACCTGGGCGACACGGTGCAGGTCATCCCGCACATCACCAACGAGATCAAGTCGCGGATCCTCGGCATGGCCGACCCGGACGCCGACGGCCAGGTCCCGGACGTGGTGATCACCGAGGTGGGCGGCACGGTCGGCGACATCGAGTCGCTGCCGTTCCTGGAGGCGATCCGGCAGGTCCGTCACGACCTGGGCCGGGACAACTGCTTCTACCTGCACGTCTCGCTGGTGCCCTACCTGGCGCCGTCGGGCGAGCTCAAGACCAAGCCGACCCAGCACTCCGTGGCGCAGCTGCGCAGCATCGGCATCCAGCCCGACGCGCTGGTGCTCCGCTGCGACCGGGACATCCCGGACAAGGTCAAGGAGAAGCTGTCGCTCTACTGCGACGTGGACCGCGAGGCGGTCACCGCCGCCCCGGACGCGCCGAGCATCTACGACATCCCCAAGGTGCTGCACCGCGAGGGGCTCGACGCGTACGTGGTGCGCCGGCTCGGCCTCTCCTTCCGGGACGTGGACTGGAGCAGCTGGGACGACCTGCTGGACCGGGTGCACCAGCCCCGGCACACGGTGACTGTCGCGGTGGTCGGCAAGTACGTCGACCTGCCGGACGCCTACCTGTCGGTCAGCGAGGCGATCCGGGCGGCCGGGTTCGGTCACCGCGCGCGCGTGCAGCTGCGCTGGGTGCCCAGCGACGAGTGCGTCACCCCCGCCGGGGCGGCGGCCGCCCTGGCCGGTGTCGACGGGATCGTCATTCCCGGCGGCTTCGGGGTGCGCGGCATCGAGGGCAAGATCGGTGCGTCCCGGTACGCCCGGGAGAACCGCATCCCGCTGCTCGGCCTCTGCCTCGGCCTGCAGTGCATGACCATCGACGTGGCCCGGCACCTGGGCGGCCTGGAGGGCGCCAACTCGCTGGAGTTCGACGAGGGGGCCCGGCACCCGGTCATCGCCACGATGGCCGACCAGCAGGACATCGTCGCCGGCAAGGGCGACCTGGGCGGCACCATGCGGCTCGGGGCGTACCCGGCGAAGCTCGCCGAGGGCTCGCTGGTCGCCGAGGCGTACGGCAGCACCGAGGTCAGCGAGCGGCACCGGCACCGGTACGAGGTGAACAACGCCTACCGCGACGCGCTGACCAAGGCCGGGCTGCACATCTCGGGCACGTCCCCGGACGGGCGGCTGGTCGAGTTCGTCGAGCTGGACCGCAGCCTGCACCCGTACTTCGTGGCCACCCAGGCGCACCCGGAGCTGAAGAGCCGGCCCACGCGGCCGCACCCGCTCTTCGCCTCCTTCGTCCGCGCGGCCGTCGTGTACTCGCAGGCCGACCAGCTTCCGGTGGACCTGGACGCGCCCGACGCCGAGCAGGCCGCCCGCAACGGGGCCGCGGCGAAGGCGGCCTCCGCGTCGTGAGCGCCGTCGAGCACCGCTACGAGGTCCGGTCCCGCGAGCAGCGCTGGTCGGGCCGGATCTTCGACGTGGTCACCGAGGAGGTGACCATGCCCGGCGGCGGGACGGGGCTGCGTGACGTCGTCCGGCACGTCGGCGCGGTGGCCGTGGTGGCGTTGGACGACGCCGGGCAGGTGGTGCTGATCCGTCAGTACCGCCATCCGGTGGGCCGGCACCTGTGGGAGCTGCCGGCGGGGCTCATGGACGTCTCCGGTGAGGACCTGGCCGCCGCGGCGGCACGGGAGCTGGCCGAGGAGGCGGACCTGACCGCCGGGCGCCTGGACGTCCTGGTGGACCTGCACAGCTCGCCGGGGTTCACCGACGAGGTGGTGCGCGTCTTCCTCGCCCGCGACCTGGGCGAGGTGCCGGCGGAGCAGCGGCACGAGCGCCGCGACGAGGAGGCCGACCTGCAGGTCGTCCGGATCGACCTCGACGAGGCGGTCGCCATGGTGCTGGCCGGCGAGATCACCAACGCGTCCTGCGTGGCCGGGCTGCTGGCCGCCGCCCGCGCCCGTGACGTCGGCTGGTCGGTGCTGCGCCGGGCGGACGCGCCGCTGGTGCGCTGAGGTCGGGTACGACAGAAGGGGCCGTGCGGCGCGCCGCACGGCCCCTTTCGTGTCGCCGCAGGTCAGTCCCGCAGCGGGCGGCCCTGCCCGTCGACGCCACCGTTGACGAGGATCAGGATGCCGTCGATGAAGCCCCAGATGCCGCCGATGCCGCAGGTCACCAGGGTCACGACGAGCTGCAGCACGCCGATCTTCGTGTGGCCCATGTAGAACCGGCCGACGCCGAACGAGCCGAGCACGATGCCCAGGATGCCCGCGACGACTTTGCTCTTGTCAGAAACACCCTGGGGATACCCAGGGCCCTGGGGGTACCCAGGCTGGTAAGGAGGAGTGGTCATGACGCGACACCATATAGATCCACTGGCGTCCTGTCCGCAGCGGCACCCCGATAGTGGGACGATGAAGGACAAACACTGTCCTGACGGCTGAGGGGGACGTCCCCCGCGAGCCCAGCCCGACACCTGACAACCCGTCAGGGTGTGCGGTCACCGGATGTCACTCTGCTGGCTCTCGCGGGGCCGCGGCGCGCCTAGACTGCCGCCGGCGGGACCGGTGGACCGCGGCGGCAAAGGGGCCGTCGCGCACCGCGCAGGTCGGGGGAGAGCGCCACCCCCCGGAGAGAGGTGTCTGCATCGTGAAGGTCGGAATCCCACGCGAGGTCAAGAACCACGAGTACCGCGTGGCGATCACGCCGGCGGGCGTCAACGAGTTCGTCCGCAGCGGTCACCAGGTCTTCGTCGAGTCTGGCGCGGGCGTCGGGTCCAGCATCAGCGACGACGACTTCGCCGCGGCCGGCGCGAAGATCCTCTCCACCGCCGACGAGGTGTGGGAGACCGCCGAGCTGGTGCTCAAGGTCAAGGAGCCGGTGGCCGAGGAGTACCACCGCATGCGCGAGGGGCAGGTGCTCTTCACCTACCTGCACCTGGCCGCGTCCAAGGAGTGCACCGACGCGCTGGTCGACCGCAAGGTCACCGGCATCGCGTACGAGACGGTGGAGCTGCCCGACCGGTCACTGCCGCTGCTCGCCCCGATGTCCGAGGTGGCCGGTCGCCTCGCCCCGCAGGTCGGCGCGTACCACCTGCAGGCGCAGGGCGGCGGGCGCGGCATCCTGATGGGTGGCGTCTCCGGCGTGTACGCGGCCAAGACCGTGGTCATCGGCGCCGGCGTGTCCGGCATGAACGCCGCCGCGATCGCGCTGGGCCTGCAGGCCGAGGTGCTGCTGCTGGACAAGAACGTCGGGCGGCTGCGGCAGGCCGACGCCATCTACCGGGGCCACCTGCAGACGGTCGCCTCCAACGCGTACGAGATCGAGCGCGCCGTCCTCGACGCGGACCTGGTCATCGGCGCGGTGCTGGTGCCCGGCGCCAAGGCCCCGACCCTGATCTCCAACGAGCTGGTCTCCCGGATGAAGCCCGGCAGCGTGCTGGTGGACATCTCCATCGACCAGGGCGGCTGCTTCGAGGACTCCCGCCCCACCACCCACGCCGAGCCCACCTACCGGGTGCACAACTCGATCTTCTACTGCGTGGCGAACATGCCCGGCGCGGTGCCGCACACCAGCACCTACGCGCTGACCAACGTCACCCTCCCGTACGCCCTGGAGCTGGCCAACCACGGCTGGCGCGAGGCGCTGCGCCGCGACCCGGCCCTCGCCCTGGGCCTGAACACCCACGACGGTCGCGTCACCTACGGCCCGGTCGCCGAGGCGCACGGCATGACCGTCCTCCCGCTGGCCGACGTGCTGTCCTGACCGGGGCGGCGGGCTGAGCGCAACGGCGGAGCGGCCCGGCGCGGGTGTGGAGCCCGCGCCGGGCCTTCGCCGTGCCGTGCGCGGCTACCTCGACCACCTCACCGTCGAGCGGGGGCTCTCGGCGAACACGCTCGCGTCGTACCGCCGGGACCTGGACCGCTACCTGGCCACGCTCGCCGCCGCCGGGGTCACCGACCTCGCCGACGTCGGCGCCGGCCTGGTGGAGACGCACCTGGCCCGGCTGCGCGCCGGCGAGGACGGCCACCCGCCGCTGGCCGTCTCCTCCGCGGCCCGCGCCGCCAGCGCCGTGCGCG
Organism: Micromonospora xinjiangensis; assembly: GCF_056150165.1. Taxonomy (NCBI): domain Bacteria; kingdom Bacillati; phylum Actinomycetota; class Actinomycetes; order Micromonosporales; family Micromonosporaceae; genus Micromonospora; species Micromonospora xinjiangensis. The sequence goes on along the minus strand of NZ_JAXCFO010000010.1, from coordinate 141,873 downwards.
GGCTGCACCGCTTCGCGCTGCGCGAAGGGCTGGCCGGCGCCGACCCGAGCCGGGACGTGCGCCCACCCACGCCACCGCGCCGGCTGCCGCGCGCGCTGCCGGTCGACGACGTGGTCCGGCTGCTGGACACCGCCGGGCCGGTCACCGTGACCGGGGAGGGCGCGCCGCTCGCGCTGCGTGACCGGGCGCTGCTGGAGTTCCTGTACGGCACCGGCGCGCGGATCTCCGAGGCGGTCGGCGCGGCCGTCGACGACGTCGACGCGGACGAGGGGACGGTGCTGCTGCGCGGCAAGGGCGGGCGCAGCCGGCTCGTACCGATGGGCGGCTACGCCGTCCGGGCGCTGCGGGCCTACCTGGTGCGCGGCCGTCCCCCGCTGGCCGCCGCCGGCCGCGGTACCCCGGCGGTGTTCCTCAACGCGCGCGGCGGCGCGCTGTCCCGGCAGGGCGCCTGGACGATCCTGCGCCGGGCCGCCGAGCGGGCCGGCCTGCCGGTCGACGGGCCGGCCGCCGTGTCCCCGCACACGCTGCGCCACTCGTACGCCACCCACCTGCTGGACGGCGGCGCGGATGTCCGTGTGGTGCAGGAGCTGCTCGGCCACGCGTCGGTGACCACCACCCAGGTGTACACACTGGTCACCGTCGAGCGGCTGCGTGAGGTGTACGCCACCGCGCACCCGCGCGCCCGGGGCTGAGCGGCCACCGGCGGGAAGGGGGCCCCGGCCGACACGCCGAATGGGTAATGAACGGCCTGCTGGTCAGTGGCGTACAGTCGGCATCGGCGCGAATCCCCTGGAGTGGTCGGGCCGGGGTGCGCAGCGGCGCCGCGAAGGACGTCGGACGGCTCCGACGCCGGGTGGTCGTCGGGAGGGGGCAACGAGGACATGGCTGGCAACGAGGACCGTGCCGAGACGTGGACGTCGGAGCTCCGTGAGCAGCAGGCGACGCTCGGCGCCGACCTCGGTCCGGCGGATCCGGCCGCCTACACGATGCGCAAGCCGATCCCCGAGCCGATGCCGACCGACCGGCACGGCCCGGCCCGGATCATCGCGATGGCCAACCAGAAGGGCGGCGTCGGCAAGACCACCACGACGATCAACCTGGGCGCGGCGCTCGCCGAGTACGGCCGCCGGGTGCTGCTCGTCGACTTCGACCCGCAGGGCGCGCTCTCGGTCGGGCTGGGCGTCAACCCGCACAACCTCGACCTGTCGGTCTACAACCTGCTCATGCAGGACGACATCACCGCCGAGGACGTCCTGATCAAGACGGACGTGGCGGGGCTGCACCTGCTGCCGGCCAATATCGACCTGTCCGCGGCCGAGATCCAGCTGGTCAACGAGGTCGCCCGGGAGATGGCCCTGGCGCGGGTGCTCAAGTCGATCCGCAAGGAGTACGACTACATCCTGATCGACTGCCAGCCGTCGCTCGGCCTGCTGGCCATCAACGCGCTGACCGTCGCCCACGGCGTGCTGATCCCGCTGGAGTGCGAGTTCTTCAGCCTGCGCGGTGTGGCGCTGCTGCTCGACACGATCGACAAGGTCCGTGAGCGGCTCAACTTCGACCTGGAGCTCGAGGGCATCCTCGCCACCATGTACGACAGCCGCACCACCCACTGCCGGCAGGTGCTGCAGCGGGTCGTGGAGGCGTTCGGCGACAAGGTCTACCAGACGGTGATCACCAAGACGGTGAAGTTCCCCGAGTCGACCGTCGCGGGCGCACCGATCACCACCCTCGACCCGGCCTCGTCGGGAGCGCGCAACTACCGCCAGCTGGCCCGCGAGGTGATCGCCGCGCAGGCCGAGCGGTAGGTGCCGGTGCCCCGTCGCGCCCCGTCCACTACGGTCGTCGGGTGACCGCCCCGCCCCTCGACCCGCCCACCGTGCCCGAGCAGCCGTCGTCCCCGGAGGACGCGGGCGCCCGCGGTGTGGCGAACGAGCCGCCGGCGGACGTGACCGGTGGGGCGTCGGCCACTGCTGCCGGGGTGCCGGCCGAGGCCACGCCTACCGGGCCGGCGCAGCGCGGGTCCACCGACCCGGCGGAGGCGGCCTCCGACGCCGGCACGGCGGACGAGGGGTCGACCGAGGGCAGCGGCTTCACCGTCCGGCTGAAGAACTTCACCGGCCCGTTCGACCTGCTGCTCCAGCTCATCGGCAAGCACAAGCTCGACGTCACCGAGGTGGCGCTGCACCAGGTCACCGACGAGTTCATCGCGTACATCCGGGCCATGGGCGACCAGTGGGACCTGGACGAGGCGAGCGAGTTCCTGCTCATCGCCGCGACCCTGCTGGACCTGAAGGCGGCCCGGCTGCTGCCCGCCGCCGAGGTGGAGGACGAGGAGGACCTCGCCCTGCTGGAGGCGCGGGACCTGCTCTTCGCCCGGTTGCTGCAGTACAAGGCGTACAAGGAGGCGGCGGCGCACATCGCCGAGCTGGAGGCGGTCGGCGGTCGGCGGTATCCGCGCGCGGTGGCCCTGGAGCCCCGGTACGCCGAGGCGCTGCCCGACCTGGTGCTCGGCATCGGCCCGGAGCGGCTGCGTGCGCTCGCGATCAGGGCGCTGACCCCGAAGCCGGCGCCCGAGGTGTCGATCGCGCACGTGCACATGGTCCGGGTCAGCGTGCGGGAGCACGCGGCGATCATCACCGACCGGCTGCGCCGGGCCGGCACCGCCACCTTCTCGACGCTCTGCGCCGACTGCGAGGTCACCCTGGAGGTGGTGGCCCGGTTCCTGGCCCTGCTGGAGCTCTACCGGGAGGGGCTGGTGGTGTTCGTCCAGGAGCAGGCGCTCGACGAGCTGACCATCCGCTGGACCGGGCCGGCCGACGGCGGCCCCGACCTCCAGATCGACGAGTACGCCGGCACCCCCGCCGAGCCGGCCGCCGGACCGCCGCCCGGCGCCCCGCCCGGGGCGGACACGAGCCCGGCGGCCGAGCCGGATGGGCCGGCGGTCGCGGCTGACGGGCCGGAGGCGGCGCCGACTGACGTGCAGGACCAGGGGACGAACGAGGAGTGACTTCCATGAACGACGAGGAGCGCCGCGACTCCCTGGCCGAGCAGGCCGCCGCCTGGATCCCCCCGTGGGAGCGCCCCACCCCGCCCCGCGAGAAGGACGCCGCGGACAGCCCACCCGAGCAACCCCTCTCCGAGCCCGAGCGACCCGCTCCCGAACCCACCGCAGATCTTGGTACGGATGCGCCGGCCGAGGGGCCGGACCGTACCAAGATCGGGGAGGAAACCGAACCGGCGCTCGCGGGGGAGCCGGGACTGGCCGCGGAGGCGGCGGGGGCGGTGGGGACTGGGGAGGCGGCTGCGGCGGTAGAGCTTGGGGAAGCGGCCGCGGGGAGCGTGCAGGCGGCGGCGCAGGCAAGCACGGGAGCGGTGGGGCGGCGGCGCGCCTCGCGGCGGCAGCCGGAGCCGGCGCCCGCGCCGCAGCTCGACGACGCCGAGCTGCGCGGCGCGCTGGAGGCGATCCTGCTCGTGGTGGACGAGCCGGTCAGCGAGGCGACGCTGGCCGACGTGCTGGAGCAACCGGCCCCACGCATCGGCGCGATGCTCGACCAGATCGCCGCCGGCTACACCGCCTCCGGGCACGGTTTCGAGCTGCGCCGCGCCGCCGGCGGGTGGCGCCTCTACACCCGGCCGGAATACGCCACCTACGTGGAGCGGTTCGTGTTGGACGGGCAGTCGGTGCGCCTCACGCAGGCCGCGTTGGAGACCCTCGCCGTGGTCGCCTACAAGCAGCCGGTCACCCGCTCGCGGATCTCCGCGATCCGGGGGGTCAACTGCGACGGGGTGATCCGTACCCTGGTGACCCGCGGCCTGGTGGAGGAGTGCGGCACCGAGCCGGAGAGCGGCGCGTTCCTTTACCGCACCACCCCCCTGTTCCTGGAGAAGCTGGGCCTGAACACGGTGGACGAGCTGCCGCCGCTCGCCCCGTTCCTGCCCGACGATGTGGAAGAGCTGACCGATGCCACGCGATGACCGCACCACCCGAACCGACGCCCCGGAGGGCGCCGAGCGCCTGCAGAAGGTGCTCGCCGCCGCCGGCGTGGGCTCCCGACGCGCCTGCGAGGACCTGATCTTCCGGCGGCGGGTGACCGTGAACGGGCGGGTCGCGCAGCTCGGCGACAAGGTCGACCCGGCGACCGCCGTGATCCACGTCGACGGCGAGCGGGTGGTCACCGACACCCGCCTGGTCTACCTGGCCATGAACAAGCCCCGCGGCGTGGTCTCCACCATGGCGGACGAGAAGGGGCGCACCGCCCTGGCCGACTTCCTCGGCAACCGGGTGGAGCAGCGGGTCTACCACGTCGGGCGGCTCGACGCGGACAGCGAGGGGCTGCTGCTGCTCACCAACGACGGCACGCTGGCACACCGGCTCATGCACCCGTCATACGGGGTGCAGAAGACGTACCTCTGTGAGGTGTCCGGGCCGATCCCGCGTAACCTCGGCCGGCGGTTGATGGCCGGGGTGGAGTTGGAGGACGGGCCGGCGAAGGTCGACTCGTTCCGCGTGGTGGACACGCTGGGACGCACCGCCCAGGTGGAGCTGAGCCTGCACGAAGGGCGCAAACACATCGTCCGGCGGCTGCTCGCCGAGGTGGGGCACCCGGTGTCCCGGCTGGTGCGTACCGCCATCGGGCCGATCCGGCTGGGTGACCTGCGCGCGGGGCGCACCCGGCGGCTCACCAACGCCGAGGTCGCCGCGCTGTTCAAGGCCGTGGGTGACTGACCCCGCCGGCCGCGGGTACGGCTGCGGGTAGGCTCCGTGGCGGCCGGGCGACGGTCGCGCGGTGGCGCGGGTCGCGCCCGGCGGCATCGCGCGCGCCCCGGTCGGGGGCGGCGGGCATCATGGACGAGGAACATCCGCTCACGGCGCCGGAAGGCCGGCGACCCGTGGGGTACGGGCTGAGGAGGACAACGGTGGAGGAAAACGCACGGACCGGGCGATGTGTGGTCGCTGTGGACGGGCCGTCCGGTTCGGGGAAGTCCACCGTCTCGCGGCGGCTCGCCGCCGGCCTCGGTGCCCGCTACCTGGACACGGGGGCGATGTACCGGGCGATCACCTGGGCGGTGCTGCGCTCCGGGGTCGACCTCAACGACGCCGAGGCCGTCGCCAAGGTCGCGGGCGAGGTCGACCTGCGCATCGGCACCGACCCGCAGGGGTACGGCGTGACCGCCGACGGCGTCAGCGTCGACAAGGAGATCCGCGGGCCCGAGGTGACCGGGGCGGTGTCGGCCGTGGCCGCCGTGCCGGCCGTACGCGCGCTGCTGGTCGCCCGCCAGCAGGAGATGATCACCAACGCCGGTCGGATCGTGGTCGAGGGCCGTGACATCGGCGCCGTGGTGGCGCCCGACGCGGACCTGAAGGTCTACCTGACCGCCTCGGAGGCGGCCCGCGCGGCGCGGCGCAGCGCCGAGGACGCCACCGACGCGGTGGCCACCGCCGCGGACCTGGCCCGCCGGGACCGGCTCGACTCGACCCGCAAGACCTCGCCGTTGCAGCAGGCGCCGGACGCGGTCGTGCTCGACACCACCGAGCTGGGCATCGACGAGGTCGTGCAGCGGCTGCACGCGCTGCTCACCGAGCGGGGCGTGGCATGAGCGAGCGGAGCGAGCGAATCATCTGGTGCAGCGCGGTGGAGCCTCGTGGCGACGCCGACCGCAGGGAGGCGGCGGCATGAGCGACGAGGGCGGCGGTTGGGTCGAGCTGCGGGAGCCGGACCTCGACACCGAGGAGCGCACCGGCCCGCAGCCGGTCGTGGCCGTGGTCGGCCGGCCCAACGTGGGCAAGTCGACGCTGGTCAACCGCATCATCGGCCGCCGGCAGGCGGTCGTCGAGGACGTCCCCGGGGTGACCCGGGACCGGGTGCCGTACGACGCGCAGTGGGCCGGCCGGGCGTTCACCGTGGTGGACACCGGTGGGTGGGAGCCGGACGCGAAGGACCGCGCGGCGGCGATCGCCGCGCAGGCCGAGACGGCCGTGGCCACCGCCGACGTGGTGCTCTTCGTGGTCGACGCGGTGGTCGGTTCGACCGATGTGGACGAGGCCGCGGTGAAGATGCTGCGGCGCAGTGCCAAGCCGGTCATCCTGGTGGCGAACAAGGCCGACAACGCGTCCATCGAGATGGAGGCGACGTCGCTCTGGTCGCTCGGCCTGGGGGAGCCGCACCCGGTCTCCGCCCTGCATGGCCGGGGTTCGGGTGAGCTGCTCGACGCCATCATGGACGCGCTGCCGGACGCCCCGGCGATCGTCGAGTACGGCCCGCGCGGGCCGCGCCGGGTGGCGCTGGTGGGTCGTCCGAACGTGGGCAAGTCCAGTCTGCTCAACCGCTTCTCCGGCGAGGAGCGGGCGGTGGTCGACTCGGTGGCCGGCACGACCGTCGACCCGGTGGACAGCCTCGTGCAGATCGGCGGCGAGACCTGGCACCTGGTCGACACGGCCGGCCTGCGGAAGCGGGTCGGCAAGGCCAGCGGCACCGAGTACTACGCGAGCCTGCGCACCGCGTCCGCCATTGAGGCGGCCGAGGTGGCGGTGGTGCTGCTCGACGCCAGTGAGCCGATCAGCGAGCAGGACCAGCGGATCCTGTCCATGGTCACCGACGCGGGCCGGGCCCTGGTCATCGCGTTCAACAAGTGGGACCTGGTCGACGCGGACCGGCGGTACTACCTCGACAAGGAGATCGAGCGGGAGCTGCGCCGCATCCCGTGGGCGATCCGGCTGAACCTGTCGGCGGCGACGGGCCGGGCGGTCGACAAGCTCGCCCCGGCGCTGCGCAAGGCCCTGGCGAGCTGGGAGACGCGGATCCCCACGTCGCGGCTCAACCAGTGGCTGACGGCGCTGGTGCAGGCCACCCCGCACCCGGTGCGGGGCGGGCGGGCGCCGCGCGTCCTGTTCGCCACCCAGGCCGGGGTGGCGCCGCCGCGGTTCGTGCTCTTCACCACCGGGCCGCTGGACGCCGGCTACCAGCGCTTCGTGGAGCGCAAGCTGCGTGAGGAGTTCGGCTTCGAGGGCAGCCCGATCGAGATTTCGGTACGCCCGCGGAAGAAGGTCGGCCCGGGCGGCCGGGGCAAGGCGCACGGCTGATCGACAGAGTCGACGGCGGGCCGGGTCGGTGTTCTCCTCGACCCGGCCCGCCCCGTTCCGGCGGCTTGTCGGCGCTCCGTTCCGCCGGCGAGCTCCTGCGCCCCACCCTCCTAGGACGCTTTACGGGAGGTGAGGCGGGTCGCCGTCGAGAGGGCCACGGTACGGGTGGGGCCTGTGCGGACGGCGGAAAGAAGCTGCGCTAAGCTGTACCGGCTGCCGCAGGGGAGACCACGCGGCAGCATCGGGACGTGGCGCAGTTTGGTAGCGCACTTGACTGGGGGTCAAGGGGTCGTCGGTTCAAATCCGGCCGTCCCGACGCAGCTCAGAGGGCTGATCCGGCATTCGGATCGGTCCTCTTCGGCGTTCTGGCAAGATCGGTCACGTAGGCGTGGCCGGCGCTCCGCTGGTCGAGTTTCGGGCGTCTACCCGTGTCAAGGGTGATGAGGAGCGCGATCACTGGAGATTCATCCCGACAGCCAGCGTGGGACCGCTCCAGCTCGGGATGAGCTCCGACGAGGTGGCTGCGGCGCTCGGCGGTGGTGAGCCAGCCAGCAGGGGCTGCGGTCCGGGTCGTGAAGAGTCGTATGAGACGTTCACCGAGGTGGGCGTCAACGCCTACTACACGGACAGGCTGCTGTACTGCATCGCCGTTGACGCACTCAATGGACCACAGGTCACGCTCAACGGCGTGGCGCTGGTCGGTCGCGTGCCCTCCGAAGTGGAACAGTGGGCCTGGGATCAAGCGGACGGGTGCGGACGAGAATTGCGTTATACGCACGCTGCGGACGCCTGACCCGGAGAACCCGACCGTCTTGCCTGCCCAGAGCGGGTCGGGCCCTCCGCGCGCACGTTCTTGGTCCTGGAGTCCCCGTAGCGGTGCTCATCGCCGCCGGCTCACTGCCTCGGCGCGCGCTCCGGGCAGTCCGCGTGCCGCCAGGCGGCGGTCAGGTCCTGGCTCGTGACCACCAGCGTTCCGGAGAGGCAGACGATCTCGTGCCGGCATCCGTGTGCGTGTGGCAACACTTCGTCCAGCATGACGTCCTGGAGGTGGGCCACGTCCAGGCCTTCGCCGGCTGGCTGGATCATCAGGCTCTGCACACCGCGGTAGCGGATCGTCAGGTCTTCCTCGTGCTTCCAACAGTTGTGTCGCAGGCACAGCTCAAGCCAGCGGCTCGCGCCCGTCCCACCGGACGTCAGTCGCGCGGGCTTCAGGTCCTTGACGCACCGCTGACCGAAGAAGTCGTAGTGGCCGGGGTCCGTGGCGAACCTGCGGGCTCCTTGGGGCAGCGAGTCAGCAAGCGACGGCAACTGCCGCAGGTACGTCTCGGGATCCAGCGCCATGCCGTCGCGGGTCCGCTCGACGCTGACGTACCTCACTGCCGCCCCTCCGATCCCCCCGCCCGCAGCTGGTGCGGGCGGGGGCATCATCGCACCTACGGCGCAGCGCGGGGGAGACCACGTCCGGTTGGACGGCCATGGTCACGGGGTTGGGTGGGGTCGCTTCGGTTGTCGTGACCGTCGACTGGTCGACGGGCGGACTGCGGACTTCAGTAGCTCGACGGCTCCGGCTCTGGTCGTGGGGTCGGGGTCGTCGCTCAGCTTGCTGCAGTTGTCGATGAACCGGGCGAGGGGTGTGCCGCCGGGGCCGATGAGTTCGCCCACCAACGTCGAGTACAGGTGGTCGAGGTGTGCGGGGTCGGCAGTGGCGAAGGCTTTGGCGATCGGGCGCAGGGCGTGGTCGTCGTTGCGCTTGAGGAGAGCTCCGCAGGTGGTGACGGTGACGGCCGTGTCTTGCGGGTCGAGCAGGAGGCGTAGCAGGACGTCGGCGACGGCGGGCCGGTCGGCCCAGCGGGCCAGTTGTTCACCGGCTCGCGCCCGGACAGCTTGGTCGGGCGATGAGGCCGCTGTCAGCGCCGCCTCGGTGGCTGGTTCGGGCGGTTGCATGAGACCCACGCTTTCACATGGTGGCCTGCGGGTCCGATGACCGGGTCGTGCGTCACGTGCGTGCACGTGCGGAAGGCGTCCCGGGCGGCGAGGGGTCGTCGGTTCCCCGTGCGGGCGTCCCGACGGAGCTCAGCGCCCGTCCGTTCGCAGTCGCCGGGTCCATCCCTTTCGATCCTGTGTAGCGGCGACGTGCGGCAGGGGCGCCCTCGCCGATACGCTGAGCGCCCGTCCGCGCTATCCGGGAGAGCCATGACGAGTCGGTTCACCGAGTTGGTCGTCGACTGCCACGATCCGGAGGCGCTCGCGGCCTTCTGGTGCGAGGTCCTGGACCTCGAGGTGATCGACCGGGGCGAGGGCAAGGTCGAGATCGGTTCCTGGGTGCCGACCGTCGAGGATGTGCGGGCCCGTCAGATGCCACCCACCCTCCTGTTCATCCGGGTGCCCGAGGGCAGGACCGTGAAGAACCGGCTCCACCTCGACGTGAGCCCGATCGACGGGAGCACCGAGGACGAGGTGACCAGACTGCTCGGCCTCGGTGCCACCAGGACGGATGTCGGCCAGGGCGCGGAGGGGAACTGGGTGGTCATGGCGGACCCCGAGGGCAACGAGTTCTGCGTCCTACGCACCCTGGCACCGCAGACATAGCCGACGCCGGACGCGACCGCGGATGACCAGGACCGGAGCGAGCCCCCACCATGTCGGCGGCGCGCCTCGCGCCCAGGTGGCGATCACCGGGCTGCTGATCCTCGCCGGCGTGCTCGTCCTGCTCGTTCCCGCCGGGAGCGAGGGCGACGTCCTGGTGCCGATCAGCGAGGGCCACGGTTTGTCCGCTGTGGACGCAGTCGGCGCGGCGCTGCTGACGGTGGGTGGTACCTGGCTGGAGGTGCTCGTGGCGCGGCGCCTCCCGTACCTCGGCTTGCCCCCGCGTGCCCTGTTCGGGCTCGGCCTGCTGGCCGGTCTCGGTCTGGGGCTCCTGGTCGCCTCGGTCTTCTCGGGATTCTTCTGGTGGTGGGTTGTCGGCGCGGGCGCACTCGGCGTCGCCGTGCTCGTGCTCGTGCCGCTCACGGCCCGGCGGAGCGGCCGCTGACCGGCCCGCCGCGCCTCGCCGTCACCGCGCCGGCCGCTGGAGTCATCCCCGGGCGGCCGTTACCTCCCTGCGGGCACCTGGTCCTTGACGTCGTCGTAGCCGACCGTGCCGGGTGCGGCGGTCGGCGCGTAGATCACCCGGATCACGCCGGTGGGGAACACCTCCGTCGCCGTCACGCTGAGGTGGTACGGCGCGTCGCCGTCGTCGAAGAGCCTGCGGCCCTTGCGCGCCGCGACCGGGTGCACGAGCAACCGCAGCTCGTCTACCAGTCCCGCGGCGAGCAGTTGCTGCACCACGGCGATCGAGCCGGGAATGAGGATCCCCCTGATCCCGGCGTCGGCCCGCAGCGAGGCGACGGCGTCGAGGAGGTCGCCGTCGATCAGTTCGGAGTTGCGCCAGGAGAACGTCAGCGGTCGGTGCGAGACGACCACCTTGCGCATGTCGCCGAGTTGCTTGGCGAACGGGGCGTCGTCGCCGCCGGCGGCCTCGCGGTCGGGCCAGGCGCCGGTGAAGCTGTCGTACGTCTTTCGGCCGATGAGCAGCACGTCGGCGGCGTCGTAGTCCTCGCCGACGGCGCGGGCCATGTTCTCGTCGAAGTACGGGAGGTGCCAGTCCGGGTCGATCTCGGCGACGCCGTCGGCGGAGACGAACAGGGTGGAGATGACCTTTGCCATCCGGGTGCTCCTTTCGAGGTGGCCGGCTACGACGCGGTCGGCGTGCAGCCGGAGCATCAGTGGTGCTGTCGGTGGGTAGACCGGCGCAGCACCCCGAACTCATCGGTCGCTTCGGGGTGGATTCGGCGGACGGAGGCCGTGGCGCCTCCCGGCCCGCGGTGGGCTGCACACCGGGGACACCGGGGGAGGAGCGTGGCGCTTCGGCGGGTGTGGTTTCCCACGTCCTATCCGGGAATGCCAGACGGTGGTGTCGCGGTTATCCGGCCGGATGCCGCGCAGGTACGGCAGCGGTGGGCGCGTCGAGGTCAGGGGAGACGACATGGTGACCGGGGTGGAATTCGGGCTGGACAGTTTCGGCGATGTCACCGTCGGTGCGGACCGGAAGCGTCTGCCGTACGCGCAGGTGATCCGGAACGTGGTCGAGCAGGCGGTGCTCGCCGACCGGCTCGGCGTCGACGCGATCGGCCTCGGCGAGCACCACCGCGACGACTACGCCATCACGGCCCCGGAGATCGTGCTCGCCACGATCGCCGGCCGGACGGAGCGGATCCGGCTCGGCACCGCGGTGACGGTGCTCAGCTCCGACGATCCGGTGCGCGTCTTCGAGCGGTTCGCCACCCTCGACGCGGTCTCCGGCGGTCGCGCCGAGATCATGCTGGGTCGGGGGTCGTTCACCGAGTCGTTCCCGCTGTTCGGCTACGACCTGACCGACTACGAGCGGCTCTTCGAGGAGAAGCTGGAGCTGATGGCGCGGCTGCTGACCGAGGAGCCGGTGACCTGGCAGGGCAGCGTGCGTGCTCCGTTGACGCAGCAGCACGTCTACCCGAAGACGGAGTCGGGACGCATCCGGACGTGGGTCGGCGTCGGCGGCAGTCCCCAGTCGGTGGTGCGGGCCGCTCGGCTGGGGTTCCCGTTGGCGCTGGCGGTGATCGGTGGCGACCCGGCCCGGTTCGCCCCGTACGTCGACCTGTACCACCGCGCCCTCACTCAGTTCGGGCACGACCGGCTTCCGGTCACCGCGCACGTCCCCGGCTTCGTCGCCGACACCGATCAGGAGGCGGTCGACCTGCTCTGGCCGCACGCCCGGGACGTGCTCAACCGACTCGGCCGGGAGCGCGGCTGGGCGCCGATGACCCGGGCTCGGTTCGAGGACGACATCGCCGAGGGGGCGTGGCACGTCGGCTCACCGGAGACGGTGGCGCGCAAGATCGCGAAGACGGTGCGAGCCCTTGACCTGCGGCGCATCGACATCAAGTACGCCAACGGCTCGATGGCGCACGAGCACCTGATGAACACCATCGAGCTGTACGCCACGAAGGTGGTTCCCCGGGTCCGGGAGTTGCTGGCCGAGTGACCTCGGCTGTTCGTGTGAGCGGCGCGCCGTCGGTGGGTTCGGCCGTACCGACGGCGCGAGCCGTCGCGCGGGTCCGTCAGGCGGGGCTGTGGTCCGCGGACGGTTCCCGATCCCGTCCGCCCCGCTCGTTCGACGGGGCGTCAGCCGCCTCGTCCTCCCGGCCGGTGGGCGGTGGGGTGTAGCCGAGTTCGTAGGAGATCTGGTTGGCGGTCTCCATGAGGAGCGGAAGGTTGCTCTTCAACCGGTCGAGGTTCGCGATGACCTCGATCGCCGTGATCGAGGCGGCGGCGATGACGCGCCCCCGTGAGTCCCGGATCGGTGCCGCCACGCACATGACGTACGCGTCGTGCTCGCCGTTGTCGGTGGCCCAGCCCTGCTCTCGGATGTGGACGAGTTCGGCTTCGAGGGACTCGCGGTCGGCGAACGTGGTGTCGGTGAACCGTTCGAAGACGACGTGGGAGAGCAGCCGGTCGCGTTCCTCGGGAGGCAGGTACGCCAGGATGATCTTGCCGACGGCGCTCGCGTAGATCGATACCGCCCGCCCCACCCGCGACGGCAGCTTGACGGCGTCGAAAGCCGGGCTGTCGACCTTGTCGATGTAGACGATCTCATCGCCGGTCAGCTGCGCCAGGTGCACGGTGTGGCCGGTCTCGCGTTGCAGCGCGCGCAGGTGTGCGGCGGCGAACTGGCGCAGGTCCATCGAGCCGAGGGCGAGTTCCGACAGTTCGATGAGCCCGCTGCCGAGTACGTAGGTGCCGGCGCCTGTGCGGCGGACGAAGCGTGCCGATTCGAGCGTCTGCAGGATCCGCAGCGCGGTGGACTTGTGGACGCCGAGCACCTCGGCCGCCTCGGTGAGGGACAGCGGATGCTCCGCGGATCGACGGATGAGGTCGATGGCGCGGCGAATCGATTGCGACAAGTTGATGTCTCCCCTCGTGCGGGGGCCGCTGGGCCGTCCGCGAATTGCACCATCTGCAATGGTAGTGCGTTGCCCGTGCAACCGCCACTTGACACCGTTGCGCATGACGCTACGATCGTTGCAAATTTCATCTGGACGACTCTGACCTGTTACAGGGGAGCAACGATGAGTAAGAAGCCCTCCCGCCTTGGCGTCGTCGGGGCGGCATGCGCCCTCGGCCTGGTCGCCACCCTCCTGACCGGCTGCGGCTCCGACAGTGGCTCCGGTGACGGCGTCACCAAACTGACCTTCGCCGCCTCGACATTCGGGGACCCGGGCCGGGGCCCCAAACTGACCGCGTGGCTCGAGGAGTTCAACAAGAGCCAGGACAAGGTGCAGGTCTCCGCCGCCGCGGTGCCGTACCCGACCTTCGGTCAGACGGTGCTCACACAGATGGGCAGCGGCAAGGGGCCGGACCTGGTCCGATTCGACATGCCCGAGTTCGAGGCCGCCGCGGACGCCGGCCTCATCGCGCCGCTGGACAAACTGATCGATGTCAGCAAGTACGAACTCATCAAGCAGCCCGACCAGTTCATGGTCCACGACGGCACCCGGCACGGGATCATCTTCGAAGCGTCCAACTACGCGATGTTCTACAACGCGGACCTGATCCCGACGCCGCCGACCACCTACGAGCAGTTCGTCTCCACGGCGAAGTCGCTGACCAAGGGTGACGTCTACGGCCTGGCGTTCCGGCAGACCGAGGCCGAGGAGGCCGGCGTCTGGCAGGACATCTTCAACTACGTCTACGGCTTCGGTGGTGCCTGGTCCGACGGCAAGAACCTGACGATCAACTCGCCGGAGAACCTCAAGGGCCTGCAGGCGTACAAGGACCTGTACGACGCGAACGTGATCCCGCGCGGCGCGGACGCCGCGACGTTCCGGCGGATGTTCGCCGAGGGCAAGGTCGGGATGGAGCTCAACAACGGGGGGTACGTGACCGCCACCCGCGGCCAGAACCCGAACCTGAAGTTCAGCGTCGCGCCGATCCCGTTCCCGGTGCGCAAGCAGGGTGCCATCCTCGCACCGATCGTGATCAACGAGTCGAGCCCGGCCAAGGAGGAGGCGGCGACCTTCATCCGCTGGGCGCTCGAGCCGCAGAACCAGGTCAAGCTGCAGGAGATCCTCGGCGCGAGCAGCGTCGCCACGACCACGCAGCGTAGCGCGGAGTCGCTCAAGGAGACCCCGTTCCTGACCGTCTTCGACGAGCTCACCGAGAGCAGCCTGCCGCAGATCGTCTTGGGCTTCGAGGCCAAGACGCCGGACATCCGCAAGGTGGTCGTGCAGAACGTCATCGCGGCGTTGCAGGGCAAGGCGGACCTCAAGTCCGCGCTGGATCGCGCCCAGCAGCAGGCGACCGAACTGGTCGGCTGACAGCTCGACACGGCGACGCTGCCGGCGCGACGGTCCGTGCGCCGGCGGCGTCCTACCTCAGAAGGATCGAACCCGATGACTGTGCTCGAGCAGACCGGAGCACCGAAGACAACCCCCCGATCCGGGGGACGGCGCCGACCCAGCCCGTTGGGCAGCAAGTGGACCCCGTACCTGTTCCTGTTTCCCGCCGCGGTGTTCATCCTCGTCTTCCAGGCGGTGCCCCTCGCCCAGGAGGTCTACCTCAGCTTCACCCGGACGACTCTTCTCAATCCCACCCGTAGCCAGTGGGTGGGGCTCGAGAACTTCAACCGGATCTTCGGCGACCCCGACTTCCACCGGACCCTGCTGACCACGTTCGTCTACGTGATCGCGTGTGTCGTCGGCGCGGTCGGTACCGGGTTGGTCGTCGCGCTCCTGCTCAACAAGGGGTTCCGGGGTCGCGGCGTGGCGCGGGCGCTGGTGACCGTTCCCTGGGCGGCCCCCGGCATCGCGGTCGCGCTCATCGCGACGTGGATGCTCAACGCGCAGTACGGGATCGTGAACCGGCTCCTCCACGCGATCGGTCTCGGCGTCCCGGGCGGCGCGATCCTGGACAGCCCGCGCTACGCGCTTCCGGCGGTGCTCGCGACGACCATCTGGCAACTGTTCCCGTTCACCTCCGTGGTGCTGCTCTCCGCGTTGCAGGCTGTGCCGCAGGACCTCCACGAGGCAGCGACGGTGGACGGCGCGGGGCGGTGGGCGACCTTCCGAGCCGTCACCTGGCAGGTCATCAAGCCGACCGTGGGGCTGCTGGCGCTGCTCATGACGATCTGGTCGCTGCGGCGGTTCGAGCTCATCTGGCTCATGACCAAGGGCGGGCCGGTCGGCGCCACCGAGACGCTCGTCATCGATCTCTACTCGCAGGCCTTCGACTCGAAGGAACTCGGTTCGGCGGCGGCCATCGGGATGGTCGGCGTCGTCATCTCGCTCATCGTCATCACCGGCAGCCGGCTGGTCGCCCGTGCCGTGGAGAAGGAGGACGTCCGATGAGGCGGTTCCGTCTCGGTCTCACCGCGCGGATCGTGGCCGTGCTCGTCGTGCTGGGCGTCGCCGTCTTTCCGCTGTACTGGATGCTCGTCACGGCGTTGTCCAGCAACGGCGACCTGTTCGCGGAGCGGCCCCGGCTCACCCCGGACATCGGCCGGTTCGGGGTGTTCGTCGAGGCGCTGGCCGAGGGCAAGGCGGCCGGCTGGCTGCTCAACAGCCTGGTCATCGCCGTGGGCACCATGGTGCTCTCCGTCGGTCTGGGTATCCCGCTCGGTTACGCGTTGTCCCGGTTCTCGTTCCGGGGCAAGGCCCTGCTGACCGTCGTGCTGCTGTTCACCCAGATGCTCCCCGAGGCGCTGATGGTCGTACCGCTGTTCGCGCTCTTCCGCCGCTTCGACCTGCTCGACTCGCTGACCGGGCTCGTGCTTGTGAACTCGGCCTTCGTCCTGCCGATCGTCGCGCTGATCCTCAAGGGCGCGATCGACGGCATCCCCCGAGAACTGGAGGAGGCGGGGCGCGCCGACGGGGCACGGCCGTTCACCGTTCTGACTCGCATCAACGTGCCGCTGATCGCCCCGTCGATCGCGGCGACGGCGGTCATCGCCTTCTTCCACGCGTGGAACGAGTACGTGTTCGCGGTGACGTTCATCTTCAATCCCGAGCTGCAGCCGGCCTCCGTCGGCATCGCGAACTTCATCGGCGAACTGGGCACGCCGATCCAGACGGTGATGGCCGTCGCCTTCCTGTTCACGCTGCCGGCCGTGGCCTTCTACCTGTTGGCACAGAAGTACGTCGTCTCCGGCATGACCGCCGGTGCGGTGAAGGGTTGACCCGAGGAATGAAGATTGTCTCCGTCGACACACTGGTCGTCGACTTCTACCGTACGAACCTCGTCATCGTGCGCGTCCACACCGACGAGGGGATCGTCGGGCTCGGTGAGGCCACCCTGGAGGGCAAGGAGCGGGCCGTCCAGGGTGCGATCGCGGAGCTCGCCGAAGCGGTCGAGGGCCTGGACCCCACCCGGATCTCGAAGATCCTCTACGAACTGGCGCGGGACTGGTACTGGCGTGGCGGCCCGGTCATCATGACCGCGCTGAGCGCGCTGGAGATGGCGCTGTGGGACATCTCGGCGCGGGACCTCGGCGTCCCGGTCTCGCGGCTGCTCGGCGGTGCGACCCGCGACCGCGTCCGCGCGTACGCGAACGGCTGGTTCTCCGGGGCCGTCACCCCGGAGGACTACGCGGCCGCCGCGCGCAAGACGGTGGAGACGGGCTTCCGTGGCCTCAAGTGGGATCCGTTCGAGAACTACGACCTCACCATCACGACCAGGCAGCTCGACCGGGTGCTGGCACAGGTGGACGCCGTCCGTGGCGCGGTGGGTCGCGAGGTGGAGCTGTTCATCGAGGGGCACGGGCGGTTCGACGTCCGCCACGCGATCAAGGTCGCGAAGGAGATCGCGCAGTTCGACCCGGTGTGGTTCGAGGAGCCGTGCCCGCCGGACAACCTCGACGCGCTGGTCGACGTCCGTCGCGCGTCGCCCGTGCCCATCGCGGCGGGAGAGCGGTGGTTCGGGCGGCAGGGCTTCGCGCCGGCGCTCGCGCGCCAGGCGGTGGACTTCGTCCAGCCGGATGTGACGCACGCCGGAGGGATCGGGGAGCTCGTCTTCATCTCGACGCTCGCGGCCACGAACTACGTGGGATTCGCGCCGCACAACCCGAGTGGTCCGCTGAGCACGGCCGCGACGCTCCAGCTCGGGGCGACGCTGCCGAACTTCCGGTACCTCGAGATCATGGCGACCGACGTGCCGTGGCGTCCGGAGATCACCAACGAACGGCTGGTCCTCACAGACGACGGTGACGTGCTCATCCCGTCCGGCGTCGGGCTGGGCATCGAGCTGGACCTCGCGGCGATCGAGCGCCACCCGTTCACACCGCACCCGATGCGCATGTTCCAGGACGCTGTCTACGACATCCGTCCCCGCGACGAGCGGTCCTTCTTCAACCTGGAGAGCGGTTCATGACGGTGCCACATCCACGGGCGCTGGCCGGCGATCCACGCTGGTTCGGGACCGCCACCGAGGCGCTCCCGGACGACGCCGAGCACAGCGTGCTCATCGGCCGGATCTGGGACCCGTCCGTCGACGGCCCGTCACCCGTGGTCGTCCGGGACGGCGAGGTCTTCGACCTCAGCCGCCACTTCCCGACCGTACGGGACATCTGTGAGCTGCCCGACCCCGCCGCCGCCGTGGCCGGGATCGACGGGCCGCGGGTGGGCCGTTTCGGGGAGATCCTGGCCAACACGGGCGCCGAGCCCCGCGACCGGAGCCGTCCCTGGTTGCTCGCCCCGGTCGACCTGCAGGCACTCAAGGCCGCCGGTGTGACCTTCCCCGTGTCGATGATCGAGCGCGTCATCGAGGAGCGGGCCCGGGGAGATCTCTCGCTGGCGGCGGACATCCGTCACCGGATGCTCGCCGACATCGGCGCTGACCTGCACAGCCTCGCACCCGGATCGGCGGAGGCGGAGCGGCTCAAAGATCTGCTCGTCGCCGAGGGTGTCTGGAGCCAGTACCTGGAGGTGGGGATCGGACCGGACGCCGAGATCTTCACCAAGGGGCAGATCCTCTCCGCCGTCGGCACCGCCGTCCCGGTCGGCGTGCTTGCCGCGTCGACCTGGAACAACCCCGAACCCGAGGTCGCGCTCATCGTCCAGTCCAGCGGCCGGATCGTCGGCGCCACACTCGGCAACGACGTGAACCTGCGGGATGTCGAGGGACGCTCGGCGCTCCTGCTTCCCCGCGCGAAGGACAACAACGCGTCGTGTGCGCTGGGTCCCCTGATCCGGCTCTTCGACGAGCGGTTCGGCCTGGAGCGGGTGCGCGAGCTGGAGGTGTGCCTGCAGGTCCGCGGCGTCGACGGCTTCCAGCTGGAGGCGATCTCGGAGATGACCCGGATGTCGCGGGACCCGGAGGCGCTGGTGCGGCAGCTCATCGGCCCGCACCACCACTATCCCGACGGGGCCGTGCTGATGCTCGGGACCATGTTCGCGCCCATTCAGGACCGGGACCACCCCGGTGAGGGATTCACCCACAAGGTCGACGACGTGGTGCGGATCAGCTGCCCGGCGCTGGGCACCCTGGTCAACCGGGTGCGGCACGCGGAGGAGTGCGAGCCCTGGCAGTTCGGCGTCCGCGATCTCATGGGCAACCTGGTCAGGAGGGGACTGTTGTGAACGTGGTCACCACGGTCGATCCGCGCGATGGCCGGACTCGCCCGACCGATCTCATCGAGACGGACGAGTCGCGGCTGGCGGCGATCGCCGCCGGGGCTTCCCGAGCTGCGCAGTGGCTGGCCGGTCTGGGCAGGCTCGGCAGAGCCCGGATGCTGGATGCCATCGCCACGTCACTGGAGTCCCGTCGCGGGGATCTGGTCGGGGCCGCGGAGGCGGAGACAGGGCTGAGCCGCGCGCGACTGGACCAGGAACTCACCCGGGCGGCGGTCCAGTTCCGGATGTTCGGGGACGTGCTGCGCGACGGCGGCTACCTCGAGGCGGCCATCGATCACGCCGCCGACACGCCGCTCGGGCGCGGCCCGGACCTGCGGCGGATGCTCGTCCCCCTCGGGCCGGTCGCCGTCTTCGGGGCCAGCAACTTCCCGTTCGCCTTCTCGGTCGCGGGCGGCGACACCGCCTCCGCTCTCGCCGCCGGCTCTCCGGTGATCGTGAAGGCTCACCCCTCCCATCCGCTGACGTCGTACGCCTCCGGGGAGGCGATCGCGTCGGCCATCCGCGACACGGGTGGGCCCGACGGTGTGATCGCGCTCGTGTACGGGGAGGCGGCCGGCCTGGGGCTGGTGCGCCACCCCGCGGTCCGCGCGGCCGCCCTGACGGGATCCGTCGGTGCTGCCCGGGCGATCCAGGCGGCGATCGACGAACGACCCGATCCCATCCCTCTCTACGCCGAACTGAGTAGCGTGAATCCGATCGTGGTCCTGCCCGGGGCGGCCGCCGATCGGGCTGAGCAGATCGCCGACGGCTTGTTCGCCTCCTTCACCGGTTCCGGGGGCCAGCTGTGCACGAAGCCCGGGCTGGCGTTCATCCCGTCGGATCCGGGCGGCGACCGCCTCGTCGAGGGGTTGCGAGCGAGAGTGGGCTCCGCGGGCGGCGCGGTGCTGCTGAACGAGCGCATCCGGGATTCGTTCGAGAGCCGTGCCGCGGCGTTCGAGCGCGCCGGCGCGCGCGTGTCCGCGCGGCCGCGGGTGCAGCCCGGTGCGGGATTCACGGTCCCGCCGACTCTCCTGGAGGTCGGGTTGCCGGAGCTCACCGGCGAGATCACTGACGAGTGCTTCGGCCCGCTCATGGTCGTCGTCCGGTACCGCGAGGTAGCCGAGCTCGACGCCGCGCTCGCGGTCGTGCCGCCGTCGCTGACCGGTTCCGTCCACCGCGGACCGGCTGACGATGTCACCGTGGTGCGCGGGCTGGTCGACGCGCTGTCGGCCCGGTCGGGTCGCATCGTCTTCGACGGTTATCCCACCGGGGTCCGCGTCTCGTGGGCCCAGCACCACGGTGGGCCCTGGCCGTCGACCAATGCCCTGCACACCTCGGTGGGCGCCACGTCGATCCGCCGATTCCTTCGCCCGCTGGCGTGGCAGGACGCTCCGGAATGGATTCTGCCCGAGGAGCTGCGAGACGAATTCACGGCTATCCCCCGGCGGGTCGATGGGAGGTTGCAACCAGGGGAGTAGATGTCACGGCCGTAGCGCCGCTGGTCACGGGCGGTCCGTATTCGTAGTAATTCGTGATCGCTTTTGCGGCTGACCCCAGATGGATTCGCGCGCCAGAAACTTCTGGCGCCGCTCAATCCTGCCATAAATTGTTTTCGATCGCGATTTGTCGAATATATTTACGGTCGTGTCTTGACCCTCATCGCAGTTCATGGTTCCATTTTCGACAGGGAACGATGTTAGCGCTCACAATGCGAGGACATCGCTCATTGCTGGTATCCGTTCACCTCACCATCGAATGGTCGGTCGGACCGCTCGATTCGGTCTGACCGCGTGCCGAAGAGGGAGCAGGAACATGCCTGTTGCAATTCCCCGTCCCCAACTGACGCCGGCGCCGAGGCGGCGGCTGATGCTCGCACTGCTGGCTGTCGCCACCGTCGTGGTCGCGGCGACCGCGGCCCCGGCGGCGTCGGCCGCTCCGCCCGCGCCTCTGGGCCCGACCGTCATCCGCACCGACCAGCCGCCGACGGGGTACTCGGTCACCTTCAGGTACCGGGCACCCGAGGACGTCCAGCAGGTCCACATCTACGGCGACTGGTTCTACTCGCGGCCGGAGAACATCCCGTGCCAGGACTGCGGCGACGCCCGGCCGCCCGCCCAGTGGCAGCCCGGCGACGTCGCGGCGACGCCGTGGCACATCCAGGCCATGCAGAAGGGCTCCGACGGCGTGTGGACGTTCACCACACCGCTGCCCGCGGGCACCTTCCGCTACGCGTTCACCCACGACTGCACCAACGAGCTCGCCACCGGCTGCACCCTGCACGACGACCCGGCGAACCCCTGGCAGATCCAGCCGCAGTACCCGGGCGCCCCCGGTGCGGTCCGCAGCACGATCTACGTACCGGCCAGCAAGAAGTTCCCGACGTACGACACCGGTTACCAGGCGCCGGTCGCCAAGCTCGGCACGCTGGAGTCCCGGCGGTACACCTCGCCGCTGTCGACCAACCCGCCGGGCGTGCACGACATCGTCGTGTACCTGCCGCACGGCTACGACCCCCACCGGGCCACGCCGTACCCGACCCTGTACCTGAGCCACGGCGGCGGTGACCACTCGACCGCCTGGACGATGCAGGGCGTGGCACACCTCATCCTGGAGAACGCGATCAAGGATCGGTCCGTGGAGCCCATGGTGATCGTGTCCACCGACTTCAACGGCCTGCCGGGCGGCAACGAGGGCTACGTCAACGAGCTGCGGAACAACATCTTCCCGTTCGTCGAGCAGAACTACCACGTCTCCACCCGCCCGGAGGACCGCGCGTTCGGCGGCTTCTCCGCCGGTGGCAGCCGGGCGTACACCATCATGTACAACCACACCGGTCTGTTCGGCTACCACGCCGCCTGGAGCGCGGGCGGACCGACCGCCACCCCGGCGCAGATCGACCGCATGAAGGCGGTGGCCGGCGGCATCATGATCGGCACCGGGCTCCAGGACCGCCTGGGCAACATCGCCGAGAACTCGCAACGCAACGCCGCCGCTCTCCGTGCGGCCGGCGTGGAGCTGGACGAGTACAACGTGCCCGGTGTGCACACCTGGCACGTCTGGCGCCCGCTGCTGAACCACTACCTGCGCGCCCTGGCGTTCCGGGCCACCACGACCGGCCTCGACGTGGCGGCCGCACCCGCGGGCACCTCGGACAACACCAAGGTCACCGCGACCGCGACGGTGGACGCGGTCAGCACCAGCACCTCCGCTCCCTCCGGCAAGGTCGACTTCTACGCCGGCGACACGTACCTCGGCTCCGCCCCGGTGCACAACGGGGTCGCCCGGCTGAAGAAGACCGTCCACGGCGGACTGGACGCGCCGGTGGTCGCCCACTACCAGGGCGACCGGCTCTTCAACGGCTCGCGCAGCGCGCCGGTCGACGCCCGGTGAGACCAGGCCCGCCGCCACCTCGCTAGGTGTGGCGGGAGCCCCGGCCGCCCGCCCTGGTGACCCAGGAGCGAGCGGCCGGGGCGCCTCCGCGTCGGCACCTGCGGTGCGGCTGGCCGGACGCGCGCCCCAGGGCGCCCCGCGCGGCAGCGGACGGTCTCGCGGCGGCCGGCCCGGCACCGTCCGAGGAGGACGGCACCGGCCGATGGCTCAGCGGACGCTCACGGGACCTCTGCCGTGGCCTTCAGCCGCACCATGGTCCAGGACGCCGGTGGAAGCGCCAGCCGGAGCGCCGATCCCGCCTGACGTGCCGTGTCGTTGGGGCGTGGAGTGGCGTGGTCCGGGCCGTCGGGCGAGTTCCTGGCGCCGAGGTCGGTGCCGCCGATGGTGAGGCACTCGACGATCCCGGTCAACCGGGCGCCACTGATGTCGATGGTCACCTCGGCGGGCGCGGTGGTGACGCGGTTGACGAGGAACACCGTCATCCCGCCGGTGGTGTCGTCCCAGGTGGCGACCGCGTCGACCGTGGCGACCTCGCCGTAGCGGTCGGTGGTCGTGGTGCTGCTGTCGCGGAGCACGTCGAGGACGGTCCCCCGGGCGTGCCGGGCGGTGCGGGCGAAGGGGTGGAAGATCGTCTGGCGCCAGGCCGGGCCGCCCGGTTCGGTCATGATCGGGGCGATGACGTTGACCAGTTGGGCCTGGCAGGCCGCCGTCACCCGGTCGCTGTGCCGCAGCAGGCTGATGAGCAGGCCACCGACGACCACGGCGTCGGCGACGTTGTAGTGGTCCTCCAGCAGCCGCGGCGCGACGGGCCAGTCGTCCCCGCTGGGTGGCGTGGACGGGGCGGCCGACTGGTACCAGACATTCCACTCGTCGAATGCGATCATGATCTTCTTGGTCGACCTGCGGATCGCGCCGACGGAGTCGGCGATGGCGGTGACGTCGTCGATGTACCGGTCCATGTCCTCGGCGGAGGCGAGGAAGCTGGGCAGATCGTCGTCGACCGGGTGGTAGTAGGCGTGCAGCGAGATCAGGTCGACGTCCTCGTACGCCGCGGTGAGGACGTCGCGCTCCCAGCTGCCGAAGGTGGGCATGCCGGAGTGTGACGAGCCGCAGGCGATGAGCTCCAGGTCGGGATCGAAGCGGCGCATCGCCTTCGCGGTCTGCGCGGCGAGGCGTCCGTACTCGGGTGCCGTCCGCCCGCCCACCTGCCACGGTCCGTCCATCTCGTTGCCGAGGCACCACAGCCTGATCCCGTACGGGTCGGGCGCGCCGTTGGCGCGGCGCCGGTCGGCGAGGTGACTGCCGCCGCGGTGGTTGGCGTACTCCAGCAGGTCCACCGCTTCGGCGGTGCCGCGGGTGCCGAGGTTGACCGCCATGATCGGTTCGACTCCCGCCCTGGTGACCCAGCGCATGAACTCGTCGAGCCCGAACGCGTTGGGCTCCAGGCTGTGCCAGGCGAGGTCGAGCCGGGCGGGTCGTTGGTCGACCGGGCCGACGCCGTCCTCCCAACGGTAGGAGGAGACGAAGTTGCCGCCGGGGTAGCGGACCACGGTGACGCCCAGTTCGCGCACGAGCGCCAGGACGTCGCTCCGGAACCCGTCCGGGTCGGCCGTCGGGTGCCCGGGCTCGTAGATGCCTCCGTACACGCAGCGGCCCAGATGCTCCACGAACGAGCCGAAGAGTCGTCGCGGCACCGGCGCGACCCGCCGGCGTGGATCCACGATCAGGCGGGCCGTGTTCACGACGCCTCCCCGCTGGTCGCCGCCTCGGCTCGCCGCGAGCGGGCCGGCGGCCCGCGGTGGGGCAGGGGCTTCTGGGTGTCGGCCAGGTGCCGCGGCGTCCCGTGAAGGTGGGTGTTCAGGGCTGGCTCCCTTCGTGCGTGGCCCGGTCGTCGGGATGCCGCCGCGACGCCCGGAGCCGAGGGGTGGTGGGGGTCGGTGCGAGTCTGGACAGGACGATCGCCACCGATGTGGGCCAACGATCTATGTAAACGTTACCGATTACGTTTACGATAGGGGACAGGTTGCCGATGATCAATGTCTTCGCCGGGCCCTCCAGTGCCGCCCCCGACTGATCCCGGCCCTCGCCCGCGGCGCTGCGGCCCGATCGCCGGGCGGTGGAGTGGCCGTACCCGGTGTCGGGCGGCCGACGGGTGGAGAGCCGGGGCCGGAACCCGTTCGTGAGCCCGGTCTGGGCCGGGCCCGGTTCTGGTCCTGGCGACCGTCGGTCGACAGTGGGTGAGACACCGTCGTCGCGGGGGGCCCGACGGCGTCGCGGGGCAGGGAGGCGGAGGCAGCGGTCGGCGCCCCGGAGTGATCCCCACTCGGGGGTCCAGGGACGACACGGCCTCGTGTCCGACGAGGCCGGAGGGCAGGTTGGTGACGGTGATTGGGGTGACCGGATGACCAGTGTGAAGCCGGAGACCAGGGCGATCTACGCGGACACGGACGCGCCCGTCGGGGAACGGGTGTCGGACCTGTTGGCGCGGATGACCCGGGAGGAGAAGCTCGCGCAACTCGGCAGCACGTGGGCGTTCGCGTTGCTGGAGGCCGGACGGTTCTCGGCGCAGCGGGCGCGGACGGTCCTTCGGCACGGCCTGGGGCATGTGACCCGAGTCGCGGGTTCCACCAGCCTGAAGCCGGGGCAGGTGGCGCGGGTCGCCAACGCGGTCCAGCGATTCCTGGTGACCGAGACCCGGCTGGGGATCCCGGCGATCGTGCACGAGGAGGTCTGCTCCGGGGTGATGGCGCGAGAGGCGACCATCTTCCCCCAGGCGATCGGCGTCGCGAGCACCTGGGCGCCGGCTCTCAACGAACGGTTGGCGGACGCCGTACGCGCGCAGATGCGCGCCATGGGCAGCCACCAGGGACTCTCACCGGTCCTGGATGTGGTGCGCGACCCGCGGTGGGGCCGGACGGAGGAGACCTACGGCGAGGACCCGTATCTGGTCTCGCGCATGGGTGCGGCGTTCGTCCGAGGCCTCCAGGGCGCCGACCTGCGGACCGGCGTCATCGCGACGGCCAAGCACTTCGTCGGTTACGGGGCATCCGAGGGCGGGCTGAACTGGGCGCCGGCCCACCTCCCGCCCCGACTGCTGCGCGAGGTGTACCTGTATCCGTTCGAGGTCGCGGTCCGCGAGGCCGGCCTCCAGTCGGTGATGGCCGGCTACCACGAGCTGGACGGGATTCCGTGTCACGCCAACGGGGAGCTGCTGGCCGACGTCCTTCGCCGGCAGTGGGGCTTCACGGGCAGCGTGGTCTCCGACTACTTCGCCGTCGACGACCTCCACTCGTACCACCGGTTCGCGCCGGACAAGCAGCAGGCGGCGGCACTGGCGCTCAGCGCCGGCGTGGACGTCGAGCTTCCGGCCACGGACGCGTACGCGGGGGCTCTCGCCGACGCGCTGGATGCCGGGGAGGTCAGCGAGGGTCGCCTCGACGAGGCGGTCGCGCGGGTCCTCCGGCACAAGATCGAACTCGGGCTCTTCGAGAACCCCTACGTCGACGAGGACGCGGTCGTGGTGACGGTCAACTCCCCGCGGCACCGGGACGTGGCGCTCGAGATCGCCCGCCGCAGCCTCGTCCTGCTCAAGAACGACGGCGTGCTGCCCCTGGCTTCGGAGGCCGCGACGGTCGCCCTCATCGGGCCGAACGCCGACGATGCCCGGCACCTGCTCGGGGACTACTCCTTCGCGGCGCACATCGAGGCGTTGACGGAGGCACGCGAGCGGCGGGGCCTGCTCGGCCAGATGATGACGATCCCGGACGACCTGGAGATCGACGAGAGCACGGACGGGGTGCCCACCGTGCGTGACGAGCTCACCGCCCGCCTGGGCGACCGGTTGCGTTACGCGCCGGGATGCGACGTGGTCGATCCGTCGAGGGACGGGTTCGACGAGGCGGTGGCGGTCGCCGCCGAGGCCGATGTCGCCGTGCTGGTCCTGGGCGATCGCTCGGGGTTGACGCCGGGGGCCACCACGGGCGAGTCACGGGACCGGTCCAGTCTCGACCTTCCCGGCGTGCAGGAGGACCTGGTCCGTGCCGTCGTCGCCACCGGCACTCCCGTCGTCGCGGTGCTCGTCGCCGGTCGGCCGGTCGGCAGCGACTTCCTGCACGAGGAGTGCGCCGCGGTGCTGATGGCCTGGCTGCCCGGGCAGACCGGGGCGCGGGCGATCACCGAGGTGCTCCTCGGCGAGGTGAACCCGAGCGGGAAGCTGCCGATCTCCTATCCCCGCACGGTGGGCCAGATTCCCGTCTTCTACGGGCACAAGGTCTCCGGAGGGCGGTCGCACTGGCACGGCGACTACGTGGATTCGCCGGTGACGCCGCGATACTGCTTCGGGCACGGCCTCGGATACGCGCCGTTCACGATCGACGCGGCCGTCCTCGACCGCGCCGAGGTCGGTGCCGGAGACAGCGTCGGCGTCGAGGTGACGGTCACCAACACGGGTGAGCGAGCCGGCGAGGAGGTCGTCCAGCTCTACATCCGTGACCCGCAGGCGACGGTCACCCGACCCGTGCTCGAACTGAAGAACTTCGCCCGGGTCTCGGCCGGTCCGGGGCAGCGGGTGGCCGTGCGGTTCGAGCTGCCGACGGGGCAGCTCGGCTTCCACGACCGGAGCATGACCTACGTCGTCGAGCCCGGACACATCGAGGTGTACGTCGGCTTCTCCTCCCGGGACACCATCGCGGCCGGCACGTTCGTCATCAATGCGGGTCCCGACGGGGCGCTGGCGCAGAAGGCCTATTCGGGGACGGCGGAGGTCCGGGCCCTGTCCGAAGAGAGCCTCGTGCCGACGCTCGACTGAGAATGACGGCAATTGGGTCGGTGGCGGGCTGCGACGCGTGTGAGCATGATCGGTCGCCGGGTGAGCGCATATCGCCGCACGCGCCGGGTCCGAGGCTGCGCGGAATTCGTTTGCCGGACGGCGGCCTCTTGTCGTCGGCGGGCTGATTAACCCGTCGGGGAACGGGCCGCCGGTACGGCGGCAGTGCGCCCGCCCTTTGGCCTTTCGGCAGCCGTCGTGCGGTGGTTCGGGGTGGCTGCGCGAGTGTCCGGTCGGGACGTTCCCGGCAGTCGTGTGAGGACGATGAGGCCTTGTGTTTGTAATCGTTATCGGTTACGTTGACAACACCCTGGAAACGTAACCGATAACGATTGCAGTCCAGAGGGAGCGGCATGACTGAGGTCAATGCGCCGGTGACGATGAGTGATGTCGCCCGTGCGGCCGGCGTCTCCACCGCCACCGTCTCGCGCGTGGTCAACGGGCACTACGGCGTCAGCGCGCGGACGGTCGCCCAGGTCCGTTCCGCCATCGAGCAGCTCGGCTACGAATCGAGCCTGGTGGCCACGAGCCTCAGGCGAAGCCGCACCAACGTTCTGGGCCTCGTGACCCACAGTTTCCAGTCGTACACCGCCGAGGTGCTCAAGGGGGTGATGAAGGCGTTGAGTCGTTCGGGCTTCGACCTGATCATCTACGCCAACAGCGACCTCTACGGCTCCTATTCGGAGGGCTGGGAGCAGCGGCACCTGACACGTCTGTCCGGCACCCTCACCGACGGGTGCATCGTGGTCACGCCCTGGGGCGAGGTGCGGAGCCGGACGCCGGTCGTGGCGATCGACCCCGCGAGGGACTCCACCGCGCCCTCGGTGACGGCCGACAATCTCGCGGGCGCCACCACCGCGGTCGAGCACCTGCTCGACCTGGGCCACCGGCGCATCGGTTTCATCGCGGGTCGTTCCAGCCTGGCGGCGGCCTGGTCCCGGGAGGAGGGATACCGGACGGCGCTGACCGGAGCGGGCGTTCCGGTCGACCCGACGCTGATCGGCAGGGGCGATTTCAACCCCGAGTCCGCGGTTCCGTTGGCGCGCGCCCTGCTGCAACGGGCGGACCGGCCCACGGCGATCTTCGCGGCGAGCGACGGCATGGCCCTCAAGGTCCTGGAGGTCGCGGCGGAGCTGGGGATCTCCGTGCCCGGTGACCTGTCGGTCGTCGGCTTCGACAACATTCCGGAGTCGGCCCTGACCGAGCCGGGGCTGACCACCGTGGACCAGTCGATGTACCAGCTCGGATACGAGGCCGCACGGATGCTGAAGTCACTGGTGACCGACGACTGGGAGGGGCCTCGACAGATAGTGCTTCCGACCAGCCTCGTGGTCCGGGGCTCCACCGCGCCGCCGGCCGGACCGTGACCGCACACCCGTCGGTGCGACCGGGCGATCGCGCCGACCACCCAGCTGCGCCGGGCGATCACCGCGGGCGCGCCGGTCGAGATCCAAGAGGGAGGTGAGGGCGCAGAACCTACGGGGGCATCCACCGATGAGTTGAGCCGGCAGTCGGGTCGCATCCGCTGCCGGCACATGAAAGGAGTGGAGCGTGACAACTGAATCGTACCACGGGCGGTTACGCGGTACCGGCGTGCGCCGGCTCTCGGCGGCACTCACCGCCGGAGTCGTGGCGGCCGCGGCGGTACTCCTCGGGCCGCACCCGGCCGCGGCGGAGACGCCGTGGTTGAACGTCTCCGAGGACCGCTACGCGTCGTTCAGCGTTCCGGCCGACTACGTGCAGGAGCACGTGGGCACGGTGTCGCAGATCGTCGTCGAGGGAAACTTCGGACCCTCCGCCACCTGGGCCGAGTTCGGCCTGACCCGCCGCGGTAACGTGTGGTCCGGGGTCCTCGGCCCGCTCAAGCCGGGGCTGTACCAGTACCAGGTCACCGGCGACGACACCAAGAGCTTCAAGGACCCGACGAACAGCACCGGTGTGGCGTCCCAGCCCCTCTGGAGCACCTTCCTCGTCCCCGGTGCCGAGGCGCGTCGGCTGGCGGACGTACCCCAGGGGACCGGCGGCCAGATCGAGACGTTGACCTACCGGGTCAGGAAGGAGCAGCGCTCGGCCCTGGTCTGGACGCCGCCGGGCTACCCGGCGACGGGCCGGAAGGGTTACCCCGTTCTCTTCCTGCGGTCGGACGAGGGTCGGACCGCCACCGACTGGCTCGACCTCGGACGAGCCAGGCAGATCCTCGACAACCTCTCGGCCGAGGGCGCCATGAGGCCGATGGTGGTCGTGATCAGTGACGGCGGTGCGGACGACCAGGAGCTGAGGGACCTCCGCAAGGCGGTCCACGGCGCCTACCGGGTCCTGCGCGACCCGGCGCACCAGGCGATCGCGGGTGTGGGAGACGGTGGATCGCAGGCGGTGAAGGCGGCGCTCGCCAACCCGAGCCGGTTCGCCTACGCCGGCTCCTTCTCCGGCCTCCTGGGCGCGGACGTCGACCGGAAGAACACCCGGGAGACCAATCGCAACGTGAAAACGCTGCGGTTGTACACGGGGAATGTCACGGATCCCGCGCACAACGCCACCTACCGGCTGACGAAGGCGTTGGGCCGTGCCGGAGTCACGTTCGAGTTCGACGGGGTCAACCCGGACGGCGGCGGGAACTGGACCACCTGGCAGGAGAACCTGGTCGACTTCGTGCCGCGGCTCTTCCGTGACGTGTCCGACCGTGGCCCGAGCCCCGGTCACCAGCCGCTGAAGGGAGAGTTCACCCCACCGCCGAGCGGGACCACGCCGACTCCGTTCGTGACCGAGGACGGGTTCGTCACCTTCGAGACGACCACGGACTTCGCCGCTGCCCAGCACGTCACGGTGTGGGCCAACGTGGCCCCGGGTGGGAGCTGGCTGCGCGTGCCGCTCGTGCGGGACGGTGACCGGTGGCGAGCGACCGTCGGCCCGCTGGACCCCTGGTTCTACTACTACCGGTTGATCGTGGACCGGGTGGCGGTGAAGGACGCCTCGAATCCGACGAGGGTGACCACCGAGCCGACGTGGAGCACCTTCCTCATCCCGGGGCCGGGCGCCCGCCTGCTGTCGGACGTGCCGGCCGGGCAGGGCGGGACGGTCGAGAGCATGACCTACCGCAGCACCGTCGTGGGCCAGGACCGCACCGCGCTGGTGTGGACCCCGCCGGGCTACGACCCCGACCGGGCCCAGCCGTACCCCGTCCTCTACCTGCAGCACGGAGGCGGGCAGAGCTATACGGACTGGGTCGAGATGGGGCGTGCCAAGCAGATCCTCGACCACCAGTTCCTCGACGGCGAGTTGGTCCCCATGGTGGTCGTGATGGGCAACGGCAACGTGTCCGACTTCAACAGGGAACTGCTGGAGAACATCGTGCCGACGGCCCGTGCCCGCTACCACATCTCCAGTGCGCCGTCGCAGCAGGCCATCGCCGGCCTGTCGATGGGCGGCGGGCACGCGTTCGGAGTGCTCAAGGCGTACCCGGGCCAGTTCGCCTACGTCGCGGCCTTCTCGGCCGGGTTCGGCAGCGGCACCGGCGTCGACGTGGAGGCGATCAACAACGGGACCAGGATGTTGCGCCTGTACGTCGGTGACCAGACCGACTTCGTGTACCCGAGCTTCATGGCGTCCCTGACCACGCTGGACAACCTCGGTATCCGCTACGAGTTCGACGGGGTGACCCCCGGGCCGCACGGCTGGGACGTGTGGCAGAAGAACCTGATCGACCTGGCGCCGCGTCTGTTCAAGCGCTAGGAGCCCGTTGCGGGGGCGGCGCCACCGGAGCAGGGGTCCCCTGCCCCGGTGGCGCTCACCAGACGCGGGCGTGTGTCGCGACTCCGGAAGGGGGTCGGCGGGAGGACGGGCTCCTGGGTGTTCCACCCCTGCCCGTCCCCGCCGATCGCCGGCCTTCACTGACGGCGCACGGACCCTTGTGCACCGCGATCCCCGAAGGGAATCTCGTCGATGAAGAGGAAACGAATACTCGCCACGGTAGCCATGCTCGCGGCGGGGAGCGGGCTCGCCGCCTGCTCCTCCGGCGGGGACGGCGGCGGAAGCGACGCCAGCAACTGTACGA
Source organism: Micromonospora xinjiangensis (assembly GCF_056150165.1). NCBI lineage: Bacteria > Bacillati > Actinomycetota > Actinomycetes > Micromonosporales > Micromonosporaceae > Micromonospora > Micromonospora xinjiangensis. The sequence goes on along the minus strand of NZ_JAXCFO010000010.1, from coordinate 110,848 downwards.
ACACGATCACGAAGCAGAACCTGCCGGTCGTGACGATGTGGGGCTGGTACCCCAACATGCAGCTCGTCGTCGACAACTTCAACAAGCAGAACGACGAGGTGCAGGTGTGCTGGACCAACGTCGGGCAGGGCAGCGACGAGTACGACAAGTTCCAGACGGCCATCTCGGCGGGCACCGGCGCGCCCGACGTGATCATGATTGAGATGGACCGGATCCCGACCTTCCAGATCCAGAATGCGCTCGTCGACATCAGGAAGTACGGCTTCGACGCGGTCAAGGACAACTACGGCGAGGGCGCCTGGAAGGACGTCTCGGTCGGTGACGCGATCTACGGCGTACCGGTCGACGGTGGACCGGTGGCGATGATCTACCGGAAGGACATCTTCGACAAGTACGGCATCACGCCGCCGAAGACGTGGGCCGAGTACGAGCAGGCGGCGCAGAAGGTGAAGGACGCCGGCGGCCCGCAGTTCGGTGACTTCGGCGCGAACGTGTCCGCGCTCACGATGGCCTTGCAGATCCAGAAGGGCGCCACTCCGTTCACCTACGACCCCGCGCAGCCGAAGTCGATCGGTGTGAAGCTCAACGACCAGGCCTCCAAGGACGTGCTCGACTACTGGGGCGGCCTCGCGCGCAAGGGCCTCGTCGGTACGCAGGACCAGTTCACCCCGGAGTACATCTCCGGCGTGATCAACGGGAACTACGCGACGTACATCTCCGCGGCCTGGGCGCCCGGCTACCTCACCGGAGCGGGCGTCGGCAAGGGTCAGGACACCGGCAAGTTCGCGGTGGCCCCGCTGCCGCAGTGGGACCCGAACAATCCGGTGCAGGTGAACTGGGGCGGCTCGGCCTTCTCGGTGACCAGCCAGGCCAAGAAGCCGGAGCTCGCGGCGAAGGTCGCCTACGGCCTGTACGCCGACAAGGAGTCGCTCACCGACGGCTGGACCAACCAGATCATCTTCCCGCTCAACCTCACGGCGCTCAACGACCCCGCGTTCGTCGACCTGAAGGTGGCGTTCTTCAACGGCCAGCAGGCGAACAAGGAGGTCTACGTCCCCGCCGCCAACGCCTACAAGGGCGTCGCCTACAGCCCCTTCGGCCAGTACTACTTCGATGCCATGACGAAGCAGGTCAGCGAGATCATCAAGGGCTCCGTCACCGGTTCGCAGGCGGCCGACCGGCTTCAGGAGGACGTGGCGAAGTACGCCGAGGAGCAAGGCTTCACCGTTCAGTGACCGCGAGGGTGGGCCGCGTCGCCGCCCGTCGCCGGCCGGCCCACCCGTCGACCCCGTGCCCACGTCCCGGAGCCCAAGATGACACTCCTGACCGAGAAGCGCGCGCCGCGCGCTCACGACGAGAGACGTACGATCCGCGGAAAGGTGCACCTGCGTGAGCACCTGATGGGGTGGCTCTTCGTCGGGCCCTTCGCGGTCGTCTTCCTCGCCTTCCTCATCGCACCGTTGGCGTACGCGCTCTATCTCAGTCTCTTCCAGAAGAAGCTGATCGGCGGCACCAGCTTCGTCCTGTTCGACAACTACGTGAAGGCGTTCACCGATCCGAGTTTCCTGTCCGGGGCGTGGTTCGTCATCCGCTTCTCGCTCGTCGCCATTCCGCTGCAGATCGTCGTCGCGCTCGCGATGGCGCTGATCCTGGATGCGGTGACCTCCCTGTTCACCCGCTTCTCCCGCTTGATGATCTTTCTCCCGTACGCGATCCCGACGGTCATCGGGGCCGTGATGTGGGGGTTCCTCTACAGCAGGAGTTTCGGGCCGCTCTCCGACGTCTTCGGCCTGTTCGGGGCCACCGCGCCCGACTTCCTGAGCAGCAACCTGATCTTCTACGGCCTGCTCAACGTCGTCACCTGGCAGTGGGCCGGCTACTACATGATCATTCTGTACGCGGCGCTGCAGGGAATCGACCCGACCCTCTACGAGGCCGCCCGCATGGACGGCGCCGGGAGGTGGCAGATCGCGCTCCGGATCAAGATCCCGCTGATCGCGCCGGCGCTGATCCTGATCCTGGTCTTCTCACTCATCGGCACCCTGCAGTTCTTCAACGAACCCCAGATCCTGCGGTACCTCGCCGCGGGCACGATCGGGGCGGACTTCACCCCCAACATGTACGCGTACCAGCAGGCGTTCTCACTCGCCAACTTCAACTACGGCTCAGCGATCTCCTTCGCCCTCGGCGGGGTCGTCTTCATCTGCGTGTACGCGTTCCTGTTCCTCACCCGCAAGCGGAGGAGCTTCCTCTGATGACCGACCGCGCCAGCGCCGGTGCCGGCCCTCGCCGCCCGCAACGCTTCCTCCCCCTGCAGATACTCCTCGGTTTCCTGGTCGTCTACTTCCTCGTGCCCTTCTGGTGGGTCATCGTCAACAGCTCCAAGGACGCACCGGGCCTGTTCGGCGGTGGTAACACCCTGTGGTTCTCCGACCGGATCGACTACCTCGGGAACCTCCAGCAGCTGTTCACCTACGACGGTGGCATCTACGGCCGGTGGATCCTCAACTCGACCCTGTACGCGCTGGCGGGCGGAATCGGGGCGACGGTCCTGGCCGTCATGGCCGGCTACGGATTCGCCAAGTACCGCTTCGCCGCGCGGCGATTCAGCTTCGCCGTCGTCCTCGGCGCGCTGATGGTGCCCGCGACCGCACTGGTCATCCCGACCTTCATCATGTTCTCCCGGCTGGGGCTGACGAACACGATCTGGGCGGTGATCCTCCCGTCACTGCTCAACCCCTTCGGCGTCTATCTGATGCACGTGTACGCGCGCGACGCGGTCCCCGACGAACTGCTGGACGCGGCGCGGGTCGACGGTGCGGGGGAGCTACGCACGTTCCTGCGGATCGCCCTTCCGCTGATGCGACCCGCGGTGGTCACCGTGCTGCTGCTGTCGGCGGTGGCGTCCTGGAACAACTACTTCCTGCCCCTGGCCATGCTCTCCGACAACCGCCTCTTCCCGGTCACTGTCGGCCTCGGCCTCTGGCAGGGGATCGCCTCCGCGAACAACTCGGGGAGTACCTCTCTCTGGAGCCTCATCATCCTCGGCTCGCTCGTGTCGGTGATCCCGCTCGTGATCGCGTTCTTCACCCTTCAACGGCACTGGCGCGGCGGCCTGTCGGTGGGAGGCCTCCGGTAGCCCCCCGCCCGCGCCGTCGGCCGACAACCACTTCGATCGCCGCGCTCCCGCGGCCGGGTAGATGACGGAGGTGTGCTCGTGTCCACGACCGATCGGCCGCTGCGCAGTGGGCAGTGGTTCGGCGCTGAGGGGCGCAACGGCTTCATCCATCGCTCCTGGATGCGAAACCAGGGGTTCGCGGACGACGTCTTCGACGGTCGCCCGGTGATCGGCGTCGCCACCACCTGGTCGGAGCTGACCCCGTGCAACGCGCACCTCAGTGACCTGGCCGAGTCGGTGAAGCGGGGGGTGTGGGAGAGCGGCGGCCTGCCGCTGGAGTTCCCGGCGATGAGCCTCGGTGAGCCGCTCATGCGACCGACGACCATGCTCTACCGCAACCTGCTGGCGATGGAGCTCGAGGAGCTCGTCCGGGCCAACCCGCTCGACGGGGTGGTGCTGCTCTCCGGCTGCGACAAGACCACTCCGGGGATGTTGATGGGGGCGGCCAGCGTCGACCTGCCGACCTTGATGATCACCGGCGGTCCGATGCTCAACGGCAAGTTCCGCGGCCGGGACATCGGGTCGGGCACCGACGTCTGGCGCTTCACCGAGGAGGTGCGCGCCGGCCGGATGACCGCGGCCGACTGCGCGGAGGCGGAGGTGTGCATGTCCCGCAGCCGAGGGCACTGCATGACCATGGGCACCGCCTCCACGATGGCCTGCGTGACCGAGGCGCTGGGCGTGCAACTGCCGGGGGCCGCCGCCGTGCCGGCGGTCGACTCGCGCAGGTACGCGCTGGCGCACGCCGCCGGGCGCCGCATCGTTGCCATGGTCGAGCAGGACCAGCGGCTGTCCTCCGTGCTCACCCGGCAGGCGTTCGAGAACGCCATCCGGGTCAACGCCGCGATCGGCGGCTCCACGAACGCCGTGGTGCACCTGCTCGCGATCGCGGGGCGTCTCGGCGTCACGCTGTCCCTGGAGGACTTCGACACCCTCACCGCCGACGTGCCGGTACTGGTCAACCTGATGCCTTCCGGGGCGTACCTCATGGAGGACTTCGCCTACGCGGGAGGGGTTCCGGCGGTGATGAAGGAGATCGCGCCACTGCTGCACCTCGATCATGTCACCGTCAGCGGGAAGAGCGTGGCCGACAACATCGGCGGTGTCCGGTGCTGGAACCGTGAGGTGATCGGCACGCTGGCGGAGCCGTTCCAGCCCGCCGGCTCGGGCACCGTCGTGCTGCGTGGGTCGCTCGCGCCGTCCGGGGCGGTGCTGAAGGTCTCCGCCGCCTCCGCCCACTTGCTCGCGCACACCGGGCCGGCGCTCGTCTTCGACCGGATCGAGGACTACGTCGTCGCCGCCGACGATCCGGACCTGGACGTCACCCCCGACACGGTCATCGTGGTCCGCAACGCCGGCCCCCGCGGTTACCCCGGCTTCCCGGAGGTGGGCAACGTGCCCATGCCGCGGCGGCTGCTCACCGACGGGGTCACCGACATGGTGCGGATCTCCGATGCCCGCATGAGCGGCACCGGGTACGGGACCTGCATCCTGCACGTGGCTCCGGAGGCGTCGGTGGGGGGCCCGTTGGCCCTGGTGCGTACGGGCGACCTGGTCCGGGTCGACGTGCCGGCGCGGCGCCTGGACCTCCTGGTGGAGGAGCCGGAACTCGAACGACGCCGGGCCGCCTGGCAGCCGCCGCCCCCGGTCGCCGACCGGGGTTGGGTACGGCTGTACAGCGAGCACGTCCTGCAGGCCGACGCCGGCGCGGACCTGGACTTCCTCGTCGGGGGCAGCGGCGGTGCGGTGCCCCGCCACTCCCACTGAACGGGATCACCGATGACGGAGGTGGGTCCGGGCCCGGCACGGTGTGCGAGGCGAGACCCGATCCGGTCACGGAGATGTCCTGACCGTCACGCTCCGCCCGGTTGGCAGGGAAACCATGCCCGATGTCCCAATGGCGCTCCGCATAGACTGTCTAGCATTCTGATCTCCGCCACGGCCCGGCCACCGGGCCGGCGGCCGGAGGACGGATTTCGCGCAATGCGGTCGCGGCGGTGAGGTCGACCGCCGGAGCCGCCGACGGGCAGCGGGGAGTGGGATGGCCATGCGTGCTCCGGCGATGACGGACGTGGCTCGTGTCGCGGGCGTCTCCCATCAGACGGTGTCCCGGGTTCTCAACGGGCATCCGAACGTGCGCGAGAAGACCCGCCTCCGGGTCCAGGCGGCGATCGCCGAACTGGGCTACCGGCCCAACCGGGCGGCCCGGGCGCTGGTCACCGGCCGCTCCCAGGCGATCGGGGTCGTCGCGCAGAACACGACTCTCTACGGCCCGGCGTCGCTGCTCGCGGCGCTGGAGCAGGCGGCCGCGGAGGCGGGCTTCGCGGTGAGCGTCGGCAGCGTGAACGACCTGGACCACCACTCCATCTCCGCCGCCGTGGAGCGGCATCTGGCGCACCGGGTCGCGGGGATCGTGGTCATCGCGCCGGTCGAGTCGGCCGGCGAGGCCCTCGATCGGCTGCCCCAGGACGTACCGCTGGTGACCGTCGACGGGGACCCGCGCAGGCCGGTCTCCCTGGTGACCATCGACCAGGTCGCCGGCGCCCGCGCCGCCACGCAGCACCTCCTCGACGCCGGGCACGCGACGGTGTGGCACGTGTCCGGCCCGCCGGACTGGTTCGACAGCGCCGGTCGGATCGACGGGTGGCGGGAGGCGCTGCTGGCGGCGGGCGCCGAGGTGCACCCGGTGGTCCCGGCGGACTGGTCCGCGGCCTCCGGCTACCGGTGCGGGCAGATGCTGGCCCGGATGCCCGAGGTGACCGCGATCTTCACCGCCAACGACCATCTGGCGCTGGGTGTGCTCCGGGCGCTGCACGAGCACGGCCGCCGGGTGCCGGACGACGTCAGCGTGGTGGGCTTCGACGACGTGCCGGAGGCCGCGTTCTTCATCCCGCCGTTGACGACCGTCCGGCCGGACTTCGCCGCCGTGGCGCGGACGAGCCTGGACCTGCTGCTCGCCCAGATCGAGTCGCAGGTCACCAGCCCGTTGCGGGAGACGATCGCGCCGGTTCTGGTCTCCCGCGACAGTGTGGGCCCGCCGCCGCGGCGCTGAGCCGCCGGGAGCGGGCGTGGCGCGAGTGCGGCCACCGCGCCGGGACGACGGCGCGCGCTGTCATCCTCGCCCGGGTGAGCCGCCGGCGAGGGCGGACTCGCGGCCCTCGGCCCGGCCCTCGTTCCGTGCGCGGTCGAGCAGGGCCGCCAGCCGCCGCCGGCGTCGCCGGATGACCGTGCGGAACCCGAGGACGAGCACGGCGAGGACGACCGCGAGGGCCAGCCGCGCCCAGGGCACCGCCCACACGGTCACGGTCGCCCGCGCCGGCCGGATCTCGGCGCTCGACGGGTCACCGCCGAGGACGGACGGCGTCAGCTCGACGGTGGTCTTCAGCCGCCCCAGGCCCCAGACGCCGTCCACGCGGGCCTCTGCCTCGTGGTCGCCGCCCGGCAACAGCTCTTCGACGTCGGTCAGCGCGCGCCTGTCGAGAACGCCGAAGAGCTCGGCCACGCTCGCCCGGCCGGCGGCGGTCACCGCGACGTTGCCGTCGTTCCCGGCCGTGTACCGCACGCGGACGCTTCCGGCCGAGAACGGGTTCCACGACTGGCGGTAGGTGGCGGCCAGCCCGGTGACCGACACGGCCGCGGTGACGGTGCCGCTGGCCCGCAGCATCACCCGGAACCCCACCCGGCTCTCCACCGCCACGGTGCCTCCGCTGCTGGTCACCGTGGCCGCGATTCCGGCCGGATGGTCGCCCGGGGTGGCATCCCGCGGCGCGGTGATGGTGAACGGCACCACCTTCGTGGCCTTCGCCCCGACGGTCACCTTCTCCTGCACCGCGATCCAGGTGCCTCCGTCCACCGACGCCCGATCGGACGGCAGCATGTTGAACCGCCCCTTGTCGGTCAGATAGCCGTCGGCCGCCTTCAGCGAGAACACCACGGGGGAGTCGCTGAAGTTCCGCACCGCCAGGTGCTCGGTCACACGCTGCCCCGGATCCAGAGTGTGCTCCACCCACCGGCGGCCGTCCGGGCCGTCCTGCTTCGCCGGCTGGACCGCCCAGGTCACGGTCGGAGTCGCCGGTTGCGCCCGGGCGCTGCCGGGCGCCGCCGGCAGGGTGAGAAGCACCACGGCCAGCGCGGCGAGCCCCCGCCGGCACGCTCGGGACCAGGTTCGGGTCATGACGTCGACCTCCGGGTGAGGGGTGGCGGGGGCCGAGAAGGCTCGGCCCCCGCCGTGCGCTACTCGAACAGGGACAGGGTCAGCGTCGAGGTGTACTCGCCGGCGGCGACGTCCGCCGGGGTACGCAGGAACAGGTCCGCGTCCACGGTGTACGCGTCACCGGCGACCGCCCCCGAGTCGAACGTCGACACCAGCAGTTCCTGGTCGACCAGACCCACGTTGTTGCCCGGCTGGGTCGGCTCGTCCAGGACCGTCACGACTTCCTCGCCCTCACTGACCAGGCCCGTGTCGCCACCGTCGATCAAGCGCGGCTTCCAGCCGAGGTGCCCGGCGCTGATCGGCGCCTGACCGGCGCTGCCGACGAAGTCGGTCGCGCTGCCCAGCACGGCCCACGCCGCGCCCGGCGGCACCTCGTCCGCCGTGCGGGTGTCGGTCACCGTGACCGTCGGCAGGGTGCCGACGAACTGACGCATCAGCAGCGTCGAGCCGTCCTCGGACAGCGCCACCGAGTCGGCGGCGACCGACATGGCCAGCACCCCCGGCTCGCGGATCTCCTCGATGTCGACGGTGACCTCGACGTCGGCGCTGCCTCCCGGCTCGGCGAGAGCCGGCGACGGCACGGCCACCGACCCGACCAGCAGGGCTCCAGCGGCGCCCGCGGCGAGCAGGCGACCACGACTGTATGTGCTCATGTGAATCTCCGTGTCGTTGGTGATGGCGTGAACAGATCAGCCGCCGCAGGTGGTGGCGGTGTAGTCCGCGGTGCGGGTGGTGGTGACGGTCCTGCCGTCGACGGTTGCGGTGGCCCGGACGGTGGCGGTGCCGGCGGTGACGGTGGTGGCGCGGGTGGTGAACTGCTGGTAGGCGTTCGCGCCGGGGGCGACGTCGGTCACCGAGCGGTGGCCGTACGGGCTTTCGAGCACGATGTCGACGGGTGCGTCGTGGTCGTTGCGTGCCTGTACGGCCACGTACGCCGTTCCGGCCACGCAGCGGGTCTGCGCGCTCACCGACACCGGCAGCTCGGCGGCGGTCTCGAAAGCCCAGGTGTCCAGCTCGAACAGGTCGGCACCGGCAGGGCCGGCGTAGCTGAAGTACACGTCGTGCACCCCGGTCACCCCGTCCAACTCGGCGGAGAGTTCGGTCCACTCGCCGACCGGCCCGTCGACCGGGATGGTCGCCACCACGGGCGCGGTGGCCTCGTCGAGCCGGATCTGGATCTGGCCACCGGACACGAGCGGGCGGACCTTCGCCGTCACGGTGCCGGCGCCGGCGCCGAAGTCCACCGCCGACAGCGCCGTCCAGTCGGAGTTGTCGATGTCACGCACCACCAGGTTCGGCGCCCCGTCGCCGAACTGCGCGGACGCCCCGTCGACCTTGGCGGTGGCAACGCCCTTGCTCCAGCCGAATGTCTCCGCCTCGAACACCCGGTACGGATCGAAGTCCCGGACCTGCTCCACACCGGCGTAGGTGCCGACGACCTGCTGGATGGTGCCGTCTGGGTTGAACGTCAGCTCCTGGATGTGCGGGCTGCGGTAGCCCTGGGTGGTGTTGCCGTTGATGCGCTTGTTCAACGTCGGGGCGTGGTAGGTGAAGTAGTACTTGCCCTGGAACTCGAAGACCGACTGGTGGTTGTTGCCCCCGGTGCCGGCGCCGAAGAACTGCGACTGGTTCGGGAACAGGACACCCGCGTAGGTCTCCTTCGGCCACGACATCGGGTCGTCGGAGATGAGGTAGCCGATCTGGCCGCCGCCGGGGTAGCCCGGAAGCGGCGTCTGCGGGCCGCCGAAGTCGCTGCCACCGAAGTGCGAGGAGTACGAGAGGTAGTACTTGTCACCCCGCTTGAAGACGTGGCCCGCCTCGAACGCCACCGGGGCGTCGACGACCTCCGCCGTGCCCTCGGTCGACACCATGTCGTCGCCCAGTTTGATGGCCCGCAGGTTCTTGGGGTTGTTGAAGCGCTCCGCCGGCGGCATGCTCGTCGAGGCCGGACCGCCACCGAAGTAGAGGTACGCCTCACCGTCGGAGTCCACCAGCGGAGCAGGGTCGAACTTCCACGCGACGGCTTCGGCGCCCGGGGTGCGGCCGTCGATGAGCGTGCTCGTCCGCTCGCTGGTCCACGGGCCGAGCGGCGACGCGCCCGTGATCACGTTGCTCGACCCGCCACCGTTGGCGTAGTAGAGGAAGAACTTCTCCTGGCCGTTCACCACCTTCCGGGCCATGCCCGGTGCCCAGGAGTTGCCGGTGAACGGCGCGACGCCGTTCGGACCCGCGACCTGGATCTCGCCGTGGTCGGTCCAGTTCACCAGGTCCTCGGAGGAGATCACCGTGATCTGGTTGATCTGGCCGTAGTTGATGCCGGGGGACACCCCGGTGACCGGGTCGGGGGCGTAGCCCTGGGTGTCGTTGGTCATGTACATGTACACCCGGCCGTCGTGCACGAAGCCGAAGCCATCGGCGCCGAACTTGTGCCCGATCAACGGGTTGTGTTCGCCGGGCAGCTTCCCGACGACCTCGATGGTCTTCGACGGCGGTGGGGGCGGCGGGGCACCGACCACCGACACGTCGTCCAGCGTGAAGTCCATCAGGTGCAGGCTGGGGTCGGAGGACGGGTTGCTGGTCCACGGTGTCTCGAAGAAGAGACGGGCGGTCGAGACGTTCTGCCCCGTCGGGATCGTGAACTGGCCGTTGAACTGTGCCCACTGGCCCTTCGTCGCCACCACGCTGACCAGGTTGGTGTAGGTGGCCGCACCGTAGTGCATCGTGGCGAAGAACTGCTTCGTGGCGGGGCCGTCCGGGTTCTCGTACTTGATCCGGGCGGTGAGCGAGTAGGTCTGCCCGGCCTGTACCTTGCCGGAGAGGTCCTGCATTGGTCCGGAGCCGGTGGTGGCCCGGTCACTGACCAGTACCGCGCTCGATCCGGAGTAGGCGTCGGTCGTGGGTGAGAGCGTGGCCCGGTCGGTGGAGTTGCCGTTGTTGACGAACCAGCCGGTCAGGCCGTCCTCGAATCCTCCGTTCACGATGAGATTGGTCTCGGCGGCCTGGACGGGTGCTGCCGCGACGAGTCCCGCGGCGAGCATGGCGCCGATCGTTGCGATCGCGGCGACCCGTCGTCGGGGCGCCCTTCGCAGACGCTGTGTCACGAGTTCCTCCTTGGCGCTGGCGGGCGATGGGTTGCGTCCGGCCCGGCGCCGCCGGGGTGTGGCGTGCCGGGCCGGATCCGTGGGCGTCAGCCGCCGCAGGTGGTGGCGGTGTAGTCCGCGGTGCGGGTGGTGGTGACGGTCCTGCCGTCGACGGTTGCGGTGGCCCGGACGGTGGCGGTGCCGGCGGTGACGGTGGTGGCGCGGGTGGTGAACTGCTGGTAGGCGTTCGCGCCGGGGGCGACGTCGGTCACCGAGCGGTGGCCGTACGGGCTTTCGAGCACGATGTCGACGGGTGCGTCGTGGTCGTTGCGTGCCTGTACGGCCACGTACGCCGTTCCGGCCACGCAGCGGGTCTGCGCGCTCACCGTCACCGGCAGCTGCGGTTCCGCGGTGCGGAGCACACCGAGCCGCGCCAACTGGTAGCTGAGCGCCCGCTCCGGCGCGTCGATCTGGTTCTGCGTGCCGAACACGCCGGCCCGCGCCGTCGTCGCCGCGGCGAGCGCGGCCCGCATCGCGGCCCACGCGTCCGCCGGATAGTCCGACTCGTCGAGGGTCGCCGCGTACGCGATGGCGGCGTCGAGCCGGCCGGTCTCCAGCGGCCGGTTCTGGGCGGTGAGCGTGTCGCTGAGCAGGTAGTGGTCGAAGTCCACGTGCCCGCCGGTCTGTTGCGTGGCGTAGTTGAACAGCCCGACCCGGTGCCCCATGAAGTGAGCGAGGCTGCCGTCCAGGGTCTGCGGGCCGACGCGGCTGCCCAGCTGTGTCCAGGACAACCCGTCGAGGCTGTAGAAGAAGGTGGTCCACAGTTGGCCGGTCTGCGACGCGAAGTCGAGGTCCGCCTTCACGTGGATCTCGGTCGCGTCACCGAGGTCGACGGTCGTGCCGGGGAGGAAGCTCTCCAGCGTCGCCTGGTCGAGGTCGACCGCGAACGGCTGGCCCCGGTTGACCACGCCGAGGGTGTTCACACCGCCGGCTCGCTTGACCGCCACGTACGAGAAGCCGCGGTTGTAGGCGGCGAGGCCCGCGACGTCACCGTCCTTCATCCCGGTGATGTCCATCTTGGTCTCGACGGACTGCCGGGGACCGAAGGTGCGCTGCGAGAGGGTGTTCCGGGCCTCCTCGAACCAGGCCAGCTCCGCCCGGTTGGAGAGCTTGGTGTAGACGTAGCCGCCTGTCACGACCTTGCCGGTGGTCAGCCGCAGCCAGCCGTCCCGGTCGGTGAGCGACCAGTACCGGTTGTCCGGCGCGTGGTTCCACTCCCAGGCCACGTCCAGCCGTGACCCGTTGGGCCTGATCTCGGCCTCGGTCGGGTGCTCGGCGGTCGACGGCTGCCCGACGATCGACACGTCGTCGATCAGGTACTCCACGCTCGACGACGGGGGCTGCGGGTTGGCCCACGGTGTCTCCACGGCGAACTTAAAGTTGTTCAGGTTGGCTGACGCCGGCACGGTGTACTGGCCGGTGACGGTCGTCCACTGCCCGATCGGGACGGTGCCGGAGGTCATCACCTGTACCCCGGAGCCCCAGTCGGCGGCGAGGTTGAACCGTACGCTGCTCGGACCGGAGGTGTACTTGACCCTCGCCGACACGGTGTAGGTCACCCCGTGCTGCATCTTGCCGGTGAGGAGCTGGTTCGGGCCGGAGCCGTTGAGCGTACGGTTGCCGACCTTCAACGCCGAGGATCCGGTGGCGGGGTCGGTCGAGTCGAGCGTGAGCGTCGCGCCGTACTGAGCGGACCAGGGTGAGACATCCCCCGACTCGAATCCGGCGTTCTCCAGCAGCTGCACGCCGATCAACGACTCGTCGATGTCGGGTGGCGGTGGGATCGTCCACTCCTCGTCCTGGTACGCCTTGTGCGGGGCGTCGTTGGCGAAGTCGTCCGAGGCGACGATGCTCTTCTGCCGCTCGAACAGCTGCTCCTGCGGGCTCAGGGAGATCGGCTTGGCGAACCCGCCGTCGACCGGCACGACGCCGTCGTCGCCGAAGGTCGGCCAGCCGTCGTTCCAGGTGGCGGGGATGAGGGCGGGGATGCGCCCGATCGGGAACGTGTCCCGGAAGAACATGCCGTACCAGTCGGTCGCACCTGTCTCGCGGGAGATCGGGACGAGGCTGCCCTGCGCGAAGCCGTTGGAGTTGAGCACGCCGCGGGCCTCGTAGGTGTTCACACCGCCTTCGGCCGTGTAGCGGCCGAGCAGTTCCCGGGACCGGAACATCACGACCTGCCGCCCCTGGCCGGAGGGCCAGGTGATGATGACCGCGTAGTACCAGCCGTCGATGTGGTAGAACTGCGCGCCCTCGAACAGGCCGCCGATGAAGGGCTGCCCGGCGTAGTCACCGGCGGTGAAGATGTTCGGATAGTCCTGCGTGATGGCGGTCAGCTCGGAGTTGAGCCGCACCGCGCTCGTGCCGCCGGAGCCGTAGAAGATGTACGGCGTGCCGTCCACGTCGAAGAAGAGCGACGGGTCGTGCAACCCTCGACCGAGTGCCGTGCGCTGCCAGGCGCCGTTCTCGATGTCGTCGGTGCGGTAGATGTAGGCGCCGCCGAGGTTGTTGGTGTTGAAAGCGACGTAGAACATGCCGTCGTGGTAGCGCAGCGACGACGCCCACTGGCCCTGACCGTACGAGTTCTGGCCGTTGCGCAGGGAGAACGAGTCGCCGATGCTGGCCCGGTCGAAGACGTAGTTGACGATCTCCCAGTTCACGAGGTCGTAGGACTTCATGATGGGCGCGCCCGGGCTCAGGTGCATGGTCGTGCTGATCATGTAGTAGATGTCCCGACCCTCGTCGTTCTCGGCGGCCGGGACCCGCTCCACACTGATGTCGGGCACGTCCGATCGCAGCAGCGGCACGGAGTAGGTGCCGTCACCACGATCGGTCGATGTGTACGACGACGGGGGCGACCACTCCTCGTCGGCGTGCGCCGGGCCGCCGGTGGCGACGAGGCCGGCGCACAGGAGGACGACGGTGGTCGCCAGCGACAGGGCACGCCGCCGGCCCGACGTGGCGGGGCGTCGCCTCGCCGGCCCCCGGGAGGGGGCGAGGCGCGGGAGTCCATCCCGGACGGCGGCCGGCCGGGCGGATCGGAGATCGGGCAGGGACGAGCCGGTGGAACTTGGCATGGCAGCTCCAGGCGCGAGAGTGGGGAGACCCATTTTGTTAGCGCTAACAACCCGAGTCAAGAGCGGGACGCCACAGGTACGAAACACCCACGAAACAGCCGTTCCGTTGGGGAATGAAGTGTCACCGGTCGATCTGTGCCGGTGATGTCCGACGCTCGCGACGGCCCTCGACACTCTCCCGGCGGAGGGGTGGAACCTGGCCACGGCAACCGCACGCCTTCCTGAACCGGTCGTCGGCGCCGGGCGGCGCGGCTCCGTGAGTAGCACCGTCGTACCCTGGCCGTCCCCGCGTCCGCCTTCGACAACGACAGGATCCTCACCAGCGTGGTCTTGCCCGCCCCGTTGGAGCCGAGCAGGGCGAAGATGCTGTCCCGGGCCACGTCGAAGTGCACACCGTGCGGTCTCGGGCAGGCTCATGGGGCGTGGCGCCACGGTGTGGTGCGTCAGGCGCCACCGGTCGAGTCAGGGTACGGTCCGATCGCGGTCCGTCACGGATCGTAGTAGCGAGACCATCCATCGTCTCGATCCGTCAACCGGCACATCCACTCACGGACGCGCCGATCCCCGCCCTGCCGCCGGAGGCGCCTGACGTCGCAGGCCTACGGCGGACGCCTCCGTCGGCCGCGTCAGCCCGGTGTTGGAGTGCCTTGTGTAGTTGTCACTCGGCGGGGTGTTCGAGCTGCGCGCGGATCTGCTGGAACAGGTCTGGCGGATTCTCGGTCTGGGGGAAACCGACGAAAGTAGCCATGCCGATGGTGTGGTCGTCGGCCCAGGCGCAGACATCCACATGTACCGCGTCGTCCTGGCTGATACCGCATCGGGCGAGGCCGCCGAGCGGTCCTGGTTCGATCGGCTCGACGTCGGAGACGGACGGCAGCCCGCTGAACACGGTGCCCAGTGTCGTGCTCGGGTCAGTGGTCTTGCCTGACACCCCGCTGATCAGGATGACGCGTTGGTCACCAGGGCGGTACATCCCGAGCTCCCGGGAGTATTTCTCCTCGACGGGCACGTAGGCGGTGCCCACCGCGCTGGTCGGTTCTCCTTCGACGAGTTCCTTGAAGGCGCCCATGTTCTTCTGGGCGGCCGTTCGTAGCCGTCGGTCGACCGACTCATGCCAGCTGCCGAGAAGCTTGTCTGGTCGGTCGAGGCGCATCGGTGTGGAGGAGGCCGGCAGTTCAGGGACGGTGGCGTCGATGCCTTCGGCAAGTCCCGAGCAGCCGGCCGTCGCCAGCAAGCCGACCAAGGCCAGCACGCCGGCAGTCACGACGGGCCGTGATCGAGCGGTCAAACCTTTTGCCGACATGCGTCGCCCCCTCCCATGAGCTTGCACACGCTACAACAAGACGATCTAGGGACCAGAGCCGCGCATCACGCGCGCCCGGCGGGCAAGGTGCAATCCACGTCGGCGCACCCGGTGAAGGTGCTCGCGCATCCGGCCGTGCTGGTACGGCCACGGGCGGGCTGATGCCGCAGGCCCGGCTGTCGATGCTGGTTCAGAAGAGCCCGCGCGGTGATCGGTGACACCGCCCGGATCGGAGCGGCCTGTGGTGTGCCTGCTCAGGTGCGCAGGTCGCGGCGTTGGTATCCGATGGCGCCAACGACGGCGAGGGTGGCGGCGATGATGATCATGCCGATGGCTCCGGGCCAGTCGGGCGCGACGTCTGGCACGGAGGCGAGGTGTGCGAATGGGGATAGCGTGCCGACCCAGTGTGGGGCGCCGGTGCTGTCGGCGATGACCTGGAGGAGGAAACCGCCAGCGGCGGGAAGGGCACCGACGAGCGCGACAGCGCGGGGGAGCCAACCGAGGGCGAGGATCGCGGCACCGAGGCAGAGAGCCGCGACCGGCAGGACGTTCACCGCGCCCGTGAGCGCCGCGCCCAGATGGAGGGGCGCGCCTACGCTCTGCGCCCCGATCCAGGTGACCAGCCCGGCCGCGGTCGTGAGTGTCACGGCACCGGCTGCGGTGATGGCGGCTTCGGCCGCGAGGAGTCGGATCCGGGTGGCGGGGCCGGCGTAGATGAGGGTGAGCCGGCGGTCGGTTTCGGCGGCGGCGGTGGCGGCGACGTGTACCGCGGTGAAGATGCCGGCGGGGATGGCGAGCAGCGCGAACATGGCCGCCGCGTAGCCCTCGACTGAGCCGAGCCCGGCGAACCCGGCCTGCGCGGCGAGGTCGGCGAACCGGGGGTTGTCGGCGAGGAAGTCGGTCATGGAGACCGCGAGAAGTCCGATGAGCAGGTAGTAGGCGCCGACGCCCGCGGTCCAGCCGGCGAGAGGGCGCAGCAGGCGCCGGAGGGCGAACGCGGGGATCGAGCCGAGCAGGTGTAGCCGTGGCGGGCGTTCAGTGCGGGCTCTGAGCCAACCACCCCGAGCGTCGCGGCGCGTGGCGGCGGCGGGGATGGCGGCGAGCAGGGCGGACACGGCCAGGGCCAGAACCACCAGCGGCAGCGTCCGGTTGTCGTGGTAGGGCCGGGAGAGCGCGGTGAGTCCGAACGGGGACAGCCAGCGCAGCCACCCGAGTGCGTCGACGCCGTCACCGATCATGCGGATCAGCAGCCCGGCGCCGAGCAGCGCCATGGCGGCCCCGCTCGCGCCGGGGCGGCTCGGGAAGATCTGCGCTGCGAGGATTCCGGCGGCGGCGAAGAACACGCCGACCAGCGCGACACCGGCGCCGTGCAGGGCGGCGCCGGCGGGTGGGGTGCCGGCGGCGGTGAGGGCGGTCGCGGTGGCGAGCCCGGCGAGCAGTGCGGCGATGACGACCGCCGCGGCGTGGCGTATGACGACGGTCGGCAAGGGGACTTTGCCGGCCAGCAGCAGCTCCCAGTGTCCGGCCTCTTCCGCGCCGCGGGTGATCCGGGTGGCGGCGAGCAGGGCCCAGATCCCGACCAGGACGGCGAGGACCGTACCGGTGCGCCAGACGGTGAACCCGCCTGCGGAGTCGAGGGCGACCGGCTGCCCGAACAGGGTACGGATCGCCGGGTTCTCGGCCAGTACGGTGAGGGCGGCGGCGTCCATGGTGTCACCGACGGTGCTGGCGTACGTGGCGGCGACCGTCGCCGACATGCCGCCGGCGAGGACGATGACGATGGTCGCCCCGCGCCGGACCTGGCGGACCGCCAGCTGGGTCACCGCGTGCCTCGCGCCGGCGTCGCCCGTTACTCGGGCGACCCGCGGTGCCGGCGCGTCAACGGCGGTCACCGGGACACCTCGCTGTAGTAGTCGAGGAAGATCTCTTCCAGTGTCGGCTCGTGGATCGCCAGCGCGGTCACGTCTGCGGTGGCCAGGGCCCGCAGTGCCGGTGCGGGCGGGCCGGTGAGGGTGAAGCGCAGACGCGCGGGCCCGACCCGCTCAACCGCCTCGACACCGGGCACCCCGTCCAGTTGTGGTGCGGTGCCGGAGAAGGTGACCTCGACCTGGCCGCGGTGCAGCCGCCGGAGGTCCGCGACGTCGGCGATCTCCACGAGCTTGCCGGCGCGCAGGATCGCGACGCGGTCGCACACGGCTTCGACCTCGGCGAGTTGGTGAGAGCTGAGGAACACCGTCTGCCCCCGCTCGCGGGCCAACGCCACCGCCCGCTGGAACTCCCGCTCCATCAGCGGGTCCAGGCCGCTGGTCGGCTCGTCGAACACCAGCAGCGGGGCGCGGGTGGCGAATGCCGCCACCAGGGCCACCTTCTGCCGGTTCCCCGTCGAATACGTCCGGCCCGGTTTCGACACGTCCAGCGCGAACCGCTCGACCAGCTCGTCCCGGTACACCCGGTCGACACCGGGCCCGGTTCGGCCCAGCAGCTCCAGGGTCTCGGCGCCGGTCAGTTGCGGCCACAGCGCGACGTCGGCCGGCACATACGCCAACGACCGGTGGGCGGCACGCACATTCCGGGCGTCGGTGTCGAAGATCCAAGCATGTCCCGCTGTCGGTCGGGCCATGCCGAGCAGCAGGCGGATGGTGGTGGATTTGCCGGCACCGTTCGGGCCGAGGAACCCGAATACCGAACCGGTGGGCACCGCGAGGTCGAGTGCGTCGAGCGCGAGGAGCCGCCCGTAGCGCTTGGTGAGGCCTTCGGTGCGAACAGCGAATGTATCCACGGAAGCCTTCTTCGGTCGACGTGACGTGACGACTGCCGACCAGACTTCCCGGCGCTCCACAGCGGAGCGTACGCCCGAAGGCCACCGGTAGGAAGCGTGTCAGGCAGACGCAGGGCCGTCAGCGCATTCAGATGCGGCGAGGCGGGGCGAACCCCATGCTGTCCAGGCGCGGTTCGCGCCACCCCTGGAAAGTTGGCCCAGATCAGAGTGAGGACCGCTGCGGCGAGTAGCGGTACGTCGCCGGCTGTCGGGGTGCGGAGGATGTCACCGACCCGCCTGCGCGTGGGTCGGCGGGTCGGGGCGTGGTTCAGCTGGTCAGGTCGCGGCGGTTGAAGACGGCGTTGGCGATGAGGACGAGTACGCCGACGGCCGCGGTGAGGACGCCGAGGTCGGCCCACTGGAAGCCGTTTCGCAGCGGCTCGTGGCCGATGTAGTAGTGGAACGGGGAGGCGTAGCGGGCGGCGTCGGCGCCGATCTGGGTGGCGAAGGTGTTTGCGGCGTAGGCGAGGACGCCGGCGGCGGCGCTGCCGCCGAGCGCGGCGGCGCGGCTGCCGCTGGCGGCGCCGATGGTGATCGCGATGGTACCGAAGACGGTGGACAGCAGTGCCAGCGCCACGCACTGGGCGGCGAACTGGCCGACGCTGATGGTGTCGAGTTGGGCGCTGGGACGGACGGCGAGCATGGCGAGCAGGACGAGGCCGGCGAGGATGAAGGCACCGATGGCGAGCGCGGCGCTGCGGTGCAGCAGGAGTCGCGTCCGGCTGACCGGGTGGGCCAGGAGGAGATCGAGGTAGCCGGCCTCCTCGTCACCGGCGATGGCGCGGGTACCGGTGGCGATGCCGTAGATGACGGCGATCAGCGGCACGATGATGCCGAAGACGCTGGAGCCGAGGTAGCCGGCGGCGCTGGCGATGTCCTCCATGTTGAGGGCTTCGCGCAGGGCGGGGGAGAAGCCTTCGACGGCCTCGCCCATGGCCCCGCCGGAGACCTGCGGGTAGAAGCCGGCGTACATCGTGCCGACTAGCGCGGTGCCGGCGGCGAAGCCGACGAGGCTGCGGCGGGAGTCCCAGAGGGTTTTGGTCAGGACGTTAGGCACGGCTGGGCTCCTTGGCGCCGCTGGGCTGGTAGTAGGCGAAGAAGAGTTCTTCGAGGTCGGGCTCGGTGGCCCGCAGGCTGGCGATCCGGTGTCGGGCGAGGAGCTGGATCAACTCGTTCGGGTCGCTGGCCAGGGCGAACCGGGCGGTCGAACCGTCAACGGTCAGGTCGGAGATGCCGGAAAGCGTGGCGAGGTCGGCCTGGTCGACCGGGCCGGTGAAGGTGATCTCGAACCGGTGTAGGGCGTGGTCGCGGAGCCGGGCGACGGTGTCGAGGGCGACGAGCCGGCCCTCGCGGATGATCCCGACCCGGTCGGCGACGGCTTCGACCTCGGCCATGATGTGCGAGGACATGAAGACGGTCTGTCCGGCGGACTTGGCCTCGGACGAGGTGAAGGAAGGTCTGTTGGACGAGCGGGTCGAGCCCGGAGGTCGGCTCGTCGAGGATCAGGAGTTCAGGTCGGTGCATGAACGCCTGGACCAGACCGACCTTCTGCCGGTTGCCCTTGGAGAGGGCCTTGATCCGGGCGGCCAGGTCGAGATCGAGGCGGGCGGCCAGTTCCTCGATCCGTGCCCGCGGTACGTCGCCGCGCAGGTCGGCAAGGAACGCCAGGCACTCGCCGACCCGCTGACGGGGGTTGACCACGAAGTCGCCGGCGAGGTACCCGATCCGGCGGTGGAGTTCGACGGCGTGTTCGCGGGGGTCACGGCCGAACAACCGGGCCCGACCACTCGTCGGGCGGATGAGGTCCAGCAGCAGCCGGATGGTGGTGGACTTCCCGGCACCGTTCGGGCCGAGGTAGCCGAACACCTCACCCTCGGCCACCGCGAGGTCCAGCTCGACCAACCCTCGGCGGGTTCCGTACGTCTTGGTCAGCTTCTCCAGCTGGATGACATCTGCCATGGCTGCCACAGTATCGAGCTTTCAGAGATCTCTGAAGATTCGGAGCTGTTAAGATTTCGTCAAAATGAGTGACAGGAGAACCGAAGTGTCGGCACTGCGCGATCCGGCCGAGCGACTCGCCTTGACCCTCACCCAAGGGGGCATGCAACGGATGACCGCACGAGTGCTGGCAGCCTTGCTCTTCACGGAACGGGACACGCTCACAGCGGGCGAGATCACCGAGTTGCTCACCATCAGCTCGGGCAGCGTCTCGACCGCGTTGAAGTCACTCACCTCTGTCGGGTTGATCGAGAAGGTGCCCGCCCCCGGCAGCCGCCGGGAACACTTCCGCTTCCGTGAAGGCGCCTGGGCCACCCTGATGTCCGAGCAGAATCAGTTGGTCAAGGTGATGCGCGAGGCCGCTGAGCAGGGCATCGCGGCCACCGGTGAGGACAGCCCGGCTGGTCGCCGCCTCGCCGAGATGCGGGACTTCTACGACTACCTGTGGCGGGAGCTACCGGCCCTGATCGACCGGTGGAAGGCCCAGAGGTAGGGCCATAAGGCTCCGGGCCGCCACCCCGACTCAAGCGGGCGACCCCCGTCACACCTGACGGCAAGATACTCGCCGTCGACCACTCGCCATAATCCCCCCAGACCACCGAGGGGCGGGCGCCGACGTGCTGGCGGGTGCGGCGGCAGATCATGCGCTCGGGGTCGACCAAACCGAGGACGAGCAGACCGGCTGAAGTCGTCCGCGCTCACCTGGCCCGCCTCGATCCGGCCTAGCCCCACCGGGGCGGGAGGCGCGGGATCGAAGTTCGGGAATTCCGTGGGTGCCGGTTCAGGGGAGGACGCGGGTCATGGCGGACGCGTAGCCGCCGCCGGGCCAGGCCCACGCTCCGGTGGCGCTGGTGCCCTCCGCGTCGAAGGTCCCGCGGTAGCGTGCCGGCGAGCCCGGCTGGCCGAACCAGATGGTCAGCTCCCGGCCGGTCATCTCGTACACGTACTCCAGGATGTCCCCGTCGCCGCCGAAGAAGTGCGATTTCAGGGTGCCGCTCTCGGCGTCGTATCCGATGTACTCGACGCCGGTGGTGGAACGGCCGTCTTGGACCAGGTCGACGTGCTGGACCAGGAAGTGACCGCCGGGCATCCACTCGTAGGTGACGGTGCCGTGGTGCCCGGGCCCGGACACGTGCCAGGTGCCGACCAGCACGTCGAGGGTCTTCAGCGTCGGGTGCGGAGTGTTGGCGGACGGGGTGTCGTCGAGGATCTCGTCGGTCATGGCGGTGGTCCTTTCACCGAGTGGGTGCGCGGTCGGGGTGTCAGCGGGTGGGGGCGGTGGGGCGGCGCGGCCGGGTGCGGCTGTAGACGATGACGGCCGCGGCCAGCAGGAAGGCGGCTGGCATCGCGGGGTTCGCGCCGATCAGCAGGTTGGTGACCACGGCCCCGCCCATGAGCCCGGTGAGGCCGAGGGCGGCCAGCGCGGCCAACCGCGGAACCAGCAGGCTGATGCCGGCGGTCACTTCGCAGACGCCGACCAGATAGCGCAGCCACTGCCCCGCCCCGACATCGGTGAACAGGTCGACCATCCGCGCGTCGCCGATGAGCTTGAGTACCCCGCCCGAGGCGAACTGCACGGCGAGGAACACCTGCACGACCCATCGGGCGATCGATCCGGTGCGGCGCAGTGCGGTCGAGCGGCTGGTGGAACGGGTGGTGGCGGTGGCGGTCATCGGGGCTCTCCTCGTCGGATCGTCGTTCTTGTGCCCGGGACGTCGGAGCCGGCCACCGGTTCTCTACACGCCGGTGGAGATTCTTTTGAAGATCTTTTCGCCGGGCCGCGCGACGGCGGCGCTGGGAGGGCGGATGCGACCGGTGGGCCTCATGGTGAGCCTCGCGCCACCAAATCGGGCTTGTGGCCCGTGACGGAGGCACACCGCACCCCGTAGGCCCGCGACCAGGGGCTATAGCCGGCCGCTATCTGATATCAATGTCCGATCGGGCGAACGCGGAGGTGACGGTGAAGTACATGGTGATGACCTACGGCGGCCCGTCGGCCTGGGAAGCGTTGGCCGGTACCGGCCCGAATGCGATGTCACCCGCGGAGATCGCCGCCCACTTCGAAGCGATGCGGGCGTTGCAGAAGGAACTGGCCGCCACCGGCGAGCTGGTTACCGCCTTCGGGCTGTCCGAACCGGCATCCGCGCAGACGGTCGACGTCCACGGTGGCACGCCGGTGGTCTCCGACGGGCCCTACGCCGAAACGAAGGAGTTCCTCGCCGGGTTCGGCATCATCGATGTGGCGACCCACGAACGGGCCGTGGAGCTGGCGGCCCGGTTCGCCGGCGTTGTGTCCACCCGCGTCGAACTACGACCCGTGCACGGATGAGCGCCGACCTGCTGCGCGAACTGGCGCCACAGGTCCTGGCGGCGGTGACGCGCCGCTACGGCCACTTCGACGAGGCCGAGGACGCCACTCAGGAGGCACTGCTGGCCGCGGCGACGCAATGGCCCGCCGAAGGCGTACCAGACAACCCGCGGGGCTGGCTGATCCGCGTCGCCTCCCGCCGCCTGATCGACCACCTGCGCAGCGAGCAGTCCCGGGCGCGCCGCGAGGCGACACTCGCGGCGCAGGTACCGTCCGCCGACTGGCTGGCTCCGGCGGCCGACATCGGCGCCACACCGTCCGACGACACCCTGACGCTGCTGTTCCTGTGCTGCCATCCCGCGCTCACCGCACCCTCGCAGATCGCGCTGACCCTGCGAGCGGTGGGCGGGCTGACCACGGCGGAGATCGCCCGTGCGCTGCTCGTACCCGAGGCGACGCTGGCACAGCGAATCAGCCGCGCCAAGCAGCGCATCAAGGACGCCGGCGGCAGGTTCGAACCCCCCACCCCGAACGATTACGACGGTCGGTTGCGGGCGGTACTCCACGTGCTCTACCTCATCTTCAACGAAGGACACACGGCGAGCTCCGGCACCGCCCTGCAGCGCACGGACCTGGCCACCGAGGCGATCCGGCTCGCCCGTACCCTCCACGAGGCCCGCACTGACGACGCCGAGGCCGCCGGCCTGCTCGCCCTGCTGCTACTCACCGACGCCCGCCGGGCGGCGCGCACCGGTCCTGGAGGTGAACTGGTGCCGTTGGCAGAGCAGGACCGCAGCCGCTGGGATCGCCGGATGATCCACCAAGGCGTCACGCTGCTCACCGCCGCGCTGGCACTCCGCCGGCCGGGCCCCTATCAGATTCAGGCGGCGATCGCCGCGGCGCACAACCAAGCCGCCCGCGCCGAGGACACCGACTGGCCGCACATCCTCGATCTGTACGACATGCTCGAGCTTCTCGACGACAACCCCGTCATCACCCTCAACCGTGCCGTCGCCACCGCCATGGTCCACGGACCCGAGGCCGGCCTGACACTGCTGGAAACGCTCGAATCCGACTCCCGGATGACGAGCAACCACCGCCTCGCCGCCGTACGAGCCCACCTGCTCCACCAAGCTGGTGACCACCACGCAGCCGCCGCCCAGTACCACGCCGCCGCGCAGCAGACGGCGAGCATCCCGGAGCGGGAATACCTACTCCGCCAGGCGCGACTCGCATCCCGGTAACCCGGAGGGAAACGCCGTAGCGAAGAGGATCGTGCAATCACCCAAGACGATTCTACTAGCACGGGGTCTGCGGCTTTGTTTTGCTGGAATAACTAACCGGAACGGACACGGGGATCCGGACCGGTGCTGGCAAAACGGGAGGCAAGGAATGCCGGTCGGTGGGCACTCCACCACCGCGCCGAGGGGAAAGAATGCCCCTGGGCAGCCCGGGCCTGAGGGAACGGTCTCATCGTCTCGTCCGTCGTCTGGTCGGCTTTCCGTCCTCGGCGTCGGGTTCTTCTGCGCCGAGCGCCAGCGCTGGCCACTCACCCTCGCCTCTACGGGAGAAAACAACCATGAAATACCGCTCGTTGGGCCGGACCGGAATCCGGGTCAGCCCTTATGCCCTCGGCACCATGATGTTCGGTGCCCTGGGGAACCCCGACCACGACGACTCGATCCGGATCATCCACCGGGCGCTGGACGCGGGGATCAACTTCATCGACACCGCCGACGTGTACTCGCAGGGCGAGTCCGAGGAGATCGTGGGCAAGGCACTCAAGGGCCGCCGCGACGGCGTTGTCCTCGCCAGCAAGGTGCACTACCCGATGGGCGAGGACCCGAACCACCGGGGCAACTCACGACGCTGGATCATCACCGCCGTCGAGAACTCCCTGCGCCGCCTGCAGACCGATCACCTCGACCTCTACCAAATCCACCGCCCCGACCCGACGGTGGACATCGAAGAGACACTGTCGGCGCTGTCCGACCTGATCCGCAGCGGCAAGGTCCGGGCAATCGGCACGTCGACCTTCCCGGCCTCGGAGATCGTCGAGGCGCAGTGGGTCGCCGAGCGGCGCGGCCTCGAGCGCTTCCACACCGAGCAGCCGCCGTACTCCATCGTCAACCGGGGCATCGAACGCGAGGTCCTGCCGACCACTCAGCGCTACGGGATGGGCACCCTTGTGTGGAGCCCGCTCGGCCAGGGCCTGCTCACCGGCCGACACCGCAAGGGCAAGCAGACCGGCACCCACCGGTCCGGCTATACGCCGCAGTACTTCAGCGACGAACGCAAGCTCGAGGTGGTCGAACAGCTCGTTCCGCTCGCCGAGAAGGCCGGCCTGCCGATGGCCCACCTCGCGATGGCGTTCGCGATCGCCCACCCGGGCGTGACCTCGGCGATCCTCGGGCCACGCACCATGGAACAGCTCGACGACCTGCTCGCCGGCGCCGATGTCACCCTGGATGACGAGATCCTCGACCGGATCGACGAGATCGCCCCGCCCGGTACCGACGCCGGCCCCAACCAGGCTGCCTACATACCGCCGGCCGTCTCGGACGTGAACCTGCGCCGCCGGCCGCTCGCCGAGCGCTCCGCGGCCTGAGATGGCCTCGGTTGCGCCGGGAACACCAGCTCCCGGCGCAACCAGGCGGCCGGGCCACGAGAATTCGTCGGCGTACGTGGAGGTTCCGGCCGGCTGTCCGGCGCCGTCCCCCGCTGGCGGGCAGGTCGGGATTTCACGACGCCGGGATCTGTGGGTTTTCGCACAGCCCCCATCCAGTTCCAGAAGCACATCCGGCTGCCGGCGGCGGGTTGTCATGGGTGCGGCGATTGCCGCGTGAGTATCACCTGCCCGAGTTCCTGGGTGCATCGGGTGAGCGCGACGTAGAGGCCGTTCCAGCCGCGCGGTTCGGCGGCGATGCGGTGGGGGTCGACGAGGAGCGTCGCGTCCCATTCCAGCCCTTTGGCCTGGGCCGGGGTGAGCACCGGCACGTCGCTCAGCCCGGCTTGGAGTTCGGCGACGCGGTCGGCGGGGGCGATGACGCCGACCGTGCCGCCATGCCACCGTTGCCGCAGCTGTCGCACCGCTCGGGTGGCGGCGTCGACGAGTTCGGCGGGCGTGACGGTGAGCTCCCAGGGGACGATGCCGGAGGAACGTACGGCCCGCGGCGGCGTGTTGTGGCTGCCGGCCCTTCTCAGGACGGGTTCGGTGAGGTCCATGACCTCGCGCGGGGTGCGGTAGCAGATGGTCAGCTCCGCGGCGGTCCAACGGTCTCCCAGTACAGCCTGCACCGCTTGTGCCCAGCTGGTGTGCCGGTGCGCTGCCTCCGCCTGGTCGATGTCACCGACCGCGGTGATGGAGCGGCTGGGACAGCGCCGGAGGACCATGTGCCACTGCATCTCGGACAGCTCTTGCGCCTCGTCGATGACGACGTGGCCGTACACCCAGTCGCGCTGCCGGCGAGCGCGGTCGGCGACGAACTCGCCCTGTGGCTGCGGGGCGTCGCCCTCGCCCAGCAGGTCGGCGAGGGCGTCGAGCAAAGGAATGTCACTCGACGCCCACAGGGCGGGCTCGGCCGAGACGGCGGTGATCTCCTCTGGGGACAGCCGCGGGGCGAACCGGGCCAGCAGGGTGCGGTCGGTCAGGAGGTCACCCAGCAGGGTTCCGGCGTCGAGGGTCGGCCACCATGCCTCGATGAACCGGGCGATGGTGGCGTTCTCGGCGATACGATCACGAAGGCTCTCTATCTCGTCCTCGGAGAGCATTCCGTCGACGTCACTGCCGGTGGGCCTCCTGCCCGAGTGGTGGTCATGCCGCATGTCCCTGTCGACGCGGGCGAGGATCTCCTCGAAGCCCTCCTCCATCTCGTTCATCAACGCCTCGCGCTGGTCGGCGACGGCCTCGGCAAGGATGTGGTGCAGCTGCTCGGCGAACGCGGTGCGGGCGCGGTGGTACGGGCGTCCCTGCACCGCCGAGGCGAGCGCCTGCGCGACTGTTGCGGCGGGGATGAGGTAGAACTCGCCCTCCCAGCGCAGCTTCAGCTCGCGGGGCCGGGGGAGCAGCGAGGTGACGTAGTTTTCGAGCGCGGCTTGCCAGAGGGCGCGGCCCTTGATCTCGGCGAGCACCCGGCTCTCGTCGCGGCCCACGCGGATCCCGGGCAGCAGAGTGTCGCAGGTCGCCGAGACGACGGCGGTCTCGCCGAGCGCGGGCAGGACCTGGGAGATGTACTGAAGGAACCGCGGCGAGGGGCCGAGGACCAGGACCGCCTGGTCGGCCATCGCGGGGTGGGCGAACAGCAGGTAGGCGACGCGGTGCAGGGCAACCACGGTCTTGCCGGTGCCGGGACCGCCCTGAACGATCAGCGGTCCGGTCGCCTCGGCGCGGATAATGTCGTCCTGTTCGCGTTGCAGCGTGGCGATCGCCGTCGACATGCGGCCGGTACGCCGCTGGTCGAGGGCGGCCAGGAGAGCCGCCTCACCGACGAGTTCCGCCGTTATGGTCCCGTCCAGTGGCTCGTCGTCCACACCGACGACTGTTGACCCGCTCGTGCGTATGTGACGGCGCCGCGCCTGACCCTGTGGGTCGACAGCGGTCGCGGTGTAGAACGGCCGAGCTGCCGGAGCGCGCCAGTCCACCAGCAGTGGCTCACCGTCCTCGCCGTCGGTGCGGAGACCGATGCGGCCGATGTGTCGCACGGTGCCGTCAAGGCTGTCGAGGCGGCCGAAGACCAACCCTTCCCGGGCTCGCCGTAGCTCCTCGTACTGCTGGCGGAGCATGCGCTGCCGGGCCCGCTCCAACGCGTCCCGGGCCTCTGACGACAGCTCGGCCTCGAGGTGGTCGGCCAACCCGTCGCGCCGGGCCGCGGCCAAGTCGAGAAACGCCTGTTCTTCGGCGACCGCGGAGCGGAGCGCGGCGCCCTGCGCGGTGGCGGTCGGCCGTGCGCCGTTCGGTGCTGCTTCGCTGCCGTCAGCAGTGCCGTTGCTCAGAGCAGAATTTCGGCGCATTCGCAAATCCTTGTATTGGTGTGCCGTTCGGACCGGATACGCCGCAGCGTATTCCGGCGGCAAGCATAGAGCTGGTTTCTCCTCATCGGCCAGGAGTTCTGCCGGCAGAGATGGGACTCTCAATTCCTTGAGGTTCCGGGTCGCGTGTGGCCGCACCCAATCGTGATTCGCTTATTGACAGCTCGACCCTTGTCTGATCCGCGGGTGCGTCGTGACCAGCCACACGTCGCCCATGCCGGCGGATTTACGACCACCGCACCGGGGGTGGGCACTCCGAGCGCCTCGACGACGAGGTGGAGGTCGCCAATAGGACGGCCGGACGGCCGCGATGCCTGCTGCGATGACAGGACCGGGTATCACTCACTCGGAGGCGCCGTCGTGGGCATGGCCCCCTCGGCGAGCTTGAGTCGCGTCCAGATGTTCATGTTGATGACAACGGCCACGATCTCCAGGATCTCGTCGTCCGTGAAGTGCGCGGAGATCCGGTCGTGTGCCTCCTGGAGCCGGTTGTTGACGGTGGTGTCGGCGGCTCGGGTCAACGCCTCGGCATAGGCCAGCGCGGCCTGCTCCGCTTCGCTGAACAGGTGTGTCTCCCACCACGCGGTGAGGGTCTCGACCTTGGCCGGTGGGATGCCGGCGCTGCGCGCGGCGGCGTGGTGCACCAGAAGGCAGTAGCTGCAATTGTTGATCTGTGCGACGCGTAACCGCAGAAGCTGGGCCAGGGCCTGGTCCACCTGGAGTGTGGCGGTGTGGCCGAAGGCGGCTGCCCCGGCATTTGCCAGCGCCATGAGCTGCTCGTTTGCCGTCGCGTCCAGCCTGGCGTTCTGGATCCTGGTGTCCAAGAGATGACCTCCTGTGGGGCACAACGACAAGACCGGTGGTGGGGACGTCCACCTCGGTGGACAGCCGTGTCGGGACTCCCGGCGGGCATAGGCGCGGCATCCGGGACGAACGCTCGTGCTCCGTCGAGCCGGCGGACCGCGCCCCCGGTGCGTGTGGCTGCTCCTAGCGGGTAATGGCCCCCAGCACGTGCCGACCGCCGACACAGCGAACTGGGAGCGAGCGATGGGCACACGACACGACTGCGCCGATAACCTCGCCTTCGTAGGCTTCTCGGTCCTGCGTTGCGCGTTGGCGACGAACATCCTGTGGATCGGTGCGCTCAAGTTCCAGCAGTACGAGGTCGAGAACGACGAGCCACTGCTCACCTCGAGTCCGCTGTTCTCGCGGCTGCGCGCGAAGCTGGGCGCACAGAAGCTCAACCGACTCATCGGCGTCACGGAGATCAGCCTGGGCTCTCTGATTGCCGCGAAGCCGTTTGTGCCCAGAGCGTCGGCGATCGGTAGCGTCGGGGCGATCGGGATGTTCCTCACCACGCTCAGCTTCCTGCCCACGACGCCTGAGGCTCGGCAGCGAGGGCAGGGAGTATGGAGCCTTTCTCAGCTGGGGCAGTTCCTGTTGAAAGACACGGTGCTTCTCGGCGCCGCTCTCCTGACAGCTGCCGAGTCGCTGCACGCGGCCGGCCCGGGGACACGCCCGCCACGGTGTCACTCCAGAGGCCTGGCCTGGCTTGACGCGGCTTCCCGCTCCCTGTGGACACGACGGTAGGCCGCCTGGGCCCACCCGAAGGAGTTTTCGTCGTTGTCACTGCTGGCCGGGATCGGCGGGGGCGAAGGGGGCGCCACCGTCGCACGCTTGGTCGTGGTCGTCGCTGCTTTCTGGCGGCGTACCGGGTCGCGCCCCGCAGCCGTCGCACGGTAAGGGACGCCGCGTGACCCGGTGAGGCTCTCACGTTCCGCGCGCGCAGGCGAAGCTTTCACCGCTTCCCCACCGGCATCGCTCTGAGTCGCCTGATGCGAAGGAGACGGTTCTGCAACCGACATGGCTCGTAGCGCTCTCGTGGGCTGTGCTTCTTGTGGGCTTGGCCAGCACCGTCGTCATCGTTGTCGACCACTTCGTGTTGCGGTACCGTCAGCCGACCAGGCTCATGGAGATCGTCTGGCCGGCAACCGCCCTCTACTTCGGCCCGGCAGCTCTCCTGGCCTACCGGCAGTGGGGGAGACCCCAGTCTCCCCGGTGGTTGAAGCGGCACTCCGCCCCGCCCAGGAAGCCGCGACATGCCGCTACGATCATTGAAACCCTGCACTGCGCGACGCACTGCGTCATGGGCGCCATAATCGCGACTCTTTTCGTCTTCGGCTTGAGCCTCGAAATCTTCGACAAGAGAATGTGGCCGGAATTCATCGGTGACTACCTAGCCGCGGTAGTGGTGGGACTTGCGTTCCGCTACTTCACCCAGGCTGGCACCGGCGGTCGAAGGGCGTGGGCGGCCGTACGCAGATTCCTCAGGGGAGACCTGCTGAGCGTGTCCGTTTTCGAGTTCGCCCTGTTGGCCTGGCTGGCGCTGATGGAGCTCATGGTTTTCCACGAGACCCTGCAGCCTGGTAGCCCGGTGTTCTGGTTCATTGTCCAGGTCGGGTTCATCATCGGCTTCTTCGCCGCATGGCCGCCAACCCTGTGGCTGGTCCGCCGCGGCGCCAAGGCGGACCCGCTGGGGGGCACGCCGCAGTAGGCGGTGCTGCGCTGACGCCCGTGGGCGGCGCCTCGGGTCATGGCCCGCCGGGGCCTCCGCGCGGCCGCGATGAGGTGCCGGGGGCCTCTCGACGCTGCCATCGGTTCGCGTCCGGCACGAGTGCTCGCGGGCGGCTCTGACGGCCGACCGGCGTGCCAACAGAACGCGGTCAGGCGCGGTTGGCTGGTACCTCGCGGTCGAGGCGGGCCCGGGCTCGGGCCATACGAATCGCCGCGGTCAAGGCGGTGATGTCGTAGGCGCCGTAGTGGCGGCGGCCGTTGATGAAGAACGTCGGGGTGCCGGACACTCCGCTGTTGTCGGCCGAGTCGATGTCGCTGTCAATCCGGCCGGCGTGGGCGTGGCTCGTCAGATCGTCCTGGAACCGTTTCCGATCCAGACCGAGGTCGTCGGCGTACGTCATGAGAGCGCTGATGTCCAGCTTGTCCTGGTGGGCGAGCAACAGGTCGTGCATCTGCCAGAACTTGCCCTGGGCGGCCGCTGCTTCGGCGGCCTCCGCTGCGAGCCGGGCTTGCGGATGCACGTCTGACAGAGGCAGGTGACGCCACACGAAACGCAGGTCGGCGTCGCCGAGCAACTGCCGGACGACTGGCTCGGCCTTCCCGCAGTACGGGCACTGGAAGTCGCCGTACTGCACCAGCGTTACCGACGCGCCAACTGGGCCGCGGATGTGGTCCCGCTGCTCGTCAACCGCTGGGGCGAGATCGGTCAGCTCCGTCATGTCGCCGAAGAGCGCCCGGATGCGCTTGTCCTGGGGCAGCGTGTTCGTGACGCGGAACGCGATCCAGGTCAGCGCCGAGGAGACGACCGCGGCGCTGAGCACCCCGATCTTGGCCTCGGCCAGTTGGTCGCCGCTGAAGGCCAGGCTGGCGATCAGCAGCGACACCGTGAAGCTGACACCGGCGATCGTGCCGCTGCCGAGCACGCCCGCCCAGCCCACGGCCGGACGGATGCGCCCGTGTGAGATCCAGGTGAGCCCGGCCGAGGTGCCGACCACGGCGAGCGGCTTGCCGACGACATACCCGAGCAGCACGCCCCAGGTGACAGGTGACGCGAACGCCCGGCCCAGGAACGGACCGTCGATGCTGATGCCGGCGTTGGCCAGGCCGAACAGCGGCACGATGACGTAACTGGACCATGGGTGGTAGATGCGCTGAAGGCGGTCGTTGGGCGATAGCGTGTTCGTCAGGCCGATCGACGCCGTACGCGCGAGCTTGGGCGTCGGCTGCTCACGGAACGACCGGAACAGCCCGCTGACCTTCTCGAGCTCAGCTCGGCCGGGGGAGTAGGCAAAGGCGGTCAGCCCGATGGCCAGTCCGGCCACCACCGGGTCGACTCCGCTGACCAGCAGCGCGCCCCACATCACGATGGCGACCGGCACGTACGCCCAGCCCCGTTGGACGCCGCCCGCGCGGATGGCCAGCATGACCGCGAACGCCGCCACCGCCACCACGAGGGGCATCACGCTGATGTCGTCGCTGTAGACCAGGGCGATGACGATGAGTGCGATCAGGTCGTCGACCACGAACACGGTGAGCAGGAAGATCCGGACCCGGTCGGGCACACCCCGGCCGAGCAGCGCGAGCAGGCCCAACGCGAGCGCGGTGTCGGTCGACATGGCCACGCCCCAGCCGTGCGCGCCCGGTCCGCCGTGGTTGATCGCCAGGAAGATCAGGACCGGGATCAGCATGCCGATCACGCCGGCCACGCTGGGCAGCACGAAACGTCGCCGGTCGCGTAGGTCGCCGAGGTCGAACTCGCGCCGCGCCTCCAGGCCGACGACGAGGAAGAACAGCGTCATCAAGCCGCTGTTGATCCAGGTGTGCAGGTCGCGGGAGAGTTCGAGGTGCCCGAGCCCCAGGGACAGCTGGGTGTGCCATACGGCGTCGTACGAGCCGATGTCGATGTTGGCCCAGATCAGTGCGGCGACGATGGCGGCCACGAGCACGCCGGCGCTGCCGGACTCGATTCGTAGAAATGCTCGCAGCGGTGACGGCAGGTTCCGCCTCCAGATCGTTCGGCCGGTCCTGGTTTCAGTCACACGTCACCTTCCGCGGAACCCCTGTCGCCGCCTTGGACGCGACGGCAACCGCCTGCTGCACGGCCGTGATCGCCGAGCAGCAAGCGGCCTGATGTCAGCGCGGGCCGACGAACTCGGTCCTCACGCTCCACGCGAACTGAATCAGCAGGGTCACCGGGGATTTCTCGGCGATGTCGTGCATCACCTTCAGGTCGTCGGGGTCGGGGTCCTCGCTGAGCGTGATCGTGCGCTGGAGGTAACGCTCCGCGCCTTCCTGCTCGGGCTCGTGGTAGTCGATCTCAACGGTGATGTCACCGGCGGTGTCGAACTTGTAGTCGACATACTGCCGCAGCGTCTGAGCAGTGCACGACGCGAGCGCCATCAGCAGGTACTCCGTCGGCGTCGGGCCTTCGCCGGGTGCGCCGTTGTGCGGTTCGTCGGCGACGAACGTGAAGTCGCGGGTGGTCATGTCCGTGCGTCGGCGCTCAGTGGCCGGAAGGACAACGCGGGCGGACGCGACGACATGATCCTGATCGGTTTCCATCAGCTGTGCCTTCCTAGATCCAGCAGTGCGGTCCAGGTATACGGACCCAGCGGCAGCCGAGCCGCAGGTTGAGCGGGGGCTGTGGCCAGGCGAATCACCTCACGACCGAGTACCCCCGCAGGCTAGCCTTCACGGACTAGATAGTCCAACTCGCCGCTCGCCGACAGGGTCGCTCTGGCCGTGGTGAGCCATGGCAGACCGGTGGTTGGTCAGCGCTGAAAAGCGATCAGGCCCAAGTGGTCCTCAATGGGACTCGTTATGCGTCAAGCCGCTATATGGACTAAACAGTCCATCACGGCGGAGGCGCGGGGTCCGTGCCCCGTCGCCACCGCGGCTCGGGTGGACTCGAAACGGACCGCACGACGAGTCGCCGGCCGGGGTTCGGGCGCCGCCGGCGGGTCGATGCTGTGCACGCACCCGTAGCTGATCACGGCTGGAGGTCCCGATCAGCGGGTCGGCTCACCGGGCGGCTCTACGAGGAACGATTTGATGTGGTCCAGCGCCATGTCCAGGGCGACTTCCATGGGTGCGACGTCGTGCGCGGCGTTCGCCAGCAGGTAGCCGCCCTGCAACGCCGCCATCAACCCCGTGGCCAACTTCTCCGGGTCGGCGTCCCGGCGCAGTATGCCGCTGTCGCGCATCCGGTGCAGGCCATCACTGATCAGCTTCTCCCACGCCGCGAACGTCTCCGACAGCACCGTTCGAGCCTGCTCGTCTTGGTCGGACAGCTCGAGAGCCATCGACCCGAGGCCGCACCCGTACTTGCCGTTGTTCAGCGAGTTGGCCTGGACCAGCGCGTTGCGCCACCGGACCAGCCCTGAGAACGATCTCAGTCGTTCGAGCCCTGCGCGCTCGCGCTGAAGCACGAGCGCGCCTCGATATTTGACCAACGCGCGGACGAGCTCCTGCTTGTCGGCGAAGTGGTGGTAGAGCTGGGACTTGCTCGTCTGGCTTGCCTGGCGGATGTCGTCGAGCGTTGTCGCGTTCACTCCGCGTACGAGCATCAGCCGGTTCGCTGCGTCGAGGATCCGCTCTCGGGTCGCAATGCCCCGTTGACTGATCCTCCGCCTATTCGTCGGCGCGGCCACCTGCTCGTCGCTCATCTGTCAAGTGTATCCAGCGCGCTAGATAATGTCGGAAGAATGGGACCGTGCAGTCCATTCTCGGTCGTGTCGCGTCCGGTGCCGAACGGCGTACGGATGCGCCATAAGCTTCGTCGACGGTGGTGCGAACCCGTGCCAGATCATCGTTAGGGCGAGCCTTTCCTGGACCGTCTAGTCCCATTCGTGAATCGGGCTTCAGGAGCGCTCGGCCAGCGTCGTGAGCGCCGCCGGAGAGGGCCGCATCCGCTCGGGGTCGACTCCTCGTCCAGGCCGACCGCCTCGGGCCCGGGCCGGCGCGCGGACCCGGGGTCCGCGCGCCGGAGGTGTCAGGCCGTCGCCCGCTTCGGAAGCTTCCAGCCGGGGCGGGGGAAGTGGCAGGTGTAACCGTTGGGGTAGGTCTGCAGGTAGTTCTGGTGCTCGGGCTCGGCCTCCCAGAAGTCGCCTGCCGGGGTGACCTCGGTGACGACCTTGCCGGGCCACAGCCCCGAGGCGTCGACGTCGGCGATCGTCTCCTCGGCGACCCGCTTCTGCTCGTCGCTGGTGTAAAAGATCGCCGAGCGGTAGCTGGTGCCGATGTCGTTGCCCTGACGGTTCTTCGTCGAGGGGTCGTGGATCTGGAAGAAGAACTCGAGCAGTGCGCGGAAGTCGGTCTTCTCGGTGTCGTAGACGACCTCGATGGACTCCGCGTGGGTGCCGTGGTTGCGGTAGGTGGCGTTCGGGACGTCGCCGCCGCTGTAGCCGACGCGCGTGGACACGACGCCGGGCTGACGGCGGAACAACTCCTCCATACCCCAGAAACAGCCGCCGGCGAGGATCGCCTTCTCGGTGGTCACGTCGTCTCCCTACTTGTCGTCGGTGCCGGTGTTGGTGTCACTCGTGAACAGCGTGCGGTATTCGCCGTACCCTGCGTTCTCCAGGTCGTCCAGGTGGATGAAGCGCAACGACGCGGAGTTGATGCAGTAGCGCAGCCCACCCTTGTCGCGGGGGCCGTCGTTGAAGACGTGGCCGAGGTGGCTGTCCCCGTACCGCGAGCGAGCCTCGGTCCGGATCATCCCGTGGCTGGCGTCTGCGCGTTCGACGACGTTCGTCGCCGTGATCGGCTTCGTGAAGCTCGGCCAGCCGGAGTTGCTGTCGTACTTGTCGACCGACGCGAACAGCGGCTCGCCGGACACGACGTCGACGTAAATGCCGGGCTCGTGGTTGTCCCAGTAGGCGTTGGCGAACGGTCGCTCGGTGCCGTCCTGCTGGGTCACGCGGTACTGCTCTGGGTCGAGCCGCGAAACGGCTTCCTGGCTCTTGTGGTACTGGGTCTGCGGGGGCACAGCTCTCCCATCACGGCCTCGGGACGCGAAGTGGCGGAACCAGGTGAAGCGCACCTGGACACGCACATTCAGACACTCTCCGGGCCGGTTGTATTCCCGCACGCTCCACCTTTTCTGGACCGCCACGACCCTGAAGGCGGGCCTGTTCGGACTCGGTCGGAGGTCTCAACATGCGGGATGAGCTGGGGTTCCAGTCAACTCAGCGGCGGCTATTGGCGCCTCAAGAGTGGACTTGACAGACCAGTTTTTCCGCGACTAGGTTCGGAGCGCCGACTGGTGCCTCCGGTGCGACGAGCTGTCCGACTTGTCCCCGGCGCCGATGTCGACGGACGTCCCGCCACTTCCGGTGACATCCTCCCGCCCCAATCGCTACCGATCAGCGTGCCCGGACGCGGAGGCCTGGCGCCGCCAATGCCGGGGAAACGGACTTGCTCCTCCTGACAGGTGCAGACGAGGACTGGATACAAGGAGGTACCGGATGAAGGCGATCGTGGTGACGGACGAGGCTGCCGGGACGGCCGGGATGAGGCTGGTGGAGCGGCCTGAGCCGGAACCGGCGATCAACGACGTCGTCGTCGAGGTTCATGCGTCGGGATTCGTCCCCACCGAGATGGCATGGCCCTCGACCTGGACCGATCGCCTCGGCCGCGACCGGACGCCGTCGATTCCCGGGCACGAGCTGGCCGGAGTGGTCACCGCTCTCGGGTATGGCACGACGGGACTGTCGGTGGGACAGCGGGTGTTCGGCCTCACCGACTGGACTCGCGACGGCACCCTCGCGGAGTATGTGGCCGTCGAGGCACGCAACCTCGCGCCGCTGCCCGGCGACGTCGATTTCACGGTCGGCGCCAGCCTGCCGATCTCTGGCCTGACCGCGTGGCAGGGACTGTTCGAGCACGGCCGCCTTCAGACGGGGCAGAGCGTCCTCGTGCACGGCGCCGCCGGCGCGGTCGGTTCGATGGTGACCCAGCTCGCACGCGAGTTCGGTGCCTACGTCATCGGCACCGGGCGCGCCGCCGACCGTCAGAAGGCGCTCGACTTCGGCGCGCGGGAGTTCGTCGACCTCGAGAACGACGACCTCGAGGCTGTCGGTGGAGTAGATCTGGTTTTCGACGTCATCGGCGGCGCCATCGGGAAGCGGTCCGCGGGCCTGATTCGAGCCGGAGGAACCCTGGTGTCCGTCGTCGGGCCGCCCGAGGCGCGGCCCGCGAACGGCCTGGCGGTCGATTTCGTCGTGACGTCCGATCGCGCCCAACTGGGTGAAATCGTCCAGCGGGTGCGGGATGGGCGACTGCGGACGAACATCGGCAAGGTCGCGGACCTCGACGACGCCGTCGCCGCCCTCAACCCGACCGAGCGGCTCACCGGGAAGACGATCATCCGCGCTCGCTCGTGATGATCCGGTGAACGGTTCTGGATCACCGTCAACGGCGTGGCCGGTGTCGTGGCCGGCGGCAGCTGGCCCTCGGCACGCGACTTCCGGGTCACGCCGGTGAGGCTGCGGACGTGCCCGTCCGCGTCCGCAGCCCGCAGCCATCGGGGGGACCCGCCCGCACTGACGGCGGAAGCTCGCCCGGACCGGTGTTCAGACGCGACGACGCCTGCTCAATGCCTCTGCCCGGCGGTGTGCGACCGAGGGAACGCCGGGTCCAGGACGTCGGCATACTCCGGATGGGCATCGACGAATGCCGCCGCGAACGGACACGTCACGGTAGCGGTCTTGCCCTGCCTGCGCAGCTCGTCGAGGACGCCACCGATGAGCCTGGTGGCTACTCCCTTCCCCCGGAACTCGGGGAACACGGACGTCGCCGACAGGATGACGCGGCTGCCGACCGTGTTGTAGACCAGCCCTGCGGCTGTCCGGCCCCCTACCGCGGCCTCGTAGATGCCGAGCGCGCTGTTGTTGGTGATGACGAAGTCTCCTGCGTCGGGCGGGGCGGCTACCGACAGGTTCGAGCCATCCGCATCCTTCTCGACGCTGCTCAGCGTGATCATGTCCTCGGCGTTGTCCGCCACGTTTCCTCCTGAATCTCGGGTCTGGTCAGCGACCCGGCAGTGCCCGGTCGGGTCGGATGAGGTGGCAGGCAGGTCCCGCCTAGAACTGTTGCCTGATCGACGTCGGAGACGTCGACGTCATCCGGTTCACCGCGGTCGACCGGATTCTCGGTGATCAGGAATTCGGCACCGAGAGGCTGATGACGAGCGACCCACGCAGGTCGACCAGGGCCCGCCCCGCCGTGCGCACGAGGCACATGACGACGTGCTCGCAGCCGGGACATCGGGCGACGAGGCCGGGCGCCCGGTTGAACACGCGCATCGCGGCCAGCGGACGGGTCGTCCGGCAGCCGGCGCAGGTGAGCTCGGCGACGGTGAGGTCGGTCCCCAGGATCTCGCCGAGCGGTCCGGCGAGGGCGTTACCGTCCACCCAGGGTGGCTCGTCCGCTCCGACGTTGGTGGTCGACATGGTCATCCTCCGGTGGGTCCGAAACGCTCGGTGCGGATGTTCGCGGGGTTGTGGCCGACGCCGACGAGTAGGTCGGCCACGGTCTCGACGAATCCGGTGGGCCCGCAGACGAACGCCACGGCGTCGGCATCGCGCGGCCAGGCGACGCGGGCCAGGGCGTCCGCGTCCAGTCGTCGGGGTGGCACCGGCCAGCCGGCGGGGGTGACCCTGGTGTAGACGTGAGTGACGGCGACGCGACCGTCGCCTCCGGCTGCTGCGGTTGCGAGATCCGCCGTAAACAGTGCGTCCGACGGGGATCGGGTCGAGTAGAGCAGCCTGGTGGGCGCCGTCGCCGCACGCACCATGGACATCAGGGGCGCCACTCCCGACCCGCCGCCGACCAGCAACGCCGGGCGCGGATCGCCGGGTGGGCGTACGAACCAGCCGCCGAGTGGCCCACGGATCTCGAGCTGGTCACCCGGCTCGGCAACGTCGACGAGGTACGGCGAGACCTCCCCGTCGGGCACGGCTTGGACGGTCACCTCAAGACGGCCGGGCCTCGGGGCCGACGAGATCGAGTAGCTGCGATGCGCCGTGTAGCCGTCGGGAGCTGTCAGCCGGACGTCGACGTGCTGGCCCGGCACGTGACCCGTCCAGCCCTCGACGTCGAGGACCAGGGTCCGTGCCGTCGCCGTCTCCGCCCGGGTGGCCGTGACGGTCGCCGGCTGCCAGGTCAGTCTGCCCGGTACCGCTGCTCGCGCCATGGGTCACCGTAGTTGTGGTAGCCGGCGGTCTCCCAGAACCCGGGCTCGTCGTCGAGACGCAGTTCCAGAGCGCGCAGCCACTTCGCGCTCTTCCAGAAGTACAGGTGGGGAACGAGGAGACGAGCCGGACCGCCGTGCACCGGTGCCAGCGGCTCGCCGTCGAACTCGTACGCCACCCAGGCTCGGCCGTCGAGAAGGTCCTCGAGCGGGAGGTTCGTGGTGTAGCCGCCGTAGCAGTGGGCGACGACGTACTCGGCCGCGGTCTCGACGTCGCCCAGCAGCGTGTCCACCGAGACGCCCCGCCAGCGCGTGCCGAACTTCGACCAGTGCGTGACGCAATGGATGTCGACGGTCGGCTCGTCGGCGGGAAGGGCGGTGAACTCCGCCCATGACCACGTGCTCCGCTCGCCGGTCTCGGTGACGACGGCGAGTTCCCACTCGTCGAGTCCGATGCGCGGGGTCGGTCCCGCCGACAGCACCGGGAAGTCGTCCGTGCGGTACTGGCCGGGTGGGAGATCGGCGTCGTCGCGTCTGCGGCCGCCGAAACCGCGTGTGATCACTGCCATGCGCCCCTGCTCCCGTTGCGGCCGGACGGCCGGGATCCCGCTGCCGTCGGTGCGTCCGATCGGCCGGTGGATGTCGATGGGGCACCCGCCCACGGCGTCGTGGTCAGCGGGTGCCCTGGTGATGAGATTCGCCTCGGTGGGGGCGTGGTCGCCTGCACTCCGGCATACGTTAACTGGACCATCGCGTCCACACTATGCTGGCATGGCCCCTGCCGGCAAACCTAGCCGGGCGGCGGTGGCCTCGGCGGCGACAGCGTGCCCTGCGGCAGTCACGGCGTGTGCTCTTCCGGCGACCTTCTCCGATTTTGCGGATCGATGGACTGTATCGTCCACGAATTCCCGGCCGGTCGAGGTGACGTCGCGCAACCCGCCGCCGGTCGGGCGCCGAGGGCGTGCTGTTTGGTGGTCGTGGTCAGAGCCTCCCCGGCGATGTCTCCCGAGGAGGCTCTGACCACTGTCAACGGATCGGCGCGGTCAGCTCAGCGGCGCGGGTCCTCCTGAATCCTCAGGGCGTTGAGGATCGGGTCGCCCTCGCCCTTCTCGCGGCTGAGCTCGATCTTCAGATCGCCGCCGGTGTGCTCGACGGTGACCGTGTTCATGTCCGCGGTCAGCGCACCCACCTTCGCCTGCACGTCGTGGTCGTAGAGCACGACCTTGCCGTCGACCAGGACATCGAAGGCACGCTTGCCGGCCTTGACCTTCTCGATCTCGGCGAAGTCGAGGCCGATCCGGTACGTCCCGGCGGGGGCGTTCTTGAACACGTAGCTGAACGTCTCGCCGGTCCGCTGGGTGCGGAACAGCGCGTCGTCCTCGGTACCGGCGATGTCGGCCTTGGTGGTACGGGCCTTGCCGCCGACGTAGCCCCACGGCCGCTTGCCGAGCTCCTGGTCGGGAGACCACACGAAGCCGTCGGCACCGACGTACCCGGATCCGCCGACGTCGACGCCCCTCCAGTAGGCCGAGGTCGCCAGGCGGACCGGCTTGAGCTGGGCTTCGCCCTTGCCGGCGTTCGACGCCACGAGCAGGTCACCGACGAGCACGCCGGGCTCGACGTCCGCGTTGTCCGCCGTCGCGGTGACCGTGGTGGACTCGCCGGCCGCGAGCGTGACCGTGCCGGTTGCGGCCGCGCCCGTGAGGGCCAGCCACGGAAGGTCGGCGGCCTCGTGCCCGCCGTCGCTGGTGCGCTTCTGCTCGCTGACGCGCACCTCGAGCGGGGCGGAGCCGCTGTTGGTCACGGTCACGTCGGCCGTCGCCTTCTGGTCCGGGCCGACGAGCCAGTCGAGCTCCCCGGCGGTGACGGTGGCGACGCCCGTGGTCAACGCCGTGTCGACCACCTCGGCCTGATCCTTCTTCGCGATGGTCACGGGGTGGCTGGCGGTGACGTAGTTCGGCGCCGACACCTGCACGGTGTTCTCACCGACCAGCGCCTGAGCCTTCCACCGACCCTTCACGTCGGTCGTGATGACCCGCTCACCGGCCGGGCCCCCGAGCGTGACGATCGCGCCCTCGACGGGCTTGCCGTCGTTGGCGTCGGTGACCGTGCCCTCGATCGTGCCGGCGGCCGGGAGGGTGTACTCCAGCCCCAGTCCGGCCTTCAGGACGGGCTGGTTGAAGGAGTGCTGGCTCGCGGGGTTGCGCGTCAGGCTCTCCACTCCCACAGTCGCCGAGGACCCCCGGGTGAGCGGGTTGTCGCCGCCGACGCCGTCGCCGTACCCGATCTGGATCCGTCCGTCCGCGATCAGGGTGACCGAGAAGCTCACGCGAGCCGTCCGGTCGCTGTAGAAGGCGACGTCGCGCCACTCGATGACCTCAGCGGTCAGGCCGTCCACCTCGGTCCTGCCGAAGTAGATGCCCGCCTCGTCGTCGACGACGAGGTCGTCCCAGAGCGGGTAGATCGCGTCGATCGGGTACGGCGACGGCAGCGCCGTGTTGTTCCCCAGCGTGCTGGCGCGGTCGAAGACCAGCGTGCCGTTCGTCGTCACGCACACGCCGTCCCAGGCCGTGTCGTAGAACGGGAACAGGAAGCTGGAGTCGAACCACAGCACGCCGCAGACGTCATCGCCGTGCCACCCGGACTCCTCCGTACCCTGGCGGTAGAGCCCGTCGGTCACCTTCACCGAGTACGAGCGACCGGCGGGGGCCACCGGCACGGGGCCCGGGTCCGGCTGCTCGGGCTGGGGCTCCGGCTCCGCCGTTTCCGCCCGCGGGTCGAGCGTCACACGCAGCGCGGCAATGCTCGGCGGCTTCAGACCCTTCGATCCGCGCAGCTCCACCGTCAGCGGGCCGCCCTCGTGCGTCACGACGGCGGTGCGCCAGTCGGCGGTGTCCGGCCCCACGGCCGCGGCCGTGTCGTACGCGTACTCCGTCAGCGATCCGTCCACGACGACGTCGAACACCCGCTTGCCCTTGGCCACCTTCTCGATCTCGGCGAACCCGAGATCGATCGCGTAGGTGCCCTTGGGTGCGTCGGGGAAGCGGTAGAACAACTGCTTGTCCGCCGTGGTGCGCTGTGACTGGAACAGGGTGTCGTCCGTCGTGCCTGCGATCGCGGCCTTCGTGGTGGCGACCTTCGTCTTCCCCTCGTAGCCCCACGCCCCGTCGCGGGTGGCCTGGTCGCCGGACCAGGTGTAGCCGGAGCCGTCGGTGACCTTCGGGCCACCGGCGTTGACGCCGACCTGGTACTTCGAGGTCGTGAGCGTCACCGGGACGTAGGTCTTGGACTGCCGTCCGGAGTCGGACCTGACCACGATGTTCGCGCCGAGGACTCCGGGCTTGGCGTCCTTCGAGGAGATCGAGACCTTGACGGTCGTCGACTGACCCGGGGCGAGGGTGCCGCCGGTCGAGGAGAGCGACAACCAGGGCAGGTCGGTGAGCAGGTCGTCTTCGACGTCGACCAGCACGACGTCGTCGGCGACCTGGTCCGCCGCCCACAGCGCCCCGGTCGAGTCGGTCTCGAGGCCGCCGCCCTGGCCCGCCTTCTGGCCGGGGAACCACCACGCGTTCACCAGCGAGCAGTCGTCGGGGTCGACCTGCAGCAGACGGGTGGGCCGGTTCGAGGTGAGGTCGGTGTACCAGATGGTGTCGGACGCCTGGTTGTAGGCCAGGCCCATCACCTCGGGCAGTGGCGGGGCGCAGAAGGACAGCAGCGCGCCCGGGTTGTCGTGCGACGTCCCGGCGACGGTGCCGATCATGCCGTTCGCCCGGCCGCCGACGTAGAACACATCCTCCGCCGGGTTGTAGGCGAGCCCGGTCAGCTGCAGCGTGGACCAGTCACCCTTGATCTGCCGGGTCTCCTTCCCGGTCGTGCGGTCGAAGCAGTGGATGTAGCTGGCCGGGCTGTCCTCCATCTGGCACATGTCACCGGTCCTGGTGTCGAGCGCCATGTCGAACGCCCGGTACGCGGGATTCCACGACGCGTCGAAGACCTTCCCGGTCGGCTTGCCCGTCACCGTGTACGCGGTGTTGGTCCGCGCGTTGTAGTCGTGGACCCAGACGTCGCCGTCGTACCCGATGCCGGAGGGCTCCTTCTGCTCGATCTTGCCCGGGATGGCGATCCGGGTGATGACGTCACCGCCGGAGGTCGGGCCGACCTTGCCGGCCGCCTGTGCCTCCGCGGCGCTCGCCGTGGCCGCCTTGCCGTCGACGTTCGACGGCTTCATGCCGCTCGCACCGGTCTTCCACGCGGTGAGGTCGATGCTGCTGTCCGCACCCTTCCCGGTGCGCGCGGTGGCGCCCGCGGCGTCAAGCTCGGGGTGGCGCGCGGCCTCACCCAGGTTGTACGTGAGCGGGGCGGAGCCGGTGTTGGTCAGCGTCAGCGAGCCCACACCGTTCTGGTCGGTGCCCAACAGCGCGTCGAGGCCGTCGCCCTTCAGGCCGGCGACCCCCGTGGTCAGCCGCGCGTCGATCTTGGCGTTCGCGTAGAGCTTGTCGAGGGAGAAGGGGTATGCCGCGGTCGTGTAGTTCGGCGCGTCCACCGTCATGGTGTAGTCGCCGACCGGAAGTTGGCGATGCACGACGCCGGTCCCGTTGGTCGTGACGGTTTCGACGAGCCCGGTCTTGTTCGAGAACGAGACCTTGGCCCCGGCCACCGGCAGCCCGTCGTTCTGGTCGACGACGGTCGCGTCGAGGTACCCGAAGTCAGGCATGTCGTAGGTGACGATCATGCCGTCGCGCAGCACCGGTGCGCTGTCGGAGAAGCGGATGCCGTCGACGCCGGCCCAACCCTGGATGCCGGTGACGGCGTGGGCGCCGGCGGTCACCGGGTCGTCGGCTCCGACGCCGTCGCCGTAGCCGAAGATGACGGTCCCGGAGCGGGTGAGCGTGGCCGAGAAGCTGACCGGTTCGGTGTACTCCGTCCGGGTCGGATAGGCCCAGAGCTTGGCGTTGCGGTACTCGACGACGAAGGCGTCCTCGCCGTTGACCTTGGTGGCCGCCGTGAAGACTCCTCCGCCGGGGGCGAACTCGACGGGGGTCTGGACGTAGAACGGGAAGATGCCCGCACCGCCGCTGCCGGGTCCGGTGCTGGGGTCAGGGGAGATCACGCCGCGCAGGCCGACACCGAGCGTGTCGTGGCTGCCGTTGTAGAGCGCGATCGGGAACGGCAGCTTCACCGTCGCCCACACGCCGCTGGTGAACGCGACCGGGTCGGTGCCGCGCAGGTACTCGCCGTCGGAGACGGCGCAGCTGTAGCCGCCCTTGTCGACGACGAGCCCGACGGGGATCTCCGGCGACTCGTTCTGCGCGCCGACGGTCAGCGGGACCGTCGCGGGCGAGAAGCAGGCGTTGGGCGTGACGTTCAGCGCGTACCGGCCCTCGGGGACAGCGGTGATCGTGAACGCGCCGTTGGCATCGGTGCGTACCGGCTTCAGCGGCGTGTCCTTGACGGAGACGTCGGCGTTCGGCACGGGCTGCTTCTTGTCGTCGACGACCCTGCCGCTGATGTCGTGCCTCGCGGCGGCCGTGAGCGGCAGCGTGACGGAGGTGTCCTGGCCGAGGGAGATCGTGACGTTGGCGGTCGCGGTCAGGTAGCCGAAGACCTTGGTGCTGAGCTGGTAGTCGCCGACCGGGAGGTTCGTGGTGAACCGGCCGTCCTTGTCGGTGCCGATCGACCGGCTGAACGGTCCGCTGATCGTCACCTCGGCGGCGGGGACCGGGGCGCCGTCGGCGGTGACGACACCGGTGAGGGTGCCGCCCTGCCGCGGTGCGAGCTCGAGCAGGCGGACGAGGTCCAGCCGGCCCTCGCCGTACTTGTTGTTGAACGCGGCGGTGCCGCCGCACTCGGTGTCGTCGACGTCGACGGCCGACTCGGCGAGCAGGCGGCGGGTCTGCTCGACCTGCCCGATGAGGGTCGGGTCGTAGCTCCACAGCGCCGCGACGGCGCCCGCGACGTGGGGGGCCGCCATCGAGGTGCCGGACATCTCGGTGTAGCTGTCGTTCGGGTAGGACGAACGGACGGCGTCGCCCGGAGCGGAGATCTCGGGCTTGATCCGGTCACCCTCACCCTCGCCCTTGCGGGAGAACGACGCGAGCGTGCCGTCCGACGAGTAGGCGCCGACGGAGTAGGCGCTCTCGGCGGAGCCGGGCGAGGAGACGGTGTCGCAGGCCGCGTACGGCGTGGTGTTGCCCGACGACCAGACGCTGAAGATGCCGGCGGCGCTCCAGGCCTCGTCGATGGCCCGGAAGAAGTCGTCGAAGGCGTGCTCGGCGGTCTGGCCCCACGAGTTGTTGATGACATGGGGGCGCTTGGACGGGTCGGGGTTGTTCCCCTGGACGTCGGTCGGGGCGAGCAGCCACCAGCCGGACCGCAGCAGCGACTCGACGCCGGTGCTGTCGCAGCAGCCGTTCGTCGCGATCCACTGCGCGTCCGGGGCGACGCCGACGTGGTTGGTGCCGTCGTCGCCGACCATGGTGCCCATGGTGTGCGTGCCGTGCCCGTTGTCGTCGCACGGCGCGCCCGCGCACGTGCCCCGGGTGGCCATCCAGTTGTAGTTGTGGTCGACGGTGCCGTCGGGCTTCGTGCCCCGGTACTGGTGCGCCAGGGCGGGGTGGTCGAATTGGACACCCGAGTCGAGGTTCGACACGGTGATGCCCGCACCGGTGGCGCCCATGGCCCAGGCCTCGGGGGCGTGGATGGCCTCCAGACCCCACGAGACGAGGCCTTCCTCGGCGGCCTTCGCGGCGGCGGGGCGGGCAGCCCTGTCAGCGGGGCTCTGCTGGTCCACGGGTTCCACCAGCGCGACCTGCGGCGTCGCGTGGATCTCGGCGACCTGCACCTT
Source organism: Micromonospora xinjiangensis (assembly GCF_056150165.1). Classification (NCBI taxonomy): domain Bacteria; kingdom Bacillati; phylum Actinomycetota; class Actinomycetes; order Micromonosporales; family Micromonosporaceae; genus Micromonospora; species Micromonospora xinjiangensis. The sequence goes on along the minus strand of NZ_JAXCFO010000010.1, from coordinate 66,176 downwards.
CGAGGCGACGTCCAGGGCGAGCTTCTCGGTGCCCCCCTTGACGAGCACGGCGTTGGCGATCGGGTAGGAGGTGTACTTGACGCCCGCCCGGTCGAGGTCGGTGGCCACGGAGGCCAGGGACTTCTGCGCCGCCGCGGTCAGCGCGTCGTAGACGAACCGGCCGCGAGCGGCCCAGTCGGTGATCTTCTTGGCCGGCCCGAGGTCGGCGTTGGTGTCGAACCTGATCCAGAAGTCGGACGCCGGCTGCGTGCGGAAGCGGTCCTTCAGGTTCGACGCGATCTTGCTGGCGGTGGGGCCGGGATCCGGCTCAGCGGCGGACGCCGGTGGCGGTTGGATCATGCTCAGGCCGACCGCTACGGCCAGCGAAGCCGCGAGGGCTTTGAGTCTCATGTGGGGTCCTTCGGCCTACAGGGGTTGGTAGGGGTCGTGGCTCTCGGGGTCGTCGGCACCGTCGGCGTCGGGGGCGTCGGGGGCGTTGACACGCGGCTCGCGGGACAGCTCGGGTGGTGGCGGGTGCGCGACGGCGGCGTCGTCGCGCGCGACAGAACGCTCAGGCATGCATCGCCCCAGGGCTATGGATCATGGGGTCATGCTCGGCGGGACCGAGGGATCCTCGCTATCCGGCGGATACGTCAATTTTCACGACGCGTCGCCGAGCGTTTCCTCTTCCGCGAACACCCCGGCCTCCACCGCCTTGACCGCGAGCGCGGTGCGGGAGGTCACCTTCAACTTGCGCATCGCCGCACGCAGCTGCTGATCCACGGTGGCCGGCGACTTGGCCAGGATCCGGCTGATCTCCCGGTTCGTCTTGCCGGCGACAACCAGTTGGACCACATCGAGCTCACGAGGTGAGAGCTGGTCACCGTAGCCCCGTCGACCGCCGCGCCACAGTCGGGGAACCTCGGCGCCGTGTTCGCGAAGGCGCTGTGCGACCCGGTCCGCGTCGCCGCGGGCTCCGAGCCTGAACAGGTGCTCGTACTGTGTGGCCAGCAGCCCCCGGCCGTGCTCGACCTGGCCGTCCGCGATGAGCGCCTCGGCTTGACGCTCGCGGGCGAGCATGGCGTCGTAGGGGCGCGGCAACGCGCTCCAGGCGCGCGCCGCCCGATCGTATGCCGCCGCCGCGCGGGAGTGGTCTCCGGCCGCGGCCAGCAGCAGGGCACGGCACACGGCGAGGGCGGCGCGAGGCGCAGGCGCCGTACGACCACGCAGTCCTCTGGCGAACTGAACGCTCAGGCGTGTCGCGGCCGCACGGTCGCCTGCGGCGAGGTGCGCCTCGATCCGGGCGGGGACGAGGTCCGTCGCCCAGACCCAGATGCCTTTTCTCCGGACGGTGTCCATCGGCTCGTTTGTGACCTGCAGCGCCCGGCCGCTGTTTCCGTCCGTCAGCCACAGCCTGGCCAGCGCCGCGGCGGCCTCCATCGTGTCGTCGGCGGCGCCGAGACGGGCGGACTCCTCCAGGACCAGCCGGAACTGCTCCTCCGCAGCGCGCCGCCGTCCGGCTGCGGCGGCCAGCCGGGCCGCGAGGCGAATGCTGCCGAGGTAGTGCGCCGGCCGGTCCCGGTCGGCGTCGGCGAGGGCCGCGCTTCGCTCCGCCAGACCCTCCCACCGGCCGGTGAGCCACGCCAGGTTGGCCTGTTCGAGTCGAACGTTGTGGTGCAACCGGGACGCCTGCTCGGCCTCGGCGAGGCGCATGGCCACGGCGAGGTGCTTCTCCGCGTCGGCGTACCGACCCCAGATCAGCGCGCCGGTCCCGACGTTCGCGTGGATACGGGCCACGTCGAGACGCTCCGCCGAGGTCCTGCCGTCGACAGGCAGGGCGGCGACGACGTCCCAGGCCTCCTCGTCGCCGAGCATGAGCAACGCGGCGGCCCGGTTGCCGGCCAGGTTCAGCCGTTCTGCGGGAGAGTCGACCTCGGCGGCGAGTTCAGCGGCGCGGTCCAGCCAACGCCGATGGGTCGACGCCGGCCACGGTCCCGCGTAGGCCCACCCGAGGTAGGTCATCGCCCGGGCCGCCTCGACCGGGTCGTGGTCGAGGCTGGCCACCGCCTGCTCGAGCTCGCCGAGCGCGGCCTGCGCCTCGCCCGCGGTGATCAGGAGCCGACCCAGGGGGTTGCGGATCTCGGCCTGCTGGCGGGCGGAGAGACCGGGGGTCTCCAGCACCGCGCGCAGGGTACGGATCACGCGGTGGTGGACCTCGTCGACCGGTTCACGACGGCCCAGTGCGGCGACTCCGGCGATGCGCGCGACCCGCGCCCGGTCCGCCGGCGGCAACACGGCCCACGACAACAGATCGACCAGTAGGTCGACCGCCTTGGTGTGGTCACCCGAGGCGATGGCCAGCTCGGCACCCTGCTCGGCGTAGCGCGCCCAGGACTGCGTCTCGCCCGCCTCCCGGAAGTGGTGGGCGAGGCGCGCGACAGGCGGCGGGTGGATGTTCTCCAGGGCCCGGCCGGCCAGCAGGTGGAAGTGTCTGCGGTCGGTCAGGGGGATCGCTTCGTAGACGGCCGTGGCGGCCAGCACATGCCGGAATCGCCACTGGCCGCGGTCGTCCGTGTCCAGAACGCCGGCATCGGCGGCCTCCGCGATGGCGTCTCGACACGCAGCGGGTGACAGGCCGGCGGTCATCGCGATCGTCGCCACCGACGACCGCTGCGCCAACGTGGCCGCGGCTCGTAGCACCTGCTGCGCCGTCGGCGACAGACGGCTCACCCGTTCTCTGGTGGAGTCGCGCACCGTCGGCGGCACCCGTAGCTCGCGCAGCTTCAGCCGGACCCACTGCCCGTCGCGGAAGACGAGGTCGGCGCGGTCGCACATGAGGCGAACCGACTCCTCCAGCGCCAGCGGAACGCCACCGGTCCGCTCGTGCATGAACGTCGCGAACTCCTGCGAGATCGGGTTGCCGTCCAGCATCGAGGACACCAGCGCTGCCGTGTCGTCGGGTCGCATCGGCGCCAGGGCGATCCTCAGCTGGGTCACGCCGGCGGGCAGGCGGGACGTCAGCCGCAGCAACAGCGACCCGGTGTCCACCTCCTCCGGCCGATAGGAGATCACGAGGCTTGGCCCGTCCGATTGCTGCCGGGAGGTGACGAACAGCAGGAACTCCAAGGTCACCTCGTCGGCCCAGTGAGCGTCTTCGAGCACGAGAACGTCGACACGCAGAGCCCGCAGCAGCTCCTCCAGGGCGCGGAACAGGCGATGCCGTGCCGCCTTCGCGTCGTCCAAGGGCTGCAGTGCGGGCGGCAGGTCCGCGGACCATTCAGGGAACAGCGGCCGTAACGCACCCGCAAGCGCGGTGAGCGGCAATCGCGACACCGGGCGGTCGATCCCACGGAACGCGTCGACGATCGGCCCCAACGTCAGCGACTCGCGAAGCGGTGGGCACACCGAGACCAGGGCGGTGCGGCGGTCCGGCGCGGCCAACCACTCCCGCAGCAGTCGGCTCTTCCCGATTCCCGCCTCGCCCTCCACCAGCACGATCGCCGGTGGCCGGGTCAGGGCGGCCCGGAGCGCCGCCATCTCCCGATCACGGCCCACGAAGTGCGGCGTGGAAACCCTGGGTGAAGTTCTGTCGTCCTCGGGCGAGGGGTCGAGCATGCGTGATGATCTCGCTCCTCGCGGCGCGGGCGCAAGTACCCTCGCGGCGACTCGAGCCCGGACCGGTCAACGACGGGCTGAGGCTCCTGGTTGGGGCGTCGGCGGTCGGAGTGGTCACCAGAACCCACGCCAAGAGGTTCCGGAGCCCAAGGCCGGCGACGAGAAGGGCGACCGCCGAGGCCGAGGCTCACCCTCCTCGGCACGTAGCCGTCCGCCCGCAGACGTACGGCGGTCACCAGGCCGGATATCAAGCGGCGCCCGGCGCGAGGTCCTTCTGCGAGAGGCCCGTAGGGGCCCGCGAGTCGCGCAACCCAGCGCCGACAGGGCATAGTGTCCCGCGGCGTCATCGGCCGATGTCGCCTGCCCATGGAAAGGGTGGTAGGAAGTGACGACGCGCTCAGGCGCCCGGTGGGCCCGGGCTGTTGCCTTGACCGCGCTGGCCATGGGGACCCTCGCGGTGTCCGCGGCGCCCGTGGCGGGCGCCCCGGCACCCATCAACATCCTGAGCGTGTCGGCGGAGAACGTGAAGCCCGGCGACAAGGTTCGCGTCCAGTTCCGCGTCACGAACAACGGGAGCGGGGCCGAAACGGCCATCGTGGTGGTGAGTGGCGGTTTGCGGTGCACCACCGGCTGCCGGGCGGAGCCGAACCTCAAACCCGGCCAGAGCCAGGACTTCCAGGCCACCGTCGTCGCGCCCCAGGTGAACGCGGGCGAGACCCTCGGTCTCAACATCTCGGTCGCCGTACGGCTCGACGGGCAGAACAGCTTCGACTACAAGATGGTCTACATCCACGGCCCGGGCACGTCGCAGCCCGGCGGGGGCACGTCGCAACCGGGCGCGCCGCGACCCGGTGCGGAAGAGCCATCGTCCGAGGTGGACGGGGTGTCCGGCCAGGTTCGCGACACCAACGGCGAGGCGGTCGGCGGCGTGGCCCTGACCGTCCGGGACAGCGCGGGGCACGAATACCGTACGACGAGCGACCGGAGCGGCCGGTTCTCGATCAAGTCGGGCGCCGGCAAGACGATCGCCGAGGGCCGGATCACGGTCGTCGCGGCCCTGGACGGCTACCGCACCACCCGTACGACCGTACCGGGCTCCGCCGGTGACACGGTGAGTGTGCGGCTGACGTTGGCCGCCGTGGCCGCGCCCGCCACGACCCCGCCGTCGCCCATCGCGACGGTGGCGGCGGACGACGCTCCCGAGCCGGAGACCACCGTGGCCGCGACGGCACCCCCCGCCCTCGTCGCGGTCAGCGACGAAGGCAGCGGTTCGCTGCCGTTCATCCTGGGCGGCCTGCTGGTCGCCGTGGGCCTGGGCGCACTGGCCCTGCTGGTGCACCGCCGCCGGAACACGCCGGACATGCCGGCTCCGCACGGGGCGACTCAGCTGACGGCGCCGGCCGGAGCGGGCATGAGCGACGCACCGACCGCGGTGCTGCACGCGAGGCCGCCGGCCGACGGGTTCCCCGGCCCGTACAGCGGACCCCCGCAGGGCGGCATCCAGCAGCTCAGCCACGACCCGTACGGCGGGTCGGCCCGCTGACGCCGCCGCGGCGGTTCGTCGCTTCCCCCCCCCCAGCCGCTCACGGCTCTGCCGAGATCACGTCTGTCTCTCTGCGCTCGACACCTGGGAGGGCGCGGTCTTCACGGCTGGTCGAGACGCAGGATGGTTTCCTCGATCTGCGCATTCCGCCCATTGGCGAACGAGGTCTCTGTGCCGATGGTCGTGAATCCTGCCCGGTGCAGCACCTTGAGCGATCTCACGTTGTCGCTCGCGGCGCGGGCGAACAGGGGCCGGACGTGAATCGACTCCAGGAGCAGGGCGAGCGCTCGGCCGGCGATGCCCTGCCCCCAGAAGGACCTGTCGATCCAGTACGTGACCTCGGTATCGCCGTCAACGACGAAGCTGCCGACACTCCCGACGAGCCGTCCATCGAGGGTGACCGCGCGGATGGTCACGTCGCGGGACGTCCTGATCTTCGCCATGTGGACGTCGAACGCGGTCCGGTCGTCGGGATTCTCGGCCACGAAGGCGGCCATCCGGACCGACTCGGGATCCCGCATCTGTTCGTACAGGGCGTCGAGGTCGGAGTCGTCAACCGGCCGCAGTGCCACCTCAGCCACGTGTGCCCCCAAAGCCTTCTCCAGCACCGGTCAGGGCGCTGAACATATCAGCGTCGTCGGACAGTGGGTGAGCGGCCGACGTCCGCTTCTGCCGACGTCCGCTCGGGGCTGTGGCTTGGGACGGCCAGTGAGCGGAGAGGCGTCCCCCCACGGGCGCGGCCCGGCTCGACCGGGCTGCCACCGTCTCATGCGTCAAGAGCGTGCTCGTCCGGCCGGTCACTGGGTTCGCGTCTGCCAGACCGGCTGCCGGGGTTCGTCGTGGTAAACGATGATGTCGGCGTGATCGGTTGGGTGGGCCGTGGCGAAGTAGAGCAGTTGGGCGGGGATGTAACGCTCGCGCCAGCGCCGTTCGACGTCGGCCCGAGACGCTACCCGGTGCTCTCGGATGACGGCGCGATCGACGGTCTTCTCGAGCGCGGTCGACACGAAGACGCGCAGGTCCCACCGATGGATCAGTTCCGGGCGCATGAGGAAGACGCCGTCGAAGAGCAGCACGGCGTCGGCGGGGGCAGTCGTGACCACGGGGGACAGCGTGGTGTCCGCGGTGCGGTCGTAGACCGCGAGCTGGAAGCGTCGGTCGCCGCTCGGGCCGAGCGGATCGAGCAGGACCCGGTTCAGCGCCGCGTGGTCGTGGGTGTCGAAGTAGCAGCCTTCAGCCGAGAACTCGCCGCGTCGATAGCGCTGCGCGCGGGGGAAGAGGAAATCGTCGATCGTCGCCCGGATGGTGTGGCGGCCCTGTTCGCGCAGGACGGCGGCCAGTTCGTCGGCGAGGGTGGTCTTGCCGGCGGCGGGCGGTCCGTCGATGGCGACCCGTGTCGGGTGCGCGACCGCGACGGACCCGATCGCCTCCGCCAGGCGGCCGATCATCTCGTCACGGGTACCTTGCTCCATGTTCTTCCCAGGGGTTGGGGGCGTCGCTCGCATCGAGCCGCTCGCTGGCGGAGTCGCCAACGACGTGTGGAGCGTACGCGTGGAGCAGGTCGCCTACGGACCGGGCGTTGACGCGAGAACCCGGCCCTTCGTGGCGGCCTCGGATGACGTGTCGCGCCCCCACCCTGTCGATCCATAAAGGACATCCGAGACTCCCTAGTAGACAGTCGGGGCCCACAGACTCCTCACGGCCCGATAGGCTGATCACCGTCGGCTGATCGAGAGGAGACAGCGAGTGATCAAGAAAGTAGCGTCGGGCATCATCGCTATGGGGGCGGCGGTCGCCATAGTTGGTGCGCCTGGCACCGCCCAGGCGCAAGTCGGTAGCCAGGAGGCCGTCGCAGCCTCTTGCTACGCGAGCGCGGACGTGCCCTGGTACAGGAGCCCGAATGTCTACGCGACCGGCCACATCTACTGCAGCCCGTACGCCTATGCCAAGATCGAAGTGACGCTTACGATGAACGGCGCCGAGCGGGGTTACTCCTCGACTGGCTACACGGCACCGCACATCAGCGACACCGCTGTCGGAACGAATCAGAGCGGCAACCAGCAGTGGTGCACTGTGGTGAGCGGCTACTGGGAAGACGACTTCGGGAACGACTACCCCGTTTACGACAGGGCATGTGAGAGCTCTGCCTGGTAGTCGGCGACCCCACCCGGGACCTGCGGCTGTCGGAGTAGTGGCGACCTGAACGAAGTGTGGCCCGCACCAACCCGTGCGGGGCCACACTCACCACGCGAGGATGCCCATGATCCAGCTGGTGATGCTCGAGCGCTGTTCACCTGATCGAGTAGTCCCGAGAACCGGGTCCCCCGGTGTGCGCGACACGATAATTTCGCGGTATGGGAATCACCGGGGGCATAGCATGCGTCTTCCTGGTCCTCCTCCTCGCGGCGGCCATCGTTTATTGGCTGGTGCAGTCCGGGTTCATGCGGAAGAAGAAGCCGCAATCACCGTCGGAGGATCTAGAGTCGCCGCAGGACCGGCGCGACGACCTCTGACGTGGGGGCCGACGAGGCGCGCGGGTGCGCCGAGTCAGGCGGGCCGCTAACCCGCAAGACCTGGTATAGAAGGCGAAGCTCGCACGATGATCAATTTGTTCGTTTCCGCGTGACAGGACCTCGCGTGGCCGGTCGTGCGCATAAGCGGGATTGCCGCTGGTGCTGCGATCGCTGCGCCGTGGGTGGGCGACGACCAACGGCATCCGGCTCGAGCTGGCCGCCAGCGGCACGCGGGTCGTCGGCGTCCGCGCCGGCGCGATCGACACCGAGATGGGCAGCGGGTACGACGGTTTCACGAGCGACCCGGCCGACATCGCCCGTGCTGCACTCGATGGCCTGGCGGCAGGGGAGATCGAAGTGCTGACCGACGACTGGACTCGGCGGACCAAGGCGTCGCTCGGCGTTCAGCCCGCGAGGCGTGCGGTCACCCGCTTGGGGTTCTCGCCAGCAACTCGTCAACCTCCACGGCGGTGGGCGCGGTTGCCGGTCCCTGCCGCGTGACGGCCAGCGCCGCGGCGGCGTTCGCGCGACGGGTGGCCTGGACCGGGTCGAGACCGTGCACGAGGGCCGCGACGAAGGCGCCCACGTGGGCGTCTCCGGCACCGTTGGTGTCCACAACGGTCACCGGGAAGGCCGGCACACGCAGGGTTTGGCCGGCCGTGGCGAGGACGGCGCCCTGCGGCCCGGTACGGACCACCACCCGGGCACGCGCGCTGCGCGCCGCGAGCGACGCGGCAGCTGCCTGCGGGTCGGCGTGGTCGGTGAGAATCCGCGCCTCCCGTTCGTTGCAACTCCACCAGTCGGCGCGTTCCCAGGCCGACGCGAGGACGGTTGCGGGGATCTCGGCGACCAGCGGACCCGGGTCGACGACGACGGTGACCTCCGGGGGGATCGTCGGTAGCCAGGCCGCCAGCGCCGTGCCGTTGGACGGGTAGGCCAAGCTGTACCCGGAGACGTACACGACGTCCCCGGGTCGCAGGTCGACCCGCGCCAGGTCCGCCGGTCCGAGCCGCGCCTCCGCGCCGACGCTCGTGGCGAAGGTGCGTTCTCCGGTCGGGTCGATCAGGGCGACGCTGAACCCGGTGTCCGCGTCCGGCAGGGCCGGCTGCACCAGCTCGATGCCGGCCTGGGCCAGTTGTTCGCGGGCCAGGTCCCCGAACGGCCCCGTGCCGTGCATTCCGGCGTACGCCACGGGTAGCCCCTGGCGTGCGGCGCTCACCATGACGTTGAGCCCGCCCCCCGCGGTGATCCGGCTGCCGGAGGCGAGGACGTCTCCGCCGACTTCGGGTAGCCGCGGCAGGTACATCACCACGTCGACGACGACGTTGCCGGTGTGCACCAGCCGGGGCGGACGCGGGGTCACCGCTGGGCTCCCGCGGCCTGATCGGCGGCCTCGTCCTCGGACCGGATCCGCCCGGCCGTGCCGCCGTGCCGGGCGCTCCTGGTGCCCAGCAGCAGGTACAGGACGCCGGCGACGAGGAAGGCCGCGACCCATCCGAGACCGTTGGTGCCCAGCCAGGAGTCCGCGAGCGGTCCGCTGAACCAGACGTCGTCCGCCGACGTCGAGGCGGTCAGGAAGAGCAGACCGACGACGGTGCCGGCCAGCCACGGCAGCACGGCGACCCAGCGGAACCCGCCCTGGTACCAGTAGACGCTGGTGCGGGTGGTGTCCATCAGCCCGCGCGGGTCGTAGTGGCGGCGGAAGAGCATGTCGGCCAGGAACACCGCCACCCACGCGGTGATCGGTACGGCGAGCAGCGAGATGAAGGTGATGAACGGCCCGTAGAAGTCCCCGGCGATCAGCATGAAGTAGATGCCACCGGCCAGGGTGAGCACGATGTCCAGGCCCACGGCCACCACGCGGCGGGTTCGGATGCCGAGGGTGATCATGGTCAGCCCGGCGGAGTAGACCGAGAGGTTGTTCGACAGCAGCAGGCCGCCGAACGCGGCGAGCAGGTACGGCACCGCCATCCAGGACGGCAGCATCAGCTGGATCGCCGAGACGGGGTCGCTGGCGGAGGCGAGGGTGCCGTCGCCCGCCGAGAGCAGACCACCCAACCCGATGAGCAGGAACAGCGGGATTCCGGCGCCCGCCGAGGCTGCGGCGACGATGCGCCCGCCCGGCACGCCCCGGTGCTGGTAGCGGGCCATGTCGGCGCCGGCGTTCGCCCAGCCGATGCCGGTGCCGGCGGCGATCACGCCGATGCCGGCGATGACGACGCTCAGCGGCGCGGCCGGGGCGTCGAGGACGGCGTGCCAGTTCACCCGGGTGATCAGGAACGCGGCGACGATGATGTTCAACGCGCCGAAGACGTACGTCGCCCACTGCTGGATCCAGACCAGCGTGGCGTGCCCCAGCCCGGAGACGACCAGGGTGAGCGCCACGAAGGCCAGCAGGCTGATCACCGTGAGCACCGGGTTCGCCGTGAGCCCGAACGCGATGTCCAGCAGTGCCAGCAGCGCGTACGCGGCGGTCGTCGTGTTGACCGTCTCCCAGCCGACCCGGGACAGCCACGAGATCACCGTCGGCCCGTGGTTGCCGCGCGGTCCGAAGATCGCCCGGGACAGCGTCATGCTGGGCGCGCCGCCCCACTTCCCGGCCACGCTGATCAGGCCGACGAGGGCGAACGAACCGAAGGAACCGATCGCGGCCACCAGCAGGGCCTGCCAGATGTTCATGCCGCGCAGCGCGACCAGGGTGGCGCCGAGCGGGAGCCCGAGGATCGAGATGTTGGCGGCGAACCAGACCCAGAAGAGCTGGCCCGGCCCGCCCGTGCGGTCGGTGGAGGGGACCGGTTCGATGCCTCTGGTCTCGATGGCGCCGACCCGGTTGGTGTCGGCCGGGATCGTGCCGGCCAGGTCCGTCGTGGACATCGTCGTCCTGCCTTTCCCTGCGGTGCCGGCCGTCAGCGGGGCTGACGAAGGGCGAGTAGTCGTGTCGCCAGTTCTGCCAGTGGAAGATGGTTGGCGTTTGTGATCGTTTCGCGTGCGGTGTCCGGGAAGGATGCGACTCCGTGGCCGGCGCCGGCGATGGCACCCACCATGGCGGCGATCGTGTCGGTGTCACCGCCCAGGCCCGCCGCGAGCAGGCATGCCTGCCACGGGTCGTCGGGGTGAACGGCGAGCACCGCGAAAGCCGCCGGAACCGACTCCTGCGTCGCCACGCTCGTCCCGACAAGCCGGTAGATCAGGTCGGCCGCCTCCTCTGGCGTGCGTCCCGCGACCAGGTCGGTGGCCCAGCCGATGCGCGCGGCGATGTCCGCCGCCGCGATCCAGTTGCCCCGTTCCGCGGCGAGCTGCGCAGCCCGCACGGCGGTCGCCGTCGCGGTCGCGGTGTCCGCGCCGTCCAGGCCGGCGCTGACGGCGGCGGCGACCGCGGCGGCGCCGGCCAGGGCGACGCCGGTGTTGTGGGTGACCCAACTCGCCTCGACGACGTGATCGACGAGCCGGTCCAGATCGGTTGCCGGTACGGCGATGCCCACCGGAGCGACGCGCATCGCCGCCCCGTTCGTCGTCCCGAACCGGCCGGCCTCCTCGAGGGGACGGCCGGCGGCGACGGCGGCGACCGCGGCCCGGGTCGACGGGCCGAGCAGGTCCAGCGAGCCGCGTCGGCGCATGTCGTCCTCCCAGGCGAGCAGTGCCCGGGCGAGATCGTGCCCGTCGACGTGCCCCCGGCCGTCGAGGAGCAGCTGCGCGAGGAGCAGCGCCTGCTCGGTGTCGTCGGTCACCGTGCCGGCGGGCATTCCGGGCGCGATCGGCTGGTCCGCGGGGCCCGGCTCGAAGCCGGCCAACCGGCGGTAGCGGGCGACGATCCGTTCCCGTGGCATGGACTGGGTCGGCATGCCGAGCGCATCGCCGACGGCGAGCCCGGTCAGGGCCCCGACCGCCCGCGATTCGATCCCCACTGCCGGATTCGAGGCGTTCATTCCGGCGCCTCCCCGAAGCGCAGGTGCAGCCGGAATCGCTCCGGATGCAGCAGGCTCTCCACGTACTCCACGAATTCGCCCCGTGCGTCCCGACTCAGCCGCTGGGTGCGCAGATACTGGTCGCCGGAAGCGCAGCCGAGCAGCTCCGCGTCCGACTGCGTCACCCGGCACAGGTCCACCCACTCCTCACCGTGCGCGGGCGTGAGGTTGGCCGAGCGCAGCGCCGCGTACAGGGAGCCGGTGAGACCGTGCTCGGGCAGGTCGCGCAGCGGGCCGACGGCCGGAATGCGGCTTCGCTCGATCGAGATCGCCGGGCCCTGTTCGAGCGCCCGGAGCCGGTCGACCGCGACCACTTCGGCCGAGGGCAGATCGAACCGCTCCGCCAGCTCGGGCTCGTGGGCCACCTCGAGACGCAGAATGCGTACGGTGGTGGGGACGCCCTGCTCGGCCAGGGCCCGGGACCAGCCCAACCGGTCGTCGATCGTCCGACCGTCGAAGGTCACGAACGAGCCCTTGCCGGAGCGGGTCTCGATCAGCCCCTGCCGGATCAGGTCGGCGAGGGCCTGGCGGACAGTGTTCCGGCTCACATCGAACCGGGTCGCGAGGGCGTGCTCGCCGGGCAGCTGGGTGCCCAGGGCCAGTCGGCCAGCGCGGATCTCCCGGGCGAGCTGCTCAGCGACCCGCTCGTGCTTGAGCCTCAGAACCTGTCCAAACATGTTCAGGGAGGCTACACCTGGCTCGCGCGTTCAGCCAGTGGCCGCGGCAGGCGGGTGAACCTGACCTGACTCCTGACCTGATTCCGCGAGAACGGCCCACCCCGACAGACGCGGCACGGGGCACCCTCGGGCGAGGGCGCCCCGTGCTGGCTGTCGCCGGACGTCAGTGGATCATCAGCGAAGCGGGATCCCGGCGCGACGGGCGGCCTGCTGGCCGCCGAGCACCGGCAGCGAGAGGTGACTGACCTTGGTGTTGAGGGTGATGGTCGGCCGCGATGCGAGCGTCTCGGCGGAGTAGTTGCGGTAGCTGCCGACGATGATGACGCCGATCCGGTTTCCGGCGGTGAAGACGTACTCCTCGGGCAGTAGGGGAATGCTGATCTCGTACATCTGGCCGGGCGTCATGGGCTCGGCGGCCGCGATTGACTCCCGGTTCTGCCCGTCGCGGATCCCCTTGGTCACCCGCCACTGCGTGACGTCGGTCGGGCGGTAGGCGATGGGCCGGTAGCACCCGTCGTCGGATGGGCTCGATTCGCCATAGCACTCCTCGGGCAGCGTCGTCTGCAGGACACCGTCGCCGGATCGGCTGTTCTGCGTGCTCGGCCCGTACTCGACGAGGATCGCACCGAAGTAGGCGGCATCGAGGCTCGACGACGCGGTGAGCTTGATGACGGGGGTGCCGGAGATGCGCAGGTCCTCGCTCAGCGGCGGGGACAGGAAGGCCAGGCGGTTGCCGTTCGCCTGGCTCGGATTGCTGATCATCGCGGCTTCGGTCTGGCTCGGGTTGTCGGCGAACGACCGGGTCGTCGGAGCGCCCTTGGCCGGGGTGAGCGCGAGTTGGCCGGCGCTCTCGGCTCCGGGACGCAGCCACATGTTGACGTTTCCGGTGCCGGGGATCGGCCAGTCCGCGTGCTGTTCCCAGACACCGATGGACGGTTCCACATCGACTCGCGGCTCCGCCATGATCCCGTTGTCGATGCCCTGGAGCCAGTAGTCGAACCAGCGGTGCAGCGTGTCGACCCATACCTCCCGGCGGAACTCGAACGGGTCGATGTGCCCGACGCGGCCGACCCACAGCTTGCGCGGGACGTCGTACGTCTTCAGCGCGTGCCAGAACTTACTGAAGTGGTCGGCGCGGACGTTGTCGTCCTGGATGCCGTGCACAAGGAACACGCTGGCCGTGATCTTCGCGGCGTCGTCCAGGTAGTTCCGCTCGTCCCAGAACGGCGTGTAGTCGCCGTGCTCGTCGCCGTCGGTGGCGGCGATCTCGTTCCAGATAGGCGCGCATCGGGATTGACGGGTCGGGTCGTCAGCCGTGATGGTGCGGGCGAGCGATCCCAGGTAGTTGTTGCCACGCGTGACGATGCCGTTGCCGCGGGTGTAGTCGTAGTAGTTGTAGGGGCCGGCGATGGGCACGACGGTGGACAGGCCGTCGACGCCGGACACCGCCGCGGCCATCGCCAGAGAGCCGTCGTACGACTTTCCGATCATCCCGGACTTGCCGTTGTGCCAGTCGACCACCACCGGATCGCCGTGGGAGTCGCGCGCGGTCCGGCGGCCGTTGAGCCAGTCGACCACGGCTGGCCCGGTGGCGTTCTCGTTCGCACCCTGGATCGTCGGGCAGCCGGTGGAGCCGGCCGTGCCGACCATGTCGACGAGCGCGATCGCATAGCCGCGGGGCACGAAGTAGTTGTCGTAGAACAGTGGCCAGCGGTCGAGAAGACCGTCCCCATCGGTGTCCGCCTTGAGTTCGGACTCGTTGCCGCGCCCCAGCGTCGTGTAGTACGGACTGTTGTCGATGATGACGGGCGCCTTCAGGCCGTGCGCGGTGGCGGCTGGGCGGATGACGTCGACACGGATGACGTCCTTGACGCCGTCCCGGTCACTGTCGAGGTCGGTGTCCACCCAGACCCGTTCGCGGATCGCATCGGCATAGCCGAACACCGGTTGGGTGACGCCGTCCGCAACGGTGACCGTCGGCGTCTCGGCCCGCTCGGCGGCGACAGCCGGCGCCGTCACGGCCAGCACCGCCAGCACCGCGCCGACCGGAATGATCGTCCTCAAGACTTCCCTCCTCATCGGGCCCTGCGGGCGACGCCTTCTGGCGCGCTGGCGCGACCACCACCGCACGCTACGAAACGGCTGATTGATCGTCATCAGGCAGATGCCGGAAGTCCGGGTCGCGACGCATAGGCATCTGCCGAGACGGCGGCCGTCTCCGACGCCGTCGTGCCCGCGGCCGGTGCCCGCGTCCACCACGCTCTCTAGCGAATGAGGGTGCGGTGCGGCATGCGGCGGTCGCCGAGGCGGTGGACCGGTGCTGCCGCCAGGGTTGCGGCACGACCGAGGCCGCAGGTGATGCCTTCGGCCGGACCGGGTGCTCGGTCGCCGGGCACCGGCTGCACCGCGGCGACGAACCGTCGGCGACCGTGGCGTGCCGGCGCCCTGGCCGGTGTGCGCGAGGATGAGTGAATGCCGAATACGAACGAGTTGCAGGCTCTCCAAGATCGGGCGCAGGGGCGCTGGGAGCACCTCCAGAGCAACTGGCGCCGACGCGCCAGGGTCAACAAGATCACCTCGATGCTCCTGGTCTACCTGAGTGTGACCCTGGCAGTCACCGCCACCGTGCTTGCGGCGGTGCCCGCCGCTCCGAAGTGGTTGATTGCCGCCATCAGTGGCGGTACTGCCCTGGCCACGACTCTGCTGGCGGCAACAAAGGCCCAGGAGCACTGGGCGCTCGCTCGGTCGATACAGAATCAACTCCATGCCGAGCGCTTTCTCTACGAGCAGAATGCCGGCCACTACGCCCTGGCGAGCGCCTCATCCGACGAGGCGCGGGCTCGGCTCTTCTCGGAACGCATCACCGAGATCGCATTGGCGGCTCATGACTCCTGGGCGACCCGGATAGTCACGACGCCCGTTCCGGTCGCGCCCCTACCTGCGGCACCATCTGCGACCTAGTCTCCCCAGGTCGAGTCCCTGGACGCAGGTCCAGCGGGCCCCGCACCATGCCGGGATCCATGCGCTCATCTCGGCTATGACAGCGCACCGCCGGCCGTCCCGGGAGGCGACCCCGCACCGCAGGTGAGGGCTGTACCAGCCGGCGGCTGGTCGGCCGGGTTCCCCTCACACCCTCGTGCCGGTACCGGGCCTCGGTGCCCGCCTCCAGCTTCCGGCCACCTCGCCGCAACGGTTCTGCCGTCGCCGCTGGGCTCACCGTGGTTGCCTACGCCTGCTGGGTGACCGGCTCCGCCGGCCGCTCTGCGGTGGACGGTGTCGCCCTGCCGAGCAGGGTGGCAGACAGGACGGCCGCCAGCAGGAGTAGCACGCTGCCGCCCGCGGCGGCGGTATGCAGACCACTGGTGAACGCGTCCTTCGCCGTGGTGAGGATCGTCTCGGCCAGGCCGTCGGGCAGGTGGGCCGTCACATCCACCGCCGCGCCGAGAGTGTCCCGAGCCGATTCGGCGACCTCCGGTGGCGTCCCCGGAGGAACACTGAGGTGCTGCCGGTACACCACGTTCGCGATGCTGCCGAACACGGCCAGACCGAGGGCTCCGCCAAGTTCCTGAGCAGTCTCCGACACCGCCGAGGCCGCGCCGGCCTGCGCCGGCGGCGCGGCCCCGACGACGAGGTCGGTGCCGAGGACCAGCAGCGGTGAGGCGCCGAGGAAGAACACTGCGAGCCCTGCGGCCAGGGTGCCCGGCCCGGAGTCGGTGTCAGCGAGTGTGACCAGCCACAAACCACCGGCCGAGATCACCAGCCCGGCCGCCGCGACGGTAGCGGGGCGGAGGCGGCGGGCCAACGCCGGTGCCATCAGGAGCCCGACGACGACCGCCACCGTCTGCGGCAGCATCCACAGCCCGGCGCGCAGCGGTGTCAGCCCGAGCACCAGCTGGAGGTATTGGGCGCTCAGCAGCCCCAGGCCGGGCCCGACGAGGATGACGAGCATCAAGGTGCCCAACGACACACTGAACCGCCGGTCGGCGAAGAGGCCGAGGTCGAGCAGCGGTTCGGCCAGGGTTCGCTGCCGCCATACGAACACCACGATCAGGGCGAGACCGGCCAGCGCGCCCAGTGCTGGCCGACCGCTGACCCCTTCGGCGGCGAGCTGCTTGAACCCGTAGACCAGTGCGAGGATGCCGGCGAGCGAGATGAGCACGCTGGCCAGGTCGATCCGTCCCGTGGCCTGGTCCCGGTGTTCCGGCAGCAGCCGGGGCCCGACGAGCAGCAGGACGGCCATCACCGGCACAGCCAGCAGGAACACCGACCCCCACCAGTAGTGCTCCAGTAACAGGCCACCGATCAGCGGACCGGCCAGCATGCCGCCGGTGAAGCCAGTCATCCAGACGCTGATCGCCACCGTGCGCTGTGCCGAATCGTGGAACATGGTGCGGATCAGCGAGAGCGTCGACGGCATCAGCGTCGCGCCGGCGATGCCGAGCAGCGCCCGTGCCAGGATCAGCAGTTCGGCGGTGGGCGCGTAGGCGGCAAGCGTCGACGCGGCGCCGAAGGCCGCCGCCCCGACGAGTAGCAGCCGCTTGCGTCCGTAGCGGTCGCCGAGCGCCCCCATGGTGAGCAGGAAACCGGCGATCAGGAAGCCGTAGCTGTCGTTGATCCACAGTAACTCGGTACTGCTCGGTCGCAGGTCCGCGCTCAGCATCGGAACCGCCAGATGAAGTACGGACACGTCGATGGACAAGAGCAGCGTCGGCAGAACCAGGACAGCCAGGCCGATCCACTCCCTCGGCCCGGCTCGGTTGGCGGAGTTCTCAGTCACCATGCTTCGCAAGCTAGAACCTGAAGCGAAGTTGAGCTCAAGGGTCAGTCGCGCGCGTCATCACTGCGCCGGCCGGGGCCCGGCCGGCGCAGTGGACGGAAGAAGGTCCGGATGTCGGCGACGAGAACGTCCGGGACCTCCAGCGCGGCGAAGTGGCCCCCGCGGTCGTACTCCGCCCAGTGGACGAGGTTGTGTTCCCGTTCGGCTAGCCGGCGGAGCGCCGGATCGTGGGGGAAGACCGCGATCCCGGTGGGCACCCCGGAGGAGGCCGCCGGCCGGGGCGGCTGGGCGCGTACCTCGTAATAGAGCTGGGCCGAGCTCGCTGCGGTGCCGGTCAGCCAGTAGAGCGACACGTCGGTCAGTAGGAGGTCCCGGTCTATCGCCTCGTCCGGCACCGCGTGTGCCGGGTCGGTCCAGTCCCGCACCTTGTCCAGGATCCACGCGAGCTGGCCGACCGGTGAGTCGGTCAGCGCGTACCCCAGCGTCTGTGGCCGGGTGGCCTGGATCTCGGCATAGCCGCCGGCGTGCCGCCGAAGCTGCTCGGCGGCGGCCAGCCGAACCTGTTCCGCCGCGGTCAGCGTCACCGTGGCGAGCTGGTCGGCGCGGGGTATCTCCAGCCCGCCGTGGATGTGCACCCCGACGACCCGGTCCGGAGCGAGCTGGCCGAGCCGGGGCGAGACGAGGAAGCCCGTGTCGCTGCCCTGTGCGCCGTAGCGCTCGTAGCCGAGCCGGTCCATCAGGGTGATCCAAGCCCGGGCGATACGGTCGTGGTTCCAGCCCGGCCCGGACAGCGGGGTGGAGAAGCCGAAGCCGGGCAGCGATGGCGCCACCACGTGGAACGCGTCCGCCGGGTCGCCACCGTGCCGGGCCGGATCGGTCAGCGGACCGACGACGCGGAGGAACTCGACGATCGAGCCGGGCCACCCGTGGGTGAGGATCAGCGGTAGCGCGTCGGGTACCGGCGACCGGACGTGCGCGAAGTGCAGCAGCTGACCCTCGATCTCGGTGGTGTAATGCGGGAACTCGTTGAGCTTCGCCTCCCACATCCGCCAGTCGTACGCGTGCAGCCAGTGCGCCACCAGGTCACGCAGATAGCTGAGCGGCACGCCGCGGCTCCAACCGACGCCGGGCAGCTCCGCTGGCCATCGGGTACGGCGCAGCCGGTCGACCAGGTCGTCGAGCGCGGCCTGTGGAATGTCGATCCGGAACTCCCGGACGGCGGTCATGTCACTCCCTCGGTTTCGCTTCCACCCCGCGCGGACACGCCAGCGTGACGGCTGCCTGCGCAGGCTTCACGAGACCATGCTGCCGTGGAGACGGCTTCCGGATCGCCTCCGACAGTGCCGGTGGTGACACGTAGCAGGCGGCCGCGGCCCGGGCGAAGCGCTGCTCCCCGGCGAGCGCAACGAAGGACCCGAGCTGACGGAACAGCATGACCACCCAGTGCCAGCGCCGCGCTTGTCTGCGGGGCGCGAAGCCGACGATCGGCTACCGTCCGCGGGTGACCGCTGCGACCGGTCGGGTGGTCGTGGTGTTCAGGGGCGGGCTGCGGCGTACAAGATGGGGTCAACCGGCCGGATGACGCCGAACCGAGGCCGTGGAGATCCTCCTGGCCGCCGATGCGGGCAACCTGGAGCAGCGGGCCCCGGCCGGCGATCCGCTCCTTCGCCGCGTTACGGCCTCAGCACGATCTTTCCTCGCGTGTGTCGCGACTCGCTCAACTCGTGGGCGGCGGCCGCCTCCTCCAGGGAGAACACGGCAGCGACCGGCACCGTGAAGCGGCCCCGCTCGGCGAGGTCGCCGGCGGCGGCGATTCCGTCGAGCGACGGCGTGTCCGCGCCGGGCCCAGAGCCGCGCGACAGGTGCACGCCGTACGCCGCGGCGTTGACGTCGGCGATGGTCACCACCGCGTCCGGGCTACCTACCAGGGCGACCAGGTGGGGCAGCGAACCAGAGCCGGCGCAGTCGAGTGCGACATCCACTCGGCCGGGCATCAGCCCGTCGACCCGCTCGGCCAGCCCGGGGCCGTAGGTGGTCGGGATCGCCCCGAGCGAGGCGACGAACGCGTGGTTGCGGTCACTGGCCGTGCCGATGACCGTCGCGCCGCGCGCGACCGCGAGTTGGATGGCGGTCGTGCCGACTCCGCCGGCTGCGCCCTCGATCAACAGCGTCGTGCCGTCCTTGACGCCCAGCCGGTCGAGCACGCGCGTGGCCGTCTCGATGTTGGCGGCCGCGCCGCCGGCCTGCTCCCAGCTCAGGGTCGCCGGTTTCGGTGCCCACGCGGCCAGGACGGCGTATTCGGCGTTCGCTCCGCCCATCGTGGCGTAGTCGGTGATCCCGAAAACCTCATCGCCTACCCGAACCGTGGTCACTCCGTCGCCGACCTCATCCACCACGCCGGCCGCGTCGACTCCGGGCACGTGCGGCAGGCGGAGCGGAAACCATTCCTGGAATCGGCCGGCGCGAACGTATGTGTCGGCCGGATTGACACCCGAGGCCCGAACTGTCACCCGGACCTGGCCCGGACCGGCGTGCGGTTCCGGTGCCTCCGAGACCTCCAGCACACTCGGGGGACCATACTTGGAAAATTGCAGCGCCCTCATGGACACGGACGCTAACGCGCGCCGCTGTCCACCTCGCTAAAGTGAGAGCAGTGACCGATCGTTTGTCTCGCACCCTCCGCTCCGACGCGCTGGACAACCGCGAGCGGATCCTCGAGGCCGCCCGGGCGGTCTTCGCCGTTGACGGCCTGGACGTGCCGATGCGGGAGGTAGCCCGGCGCGCCGGGGTTGCACCCGCCACCGTGTACCGCCGGTTCCCGACGAAGGAGATGCTGGTCACCGAGGCCTTCGCGGAGCAGATGTACACGTGCCGGGCCGTCGTCGACGAGGGCCTCGCCGATCCGGATCCGTGGCACGGTTTCTGTCTAGTCATTGAGAAGATGTGTGAGTTGCACGCCCTCGATCGAGGATTTACCGCAGCTCTCACCTCGACGTTTCCCAAAGCTGTGGATTTCGACGAGCGTCGTGAATACGCGCTCAGAGCGATCGACGAACTAGCCCGCCGTGCCAAGGAAGCTGGCCGTCTGCGTCCCGATTTTGTCTTGGACGACGTCATCCTCGTGCTCATGGCCAACAGGGGTATCCACGCCAACTCCCCGGCCGCCCAGCTCGCCGCCGCCCGGCGGTTCGCCGCGCTCGCCATCTCCGCATTCCACGCCTCCCCGGATGCCTCGCCGCTCCCGCCCGCGCCGCGGCTGGCGCCCCGGCATCGGAACACCGCAGCCGAGCAGGCTGGTCCGGAGGAGTTCGGCGACGTGAGCGACTCGCCCGCCGGCTGAGGCAGCTCCCACTGGGTGCCTGCCTCAGCGGTTGCCATTTCCTCACGTCGGCGGGTTCGGCCGGGGATCAGGAGCGCGACCCCGAGGAGCACAGCGACGACGAGGACCACTACCTGGCTGACGGCATCCTTCGCGGACAGATGCCCAAGGTGGGTGACGTGATACGCGAAGTGCAGAATCCCGAAGACGGTCCAGGCGATACCCAGCAGTCGATATCCGATCGGGGAGAGGCAGATCAGGCCGTATGCGCCGGCGGCGCCCAGCGCGAGATACATGCCACCGTGGTCGCGGGCGAGGTGCTCGTTGTACGGACCGTCCGGTGAGATCCACTCGCCGAGGACGGCGGGGAAGTGGTCGAAGAACGACTGCGGGAAGGTGTCGCCGCAGACCACCGGGTTCCTGCGTCTGGACGGTGTTCCGGAGCAATCGGAGGCTGGGCCACATCCCGGGCGAGCAGGGACTCAGCGGGCGGGTGCCGGCTCGGGCGACGCCCGCCACTCTCGCCTGATGAGCCCGTAGACCCACGAGTCGGAGACCTCGCCGTTCACGACGCAGTCATCCCGCAGTGTCCCCTCACGCACGAACCCGAGCTTCTCCAGCACACGGGCGGATGCCACGTTACGTGTATCGGTCTCGGCCTGGACGCGATTGAGGTCCAACGTGTCGAATGCCCACCGCAGCATGGCGCGCGCGGTCTCCGTCGCGTAGCCGTGGCCCCACGCCGCAGCGTCGTAGCAGTAGCCCAGGGCTGCGCTGCGGTAGTCCGGGTTCCACCGGTTCACGCTGCACCAGCCGATGAACCTGCCGTCGGAGGCGCGGTCCACGGCCACCCGTGCCCCGGTGCCCGCCTCTGCCATCTGCCGGCACGCCGTGATGAACCGCTCGGCACGTACGCGGTCGGTCCACGGCGGTGCGTCCCAGTAGCGCAGCACGTAGGTGTTGCTGTGTAGCGCGAAGAGGTCGTCGGCGTCCGCGTCGGTGAAGGGACGCAGCCGAAGGCGAGCGGTGTGCAGGGTGGGGGTGGGTAGCGGTATGCGGGTCATGCGCGGAGCCTCAGATCCGGGCTTTCAGCACGTCGATCTCGCAGCCCGTGGCGGCCGGGTCGAAGCCGTGTTCGGTCAGCCAGCGGATCGCCAGCAGGCTCCGCAGTGACCACCACGCGCGGATGACGTCGAGGTCGACGTCGATGCCGTAGCCGACGAGGACGTCATCGAGGCGCTCCTCCTGTCCGAGCGTCAGGATGGCCAGGTCGTAGAGGGCGTCGCCTTGGCCCGCCTCGGACCAGTCGATGACGCCGGTGATCTCGTCGCCGTCGACGAACACGTGGCTGATCTGCAGGTCCCCGTGCATGAACACGGGACTCCACGGCCGCAGTGCGGCCTCGGCAACGCGGCGGTTGCGGGTGACCAGGTCAGCGGGGAGGACATCGTTCGTGATGAGCCACCGGCATTCACCGTCGAGGCGCGACGCCAGCTCGTCGAGGCGGGGACTGGGCCATGGCGGCAGCGGCGCGTCGTGCAACATCCGTGTGGCGGCACCGGCCGCGGCCCACGCCGCCGGCGACGCGGTCGACGGCTCGCCGAGGCGCCCGAGTGCCGTCCCGGGGAGAGCGGCGAGAGCGAGCACGGGTGGCTCGCGCCACAGGATCTCCGGCGTTGGGATCGGCGCCAGTGCCATCGCCTCGACCTCAACAGCGGCGCGACGCTGATCAGCGTCGATTTTCAGGAACACGTCGCCGACGCGTACGGTCGCGCGCTCGTTATGGGCGACAACGACCTCGACCTCGTCCATGTCGGCCAGTGTCGCGGAGGCGGCCACCGACGTCACCGGCTTTATTGCGAGCGACTGCGCAGGTGACCCTCTCGCCACCCGGTCTTGTGGTCGACTCCGCCTACACCGGCCGGCTCCGCACGTCCGACGTGCACCAATGCGCCCACGACCTGGCCTGTCGATCAACCGGGCCGGGGGCAGTTCGCCTCCGTCGGCATAGGTCCCCGACACTCCGACATTGCCGTCCGGGCGTGGTCGAGACACCCGCATCGGTGAGAAGAACCCCACCTCCGCCTGCACGACAACCTTGAGGACGACCTCCGGCTCCGCCTTCGGCGCCACAGCGCGCTCGAGAACGCACAGGGCGACCACCTGTTGGACGTCCTCGACGCGGCCCTGCGCTGGCACCTTCTCCGTCTTCGCGGAAGGGAAAGGCGACGGCATCGAAGGCCGATGTGAGACGGCTGGGGCCTCGGGGCTCGGTGGGGACTGCGACGTCCACACCGAGCCCCGAGGCCCTCATGTCTGCCGTAACGCGCCCCGATACCGGGACCGGGAGCCTCAGTTATGCAACACGACCTAGCAAGACGAGCTGACGATGACAGCTTCTGCCGTGCCGGTGATCCTGACCCACATGCTCGTACTGCCGCCGTAGTACGAAAAAGCGCTTCCGCCGTCCCAGTAGCCGTTCACGGTGCAACCGCGAAATACCCGGAAGCCATCGACATCGTAGTAGTACCTGTAGCTTGCCGACGTACCGGAGAAGAGGTACATGCCGGCGTTGTACTTATTGATATTCCAGCCGTTCGACATACAGGGATGGCTGTCGCCGTAAGCGAACCCTCCCGAGGTCCAGCAGTTGGTGATGGCAATCCCATTACCAATCGAGCTGTTTAGTCGGACAACGCCGCCGCAGTACGGTGTACCACAGGTACCGGCTGATGCAGGGCTTGGTGCCGCTACGGAAATCATTGTGGCTGCGGCGATTGCCGCAGTCGCCTGGACTAGCGCACGGCGAATTCCACGCATTCGAGACATGCTACAGATCCTCCCCCGCTCTGTGGACTTCTGGAGTCTTTCACACCAATGCACATCGGTCAATGAATCGTGCCCAGTAGTGGAGCGTGTTGCTGCCACGGCCACTCACCTTGGTGGCCGTTCCTCGCCCATCAACCACTCCGCCAACCGCGCACCGCAGGCGCGGGCCTGCCGGCCTCGAAGTGCTAACCACCGCTGGCCGATCCGGGCGCCGGCGGTACCGCCACCGGCGAGGCGCTCGCCGCCGCACTCGCGAGTGGACATGTCGTGGGGAGCGCGGACGACGCGCCACGCGGTGGACGGTGTCTGCGTTGTTGTGACCCGCTATCACGTCGGACCTGCACCAACTCTCGGTCGACCCCTTGCCGGCAGGGCAGAGCAGGGCAGCCGCCACCCCGAACCCGATCCCGATCCGGCTACGAGCAGGTGCAGGCCCTACTCGGCGAGGGGCGCGACATCCGGGAGAACGCCCGACGACTCGGCATGGCCCGAGGCGCCGTCCGCCGCCGCGCCCGCGCGACCGGCGGTCTCAGCGATGGCCACATCAGATCTGCTCGCTTGGCCCACCGCGTTCGACGTGCGGCTGCTGTGGTTGGCGCTGGCCACCGCGAATCGGCGCCGCCGGCGGCTCCCTGCTCCGGCTGGGCTGCCGGCCGCCGTACAGCACGCGCGATGCCGACATGAATGCCTCACCCGAGCACAATCGGTTGGGGTGGCAGGCGGTTGCCGGGTCGAGCCGAACCGGTCACGAACTGTTCAGTCCGTTCCCGGGCTGGTCGCGGCATCGTCGTTCGTCAGGCGCGGTAGTAGGCGTCGATCGGAACGCGTGCCTCGTCGAACAGCGCCGGGCCGTCCTGCGCCACGGTCGGCCATGCGCCGGAGGCCGGGTTGAGTTCGACGAGCTGCTCGGTGGCCAGTGCGTAGACGACCCGGCCGAGCCCGGAGCGGATGATGCCTCCCGTGCACATGCCGCACGGCTGGCAGCTCGTGTACATGGTGGTGCGTGCTGCCGTGTCCGCGTCGAGTTCGCGGGCCGCCCAGCGGGCGAGCTTCAGTTCCGGGTGGGCGCTGATGTCGTTGTCGCGCCGTACGGTGTTGTGCGCTTCGACGAGGATCGTGCCGTGCGCATCGGCTAACAGGGAGCCGTAGGGCGCGTCGCCCAGGGTGATGGCGTGCGCTGCGATGGCGATGGCGCGTCGCAGGAGCTGCTCGTCGGCGGGGGTGATCATGATGTCTTCCTTCCGGTGTGTGGCCAGCGCGGTCGGTGCGGTGTGGTCAGCCGTAGGACGGTCCGGGGGCGACTTCGGGGAGGATCTCAGCCTGAGGCCCCCGCGACGCCGGCTCGTTCGCGCGCAGCGAGGATGTCCGGGACGTGCGTCTCGGCCCACTGTCGTACGGCACGCAGCGGAACCAGCAGGGAACGGCCGAGCTCGGTCAGGGCGTATTCGACGTGCGGCGGGTTGCCGCCCAGGTCGGTACGGGCGATCAGGCCGTCGGCCTCCATGGCGCGAAGCGTCTCGGTGAGGGCCTTGGGGGTGATCCCGCGGATGTGCGCCTTGAGCTCGGTGAACCGCATCGGTCCGTCCTCCAGTGCGTTGACGACGAACACCGTCCACCGCGCCCCGATGCGGTGCAGCACCGTGCGACTCGGGCAGGTCGCCGCCATGACGTTGTACGCCTTGCCCATGGAGATCCTCTCGGTAGCGTTGAAGATACCGGTATAGAATCTATACCGTCGCGGTCATGAGCGAGAACCTGACAGGCAAGCGAATCCTGGTCGTCGGCGGGGCCCGCGGTATCGGCG
Organism: Micromonospora xinjiangensis; assembly: GCF_056150165.1. NCBI lineage: Bacteria > Bacillati > Actinomycetota > Actinomycetes > Micromonosporales > Micromonosporaceae > Micromonospora > Micromonospora xinjiangensis. Next base: position 41,155 of record NZ_JAXCFO010000010.1, on the reverse strand, counting down.
CCGAGATCGTCCGGCGCGCCGGACTGGCCGGCGCTGACGTCGTCGTCGCCACACGGTCCGGCCCCGAGGTGCAGATCGACGTCACCGAGGAGACCACCATCGCGCGGGCCGCGGAGTCCCTCGGCGCCTTCGACCACGTGATCTCCACCGCGTCGGCTCACCATGACGTGCCGGTGCCCGACCTCGAACACGACAAGATCCAGGCCGCGTTCTCCGCCAAGGTCGTCGGCCCGCTGCTGCTGGCCAAGCACTTCGCCCCACGGATGCCCGCCGGCGGATCGTTCCTGTTCTTCTCCGGCATCGTGGGCTGGCAGCCCAAGCCCGGCACCGTCGTCAAAGGCACCGCGAACGCCGCACTGGCCGCGCTGGTCACGCACCTGGCCGTCGAGCTCGCGCCGCTGCGAGTCAACGCCCTCGCGCCCGGGATCACCGACTCCGGCACCTGGGACCGGCTTCCGGACGAGCGTCGCCGTGCCTTGTACGCCAGCGCCGCCGCGGGCGCCCTGGCCGGCAGGGTCGGGACGCTCGAGGACGTCACCGACACCGCCCTGTGGCTCTTGGGTGCGGGATGGGTCACCGGCGAGACGATCCATGTCGACGGCGGCACCCGGCACCGCTGATCCCCACGCCACCTGGCCAAACCGGCCGCCCACCCCACTCGCCGGCCTACGACCTTGAGCCCGGCTGCTCTCCCCACCTCGGCATCCACACCTTCTCGTCGGGTGTGTCCAACCGCCTGGAGCTGAGGAAGTCGCGAAGTCTGCCGAGCGCGGGATGCGGGTTGTCGTCGCGCCAGATCAGTGACATCGGGTAGACCGGTGCCGGGTCGCGCACCGGTATGCGCCGCAGGTCGTAGCTGTCCGGCCACAGGTATCGCGTGCGTTCGCCGGCCAGCGTCGCCAGTTCCGCGGAGTCGGCGATCTCGGCCAGCAGTACCTCGTTTCCGAAGACCGGCCCGACCCGGTCGATGGTGAGACCGAACGCGGCGGCGAGTTCGTCGTAGTAGCTGGCCCATTCGGTGCCGGCGGCCATGCCGGGCATCCAGATGCGGTGTTCGGCGAGCTGTGCGGGCGTGACGGCGCGGGCGTTGGCGAGCGCGTGGCGTGGCCCGACGAGGAGCTCGTGGTGCTCGTCGATCACGCGGGCTGTCCTGATCGTGGCTGGCAGGTGACGCGCGGGGACGGGGACGGCGTGGAAGGTGGCGTCGATCGTCCCCGCCTCGACAGCGGCGGTCGCGGCGTGTACGTCGGCGTCGAGGGTCACGACATCCAGCTCGATCCGCGGATGCGTGCGGTGGAAGCCCTGCAGGAGCACCGCCGGCGCGGTCCGCCGACTGTGAACGTCGACGCGGAGAGCACGACGACCAGGGCGTACGGACGCGTCGGCGCGCTCGGCTACCCGGAGCAGTTCTCGGGCGTGGGGTAGGAAGGCCTGGCCGTCGACAGTGAGCTGGGCGCCGCGGGCCGTCCGGGCGAACAGCCGTACCTCTAATTCCTTCTCCAGCGCGGCGATGCGCTTGGACACGGCCTGCTGGGTGATCGACAGCGTGGCGGCGGCGTCCTGGAACCGGCCGGCGTCCGCGGCGGCGACGAAGGTACGGACGGCGTTGAGATCCACGAACGAGATCCTACGCACACAACGGTTGGTTGTGGCTCCCCGCCGTTTCGGTTGTTTGATCCGCCATCCCCGACCTTGCTTTGATCCCACCGGCCAACGGCGAGTTGTACGAGGCGGAAGGTGGGCTTGATGACCAGACGATCCCTGGGCCGGCAGTTCGGGTGGTTGTGGGCGTCCTACGCGGTCAGCGCCTACGGCTCCGGGCTCGGGTTCGGCGCGCTGCCCCTGATCGCCGTGCTGGTGCTGGACGCCAGCCCCGCTCAGGTGTCCGCGCTGTCCGCGGTGGGGCCGGCGGTGGGGGCGCTGATCGCCTTGCCGCTCGGGCCGTGGGTGGAGTTCCACCGCAAGCGGCCGGTGATGATCACGATGGACCTGGCCAGGTTCCTGGTCATGATGACGATCCCGGTCGCCTACGCCGTCGGCCTGCTCCGTTTCACCCAACTGCTGGTGGTGTCCGCCGTGGTCGCCGCATCGAAGATCGCCTTCAATGCCGCCAGCGGCGCCTACCTCAAGGCCCTCGTCCGGCCGGATGACCTGCTCGTCGCCAACGCGCGGTTCGAGTCGACGACGTGGAGTTCCATCGCCGTCGGGCCGCCCCTGGGCGGCGCGGCGATCGGCCTGTTCGGGCCGGTCACCACCGTGGTGGCCGACGCGCTCAGCTACCTGCTCTCCGCGCTGGGAGTCACGGCCATTCGGGGCCGGGACGAACCGTCGCGGCGAACCGACGAACGCCGAGCCCGCGCCGGCGACCTGCTCGACGGCTGGCGGCACCTGCTGACCCATCCCGGCCTGCGGGCGCTCTACCTCAACCAGCTGCTCGTCAACGGACTGATCATGGCCACGGAGCCGCTGCTGGCCGTGCTGCTGCTCCGCGAGCTCGGATTCCCGCCCTGGCAGTACGGCCTCGCCTTCGCCGCCCCCTGCCTCGGCGGGCTCATCGGCTCACGCCTTGCCCGCCGTGTCGTGGCCAGGTACGGCCAACACCAGATCCTGCGTATCGCCGGCACGCTGCGCGTGGTCTGGCTGATCGGCCTCGCCTTCGTCCAGCCCGGCCCCACGGGTCTCGCCACGGTGATCGTTGTCGAACTCGCGATCATCATCAGCATGAGCCTCTACAACCCGGTGCTGGCCACCTACCGGCTCCAACACACTCCCGAAGACCGCGTCGCCCGTACCCTGGCGGCCTGGTCGATCGGCAGCAGCGCGGCCATCGCCATCCTCGGTGCGCTCGGCGGACTGCTCGCCGCCGCCACCAGTCCACGCACGGCCATCACGGTCGCGGGACTGCTGATCCTCGCCAGCCCGCTGCTGCTACCCCGCCGCCAGGATTCCGCACCCGTATCCGAACGTGACACTGGAACGTCGGGATCGGTCGCCCCCTCAGGATCGACGTGGACGCGCTGCTGACGGAGGAGCCACTCCCTCGTCGCGGACGGCTCACTCCCGACGAGGCGCTGGTCCTGTTCGAGTGGCTGTACCGCACCGACGAGGCGACCAACGGCTTCGCCGACCTGGTCGAGGATCAGGCGGAGCAGCGGGCGTTGTGGAATCTCACCTGCCTACTGGAGGCGGAGCTGGTCGAGCCGTTCCTGCGGCACTACGACGAGCTGGTCGAGCAGGCCCGGGACCGGCTGCGGGATGACCTGTCCTGACCAGCCCGTTCGCCGTGCCGGACGTCGCGGGCTCAGGACGGCCGCCCGCCGAACCGCCAGTCGTGGACCTCGATGTCGGCATACCGATCCGGGCTGAGCACGGCGCGAGCGGCGTGCGGGTCCGCTGCCCTCAGCAACACCGCCGTACCCAGCCACGTGGCGCCGTCGTCGGAGAGCAGCGGCCCGTACGCGATCAGGTCGTCCCGGTCGGTCGGCACGGCGAGGTCCCCGGGTTCCCCTGAGCCGAGGCCGAGCACCAGGTACCGGTTGCCGCCGCTCCGGCCGCCGGGAAAGTCCCACATGGTGCGTCCGAGCAGGTTGCGCCACCGGCGCAGCAGCACGTCCCGGTACACGCCGGCCTGGTAGTTGGGCTCGTCGAAGGCGAACGCCCGGGCGGCCGCGGCGTCCGGCAGGTCGACGATGTGGAGACTGCCGGTGGGGATGTCGCCATCGCCGTCGAAGGTGGGCCCGCGGGCGATCATCTGTTCCGTGTACCGGTCCATGTAGGACCAGTGCTCCTCTGCCAGGTCCATCCGTAAGCTCAGTGAGTCGGGCCGGTCGCGGTGGTAGCAGAGGAACTGCATGGTCTCAGTGTCGCCCATCGGCTGAGGCCGATCCGCAACGCACCTTCCGGGGCACGCGACCAGCGGCAGGGCGTGGACGACATCTCCCCGCTTCCGGCTGTTAGCGTCCTCCTCGTGGCCAGCGTCGACGACCTTCAGCTCGCGTTCGACACGTCGGACCTGGCGGCGGAGCTCGCGCTCGCGCACTTCGAGTCCGGTGTTTCGGCAACGCTGAAGGCCGACGGCACGCCGGTCACGGAGGCCGACCGGGCGGTCGAGCGGTTGCTGCGCGACACGTTGTCCGCGGCGAGGCCCACAGACGCGCTCCTCGGCGAGGAACTCGGTCGACGCGGTGGATCCGATCGCGTCTGGATCGTCGACCCGATCGACGGCACGTCGTTCTTCAGCCGGCGCGACCCGAACTGGCGGATCCACCTCGCGCTGCAGGTTGCCGGGACCACCGAGCTCGCCGTCGTCACCGCACCTGCGCTGGGACGCTGCTGGTGGGCCACCCGCGGCGCTGGCTCGTACGAGTCGTCCTGGCCCCGAGCGGGAGCCGAATCGAAGCGCCTCGCGGTCAGCACGACGTCGACGTTGGCCGGCGCGCGGCTCGATGCGCTGGACGACGCGTCCCGGGCCCGTCTCCCACAAGGTGCGGCCCCCGTGCCGGCGAGTCCCCTCCCGCTCGTCGAGCTTGTCCGTGGTGAGATCGATGCCTTCCTGGTCGAGCGCTACCACATCTGGGATCACGCGCCGTGGATCCTTCTCGTCGAGGAAGCGGGCGGCCGCTTCACCGATCCGACCGGAGGCCGTGCGGGCGATCGGGGCGGTGGCCTGTACTCCAACGCCAACCTGCACGGTCGGTTGCTCGCCACGCTCCACTACCCGGCGCGCCCGTGACCGGCGGGGGAGCCGAGCAGGGCATTCCGGCGAGGAGCCGGAAGAGCAGCCCGGCGAGGAGTCGAGCCGCAGCGCGAACGGCCGGAGGTGGCGCCGCGACCAGGGAGCCCTAGGGTTTGACGACCCACTGGACGCTCAGCGGGCGCCCGCCGGTGCGCAGGAATTCCTGGGCCGCCTGGCAGGCCTGGGCCTTCGTGAGTTCGAAGGGCTCGGCGCCGTCGGGAAGGGCGAACCACGGGTTGTCGTACGCGTAAGCGGCGTCGCCGACGATGTGGCCGGCCGGGGCGCCGGGCGGCACCGGACCCCAGCCGAGCAGGAGGTCGTCCTCGGCCTCCCAGTACAGGTCGGACCGATCCTCGTAGAAGTTGAGGTGCAGGGTCCGTCGGCCGTCGTCGCTGGCGAGGGTCACGCCCGTGACCGGTTCGCGGGCGAGGATCGCATCGAGTGCCGCGCTGTCGGCCACCGCGGTGGCCGTGCCGTCAATCCACGCCTGCACGCGCCTTCACCTGGCTCCTGATCGCGGTCTCGGCCTCGCCCAACAGAAAAGGCAGGGAATGTGTTCCTGCCACTCTTAACGTATATCGCACCGGGGGTCTTGCCGCAAGACCCGGGTGGTGGCGCAGAATTCCGGACCGAAGCCGTCAGCCGGGGAAATCAGGCGTTCGCGTATGCCGCGAAACCGTGGCGGTGGCGGGGCCGAAAATGCGTTGTCCAATGGGGGGATTCGATGTTCGACGTGATTGTTGTCGGGGGTGGCCCGACCGGTCTGATGTTGGCGAGCGAGTTGCGGCTGCACGGCGTGCGGGTGCTCGTGCTGGAGAAGGCGGGGGAGCCGACGCGGCAGGTGCGCGCGCTGGGCCTGCACGTGCGCAGCATCGAGGTGATGGACCAGCGCGGTCTGCTGGAGCGGTTCCTGACGCTGGGCCGGCGGTATCCGGTCGGGGGGTTGTTCGCCGGCATCACCACGCCCTCGCCCGACCTGCTGGACACCGCGCACGGGTACATCCTCGGGATCCCGCAGACCACCATCGACCGGCTGTTGGAGGAGCGGGCCGCCGAACTCGGCGCCGAGATCCGCCGGGGTCGCGAGCTGGTCGGCTTGAGCCAGGACGACGCCGGGGTGACAACCGAGCTGGCCGACGGCACACGGTTGCGCGCGCGGTACCTCGTCGGTTGCGACGGCGGGCGCAGCACGGTGCGCAAGCTGGTCGGTGTGGCGTTCCCAGGGGAGCCCGCCACGGTGGAGACGCTGTTGGGTCACATGGAGGTGGCCGAGGCGCCGGAGACGGTGGCCGCCGTGGTGGCCGAGGTCCGCAAGACCCACACGCGGTTCGGCGTCGGGCCCGTCGGTAACGGGGAGTACCGGGTCGTGGTGCCGGCCGAGGGGATCGCCGAGGACCGATCGGTCCCGCCGACCCTCGAGGAGGTCAAGCGGCAGCTCCGGGCGTACGCGGGCACCGACTTCGGCGTGCACTCGCCGCGCTGGCTGTCCCGGTTCGGTGACGCCACCCGCCTGGCCGAGCGGTACCGGGTCGGGCGGGTGCTGCTGGCCGGCGACGCGGCCCACATCCACCCGCCGACCGGCGGGCAGGGGCTCAACCTCGGTGTCCAGGACGCGTTCAACCTCGGCTGGAAACTGGCCGCCGAGGTCAACGGCTGGGCGCCGGACGGGCTGCTGGACAGCTACCACGCCGAACGGCACCCGGTGGCCGCCGACGTGCTGGACAACACCCGCGCGCAGATGCAGTTGATGTCCACCGAACCGGGCGCCCGGGCGGTGCGCCGGCTGCTCTCGGAGCTGATGGACTTCCCGGACGTGAACCGGCATCTGATCGAGAAGATCACCGCGATCGGCGTCCGGTACGACTTCGGCGAGGGCCACGACCTGCTCGGCCGGCGGCTGCGGGACGTGCCACTGAAGCGGGGCCGGCTCTACGAGCTGATGCGCGGCGGACGCGGGCTGCTGCTGGACCAGACCGGCCGGCTCTCCGTCGACGGGTGGGCGGACCGGGTCGACCACGTCGTCGACGTCAGCGAGGAGCTGGACGCGCCGGCCGTGCTGCTGCGGCCGGACGGGCACGTGGCCTGGGTCGGCGACGACCAGCACAGTCTGCGACAGCAGCTGCCCCGGTGGTTCGGCGCCCCGGTCGGCTGAGGCCGTGGGCGGGCGGCGGAGGCTGTTCGCCCTCCGCCGCCCGCGTTCCCGTATCGCCTCGGCCGCCGCCCGGATCCGGTGCGCCGTGGCCGCCCTGACCGACGGGTTCCCGGCCGTCACGCCGAGCTGAGCCCCACCCCGGGTGTCACGCGCTCGTGAGGATGACGAGTTGCTGGGTCGCCCGCGTCATCGCGACATACCGGTCCACCGCCCCCTCGACGCCCTCACCGAACGCCTCCGCACCGACGAGGACCACCAGGTCGAACTCGAGCCCCTTGGACAGCTCCGGCGTCAGCGACCGGACCCGCGACGTCGTACGGAACGACGGATCGCCGATTACGCAGGCGACGCCGTCGGCGTGCGTGGCGAGCCACGTGTCGAGGATCGGGTGCAGGTCGGCGGCCTTCCCGCGCACGACCGGCAGGCCACTGCCACGGATGGAGGTCGGCACGTTGGCGTCCGGCAGCACCGCCCGGATGACCGGCTCCGCCTCCGCCATGACCTCCGCCGGCGTCCGGTAGTTGATGCTCAGCGACGCCATGCTCACCTGCTCGATCCCGACCCGCCGGAGGCGGTCCTCCCACGACTGCGTGAAACCGTGCCGCGCCTGGGCCCGGTCACCGACGATGGTGAAGCTCCGCGACGGGCAGCGCAGCAGCAACATCTGCCACTCCGCGTCGGTCAGCTCCTGCGCCTCGTCCACGACGATGTGCGCGAACGGCCCGGCGAGCCGGTCCGGATCGGCGTCGGACGGCTCGGTCTCGTCGACCAGGGACTCCCGCATGTCCTGCCCCCGCAGCATGGTGAACACACCCTCGCCGTCGTCGTAGGCGTCGGCCTCGATCAGGTCGTCGACGACCGTCGCCATGCGCTCGCGCACGGCGGCGACCGTGGCCTCGTGCCTCCGCCTCCGGCGGGAGGCCTCCGGGTCGCCGAGCCGCTGCCGCGCCGCGTCCAGGAACGGCAGGTCGGACACCGTCCAGGCCCGTGGCTCCGCGCGCTGCAGCGTCCGTACGTCCTCCCGGCCCAGCCCGGGAGCGCACCTGCGCAGGTAGGCCGGCACCGACCACAGGTCCCCCACGAGGTCGGCCGCGTCGAGCAGCGGCCACGCCCGGTTGAACGTGGTCCACAGCTCCCGGTTGCGCAGCAGCGCCCGGCGGACCAGCTCCTCCGGCTCGTCCCCGTCGTACTTCTGCACCAGGATGGTGAGCAACTCCTCCCAGACCTCGTCCCGTGCCTCGTTGTGCGGAATGCCCGGCCCCGGCGCCTCGAACGCCTCGGCCCAGTCGTCGGCGCTCAGCCAGATGTCGGCCTCGCCGGCGGTGACCGTCATCCCCGCGGCCGGCGGCTCCTCGTAGAACCGCACGGCCGCGTCGACGATCGACACCACGTCCGCGGACGCCTTCAGGCGCGCCACCTCCGGGTCGGTCTCGACCGTCGCCGAGGCCCCCTCCGGGACGAGGTCCCGCAGCGTGCAGGTCTGCACGTCCTCCTCGCCGAGGCTGGGAAGGACGTCGGCGACGTAGGCCAGATAGGGCTGGTGCGGCCCCACGAACAGCACCCCGCCGCGGCGGTGACCGAGGCGAGGGTCGGAATAGAGCAGGTAGGCGGTGCGGTGCAGGGCGACGACCGTCTTCCCCGTGCCCGGACCCCCGTCCACGACCAGAGCGCCGCGGGACCCCGCGCGGATGATGGCGTCCTGGTCGGCCTGGATGGTGGCGAGGACGTCCCGCATCCGCGTCGAGCGGCTGCTGCCCAGGCTGGCGATGAAGGCCGACTGGTCGTCCAGCGCGACATGCCCCTCGAACCCCTCCATCGCGAACACCTCGTCCCAGTAGTCGCTGATCCGGCCGCGGGTCCAGCGATACCTGCGACGGCTCGCCAGCCCCATCGGATTGGCGTGGGTCGCGCCGAAGAACGGCGCGGCCGCGGGCGAACGCCAGTCGAGCAACAGCTGACGGCCCGCGCTGTCGGTGAGGCCCCGACGGCCGACGTACACGGGCTCGGGGTTGTCCGCACCGACCATGCGCCCGATGCACAGGTCGACGCCGAACCGGCGCAGCGTACGCAGGCGCGCGGTCAACCGGCGGACCTCCATGTCCCGATCCGACGCCCGCCGCCCCTTCCCGGCGGGCGCCCGGCGCTCGGCGTCGAGGCGTTCGGACAGGTCGGTCCGCAACTGGTCGAGGCGCTCGGCGATGGCCGCGAACTGCTGCTCGTCGCGAGCGACAAACGACGGGTCGCCCTTGGGGGAGAGGCGGTCGGAGAGGTCGAACACGGCGGTGGTGGGTACGCGCATTTCGTACTTCCATTTCGCAGTTCCTGGCCTGGGCGGACGATTCTGCGGCACCACCCGGGTCTTGCCGCAAGGCCCCCGTTGCGCTATATTCTGAAAGTGGCACGGGGGCGTGCCATTTTTTGTGCCTTGGGCGCGGAATGGCAAGGCGGCGGCGCCGATGGGAACACTAGCCGGTCACGCGGCCCGTTCTCCGAATACGAGAAATCGTCGACCGTGCCCCAGGGCCGGGGATATTCTGAAAGAAAGAATCCAGAAACACCCGCACGCGCCGGTCGACATACTCGCCCCTGCGCCGGTCGAGTGATCTGGCTCATGCTGTGTCACAACCGGCGACCGCGCGGTGCCTTCACGGTCGAACCCCGAACGGAAGGGACACACCATGACCGGGAACACCGAGGTGGTCGTGATCGGCGGCGGGTACGCCGGTGTCATGGCGGCCAACCGTCTCACCCAGCGCGACGACGTGACGGTGACTCTGATCAACCCACGCCCGACCTTCGTCGACCGGATCCGCCTGCACCAACACGTGGCCGGGTCCGCCGACGCGGTCGTGGAATACCCGAAGGTCCTGGCCGAGCGGGTCGAGCTGGTCGTCGACACCGCGACGGGAATCGACACGGCCGAGCGCCGCGTCACGTTGGCCACGGGCGGCACGCTCGGCTACGACTACCTGATCTACGCGGTGGGCAGCGGCAGCGCCGACCCGCGGGTGCCCGGGGCCGCCGAGTTCGCCCACCCCATCGCCACACTGGAGGAGGCGCAGCGGCTGCGGCCGGTCCTCGACGCCGCACCCGCCACGGCCGCGGTGACCGTGGTCGGCGCCGGCCCGACCGGCATCGAGACCGCCGCGGAGCTGGCGGAGGCCGGCCGGCGGGTGACCCTGGTCTGCGGCGGGGTGCTCGGCCCGTACCTGCACCCGCGCGGACGGCGCTCGGTCGCCACGCGGCTCGCCCGGCTCGGCGTCACCGTGATCGACGGCACCGACAGCACCGTGACGGCCGTGACCCGCGACGCCGTGCGGCTCGCCGACGGCCGCGAGCTGCCGAGCGCGGTCACGATCTGGACCGCCGGGTTCGGCGTGCCGGACCTGGCCCGCCGCAGCGGGTTGCGCACCGACGCCCTGGGCCGCCTGCTCACCGACGAGACGCTGACGAGCGTGGACGACCCGCGGATCGTCGCGGCCGGCGACTCGGCGGCGCCGTCGGGGCTGCCGTACCGGATGAGCTGCCAGGCGGCGATGCAGCTGGGCCCGCAGGCCGCCGAGACGGTGCTGCGCCGGGTCGCGGGCGCGCAACCGGCCCCCGTCGACGTGGGCTTCTTCGGCCAGTGCGTCAGCCTGGGGCGTCGCGCCGGCATCTTCCAGTTCGCCCACCGCAACGACACCGCGAAGGGCCTCCACATCGGTGGCCGCCCGGGGGCGACGGTCAAGGAGTTCATCTGCCGGGGCATCCTCTGGCAGATGACGTACGAGGCACGCCGGCCCGGTGCGCGCACCTGGTGGGTCAAGGACGACCAGCGCCCGCGGCTGCTGCGCGCCGGGCGTGGCGACGCGCTGACCCCGGCCGACCGGGCGGTCTGACCCGTGCACACCTACGTGACATGGCCCCGGTCGGCGCGGCCCGGCCGAGCACGAGAGGGATCCGACGATGCCTGAGCCTGCCACCGACCCGGCGACCGATACCTTCGTCGCCCACCGCAACCTGCTCTTCACCGTCGCGTACGAGATGCTCGGCTCGGCCGCCGACGCCGAGGACGTGCTCCAGGAGACCTGGCTGCGGTGGGTGAAGGTCGACCTGGGCAAGGTCCGTGACGCGCGTGCCTACCTGGTCCGCATCACGACCCGACAGGCGCTCAACCGGCTGCGCACCATGAAGCGCCGCAAGGAGGCGTACGTCGGGCCCTGGTTGCCCGAACCGTTGCTCACCGCGCCGGACGTGGCAGAGGACGTCGAGCTGGCCGAGAGTGTGTCGATGGCGCTGATGCTCGTCCTCGAGACGCTCTCGCCGACCGAGCGCGCCGTGTTCGTGCTGCGGGAGGCCTTCGACGTCAGCTACGAGGAGATCGCGGCCGCCGTCGACAAGACCCCGGCGGCCGTCCGCCAGATCGCGCACCGCGCCCGCCAGCACGTCGAGGCCCGCCGGCCCCGCCAGACCGTCTCCCCGGGCGAGGCCCGGGCGGCCCTGGAGTCGTTCCACCGCGCGATCGACACCGGGGATCCGCAGGGCCTCCTCGACGTGCTCGCGCCCGACGTCGTCCTCGTCAGCGACGGCGGCGGGGTCAAGCAGGCCGCGTTGCGGCCGATCGTCGGCGCCGGGAAGGTGGCCCGCATGTTCCTCAGCGGCCTCGGCAACGTCAAGGGCACCGTCACCGCCGCGCCCACCACGGTCAACGGCAACCCGGCGCTGCTCGTACGCCTGGACGGGGAGCTCGACGGCATCATGGCGTGCCACGTCGAGGACGGCCGCATCACCGGCCTCTACTATGTCCGCAACCCGGAGAAGCTCACCCACGTTCGGTCCGAGACCCCGCTCACGCTGCGATGAACACCTGCTCGGCGGTGGTACGTGATCTCGAAGTCGAGTCGCCAGTCGGCGCCGTCGCCGGACGCCTCCCACCGCGCGTCGATGGTGTCGCCGTCCGGGCTCAGCGTGCCGGTGAAGCGCTGGTGGAAACCGGGCACCTCCCGCCACATCCACCAGACGCCGTCGGCGAAGGTCATCCGGTGGACCGGTGCACGCCGCGCGCGTCCGCGTTCTCACCGTAGCCCCGCCCCGGCCCCCCGGCGGGACCGCGCCGACCGCACGGGAACGGGCCCCTCGCCGAGGCGAGGGGCCCGTCCGGGTCGCTCAGTCGAGCAGCTCGGTGACCGTGCCGGCGGCCACCGTACGGCCGCCTTCCCGGACCGCGAAGCCGAGCCCGACGTGCATCGCGATCGGCTTGCCCAGCTCCACCGACAGGTCGACGGTGTCGCCCGGCACCACCATCGTCACGTCCCCCAGGTCCACCGACCCCACCACGTCCGTGGTGCGGAAGTAGAACTGCGGCCGGTAGTTCGCGAAGAACGGCGTGTGGCGTCCACCCTCGGCCGTGGTGAGCGCGTAGAGCCGCGCCCGGAACCGCTGGTGCGGCGTGACGCTGCCCGGCAGGGCCACCACCTGGCCCCGCTGCACCTGGTCGCGCTTGATCCCGCGCAGCAGCACCGCGGCGTTGTCCCCGGCCTCGGCGTTCTCCAGCGACTTACCGAAGGTCTCCAGCCCCGTGGCGACCGTCGACAGCGTCGGGCCGAGGCCGACCACCTCCACCGCGTCGCCGACCCGCAACGTGCCCCGCTCTACGGCGCCCGTCACCACGGTGCCGCGCCCCGAGATCGTCAGCACGTTCTCGATCGGCATCAGGAACGGCTCGCCGAGCTCGCGCGGCGGGACCGGCACGTACCGGTCGACGGCGTCGAGCAGCTCCACGACGGACGACACCCAGCGCGGGTCGCCCTCCAGCGCCCGCAGGGCGGAGACGCGGACGACGGGCACCTCGTCGCCGGGGAACCCGTACTCGGACACCAGCTCCCGCACCTCGAGCTCGACGAGGTCCAGCAGCTCCGGGTCGTCCACCGCGTCGGCCTTGTTCATCGCCACGACCAGGTAGGGCACCCCGACCCGCCGCGCGAGGAGCACGTGCTCACGGGTCTGCGGCATCGCCCCGTCGAGCGCGGAGACGACCAGGATCGCGCCGTCGACCTGCGCCGCCCCGGTGATCATGTTCTTCACGAAGTCGGCGTGACCGGGCATGTCGACGTGGGCGTAGTGCCGGGTCGCGGTCTCGTACTCGACGTGGGCGATGTTGATGGTGATGCCCCGCGCGACCTCCTCCGGCGCCCGGTCGATGCCGTCGAAGGACACGAACCGGTTGACGGTGGGGTCGCGGTCGGCGAGGACCTTGGTGATCGCGGCCGTCAGGGTCGTCTTGCCGTGGTCGACGTGACCCATCGTGCCGATGTTGAGGTGCGGCTTCGCGCGCACGAACTGGCTCTTGGCCATGATGAGGACTCCACAGTGGGAAAGAAGGCTGGCGGACGACGAACGCGGGCGGGTGCCAATCCGCGACGAACCGCGCCAGAACCGCATGTCGCGACGTGCCCCGACCGGGGGCGGCGCCGCAACGTCGGGCCACCCTCCTCCGTGGGTTCTGCCGGAGCGGGAGGAGGGTCAGCCTCGGGTATCAGCCAGCCACGCGCACACGTCGGCGGCGCCCGGCAGGTGGACACCTGCGGGCGGCACAGAGCCGACGGTGCGGAACATGGCGATCACGGTAGCCAGGAACGCCCGGCGGCGCGATCGATATTCCTTCCCGCGCCGGCCCGCGGGCCCGGTCGCACCGGCCGCCGTCACCGGGGGTGTCCGGCCGCCGCGCGTCACCTCCGGCGCGGCACCCAGAACTCCACCTCCGTGCCCTCCTGCGGCTGGCTGTGGATCGTCGTCGTGCCGCCCAGGTCGGCGATGCGGCCCCGCATCGACTGGGCCACCCCGAGGCGTCCGGCGCGGGCCGCGTCGTCCAGCCGCCGCGGCGCGAAGCCGACACCGTCGTCGCGGACGGTCACCCGCACGCCGTCCCCCTCGTCCTCCAGCAGCACCCACGCGCGGGCGGTCGGGCCGGCGTGCCGGCCGACGTTGTCGAGGGCCGCCTGCACCGCCGCCGTCAGCTCCGCGGCGGGGCCCGACGGCAGCACCACCGGCTCCGCGGGCGCGGAGACCTCGACGACGGGGGAGGCCAGAGCGGTGAGCGCGGCCCGCAGGTCGACGTCACCGTCCGGGCGGGCCGCCGCCCCACCACCGGTGAGCAGGCTCCGCAGCGCGACCTCCTGCTCCCCGGCCAGCTTCGCCAGCCGCGAGCCGGTCCCGCCCAGCTGCGAGCCCTCCCGCTGGACCAGCGCCAGCACCTGGAGCACCCCGTCGTGGATGGGCCGGGCCAGCCGCTCCCGCTCCGCGGCCGCGGCCTCCTGCCGGATCAGCTCGGCCCGCTTGCGTTCCGCCCACCGCTCGGCGAGATGGTGGGCGACCCCGAGCCCGCCGATCGCGGCCCCCGCCACGAGGAGCAGCACCCCCGAGGTGGTGAGGTGGAACACCGGGTTGAGATACGAGGACACGGGCAGGCCGTCCTGCAGGTACGTCACCTGGACGGTCTGGAGCCCACCCACCGCCAGCACGCCGACGAGGGGACCGAGCACGGCCGGGACCGCGCCACGGGGCGCGAGCACCGGCGCGGCCGCCCCGGCGACCGCGGTGCCCGCCGCGGTGGCCAGGACGAGTAGGAGGAGCCCCGGAACGACGCGCTGCTGGTCGGCCAGCTTCTCCGGATGCCCCGTGGTGGCGGCGTACGCGATGAAGACCGCCGTCGCCGCGCCCGCCGCCAGCGTGGCGGCCGCGGCGACCCGCCAGCGCCCGGCGAGCGCGATGGCGCCGAGCGCCACCCCCGCGAGCGCGCCCAGCCACCGCACCGAACCCACGGCGCTGAGCGCGGTGTACGCCAGGATCAGCGGTGCCGCCACCGCCACCTGCGCGGTCGCGACCGACAGCGCCGCGGCCAGCGACCACCGCCCCGCGAGCGCCGCCAGCGCGGTCGCCAGCACGAGCGTGACCGCGCCGGTCACCGCGACGGTGACGTAGCTGTGGCGGTACAGGGCCGACCAGGTGACGTCGAGCAGCGCCGCGAGCCGCTCGGTGGTCAACAGCGACAGCGGAAGCGCCAGGCACACCGCCAGGCCGGCGGCGATGACCAACCGCAGCCGCCGCCACGCCCAGGGGCCCGGCTCGGGCACCGCGGCCTCGCCGCGGTCGCCGCCCCGCCCGAGTTCACGGACCACGGGCACGACGGCGGCGACAGCGACGGCGGTCATGACGGCGTGCCAGGCCGGCCGGGACGGATCCTGGTAGAGCCAACCGGGGCCGACCATCGCGGAGCCGAACAGGCGGGCCCCGGTCGCCAGCCCCGCCAGGGCGACGCCCGCCGCCGGCGCGCCGCCGCACAGCAGGGCCTGGGCGCAGGCGAGCACAGCCACCAGGGCCAGCGGGTACGCGGCGGACTGCGCGAGGGCCGCCACCGGCGGGTAGCTTCCCGTCAGGTTCGCCCACACATCGAGCACGGTGAGCAGCCCGGCCACCGACAGCAGGTACGGCCACCAGCGCAGCAGGCACAGACCCGCCACGGTGGCCACGATCGGGACCAGGGCGTGGACCAGCCCGTCGGCGTGGAACTCCGCCCGGCCCGGCGTCGCGATGAACGGCGGCGGTCCGCCGGCGTACTGGGGTGACGTCGCCACCGCCAGCAACAGGCAGCCACCCAGGCCGGCGAGGATCTCCCGCCACCGCAGCGTCGACACCATGCTCCAGATCATGACCGACACGCCGGCGCCACGCTGTCCGCCCGCCGGCCCCGCACCGGGGCGGGCGCACCGGGGTACGGCAGGCGGTCCGGCGGCCCGTCCGGGCAGTACTCGAAGTGCCACCACTCGTTGTCGTACCTGCGGTACAGGCCGTACCGCGCGCCGTGCCGCTCCAGCCAGCGCGCGCCCTCGGTGGGGCGCACGTCGACGGCGTCGCCCGCCACGTGGCGCGACTCGTGCGGCGGCAACGTCCACCGGGGACCGGCCGTCGTGGAGCCGATGCGCCGGACCTCCTCGGCGTACAGCGCCGCCTGCCTGGCGGCGTCCCGGTAGCCGCAGGTGAGACCGATCAGCTCCCCGTCGCGCCACAACGCCTGCGCGCGCGCCGCCTCGAACGCCGCCCGCGCCGCCGCGGTGAGGCCGGTCAGGTCCTCGGCGGGGAAGCGCAGCGTCAACGCCCACTGGCACGCCGTGTGCCGGGCGCGCCCGGGAGCGAGCAGGGCGGCCACCGGAGTGAGCAGGAGGGCCAGGAGCCGGGTGGCCGCCCGGTAGACGTGGTCGCGGCGGCGTACGGTGGGCACGATTCCGGCCCGGCGGCTGTCGTTCGGAGGCATGCCACCAAAGATCTTCGTCCCGGTGGCCGCCGGACGAGAGTGCGGATACCCAGCGCCGACGGGCCACCACTAGGTACCGGTACTCGCCTCCCGATCGAGATGCGGGAATTCACTGTGACCCGGGTCACTTTCGGTGAACTTTCACCTGCCGGTCACGTCCGGAGCACCCGGATACCTCTCGCGTTCACTAGGGAGAAAGATGCGGTCAGTTCGCACGTTATCGGCGCTGGCACTACTGGTGCTGGGCGTCTCGGCGGCGGCTCCGGGCGGCACGCCCGCGGCGGCGCAGCCCCGGGCCGCGAAGCCGGCCACCACACCCCCGGTCGCGGCCACAGCCCGGACGGTCACCCTGCTCACCGGCGACACCGTCCACGTCAGCACGGTCGACGGCCGCACCGCCGTCGACGTCGTGCCGGGCAAGGGACGCGAACGCGTCCCGTTCATCACCCACAGCGCCGGCGAGGACGTGCGGGTCATCCCCGCCGACGCCGTCGGCCTGCTCAACCGGGGCAAGCTCGACGCGCGGCTCTTCGACATCTCGACGTTGATCGACTTCGGCTACGACGACACGCGCGCCACCCTGCCGCTCATCGTCCAGCACCGCGACGCCGCCCCGACCGGCCTCACCGGCGCCCGGACCACCCGGCAGCTGCCCGGGGCGAGCGCCGTGGCGGAGAACCGCGCGGACGCGGTGGCCTTCTGGAACACCGTCACGTCGACCGCGAAAGGCACCGAGCGGCAGCTGCGGGCCGGGTTCGACAAGATCTGGCTCGACGGGCTGCGCCGCCCCACCCTCGACGTCAGCGTCCCCCTGACCGGCGCGCCGCAGGCGTGGAAGGCCGGCTGGACCGGCGCCGGGGTGAAGGTCGGCGTGATCGACACCGGTGTGGACCAGACCCACCCCGACCTGGCCGGCCGGGTCGCCGCCGCGGAGAACTTCACCGCCGACCCGGACACCCTCGACCGCGTCGGCCATGGCACCCACGTCGCCTCCACCATCGCCGGCACCGCCGCCGCCTCCGAGGGCCGGTACCGGGGCATGGCGCCCGACGCCACCCTCTACAGCGCCAAGGTCTGCACCGAGGTGGGCTGCCCCGAGTCGGCGATCCTGGCCGGCATGACCTGGGCGGCGCAGCAGGGCGTCAAGGTCGCCAACATGAGCCTCGGCGGCCCCGACAGCCCGGAGACCGACCCGATCGAGGCGGCCGTCACCGACCTCACCCGCCGCTACGGCGTCCTCTTCGTCGTCGCCGCCGGAAACGACGGCGCGGGCGGCGAGTCCACCGTGGACTCGCCCGGCAGCGTGGACGAGGCGCTCACCGTCGGCGCGGTCACCAAGACGGGCGAGCTGGCCGAGTTCTCCAGCCGCGGCCCGCGCGCGGGTGACGCCGGCATCAAGCCCGACCTCACCGCCCCCGGCGTCGGCATCGTCGCCGCCCGCAGCTCGACCTCTGACCTGTGGCCGGCCGAGAACCCGCAGTACACCAGCATGAACGGCACCTCGATGGCCACCCCGCACGTCGCCGGCGCCGCCGCCATCCTGGCGCAGCAGCACCCGGACTGGGGGCCGGAGCGGATCAAGTCCACCCTCATGGCAGCCGCGCAGCCGAGCGCCACCATCGGTGTCTACGAGCAGGGCGCCGGGTTCCTCGACGTCGCGCGGGCGACCCGCCAGAGCGTCACGTCGAGCCCGGTCAGCGTGGCGTTCGAGCGGACCACCACCGCCCAGACCCGCACCATCACCTACGCGAACAGCGGCTCCACCCCTCTCACCCTGGCCGTCTCCCTCGACGCCAGGGACGCCGACGGCGCACCGGCGCCGGCCGGCCTGTTCACCCTCACCGCTTCCTCGGTGACGGTTCCGGCCGGCGGCACGGCCACCGTGGGCGTGACCGTGCGGGCCGGCGCCGACCTGCCCGACCGCTACGTCGGCGGGCAGGTGACCGCCACCGGCGGCGGTACGCAGGTGCAGACCCCCGTGGCCCTCGACATCGCCCGTCGCCAGCTGACCCTCAAGCTCGTCGGGCCGGACGGCGGCGCGCCCACGCCCGAGCAGGGCTGGGTGACCGTCCTGACCGACCTCGACCGACAGACCCTCCTGGTGCTCGGTGACCCCACCGTCACGACGCACCGCGTCCGCGCGGGCCGCTACCTCGTGCAGACCTACCTGGAGACGTTCGGTTCGGACGCCTCGCAGATCACGTCACTGGTGCGCCCCAGCCTCGACCTCACCCGGGACCAGGCGCTCACCATGGACGCCCGCCTCGCCAAGCCGATCGCGGTGTCGGTGCCCAAGCCGAATGCCACTGCGGTCTTCCAGGAGTCCGGTTGGACGATCCGGACACAGCAGCCGCAGATCTGGGGCAGCAACGACCCGTACGGCGTGCTGATGAACGTCGCCTTCGACCGGGTACGCACCGCGCAGATCGGCGCCGGACGGACCCCCGGGTTCGTCTCCTACGTCAACGGCATGTGGGGCCAGGTGGCCGAGGACGGCCGCCTGCACAACAGCCCGTACGTCTACCGGGTCTACCTCTACGAGCCGGAGAAAATGATGACCGGCCTGACCCGCAGGCTGCGGGCGGACGACTTCGCCACGGTCCGGTCCCGGATCAGCGCGGACGTGGCCGACGTGCCGGTGTCGCGGCTCGCGGTCGCGCACGCCCCGGGCAACTCGCCGATCAGCCGGTCGAACGACGGGCGCCAGACCCCGCCGAGCTTCACCTACGACGTGCCGCGCACCATCACCGAGTACTACAACCAGGACAAGAAGGCGGTCTGGCAGTCGACCTCAGCCCAGCAGGGGTACACGTACTACCAGTCGCCGTGGACGAGCTTCAAGCCCGGACGCACGTACACGGTGACGTGGGCCAACGCGGTGGCCGGGCCGGTCTTCCCGGAGCCGAACTTCGGCCAGCAGTTCGCCACCCGCTACTGGGGTGACACCCTCGGCGGGCCGGGACCGCTGCACGGCGACGGCGCCGGGCACATGGGCTTCCGGCACGTCGTCGGCGGCAGCGTGCAGGTGGACCTCTACCGCGACGGCGTCAAGATCGGCGACGCGAACCAGGCCCCCTGGACGTGGGAGGTGCCCGCGGAGAAGGGCAGCTACCGGCTGGCCGCGACGTTCCGCAGCGACCCCGCGTTCACCCTGTCGACGGTGGTCGACGCCGAGTGGACCTTCACGTCCGCGCACGTCGGCGACGGCGACCTGGTGAAGCTGCCGATGACCGCCATCCGGTACACCCCGCAGCTCGACATCGACAACCGCGCGCCGGCCAACCGCCTGTTCCCGATCCCGATCTCGCTCGACCGTCAGGTCGGGGCGGCTCCGGCCCGGACCAGGACGTTGACCGTCGAGGCGTCCGTCGACGACGGCAAGACCTGGCGGAAGCTGCCCGTGCTGCGCACGGGTGAGAAGGCCGTCGCCTGGGTCCACAACCCGGCCGGCACCGGCTTCGTCTCACTGCGGTCCGCCGCGACGGACACCAGCGGCAACACGGTCAAGCAGACCATCATCCGCGCCTACCGCTACTGACGGTGGGCCCCGGGCGCGGCGCCCGCGGGCGCCGCGCCCGGGTCACCGGTGCCAGAGCAACCGGTCACGCACCCGCCGGGCCATCGGCGAGTCCGTCCCGTCGAGTTCGGCCAGGGCCTCGCTCCACGCCTGCCCGGCCAGCACCGGGTCCCCGTTGGCGGAGTGGAAGTCACCGATGGACACCAACACCTCGGCGGTGTGGTGCGGGGCCCGGGCGTCGCGGAAGGTGTCGATCGCCTGCTGCCAGGCCGCCATCGCGTGCGGCAGGTCGTCGATCATCGAGTACGTGTGCGCCAGCCAGGCCTGGGTGGTGCCCAACCCGTGCAGGTCGCCGAGGGCCTCGAACTGCCCTCGCGCCTCGACGAACATGCCCAGCGCCTCGGCGTGCCGCCCGAGCCAGCCCTGCGCGCGGGCGATGACCAGCAGGGCGTTGGTCGCCCCCCGCACGTTCCCCTCGGCGTGGAAGAGTTCCCGCGCCGCCTCGGCGTGCCGGATCGCCTCCTGGTAGCGCCGCTGGTCCAGCCGGATCTCGGCGATGTTGTTCTCCACGTGGCCCTGCTCGGTGCGCCGGCCGAGCCGGTCGAAGAGCGCCCGGGCGTGCTCCAGGTGCGACAGGCCGCGGTCCAGATCGGCCAGGAAGTAGCAGGCGCCCGCGAGGCTGCGGTGCGACAGCGCCTGGGCGACCGGGTCGTGCCCGGCCGCGGCGAGACCGGCGCTCACCGCCACCGCCCACGCCTTGAACTGCGCGGTGTCCTGGAAGTAGTTCTGCATGGCCAACGCGACCTGCCAGGCCGTGTCGGGCCGGCCGTGCTCCTGCGCCCGCGCGACGAGGTCGGTCAGCACCCGCTGCTCGGCGGCGAACCACGCCATCGCCTCGGCCCGGCCGGTGAAGGCGCGCCCGGTGACCCCCCGCGGGGACGGCCGCGGCGGCGGCAACGGCACCTGGGGAAGCAACGGAAGATGCGCCGCGTAAGCGCTGAGCTGGTAGTAGTCGTGGACACGCTGGACGGCGGCGGCGCGGTCGGCTCCGGCGTCGTGCTCCTCCCCGAGCTCCACGGCGTAGGCGTGCAGCAGATCGTGCATCCGCCACCGGCCCTCGCCGGGCTGGACCAGCAGGTGCGCGCCGAGTTCGGCGAGCAGGCCGCGGACGGCCCGCGGGGACACACCGGCCAGGGCCGCCGCCGCCTCCGTGCTCACCTCGCGGGCCGGATGCAGGGGCAACAGCCGGAACAGCCGGGCCGCCTCGGTGCTCAACGCCCGGTACGACCAGGAGAAGATCGCCTCCAGGTCGGCGTCGGCGTCCCCGAAGCCGGCCAGGCGACCCTCGGCCCCGGCCAGCTCACCGGCGACGGCGGGCAGGCTGAGCCCGGGCCGGCCGACGCTTCGGGTGGCGACCAGCGCCAGGGCCAGCGGGAGCCGTCCGCAGCGCGCGATGATCTCGTCGACGGCGGCCGGCTCGGCGGCCGCCGCGTCGCCGAGCCGGCGGGTGAGCAGCTCGCGCGCCTCGGCGTCGGTTAGCAGGTCGAGGTGCAGGGGGAACGCGCCGGCCGTGCCGGCCACGGCGGTGACCCGGCGGCGGCTGGTGGCGATGACGAGACTGCCGCCGGTGCCGGGCAGCAGGTGACGGATCTGATCCCAGTCGCGGCAGTTGTCCAGCAGGATCAGCATGCGGCGCTCGGCCAGGATGCTGCGGTAGAGGCCGGCCTGGGCGTGCAGCTCGGCCGGGATGGCGGTCGGCGCGACCCCGAGGGACCACAGGAAACCGCGCAGCACCTCGGCCGGTGTCATCACCGAGTCCCCGGAGTCGAAGCCGCGCAGGTCCGCGTGCAACTGCCCGTCGGGGTAGCGGGGGGCCAGCTGGTGGGCCAGGTGCACCGCGAGGGTGGTCTTCCCGACGCCCGGCATGCCGTCGACGACCAGCGCGCTGGGCGGTCGCTCCCCGGCCAGCAGCCGCTCGGCGGCGGCGATCACGTCGCGCCGGCCGGTGAAGTAGGGGTGGTCGGCCGGCAACTGGGCGGGCGGCGCGGCGCGGACCGGCGGCGCCTCGGGCGCCGCGCGGGCGGCACCAGCGGAACGGTCGGTGCCGGTCGGGGTGTCGTCGTGGAGCAGCCGGTCCCGGGCCGCCCGCAGCTCGGCACCCGGCCGGATGCCGAGTTCGTCGGCGAGCCGGTGCGCGATGTCGGCGTACGCGGCGAGGGCCTCGGCGCGCCGGCCGTCCGCGGCGAGCGCGAGCAGCAGCCGTGCCTGCAGCGCCTCGTCGAGCGGCTCCTGCTGGGCGGCCAGCCGGATCACCGGTAGCACCACGGGCACGCACCCGGCCCGCAGGGCGGCGTCGGTCGCGGCGCGCACGGCCGCGAACCGCTCGCTGTCGACGGCGACGAACTCCGGATGGGGTCGACCGTCGGGGTGCAGCCCGGACGCGCACCGGTCGCGCCACAGCAGAAGCGCCTCCCGGTACAGCTGCACAGCCGGCTCGCCGGAGGCGGCCGCGGCCCGGGCGACGAGGCGCCGGAAGCGCAGCAGGTCGAGCGACTCCCCGTCGACGCGCATCCGGTACTCGGCGCCGTCACGGACCAGCACCGTGCCCGCCGCCCGCGTCGGCAGGCCCGGCTCGAAGTGCCGCCGGAGCATCCCGATGTGCCGGTGCACCACGTTGACCGCGCTCGGCGGAGGGTCGGCGGGCCAGAGCAGGTCGACCAGCTCGGCGACGCTGGTGGCGGCTCCGGCGCGGGCGAGCAGCAACGCCACGATCAGCCGCTGCTGCCGGGTGCCCAGGTCGATCTCCGACGGGCCGCGCCACGCCCGCACCGGCCCGAGGACGGAGAACGAGAGCGGGCCGGTCACCGTGGTCCGATCCGTACGGGGCTAGTTGCCACGGCCCCGGAGCGTGGCAGGGCCCGCGCCCCGCGACGGGCGCGCATGGCGGCACTGTGAGCTGCGACTCAACCCGACGGGTGGTGCGTGGCTACGCCGCCCGCAGGCCGGTGCGCAGGGCGCGCAGCGCGTGGTGGGTCCGGGACTTGACCGTGCCGATCGGCACGCCCAGCCGCCCTGCGACCTCCTCCGCGGACCGGCCGACCAGGTACACCTCGGAGAGCAGGCTGCGCTGCGCCGGGCTGAGCCGACCGAGCGCGCGCCGGATGGCGTGCGACGCGAGGGCGCTGCCGGTGGTGTCGTCACCGGCGGGTATCCAGGTCATGTCCACGAGGTGGACCTCGGCCGGGCGGCCCCGCCGCAGCCGCACGCCGTCGATGACGAGCCGGCGGGCGACGGTGACGAGCCACCGGCGGGCGGCGTCGGGCTCGGTCGGCACGGAGTCGAGGTGCCGCCAGGCCCGCAGCATCGTCTCCTGGAGCAGGTCCTCGGCGGTCTGCCGCTGACCGTGGGTCAGCACGAGCAGCAGACGCAGCACGGCGCGGGCGTGGTCGGTGTGCAGCGCGGTCATGCGCTCGGCCCGGCCGGTCGTTTCGTCAGATGCCCGCAGCATGGTGTTTCCCCCACAGGCAGAGGCAATGGCGGATGAGGTCCGAGCCTAGGGACGGCCGATGCCAATGGACTGACGCGCGAGTGCGGATCGAGTGCCGTCGCCGATCGCCACCGCCCGTGGACGCGACGTGACCTCCGCCGGCGCGCCCGTCAGGCCCGTCGGCGGCGACGGTCGGCAGCGGCCCGCTCGCTGGGACCGTCGTGCTCCTCGGCGAGTTCCCTGGCGTACGACAGCAGCAGGTCGTGGGCGCGGTAGCGGCCGGGCAGGTCCTCGCTGACCAGGTGCGCGCGGCTCAGCTCGCCGATCAGCGCACGTCCGGTCCGCAGTGCGACGCCGGCCAGCTCCGCCGCGCCGGCCGCCGTGATGTCCGGTCCGGGATGGCTCGGCAGCAGTCGGAACAGTCGCGCGGCCGGGGTTGAGAGCGCCCGGTAGGACCAGGAGAAGGCGGCACGCAGGCCGGTCCGCGGGTCGTCGCCGTCGAAGGTGTCCAGGTTGGCGGGCGCGGGGGTCAGCTCGGCCGCGAGCTGTGCCGGAGTCGTCCCCGGCAGGCACGCGGCCCGGGCGGCCACCAGCGCCATCGCGAGCGGCAGCCGGCCGCAGCCGGCGACGATGGCGTCGACCGTGGCCGCGTCGGCGGTGACCTGACCGGCGTCGAACATCCGCAGCAGCGCCGCCCGCGCCTGCGCCACGCTCGGCAGGCAGAGCGTCAACGGGTGGGCGCCGGCCGTGGTCAGTAGGGTGTGCAGCCGGCTGCGGCTGGTGGCGATCACCAGGCAGCCGGGGGTGCCCGGCAGCAGGTGCCGGATCTGCTCGGCGTCGCGGCAGTTGTCGAGCACGATCAGCATGCGCCGGCCGGCGAGCCGGCTGCGGTAGAGACCCGTCTGGGTGTGCAGCTCGGCGGGGATGCCCTCCTGCGGCACGCCGAGCGAGCCGAGGAAGCCACGCAGCGCCTCGGCCGGGCTCATCGCCGGCTCCCGCCCGTATCCGCGCAGGTCGACGTAGAGCTGCCCGTCCGGGTAGGCGGCGGCGAACCGGTGGGCGAGGTGGACGGCGAGGGCGGTCTTGCCGATGCCGGGCATACCGTCGATCGCCAGCACCGCCGGGCCGTCCGGGCGCGCGAGCGCCGCCCGGGCCGCGGCGACGAGGTCGTCCCGGCCGCTGAAGTGGGGCAAATCCGGTGGCAGCTGCGCGGGCCGGGGGAGCGGCGCGGCCGGTTCGGTACGCACTGTGCGCTGGTGCAGCAGCCGGTCGTACGCCTCCCGCAGCTCCTCGCCCGGATCGACACCCAGCTCCTCGGCGAGCCGGTGGCGCACCGCCGCGTACGTCTGGATCGCCTCCGCCTGCCGGCCGTCGGCGGCGAGCGCCAGCAGCAGGCGGCTCTGCAACGACTCGTCCAGCGGGTGCTGCTCGGCGGCCTGCCGCAGGGGCGCCAGCACCGCACCGAGCCGGCCGCAGCGGTCGGCGGCGTCGGCGGCGTCGCGTACGGCGTGGGCGCGTTCTGCCTCGACGGCGAGGAAGGCGGGATGGACGCGGGACGCCGGTTCCAGGCCTGCGGCGCACCGGCCGCGCCACAGCCGCAGCCCGGCGAGAAAGTGCCGCAGCGCCGACTCCGCGTCGCCGTCCTGCAGGCTCCGGGCCGCCCGCCGGCTCGCCGACCGGAACGCCAACAGGTCGAGGGACTCCTCGTCGGCGCGCAGCCGGTAGCCGGACAGCTCGCGGAGGATGTGGCGGCCCGCCGACCGGGTGGGCAGGCCGGGTTCGAGCAGCCGCCGCAGCGCGCCGACGTGCCGGTGTACGACGTTCGCGGCGCTGGGCGGGGCGTCCTCGTCCCAGAGCAGGTCGACCAGCTCGGCCAGGGAGACCGGCGACCCGGCCCGGGCGAGCAGCAACGCGAGCACCAGACGCTGCTGGCGGGCGCCCAGGTGCAGCTCGGCGCCGGCGCGGACGACCCGGATCGAGCCGAGCACCGAGAACCCGATGGTCTCGCCCGCCTGCGCCCGCACAGCGGCAACGGTACGCCGTGCCGCGGGCGGAAGATCAGCCTGTCGAGGGTGGCGGCACCGACGTCGACGCGGCCCGGACCGGGCGGATCAGCCGTGGTGGGCCTCGGCGAGGGCGCGGGCGATCCGCGCGTGCTCGTCGTGGCGCAGGGTGGTGGCGATCCGGACGTGGGACCGCCCGTCGCCGGACACCGTGAACGGCGCACCGGAGGCGAGGCCGATGCCGTCGGCGGCCAGCGACCGGATGGCGCTCGCCGCGTGCCGCACCGGCACCCAGACGGAGAGGCCGGCGACGCCGGTGGGGGCCAGACCGTGCGCGTGCAGCGCCCGCACCATCTGGTGGCGGCGCTGGTGGTAGGTGTCCCGTGCCCGGCGGATCGTCTCCCGGGTCTGCGGGTCGGTGAGCATCTGCGCGAGCGCGCGCTGGGTCAGCACGGACGGCCACCCACCGGTGGCCTTCTGCCGGGCGCGCACCCGGGAGACGACCCGCCCGATCCCGGCCAACGCCCCGACCCGCAGGTGCGGTCCGTGCGACTTGTTCCAGCTGCGGACCAGCAGGGTCTGCCCGGGCAGGAGTTCGCCGAGCGACACGTCGGGGGTCGGCGCGAGCTCGTGGGCGGTGTCCTGCTCCAGGATGACGATGTCCCGGTCGGCGAGCATCGCCGCCAGCGCCCGGGCCCGCCGGCGCGACAGCGCGTGACCGTACGGGCTGGCCATCCGGGTTTGCAGGAGCAGCATTCCGGGCCGGGTGGCCAGCGCCGCGTCGAGCGCCTCGGGCAGCGGCCCCTCGTCGTCGCAGCGCACCGGGACCGCCTGGGCGCCGTGGTCCTCGACGATGTCGAGCAGCGAGGTGGCGGCGGCCTCCTCGACCAGCACCCGGTCGTGCGGGCGCAGGACGACGTCCGCGACCCGGTGGACGGCGTCCTGGGCGCCGCTGGTGACGGTGAAGTCCTCGGCCTCGAACGGCCACGTCGGGCGCAGCACCGTCGCCAGGTGCCCGTCCACGGTGTCGTCCGGGTACGTCCGCCAGTGTGTGCCGGCGACGGCCGCGGCCATCGGGCCGGCCAGGTCGGGCAGCAGGGCCGGGTCGGGATAGGCCGTGGAGAGGTCGAGCCGGACCGGTGGTGGGGGCGGCAGGCTGGCGAAACGCCGACCGGCCAGCCTCCCCGGTCCGCGCACGAAGCTGCCGTGCCGCCGGTCGCAGTGGATCAGCCCGCGCTGGCGCAGCTTCGCCCAGGCGGAGGCGACCGTCGTGGGGCCGACGTGCAGGGCGGCGGCCAGCGCGCGCACGGTGGGCAGGGGCAGGCCCTGGGCGAGCCGGCCGGAACCGATGAGGTCGCCGAGGCGGTCGGCGATCCCACGGGCGGAGCGGTCGGTGAGCATCGGCGCGAGCGCGCTGGCGTGCAGGCGTTCCGGTCGCCGCGCGGTGGCCTCGTCGGCGGCGGGGTCGAGCGTGTCGGTCGTCGCGGCCAAGGCCGGCGTCGGCGTGGGCACGATTTGCGGCCTCGACACCTCGCTGATCATGTTTTTTGATACCCCGTGGGCGGAACCCGCGGCAACCGAGTTGAGGCATTCTTGAGCTTTCTCAGGCGGCGGCGGTAAAGCGAACAAACGCGAACAGTGCAGCCACTGTGGAGATCGGCGTACGACGTTACGGTTCAGCCACGCTCCATCTACGACGATTGATGTCGAGACGGAAGGTTCGCCGATGCTCAAGACCCGTCCACCGTTGCTGTACGGCGCCTGCGCAGCCCTGCTGGCGCTGGTCGGAGCCACCGTGACCGCACCGGGCGCCGTCGCCGGCCCCGGCCTCACGCACGCCGCGGCGTCCGCCCGCGCCGCGATCCCCACCCCCGAGCAGCACTTCGGCTTCCGGATGGGCACGGAGGGGAAACTCGCCGCCTATCCCGACGTCCTCCGGTACATGAAACTGATCGCCGAACGGTCCGACCGCGTCGACTACCGGCCCGTCGGGCCCACGACGATGGGCAACGAATACGGGACCGTCATCATCAGTTCACCGAAGAATCTGCGCCGACTGGACCGCCTGGTCGAAATCAACCAGAAACTCGCCGACCCGCGCCGCACCACACCCGACGAGGCCCGGCGGCTGGCCGCCGAGGGGGTGCCGTTCTACCACCTCGAGGCGACCATCCACTCCAGCGAGGTGGGCAACGGGCAGGCGATCAACGACATCGTGCACCGCCTCGCCACCGAGGACTCCGACTTCACCCAGAAGGTCCTGAACAACTCGGTGATCGTCCTGGTGCCGTCGCAGAACCCCGACGGGCAGCACCTCGTCATCGACCACTTCAACCGGACCGCCGGCACCGACTACCGGCGGACCTTCCCGGACCTGTACCACAAGTACACCGGTCACGACGACAACCGCGACTGGACGATGTTCACCCAGATCGAGGCGCGCTACCGGCTCGAACTGGAGAAGAAGTACCGCCCGGCGATCGTGCACATCATGCACCAGAAGGGCAACTCCGGCAGCCGCATCTTCGTCCCGCCCTACGGCGGCATCACCAGCGAGAACGTCCCGGCGAACATGAGCTCCTCGGTCGCGGCGCTCGGTCAGCACGCCGCCCGGGCGCTGGCCGCCGCCGGCAAGACCGGCGTCGGCAGCCTCGACTACCACATCTTCTGGACCCTGGAGCAGCCCGGAGGGTACTTCCCCTTCACCGGCTCCGGCATCTACCTGACCGAGATCGCGTCGGTGACCGACTACGCCTACCCGCAGGTCTCCCGCGACGGCCGACCGCTCGGCCCGCAGCAGGCCCGGATGAACCTCATCGAGCCGTACCGCTCCGACGTCTGGACGCTGGCCGACATCGTCGACTACGCGAAGATCGCCACCTACGCCGGCATGGAGTACACCGCGGACAACGGCGAGAAGCTGCTCTACGACAACCTGTACGCGGTGCCGCACGAGTACCTGACCAAGGGCGTCCCGTCGGGCACCTTCGCCTTCGTCGTCGATGCCGAGCAGCGTGACCCGTACGCGACCTTCGAGATGCTCCAGCGCCTGGAGTGGACGGAGGTGGAGATCGAGCGCGCCACCGCGCCGTTCGTGGCCGACGGCCGGCGTTACGCGGCCGGCTCGTACGTCATCAGGATGCACCAGCCACGCGGCAACTGGGCGCACCAGGTCCTCGGCACCGACCGGTACCCCGAGGTCCGCGACTGCGCCGACTGCCCCGTCCTGCTGCCGTACGCCGAGGCGACGACCAGCCTGCCGCTGCAACTCGGCGTCGACGTCGCGGAGATCCGCAACCCGTTCGAGGCGCGGCTGCAGCGGGTGACCGGGGTGAAACCACCGCAGGTGGCGATGCCGCCCGCTCCCCGCGCCACGGGCGCCTACCTGGTCCGCCCCGAGTCGTACGGCACGATCCAGATCGTCTCGGCGTTGCAGGACGCCAACATCCCGACGTTCCGCGGCGCCGAGGCGTTCCGGGCCCAGGGCACCGACTACCCGCCCGGCACCTACATCGTCCCGGCCACCCCGCAGGCCCGGCACGTCCTGGCCAGCGCGTCGGCCCGGGTCGGTGTCCAGGTCACCGCGGTCGACCGCAGCCCCCGGATCCCCGGCGTGCAGCTCAAGCCGAAGACCCGGGTCGGTCTGCTGCGCGGCATCGGGAACATGCCGGGCGGCTGGGACATGTGGCAGTTCGACCAGTACGGCATCAACTACGACGTGGTCTCCGCCCAGGACTTCCAGCGCACGTCGCTCAACGAGCTGTACGACACCGTCGTCGTCTCCTCCGGGGTGTCCCGCGACGACATCGTGGAGGGCCTCGACCCGGCGCAGTACGACGAGGCGTACTCCTGGGCCTACGGGGTGGGGGAGAAGGGCTGGCGCAAGCTCCAGCAGTTCGTCCGCAACGGCGGCACCCTGCTGGCGATCGGCGACTCCGTGCAGACCGCGCAGCAGCTGCTCGACCTGCCGATGAAGCCGGCGCTGCCCGAGGACGAGGACCAGTTCGTCACCGGCGGCAGCCTGCTGCACCAGGAGTTCGACCCGGACAACCCGGTCGCGTGGGGTATGCCCGAGTCGTGGCCGGTCTGGCTCTACGACACCCAGGCCTGGGAGCTCACCGACGACTCCGGGCAGGTGGTGTCGCGCTACCCCGCCGAGGGTGAGGTGCTGGCCAGCGGCTACCTGCGCGGCGCCGAGCACATCCGCGGCGCCACCAACGTCGCGTCCTTCTCCGTCGGCAAGGGGAAGGTCGTCACGTACGGCAGCGAGATCACCTTCCGGACGCTGCCCCGTTCGCAGTTCAACCTGCTCTACAACGCGATCTACCACGGCCCGGCCGCGCCGGTGGACGCGACCGCGGTCCAGCAGCTGCGACCGCAGTTCGGCCCCGACGGCCGCCCCGCCCCGCGCTGACGCGAGGAATCCCTTGGGTGGTCGCCGCGCGCGGCGACCACCCGGGGGTACCCCCGCGCCCCGGACACCGACCCCAGGAGGTTCCCCATGCGAACCTGGATGAGGAGAGGTCTGCTACCCGCGGCCGCCCTCCTTGCCCTGACCGTGCCCCTCAGCAGCGGTCTCGTCCCCAGCTCCACCGCCCACGCCGCACCACGCGTCACCACGCCGGAGCAGTTCTTCGGCTTCACGCTCGGCACCGAGGGACGGCTCGCCCGCTGGGCCGACCTGGTCCGCTACTACAAGCACGTCGCCGACCGGTCCGACAAGGTGCTCTACCAGGAGATCGGCAAGACGGCCACGGGAAGGCCCTTCCCGCTGCTCACCGTCAGTTCGCCGGGCAACCTGGCCAAGCTCGACCGGATCAAGCAGATCAACCGGCGGCTGGCCGACCCCCGCGGGCTCACCGAGGCGCAGGCCCGCAAACTCGCCGCGGAGGGCAAGCCGGTCTACCTGCTGGAGGCCGCGATCCACTCCACCGAGGTCGGCACCGCCCAGGTCATCCCCAACATCCTGCACCGGCTCGCCGACGAGAAGTCGACCACGGTCACCGAGATCCTCGACAACATCGTCCTGCTCGTCATCCCCGCGCAGAGCCCCGACGGCACCGAGTGGGTCGGGGACTACTTCAACGAGACCGCCGGGACGAGCTACGCCCGTACCTACCCCGACCTCTACCAGAAGTACATCGGCCACGACGACAACCGCGACTGGTTCATGTTCACCCAGCCGGAGACGAAGCTCAGCGTCGCCCTGCAGAACGACTGGAAGCCGCAGGTCGTCCAGAACCTGCACCAGATGGGCTCCGGCAACGCCCGGATCTTCATCCCGCCGTACCTGTCGCCGAACGACCCGAACATCGACCCGATCACCGTCCAGCAGACCAACGCGCTGGGCATGGAGATGTCCCGCAGCCTCACGGCCGAGGGGAAGAAGGGCGTCACCTGGGGCTCGACCTACGACTACTGGACGCCGTCGCGGCAGTACATGACCTACCACGGCGCGCCGCGCATCCTCGTCGAGGCGGCGAGCGCCCGGGACCTGGCCTACACGTACACCAGCAGCAACGGCGGGCCGATCGGGCCGCAGGAGCCGGACACCAACTTCATCGAGCCGTACGACCAGTCCTCCTGGTCGTTGGCGCAGATCGTCGACTACCTCGACACCACGGTCTTCGCGGGCCTGAGCAACGTGGCCAAGTACCACGCCGAGTGGCTGTTCAACTTCTACCGCACGCAGCGCAACGCGGTCAGCCCCGGCGCGGGCAAGCCGTACGGCTACGTCCTCCCGGCCGACCAGCGCGACCCGTTCGCCACCTACGAGCTGCTGACCGTCCTGCGCACCGGCGAGGTCGAGATCGAGCAGGCCACCGCCGCGTTCACCGCCAACGGCAAGCGCTACGACGCGGGCTCCTGGATCATCCGGTACGCGCAGCCCTACGGGCGGTTCGCCAAGACGCTGCTGGAGGTGCAGCACTACCCCGACCTGCGGGAGTACCCCGGCGGCCCGCCCCAGAGCCCGTACGACGTGACCGCGCAGACCCTGCCGATGCTGCTCGGCGTGCGGGTGGACACCGTCGCCCAGCCGTTCACCGCCTCGACCACCCAGGTGCGGACCGTGCGACCGGCCACCCCGCCGTTCCCGGGCCAGCCCGGTGTCCGGGGCGCCTACCTGGTCGGTCCGGAGTCCTACGGCACCGCGATGTTCATCGCCGCGCTGCAGAAGGCCGGGGCGCGGACGCTGCGGGCGAGCGCCGAGTTCGGCGCGGGCGGTCGCACGTACGCCCCGGGCACGCTGATCGTCGAGCCGACCGAGGAGGCCCGCGCGGCCCTGCGCGAGGCGTCCCGCAAGACCGGCGTGCCGGTCCACGGCGTCGGGCAGGCCCCGCGGGTCACGGCCGAGCGGCTCAAGGACGGCACCCGGATCGGCCTCTACCGAGGCGTCAACAACATCCCGGGCGGTTGGATGAAGTGGCTGTTCGAGCAGTACGGGCTCGGCTTCACCGAGGTGGTCGCGGACGACTTCACCGGTGACCTCAACGCGAAGTACGACACCATCGTGCTGCCCGCGGGGATCAGCCGCAACGACCTCGTCTCGGGCCTGAACCGCGACCGCTACCCGGCGCAGTGGTCGTGGGCGTACGGCGTCGGCGAGTCCGGCTGGGCGGAGCTGCGCCGGTTCGTCGAGGACGGTGGGACGCTGCTGGCCATCGGCGACTCGGTGGCGACGGCGCGGCAGCTCGCGAACCTGCCCATCACCCCGGCGCTCCCGTCCGACGAGCACGAGTTCTACTCGCCCGGCAGCATCCTGAGCCAGCGCTTCGACACCGCCGACCCGGTGGCCTGGGGCATGCGCCCGGACACCCCGGTCTGGTTCGGCGAGAACGACCAGGCGTACACGGTCACCGGCGGCGACGTGGTGTCGTCGTTCCCAGAGTCCGGTGAGCAGCTGCAGAGCGGCTGGCTCATCGGCGGCGAGCACCTCAACGGCAAGGCCAACATCGTCAAGCACCGGGTCGGTGCAGGGCTGATCGTGACGTTCGGCAGCGAGCCGACGTTCCGCACCTGGTCCCGTGACCCCAGCCGGCTGCTGTTCAACGCGATCTACCACGGACCCTCGACCGTGGTGCAGCCGGACGCGCTGCGCGACCGGTAGCCGCACCGGCGGTTCCCGACGCGGGGGCCACGTCCGTCGGACGTGGCCCCCGGTCCCGTCTGGCCGGCCGCGGCGACGGCGGGCGCGAGCGAGTGGCAGGGCCGCGGACGGCGAGCGGACGACATCCGCGCTCACGCCCCCGCGGTGCGGGTGACCGTCAGCGAATCCACCGTTGCGCGGGCGGTGACGGTGCTTGAATCCGACCAGAGCAACCGTCGAGGAGAGGCGCGGACGACGTCCGCCCGTCGAGGAGCCCGTCATGCAGATGACCGCCACGGACAACCACGCCGTCGCCCAGGCGGTGCACGACATCGGCTCCGCCCTCTGGTTCGGCGGCACGGTGATGGGCGTCGCCGGGGTGAACAAGTCGGGTAGCGACCTGCGGGACGGCATCGACCGCATCCGCGTCGCCGAATCGGCGTGGGGCCGATTCGGTCCGGTCCAGTGGTTCGGCATCGGCGCCACCCTGCTCGCCGGCGCGCAGCTGGCCCGAGTGGGTGGGCGACGCATGGCGCTGCAGAAGGGCTTCGGGACCGTCGGGGCGGTGAAGGCCGGGCTGGCCGTGGCCGGCGCCGCGGCCACCGCGTACGCCGCCTACTGCGGCAGCAGGATCGGCCGGCTCGCCGAGGAGGCGCACCGACGCGGTGACAGGGTCGAGGTGCGCGACGCGACGCTGTCGACGCCGGAGACGCCGGCCGAGATCGCCGTCTGGCAGCGACGGCAGCGGCTGACCCAGTACCTGGTGCCGGTGCTCGCCGGGGCGAACATCGCCTGCGGCTCGTACCTCGTCCAGTCGTACCGGATGGGAGCGACCGGCAAGGGCGTCCTCCGGCGTCTGCTGCCGGACTGACCCGGCCGGAGGCCATCGCCCGCGCCGGTCGGGGTCGCCCGCCTCGTCGCGGCCGGGCCGTCCTCGACCCGCGGGAACCGGCTCAGATCGCGATGGTCTGGGCGGTCAGGTGATCCAGCACGGCCCGGACGTCGCCGTCGGTGCGGGCCATGATCCGGCGCTGTCGGGTCGCGCCGGTGCCCTCGCGGTGTACCCGGTCGATCTCGCGTCGCACCAGATCCAGGTCGCCGTGGCGGGTCAGGGCGGGTGCGACGGTGGCGAGCAGATCCGCGACGAGGTCCCAGGCCGGCCGCGCGCCCCCGCCGCGGAGGTCGATGAGTTCGCCGTCGACGCCCTCGTGAGCGGCCCGCCAGTGCGCGGCGGCGACCAGGCACCCCCGGATCCGGGGTGCGGGCACCCCGGCGTGCACGTCATCGATCACGGTGGCGACCAGGGCCCGGGCCAGCGCGGCCACGAGCAGCGTGTCGTCGACGGTGGGGCAGACGTCCCCGACCCGCACCTCCACGGTGGGATAGGCGGCGGACGGCCGGGCGTACCAGTAGACCATCGCGGCGTCCAGCATGATCCCGGCGGCGATCAACTCCCGGACGGTGGCGTCGTAGTCGGCGACCGACTCGAAGTGCGGGGTGGGCCCGATGCTGGGCCACCGCTCCAGCTGCATCGAGCGCCAGCTCGCGTGCCCGGTGTCGCGGCCGTCGTGCAGCGGCGAGTTCGCGGTGAGCGCCTGCACGACCGGCAGCCACGGGCGCAGGTGGTTGCACACCTGCACGGCCAACTCCCGGTCGGGCACGCCGACGTGCACATGGCAGCCGCACACCGCCGGGTCGTGCGCCACCGGCCCGAACCGGCGCGACATGGCGTGGTAGCGCTGCTCGTCCGGCACCGAACGGTGCGCCTCGCAGACCGGCGTGGCGCCGACCGCCACCAGCCGCGCCCCGGCGGCCTCCGCCGCCTCGGCGGCGGCGCGGCGCAGGGCCACCAGGTGCTCGCGGAGCTGCGCGAGGTCGGTGCAGACGGGAGTGACCATCTCCACCATGCTGTGCCGGAACTCCTGCCGGCTCTGCTCGCGGGCGGTGCCGGACAACGCCTCGCGCACGCGGTCGGCGACGGGCAGACTCTCCCCGGTCGCCGGGTCCAGGAGCAGGAACTCCTCCTCCACGCCCAGGGTGAGCGTGGTGGACCCGGTGCGTGTCGCGGGGGCGGTGACGTGCTGGCGCTTCATGGTCGTATCCGATCTGCGGGCGGTGGCGAGCCCGCCGGAGCGGGGCGTGACTGATCCTGGGCAGGGCTGCTCAGAGCAGGCCGCGGACGGCCCGCAGCGCGGCGTCCACGTCCTCGGCGGAGTTGGCGATGGTGGGGCCGAAGCGCACGTACGACGGGTTATAGGGGCTGCTGCTGGCCACCACTCCGGCGGCGGCGAGGCCCTGCACCGCCGTGCCGGGGGAGAGGCCGGCCAGCTCGCAGCAGACCAGGCCGGCGGAGAGATCGGTCGAGACGGGGGTGACCAGCTGCACCCCCGCCATGCCGGCCAGCCCCGCCTTGAGCTGGTAGGCCAGCTCCCGTGTCCGGGACTGGATCCGGTCCGGGCCGATCCGAAGGTGCAGCGCGAACGCCTCGGCCAGGGCCCACCGGTGCTCGAAGCTGTGGTAGCCGCCGGGGGAGTTCGCGTAGCCCGGTGGGGTGGGCGGGGCGCTGTCGATGCCGGAGCGCCAGTGTTCGATGCTGCGCCAGTCGAAGGTGGGAATGGTGGGCGTGACGCGCTGCCACGCCCGCCCGGTGCCCCAGACGACCCCGGTGCCGCGGGGGCCGAGCAGCCACTTGTGGCAGCTGGACACGAGGAAGTCGCAGCCCAGCTCGTCGGGGGCGGCTTTCTCGGCGGCGAAGCCGTGCACGCCGTCGAGGCAGAGCAGGGCCTGCGGGGCGCGGTCGCGGACGACCTCCGCGAGCTGCCGCACGGGGAGCTTGACCCCGGTGCCGGAGTGCACCCAGGTGATCGCGATGACCCGGGTCCGGTCGGTCAGCGCCTCCGCGAAGTTGGTGACGACCTCGTCGACGGAGGTGATGGCCGGGTCACGGTAGAGGCGGACCTTGCGGAACTCGACGCCGTCGCGTTCCGCGCGCAGGCGCAGCGACTCGTGCGTGGCGTAATGGTCGTGCGTGCTGGTCAGCACCTCGTCGCCGGGGGCGAGCCGCAGGCCGGCGTAGAGCAGTCCCAGGCCCATGGTGGTGGAGTCGGTCAGGGCGATCTGCTCCGGGGCGCCGCCGAGGTACGCGGCGGCGAGCCGACGCGTCGCACCCTCCAGCAGTTCCTCGTTCGTGCCGAGGTAGCCGGTGGGGTCCCGGTCCAGACCGTCGCGGTGCCGGGCGATGGCGGCCCGCACCGGCGCGGGATGGCTGCTGTACAGGAACGTGGACAGGTCGTGGTGGGTGTCGTCGAGGATGAACAGCCGCCGGACGCTGTCCCAGTCGGACGGGTCGAAGGAGTCCGGGCCGGTCGTCGAGTCGGGGCTCCCCTGCGCCATGTCTCGACGGTACGAGGCGCACCGCCCTCCCGATGCCGTTTTCCGCCCGACCCGGGCCGCTCCTGGCCGGCCGCGCAGGGCGTGATCCACCCGGCGGCCCTGCTGTCACTGGTCGCCGTGGTTGCCCGCCCAGTGACCCCCCACCGCCGGTGTGTCGGCGCGGATCGTCGTCCGGTTGCCGTCCAGGTCGTTCTCCACCACCCGGCAGTTGAAGCAGCTGCCCCGCTCGGTGATCCAGATCCCGGCGGTCTGGGTCCGTGAGCCGCTGTCGCGGATGAGGTTGCCGCGGATGGTGACCGAATCGGAGCTGGCGTTGATGGTGATGCCCGCCCGGTCGGCCGGGGCGTCCGGCAGCTCGTACGCCGTGCCGGGCAGCGGCGTCCCGGCGCTCCAGCCGCTGATGACCCCGGGACGGATGGGGGCCAGGGTGAGCGTGTTGGCGTCGTTGGCGGCCACGACGGCGTACCGGCGGCCGACCCGCAGCACCTTGCCCCGGTGCCCGTCGGCCGGCCAGGCCGCGTCGTGCTCGACCAGCCCGTTCTCGGTGTAGCGCACCGACTCGCCGTGCCCGCTGGCGGCGGGGGCGCACTGGCGGCCGTTGTTGCGGATCCGGTTGTTGATGATGACGGCGTCGCGCAGCGGCCGGTCGAAGCGGATCCCGTCGAGGCTGTTGCCCCAGATGTCGTTGCTCTCGATGACGATCTCCTCGGCGGCGACCTGATCGCCGCCGCCGAGGTCCTGGTGGTGGTAGCCGTAGCGGCCGTTGCCGCTGATCCGGTTGCCCCGGACGGTGTAGGGGCCGGGGGTGTTGCCGATGCTGACCCCGTCGCGCAGGTTGCCGTCGATGAGGCAGTCGGTGAGCAGGCCGCCCTTGCCGGGGATGCCGGTGGTGCCCTTCGCCGAGACCTGGAAGCCGGCCTCCAGGTTCCCGGCCATCGTGCACCCGGTGACGATCAGCCCGTCGGCGCCCCAGTCGGAGATGCCGAACCGGTTGCTCTCCGCGTGACAGCCGATGATCCGGATGCCCCGCGGCTGGGGGCGGTCGGCGTGCTGCATCTCCAGGAAGATGCCGTTGGTCGCGTTGCCGACCGCCACGCAGTTGGCGATGGTCAACCGCTCTATCGGCCCCCAGCCCCCGATGCCGATGCCGATGCCCGCCCCGCCCATCTCCAGGCCGTTGTCGAGCCGGCCGCACTCCAGCACCCGGACCCCCTCGACCAGGGTGTCCTGCAGGAAGTCGCAGCCGAAGCCGGTGCCCGCGGTGTGGTGGATGAACAGGTTCCGGAACACCGCGCCGGTCACGTACTGCAACCCGAGCCCCTTCGCCAGCGGGCTGTACGCCGTCGACGCCACCCCCGACCCGTCGATCTCGAAGTCGGCGAACGTGCAGTAGGCGAGGTGCCGGTCCGGGCTCGCCCCGTGCAACTGGGCGGTGTAGAAGGCCAGCGGCACCGGCTGGGCCCGGTTGCCCTCGTTGCTGAGGACGAAGCGGGTGGCGCCCGGTCCCGCCCCCATCAGCGAGACCCCGCTGCGCCACACCGTCCCGGCGTCCCGGATGGCGTACACCCCGGGTGGGCAGTAGATCACCCGCGCCCGGCCGTCCGCGGCGAACGCGTTGCCGAGCAGATCGACAAGCGCGGCGAGCGCCGGCTGGTCATTGGTCGTGCCGTCCCCGGTCAGACCGTGGTCGCGGGCGTCGCAGAGCAGCGGCGCCCCGGCCACGGCGTACGGGCGCACGCCCGACGCGGTCGGCGTCACCGGACCCGGCACCTGCCATCCCCTTCCCGGTGGGGCGGCCCGGTCGCCCTCGCGGCCCTCCGCCGCCCGTCCGCCGGGCCCGCCGGGGTTGACGGCGGACCTGCCCTGACGGTACGACGGCGGCGGGGCCGGCCGAGGGAGTTCGCCGAGGGCACGGCACCCGGCGCGCCGGGGCGGCCGTGTTCACTCCGGGCTCTGCCGGGTAACGGCAGGTCATGGCGCGGTACACGAGGCCCGAACTCCGGGAGCAGATCAAGGAGGAGATCAAGGCCTCCGACCGGGGCGGCCGGCCGGGGCAGTGGTCGGCACGCAAGTCGCAGCTGCTCACCAAGGAGTACCAGCGGCGCGGTGGGGGCTACCAGGGCCCCAAGGACCCACGGCAGAAGTCCCTGCAGCGGTGGGGAGCCGAGGAATGGCAGACCCGCACCGGTGCGACCCGGGCGCGCCGCGACGGTGAGACGAGCCGCTACCTGCCCAAACAGGCGTGGGAGGAGCTGTCGGAGAAGGAGCGGCGCGCGACCGACCGCAAGAAGCGGGAGGCGTCGCGCACCGGCCGGCAGTACGTGGGCAACACCGGCCCGGCCAAGCGGGCCCGCCGGGACGCGACGGCGGCGGAGCAGCTCTCCGAGCTGCCCGTCGCCGAGGCCGCGAAACTCGTCCGCGGCCTCGACACGAACCAGCTCAGGGCCGCGCTGCGACGCGAGCGCGGCGGCAAGGCCCGCAAGACGCTCCTGCAGCGGATGCAGGCGGAACTGGACCGCCGCTGAGCGGCCCACCGCCGAGCCGCTGCCGGCCTCAGCTCACCGCCCGCTTCACGAGCGCGGCGATGCGCGCCTCCACCTCGGCGGTCACCTCGGTCAGGGCGAAACCGGCCGCCCACATCGTGCCCTCGTCCAGGTTCGCCTGGTCGCTGAACCCGAGCGTCGCGTAGCGGGCCTTGAACTTCTCGGCGCTCTGGAAGAAGCAAACGATCTTGCCGTCCAGGGCGTAGGCGGGCATCCCGTACCAGAGCTTCGGTGCGAGGACGGGCGCGTTCGCCGTGACGACGGCGTGGACCCGCTCGGCCATGACCCGGTCCGACGGCCGCATCTCGGCGATCTTCGCGAGCACGGCACGCTCCGCCTCCGCCGCCTTCTCCGCCCGGGAGCCGCGCCGCGCCGCCGCCCGCAGCTCCTTGGCGTGCTCCTTCATCGCGGCCCGCTCCTCGGCCGTGAACCCCTCGTGGACGGTGCTCGTGGTGCCGGTCATGCTCGCTCCCTGTGGTCGTGGGTCGTCCGCGGCCCGATCGTCCCGGGCGACCGCTGTGGTCACAGCCTCTCCCGACCGGGGTGCGGGCCGCCTCCGTGCCGACCACGGAGACCACCACGGAATCGCGAGCACGGACGGGCGTCCGCGAAGGGGTTAGCCGGATTTCTCCCCGCGGCGGGGGAGCTTCCAGTCCGGCCGGACGTAGTGGCACGTGTAGCCCTCGGGGTACCGCTCCAGGTAGTCCTGGTGCTCCGGCTCGGCCTCCCAGAAGGGGCCGGCGGGGCTGACCTCGGTGACCACCTTGCCCGGCCAGAGGCCGGAGGCGTCCACGTCGGCGATCGTGTCCTCGGCCACCCGCCGCTGCTGGTCGTCGAGGTAGAAGATCGCCGACCGGTAGCTGGTCCCCACGTCGTTGCCCTGACGGTTCTTCGTCGTCGGGTCGTGCACCTGGAAGAAGAACTCGAGAAGATCGCGGTACGACAGCACGGCCGGGTCGAAGATGATCTCGATCGCCTCGGCGTGGGTGCCGTGGTTGGTGTACGTCGCGTTCGGCACGTCGCCGCCGGTGTAGCCGACCCGGGTGGCGACCACCCCGGGGCGCTTGCGGATGAGGTCCTGCATGCCCCAGAAGCAGCCGCCCGCCAGGATCGCCTTCTCGGTCGTGCCGGTCATCGCCGTCGCTCCCCGTCCGAACGGGCGAACACCCTCTCGTACTCGCCGTAGCCCTCGCGTTCGAGGTCCCCGCGGGGGATGAAGCGGAGCGAGGCCGAGTTCATGCAGTACCGCAGTCCGCCCGTCTCGACCGGCCCGTCGTCGAAGACGTGGCCGAGGTGACTGTCCCCGTGCGCCGACCGGACCTCGGTGCGGACCATGCCGAGCGTGGAGTCGGGGATCTCGACCACGTTGCCGGGCTCGACCGGCTTCGTGAACGTCGGCCAACCGGTGCCGCTGTCGTACTTGTCGACCGAGGCGAACAGCGGCTCGCCGGACACGACGTCGACGTAGAGGCCCGGTTCCTTGTTGTCCCAGTACGCGTTGTCGAAGGGCGTCTCCGTCCCCGCGTCCTGGGTGACCCGGCGCTGCTCCGGCGACAGCCGGGAGATCGCCTCGGGGTCCTTCCGATACTGCTCCGCCACCGTTGTCTCCTTCCGCAGGGGCCGTCGGTGCGTCGGTGCTCCCCGGCGCGTACCCCACCGCCGGTCGCCTACGCGCCCGCCCCGCGACCGGCTCATCCAGGGGGATACGAGCGGTGAGCCGCGGCTTGTCCGGTTTCTTTCCCGGTGCTCCCTGCCGTACCCCGCTGGACACCTCCCGAGCGCGACGGCCATGATCATGAGGTTTCTCGCCGGCCGACGGCCGGGCACGACACGGGGAGGCCGGGATGCGGGTGACGGTACGGGCCGCGAGGCACGGCGACGCCGGGGCGCTGGGCGACCTGCGCTGGCGGCGACTGACCGAGGAACGCGGCTACCGCGGGACGGACCGTGCCGCCTTCCTGGACCTGAGGCCCGCACGCTGGACCTGGAGCACGTGACCGTCCACTCCACCGAGCGGGCGGTGCCCTTCTACCAGCGGGTGGGCTTCCAGCACGACCGCCGCTGGCTGCGCTGGCAACCGGAAACCGTCGACCACACGTAGACCCCCGGCCATGTGACCGTCGCGGCGCCATCACGTCGATCGTCGACTGTGGATCTCCCGTACCCCAATGCCTCGGGAGGCACCGTGCGACGCCGTACCCGGCTCCTCGCCGCATCCATCGCCGCCGCCACCGCCGTGGTGGCCACGACCACCGTCCTCGCCGGACCGGCCGCGGCCGCCCCGCCCGGCGTTCCCAGCAAGGCCACCGCGCAGAGCAACCTGTACAGCCTCACGGTCGCCGCCGAGGGCAGCACGAGCGGCTACAGCCGCGACCTGTTCCCGCACTGGACCACCGTCTCGGGCAGCTGCAACACCCGGGAGACCGTGCTGCGTCGCGACGGCAGCGGCGTCGTCGTCGACGGCTCCTGCTACCCGACCTCGGGCAGCTGGTACAGCCCGTACGACGGGGCGACCTGGACCAACCCCGCCGACGTCGACATCGACCACGTCGTGCCGCTGGCCGAGGCCTGGCGCTCGGGGGCCAACGCCTGGACGACGGCCCGTCGGCAGTCGTTCGCCAACGACCTGAGCGGCCCGCAGCTGATCGCGGTGACCGACAACGTCAACCAGGCCAAGGGCGACCAGGACCCATCGAGCTGGAAGCCGTCCCGCACCGCCTACCACTGCACGTACGCCAAGATGTGGATCCGCACCAAGTACACCTGGAGCCTGAAGCTGCAGAGCGCCGAGAAGTCGGCGCTGCAGAGCATGCTCAACACCTGCTCGTCCTGAGCCGGGGCGGTGAGCGGTGCGGGCCCGCACCGCGCCCCGCCCCCGGGCGGGCGCCGCTGCCGGCCCGCTGTCCCCGGCCGCACGCCCCCGGCCAGGCTCACCCCCTGGCGCGCGCT
>NZ_JAXCFO010000009.1:0-192185 GCF_056150165.1 Micromonospora xinjiangensis | reverse complement strand
CAACCCCTCCGACCCGACGGTCATTCCCGCGCTCCGGCCTCCCAGGACCTTCGCCCCGTTTCGTCCGTTCCGCGCTGGCAGAGAGAAAGTTACGCGTCCCGCGGATCGATCGTCAAATCCGCGGGACGCGTCCCGCGTCACACCGTCGACGGACGGCTATCCGCGCAGCTCGACGCCGGCGAACGAGCGCTTGCCGCGGCGCAGCACCAGGTACCGGCCGTGCAGCAGGTCGCTCGTGGACACCGTCGCGTCCACGTCCGCCACCCGGTTGTTGTTGACGTACGCCCCGCCCTCGGCGATCACCCGCCGCGCCTCCTTGAGGCTGGGCACCAGGCCGGAGTCCCGCAGCAGCCCGGCCACGTCGGGCAACTCGTCCAGCTGCACCAGCCCGGCCTCGGTGAGCGCGGCACGCAGCGTCGCCAGGCTCAGCTCGTCGAGCGAGCCCCGCCCGAACAGCGCCTGGCTCGCGGCCACCGCCTGCGCCATCTCCCGCTCGCCGTGCACGAGCGTGGTCAGCTCCTCGGCGAGGGCCCGCTGGGCGAGCCGCGCCGCCGGCCGCTCGGCCGTCGCCTTCGCCAGCTCCTCCAGCTCCTCACGGGAGCGGAAGCTGAAGAAGCGCAGGTAGCGGTCGACGTCCCGGTCATCCACGTTGACCCAGAACTGGTAGAAGGCGTACGGGCTGGTCATCGCCGGGTCGAGCCAGATCGAGCCGCCCTCGGTCTTGCCGAACTTCGTCCCGTCGGACTTCGTCACCAGCGGCGTGGTGAACGCCTGCACCGGGCCGGCGCCGCGACGGCGGATGTAGTCCACACCCGCGGTGATGTTGCCCCACTGGTCGGAGCCGCCGAACTGGAGCTGGCAGCCGTGCCGACGGTGCAGCTCGAAGAAGTCGTTGGCCTGCAACAACTGGTAGCTGAACTCCGTGAAGCTGATCCCGGTCTCGAGGCGCGCCTTCACCACCTCACGGGCCAGCATCCGGTTGACGGGGAAGTGCTTGCCCACGTCCCGCAGGAACTCGACCACCGACATCTCGCCGGTCCAGTCCAGATTGTTGACCAGCTGCGCGGCGTTCTCACCGGTGTACGAGACGAACGGGGCCAGCTGGTCACGGATGCGCTCGACCCAGCCGGCCACCACCTCCGGCGGGTTGAGCGTGCGCTCCGCGCTCTCCTTGGGGTCGCCGATCTGGCCGGTCGCCCCGCCCACGAGCAGCAGCGGCCGGTGCCCGGCGAGCTGGAGGCGGCGGGCGGTCAGGACCTGCATGAGGTGGCCGACGTGCAGGCTCGGGGCGGTCGGGTCGAAGCCGACGTAGAACGCGGCGCTCCCGCCGTCCAGCAGTGCGCGCAGCTCGTCGGGGTCGGTCGAGTCCTGGACCAGACCCCGCCAGAGCAGGTCATCGGTGAGAGAGTCCCGCCGCGGCGGGTGGCTGCTGTCGGTCACGGTCCCCGATTCTCCCCCATGCGGGGCGACGGACCCTACCGGGTTTGCGGGAACACCCCGCTAGGCTGGCCCCACTCAAGATCGAGGAGGCGTACGCACCGATGCCCGAACTGACCGGAGGCTTCGTCAACCTGCTCGGCCTGAAGATCGACGAGGCGACCGCCGACCGGGTGGTCATCCGCTGGCAGGTCCGTCCCGAGCTGCACCAGCCGTTCGGCATCCAGCACGGCGGCGTCTACTGCTCGGTGGTGGAGACCGCGGCCAGCGTGGGCGCCTCGCTCTGGCTGGCCGACCGGGGCACCGTCGTGGGCGTGTCGAACCAGACCGACTTCCTGCGCGCCGTCCGGGACGGCGAGCTGACGGCGGTGGGCACGCCGATTCACCGTGGCCGCAGCCAGCAGCTCTGGCAGGTGGAGATCACCGACGGCGACGAACGGCTGGTCGCCCGCGGCCAGGTCCGCCTGCAGAACCTCTCGCCGGCCGCCTGACCAGACCCCGCGCCCGCGGGTCAGCCGCGCGCCCCGTCGAGGAGCGGCTCGGCCTCGGGGGCGTCCGGCGCCGGGTCGGTGCGGCGGGACAGCCGTACCTCGGCGATGGCCCGCTGGTCGATCCGGGCGACCTCCAGCTGCCAGCCGTCGACGGTGACGTCCTCCCCCGCGACGGTCGGGATGTGCCCGAGGCAGGCGAGCACCAGGCCGGCGATGGTGGTGTAGTCGCCGGCCGGGCGTCCCGGCAGCTCGACGCCCACGGCGGGCAGGTCGTGCACCGGGAAGGTGCCGGGCAGGCGTAGCGAGCCGTCCGGGTCGGTGCGTACCGCCCGCACGTCGCGGTCCGTCTCGTCGTAGATCTCCCCGACGATCTCCTCCAGGATGTCCTCCAGGGTGACGATCCCGTCGACGGCGCCGCGCTCGTCCACGACCAGCGCGATGTGCTGCCGCTCGGCCTTGAACTGACGCAGCGCGTCCACGACGGGCAGCGAGTCGGGCAGCAGCATCGGCGGGCGCACGCACTCGTCGACCGGGCGGTCGTGCGGCACGCCGACGAGGTCCCGCAGGTGGATCACGCCGACCGCGTCGTCCAGGCCGCCGTGGCGGACCACCGGCGCCCGGGAGTGCCCGGTGGCGGCCAGCACCAGCCGGGCGGCCTCGGCGGTCGTCCCGCTGTCGAGGCAGAAGACCTGCAGCCGGGGCACCAGGACGGCCCGCAGCCGCCGGTCGGCGATCTCCACGGCGCCGGCGATGATGGTCTGCTGTTCCTTGGTGAACCCGTGGTTTCCGGAGACGATGTCACGCAGCTCGTCCGGGCTGATCTCGTCGCGCTGCGGGCTCGGGTCGAGTCCCACGAGGCGTACGACGAGGTCGCTGGTGGCGCCGAGCGCCCACACGGCCGGGCGGGTGAGGCCGGCGAGCACGTCCAGCGGCCGGGCCACCAGCAGCGCCCACCGTTCGGCGGACTGCATGGCGATCCGCTTCGGGGCCAGTTCGCCGAAGACGAGAGTGACGAAGGTCAGCGCCAGGGTGACCGCCACGATGGCGACCGGCTCGGCGGCGCCGCCGAGCGCCCCGAGCAGCGGGACCAGCGGCTGGGCGAGCGAGACCGCCGCGGCCGCCGAGGCGAGGAAGCCGGCGAGGGTGATCCCGATCTGGATCGTGGCGAGGAAGCGGTTCGGGTCCTGCGCCAGCCGGGCGAGCACCCGCCCGGATCGGCCGGTGCGCTCCAGCCGCTGGATCTGGCTGTCCCGCAGTGAGACCAGCGCCATCTCGCTGCCGGCGAACACGGCGTTGAGCACGACCAGGACCCCGACCAAGGCCAGTTGGCCCCAGTAGCTCTGCACGCCCGGCTCTCCCTCGCGACCGCGCCGGACGGCCGCCGGCGCCGCCGTCCGGAGGTCCCGGCCGGCGTAGGGCCATCTGTGCCCAGCGATCGGCGCGGCGAATCCTCCGCCCACCGACGAAGGTGAGGCGGTCTCAGGCCGGGTGGGCGACCGGCGGGCTCGGGAGGTCCAGGGCGTACGCGTCGCCCTCGCGGCGGAAGCCGAGCCGGTGGTAGTACGGGGCGACCATGCCGGGCGGGCTGACGACCCGGCGGAAGCCCCGGTCGGTGAAGAGGCGGCTGCGCCGGTAGACGAACTCGCCCGGCGTGAAGTCACGGAACCGCTGGGTCACGTAGTCGAGGTCGATCTGGGCGACGCCGTGCGCCTCGGCGTGCGCGAGCACCACGCCCACCACCTCGTCGGCGCGGACCA
Source organism: Micromonospora xinjiangensis (assembly GCF_056150165.1). NCBI lineage: Bacteria > Bacillati > Actinomycetota > Actinomycetes > Micromonosporales > Micromonosporaceae > Micromonospora > Micromonospora xinjiangensis. The sequence continues at coordinate 188,500 of NZ_JAXCFO010000009.1, read as the reverse complement.
CGAGGAACGCGGAGCGGTCGGGTGCGTCGGCGGGCGGCACGTCGGGGGGCCAGCGGAAGCCGGGGTTGAACCGGGCGATGTCGGCGGCGTGCACCCGCAGGGTGTGGGCCAGGAACTGGTCGTGCACCCCCACCTCGACCACCTGGTAGGTCTCCTCGTCGTGCCGGGTGACGAGCATCCGGCGCAGGTACCAGATGTTGATCACCGCGAGGACGACGTTCAGGCCGACCATGGGCCAGACCCCCACGGCGCCGTTGTAGCCGATGAGGATCAGGCAGCCGAGCAGGTTCAGCGCGCGCAGCCGCAGGATGCGGGTCTGCAGCAGGGACCAGACCAGCACCCCGGAGCCGACCCAGCCGACGATTTCAAGCCAGTTCACCCCGCGAGGGTAGTGCGCGAGCCGGCCGAGTGCGATCTGCGGGCGGGCGGCGGGCCGCTCGGGTGACGCCCGGGCTTGCCCGCAGCGCCGGCTCCGGCGGCACCGCCCGCCGAGCGCCCGGCGGACCGTCAGGCGGGCAGCTCCAGGACGTACTCCTCGACGTCACGACCGCGGCCGTTCGCGTAGCCGTGGTCCTCACCCCGGATCAGGAAGCCGCACTTGCGCAGCACCGCGAGGGAGCCGAGGTTGTCCTTCGCGGCCCGGGCGTGGACCGGGCGCTGCGGCAGCTCCCCCAGCAGGGCGCCGAGGGCGCGGGTGGCGTAGCCGCGGCCCCAATGCCGCCGGTCGATCCAGTAGCTCACCTCCGTCCGCTCGCCGACCGGGAAGGCGAGCACGTAGCCGACCAGTTGCCCGTCGACGGTCACCGCCCGGGAGACGATGCCGGGGTCGGTGCGGACGCGCCGCCAGTGGTCGGCGAACTCGCGCCGGTCGGCGGGATCCTCGGCGGTGAAGGCGGCCATCCGGATCGCCTCCGGGTCGAGCTGGTGACGGTAGAACTCCGGCAGGTCGTCGTCGCGCACCTCACGCAGGCGCAGCTCAGGGCTCACGCGCCGAGGATAGGCCGAGGGACCGACACTCGGCGGTCGCCGGCGGCCCGGCGCGGCGCGGCCCACAATGAGCGGGTGGGACACGGACGGAAGAAGGCGCCCCGGGGCGGGGCGACGGCGGCCGGGGCGGTCGCCGTGGGCGCGCGGGCGGTGGGTGCCACGGCCCTCGGCGCGCTGGCGGTGTCGGTGCTGGCCGGTGGGGCGGTCGCGGTGGGCGCGTTGGCTGTCGGCCGCCTCGTGATCCGCCGCGCCGTGCTGCGGGAGCTGCGCGTCGGCCGGATCGAGGTCGACGAGCTGGTGATCCACGGGCGGGGGGCGCAGGTGGCGCCCGGGGCGCGTCAGCCGGCCAGCGGCGGGGCCGTCGGGTAGCCGTACGCCTCGAGGAGCCGCCCCCGGGCGGCGTGCAGCCGGTCCACCACCACGCTCATGAACCGGGTGGTGAGCTGGCGGCCGAACGCGTCGTCGGTCTCCATCAGCCGGCGTACGCCCGCCGCCTGGAACTCGACGGCGGTGCTGCGCTCCCCCGCCACCGCGCCGAACTGCCAGCGGTAGGGCGGGAAGAGCCAGGACCAGCCCACCACCCCGCCGGGGCCGATCGCCTCCATCTCCACGTCGCCGCGGCCGGGCACCGCGAAGTCGAGCGTGACGCGTCCGCCGCGGACGAGCCAGAAGCGGTCCGCCGGCTGCTCGGCGCGGAACAGCCGGTGACCGGGGTGCCACACCACGGGCCGGGCGTAGCCGGCGAGCCGTGGCAGCCACGGCTCGGGCAGGCCGGTGAGGAAGGGGTGGGCGCGGAGCACGTCGAGGGTCGTCATCGCGGGGTCCCCCCTCCCTCGCGGCGGCCGCCGGCCGGGATGGCCGGTCCGGCCCGACGCGGGTGCGTTTCCCTCCATTCGACCGCACCGACCGGTGCCGGCGGTAGGGCCGTTGGACCCGGGTCACACGTGAGCGGCGCCGCTGCCCCGGGCGCGGGGTGCGGCGTACGGTCACGCCGTCGCGGCGTGCCGCGACGGCGGACGCGCAGACGCGTGAGGAGACGGGCCGCCGGGACATCCGGGACCAACGGCCCGGGATCCGGGACGGGCGACCCTGACCGGCCGGCGGCCGGCGGGGAAGGCTCGAACCGGACGAAGGAGGTAGTCATGACCATCAACACCGGTGCCCCCGTCGTGGTGGGTGTGGACGGATCCGCCGGCGCCCTGGACGCGGTCCGCGTGGCCGCGCGGGAGGCCGCGTTCCGGCAGCGTCCGCTGCGGATCGTCCACGCGTTCACCTGGCCGTTCACCGGTTCGGCGCTGGTCGCCGCGCCGATCGAGGGGCTGCGGGAGCAGACGGAGGAGTTCGTCACCGAGGCGGTCGCCGAGGCCGGCAAGGTCGCCCCGGAGGTCGCGGTCAGCGGCGTGGTCGTCGACGGCCCCGCGACCCCGGTGCTGGTCGAGGCGTCCCGTGACGCGGCGCTCGTCGTGCTCGGTCACCGCGGCCTGGGCGGCTTCGCCGGGCTGCTGATCGGCTCGGTGACGGTGCAGGTGTCCGCCCGCGCGGAGTGCCCGGTGCTCGTCGTCCGGGGCGAGCCGCGCGCCGACGGCCCGGTCGTGGTGGGCGTGGACGGCTCCGAGCTGTCGATCGAGGCGGTTGGCTTCGCCTACGAGGAGGCGGCCCGCCGGGGCACCTCCCTGGTGGCGGTGCACGCCTGGCTGGACCCGGTGGCGATGCTTCCCGGGGAGGTGCCGGCGGTCGTGGCCGACCTGACGGCGCTCGCCGAGGACGAGCAGCGGGTGCTCGCCGAGTCGGTGGCCGGCTGGGCCGAGCGGTACCCGGAGGTGACGGTGCGGCACAAGCTGGTCCACGGCTCCCCCGCCCCGGCGCTGGTCGAGGAGTCGCGCGACGCCCAGCTGGTGGTGGTCGGCGCGCACGGACGCGGCGCGCTCGGCGGGCTGCTGCTCGGCTCGGTCAGCCACGCCGTCCTGCACCACGCGTCCTCGCCGCTGGCGATCGTCCGGCACCGGCCCACCGCGGACGGTTCCTGACCTGCTGTCCGGCCGTGCCGCCGGCCGGCGGCACGGCCGGACAGCGCCCCCGACCGGCGGGGAACTCCGGCGGACGGGCGCGGACACGTCGACAATGACCTGATCGACCCGTTGGGAGGGCTGGGATGGACCGACCCGTCGTGGTGGGGGTGGACGGATCCGAGGCGAGCCTCGCCGCCGCCGAGGAGGCGGCCCGCACGGCGGTGCAGCGGGACCGCCCGCTGCACCTGGTGCACGGATACCTGCACCCGCTCGGGTACGGCGTGCCGCTCAACCCGTACGACCTGGGCCTGCCGGCGCCGACGGACGCCGCGCAGAAGATGCTGGAGAAGACGGCGGGTGAGCTGGCCGACCGGTGGCCGGGGCTGCGCGTGCAGGTGCGGCAGGTGGCCGGGGGCCCGGCCGCCACGCTCGTCGAGGAGTCACGCCGCGCGGAGCTGGTCGTGGTGGGCAGCCGCGGCCACGGCGGCTTCGCCGGCCTGCTGCTCGGTTCGGTCGGCGCCCAGGTCGCCGCGCACGCGCACTGCCCGGTGCTGGTGGTGCGCCCGGCGCCGCGGCCGGCGCCCGCGCACGGTGCCGTGCTGGTCGGCGTGGACGGCTCGGAATCGGCCGACCTGGCCGTCGGGTACGCCGCCGAGGAGGCGGCCCGACGCGACGTGGAGCTGGTGCTCGTCCGGGTGGCGACCGGACCGGGAACGGACGGCGGCGGGCGGCCCGCCGGGGACGCGGCGACGGCCCCGGGCGACGAGCCGGGGGCACTGCTCGACGCCGCGGTCGCCGCGACCCGGGGCAGCCACCCCGGCCTGACCGTCACCGGTCGGACCGTCCGGGCGGCCTCGGCCGGGCAGGCGCTCGTCGAGGCGAGCCGCGACGCCGGCCTCGTGGTGGTCGGCACCCGTGGGCGGGGCGGCTTCGCCGGCATGCTGCTCGGCTCGGTGAGCCAGGCGCTGGTGCAGCACGCCCACTGCCCGGTGCTCGTCGCCCACCGGTACGACCGGGAGACCTGACCAGGGCCGCACGGCGGGTCGGCCCGGCGGGTCACCGGCGGGCCGACCCGGCGTCACGACTCGCGACCGCCGAGCAGCTCCTCGAAGTTGGTGGTCAGCGCGAACGGGTCGGCGGGCCCGGTGGATGGCGGTCGCCGGTGGACCTGCTCGGCGAGCTCGGCGGCGGCCCGGTCGATCCGGGTGCGCAGACCGGTGTCGGCGGCGCCGCTCGCCCAGTCCTCCGGGGCGGCGAAGACCGAGGTCGGCACCACCACCGCGTGCAGGTACGCGAAGAGCGGCCGCACCGCGTGCTCCAGGGCCAGCGAGTGCCGGGCGGTGCCGCCGGTGGCCGCGATCAGCACCGGCCGGTCCGTCAGGGCGTCCGCCTCGACGAGGTCGAAGAAGGACTTGAACAGCCCGCTGTAGGACGCGTTGAAGATCGGTGTCACCGCGATGATCCCGTCCGCGCCGGTCACCGTGTCGAGCACGGTGCGCAGCGACTCGGGCGCGAAGCCGGTGAGCATGTGGTTCACCACGTCGTGGGCGTGCTCGCGCAGCTCGACGACGCGCAGCTCGACGGTCTCGCCCCGGCCGGCCAGCTCGCCGCTCGTGGCGGCGGCGAGCTGGTCGGCGAGCAGCCGGGTGGACGACGGCTGGCTGAGGCCGGCCGACACCACGGCGAGGGTGCGCGCGGTCATCGGGCACCCTCCGGCGCCCGCCCCGTCACGTCGTCGACGGCGTGGACGGTGCTGTCCGCGCCGCCGCCCGCGGCGGCGACCAGCGAGGCGTGGGTCGGCGCCTCGGGCACGTGCGCCGGGCGGAGCCTGTCGAACTCCTTGCGCAGCACGGGGACGACCTCCTCGCCGAGGATGTCGAGCTGCTCCAGCACGGTCTTCAACGGCAGGCCCGCGTGGTCCATGAGGAACAGCTGCCGCTGGTAGTCGCCGACGTAGTCGCGGAAGCCCAACGTGCGGTCGATGACCTGCTGCGGGCTGCCCACGGTCAGCGGGGTCTCCCGCGTGAACTCCTCCAGCGACGGCCCGTGCCCGTAGACCGGGGCGTTGTCGAAGTACGGCCGGAACTCGCGGACCGCGTCCTGTGAGTTCTTCCGCATGAACACCTGCCCGCCGAGGCCCACGATGGCCTGGTCGGCCGAGCCGTGGCCGTAGTGCTCGAAGCGCTGCCGGTAGAGGCCGATCATCCGCTGCGTGTGCTCCTTGGGCCAGAAGATGTGGTTGGCGAAGAAGCCGTCGCCGTAGTAGGCGGCCTGCTCGGCGATCTCCGGGCTGCGGATCGAGCCGTGCCACACGAATGGCGGGACGCCGTCGAGCGGACGCGGGGTCGAGGTGAACGACTGCAGCGGGGTGCGGAAGCGCCCCTTCCAGTCGACCACGTCCTCACGCCACAGCCGGCGCAGCAGGTCGTAGTTCTCGATGGCCAGCGGGATGCCGTTGCGGATGTCCTGCCCGAACCACGGGTAGACCGGGCCGGTGTTGCCGCGCCCCATCATGAGGTCGACCCGACCGTCGGCCAGGTGCTGCAGCATCGCGTAGTCCTCCGCGATCTTCACCGGGTCGTTGGTCGTGATCAACGTGGTCGACGTGGACAGCAGCAGCCGCTGCGTACGCGCCGCGATGTAGCCGAGCATGGTCGTCGGCGACGAGGGCACGAACGGCGGGTTGTGGTGCTCGCCCGTGGCGAAGACGTCGAGCCCGACCTCCTCGGCCTTGAGCGCGATGGTCACCATCGCCTTGATCCGCTCATGCTCGGTCGGCTCCCGACCGTTGGTGGGGTCGACCGTGACGTCGCCGACGGTGAAGATTCCGAACTGCATGACAGCTCCTCGGGTTGTTGGCCGCGGCCCTGGCGGCCGTACGCCCCCGACAACATATTTGACGAGTCAATAATTCCACACGCACAGGTCTCGGTCGTGGCGGCCGTCACTGCCCCCGACGACCCACACCCGGCCGGGCCATCGTCGCGTTGTCGCCCCGATCAACCACCCGCGACCGAGGGGAGCACCTGCACCTCGGCGCCCTCGGGCACCGGCGCGTCGAGCCCGCCGACATGCCGGCAGTCTTCCCCGTCGACGTAGACATTCACGTAGCGGCGCAACTCGCCCCGCTCGTCGCGGATCCGGCGGGCCAGCCGCGGCCACGACTCGCCGACCGCGTCGAGGACGGCGCGCAGCGAGCCGGCGACGGGCACGGTCAGCCGGCTCTCGCCACCGACCTCGCCCCGCAGCGGCCCGGGAACCAGCACCGTGACCACCTCAGACCTCCGCGGCCCGGACGCAGAGCACGTCGGGCAGGTGCGCGGCGACCGGTGACCACGAGTCGCCCTCGTCCCGGCTGGCGTAGACCTCGCCGGAGCGGGTGCCGAAGTAGACACCGCCGCTCTCGGCGTCGTCGGCGCACATCGCGTCGCGCAGCACCGCGGGGAAGAACGGCGCGGTGGGCAGACCGGCGGTGAGCGGCTCCCAACTGCTCCCCGCGTCGGCCGAGCGGTAGACCCGGCACCGGTGGTCCACCGGCCAGCGCTCGCTGTCGGCGGCCAGCGGGAAGGTGTAGACCGTGCCGGGCCGACCGGGCAGCGTCACGATCGGGAAGCCGAAGTCGCTGGGCAGCCCCTCGGCGATGGACGACCAGGTGCGCCCGTCGTCGTCGGAGCGGTAGACACCGTGGTGGTTCTGCGCGTAGAGCCGGTCGGGATCGCCCGCGTCCCGGGCCACCTTGTGCACGCACTGGCCGAACTCCGGCCACTCGTCGGGCAGGAAGTAGGCGCGGATGCCGGTGTTGCCGGGCGCCCAGGAGGCGCCGCCGTCCTCCGAGCGGTAGACACCACCCGTCGACATGGCGACCACGATCCGGTCGGGGTCGCTCGGGTGCGGCAGCACGGTGTGCACCGCCTGGCCGCCGAAACCGGCGCCCCACTCCGGGCGGTGGGGGTGATCCCAGAGCGGGCGAACCAGCTGGAAGCGGCGTCCGCCGTCGTCGGAGCGCCAGAGCGCGGACGGCTCGCTGCCGGCCCAGACCACGTCCGGCTGGTCGGGGCCCGCGGGGGTGAGCTGCCACACCCGGCCCAGGCTCGCCTCGGTGTCGGCCGGGAAGGCCACCGGGGCCTGCTCCGGCTCCTGCCAGGTGGCCCCCAGATCGTCGCTGGTGGCGACGCTCGGCCCGTAGTGCGAGCTGGTGGTGCTCGCGAGCAGCCGGGGCGTGCTCCGCCGCTTGTCGATGGCGACCGCGTAGACGCCGGTCATCGGGAAGTGCGGGCCGTCGACCCGCCAGGTGCGCCGGCCGTCGGCGCTGGTGGCGAGGAAGAGCCCCTTGTTGGTGCCGATCGCGAGCAACGTGGTCATGTGACCGCCCTCCGGTCGCGGTTGGGTCGGCGTGATTATGGCCACAGCCACCGACAAGATGGCACCCCGCGTGTCGTGGACGGCGTGCCGGGGTCAGCGCCGGGTGCGGGGTACGTGCCGTCGGTAGGCGCTGACCGTGGGGTCACCGACGATCCAGAAACGCCAGGGGACGTCGTGCGCTCCCGTCACCCCGACCCGAGGGCCGGCCGTGACCGTCGACGGTGGCACCGGCTCGGCGGGCGGGCGCAACCGCACCGGCCCGTCGCCGAGCAGGTAGCGCCCGTACACCGTCCGATCGATGCCGAGCGCCGCGCAGAGTCGGGCGGGTCCGCGGGCGAGATCGACGTCCCGGCGTACGGCGGTGCGCCGGGAACGGGCAACGTCGAGGCCCTCGACCACCTCACCGGCCCGCAGCAGCACCGCCGAGGCCTCCCCCTCCGGCCCGGTCACCACGTTCATGCACCAGTGCATGCCGTAGGTGAAGTAGACGTAGGCGTGCCCCGCGGGGCCGAACATGACGCTGTTGCGCGGGGTACGCCCACGGTGCGCGTGCGACGCGGGATCACCGGCAGTGCCGGCGTACGCCTCGACCTCGGTGATCCGCACCGTGACCCCACCGGCGGAGAGCCGGCACCCGAGCAGGCCGCGCGCGGCGGGAACCACGGGACCGGCGAGCAACGCGGCCAGGGCGACCAGGTCGGGATCGGCGGTGTGATCGCCCGCGAGCAGGTCCATGACCTCGACGGTACCCAGAACGTGGCAGGACTCCCCGACCTGCGCACGCCGCGCGCACCCGTCCGGGGGCTTTCAATATTCTGTTGACAACGATCCGTTGAGGCGCTGGGATCGGGGTATGACCCAGCCCGACACGTTCACCACACCCGACCCGGCCCAGGCCCGGGCCCACCGCACGCACGCGGCCCTCGCGCGGATCGCGGAACGGCACGCCGGCACCGACGCCCGCCGGCGCCGCTACGCCCACCCCTACGTGACCGACCCCTGGGAGGCGGTGGCCCTCGTCGCCAGCCTCGCCGCCGGTGGCGCGCAGCTCGAGGACGGGGAGGAGCCGGTCGACGCCGCCGACCTCACCGCCGCCCTCACGCTGCTGCCGCACGTCCGCGCCGAACTCGACGCGCTCGAGGCGGGGCTGCTGACCCTGGCCCGTGACCGGGGGCTCACCTGGCAGGCGATCGCGTTCGGGCTCGGCCTCGGCAGCGCGCAGGCCGCGCAGCAGCGCTTCGACCGGCTCACCGCGCGCGCCGCGGACTGACTGGCCCCGCTCCGCACCCGGGGCCACGCCGACGCCGGTGCGCGTGACGCGCCACCGGCCGGCGTGCGGGGCAGACTGACCGGGAGCCGATGCGACGGGAGGGCATGATGCGGCGCGAGGAGATGCTGGCGTACTGCCTGGCGAAGCCGGGCGCCTGGCTGGACCAGCCGTGGGAGGGCGACGAGGTGGTCAAGGTCGGCAGCCGCATCTTCGCGTTCCTCGGCTCCCCCGACAGCACCCCGACGGTGGGCGTCAAGTGCGGCCCCGACCGGGAGGTCGCCGACGAGTGGCTGCACCGCCACCCGGGCGACGCCGCGGTGATGCCCTACATCGGACGGTCCGGGTGGAACACCCTGCGCCTGGACGGGGGCATCGACGACGACGAGCTGACCGAGGCGGTCGACGCGTCGTACGACGCGGTGGTGGCGAAGCTGCCGAAGCGCGAGCGGCCGGCGGGCTGAGCCGCCCCGCGCCCCGACGAGGGGGCGAACCGGCGACCCGCGCGGCGCCTCCGCGGCGCCGCGCGGGTGCGAGGTCAGCGGGGTACGACCCGCTCGGCGGCCCACTCCCGCCAGCCGGTCAGCTTGTCCGCCGCGGCGGCGAGCTGGTCGGCGACCGGGCCGGGCCCGGTGGAGCCGGGCGTGGTCCGGGCGGCCAGCGCGGAACGGACCGAGAGCACGTCCCGCACCGACGGGTCGAGGTGCGGGCTGACCGCCGCCAGGTCGGCGTCGGAGACCTCGTCCAGGGCGCAGTCACGGGCCACGCAGAGCGCCACCAACCGGCCGGTGATCTCGTGCGCCTCGCGGAACGGGACGCCCCGGCGCACCAGCCAGTCCGCCACCTCGGTGGCCAGCGAGTAACCGACCGGCGCGGCGGCGACGAGGCGGTCGGCGCGTACCGTCATCGTGGAGATCATCCCCGCCAGGGCCGGCAGCAGCAGCTCCAGGGTGTCGACCGCGTCGAAGGCCGGCTCCTTGTCCTCCTGCATGTCCCGGTCGTAGGTCATGGGCAGGCCCTTGAGCATGGTGAGCACGCTCACCAGCCCGCCCACCAGGCGACCGGACTTGCCCCGGGCCAGCTCGGCGATGTCCGCGTTCTTCTTCTGCGGCATGATCGACGAACCGGTGGCGAAGGCGTCGTCCAGCTCCACCCAGCCGAACTCCTGCGACGTCCAGAGCACCACCTCCTCGCCGAGGCGGGACAGGTGCACCCCGACCATCGCGGTGACGAAGAGGAACTCCGCCACGAAGTCCCGGTCGGCGACCGCGTCCATCGAGTTGGCGAACGACGTCCGGAAGCCGAGCTCCTTGGAGACCGCCACCGGATCCAGCGGCAGACCCGACCCGGCGAGCGCACCCGCGCCGAGCGGGCTGATCGCCGCCCGCTCGTCCCAGTCACGCAGCCGCTCCAGGTCCCGCAGCAGCGGCTGCACGTGGGCGAGCAGCCAGTGGCCGAACGTGACCGGCTGCGCGTGCTGCAGGTGGGTCATGCCCGGGGCGGCCGTCTCCACGTGCCGCTCGGCCTGCTCGACCAGCGCCTCGGCCAGCTCGACCAGCCGCGCGGCGACGCCCCGGGCGTGGTCCCGCAGGTACAGCCGCAGGTCCGTCGCCACCTGGTCGTTGCGCGACCGCCCGGCCCGCAGCTTCCCGCCGAGCGTGCCGAGCCGCTCCAGCAGGCCACGCTCCAGCGCCGTGTGCACGTCCTCGTCGTCGACCGTCGGCCGGAACTGCCCGGAGGCGCAGGCCGCCTCCAGGTCGTCCAGCGCGGCGAGGATCTTCCCCAGCTCCTCCGGGTCGAGCAGGCCGGCGCCGGCCAGGACCCGGGCGTGCGCCCGGGAACCGGCGATGTCGTACGGCGCCAGCCGCCAGTCGAACTGCACGCTCACCGACAGCCGCGCGAGGGCCTCCGCGGGACCGCCCGCGAACCGGCCGCCCCACAGGCTCGTCCGGTTGGTGGCGGCGCTGTTCTCGGTCAGGCTCTTGTCGTCCACCGGGCCCATTGTGGCAGTGCTCACCTTTCACTCCCGACTGCGGGGCTCACTCGCTGCGCTCGCTCACTCCTCGCGCTCGCAGTGCTCACCTTTCACTCCCGACTGCGGGGCTCACTCGCTGCGCTCGCTCACTCCTCGCGCTCGCAGTGCTCACCTTTCACTCCCGACTGCGGGGCTCACTCGCTGCGCTCGCTCACTCCTCGCGCTCGCAGTGCTCACCCGTCAGCCGCCCAGCCGGGCGTCCCGCGCCGCCGCCATCTTGCTCGGCAGGCCCCACAGCTGCACGAACCCCTTGGCCAGCGACTGGTCGAAGGTGTCGCCGGTGTCGTAGGTGGCCATGCCGAAGTCGTAGAGGCTCGCCTCGGAGCGCCGCCCGGTGACGGTGGCCCGCCCGCCGTGCAGGGTCAGCCGCACCTCACCGCTGACGTGCTGCTGCGCGTCGTCGATGAACGCGTCCAGCGACCGCTTCAGCGGCGAGAACCACAGGCCGTCGTAGACCAGCTCGCCCCAGCGCTGGTCCACGCCGCGCTTGAACCGGGCCAGGTCCCGCTCCACGGTGACGTTCTCCAGCTCCTGGTGGGCGGTGATGAGCGCGATCGCGCCCGGCGCCTCGTACACCTCGCGGCTCTTGATGCCCACGAGGCGGTCCTCGACCATGTCGAGCCGGCCCACGCCCTGCGCGCCCGCCCGCCGGTTCAGCTCCAGGATCGCCTGGTACGGGGTGACGGTCTCCCCGTCGATCGCGACCGGCACGCCGGCGTCGAAGGTGATGACGACCTCGTCGGCGTCCCGGGGCTCGCTCGGGTCGGACGTGTAGGAGTAGAGGTCCTCGATCGGCCCGTTCCAGATGTCCTCGAGGAAGCCGGTCTCCACCGCGCGGCCCCACAGGTTCTGGTCGATGGAGTACGGGGACTTCGCCGACACGTCGATCGGCAGCCCCTTCTCCTCGGCGAAGGCGATCGCCTTGTCCCGGGTCCAGGCGTAGTCCCGCGCCGGAGCGATGATCTTCAGCTCGGGCGCGAGCGCGCCCAGGCCGACCTCGAACCGCACCTGGTCGTTGCCCTTGCCGGTGCAGCCGTGCGACACGATCGTGCCGCCGTGCTTCTTCGCGGCCGCCACCAGGTGCTTGACGATCAGGGGCCGGGACAGCGCGGAGACCAGCGGGTACCGGTCCATGTAGAGGGCGTTGGCGCGGATCGCCGGCAGGCAGTACTCGGCGGCGAACTCGTCGCGCGCGTCGACCACCTCCGACTCCACGGCGCCGCAGTCGAGCGCGCGCTGCCGGATGGCGTCCAGGTCCTCGCCGCCCTGCCCGACGTCGACCGCGACCGCGATCACCTCGGCGCCGGTCTGCTCGGCCAGGTACGGGATGGCGACGGAGGTGTCCAGCCCTCCGGAGTACGCAAGGACGACCCGCTCGGTCATGGTGTGGTGCTCCCTTCAACGTTCTCTTCCCGGCGGGCCCAGCCGGCGAGCTTCTCGCCGAGCGCGGCCCCGCCGTCGGCCTCGCGGGCCACGACGAGGATGGTGTCGTCGCCGGCGATCGTGCCGACGACCTCGGGCAGGCCCGCTCGGTCCAACGCGCTGGCCAGGTAGTGCGCTGCGCCCGGCGGGGTGCGCAGCACGGCGATGTTGCCGCTGGAGTCGACCCCGTTGAGCAGTTCGTGCAGCAGCCGGACCAGCCGGGCCGGTGCCGCCTCGGCGTCCCGCAGCGGCCGGTGGCCGTCCTCGGGAATCAGGTAGACGCCGCGCCCGTCGCCGCCGCGCACGGTCACCGCGCCGAGCTCCTTCAGGTCCCGGGAGAGGGTGGCCTGGGTGACCTGGATGCCGTCACCGGCGAGCAGGTCGGCGAGTTCGGTCTGCGAGTGGATCGCCTTGTCCCGGATCAGCTCGACGATGCGGGCGTGCCGGGCGGCGCGGGTCAGCGGGGCGGTCATGTGGTCTCCCTGGTCGCGGTGGCGCCCGGCGCCGCCGCGTCCGGGGCCGCGGTGGCGGCCTCGAGGAGGAAGGTGAGCAGCGCCTTCTGGGCGTGCAGCCGATTCTCCGCCTGGTCGAACACCGCGCTCCGCGGGCCGTCGAGCACCTCGTCGGTGATCTCCTCGCCCCGGTGCGCGGGCAGGCAGTGCAGCACGATCGCGTGCGGCGCCGCCTGTGCGAGCAGCTCGGCGTTGACCTGGTACGGCAGGAACGGGGTGAGCCGGTCCAGCCCGTCCTCCTCCTGGCCCATCGACGTCCAGGTGTCCGTGGCCACCACGTCGGCGTCCTTGACCGCCTCGACCGGGTCGGTCAGCACGTTCACCGAGCCGCCGGTGCCCGCGGCGATCTCGGCGGCGCGGGACACCACCGCCGGGTCGGGGCCGAATCCGGCCGGCCCGGCCACCCGCACGTGCATGCCGGCGGTCGCCCCGCCCACCAGGTAGGAGTGGGCCATGTTGTTTGCCGCGTCGCCGACGTACGCGAGGGTGCGGCCGGCGGCCCCGCCGAAGCGCTCCCGGACGGTCAGCAGGTCGGCCAGGATCTGGCAGGGGTGGAAGCCGTCGGTGAGCGCGTTGACCACCGGCACGGTCGCCCCCGTGGCCACCTCGGCGATGCGGTCGTCGCCGTAGGTGCGCAGCACGATCGCCGCCACGTAGCGCGAGAGCACCCGCCCGGCGTCGGCGAGGGTCTCGCCCCGGCCGAAGTGGGTGACCTGGGTGTCCACGACCAGCGGGTGACCACCCAGCTCGGCGATGCCCGCGTCGAAGGAGATCCGGGTGCGCAGGCTCTGCTTGTCGAAGAGCACCGCCACCGACCTCGGCCCGGCCAGCGGCCGGTAGGCGAACCGGTCGGCCTTCATCCGGGCGGCGAGATCCAGCACGGTCGCCTGCTCGGCCGGGGTCAGGTCGTCGTCACGCAGGAAGTGCCGGGTCATCGGGTGGTCTCCGCGGTGGGCGAGGTGGTGGTCGGGGTCGGTGTGGCGGTGCTGGCGGGCGCGGCGGCCGGCGTCGTGGCGTCGAGCGCGCCGGGGAGGGCCGCCAGGAACGCGTCGACCTGCTCGGCCGTGAGGATCAGCGGCGGCGCGAGGCGCACCACGCCCGGCTGCACCGGGTTGGTGAGGAAACCGGCCTCCCGCAACGCCTCGGCGAGCACCGGCGCGACCGGGGCGGTCAGCACCACGCCCAGCAGCAGGCCGGCTCCCCGTACGCCCGCCACCAGCGGGTGCCCGAGCGCCTCGATACCGCGCCGCAGCCGTTCACCGACCCGCTTGACGTGGTCCAGCAGACCCTCGTGGGCGATGGTGCCCACCACCGCGAGCGCCGCGGCGCAGCTGACCGGGTTGCCCCCGAAGGTCGTGCCGTGGGAACCGGGCGTCAGCAGCTCGGCCGCCCGCCCGAAGGCGAGCGTCGCGCCGAGCGGCAGCCCACCGCCGAGCCCCTTGGCCAGCGTGACCACGTCCGGCTCGACGCCCTCCGCCTGGTGGGCGAACCAGTGCCCGGTGCGGCCGATGCCGGTCTGCACCTCGTCGAGCACCAGCAGGGCGCCGTGCCGGTCGGTGACGCGCCGGGCCGCGGCGAGGTAGCCGGCCGGCGGCACGACGACGCCGTTCTCACCCTGGATTGGCTCGAGGATCACCATGGCGGTCGCGTCGGTGACGGCGGCCTCCAGCGCGCTCACGTCGCCGTACTCGACGTGGGTGACCTCGCCGGGCAGCGGGCGGAACGGGTCCGCCTTGGCGGGCTGCCCGGTGAGCGCGAGGGCGCCCATCGTGCGGCCGTGGAAGCCGCCCTTCGTGGCGACCACCCGCGTGCGGCCGGTCAGCCGGGAGAGCTTGAACGCGGCCTCGTTCGCCTCCGCCCCCGAGTTGGCGAAGAAGACCCGGCCGGGGCGCCCGGCCAGGGCGAGCAGCAGCTCGGCCAGGGCCACCGGCGGCTCGGCGACGTACAGGTTGGAGACGTGCCCGAGCGTGGCGACCTGCTGGGACACGGCGGCCACCACGGCCGGGTGGGCGTGCCCGAGGGCGTTGACCGCGATCCCGCCGACGAGGTCGACGTACTCCCGGCCCGCCTCGTCGACCACGACGGCGCCGGAGCCGGAGACCAGCGCCAGCGGCGGGGTGCCGTAGTTGTCCATCATGGACTGGCTCCAGCGCTGCACGAGCGTGCTCACGAGGGCATCACGCCTTCCTTGTTCGCGGCTGCCGGGCTCGCAGGCTCACTCCTCGCGCTCACGACCATGGTGCCGAAGCCGTCCGAGGTGAACACCTCCAGCAGCGTGGAGTGGGCCACCCGGCCGTCGACGACGTGCGCGGCGGGCACTCCCCCGCGCACCGCCCGCAGGCAGGCCTCCATCTTGGGCACCATCCCCGACTCGAGGCGGGGCAGCAGCTTCGCCAGGTCGTCCGCGTCGATCTCGGAGATGAGGCTGGTCGTGTCCGGCCAGTCGGCGTAGAGGCCGGCGACGTCGGTCAGCACCACCAGCTTGCGGGCCTCCAGCGCGACCGCGAGCGCGGCGGCGGCGGTGTCCGCGTTGAGGTTGTGCAGCACCCCGTCGGCGTCCGGCGCGACCGTCGAGATCACCGGGATCCGGCCGGCGGCGATGAGGTCCGTGACCGCCGAGACGTCCACCGACTCCACGTCGCCGACCTGACCGACGTCGACCGGCTCGCCGTCGACGTACGCCGGGCGGCGCACCGCGGTGAACAGCCCGGCGTCCTCGCCGGAGAGACCGACCGCGAACGGGCCGTGCGCGTTGATCAGCCCCACCAGCTCCCGGCCGACCTGACCGACCAGCACCATCCGGACCACGTCCATCGCCTCGGGCGTGGTGACCCGCAGGCCACCCCGGAACTCGCTGGCGATGCCGAGCCGGCCCAGCATGGCCGAGATCTGCGGCCCGCCGCCGTGCACGACGACCGGCTTCAGACCGACGTAGCGCAGGAAGACCATGTCGGCCGCGAACGCGCGCTGCAGCTCGGGATCGACCATGGCGTTGCCGCCGTACTTGACGACGACGGTCGCGCCGGAGAACCGGGCCAGCCACGGCAGCGCCTCGATGAGCGTGGCGGCCTTGGCCTGGGAGCGGGTGAGATCGGCGGAGAGGGTCATGTCGAGTAGGCCGAGTTCTCGTGGACGTACGCGTGGGACAGGTCGTTGGTCCAGACGGTGGCCTCGGCGGAGCCGGCGTGCAGGTCGATCCGGATCGTCACGTCCCGCCCGGACAGGTCGACCTTCGACCGGTCCTCGGCGGCGGCGCCGGAGCGGCACACCCACACCCCGTTCACCGCGACGTCCACGGCGTCGGGATCGAAGGCGGCGGCCGTGGTGCCGACGGCGGCGAGGATGCGCCCCCAGTTCGGGTCGTTGCCGAACAGCGCCGTCTTGACGAGGTTGTTCCGGGCCACGGCGCGACCCACCTCGACCGCGTCGTCCTCGCCGGCCGCGCCGGCCACCTCGATGGCGATCTGCTTCGTGGCGCCCTCCGCGTCGGCGATCAGCTGCTGGGCCAGGTCGTGGCAGGCGGCGGTGACCGCGGCGGTCAGCTCGGCGGGCGTCGGCGTGACGCCGGACGCGCCGCTGGCCAGCAGCAGCACCGTGTCGTTGGTGGACATGCAGCCGTCGGAGTCGATCCGGTCGAAGGTGACCCGGCACGCCTCGCGCAGCGCGGCGTCCAGCGTCTCGGGCCCGGCCACCGCGTCGGTGGTCACCACGCAGAGCATGGTCGCCAGCGCCGGGGCGAGCATGCCCGCGCCCTTGGCCATGCCGCCCACGGTCCAGCCGGCGCCCCGCGTCACTGTCGTCTTCGGCCGGGTGTCCGTCGTCATGATCGCCTCGGCGGCGGGGGCGCCGCCGGAGGGAGACAGCCGGCGTACGGCATCGTCCACGCCGGCTAGCAGCGCGGGCATGGGCAGCCGCTCGCCGATCAGCCCCGTCGAGCAGACCGCCACCTCGCCGGCCCCGATCTCGGAGCCGGGCGCGGCGGCGCTGAGCACGGCGGCGACGTGCTCCGCCGTCGCGTGGGTGTCCTGGAAACCGGCCGGACCGGTGCAGGCGTTCGCGCCGCCGGAGTTGAGCACGACGGCGCGGACCGCGCCGCCCCGGACGACCTGCTGCGTCCAGAGCACCGGCGCCGCCTTCACCCGGTTGGCGGTGAAGACACCGGCCACCGCGGCGTCCGGGCCGTCGTTGACCACCAGGGCCACGTCGGCCGCGCCGCTGGCCTTCAACCCGGCCGCGACACCCGCGGCCCGGAATCCGCGAGGGACGGTGACACTCACGGGGCCACTCCGTACACCGACAGGCCGGTCGTCTCCGGCAGGCCGAACATGAGGTTCGCGTTCTGCACGGCCTGGCCCGCCGCGCCCTTGCCGAGGTTGTCCAACGCGCTGACGACGATCAGCCGGCGGGAGTCGACGTCCACCGTGGCCTGAAGGTGGCAGGAGTTGGAGCCCAGCGTGGCGGCGGTGTGCGGCCAGCGCCCCTCGGGAAGCACGTGCACGAACGGCGCTCCCGCGTACGCCTCGGCGAGCACCGCCTGTGGGTCGACACCGCGCGCCGGCACCGCGGTGACCGTGGCGAGGATCCCGCGCGGCATCGGAGCGAGCACCGGGGTGAAGGAGAGGCTGGTGGCGCCGGTCGCCTGCTTGATCTCGGGGACGTGCTGGTGGGTGCCGACCCGGTAGGGCGACAGGTCCCCCATCACCTCGCTTGCCAGCAGGTGCGCCTTGGGGCCGCGGCCCGCGCCGGAGGTGCCGGAGGCGGCGACCACGACCACGTCGGCCGCGTCGGCGGCGCCGGCGGCGATCAGCGGGGCGAGCGCCAGCGTGATGGCCGCCGCGTAGCAGCCGGTGTTCGCCACGCGGGTGGAGGAGGCGATCAACTCCCGCTGCCCGGGCAGCTCCGGCAGGCCGTAGGTCCACTGCCCGGCGTGGGTGCCGCCGTAGTACTGCGCCCAGTCGTACGGGTCGGCGAGCCGGTGGTCGGCTCCCAGGTCCACGACCCGCACCTCGGGCGGCAGCTGGGCGGCGAGCGCGGCCGACTCGCCGTGCGGCAGCGCGAGGAAGACCAGGTCCGCGTCGGCCAGGGCGTCCGGCCCGGCGGCGCCGAGCACCATGTCCAGCCCGGCGAGCTGCGGGTGCACCACGTCGACGCGGTGCCCGGCCTGGCTGTGCGCGGTGGCGGCGACCAGGTCGAACTCCGGGTGCCCGGCGACCAGGCGCACCAGCTCGCCACCGGCGTAGCCGCTCGCACCCGCGACCGCGACTCGGATCCCCATACTCACCTCCGCATGATTATGCAGTCAGGCTAACAGGGATGATCTCCGTTCGCAAGTTCATGCAGTCCATTGCATGAGAATTAGACATCTCCCGCCACGATGTCACCAGCAGCCCCGGACATCACATGCATCGACTGGCATAATTGGCCGGGCGTGGTGTGGGGCCGCAGGACGGCCGTGGGGGGGCACACAACGGAGGTCGCGTTGGGGCTGACGTTCCAGATCCTCGGCCCGGTGCGTGCGCTGCGCGACGATCGCCCGCTGCGACTTCCCGGCGGCCGCCCGACCGCCCTCCTGGTCACCCTGCTCCTGCACGCGGGAATGGCGGTACCGGTCGAGCGCCTGCGCCAGGAACTATGGGGCGGGCACGCTCCCGCCTCGGCCGTGGCGAACCTCCGTACCCACGCCAGCCAGCTGCGACACCTGCTCACCGGCCCCGACGAACCGGCCCGGCTGCACGCCGAGAACGGCGGCTACCTGCTCCGCGTGGCCCCGGGCGAGGTGGACGCCGCCGAATTCGAGCGGCTGGCCACCGAGGGGCAGGCGGCACACGCCGACGGCTGCCCCGCCGCCGCGGCGCCCCTGCTGGAGCGGGCGCTGGCACTCTGGTCGCCGGTGGAGCCGCCCCCGGCGTACGGGCCGGCGACCGCCGCCGCCTTTGACCGGCTGCGCGAGCGGCGGGCCGCGGTCCGCGAGGCGTACGCGGCCTGCCGGCTCGATCTCGGCGACCGGGGCAGCCCCGCACTGCTCGCCCTGCTCCGGCGGCACCTGACGGAGAACCCGCTGCGCGAGCCGGCGTGGGCGCTGCTGATGACGGCGCAATGCCGGGCCGGCGACCAGGCCGCCGCCGTGACGACCTACCGGGCCGCGTGCCGGGCGCTCGACGGTGAGCTGGGAGTCCCACCCGGGCCGGAACTCACCGAGCTGTACCGGGCCGTCCGGCGGCACGACCCCCGCCTGCTGGGGAGCCGGCCCGCGGCGCGCACGCGGGACCGGCAGGGCGAGGCACCACCGGCACCGGTGCCACACGAGCTGCCCTGCCCCGTGGCGCCCTTCGTCGGCCGCCGTGCCGAGCTGGCGCACCTGCGCGCCGCCCTCGCCGCGGCCCGCGAACACCCCGTCACCGTGGCCGTCTACGGCATGGCCGGCGCCGGCAAGTCCGCTCTCGCCCTGCACGCCGCGGCCCGGGAACTGGAGGCCTTCCCCGACGGCCAGCTCCACCTCGACCTCGGCGGGTCGATCGCCGGGACGCCCCCGACGCCGCTCGAGGTCACGACCCGGGTGCTCCGGTCGTTGCGGGCCACCGCGGGAGTGCCGCCGCCGGCCGGCCTGGCCGAGGCGCGGGCGCGGGTGCGGTCCCTGCTGTTCGACCGTCGGGTGCTGCTGGTGCTCGACAACGTCGCCGACCCCGCCCAGGTCGACGCCCTGCTGCCGGCACGCGGCGGCAGCGCCGTACTGGCCACCAGCCGCTGCCCCGTGCCCGACACCCACGGCCGCCCGCTGCGACTCGCCCCGCTGCCGCCCGCCGACGGGCTCGCGCTGCTGCGGGCCACCGCCGGCGACCGTCGGGTGGACGAGGAGCCGGAAGCCGCCGCGGCCGTCGTCGCGCTCTGCGAGGGCCTGCCGCTGGCGCTGCGGACCGCCGCCCGCCGGCTCGCCGAGTGCCCGCACTGGTCGGTGGCCCGGCTGGCGCGGCTGCTCTCCGACGAGCGCCACCGGCTGGCGGTGACCGGGCTGCGTCCCCGGCTGACGGCCAGCTACCGGCGGCTCGGCTTCGCGGCGCCGGTCTTCCGCCGCCTCGGCGAGGCTCCCACCGGGCCGGTCACCCCGGAGCTGGCCGCCGCGCTCGCCGATGCCCCGACCGACGAGGCGACCCGGGCGTTGGACCGGCTCGTCGCCGACCAGCTCGCCGAACCCGCCGGGCCGGGCCGGTACCGCATCGGGGAGCTGGTCCGGCTCTACGCCGCCGAGGTGGGCGCCGACCCTCCACCGCAGGCCGACGGACCCGCCCGAGCCGGCGGCTGACCCCTTTTCCCCGGCGCCGCCGGAACGCCGGCCGACCGCGCGGGACGACGCCGGATCGCGCCCCGGCGAGCGGAGACAAGCGACGACAAGCGGCGACGAGCGGCGAGAATGACGGGGACCCCGACCGGGCCGGAGCCGCGAGCGCCGGCCGGCCGGGTGCCACGCGCTCACACCGCTGCCGGGCTGTCCCGGTAGCCGCGGGCCTGAAGGGTGAACAGCCGTGCGTACCCGCCACCGGCGGCGAGCAGGTCGTCGTGCGGGCCGGCCTCGGTGACCCGGCCGTCGGCCAGCACCACGATCCTGTCGGCGTCGCGGACCGCGTTCAGCCGGTGGGAGATGAGCAGGCTGGTGCGGCCGCGACGCAGCTCGCGCAGCCGGGTGTGCAGGTCGTGCTCGGCCTCGGCGTCCAGCCCCGAGCTGGGCTCGTCGAGGATGAGCAGGTCCCGCTCGGCCCGCAGGAACCCACGCGCCAGCGCCACCCGCTGCCACTGACCGCCGGAGAGCACCACGCCGGCCTGCGGGTCGTCCCGGTCCGGGCCGTCGAAGAAGATCCGGGTGAGCAGGGTCTCGTAGCCGCGGGGCAGCGCGGTCAGGGTCTCGTGCACACCGGCCTGCCGCGCCGCGGTCCGCAACCGGTCGGGGTCGTCGCGGGCGGCGAGGTCGCCCACCGCGATGTTCTCCGCCGCGGTCAGGTCGTACGGCATGAAGTCCTGGAACACCGCGCCCAGCCGCTCGCGCAGCGCCGCCGGGTCGAACTCGCGCAGGTCGGTCCCGTCCCACCGGATCGTGCCGCGCTCCGGGTCGTAGAACCGGCAGAGCAGCTTGACCAGCGTGCTCTTCCCCGCGCCGTTCAGGCCGACCAGCGCGGTGGTCGAACCGGCCGGCAGGAACAGGTCCACCCCGCGCAGCACCCACGGATGCCGCGGTGAGTAGCGGAACCAGACGTCGCGCAGCTCGATGCCGTGCCGCAACGGCGGGACCGACCGGGCGGTCGCCGGCACCGGCAGGTCGGGCTCCGCCCGGACGACCTGGTCGTAGTGATCGAAGAGGAGCAGCGCCCGGTGGATCGCGCCCAGCTGGCCGACCAGGCTGCCCAGCGCGCCCTGCACACCGGGCACGGCGGCCAGGTAGATCACCACGTCGCCGGGGGTGAGCCGGCCGGCGGCGGCCGAGGCGACGACGTACACCACGCCGGTGCCGGCCACCGCGGCGCCGAGCAGCCCGAGCAGGCCCTGGGCGCGCAGCTCCCGACGGTCCAGCCGCTGCTCCACCCGGTGCATGCCCCGCAGCTCGTCGAGCATCCGGTCGCCGAAGAACCGGCCGAGCCCGAAGAGCCGGACCTCCTTCGCGGCCGGCACACCGACCAGCAGCTGGGCGAAGAACAGATCGCGCCGCTGGAAGTGCTCCAGGTGCAGCACCATCGCGGCCCGCGCGCGGTTGAGCCGCACCTGCAACCAGAGCGTGGGCAACGCGGCGGCCAGCACCAGCAGACCGACCACCGGGCTGAGCGCCAGCAGCACGCCGAGGAAGCCGCTCATGGCGAGCAGACTCTGCACCGCCCCCAGCGCGTTCCCGGTGAGCTGGGTGGGGCCGAGGTGCCCGGTCTGCTGGGCGGCCTGGAGGCGGTCCTGGAACACCGGGTCCTCCAGCCGGACCAGGCCGACGAGACGCAGCACCGCGTCGTGCAGCCGGCGTCGCACCAGCCGGCTGACCGCCCGGTTCCGCTCCTTCTCCACGTACGTCCGCAGGTGGGGCAGGACCACACCGACCGCCGCGGCGACCGCGAGCCCGACCCCGAGCAGCGCCAGCGAGGAGGTGGGCCGCCCACCGGTCAGCCCGTCCAGGACCAGCTTCGTCAGCGCGGCCACGACCACCGGCGTCACCCCGGCGAGGACCGCCAGCAGCAGGTCGGTCGTGGTGCCCGCGGGCGCCGCCCGGCAGGTGAGCCCGAGGGCCGCCCGGGCGTGCCGAGCGGCCCGGCGCGGCGCCAGCCGAGGGCCGGTCACGAGGCCACCGGCAGATCCAACCGGGCGATGCCGAACGCGGTCGACGCCACGATCCCGCGCTCGTCGAGCAGGCCGAAGGCGGGGTATCCCTTGACCCCGAAGGCGAGCGGCAGCGGACCGCTGCCCGGCTCGACGAAGACCGTGGCCAGCCCGGCGAACTGCGCGGCGTACGGCTCGGTGTCCGGGCCCTTCCCGACCACCACGATCCAGACGTGCGCGGGCCCGCCCGGCATCGTCCGCGCCCGGTCGATCAGCAGCGGGATCTGTTCCGCGCAGTGCTCGCAGGCCGGCGAGAGGAACGCCACCAGCGTCATCGGCGGAATGTCGGCACGGGTCCGCAGCTGCCCGTCCACCGTGGACGACACGAAGTCCCCCGGAATCGAACCCACCTCCAGCATCACCTCCGGTGGCTGCGCCTGCCGCTCGCCGAGCAGGTCGGTGTGCTCGCGCAGCCGGCGGATCACACCGAGCAGCAGCACCAGGTTGAGCAGGCCGAGCGCGGCGACGAGGACGACGGCGACGGTCAACAGCGCCATGAGGGTCTCCTTCGGGATGCGGTGGGTCAGCGGCGCCCGGTCGGGCGGGACGCCCGGGCCGGTCCGGGGGCGAAGAGGGTGACCAGGTCGTCGAGGCGCACCACCACGGCGGCGAGCGGGACAGCCGCGCCGGCGGCGACCAGGCCGGCGGCCGGCGAGGGCGGCGCACCGGCGCCGGCCCAGCCGAGCAGGCCGAGCAGCGCCACCCCGATAAGGAAGCCGTTGCGTGCCACGTGCCGCGCACCGACCGGGGCGTCGGCGGCGCCGAAGCAGCGGCAGGCCGGGCGGGCGCCACGGCGCAGCGCGCGGACGATGGCGGCGGTGAGCACGGCGAGCAGCCCGGCGGCGAGCAGTAACCCGGCGGGCGCCGTGCCCGGGACCGCGAGCAGGACGACGACGGCCGCCTCCACGGCGACCGCCAGCCGGGCGATCGGGGGCGCCCAGCGGGCCGGCACGCCGAACTGGCCGACGGAGCCGACGAACCCGGTGAAGGCCGCCCGGGAACGCAGCTTGCCGGCGACCGCGGCGAGGAACACCAGCGCCAGCAGCAGCCGGGCGGCCAACTCCAGCACACGCATCCGTCCGCACCTCCTCGCCGTGGGGAGGCCCACGGTAGGAGCGGGGGATACAGCGCGGATACATCGCCGTCCGCGGGCGTCGCGGTCGGCTGTAGGTGCGGTGTACGGGGCGGCCGTAGCGTCCCGGCATCGATCGACGTCTGTCGGAAGGGAGGTGAACGGATGTTCCGTCGACTGGAGGGGCTCGGCGAGCGCCTGCTCGGTGTGTTCGTGCCGAAGGTGACCGCCGCCGCCGGCTGTCCGCCGGACCCGTGGTGCGCGGTGTGCGGCACGTGCTACTTCAAGCGGTGCAGCTACAGCGGGTCGTGCGCGGTCAACTGTGGCTCGTGCGGCTACTACTGCTCGGCCGGGGCCAGCAGCGTGAGTTCGTTGTGCTGATCCCGCCCGGGCGTGCCGCGCGGCCGGTGACGGCCGCGCGGCGCGTCCGCACGGCGGGCGGCGACGGGCGCGGGGCGGCCGGCGACGGGCGCGCCAGCCGGATCAGGGCCGCAGACGCGGCCGGACGACCACCCCGAGCACGTCCCGTTCGGGGATGTAGCCGCACTCCCGCGAGTCGTAGCTGAACGGCGGGTTGTCGCCGAGGACGACCAGGTGCCCCGCCGGGACCTCCCGCTCCGGCCGCTGCCGCAGCAGCGGCACCCGGTCCACCGGCACCGGATCGCCGGGCACGGCGTGCGCGCGCTTGATGAGCAGGCCCGGCCCGTCGTCGCCGGGCGCAGTGGGGTGGCCGGCGGTCATCGCCGCCGGGGCCACGACCACGACCACGTCGCCGGAGCGGATCCCGGCCAGCGGCACCCGCCGGGCCAGCACCCGGTCACCGGGGCGCAGCGTCGGTTCCATGCTGCGACCCACCACCGACACCAGCATCAGGTGCCGGCGGGCCCAGAGCAGGCCGGCGGCGGCCGCCACGAGCACGGCGGCCACCACCAGCCATCCGAACACCGGCACCGGTCAGGCGCCGCGCAGGGTCGCGCCGAACCGCTCGGCGGCCACGGCGACCGCGGCGTCGCGGGCCGCCACCGCCTCCTCGACCGTGAGCGTCCGGTCCGGCGCGCGGAAGGTCAGCTTGTACGCCAGCGACTTGCGCCCGGCGCCGAGCTGCTCCGAGGTGTAGACGTCGAACAGCCGCACGTCCTCCAGCAGCTCACCCGCCCCCTCGGTGAGCGCACGCTGCACCTGGGCCGCCGGCACGCCCTCGTCCACCACCAGCGCCACGTCGATCAGCGCCGGCGGGAAACCGGAGACCGCCGGAGCCGGCAGCACCGGCGGGGCGGGCAGCAGGTCCAGGTTCAGCTCCATGGCGCTCGTGCGACGGGGCAGCTCCAGCGCGGCGACGACCGTCGGGTGCAGCTCGCCGGCGTGCCCGACCACGGTGCCGTCGACCAACAGCTCGGCGCAGCGGCCGGGGTGCCACGGCGCGTGCGCGGCAGCCCGCACCTCGACCCGGCCCTGCGGGATGCCCGCGGCGGCGAGCACCGACCGGCCGGCCTCGACCGCGTCCGCCCAGCCGGCCGCGCGACCCGCACCCCACCAGCCGGAGAGCTCGATCTCACCGGCCAGCACCGCGGCGACGTGCCGCGGCTGGTCGGGCACCACCGCGTCCGCCGCCGCGAACTCCGCGTCCGTCGGCCGCCGGTCCACGCCCATCGCGGGCGGGCTGCCCGCCCCGGGGCGCGGGTGGAAGA
This sequence comes from Micromonospora xinjiangensis, assembly GCF_056150165.1. NCBI lineage: Bacteria > Bacillati > Actinomycetota > Actinomycetes > Micromonosporales > Micromonosporaceae > Micromonospora > Micromonospora xinjiangensis. The sequence continues at coordinate 163,801 of NZ_JAXCFO010000009.1, read as the reverse complement.
CCGCCCCGATCTCGTAGAGCGCGAGGTCGCGGTGGCCCCGGCCGAGGTTGCGCTTGAGCACGCCGAGCAGCGGGCCGAGCAGCGTGGTGCGCAGCAGCGGCTCCTCGTCGGAGAGCGGGTTGGCCAACCGCACGGCGGGCCGGCGCGGGTCGTCGGCCGGCAGCCCCAGCAGGTCGGGCAGCTCGGGCGAGACGAACGGGTGCGCCAGCACCTCGACGTAACCCCGGTCGGCCAACGCCTGCGCGACCGTGCGGCGCCGGCGCTGCTGCCACGTCAGACCACGGCCGGCCGGTGCCGTCGGCAGCACCGACGGCACCCGGTCGTACCCGTCGAGCCGGACCACCTCCTCGACCAGGTCGGCCGGGTCGGTGAGGTCGGGACGCCAGCTCGGCGGTGTGACGGTGAGCGCCACACCCGCGCCGGCCGCCACGGCCACCGACCCCGGGTCCTCGGCGAGCCGGTCGACGCCCTGGGCCACCGTGCAGCCCACCTGCTCCAGCAGGGCGACCACCCGCGCGGGCGGGTAGTCGACGCCGATCCGCCGGGTCGGCAGGTCCGCCGGCAGGGTGATCGGCGTACGCGGCCGGACGTGGTCGATGTCGAGGATCTCCTCGCCCGCGCTGCCGCCGCCGTACTCGGTGAGCAGCCGCACCGCCCGCTCCAGCGCGACCAGCGGCAGGGCCGGGTCGACGCCCCGCTCCCAGCGCTTGGCCGCCTCGCTGAACAGCTTGTGCCGGCGGGCCGTACGCCCCACCATCACCGGGTCCCAGTGGGCGGCCTCGAAGAGGACGTTCGTCGTCCCGGCGACCACCTCGCTGGTCTCGCCACCCATCACGGCGGCGAGCGAGATCGGGATGCCGGCGCCCTCGCCCGCCACAGGGTTCGACAGCCCCGCGTCGCAGATCACCATGTCCTCCGGAGCGAGAACGCGGGTCACGCCGTCCAGTGTGGTCAGCTTCTCCCCCGCCTCGGCCCGGCGGACCACCAGCGCGCCGGCGATCCGGTCGGCGTCGAAGGCGTGCATGGGTTGGCCCAGTTCGAGCATCACGTAGTTGGTGATGTCGACCGGCAGCGAGATGCTGCGGATGCCGGCCGTGGTGAGCCGCCGCTGCATCCACGCGGGCGTGGCCGCGGCCGGATCGACGCCGCGCACCAGGCGGGCGGCGAAGCGGTCGCAGCCCACCGTGTCCCGCACCTCGACCGGGTACGCGGGTTCCGGCGTACCGACGGGGGCGGGCGCGAGACCCGGGTCACGGAACGGCACGCCGAACGCGTGTGACAGCTCCCGGGCCAGGCCGCGCAGGCTCAGCGCGTACCCCCGGTCCGGGGTGATGTCCAGTTCGAGCACGACCTCGTCGAGGCCGACCACCGGCCGGGCGTCGTCACCCGGCTTGGCCGGGCTCTCCTCGGGCAGCACCAGGATGCCGGCGTGGTCGTCACCGATGCCCAGCTCCCGGGCCGAACAGATCATGCCGTTGGAGTTGCGCCCGTACGTCTTGCGCGCGCCGATGGCGAACCCGCCGGGCAGCACACCGCCGGGGAGGATCACGACGACCCGGTCCCCGACGGCGAAGTTGCGGGCCCCGCAGACGATCTCCTGCGGCTCGCCGGTGCCGTTCGCGGCTCCCACGTCGACCCGGACGAACCGGATCGGCTTCTTGAAGCCGGTGAGCTCCTCGATCTCCAGCACCTCACCGACGACCAGCGACCCGGTGACGTTCTCCCGCAGGTCGGCCACCGAGTCGACCTCGATGCCCAGGTCGACCAGGGCCTGCGCCAGGTCGTCGCTGGGCAGGTCGGCGGGGAGGTCGACGTACTCCCGCAGCCAGCTGACAGAAACTCGCATGACTCAGACCACCGTCTCCGTAACTCGTGCCCGCATCGCCTACGCCCCGGCCCCGAGCGCCCGGCTGAACCGGACGTCGCCCTCGAAGAGGTGGCGGATGTCGCTGACCCCGTGCTGGATCATGAGGGTGCGGTCGATGCCCATGCCGAACGCGAAGCCGGAGTAGACCTCCGGGTCGATCCCGCAGGCGCGCAGCACCCGCGGGTTCACCATCCCGCAGCCGCCCCACTCGACCCACTGTGGCCCGTCGCGGTGCTCGGGGAACCACACGTCGAACTCGGCGGACGGCTCGGTGAACGGGAAGTAGTGCGGCCGCCAGCGGGTCTTCGCGCCGGGGCCGAAAATCGCCCGGGCGAAGTGGTCGAGGGTGCCGCGCAGGTGCGCCATCGTGATGCCCTTGTCGACCACCAGGCCCTCCGCCTGGTGGAAGACCGGACTGTGGGTCGCGTCCACCTCGTCGGTCCGGTAGACCCGGCCCGGGCAGATCACGTAGATCGGCGGCTTCCGGCGGAGCATCGTGCGGGTCTGCACGTTCGACGTGTGCGTACGCAGCACCAGGCCGGAGGAGTCCGCCGGCGCCACGTGGAAGGTGTCCATCAGCCCGCGCGCCGGGTGGTCGGCGGGGATGTTCAGCGCGTCGAAGTTGGCCCACTCCAGCTCGGCCTCGGGGCCCTCGGCCACCTCGTAACCCATCCCGATGAACAGGTCGCTGATCTGCTCCATCAGCGTGCTCAGCGGGTGGCGCGCGCCCCGCGGCCGCCGGTCGTACGGCAGCGTCACGTCGACACGTTCGGCGACCAGCACCCGCTCGGCGTGCTCACGCTCCAGCACCTCGGCGCGCGCCGCGTAGGCGGCCTCGATGGCGCGACGGGCCTCGTTGACCCGCTTGCCGGCGTCGGACTTGGCGGCCGGCGGCAGCGCGCCGATCTCCCGGCGCGCCAGCGACACGGGCGCCCGGTCACCCAGGTGGGCGGGGCGCACCGCGGTCAGCGCGTCCGGGTCGGTGGCGGCGGCGAACGCCCTCTCGGCGTCGGCCACGGCCTCGGCCAGTGCGGCCGGGTCGAGCAGGGCGACCTGCTTCGGGTCGTACGGATCGTTGCGGTAGGTCATGGCGTACGGGCACTCCCTCACGGCGGCGCCGGCCCTCACGGGCGGCGAAGCGAGTCTACGGACGCGCGGCTTCGCCGCAGCCCGCCGGTGGGAGGTACGCAGGGAGCAGGGTCAGGCCCGCCGCCCGCCGACACCGGCGGGCTGGCTAAACGAACGCCGTGGCGCGTTCATGGACGGCTGTTCTCCCCGGTCGTGACGTCCGCGCGACCGTCTCACGGTCGGCGCTGTGCTTTCGCTGAAGCGTACAGGCACACGGCCGCGGCCGCAGCCAGGTTCAGGCTCTCGGCGCGTCCGTGCAGCGGCACCCGCACCCGGGCGTCGGCGGCCTCGGTGAGCGCCGGCGGCAGCCCGTGCGCCTCCGAGCCGAACAGCCACGCGGTGGGCGCGGCGAGCCGGCCCGCGTCGGCGAGGTCGTCGAGATCCTCCTCGCCGTAGCCGGTCGTGGCGAGCACCGCGAACCCGGCGGCGCGCAGCGCGGTGACCACCCCGGACGGGTCGACGGCACGGACCACGTCGACGTGGAAGAGGCTGCCGGCGGACGCCCGTACGCACTTGCCGTTGTACGGGTCCACGGCCTCCCCCGCGAAGACGACCGCACCGGCGCCCGCCGCGTCGGCGGTGCGCAGCACGGTGCCGGCGTTGCCCGGGTCGCGGATCTCGGCGAGCACCGCCACCAGCCGGGGCCCGCGGGCGAGCGCCCGCTCCAGCGGCACGTCGAGGTGGCGGCACACCGCCACCAGCCCCTGCGGGGCGACGGTCTCGGCGAGCGCCGCGAGCGCGTCGTCGGTCACCTCGGAGACCGGCACGTCACCGCCGGCGGCCAGGGCGGCCAGCTCGGCGTGACGGTCGAGCGCGGCCGGGGTGCCGAACAGCTCGGTGACCACGCCGGGACGGGCCAGCGCCTCGCGTACGGCCTGCGGGCCCTCGGCGAGGAAACGGCCGCTGGTGTCGCGGTCCCGGCGGCGGTGCAGCCGGCGGGCGGCGACCACCCGGGGCGTACGCGGGGTGAAGAGCATGGTCTCCTCGAGACATGCGCGAGGCGCCCCCCGTCGGGGTCGACGAGGGGCGCCTCGTTCAGGCGCAGGGGATCAGGCGGCCTGGGCGGCAGCGCCGCCGGTGCCCTGGGCCGCGACCGCGGCGCGGGCCACCTCGACGATCGCCGCGAAGGCGGCGGCGTCGTTGACGGCCAGATCGGCCAGGATCTTCCGGTCGACCTCGACACCGGCCAGCTTGAGGCCCTGGATCAGGCGGTTGTAGGTCATCCCGTTGGCGCGGGCGCCCGCGTTGATCCGCTGGATCCAGAGCTGCCGGAAGTCGCCCTTGCGGTCGCGACGGTCCCGGTAGGCGTACTGCATCGAGTGCAGCACCTGCTCCTTGGCCTTGCGGTAGAGCCGGGAGCGCTGACCGCGGTAGCCGCTCGCGGTCTCCAGCAGGGTACGGCGCTTCTTCTGGGCGTTCACAGCCCGCTTGACGCGTGCCATCTCAACTCCTTCTTACGTCAGGGTGGCGCGCGTCAGCGGCCGAGCAGCTTCTTGATGCGCTTCACGTCGGCCTTGGCCAGCACGACGGTGCCGGTCAGCCGGCGGGTCTGGGTGGAGGGCTTCTTCTCCAGGTTGTGGCGGAGGCCGGCCTGCTGGGCAACGATCTTGCCCTTGCCGGTCACCTTGACCCGCTTGCCCATACCCGTGTGGCTCTTCATCTTCGGCATGTGGAACGTCTTCTCCCCTGTTACTCGCCGGTGGTCCCGGCGGGCCCGGCCGCCTCGGCCGGCGGCGCCTCGGCGCCCGTCTCACGCTCGCGCGGTGCGCCGCCGCGGGCCGCCGTGGCGGCCGCCTTGGTGGCGCGGTGCGGCGCGAGCACCATGATCATGTTGCGGCCGTCCTGCTTCGGAGCGGCCTCGACGTACCCCAGCTCCGAGATCTCCGACTCGAGCCGACGGAGGAGCCGGTAGCCCAGCTCCGGTCGACTCTGCTCGCGACCGCGGAACATGATCGTCACCTTGACCTTGTCGCCGGCCTTGAGGAACCGCACCACGTGACCCTTCTTGGTCTCGTAGTCGTGCGGATCGATCTTCGGCCGGAGCTTCATCTCCTTGATGACGGTCTGCTGCTGGTTACGCCGCGCTTCGCGCGCCTTCAGTGCGCTCTCGTACTTGAACTTGCCGAAGTCCATGAGCTTGCACACCGGCGGGCGCGCCATCGGCGCAACCTCGACCAGGTCCAGATCGACGTCCGCGGCCAGCTGAAGGGCGCGCTCCAGCGGGACGATGCCCACCTGCTCACCCTCGGGGCCGACCAGTCGGACCTCACGTGCCCGGATCTGCTCGTTCACGCGTGGTTCGACGCTGATGGGGCCTCCTCGAGTCGAGTTTCTGCTGTGCGCCGACCCCGCGGTTCCCGGGTGGGAACCGATCCGGAAAGCAGAAGGCCCCGGCGCATGCCAGGGCCCGCTCGACCGGTCGGCACGATCACATGATCGCGCATCCGGAGCCGGGGCGTGCCCGGAACCGGGGACCGGACCCGGCCACCGTCGCGGCGACTCGGGTGGGAGCAGGCGCTCCACTTTCATGGCCGCCGCGCACACGCGGACAGCCTGGTCGACTCGACAACACTACACCCTCGGACGACCCACCCCCAAACCGGGACACCCGGGACCAGGCCCCCGGCCGCCGGACCGCCCCGCCGGGGACGCCGGACGGGCGCCCGGGCCGCGCACCACAGGCCCGGGACACCGCGCGGCGCCGCGCCGAGATCCGCGCGGTCTCCAGGAAGTGCGCAGTTTCCACGAAGTTGTCGCTCCCGCCGACGGGAGGCGACAACTTCCCAGATGTTGTGTGGATCTTGGAGGGCATCCAGGAGGTACGGGCGGAGGCGCCGCGGGCGGGGCGGACGAGGCCAGGTCGGGCCCTGGCCCCGGGTCGGTCGCCGGGGCCAGCGGTCCGGGGCCGGTCGCCGGGGTCAGCGGCCCGAGTCGGTCGGTCGCCGGGGTCGGCGGCCCGGGTCGGTCGGTCGCCGGGTCGGCGGCCCGGGTCGGTCGGCCGCCGGGGTCAGCGGCCGGGGGCGTTCTCGGTGAGGCGGGACAGGTGGGCCTGGTGCAGCCGGCGCAGCGCGCGCACTCCCTCGACGGCCAGCTCCTTGTCGGCGGCCTGCAGGGCCACCATCGGCAGCAGGTCGTCGTCGTGCAGCTCCAGACTGGCCCAGGGCGCGCCCCGGTCGAAGCGGACGCCGCGCACGACCTCCCACGGCAGGTCGTACGAGCCGATGATGTTGCGCACCCGGACGCCCCGCGCGTCCGCCTCCACCCGGGGCCGGGTGAAGAGCAGGAAGCCGAGCGCGCCGAAGATGCCGAGGCCGACCATGGCGAGCTGGTCGCCGCGCTGGAAGGTGCCGTAGCCGTCGCCGGTGGCGCCGTGCAGCGAGGTGGCCACCAGGCTGAACACCACCAGCAGCACGATCGCCGACGTCCAGCAGACCACCCGGATGCGCCGGGGGCGGAGACGGATCAGCTCGGGTTCGCTCACCCCACCAGTCTGCCACCCGCCCGGAGCGGGCTCGCCGCCGCCACGCTGCCCGCGCCGTCACCACCCGGCCGGGCCACCGGCGACGAACCGGCGAGGCGCTTGCTCTCCCGCTCGGGCGGCCGGGGCGCCCCGCGTCACGTCGTCATCGGCGGCGGGGGCGACCGCCCGCGACGACGACCGCCGCGAGGGTCAGCGCCGCCCCGGCGAGCACCGCGGGCCGGGCACCCGCCCCGCCCGGCAGCAGCGAGTCCAGCAGCAGCGCCCCGCCGAGCTGGCCGGCCACCAGTGCCAGCCCGGTGCGCAGGACACCCGCCGACCGGACCCCGACCACGAGCCCGGCCACGATGGCCACGCCGAGCACCCCGCCCGTGTAGAGGTACCAGTCGGTCGGCCAGGCCGGGACCGGCCCGGTGAGCGCCCCGGCGAGCGCCGCGACGAGCAGCACCGCCGGGGTGCTGACCGCGAAGTTCACCGCGACGCCGGCGGCGGCGGAGCCGGCCGCGGAGACGCGGCCGTTGAGGGCGGACTGGAGCGCCACGCCGACGCCACCCGCCACGGCGAGCAGGACCAGGCCCACCGCGAGGTCCCCGACCGGCTGGCCGAGCTGGGCCAGGGCCACGGCGGCCACGCCGAGTAGCCCGCCGGCGACCCGGGGGCCGGTGAGGGCGAGCCGGCCGACCGGCGCGAGGCCGGCGCGGTCCACCGCCAGGCCACCGATGCTGCCCCCGGCCACCTGCGCGATGGTGAAGACGGCGACCCCGAGCGCCGGCACCACGTACGCGCCGAGCACCACGATCGCGGCCCCGCCCAGCCCGCCCAGGTAGCTCCACCAGGGCAGGCGAGCGTGGCGCAGCAGCGCGAGCCCGTGGCGCATCGACGGCAGCACGGCGAGCCCGAGCACGACCAGCAGGGTGCCGCCGAGGTTGTTGACCACGGCGGCCAGGGTCGGCTCACCGACCCGGACGCCCAGCTCCCCGTTGGTCGCGCCCTGCGCGGCGGAGGCGACGCCGGCCAGGGCGACGACGGTGAGCGCCGCCCACACCGGCAGCGGCCCGCGCGCCGGACGCGGCGGCGTCGCGGTGACGTCCAACGGCGCGACGGCGGGCGCGGCGGATGGTCCGACCGGCTCCCGACCGTGCACCGCGGCCGCCGACGTCTGGACGGGCACCTCCGGATCCCGGCCGAACCGGGCACCGGGACCCGACGTCGAGGGAGCGGGCCCGGACGGCGACGGCGCCGGACCAGGTCCCGACGGCGAGGACGCCGGACCGGGTACCGACGGCGACGGCGCCGGACCAGGCCCTGCCGGCTCCGGCGCCGCGGGGGACGCCGTCACAGGCGGCAGGCGTGGATGTTGGTGACCAGGATGGCCCGGGCGCCCAGCTCGTACAGCTCGTCCATGATCCGGTGCACGTCGTCGCGGAGCACCATGGCCTGCACCGCGACCCAGCCCTCCCGGTGCAGCGGCGACACGGTGGGCGACTCGATGCCCGGGGTGAGCGAGCTAGCCCGGTCCAGCAGGCCGGCCGGCACGTCGTACGCGAGCATCACGTAGCGGCGGGCCACCAGCACCCCGTGCAACCGGCGGAGCAGCTGCGCGGCCTGCGGGTGGGTGGGCGCGTCGGCGCGGCGTACGAGCACCGCCGACGAGCGCAGCAGCGGCTCGCCGAACACCACCAGGCCGGCCTGGCGCAGGGTGGCGCCGGTCTCGACCACGTCCGCGACCACGTCGGCGACGCCGAGGCGTACGGCGTTCTCGACCGCGCCGTCGAGGCGGATCACGTCCGCCTTCACGCCGAGCTCCGCGAGGTGGCGCTCGACGAGCCCGGGGTACGCGGTGGCGATCCGGTGCCCGCCGAGCCCCGCCACGGAGTCGATGTCGTCCGGGCGGGCGGCGAAGCGGAAGGTGGCCCGGCCGAAGGAGAGGTCGACGACCTCCTCGGCGGGCGCGCCCGAGTCGATCAGGAGGTCGCGGCCGGTGATGCCCAGGTCGAGGTCACCGGAGCCGACGTAGGTGGCGATGTCCTTCGGGCGCAGGTAGAAGAATTCGACGTCGTTGGGCTCGTCCCGGCAGACCAGGTCCTTCGGGTCGGTGCGCTGGCGGTAGCCCGCCTCGCGCAGCATCTGGGCGGCCGGCTCGGCCAGGGTGCCCTTGTTGGGAACGGCGACACGCAGCATGAACGAGTGCTCCTAGCAGTCGGTGTGGAATCGACGACGGATCGCACTCAGAGATGTCGGTAGACGTCCTTCAGCTCGAGCCCGGTGGCGAGCATCAGCACCTGGGTCTGGTAGAGCAGCTGGGAGATCTCCTCGGCGGCCCGCTCCCGGCCCTCGTGCTCGGCGGCCATCCACGACTCGGCCGCCTCCTCGACGACCTTCTTGCCGATGAAGTGCACGCCCCGCTCGAGCGCGGCGACCGTGCCCGAGCCGGGAGTGCCGGCCGCGGCCTTGGCCTGCAGCTCGGCGAACAACTCCTCGAACGTCTTCACGCCGCGATTCTTCCAGCCCGGGGTCGCCGCCGGGGCCGGCGGGGTCCGGAGGATCCCGGGTGTCGGACGGGGCGCGGCGGCCGGCGCACCGGCACCCGGGTTGACGCGACGGTCGTGGACACGGGGTGCGGCGGGTGCGCCCGGCCACGGGAGCACCGCCACAGCCCCGCCACCGGGTCGCAGACCGGCGCGCCGCCGCCCGCCGCCGGACGGCTCAGCCGGCGAAGCCGACGCGGTGGCCGTTGGTGCCGTTGACCGAGCGGACGGCCAGCGCGGCGTCGAGCGCCGCGACGGTCGCGGCCCAGCCCTTGTCCTCGGCGGAGCCGGGCAGCCCCGCCCGGTCGCGGGCCTGCTCGAGGGTGTCCACGGTCAACACCCCGTGGGCGACCGGCTTCCCCTCGTCCAAGGCGACCCGGGTCAGGCCGTCGGTGACCGAGCGGCAGACGTAGTCGAAGTGGGCGGTGGCGCCCCGGACCACCACGCCCAGCGCGACCACCACGTCGCAGCGGCGCGCCAGCGCCTGGGCGACCACCGGGATCTCCACCGACCCGGCGACCCGGGCGACCACGGCCCGCGCCCCGCACGCCTGGGCGGCCGCGACCGCCCGGTCGAGCATGTGGTCGGTCAGCTCGCCGTGCCAGCGCGCCGCCACGACGCCCACCGTCATCCCGGTCGCGTCCACCGGCGCCGCCGCCGGCTCCCCGAATCCCGCCATCGTTACGCTCCGATCCCGTCACCGTTGGGCAGCCGGCCGACCGGCGCCTCGGTGACCTCGTCCAACTGGTCCAACAGGTGCCCCATCCGGTCCCGCTTGGTACGCAGGTACCGCACGTTCTCCGGGTGGGGACGCACCGGCAGCCCCTCGCGGCCGGTGATGGTCAGGCCGTACCCCTCCAGTCCCGCCCGCTTGGCCGGGTTGTTGGTGAGCAGCCGCATCGACCGCACGCCGAGGTCGTAGAGGATCTGCGCGCCGGTGCCGTAGTCGCGGGCGTCGGCCGGCAGGCCGAGGTCCAGGTTGGCGTCCACGGTGTCCCGGCCCAGGTCCTGCAACTGGTACGCCTGGAGCTTGTGCAGTAGGCCGATGCCCCGGCCCTCGTGGCCGCGCATGTAGAGCACCACCCCGCGCCCCTCGCGGGCGACCCGGGCGAGGGCCGCGTCGAGCTGGGGGCCGCAGTCGCAGCGCAGCGAACCGAAGACGTCGCCGGTCAGGCACTCGGAGTGCACCCGGACGAGGACGTCCTGCCCGTCGCCGATCTCGCCGTACACCATCGCCACGTGCTCGGCGGTGTCGTGCGTGGTGCGGTAACCGATCGCGCGGAACACGCCGTGCTCGGTGGGCATCCGGGCGTCGGCGACCTGCTCGACCTGCTTCTCGGTCCGCCGCCGGTACGCGACCAGGTCGGCGATGGTGATCAGCGTCAGCGAGTGCTCGGCGCAGAACTTCTCCAGGTCCGGCACCCGCATCATGGTGCCGTCGTCGTTGACCAGCTCGCACAGCACCCCGGCCGGGCGCAGGCCGGCCAGCCGGGTGAGGTCGACCGCCGCCTCGGTGTGCCCGGGGCGGCGCAGCACCCCGCCCTGACGGGCGCGCAGCGGCACCACGTGCCCGGGGCGGGCCAGGTCCGTCGGACCGGTGGTCGGGTCGGCGAGCAGCCGGATGGTGTGCGCCCGGTCGGCGGCCGAGATCCCGGTGGTCACGCCCTCCCGGGCGTCGACGGTCACCGTGTACGCGGTGCCGCGCCGGTCCTGGTTCGTGTGGTGCATCGGCGGCAGGTCGAGCCGGTCGGCCTCGCTCTCGGTGAGCGGCACGCAGATGTAGCCGGACGTGTACCGCACCATGAACGCGAGCAGCTCCGGCGTGGCCAGCTCGGCCGCGAAGATCAGGTCACCCTCGTTCTCCCGGTCGGCGTCGTCGACCACGACGACGGGCCGGCCGGCGGCGATCTCCTCGATCGCCCGCTCGATGCTCCCAAAGGCGCTCATGCCACAGCCTCCGTGTAGGTCGGCGAGATCGGCGCGCGGACCTGCGAGAGCACCCGGGACGTCCGCCACCAGCTGGCGAAGCCCCAGACGCAGAACGCGCCGTAGATCAGGTACATGGCCGCCGACGGGTAGAACCCGCCGCGCAGCAGCAGCGGCACGCCCACCGCGTCCACCGCGATCCAGATCAGCCAGAACTCGACCCAGCCGCGGGCCATGCCGTACGTGGCCAGGAGGCTGCCGACGAGGATCCACGCGTCCGGCAGCGGCCCCCAGGAGCCGAGCGCGGCCAGCGCGGGATAGGCGGCGGCGGTGCCGAGCACGGCGCCGGCGAGCAGGGCCAGCCGCTCCCGGCCGCTCGCCCAGCGGGGCGCCACGGCGCCGTGGTCGGGCACCGTGCCGAGCCGGCGCGTACGCGACCAGCGCCACCAGCCGTAGACGCTGACCACGAAGAAGAAGACCTGCCGTCCGGCCTGCCCGTACAGGTCGTGGGCCTGCGGGGTGGCGAACGCCCCGCCGAGGAAGACGGTGAACAGCAGCGCGTTGCCGAGCATGCCGACCGGCCACGCCCACACCAACCGGCGCAGGCCGAGCAGCGCGGAGACCAGACCGAAGACGTTGCCGACGATCTCGCGCAGCAGCACCGGCGAGCCACCGATGCTCACCCGGGTCTCCAGCAGCCAGAGCAGCGTGCGCATCAGGCCACCTCACCGGTGGGTGCGACGCCGTCCGCGCCGCCGGCCTCGGCCGGCCCGGCGGTGGGGCCGGCAGCGCCGAGCGGTCCGGCGCCGAGGCCCGCCGCGGCGGTGTCCGGGCCGGTCGTCGCCCGGTCGCCGAGCAGCCGCTCGACGTACTTGGCGAGCACGTCCACCTCGAGGTTCACCGGGTCGCCGGCTCCGCGGGCGCCGAGGGTGGTGAGCTTCAGCGTGGTGGGGATCAGGCCGACCGAGAACCAGTCCCCCCCGACGCCGGCCACGGTCAGGGACACGCCGTCGACGGTGATGGAGCCCTTCTCCACCACGTACCGGGCCAGGTGGGCGGGGAGCCGGAAACGCACCGTCTCCCACTGCGCCGCCGGCTCCCGGGAGAGCACCTCGCCGACGCCGTCGACGTGCCCCTGCACGAGGTGACCGCCGAGGCGGCTACCCAGCGCGGCGGCCCGCTCCAGGTTGACGGGGTCGCCGGGGCGCAGCGCGCCGAGCGCGGAGCGGCGCAGGGTCTCCCCCATCACGTCGGCGGTGAAGACCCCGCCGTCGACGTCCACCACGGTCAGGCAGACGCCGTTGACGGCGATGGAGTCGCCGTGCCGGGCGTCGGTCGTGACCAGCGGGCCACGGACGGCGACCAGCGCGGAGTCGCCGGCGGTGGCCGTCACACCGACGACCTCACCCAGCTCCTCGACGATGCCGGTGAACATGTCAGCCCTCCCTCTTCCGGGGCAGCGCGGTGATCCGCAGATCCGGACCGATCTGCGTAACGTCGATGAGTTCCAGATCGATGGCCTCGGCGATGGTCGTCACACCGGCGTCGACGAGCGCGGCCGGGCCGGCGCCGAGCAGCCGGGGTGCGACGTAGCCGACCACCTTGTCGACGAGCCCGGCGGCCAGGAACGCGCCGGCCAGCCGCGGGCCGCCCTCCAACAGCACGGCCCGCACGCCGCGCTGGTGCAGCGCGGCGAGCAGCGCCGGCAGGTCGACGCCGCCGTCGGGGCCGGCGCCGACCTCCGCCGCGGTGGCGATCCAGGTGCGGGCCGCGCCGTCGCGGACCTTGGCGTCGGCCGGGGTACGGCCCTGGCTGTCCACCACCACCCGCAGGGGCTGACGGATGGCGAGGCTGCCGTCGCGCAGGTTCCGGGCGGTCAGGCGGGGGTCGTCGGCGAGCACGGTGCCCACCCCGACGACCACCGCGTCGACGGTGCCACGCAGCGCGTGCACGTCGATCCGGGCCGCCTCGGAGGTGATCCACATGCTGGTGCCGTCGGCCGCCGCCGACCGGCCGTCGAGCGTCGCGGCGTACTTCCAGATGACGTACGGCCAGCCGCGGCGCATGGAGGTCAGCCAGGCGATGTTGCCCGCCTCCGCCTCGTGGGTGCGTACGCCCAGGTCCACCCGGACCCCGGCGGCGCGCAGGGTGGCCGCGCCGCCCGAGGCCACCGGGTTCGGGTCGGGCACGGCGATCACCACGCGGGAGACGCCGGCCTGGATGAGCGCGAGGCTGCAGGGGCCGGTGCGACCGGTGTGGTCGCAGGGCTCCAGAGTGACGATCGCGGTGCCGCCGCGGGCGCGCTCGCCGGCCTGGGCGAGCGCCACGATCTCGGCGTGCGGCCCACCGGCGTACGCGTGGAAGCCCTCCCCGACGACCTGGCCGTCCGCGTCGAGCAGCACGCAGCCGACCACCGGGTTGGGGCTGGTGGTGCCGAGCCCGCGCGCGGCGAGCTCGATCGCGCGTCGCATCGCCTCGTCCACGGAGACGCCTGCCATTTCGCCCTGCCCTGCCCTCTCACTCGCCGGTCGCGCGCGGGCGGGGCGGGAGGCATCGGCCATGAGGCCGCGGGCATGCGGCGGCGGAGATCCGGGTACGGCGGAGCCGACCCGCAGGGTCGGCCGGGCACGCTGAGCTCAGCGGTCGGCACGACCCGTCCGTCCCGCGCGCTGTCTCCCATCCGGACTGTCTGGGCGCGGAGATCGTCCGCCCCCAACCGTCGGCCCCGGATTCACACCAGGTCCACCGGGCGGCAGAGCCGACCGGGTCGCGGGCTGACCACGGGCTTCGCCGTGGATCACCGCCGGTTCGGAATTACACCGAGTCCCGCCAGCGCGTGGTGGGTACACGGGAAGTCTTACACGCCGACGGGGCCGTGCCGCCACCGAGGCGAGCTACTTCACACCGCGTCCGCCGGGTCAGGTGACCCCGCGCCGCCGGTCCACCGCGACGTACGACCCGGGCTGGCTCTTGGCCACCGACTTCATCTCGCTGGCGACGGCGATCGCCTCCAGCGGGTCGGTGAAACGCTTGTCCGCGTCGGAGAGGGACACCCCGATCGAGAGGGTGACGAGCGCGGCACGCCGGATGTTGCCGCGCCGGTCCTTCAGCTCGACGTAGCCGCGCTCCCGGTCGATCGGGTCGTAGAGCGAGTCGGCCGCGGTCTCGAAGTCCACCACCGCGCGGGAGGTCAGCGGCCGGACCTGCTCCGGGGTGCAGACGATCACGAAGTCGTCGCCGCCGACGTGGCCGAGGAAGGCCGGCGGCAGCCCGATCGAGACCACCGCCCGGTGCAGGCTGCGGGCGAGGGTCGAGATGAAGTCGTCGCCGCGGACGAAGCCGTACCGGTCGTTGACGCTCTTGAACCGGTCGATGTCGACGTAGCCGACGGCGTAGTCGGAGCCGCTGCGCACCCGGTCGGAGATCTCCCGACGGATCCGGCTGTTGCCGGGCAGGCCGGTCAGCGGGGACACCTCCCGGAACTCCTTGTTGCGGCGCAGCGTGGAGCTGACCCGGGCCACCAGCTCGGCGGTGTCGAATGGCTTGACCAGGTAGTCGTCGGCGCCGGCGCTGAGGCCGTGCACCTTGTCCACCGTCATCCCCTTGGCGGTCAGCATGATCACCGGCAGGGCGGAGGTCATCGGGTCGGCACGCAGCCGCCGGGTCAGCTCCAGACCGTCGATGCGGGGCATCATGAGGTCGACCACCGCCAGGTCGGGCCGGTGCCGCTCGATCACCTCGAGCGCCTCCTGGCCGTCGCTGGCGTGGATCACCTCGAAGCCGTGCAGCCGGAGGTTGAACTCGACGAACCGCGCGATGTCCTCGTCGTCGTCGACGACGAGGATGACGTCCGGGCGCTCCCCCGCCGGGTCCACGTCAGGCCCCGGGGGTGGCGCGTTCCGCGAGGGCCCGCAGCCGGCGGACGGCCTCGGCGGGGTCGTCGCCCCCGTAGACGGCGGTGCCGGCCACGAACGCGTCGGCGCCCGCCTCGGCGGCCTGCGCGATGGTGTCGGCCGCGATGCCGCCGTCGACCTCGATCCGCAGCTCCAGGTGGCCGGTCGCCACGTGCCGGCGGGCCGCCCGCACCTTGTCGAGCAGCTGCGGGATGAAGCGCTGCCCGCCGAAGCCCGCCTTGATCGTCATGATCAGCAGCGTGTCGAAGCTCGGCAGCAGCTCCAGGTACGGCTCGATCGGGGTGTCGCGGTCGATCGCCAGCCCCGCCTTCGCGCCGGCCGAGCGGAGGTCCTTCGCCAGCGCCACCGGGTCGTCGCAGGCCTCGGCGTGGAACGTGACGTTGTACGCCCCGGCGTCCGCGTAGCCGGGCGCCCAGCGCCGCGGGTCCTCGATCATCAGGTGCACGTCGAACGGGAGCCGGGTGGCCGCCCGCAGGCTCTGCACCACCGGCAGACCGATGGTCAGGTTCGGCACGAAGTGGTTGTCCATGACGTCGACGTGCAGCCAGTCGGCGGCGTCCTCGACGGCACGGACCTCATCGGCCAGGCGGGCGAAGTCGGCGGCGAGGATGCTCGGCGCGATGATCGGCGGCGGTACGGTCACCGGGTCAGTGTACGAACGTCGCCTCCGGTCGCCGGCGGCACCGCACGATCCGGGACGCCCCGTGACGCGACGGTGACCAGTGGTGCAGAATCGGCCGGTCCGGGTGGGCGAATCCGGACGAGCCGACATCGACGACTGGCCGAACGGCGGGAACCCGGCGAGACTCCAACGGGGACGGTGACGCGACGCCGCGCCCGGCACGTTCCGCCACGGACGAGGCCGGTGGTCACCCGTTCCCGGGAAGGGCGGAGGATGCGACGGTGGCTTGGGGCGCTGGCGGTGGCCGGCGCCGTGACGGTGCTGCTGACCGGTTGCCTGCGACCGCACGGTCCGGACGGCGACCTGGTCGACGACTGGCCCGCCATGCGGGCACCCACGCCCTTCGTCCCCGCCGCCGGGGCCTGCCTGCCCCGCATCACCACGGTCGTGCAGGCCGCCACCTACGAGACGGTGGCCTGCGCGCGCAACCACGTGGCCGAGGTCGTCCACGTCGGCACCTTCACCGCCTCGCCGTCCGCACGGCGGCCGGAGCCCGGCTCCGCGGCGCTGCGCACCGCACGCACCGAGTGCGACCAGCAGGTCCGGGACATGCTCGGCGGCGACTGGCACGGCGCCCGCCTGAGCCTCACCGTCGCGGTGCCCTCCGCGACCGCCTGGGCCGGCGGCGCCCGCTGGTTCCGCTGCGACCTGAGCGAGACCGACAGCATCGACAACACCCGCCCGGTCAACCGCAGCGGAAGCCTGCGCGGGGCGCTGATCGGCGACTCGCCGCTCATCCACCGCTGCTTCGACCCGAAGCTGATCGGCGGAAACCTCAACTACATGGCGCCGGTGCTGTGCAGCGAGCCGCACCGCGCCGAGTTCGTGGGCGTCTACACGGAGCGGAACCTCACCTGGGCGGAGTTCACCGCCGCCGCGGACACGGTGCACCGCCGGTGCATGTCGCTGATCGCCGCCTTCGCGGCGGTGCCCGACAACGCCGACCTGGCCTACCGGACGGGGTCCATCTTCTACCCGCCCTCGAAGCGGGAGTGGGAGGAGGGCGACCGGGGGGTGCGCTGTTTCCTGTGGAGCGACGACCGGAAGCTCACCCGCTCCATGCGGGGCGTCGGGCCGCAGGGACTACCGGCGATCTGAGCGCCGGTACCGTATGCTCCTGCGCCGTGGCGCAACCGGTCGACGATCGCCGGTGGGCGTGACCACGGTCGACGGGGAGGTCGGCGGATGCGACGGTGGTGGACGGCGGCCGTGTGGGGCACCGTGGCGGCACTCGGCCTCGCCGCGTGCGCCCCGGCCGGTCTCGACACGGACCTCACCGACGACTGGGCGGCCCTCGCCGCGGCCGAGGCCTTCGTTCCCGAGGCGGGGGTCTGCCACACCGCCGTGCAGGACGTCGGCTACCTCAGCGCGTACAACCCGGTGGAGTGCGCCCAGCCGCACCGGGTCGAGACGCTGCACGTGGGCACCCTCTCCGGCGCCGACGCGCAGCGGAACACGCCCCCGCCCGCCGGTTCGGCCGGGATGCGCGCCGCGCGGGCCGAGTGCGACCGCGAGGTCAGCAAGGCCGTCGGCGCCGAGTGGCGCACCGGCCGGCTCGGCGTGGCCGTGGTCTTCCCGGCCCCGCAGGCGTGGACCGGCGGGGCCCGTTGGTTCCGCTGCGACGCCAGCGAGATCACCAGCCTCGACGACCCGGGCGTCCGGCAGCGCGAGGGGAGCCTGCGCGACGCGCTGAAGGCCGGCTCGAAGCTGGCGCACACCTGCTTCAACCCGAAGCTGGTCAAGGACGAGATCGAGGAGATGGTGCCGGCGGCCTGCGGGGCGAAGCACCACGCCGAGTTCGTCGGCGTCTACCAGGCGCCCGACATCACGTACGCCGAGTTCAGCCGCACGACGCTCCGTACCCACAAGGCGTGCCGCAAGCTGATCGCCTCGTACGTGAAGGTGCCGGACAACTCCGACCTCCAGTACCGCGCCGGGACGATCTTCTACCACCCCTTCGAGCAGGCGTGGAAGAACGGCGACCGCGGCGTCCAGTGCTTCCTCTGGGTCAGCGACCGCAACCTGACCCGCTCCGTGAAGGGCGCCGGCAGCAAGGGCCTCCCGGTGCGCTGACCCCGCGGCGTCCGCGCCGTGATCCCCGCGCCAGCGAGGATGGCCGTTCCGCGCCGAACGGCCACCACCACGCGTCAGCCGCGGCGGAGCACCGCGAGGAACATGGCGTCGGTGCCGTGCCGGTGCGGCCACAGCTGCACCGTCGGGCCGTCGCCCAGACCGGGCATCCCGGCCGGCAGGAGCGGGCGGGCGTCGACGAAGTCCACCGACACCCCCGACCGCCGGGCCGCCTCGGTCACCGTCACGTGCGTCTCGACCGTGTGCGGCGAGCAGGTCACGTAGGCCACCAGCCCGCCGGGCCGCACGGCGCGCAGCGCCGCACCGAGCAGTTCCCGTTGGAGCCGGGTCAGCGCCGGCAGGTCCGACGGCTGCCGCCGCCACCGGGACTCGGGGCGGCGCCGCAGCGACCCCAGACCGGTGCACGGCGCGTCGACCAGCACCCGGTCGAAGTGGTCCTCGGGCAGCTTCGGGTCCCGGCCCACGGTGCGGCCGTCGGTGTTCAGCACGGTCACCGGCAGGCCCTGGGTGGCCTGGGCGACCAGCCGGGCGCGGTGCTCGGCCACCTCGACGGCGGTCAGCCGGGCGTCGCGCTGGGCGGCGATTGCCCCGAGCAGCCCGGCCTTGCCGCCGGGACCGGCGCACAGGTCCAACCAACGCCCGTCCGGCCCGTCCAGCGGCGCCGCCGCCAGCGCGGCCGCCACCAGCTGGGAGCCCTCGTCCTGGACGTGGGCGCGGCCCTCGGCCACCGCCGCCAGCTCACCCGGTGCCCCGCCGGGCAGGTAGACCGCGTACGGCGAGAAGGCGCCCGGGGCGCCACCCACCTCGTCGGCCAGCTCGGCCGGGTCGACCAGCCCGGGCCGGGCGCACAGGTGCACGGGCGGGCGCTCGTTGTCCTCGATCAACAGGCGGGTGGTCTCGCCGAGGTCACCGCCGAGCGCCTCGGCGAAAGCCCGCACGATCCACTGCGGGTGGCTGTAGGCCAGCGCGAGGTGACCGATCGGGTCGGTGGCCATGTCCGGCGCGAGCCGCTCCACCCAGGCGTCGGCGTCCCGCTCGGCGACCTCCCGCAGCACGGCGTTGGCGAAGCCGGTGGCGCCGGGGCCCACCACCCGCACCAGGTCGACGGTCGAGGAGACCGCGGCGTGCGCCGGCACGCGGGTGTGCAGCAGTTGGTACGCGCCGAGGCGCAGCGCGTCGCGCACCGGCGGGTCGATCCGCTGCACGTCCCGGCCCGCGGCCGCGGTCAGGATCGCGTCGAGGGTGCCGAGGTGACGCAGGGTGCCGTAGGTCAGCTCGGTCGCGAAGGCCGCGTCCCGGCCGATCAGCCCCTCCTCACGCAGGATCGCGGGCAGCACCAGGTTGGCGAACGCGTCGTCGCGGTGCACCGCCGCGACCGCCTGGTACGCCGCGTGCCGCGGCCGGTCCACGGGCGGGCGGCCGCCGCGCGCGCTTCCCCGCGCGCCGCCTTGACGGCGGTCGCCGCTGCGGTCGCCGTGGCGGCGTGCGTCCCGGGGGCCGTCGCCGCGCCGGGGAGCGCCCCGCTCGTCCCCCCGTCGGGCGCGGTCGTCGCGCGACCCGGACGTCGTCGGGCCGCCGGACTGCCCGCTGCGGGCGGCCCGGTCGTCGTGGGCCGGCCCGGGGCTCGTCACGCCAGGTCCTCTCCGGCGGCGACCCGGGCGCCACGCGCCCAGTCGGTCGCCGGCATGGCCCGCTTGCCCGCGACCCGCACCTCACCCAGCCGCACGGGGGTCGTGGCGGTGCCCACCAGCACCCGGGACTTCTCCACCAGCAGCTCCCCCGGCTTCAGGTCGGGGCCGTCCGGCACGGGGGTGACGGGGCCCAGCTTGATCCGCTCACCGCGGAAGGTGCTCCACGGGCCCGGCGCCGGGGTGCAGGCGCGGACCCGCCGGTCCACCGCGAAGGCCGGATCGGTCCAGCGCACCCGGGCGTCCTCCACGGTCAGCTTCGGCGCCAGCGACACCCCGTCGGCCGGCTGCGGCTCGGCCCGCGCCGTGCCGTCCTCGATCGCGTCGAGGACGGCGACCAGTAGACCGGCGCCGGACCCGGCGAGCCGCTCCAGCAGGTCGCCGGAGGTGTCGCCGGGCCGGATCTCGTCGGTCAGGGTGCCGTAGACGGGCCCCGTGTCCAGCCCTTCCTCCAGTTGGAAGACGCTGGCTCCGGTCACCTCGTCGCCGTGCAGCACGGCGTGTTGCACGGGCGCCGCGCCACGCCACGCCGGCAGCAGCGAGAAGTGGAGGTTCACCCAGCCGTGCCGGGGGATCTCCAGCGCGGCCGGCGGCACCAGCGCCCCGTAGGCCACCACCGGCACGCAGTCCGGCGCGAGCGCCCGCAGCCGGTCGAGGAACTCCGGCTCGCGCGGGCGCGCCGGGGTGAGCACCTCGACGCCGTGCTCGTCAGCCCACGCTCCCACCGGGGAGCGGGACAGGCCACGGCCCCGCCCGGCGGGCGCGTCGGGGCGGGTGACCACGGCGACCAGCTCGTGCCGGGAGGCGGCCACGGCGGCCAGGGACGGGACGGCGACGGCCGGCGTGCCGGCGAAGATCACGCGCACGGGCCGGTCACCCGCCCAGACCGAACGGACTGGCGGCCGGGCCGTGCGGGCTGAGCTTGACCACCGGCGGGGCGGCCGCGTCGTACCACTCGGCCTGGCGGATCGCCTTCATGGCCTCCTTGCGCCCGGCCTGGTCGAGCCGGTCGATGAAGAGCACGCCGTCGAGGTGGTCGGTCTCGTGCTGCACGCAGCGGGCCATCAGCCCGGTGCCGACGATCTGGACCGGGTCGCCGTAGCCGTTGAAGCCCTTGGCGATCACGTTCTGCCGGCGCTTGGTGTCGAAGTAGAGGCCGGGAATGGAGAGGCAGCCCTCGGGCCCGTCCTGCTCCTCCTCGTCGGGGAACTCCAGCACCGGGTTGACCAGGTGGCCGAGGACGTCGTCGACGTCGAAGGTGAACACCCGCAGGCCCACCCCGAGCTGCGGAGCGGCCAGGCCGGCGCCGTTCTGCTCACGCATGGTGTCGGTGAGGTCGGCGATGAGCCGGCGCAGCTCGGCGTCGAAGTCGACCACCGGATCGGCCGGCGTGCGCAGCACCGGATCCCCGAACAGACGGATGGGCTGGACGGTCACGCGGGACGACTCCTTCGCGGGATGGATGATCGGGGCCGTACCAGTCTACGGAGTGCCGGGGCGGGCCCCGGCCCGCGTACCGCCATCGGCCGGGACCGGTGTGCCGAGAGTCACCGGCAGGGTCTCGTAGCCACGCAGGGTCAGCCGCCGCGGCGACGGCAG
Organism: Micromonospora xinjiangensis; assembly: GCF_056150165.1. NCBI lineage: Bacteria > Bacillati > Actinomycetota > Actinomycetes > Micromonosporales > Micromonosporaceae > Micromonospora > Micromonospora xinjiangensis. The sequence goes on along the minus strand of NZ_JAXCFO010000009.1, from coordinate 142,900 downwards.
CAGCGCCAAGCCTCGGCAGCGTCCACCGCCGGCCTCCCGCCCGGCGGACCGAGGGACTTCATCACGCCCCCGATCCGGTGCCGCGGCGATCCGGCGCCGGCCCGTGCGCGCGTACGGCGCGGCCGTCACCGGCGCGAGCGCCGCGGGCGGGTCAGGCGCCGTGGCCCGGCTCGCCGGCCAGCACCGCGTCCCCGCCGAGCAGCGCGTGCTCGGGCAGCGGCAGCTGGATGCCGTGCGCGGCCTCCCAGTCGTAGACGAGGCCGGGGCGGACCTGCGCGGCGAAGTAGTCGACCGCGCTCATCCCGCCGACCACCGGCTCGTCGACCTCGGCCACGAGCCGCGCCGGCACCAGGTGGAAGCCGCTCTGCAGGGCGGCGCTGAGCCGCCGGTGCCCGTCCACGACGAAGAAGTACTCGCCGGTGTAGCCGATCCGCAGCGGCTCCAGCGCCTCGTCACCGGCGCCGGCCACCTCGTCCACGAACTCGGAGTCCCACAGCCCGCGCAGGGTCGCGATGTCCTCGGTCGGGTAGACCCGGGCCGGGTCGAGCAGCAGCAATGGCGGCTCGTCGCGCAGCACCTCGGCGCCGAGCTTCCCCTCGTACGCCGCGACGACGTGCTCGATCACCTCGTCGGGGGTGGCCCGGGTGGTGTCGCAGATCAGGTCGTAGTTGCGCAGCCGGGCCTTGTCGACGCCGTAGCGGACCAGGAACCGGCTCCGCTCGCTCTCGCTGCGCTCGCGCAGCTTGGCCTTGGCCTCCTCCAGCGAGGTGTAGCTCTCGGCCGGGCCGGACGGGCGGGCCAGCACCCGGCGGGCCGCCTCACCCGGCTCGGTGATCATGTGCACCTTGAGCGCGTCGGTGAAGAAGTGCCAGGCCAGGCGCGAGTCCATGACGAGGCACTCGCCGGAGGCGGCGATGTCGCGCTGGAGCTGGTCGACGTAGCCGTCGACCGCCTGGTCCAGCTCGGCGTGCAGGTTGAGCTGCAGGGCGGTCATCTGCCGCTCCTGCGCCATCTGCCGGTAGAGGTCACCCACGCTGACCCGGCGCATCCCGAGCCGCTTGGCGATCTCCACCGACACGGTGCTCTTGCCGCTGCCGAGGTCACCGTTGAAGACGATCGACTGACGAACGGTCACGACTGGCCCACCCCTGATCACCGGCTGATCGACATCGTCCTTGGCACGGGCCGGCGCCGTATCGTGGCTGCGCCGCCGTGAGCCCGGCATGACGGGCGATGCTACCACTGTCCCGTCGGCCCCCCGCCGCACGCGGCGTGCGACGCCGGGCCGGGCCCACCCGTCGGAAGACCAGGTCACCGCCTCAGAAGAGGTCGTGCGGGTCGACCTGGAGACGAACCGGGTCGGCGGCCTTCCGCGCGCTGCGCGCCCCCGCCGCGGCGTGCAGCGCGCCCGCCAGCGCCGCCGCCCGGGCGCGCGGGACCCGGACCAGCATCCGCTCGCGCTCGCCGTCGGCCGGCACCGGCCCGAGCACCTCGGCCTCCTCCGGCAGCCGCGCCTCGCCCAACAGGTCCGCCACGGCGGCCGGGAGCCCCGTGACACTGGCCATCCGGACCGCCGGCGGGAAACCCAGCTCACGCCGCTCGGCCAGCTCCCGGGCCGCGAACCAGCCGGCGTCCCAGCGCAGCAGCGCCTGCACCGGGGCGAGCCCGCCGTCGGCGACCACCACCACCCGGCCCCCGGCGCCGGCCGGCCGGGCCAGCGCCGCCGCGGTCAGCCAGCGGCGCAGTGCCTCCTCGCCGGCGCGCAGGTCGGCCCGCGTGAGCAGGGCCCACGAGTCGAGCAGGAGCACGGCCCCGTAGCCGCCCTCGGCGACCGGCTCGGCCCCCGGGGTGGCGATCACCAGACCGGCTCCCGCCGGCACGGTCGCGAGCACCTCGTCCCGGCCCGAGGTGCGTACCGGCACGCCGGGGAACGCCCGCCCCAGCTCCTCGGCCGTCCGCCGGGCGCCGGTGACGGCGGCCCGCAGCCGCCGCCCACCGCACTCCGGGCAGGCGTACGCGGCGGCGACCCGGCCGCACCACCGGCAGGCGGGCGGGGCGCTCGCCGAGGGCAGCCCGAGCGGGCCGGCGCAGTGCGGGCACCGCGCCGGGGTGCGGCAGTCGGCGCAGGAGACCGACGGCAGGTAGCCGCGGCGGGGCACCTGGACCAGCACCGGCAGGTCGGCGCGGAGCGCGTCGCGCGCGGCCGTCCAGGCCAGGCTGGGCAGCCGCGCCGAGGCCGCCCCGGGATCGCGGGCCAGCTGCGGGTCGTCGCCGGTCGGCGCGATGGCCGGGGTACGCGCCCGCAGGGTGGCCCGGTCGGCGACCACCTCGCGCGCCCAGCCGGTCTCCAGCAGCAGCTGCGCCTCGGCGGTGCGGGCGTACCCGCCCACCAGCGCGGCGGCGTCGGCGAGCTGGGCCCGGGTGAGCAGCACCTCCCGGGCGTGCGGGTAGGGAGCCCGCGGCTCGCCGTGCAGGTCGTCGCCGTCGTCCCAGATCGCGACGAGCCCCAGCCGATCGACGGGGGCGAACATCGCGGCGCGGGTGCCGATCACCACGGGCACGTCGCCGCGCCGGGCGGCGAGGAAGGCCCGGTAGCGCCGGGCGGGGCCGAGCGCCGCGGAGAGGCTGACGTGCCGCCCCGGGCCGAGCGCGGCGGCCACCGCGGCGTCGAGCCGGTCGAGGTCCCGGTTGTCGGCGACCACCACGACGGCGCCCCGGCCGCCGGCCACCGTCGCGGCGACCGCCTCGGCGTAGCGGGCTGCCCAGTCCTCCCCGGGCAGCGCCGACCAGACCGCGCGGGGCGCCCGCCCGTCGGCGAGGGCGCGCAGGTAGGCCGGTCCGGCCGGGTAGTCCGGCCACCCGCCCGGTCCCGGCCGGGTGGCGGGCGACCGCGGGGCGGGCGCGGGGGCGGCGCGCTCGGGCAGGACGGCCACGGAGGTCCCGGCCGACGGACCGGACCCGGCCGGCACGGGCGGCGCACCGGACGCCGACGGGCCCGGCCCGTGCGGGGCCGACCCGGACGGGACCGAGCCCGACGGGACCGACCCGGACGGTGCCGGCCCGGACGGAGCCGGCTGGGGCGGCGCACCGGACACCCCCGAGGCCGCTTCGACGGCCGGGACGGCCGACGCGGACGGCCCGGTCACCGCCGGGGCGGCCGTCGCCTCCGGCCGCGGCTCCTTCTCCACCCTCGCGTGCCGAGGGGGGACGGCGAGCCGGAGCACGTCGGCGAGGCTGCCGGCGTACCGGTCGGCGACCGCCCGGGCCAGCCGCGCCACCTCGGGCGAGAGCACCGGCTCCGGCGAGACGACCTTCTCCAGGTAGGCCAGGCGGGGATGGTCCGAGTGCGCGACCCGCTCCAGCAGCCACCCGTCGACGAGCTGCCCGGCGAAGCGGACCTTCACCCGCGCCCCCGGCACCGCCTGCTCGTCGAGCGCGGCCGGGACGAGGTAGTCGAAGGGGCGGTCCAGGTGGGCCAGGGGGACGTCGACGCAGACACGAGCGACCGGCGACCCGTCGGCGGGTCGCCGGTCGCTGCGCCTGGTGCCGGTCAGGCTCCCGCGGCCGACTTGAGGTCGGCGGCCCGGTCGGTGCTCTCCCAGGTCAGGTCGGGCAGTTCCCGGCCGAAGTGGCCGTACGCCGCGGTCTGCTGGTAGATCGGTCGGAGCAGGTTCAGATCCCGGATGATGGCCGCCGGGCGCAGGTCGAAGACCTCGTGGACGGCCTTCTCGATCGAGGTCACCGGCACGGTCTCGGTGCCGAAGGTCTCGATGAAGAGGCTGACCGGGTGCGCCTTGCCGATCGCGTACGCGACCTGCGCCTCGCACCGCTCGGCCAGGCCCGCCGCGACCACGTTCTTGGCGACCCAGCGCATCGCGTACGCGGCCGACCGGTCCACCTTCGACGGGTCCTTGCCGGAGAACGCCCCGCCGCCGTGGCGGGCGTAACCGCCATAGGTGTCGACAATGATCTTGCGGCCGGTCAGGCCGGCGTCACCCATCGGGCCACCGATCTCGAAGCGGCCGGTCGGGTTGACCAGCAGCCGGTAGCCCTCGGTGTCCAGGCCCAGGCTCTCCAGCTCCGGGGCGATGACGTGCTCTCGGATGTCCGGGGTGAGCAGCGAGTCCAGCGAGATGTCCGCGGCGTGCTGGCTCGACACCACGACCGTGTTGAGGCGGACGGGGAGCAGCCCCTCGTACTCGATGGTGACCTGCGTCTTGCCGTCCGGGCGCAGGTAGGGGATCGTGCCGTCCTTGCGTACCGCGGCGAGGCGACGGGCCAGCCGGTGCGCGAGGGCGATGGGCAGCGGCATCAGCTCCGGGGTCTCGGAGCAGGCGAAGCCGAACATCATGCCCTGGTCGCCGGCGCCCTGGGCGTCCAGCGCGCTCTCCGACGCACCGGTACGCAGCTCGAAGGCGTTGTCCACGCCCTGGGCGATGTCCTCCGACTGCGCGCCGATGGAGACGCTCACGCCGCACGAGGCCCCGTCGAAGCCCTTCTTCGACGAGTCGTAGCCGATGTCGAGGATGGTCCGGCGGACGATCGTCGGGATGTCCGCGTACGCCTTGGTGGTGACCTCACCGGCGATGTGCACCTGGCCGGTGGTGATCATGGTTTCCACCGCGACCCGGCTGCGCGGGTCCTCGGCGAGCAACGCGTCGAGGATGCCGTCGCTGATCTGGTCTGCGATCTTGTCCGGGTGGCCTTCCGTGACCGATTCGGACGTGAAGAGGCGGCGTGTCACGGCACTCCTAAGCGTGTGAAAGTCGTTCCGCGGAAGTCTAGTCACCACCGTCGGTGGCGGCGGAGCCGGTCACAGCCCGTCTCACTCTTGTCAGCGACCTGCCAGCCGTGTCACGACGAGGTCCCAGACGCCGTCGGCGAGGTCCTCCTTGGACTGTTCGGGCATCCGGGTGACCGAACCGTCCGCGCCGATGACGGTCGCCGCGTTGGTGTCGGCGCCGAAGACCTTGTCCGCCCCCACCTCGTTGATGACGATGAGGTCGGCCCGCTTCCGGGCGAGCTTGGCCCGGCCGTTGGCCTCGGCGTCGCCGGTCTCCGCCGCGAACACCACCAGCACCTGCTCGGGGCGACGGCGCTGGCCGAGCTCGGCCGCGATGTCCGGGTTGGTGACGAGCTCGATGGTGGGCGCGCTGCCGTCGTCCGCCTTCTTGATTTTGCCAGGCGCGTAGACCGCGGGGCGGAAATCGGCCGGAGCCGCCGCCATCACCACCGCGTCGGCCTCGACGGCCGCCTTGAGCGTGGCCTCCCGCAGCTCCTCGGTGGTGCCCACCCGGACCAGGTCGACGCCGGCGGGGTCGGCGAGGGAGACGTTGGCCGAGATCAGGGTGACCCGGGCGCCGCGCGCCACGGCGGCGCGGGCGAACGCGTAGCCCTGCTTGCCGGAGGAGCGGTTGCCGAGGAAGCGCACCGGGTCCAGCGGCTCGCGGGTGCCGCCGGCGGTGACCACGACGCGCCGGCCGGCCAGGTCGGTGGGGGCGTGGACGCCACGGGCCAGCACGCGCCGGGCGACCCGGAAGATCTCGGCGGGGTCGGGCAGGCGGCCCTTGCCCGTGTCGACGCCGGTGAGCCGGCCGACGGCGGGCTCGATGACCAGTACGCCCCGAGCGCGCAGCGTGGCGACGTTGGCCACGGTGGCGGGGTGCTCCCACATCTCGGTGTGCATGGCGGGCGCCAGCACCACCGGGCAGCGGGCCGTGAGCAGAGTGTTGGTGAGCAGGTCGTCGGCGAGGCCGTGCGCCGCCTTGGCGAGCAGGTCGGCGGTCGTCGGGGCGACAACCACGAGGTCGGCCTGCTGGCCGAGGCGCACGTGCGGCACCTCGTGCACGTCGGACCAGACGTCGTCGGCGACCGGCTGGCCGGAGAGGGCCGCCCAGGTCGGCGCCCCGACGAAGCGGAGCGCCGACGCGGTCGGCACGACCCGGACCCGGTGGCCCGATTCGGTGAAGAGCCGCAGCAGCTCACACGCCTTGTAGGCGGCGATGCCGCCACCGACCCCGAGGACGATCCCGGCGGACATCGCGGTGCGGCGGGTTACGGCTGGTCGGTCGGCTCGGCGGTGAGCAGGCCGGCGTTGATCTCGCGCATGGCGATGGAGAGCGGCTTCTCCTGCGGGGTGGTCTCGACCAGCGGGCCGACGTACTCCAGCAGGCCCTCACCGAGCTGGCTGTAGTACGCGTTGACCTGGCGGGCCCGCTTCGCGGCGAAGATGACCAGGGCGTACTTCGACGTCGTCTTCTCGAGGAGCTCGTCGATCGGCGGGTTGGTGATGCCCTCGGGGTTGGTGGCGATGCTTCCCACGAATAACCTCTGCGTCTGTCGAACCGCGCGGACGCGGTGCTGACTGGCGACCGCGGCCGACTCCGGCGTGAACCGCGGCCGACTCCGGACCGCTCACACGCGGGGGGTTTCTAACCCCGCACGCGCGGGCCGGCCGGAGTCGGATAAGAAGAACCGAACAAGCCTACCAGCTCATCTGCGACGCGATCGGTCAGGTCGTGCGTGAGGGCGAGATCGAAGGCGGCCGTCACGGCCGGGTCCAACCGGCGCCCCGGCGGGCTGAGCAGCACCAGCCGGGCGTCGGAGAGGCGCTCCCGGACGGCCAGGGCGCCCGGGGTGTCGAGCGGCAGCAGCACCGGTTGGCCGGCGGCGAGCCGCGAGCGCAGGGGTTCGGACGGGGTGCCCCGTCGGTGGGGGCCGGCCCGGGACCACTCCAGCAGGCCGCCCTGGGCGATCAGCCGGTCGAACTCGGCGGGGGTCAGGAAGACCTTGTCCACGCCGTCGACCTCGCCGTCGCGCCGCGGCCGGGTGGTCGCCGGCACCGGCCTCCACACGGCGGGCGAGCGCGCCCGGACGAGCTCGACGACACTCTCCCGGCCGGCGCCCGAGGGGCCGGCCAGGACAGTGAGCCGAGCCGCCGGGCGCGTCTCGCCTTCCGTGCTCACTGCTTGTTTCTACACGCTGCCATGCTCAGTTGGCGGCGAACTCTCCAAGCAGTGCCTTGCGCTGCTGCTCGCCGAGGCCACGCAGGCGGCGGCTGTCAGCGATCTTGAGCTTCTCCATGATCTGGGTGGCCCGGATCTTGCCGATGCCCGGCATCGCCTGCAGGACGGCCGACACCTTCAGCTTGCCCACGACGTCGTCGGACTCGGCCCGCTCGAGAACGGCTCCGAGGGTGGTCTTGCCCTGCTTGAGCTGCTCCTTCAGCTCAGCACGGGCCTTGCGGATCTCCGCGGCCTTCTCCAGCGCGGCAGCGCGCTGCTCGGGGGTCAGTGACGGGAGCGGCACCAGTTCTCCTCAGGTCCCTATAGCGACGGGCGGGACGCACCGCCGCATCTGTGAAACGTGGTGTCGCTGTGAACCAAGGGGTCCGTGGTTCCCAGCGCGGGGAAAACTAGCGGTCGCCGGACGTTTCGGCAACGTGGGCGCGCGATGATCTTCGCAAAGTGACCGAGCCGTCAGTCAGCCGGCGGCGGCCAGGACGGCCCGGCAGTCGGCCAGCGCACGGTCCGCGGCGGCGCGCAGCGCGGCCACGTCCGGGCCCGCGCCGAGCACCTCCCGGGAGTACGACGGGAGCACCGCGGGCAGGCTCGCGCCGAAGACCGTACGCAGGTCCGCGGCGCTCGCGCCCTGGGCGCCGAGGCCCGGCGCGAGCAGCGGACCGTTGACCCGGGACAGGTCGTGACCGGTCTCGCCGATCGTCGCGCCGACCACCAGCCCAATGCTGCCGAGCGGCTCCGCACCCGCGTTGAGCTGGGAAATCTCGTCGATTACGGTCTGCGCGACGGTCCGACCGTCGACGGTGCGCGCGTGCTGCACCGCCGGCCCCTCCGGGTTGGAGGTGAGCGCCAGCACGAAGACGCCGCCGCCGTGCTCGGCGGCCAGCTCGAACATGGGGGCCAGTGAACCTACTCCCAGGTAGGGGCTGGCGGTCAGGGCGTCGACATAGAGCGGACTGGATGGATCAAGGTACGCCTCGGCGTACGCGCGGACCGTCGACCCGATGTCGCCGCGCTTGACGTCGAGGAGAACGAGCGAGCCGAGGTCCCGTAACTGTCGGATAGTTGACTCAAGAATCGCGACACCTCGGGCACCGAAACGCTCGAAGAAGGCCGACTGAGGCTTGACCACCGCAACCCGGTCACCGAGGGCGTCCACGACGGTCCGGGCGAACCGGTCGAGGCCGTCGACGTCGTCCGCCAGCCCCCAGCGGGTTAGCAGTCCCGGATGCGGGTCGATCCCCACGCAGAGCGGTCCCCGCTCGGTCACGGCCCGGTGCAACCGGGCGCCGAAGGTCTCCATCCGATCGTCTCCTCTCGCCATCACACTTCCGCACGGCCCGGGCGATCCCCGCCGCCGCGTACGTCTGCCCGCCGGCCCCGTGACCCCGCCGGTCCACCGGCCCGGCCGGGCCCCGCGCGCCGTCCCGCGAACGCCGGCACTCTCCGCCCCCACGGCCGCTCGCGTCCGCTCGCCGCCGGTACGGCCGAGGCCGCCGGACGAGCCGGCCCACACCGCGGCCCACGGCGCTCCCAGAACGGTCCGGAACCCCGTGGCGGTGGTGTGGACCCCGGTCGACCCGTCCCCGGCGCGCAGCAGCCCCCTGGGGGCCTCGGCGCGCCCGGGGACGGGCGGATTGCCCGGGAAGTCGGGACCGCGCGGCGGGACGGACCGTGGGCGTCACCCCCGCCGGCGTGATCCCCCTCCGTCGGCGACGTCGTCGTCCCGCGGGCGCGCGACACCGCGGCAGCGGGCCGGTAGCGTCGATCAGCCGGCGCGGACCGCCCGCCGAGGCCGGCGGTCCGCGTCCGGCCGGTCACCGCGCCGGCGCCGACGTGCGGGCCGCGGCGCGGACCAGCGCCGGACCCCGATAGATGAACCCGGTGTAGAGCTGGACCAGGCTGGCGCCGGCGTCGAGCATCCGCGCCACGTCGTCCGGGTCGAGGAGGCCGCCGACGCCGACCACCGGCAGCCGCCCGCCGGTCTCCCGGTGGACGAACGAGACCACCTCCCGGGCCCGCACCGCGAGCGGCCGGCCGGAGAGGCCACCGGTCTCCGCGCCGCGCGCCCGGTCGGCGGGGGCCAGGCCGTCCCGCGCGAGGGTGGTGTTCGTGGCGATCACCCCGGCCGCGCCGCGGGCCAGGCAGACCTCCAGCAACTCGGCGATCGCCGGCTCGGTCAGGTCCGGGGCGATCTTGACGAGCACCGGCCTCTCCCCCACCAGCGCCGCCAGCAGCGCGTCCAGGTGCGAGCGGTCCTGGAGGGTACGCAGGCCCGGCGTGTTCGGCGAGGAGACGTTGACCGCGAAGTAGTCGCCGTGCCCGCGCAGCGCACGGTACGAGGCGAGGTAGTCCTCGACCGCGTCCTCGAGGGGGGTCACCTTGGACTTGCCGAGCGAGATGCCCAGCGGGACGCCGAGTGGCCGGGGCAGCGCCGCGAGGCGCGCGGCGAGGGCCGCCGCACCGGAGTTGTTGAAGCCCATCCGGTTCACCACGGCCTCGCTGTCGCGCAGCCGGAACAGCCGGGGCCGGGGATTGCCCGGCTGCCCGTGCGCCGTCACCGTGCCCACCTCGACGAAGCCGAAGCCCAGCGCCGGCCAGGCGGGCAGCGCCACGCCGTCCTTGTCCATCCCGGCCGCCAGACCGACCGGGTTGGGGAACTCCACCCCGAACACGGTGCGCGGGGCGCGCACCGCGTAGCGGGCCCGCAGCGCCGCGAGGGCCAGCGGCGCACGGGCCACGGCGGCGAGCCGCCGCAGTGTCCACTCGTGCGCCGCCTCCGCGTCCCCGCCACCGATCCGGAACAGCACCGGACGGACGGCCCGCTCGAACATCACCGCCGCCGCCCCCCGCCAGCCCGGCCGGTGACCCGGGCGCCGCCGGCGGCCACGGCGGGCCGCGAGATCGACGCGTGGGCGAAGCCCGGGCCGACCCGGCGGGTCACTGGGCGGCCCGCAGGGCGGCGTGCAGCTCCTGGAGGGGACGCACGCGCATGTCGCCGCGGATGCGGGCCTCGATGCCCATCACCGCCGCCGCCGCGCCCGGCACCGTGGTGATGCACGGGATGTCCGCGGTGACCGCCGCGCTGCGGATCTCGTAGCCGTCGGAGCGGGCGCTCGCACCGGAGCCCTGCGGGGTGTTGACCACCAGGGCCACGTCGCCGCCGAGGATCATCGAGACGGCGTCCTCGCCCTCGCCGGCCTCGTAGTGCTTGCGGATCTGCTCGCAGGCGATGCCGTGCCGGCGCAGCACCTCGGCGGTGCCGGTCGTGGCGACGATCTCGAAGCCCAGGTCGGCGAGGCGCTTGATCGGGAAGATCATCCCCCGCTTGTCCCGGTTGGCGACCGAGACGAAGATCCGCCCGCCGGTCGGCAGCGAGCCGTACGCGGCCGACTGCGACTTGGCGAAGGCGTGCCCGAAGTTCGTGTCGATGCCCATCACCTCGCCGGTGGACTTCATCTCCGGGCCGAGCAGCGAGTCGATCCCCTTGCCGGCCGGGGTGCGGAAGCGCTTGAACGGCAGCACCGCCTCCTTCACCGCGATCGGCGCGTCCGCCGGCATCGTGCCGCCGTCCCCGGTCGCCGGGAGCAGCCCCTCGGCACGCAGCTCGGCGACGGTGGCGCCGAGCGCGATCCGGGCCGCCGCCTTGGCCAGCGGCACCGCGGTCGCCTTCGAGACGAACGGCACGGTCCGCGACGCGCGCGGGTTCGCCTCCAGCACGTACAGCACGTCGTCCTTCAGCGCGTACTGCACGTTGAGCAGGCCACGCACGCCGATGCCCCGGGCGATCGCCTCGGTGTAGCGGCGGACCTGGGCCAGGTGGGAGCCGGCCAGCGTGATCGGCGGCAGGGCGCAGGACGAGTCACCGGAGTGGATACCCGCCTCCTCGATGTGCTCCATCACACCGCCGAGGTAGACCTCGCCGTCGGCGTCGCAGAGCGCGTCCACGTCGATCTCGATGGCGTCGTCGAGGAACCGGTCGACCAGCACCGGGTGGTTCGGCGAGATGTCGGTGGCCCGTCCGATGTAGTCGCGCAGGGTGGCGTCGTCGTAGACGATCTCCATGCCCCGCCCGCCCAGCACGTAGGACGGACGCACCAGCACCGGGTAGCCGATCTCGTCGGCGATCGCCTTCGCCTCCTCGTACGAGGTGGCCAGCCCGTACGCCGGCGCGCGCAGCCCGGCGCGGGCCAGCAGGGCACCGAACGCGCCCCGCTCCTCGGCGAGGTTGATCGACTCCGGGGAGGTGCCGACCACCGGCACACCGGCGTCCTTGAGTCGCTGCGCCAGCCCCAGTGGGGTCTGACCGCCGAGCTGCACGATCACCCCGACCACACCCGGCCCCCCGGCCGCCCTGCCGGAGGTGTCCTCGGCGTGCCAGACCTCCAGCACGTCCTCGAAGGTCAGCGGCTCGAAGTAGAGCCGGTCGGCGGTGTCGTAGTCGGTGGAGACCGTCTCCGGGTTGCAGTTGACCATGACGGTCTCGTAGCCGCCGGTGCCGGCGCCGCCGGCCGGGGCGGCCCGCAACGCCTGGACGGCGTGCACGCAGGAGTAGTCGAACTCGATGCCCTGGCCGATGCGGTTGGGCCCGGAGCCGAGGATCAACACCTTCGGCCGGGCCGACCCGACGACCTCGGTCTCCGAGTCGTACGACGAGTAGTGGTACGGCGTGGTCGCCTGGAACTCGGCCGCGCAGGTGTCCACCGTCTTGTACACCGGCCGGATGCCGAGCCGGTGCCGCAGCGTCCGTACGCCGTCCTCGGCGGCCAGCTCCGGGCGCAGCGCGGCCAGCTGCCGGTCGGACAGCCCCGCCCGCTTCGCCCGGCGCAGCAGGTCGGCGTCGAGCACCGGCGCGGCGACGATCTCCTCGCGCAGCTCCACCAGGCTCGCGATCTGGTCGAGGAACCACGGGTCGATCCCGCCGGACGCGGCGGCGACCTCCCCGATCGAGGCGCCGAGGCGCAGCGCCCGCTCCACGGTGTAGAGCCGCCCGTCGTGCGGCGTACGCAGCGCCGCGAGGGTGTTCTCCTTCGTGGCGCCCTCCGGGTCCGGCCTGGTCCAGAAACCGGCCGCCGCGGTCTCCATCGAGCGCATCGCCTTGTTCAGCGCCTCGGTGAAGTTCCGCCCGAGGCTCATGGCCTCACCCACCGACTTCATGGTGGTGGTCAGCTCCGCGTCCGCGCCGGGGAACTTCTCGAAGGCGAACCGCGGGATCTTCACGACCACGTAGTCCAGCGTCGGCTCGAACGCCGCCGGCGTCTTCAGCGTGATGTCGTTCGGGATCTCGTCGAGCGTGTAACCGATGGCCAGCTTCGCCGCGATCTTCGCGATCGGGAAGCCGGTCGCCTTCGACGCCAGCGCCGACGAGCGGGAGACCCGCGGGTTCATCTCGATGACCACGATCCGGCCGTCGGCCGGGTTCACCGCGAACTGGATGTTGCAGCCGCCGGTGTCCACCCCGACCTCACGCAGCACCGCGATGCCCAGGTCGCGCAGCTGCTGGTACTCCCGGTCGGTCAGCGTCATGGCGGGCGCCACGGTGACGCTGTCACCGGTGTGCACACCCATCGGGTCGAGGTTCTCGATCGAGCAGACCACCACCACGTTGTCGTGGCGGTCGCGCATCAGTTCGAGCTCGTACTCCTTCCAGCCGAGCACGCTCTCCTCGATGAGCACCTCGTGCACCGGGCTGGCCGCCAGGCCGTCGCCCGCGATGCGCTCCAGGTCCTCCGGGGTGTGCGCCATGCCGGAGCCCAGACCGCCCATCGTGAACGACGGCCGGATCACCACCGGCAGGCCCAGCTCGGCGACGGTCTCCTCGACCTCCGCCATGGAGTGGCAGACCCGGGAGCGCGGCACCAGCGACGACGGGTCCGCCACGCCGAGGCGGGCGCCGGCCTTCGCCACGATGTCCTTGAACAGCTGCCGGTCCTCGCCGCGCCGGATCGCGTCGATGTTCGCGCCGATCAGCTCGACGCCGTACTTCTCCAGCACGCCCGACTCGTGCAGCGCGACCGCGGTGTTCAACGCGGTCTGCCCGCCGAGGGTCGGCAGCACCGCGTCCGGCCGCTCCTTGGCGATGACCAGCTCGACGAACTCCGGCGTGATCGGCTCGACGTACGTGGCGTCGGCGAACTCCGGGTCGGTCATGATGGTGGCCGGGTTGGAGTTGACCAGGCTGACCCGGATCCCCTCGCTGCGCAGCACCCGGCACGCCTGGGTGCCGGAGTAGTCGAACTCGCAGGCCTGCCCGATCACGATCGGGCCGGAGCCGATGACCAGGATGTGCTTGAGGTCGCTCCGCTTCGGCATTACTTTCCGCCTTCGCTGTGGTTCCGGTCGAGGCCACGGCCCTCGATCAACTCGGCGAAGCGGTCGAAGAGGTAGTCCGCGTCGTGCGGGCCGGCCGCCGCCTCCGGGTGGTACTGCACCGTGAACGCGGGCACGTCCTTGGCCCGCAGCCCCTCGACCACGTTGTCGTTGAGGCAGACGTGGGACACCTCGACGCCGCCGAACTCGGTGTCGATCACCTGGTTCGGGACGACCGCCCCCACCCCGGCGCCGGGCACCTGCACCGCGAAGCCGTGGTTGTGGCTCGTCACCTCGACCTTGCCGGTGGCCCGGTCGAGCACCGGCTGGTTGATGCCGCGGTGGCCGTAGCCGAGCTTGTAGGTGCCGAAACCGAGGGCCCGGCCGAGGATCTGGCTGCCGAAGCAGATGCCGAACAGCGGGATCCGCCGGCTCAGCACCTCCCGGGCCAGGGTGACCGGCCCGTCGGCGGTCGCCGGGTCGCCCGGGCCGGGTGAGAAGAAGACCGCGTCGGCGCCGGTGGCGAGCAGGTCGTCGATGGTGGACGAGGCGGGCAGCACGTGCGTGGTGACCCCGCGCGCGGCGAGCCGGCGCGGCACGTTGCGCTTGATGCCCAGGTCCAGCGCGGCGACCGTGAAGCGGTGCGTGCCCTGCGCGGGCACCACGTACGGCTCGGCGGTGGTCACCTCGGCGGAGAGGTCCGCGCCGACCATCTCCGGCGCCTGCCGCACCCGGGCCAGCAGGGCCCGCGGGTCGTCCTCGACGCTGGAGATCCCGACGCGCATCGCGCCCCGCTCGCGCAGGTGCCGGGTCAGCGCCCGGGTGTCCACCCCGCTGATGCCGACCACGCCCTCGGCGGCCAGCCGGTCCTCGAGGCCGCCGGTCGCGCGCCAGTTGGAGCCGATCCGGGCCGGGTCACGCACCACATACCCGGCGACCCAGATCCGCGACGACTCGTCGTCCTCACCGTTGACGCCCGTGTTGCCGATGTGCGGCGCGGTCTGCACCACCACCTGCCGGTGGTACGACGGGTCGGTCAGGGTCTCCTGGTAGCCGGTCATGCCGGTGTTGAAGACCGCCTCGCCGAACGTCTCCCCGACGCTGCCGTACGCCTCGCCCTGGAACGTCCGCCCGTCCTCGAGCACGAGGATCGCGGGCCTGCGCTTGCTGCTCACTGCACTCGCCTTCCGTTCGTGACCGCGGGACTCCGCTCCGCTGCGCTCCTCGCACTCACCGAACTGCCTTTCCGTCCAGGACCGTCGGCACGCCGCGCAGGAAGGTCGCCACGACGCGACCCGGCAGCGTCATGCCGGCGTACGGGGTGTTGCGGCTCAGACTCGCCAGCTCCCCGGGCTCGACGACGCGGCGGGCCGCCGGGTCGACCAGGGTGAGGTTGGCCGGCACGCCGGGTGCCGGGTCGAGGCCGTGGGACTCCAGCCCGGCGATGCGGGCCGGGGTGCGGGACATCCGCTCGGCGATCAGGTCCCAGCGGGGGCCGAGCACGTCGATCGCGATCGACAGCGCCGTCTCCAGACCGAGCATGCCCGGTCGGGCGTACGCCCACTCGCACTCCTTGTCCTCCACGGCGTGCGGGGCGTGGTCGGTGGCGATGATGTCGATCACTCCGTCGGCCAACGCGGCGCGCAGCGCGGCGACGTCCTCGTCGGTACGCAGCGGCGGGTTGACCTTGTACACCGGGTCGTACGTCTCGGCGCGGGCGTCGGTCAGCAACAGGTGGTGCGGGGTCACCTCGGCGGTGACCCGCACGCCACGGGCCTTGGCCTGGCGCAGCACCTCGACGCTGCCGGCGGTGGAGACGTGGCAGACGTGCAGGCGGCTGCCGACGTGCTCGGCGAGCAGCACGTCCCGGGCGATGATCGCCTCTTCGGCCACCGCCGGCCAGCCGGTCAGCCCGAGGCGGGTGGAGACCTCGCCCTCGTGCATCTGGGCGCCCTCGGTGAGCCGGGGCTCCTCGGCGTGCTGCGCGATGATCCCGTCGAACGCCTTGACGTACTCCAGCGCCCGCCGCATCAGCCGCGGGTCGGCCACGCAGTGCCCGTCGTCGGAGAAGATCCGCACCCGGGCCGCGGAGTCGGCCATCGCGCCCAGCTCGGCCAGGCGCTCCCCGGCCAGCCCCACGGTGACCGCGCCGATCGGCTGCACGTCGACCAGCCCGGCCTCCCGGCCGAGCCGCCAGACCTGCTCGACCACGCCGGCCGTGTCCGCCACGGGGGAGGTGTTCGCCATCGCGCAGACGGCCGTGTACCCGCCCAGTGCCGCCGCCCGGGAGCCGGACTCGACGGTCTCGGCGTCCTCCCGCCCCGGCTCGCGCAGGTGGGTGTGCAGGTCGACGAGGCCGGGCAGGGCGACGAGCCCGGCGGCGTCGAGCACGGTGGCGTCGACGGCGGCGAGGTCGGTGCCGGTCTCGGCGACCACCCCGTCGCGGAGCAGCAGGTCGGTCGGCGCGGCGCCGAGCAGGCTGACCCCCTTGATGAGGTAAGCGGTCATGCGTTGTTCCCCCCGAGCAGCAGGTAGAGGACGGCCATCCGCACGGAGACACCGTTGGCGACCTGTTCGACGATGGTGGAGCGGGGCGAGTCGGCGACCTCGGGCGTGATCTCCATACCCCTGTTCATCGGGCCGGGGTGCATGACGATCGCGTGCTCCGGCAGCCGGCGCATCCGCGGCCCGTCCAGCCCGTAGCGGCGGGCGTACTCGCGGGCGGAGGGGAAGTAGGAGTCGGTCATCCGCTCCCGCTGCACCCGCAGCATCATGACCACGTCCGAGGTGGGCAGCACCGCGTCGAGGTCGTAGCAGACGGTGGTGTCGGGCGCGAGCGCGGCCGCGATGTCGACCGGGATCAGGGTGGGCGGCCCGACGAGGGTCACCTTCGCGCCGAGGGTGGAGAGCAGCAGCACGTTGGAGCGGGCCACCCGGCTGTGCAGCACGTCGCCGACGACCGCGACGGACAGGCCGGCGAGCCGCCCCAGCCGGGAGCGCATCGTGTACGCGTCGAGCAGCGCCTGCGTGGGGTGCTCGTGGGTGCCGTCGCCGGCGTTGACCACCGACCCGTCCACCCACTCGGCCAGGCGGTGCGCGGCGCCGGAGGCGGGGTGGCGGACCACCACCGCGTCGGCGCCCATCGCCTGGAGGGTCAGCGCGGTGTCCTTCAGGCTCTCGCCCTTGGCGACGCTGGACCCCTTCGCCGAGAAGTTGATCACGTCGGCGCTGAGCCGCTTCGCCGCGGCCTCGAAGGAGATCCGGGTCCGGGTCGAGTCCTCGTAGAAGAGGTTCACCACCGTCCGCCCGCGCAGCGCCGGCAGCTTCTTCACCTCGCGCCCGGCGACCGCGGCCATCTCGGCGGCGGTGTCCAGGATCCGGGTGGCGGTGGCGGCGTCCAGGTCGGCGCCGGAGAGCAGGTGGCGGATCATGGTGGGCTCCGCCGGCCCCTCGTTCGGGGCCGTGCCGCCCGCGGCCTGCGTTCGTGCGCTCACGCCGCACCCCCGTAGAGCTTGACCCCGTCCGCGCCGTCGATCTCGGCGAGCGTCACCTTCACGCTCTCGGTCAGCGAGGTCGGGATGTTCTTGCCGACGTAGTCGGCCCGGATGGGCAGTTCGCGGTGGCCCCGGTCGACGAGGACTGCGAGCTGCACGGAGGCGGGGCGGCCGAGGTCGCCGAGCGCGTCGAGGGCGGCCCGGACGGTCCGGCCGGAGAAGAGCACGTCGTCGACGAGGATGACGCGCTTGCCGTCGATGCCGCCGGGCGGCAGCTGGGTGGGCCCGATCGCGCGGGTGGCGTGCCGGCGCAGATCGTCGCGGTAGAGAGTGATGTCGAGCACACCAACCGGGACGGTCACGTCCTCGAAGGCACCGATCCGGGCCGCGAGCCGCCGGGCCAGCGGGGCACCCCGGGTGGGGATGCCGAGCAGGACCGTGTCGGCGGCGCCCTGGGTCTTCTCCAGGATCTGGTGGGCGATGCGATCGACCACGCGCTGCAGGTCGGCGCTGGCGAGGATCACCTTCACCGAGGGTTGCCGCGCGGGTGGCGACTGGGCAGCCGGTGGGCAGGCCACGGCGGACCTCCTTCCCCGCCTCACGGGACGGGTCGTTAAAGGACGTCGGACACCTCCGCCGCCGGTCGAAGGACGACCCACGGGGAGGCTTCACGCCACGTTACCAGTGGTCACCGGGTCGGCCGCCGCGGCCCGCTGACCACCGGATCAGCGCGACGAAATGGGGATAACTCCCCCGGTGCTCCCCAACGGTAAGGTCACGAACACTTGACCAGGTGTCGCAATCTGCGTACCGTCACGCTCCGTAGCGAATAGCTGGGAGAACCCCCGCAGCACTGGGAGTGTCCGAATGCCCTCTGAATACGCCAAGTCTCTGGGCGCCCGCCTGCGCTCGATCCGCCAGCAGCAGGGGCTCTCCCTGCAGGGGGTGGAGGAGAAGTCGAACGGGCGGTGGAAGGCCGTGGTGGTCGGCTCGTACGAGCGTGGCGACCGCGCCGTCACGGTGTCCCGCCTGGCCGAGCTGGCCGACTTCTACCGCGTTCCGGTCTCGGAGCTGCTGCCCGACGGCAGTGGGGTACGTCACGAGCCCACCAGCAAGATCGTGCTGGACCTGGAGCGCCTCTACGACGAGGCCTCCGAGGACCTCGCGTACGTCGCCCGCTACGCGCGGGCCATCCAGCAGCAGCGCGGCGACTACAACGGCCGGGTGCTGTCGATCCGCGCCGACGACCTGCGCGCCCTCGCCATCGTGTACGACGCCTCGCCGTCCGGTCTGATCGAGCGGCTCACCGAGCACGGTGTGCTGGTCGCCGACCCGCGCGCGTTCTTCGCCTCCTGAGGAGCCTGCACCACGAAGGGCCCGTGCCGTACGGCACGGGCCCTTCGCCGTCGTCTCGGTGCGGCGGCCGCCGGTCAGCGGGTGGCGTACTCGGCGATCCGGCCGAGCACCCCGTTGAGGAAGCGCGGGGAGTCGTCGGTCGACATCTGCCGGGCCAGTTCGACCGCCTCGCTGATCGCCACCGCGTCGTCGATCTCGTCGACGTAGAGGAGTTCGTAGACGGCGATCCGGGCCAGGTTGCGGTCGACCGTGGGCATCCGGTCCAGCGTCCAGCCCTCGGCGTAGCTGGCGATCAGCTCGTCGATCCGGTCGAGGTGGGCGCCGACCCCCTCGACCAGGCCCACCGCGTAGCCCAGGTGCTCCGGGTGGGGCCGCTCGATCCGCTCCAGGTAGCCGGCCAGCACCTCCACCGGGGGGCGGTTGCGCAGGTCGGCCTCGAAGAGCACGTCGAGCGCCCGCTTGCGCGCCTTGCGGCGCGCGGGCATCTGCTGCTTGGGTCCCTCGGCCATCAGGCGCGGCCGAGGTAACGGCCGTCCCGGGTGTCGACCTTGATCTTCTCACCGGTGGTGATGAACAGCGGCACCTGGACGGTGGCCCCGGTCTCGACCGTGGCCGGCTTGTTGCCACCGGTGGAGCGGTCGCCCTGCAGACCCGGCTCGGTGTACGTGACCTCGAGCACGACGCTGGTCGGCAGCTCGACGTAGAGCGGGACGCTCTCGTGGGTGGCGACGATCGCCTCGGCCTCGGGCAGGAGGTAGTTGGCCGCCTCGCCGACGGTGCCGCCGGGAACGGTGATCTGGTCGTACGTCTCCAGGTCCATGAAGACGTAGTCCTCGCCGTCGGCGTAGAGGTACTGCATCGTGCGCTTGTCGACGGTCGCGGTCTCGACCTTGGTGCCCGCGTTGAAGGTCTTGTCGACCACCTTGCCGGAGAGCACGTTCTTCAGCGTGGTACGCACGAACGCACCACCCTTACCGGGCTTGACGTGCTGGAACTCGACAACGGACCAGAGTTCCCCGTCGAGGTTGAGTACCAGGCCGTTCTTCAGGTCGTTGGTGGTGGCCATTTCCTGCCTTGATCATCAATTGGCGGACAGACCTGGAAAGTCTACTAGTCCGCCGGCGGTCCGCTCTGCGTCCACCCGGCCCTCGTCGGCAGGGCCGGGCCCACGACCTCGCTTTACCGCCCCTCCGCCGCCCGGGGGGCGCGCGACGAGCCCGTGGACCCACCCACCGGTCGGCCCCCGCCACCCGTCGGCCGGACCGTGACCACCGTCACGTTCCGTATCGCCCCAGCCTCCCCCGACGACACCTCGCCGCCCACTTTGCCCTGCACCCCGATCTGCACCGATCACTCTCCGCGGGGGCAAGTCGATCAATTCCGCACGCGGTCCGCACGGAATCGGCAGCTCAGGATGGTGGTGCAGATGAGGCGGCAGAGCAGAGGCACGCGGAGGGGATGGCCGGGCCGGCGCGGCGGAGCACCGAGGGTGAACACCGCCCCGATCACGTTCGGTGACGGGCGGCAGGGGGGTGGCCCGGTGGCCGGTCAGCGGGCGGCGGGGAGGGTCGCGAGGTGGTGCAGCGCCAGGCGGTAGCCGTCGACGCCGAGCCCGGCGATCACGCCGGTCGCCACGGCGGTGACCACCGAGTGGTGCCGGAACGCCTCGCGGGCGTGGACGTTGGAGATGTGCACCTCGACCAGCGGCCCGCGCAGCATGGCGCAGGCGTCCCGGACGGCGATCGAGTAGTGCGACCAGGCGGCCGGGTTCAGCACCACGGCGGCGCCCTCGTCGGCGGCGGCGTGCAGCCAGCCGAGCATCTCGTGCTCGGCGTCGGTCTGCCGCACGGTCACGTCGAGGCCGAGTTCCCGGCCGGTCGACTCGCACAGCGCCACCAGGTCCGCGTAGGTGGTGGCGCCGTAGACGTCCGGCTCGCGGGTGCCGAGGCGGCCCAGGTTCGGCCCGTTCAGCACGTACACCTTCACCGCGCCACCTCGCGGTAGGCGGCGTGCAGCAGCGCGTCGTCGGGCCCCTCCAGGATCGCGGGCCGGGCCAGCCCGTCCAGGATCACGAAACGCAGCTTGTCCCCGCGGGCCTTCTTGTCCACCCGCATCGTGGCGAGCAGCTCCGGCCACGCCTCGGCCCGGTACCCCGTGGGCAGGCCCAGCGCGGCCACGGCGGTGCGGTGGCGGCGGGCGGTGGCCTCGTCGAGCCGGCCGGCCAGCCGGGCCAGCGTGCCCGCGTAGACCAGGCCGACGGCGACCGCGTGCCCGTGCCGCCAGCGGTAGCCCTCCACCTTCTCGATGGCGTGCGCCAGGGTGTGGCCGTAGTTGAGCACCTCGCGCACCCCGGACTCGCGCAGATCGCCGGAGACCACGTCGGCCTTGACGCGGATCGCCCGCTCGATCAGCTCCCGGGCCACCGCGCCCGCCGGGTCGACCGCGGCCGTCGGGTCCCGCTCTACCAGCTCCAGAATCTCCGGGTCGGCGATGAAGCCGCACTTGACCACCTCGGCCATCCCGGCGGCCAGCTCGGCTGGCGGCAGGCTGTCCAGGGTGGACAGGTCGCAGACCACCCCGGCGGGCGGGTGGAACGCCCCGACCAGGTTCTTGCCCGCCGCGGTGTTGATGCCGGTCTTGCCACCCACCGCGGCGTCCACCATGCCGAGCAGCGAGGTCGCCACCGGCACCCAGCGCACGCCGCGCAGCAAGCAGGCCGCCACGAAGCCGGCCAGGTCCGTGACGGCACCCCCGCCGACCCCGACCACCGCGTCGTCGCGGGTGAACCCGGCCTCCCCCAGCCGGTCCCAGCAGGCGGCGGCCACCTCGATCCGCTTGCCCGCCTCGGCGTCGGGCACCTCGATGAGCAGCGGCCGGACGCCGGCGGCACGCAGCCGCTCCGCGAGGGCGTCGGTCAGCGCCTTGAGCGCGGGCGTGTGCAGCAGCGCCACCCGGGTGGCGCCGGGCAGCAGCCGCGGCGGCGAGTCGAGCAGGTCGCGTCCCACCAGCACGTCGTACGGCCGCTCGCCGCCGACCGGGATCCGGGTCACCTCGTCCATCGCCGGCAGCCTAGTCCAGCCGACGCGCCACGGGCGGCGACGTCCACCAGGTGGGTCGGGTCAACGGGCCGGTCAACGGTCGGTCAGCCCTTGAGCAGGGCGACGATCTCGGCGGCGATCTCCTCCGGGGCACGGCCGTCGGTGACCACCGTCGCCGTGGCCACCTCGGCGTAGAGGGGGCGCCGCTGGTCCATCAGGTGCTTGAGCGTGGCGCGGGGGTTGATGGCCAGCAGCGGGCGGCCGGCGCCCAGGCCCACCCGCTTCACCGCGTCGGTCAGCTCGACCGACAGGTGCACCACGGTGTGCCCGACCAGGGCCGCGCGCGTCTCCTCGGCGAGCACCGCGCCGCCGCCGAGGGCGAGCACACCCGCGCAGCCGGCGAGCGCGGCGGCCACGGCGGCGCGTTCGAGCGTACGGAAGTGGGCCTCACCCTCGTCGATGAAGATCTCCGGGATGGGCTTGCCGGCCATCCGCTCGATGTCCAGGTCGGTGTCGCGGAACTCGACGCCGAGCGCGTCGGCGAGGGCCCGGCCCACGGTGGTCTTGCCCGAGCCCGGCGCGCCGACCAGCACGCAGACCGGCCGGGTCGGTCGGGCGTCGGGCGCGCTCACCGGATCACCAGCGCGTCGAGGTAGCCGGCGAGGTTGCGGCGGATCTCGGCGACGGAGTCACCGCCGAACTTCTCCATGGTCGCCTCGGCCAGCACCAGGGCGACCATGGCCTCGGCCACCACCGCCGCGGCGGGCACCGCGCAGACGTCCGAGCGCTGGTTGATCGCGGTGGCCGGCTCGCCGGTGGTGACGTCCACGGTGGCCAGGGCCCGGTTCAGCGAGGAGATCGGCTTCATGGCGGCCCTGACCCGCAGCGGTTCGCCGGTCGTGATGCCACCCTCCAGGCCGCCGGCCCGGTCGGTGACCCGTCGTACGCCGGTGGCGGAGGGAATGATCTCGTCGTGCGCCACCGAGCCCCGGGAGCGGGCCTGCTGCCAGCCGTCGCCGATTTCCACGCCCTTGATCGCCTGGATGGACATCAGGGCGGTGGCGAGGCGGGCGTCCAGCTTGCGGTCCCACTGGACGTGGCTACCCAGCCCCGGCGGCACTCCGTACGCCAGCACCTCGACCACGCCACCCAGGGTGTCGGCGGCCTTCCGCGCGGCGTCGACCTCGGCGACCATCCGGGCGCTGGCCTCCGGGTCGAGGCAGCGCAGCGGGTCGGCGTCGATCCGCTGCGCGTCCTCGGGGCGCGGACGCAGGCCGGGCTTGGCCGCGACCGGGCCCAGTTCCACCACGTGCGAGACGATCTCGATGCCGAGGGTCTGCTTCACCAGCGCCTTCGCGACGGTGCCCACCGCGACGCGGGCGGCGGTCTCCCGGGCGCTGGCCCGCTCCAGGATCGGGCGGGCGTCGGTGTGCCCGTACTTCTGCATGCCGGCGAGGTCGGCGTGGCCGGGACGGGGACGGGTGAGGGGCGCGTTGCGGGCCTGCCCCTCCAGCTCCGCCGGGTCGACCGGGTCGGCCGCCATGACGGTGCGCCACTTGGGCCACTCCGAGTTGCCCACCCGGACCGCGACGGGGCTGCCGATCGTGACGCCGTGGCGCAGGCCGCCGATGATCTCCACCTCGTCCTGCTCGAACGACATCCGGGCGCCCCGGCCGTAGCCGAGCCGACGACGAGCCAGCTCGGCGGAGATCTCGCCGGTGGTCACCTCCACCCCGGCGGGCACCCCCTCCAGCAGCGCGACGAGGGCGGGTCCGTGCGATTCACCTGCGGTCAGCCAGCGCAACACAGCGGCAAGTCTGTCACGCCGGGTGCGCGCTGCGGTGCGGTGCCCGGCCCGTCCCGCCCTGCGGACGGCGACGTCCGGCACCCGGCCGGAGCGGCCGGTGCCGCCCCGGCCGGCCGGCTCAGATCCCCCGGCCCCGCTTGTGCAGCGTGCGCAGCACCGCGTCGGCGCGGACGACCCGGCCGGCCACCGCGAGCGCCAGGTAGGCCCGCGGCTCGCGGGGGTTGCTGCGCAGCGTGCGGCGGGCCCACCGCACCGCGCCGCGCCGGTCGCCGGAGGCGGCCCGGGCGAAGGCGATCTGCCCGGTCACCCGCGCCTCGCCGGCCGGCTGGCCGGTGAACTCCGGATAGCGCTCCAGGAGCCACTGCAACGCCGCGGAGATGGTGTCCCAGCGCTGCGCGAAGTAGGACCGCTTGTGCCAGCGGACCAGCACGTACGGCGTGCGCAGGTTGACCAGCGGCGCGCTGCGGGCGGCCCGGAGCAGGAACTCGTAGTCCTCCGCGTAGCTGCCCGGGATCTCCTCGTCGACCAGCCCGAACCCGTCGCGGAGCGCGGCGGCCCGGATCAGGAACGTGGACGGGTGCAGCTCGGTCATCCGGTCGCGCAGCAGGTCGGCGAGGGTCACGCGCTCCTTGTCGAGGACCCGGTCGACGGTGTGCCCGTCGTAGCTCACCCGGATGCCGCAGCTCGCGAACTCGGCGTCCGGCGTGGCGGCGAGCGCCGCGACCTGGGCGGCGAGCTTGCCGGGCAACCACTCGTCGTCGTCGTCGCAGAAGGCGATCAGCTCCCCCTCGGCGGCCAGGGTGCCGGTGTTCCGCGCTCCGGCCAGCCCCGGCGTGCGCTCGTTGCGGATCACCCGGACCAGCCGGTCGGGTCCGGACAGCTCGGTCAGCGACCGGTCCGGCTCGGACTGGTCGTAGACCACGACGACCTCGATGACGCCGGGGTGCTCCTGGGCGAGGGCGGCCCGCACCGCGGCGCGCAGCAGCTCCGGCCGGTCGCGGGTGGGCACCACCACGCTCACCGTGGGGACAGGGCTCACCGGTCACGCTCCTCGTCACGCTTCGGCCGGCCCCACGCCCGCCACCAGGGCCGCCGGCGGGATGCCGCCGCGACCAACTCGTCCACGATCTGCCCCACCCGGGCCACGGCGGCCCGCTGCGCGTCGTGCGCCTCGGCGTCGGCGGCGACCGCGAACCGGGTCGGGTCGGCCAGCCCACTGTTGAGCGCCTCCCGCAGCTCCTCACGCGACTCGCAGAGCGCGATCATGCCGGCCGCGCCGAGCCGGCGGGCGAAGAGCTGCTGGTGGTCGTCGACGTGCTCGCCGCGGGCCGGGTCCCGGGGGACCACGATCGGCAGGTGGCCGTGGCGGCGGGCCTCCAGGATCGTCGCCGGGCCGCCGTGACAGACCACCAGGTCGGCGCCGGCCATGGCGGCCTGGAGCGCGTCGTGGCCGAGGAACGGCACCGCGCCGGGCACGCCGGGAGCGCGGGTGTGGCCGTGCTGGACGGTCACGCCGACGCGGCCGGCGGCCTCCACGTGCCACTCCTCCAGCCAGCTCAGCAGGCGGTCGAACGGGTGCTTGTCGGTGCCGACGGCGACGAGCAGCTGGAGCCGGGCGGCCTCGGCGCGGTCCCGTTGCCGGGGCACCCACGTCGGCTCCGGCCGGTTCGCGGCCCGGTCTGCCGGGTGCGGCGCCGGCCGAGCCCCGGCCGGCCGGTGCGCCGGTGCGCCGCTCGGCTCGGGGCGGTGCGTCGGCGCGGCGGCCGCGCTCGCGTCGGGTCGGTGCGCCGGCGCCGTGCCGGTGCTCGCGTCCCCGCTCACAGCAGCGTCCCCACGACGGTCGCCTCCGGGTACTGCCGCCGCTGCTCGTCCCACTGCACGAGCATGGCGGAGAGGAACGGCCGGCAGAGCCGGGCGGTGAGGGTCGGGGTGTCGATGCGGTCGTAGACCTCGATGTAGACGGTCGGTACGCGGCGCAGCCGGGCCAGCACCACGAACGGCACGGCGACCCCCGCGCCGGTCGTGACGACCGCGGCGACCCGACGGCGGCGCAGCACGCGCCAGGCGAGCAGCGTGTTGCGCAGCAGGTTGGGGATGTTGCGGGTGGTCGGGTGGTGCGCCGGCACCAGCTCCTCACCGGCGAGCAGCGACACGGCCTCGGGCGTGTCGAAGGTGACCCAGCACCGGCGGCGGTTCTCGTACCAGGGCCGCAGTGCCAGCAGTTGGGCCAGGTGCCCGCCGCTGGATCCGACCAGCAGCAGGACCGGAGGCCCTCCGTCCTCGATGTTCGCGTCCACGCGACTCCCCACAAGTTCGCTTGGAATTTCGGTCGGCGCCACGCAGAAGCAGACCACACGCCGCCCGGATGGTGAATAGGGCGACCGGATGATCAGTCGATCTTCCGACTGGGCCGTGGGACTCGCCGGACGATCGGCGATCCATCGACCGCCATCACGACCAGCAATTCTTTCGTCACTCTGCGCCGACGGTCAACGCCCGTCGGCGCGGCGGCACGCCCGGATCAGGAGCTATGTCGTTTCTCGACGACGTCCAGCAGAGCCGG
The DNA here is from genome assembly GCF_056150165.1 of Micromonospora xinjiangensis. Taxonomy (NCBI): domain Bacteria; kingdom Bacillati; phylum Actinomycetota; class Actinomycetes; order Micromonosporales; family Micromonosporaceae; genus Micromonospora; species Micromonospora xinjiangensis. The sequence goes on along the minus strand of NZ_JAXCFO010000009.1, from coordinate 117,314 downwards.
ATGCAGCGCCTCGTTCCAGCCCGCCCCGGCGTCGGCCAGCCGCCACGTACGCAGCCACATCTCCAGCAGGTAGGCCTCCGCCACCGCCCGGCGCTGCGCCGGCCCCAGGCCGAGCAGGTCACCGTACCGACCGAGCTGCGCGTCGACCGCCCGCGCGGCGACCGAGGCCGGCTCGCCGCGCAGCACCAGGGCCCGCTGGAACGCGTCGTGCGCCAGGTCGAAGCCGAGCGGCACGTCCGGTCCACTATGCTCCCAGTCCCACGCGACCAGCTCGCCGGCGTGCCGGCCCAGGTTCCACGGAACCCAGTCGCCGTGCCAGTGCCCGAACTCCAGCTCCGTGCCGCCGTGCCGCCGGCCCAGCGCGGCGACGGCGTCGACCGCCCGCCGGCCCGCCGGCTCGGTGGCCGCCGCCCGCTCCGCCTCGGCGGCCAGCCGGGCGAGGAACGACGAGCCGGCGAGCGGCCGCGGCGCCGCCGCCGGCCGGCCCCGCCGGGCCACCGCGAGCAGCGCGCCGATCCGCGGCGACTCGGTGACCGGCACCCCGCGTACCCGGGGCGGCAACGGCTCCACCACCGCCACCACCTGCCCGGCCCACTCGACCTCGGCGAGCAGCCGGGGCGTCGCCGGATGGTCGGGCACCCCGGCCAGCCGGGCCAGCTCGCGCAGCGCGGCCGCCTCGGCGGTCACCAGCGCCCGGGTCGCGCCGTTCCAGCCGATCTTCGCGTATCCCCGGGGGCGTCCGTCGGCGGTGAACAGCTGGAGGGTGGGCTTGTGGTTCGGGTCCGGCGGGCGTACGCCGCACCCGGCGTGCAGCGGCCCGCCACCCAGCGCCTCGGCGAGCCGCTCGGCCAGCAGCAGCTCGCCCGCGGCGGCGCCGGCCGGCACCGAGACGGTGAGGGTGGGGAAGGCGGGCCCCGCCGCGCCGACCCGCGACAGCCCGCCGAGCGCGGCCCGTACCGCGCGCACCCGCGGCGGCCGCAGCGCGTTGTACGCCAGCAGCGCCGCCGCGGTGGCGCGGGGCGCGCCGAGCGGCAGCAGGAACCGGGCCCGGGAGACCGACGGGACGACCGCGTAGCGGGCCGTCACGCGATGGCCGGCCGGCGCCGCGCCGCCGACGGTCAGGGCGACCCGCTCGTCCCCGAAGACCGCCCGGGTCACCCACCCCAGCCCGTCCGTGCGCGACCGGGGATCGTCCGCGGCGGTGACCGGGGCCGTCACGCCGAGCCGTCCGACCAGTCGAGGCGCAGGCCGAGCCGCTGCCGCAGCGCGTCGTTGTACGGCCGGTAGTACGCCGTGAGCTCCGCCCGCACCGCCGGGTCCAACGGCGAGGAGCGCCGGTCGTTGTAGACCTTGAAGTTCGGCAGCTCGAACGGGGGCAGCCCGAGGAAGTCCAGGGTCCGCCGGTAGGTCCCCCGGGCGTCCCGGTAGAGGTCCTCGCTCGGCAGGAAGAGGAACTGGTCCCGGTCGAAGCGCTCCAGCCAGGGCTCCAGGTGCTCCAGGTAGCGCCCCCGCGCCCGGTAGCTGTACCAGTCGTAGCGCTCGCTGTGGTACTCCGGCTCGGCGATCAGCCGCTCCCGCTCCCCCGCCGTCCGCTCCTCCTCGGCGGCGAGCGCGTCGGGGAAGTCCAGCGGCTCGATGTCGTGCGTGCGCCGCTCCTTCCAGTGCGAGTACGCCCGCTCCACCGGATCGCGGAGCAGCACGATCAGCCGCACCGACGGCATGAGCGCGGCGACCCGCTGCGCGGCGAGCGGGTGGAACATGTACAGCGGGGCGGCCTCGCCCACGCGTACCGGCCCGCCGTGCCGGCTCTCCAGGGCCGCCCGCTGCCGCTGCGTCGGGAAGTGCGAGCGGTACCAGGCCTCCCCCCGGCGCCAGTGCTCCTCGAAGTAGTGCGAGGCCTTCGTGTTCCACGCCGGGAAGAGGCGCGGCACCAGCGGGTGCTGGATCAGGTAGTTCCACAGCGAGGTGGTGCCGCCCCGCTTGGTGCCGATGATGAGGAAGTCGGGCAGCGGCCGGCGGTCGCTGGTCCGCACCCCGTAGTCGACCAGGGACTCCCTCACCCGGTTGGTCACCTGGGTCGGCACGAGCTGCTTCACCCGGTCACGGATGGACGGCACGACGGCCTCACCTGCCCTTCGTCGCCGGAGCCGGAACGGCGGCGTCCGGCGCCCCGTCCCGCCCACGGATCTGTCCCATGGTCACCCGGATGCGTCGTCGCACCCGGGGCAGCGTCAACATGGCGACGCAACCGGTCGCCAGCACGGCCAGCGCCACCGCGAGGCCGGGAATGCCCCGCCCGGCGGCGAGCAGGCCGACCAGCGCGGTGAGCTCCACCCCGGCGACCGTCGCGGCCGCGGCGCGCAGCAGCGCCGCGTCGACCAGCGGCTGGCCGACCACCGCCCGGGCGAAGCCGGCCGCCGTGAGGTTCTCGGTGACGATCCCCGCCGCCCAGGCGAGCGCGGCGCCCGTGGCGCCGTGCGCCGGAATCAGCCACAGCCCCAGCGACACGGTCACCAGCAGGCCGGCCAGAGCGGCGGTCAGGTGCAGTCCGCTGCGCCCGCCCATCAGCAGCAGGCTCTGCACGTTGCCCACACCCGTGTTCACGAGCATGGCCAGGGCGAGCACCGTCATCGCCGTCGCGCCGGCGTGGAACTCGGGGCCGAAGAGCTGGAGGAAGGCCGGCCCGAAGACGGCCAGGAGCAGGTAGACGGGCCAGGACAGCACCAGCGCCCAGGTGGTGAGCTGGCGGTGCACCGCCGCGGCGGCGGCCCGCTCGCCGCGCCCGAGCAGCCGGGACAGCTGCGGCGACACCGCCACCCGCAGCCCCTGCATGGCGAGCTGACCGGCCAGGATGTAGCGGCCGACCGCGCCGAAGACGCCCGCGTCGGCCTGCCCGGCGAGCACCGACGTGAGCAGTACGCCGACCCACATGCTGCCCGCGTCGATCGCCGCCGAGGCGGCGCGGGGCAACGCGAAACGCCAGAACGTCGACCAGTCCGCCCGCTCCGGCCGCAGCGTGGCGCCGCGGCCGAGGCCGAGCGGGCCCGCGACCAGGGCGAGGCAGACCAGCAGGGCCACCGCGGCCGGCACCAGCCAGCCGCTCATGCCGAGCACCAGGCCGCCGCCGGCCAGGGCGGCGGCGCCCACGAGCACCGGGCGGGCGACCGGGAGGAGGAAGAACTGCACGCCGACGTACGCCCGGATCGGCCGTACGCAGCGCAGCGCGGCCAGCAGCAACGTCATCCCGACCACCACCGGCACGGCGGCGAAGGTCACCGCCAGCAGGGGCGGACCGGCGGAGCCGGACCCGCCCAGCAGCCGGGGCGCGAGCGCGCCGGAGGCGGCCGTCCCGACGGCGGCGACCACGACCGCGACGGCCAGCGGGGGAATCAGCGCCACCGGGAGCACCCGGGCGGCGTCCCCGCGCGCCCCGGTGCGCCGACGCGGCAGCGCCCACATCAGACCGGTCTCCGCGCCCAACGTGCAGATCGCCGTGGCGACGGTGACCACCCCGATGGCGGCGAAGAAGGCGCCGGAACCCACCGTGCCGTAACCACGGGTGATCACCACGGCCAGGACGAAGCCGAACAGGCCGCTCGTCGCGGCGCCGACCAGCCCGGCCGCGCCGCTGCGGGCGCTGCGCCGTGCCTCCACCGCGCCGTCCGCGCCACCACCCGGACCCTGCTCCCGGTCGATCCCGACCGCCGTCATGCCGGCACCGCCTCGTTACGGGGAGCGGGCAGCGCCGCGCCCGGTGGCCCCGCCCCCCGCTCCCGCGCGGTCAGCACCATGGCGGCGGCGACCGCGAAGAACGCGACGGCGAGGTTCTGGTTGGCCATGCCGTAGAACGGAATCTGCACCAGGCAGACCACCGGCACCACGGCCAGCCACTGGCCGGGCGCCGACGTGGCCCGGCCGCAGATCACGGCGGCGGCCACGAACCAGGCCAGGAAACAGAGCAGCGCGGGCACCCCGTGGCTGAACAGCACCATCCAGAACTGCCCCTGCGTGCCGATGGGCGCCTCCGCCGACACGGTGTCCACGTTCACCGGCGCGCCGTACCCGAGCCAGGGCGAGTCCCGCACCCGGCGCAGCACCTCCAGGTAGAGCGACAGCCGGTCGGTGTTGGTGTCACTGGACTCGACCCGCCTGTTGATCAGCTCGGTGATCGGGATGAACAGGGTGGCCAGCGCCCCGATGACCACCACACCGACCAGCGAGGCGGCCACCCGGACGTTGCCCCGCAGGCTGGCCCGGACGCCGAGCACGGCCAGACCGACACCGAGGCTCAGGAACATCGCGCGGTTGAGGGTGAGGAACGCGGGCGGCAGCGACAGCGGCAACGACACGAGCAGCAGCCACCGCAGCAGGCCGGGGCGGCGCAGCATCGTGTAGGCGACCACGCAGGGCAGCGTGATGGCGTACGCGCTGCCGTAGTTGTTGGTGTAGGCGAACGGCGCCGCCGGCCGGTAGATCGGGTTGAGCGAGCGGGCGCTGTACTCCGCGGTGCTCAGGTGGACCATGTCCTGGATGAACGGCGTGCGGGCCACCCCGCCCGGCAGGAGCATCTCCACCGGGGTGGTCATCGCCAGCCGCGGCGCGACCACCGCGAGCCAGCCGAGCACCACGAGACCGAACCAGAACATGGCCAACGGGGTGAGCACGGGCAGCAGGTCGGCGCGTTCGCGGGCGGCGGCGTAGACGTACACCCCGGCGACGAGCGCGGTGACGTAGAACGACAGCCGCAGCGCGAAGGTCAGCACCGACGACGCCGACTGCACCTGGGTGGCGCTCACCGCGACGATGGCCAGGAAGAGCAGCCAGATCCCCGCCGCCGGCGGCAGCGGCACCCGGCCCCGGGTCAGCAGCAGGGCCAGCAGCAGCGCCCCGAGCAGCGGCCAGCCCAGGTAGAACGCGCCGGCCACCCACCAGAGCGGCACCAGGCCGAACATCACCGTCAGCGGCCAGAGCGGCAGCCGCGGCGGCGGGGGTACCGGCGGGAGGTCGAGCGGGCCCACCGGTCGCGGATCCTCCCCGGCGGGTTCGCTGGTCGCCGGGGCGCGGGTGGTGCCCACGGTCAGCCCCAGCCGCTGCGGGTGAGCACGAAACCGAGCGGGTTCACCCCGGCCGCGCGCAGTCGTTCGACCAGGCGGCGCAGGTCGCTCTGCCGGGTGCGGTCCCGCTCGACCACGACCACCGCGGTGCCCTGGCGGGCGATCGCCACGCCGCGCTCGTCCGCCTCGGACGGCGGGGCGTTGTAGAGCACCAATCCATGGTCGGCGCCCTGCCGCCAGCTGCCGAAGCGGACGCTGCCGATGCCCACCGTCACCTCGTCGGGGCTGACCGTCCGACCCTTCTCGGTACGGCCGGAGGAGACCCGGGGCAGGGTGATGGTGGCGTCGGGGTCGCTCGACGGGCGGGCCGCGGGCGGGTGCGGTGACGGGCGGCGGGCCGCCGCGGCCTCCGCCGTCGAACCGCTCGCCACCGGGGTACCCGCAGGGCGGGGCTTCGGCACGATCGGCCTGCTCTGCTCGGTCACCGCCGGAAGCCGCCCCCGGTCGGCGAGCACCGCGGTGCGCAGCTGCTCGACCCGGCCGTTGTCGTCGGCCACGAACACCTCCCGCCCGTCGGCGGCCAGCGCCACCGCCAGCCCGGCGGTGAGCGCCGTGGGGTCCTCCCGGGCGGTCAGCAGGGCGACCCGGGCCGGCTGTCGGACCCGCTCGGCGATGGCCATCGCCACGTACCGCACGTCGGCGTCGACCGGGCGTCGCCGGCCGTGGAACCGCTGCCGCCGGACGGTGCCGAGCATCGGCAGGCCGGTGGCGTCGCGGGCGTCCGCGACCGAACGGATCCGCCGGTCCACCGACTCCCAGACGTACGCGAGCACCACGCCGACGAGCAGCCCGCCCAGCAGCCCGGCGACCGCGAAGAGGGGCCGGTGCCCGGCGGAGGAGACCAGCGCCCGCTCGGCGGTCTGGGTGACCCAGCCGGGGTTGACGTCCACCGCCGCGATCTCGGTACGGGCGGCGTTGAGCTGGGTCAGCTGGTTGTTGATCCCGGCGAGTTCGGCCACGGCGGCGTCGGCGGCACCCGTGCCGCGCGCGGTGTTCGCGCGGCGCTGCGCGGCGGTCTGCTGCTCGACGACCTTGGCGATGCTCTCGTCGTAGGAGCGCAGCATCTCGGTGCGCTGCCGCTCGTACATGGCACGCCGCACGTCGAGGTACGCCTCGGCGGCCAGGTTGACGGTCTGCACCGCGCGTTCCGCGTCCGACGACTGGTAGACGAAGCGGAGGATCTGCCCGCCCGTGGGGACCTCCACCTCCAGCGCGTCCCGGATGTCGCGCGGGTCGCCGCCCACGGAGTCGGCGAGCCGCTGCACCACCTCGGTGCCCGTGGCGATGCCGCTCTCGACGTTCATGTTCACCGCGCGGTCGGCCGCCGCGCCACTCGGGGTGAACGCGTCGGTGACCACCGGCCGGACCGCCACGACCGCGCTGGCGGTCACCTGCGAGGGCACCAGCACCAGGTAGCCGAGCGCGACGACCAGGCCGAACGCGGCCGCCCCGCCGACCAGCCGCACCCGGTGCAGCGGTACGCGGAGCAGGTCGGTCAGGGTGACGGTGCGGCCCGAGCCGTCGCGGGAGGCGGCGTCGGCGGCGGGCCAGGAGCTGGGCGTTGCGTCAGTCATTGAACTTCTTCACCGTCTGTTGTGGATTGCCGACGACCACGACGCCGGGCGGCACGTCGGTGCGCACCACGGTGGCGGCGCCGACCACGGAGTCGCGGCCGATCCGCACCCCCTTGAGCACCAGCGCGTGTGCCCCGATCCAGACGTTCTCCTCGACGACGATCGGGGCTCGGGTGGCCGGCGTCGGCGGATCGTGCCGCTGGCCGGGAGGCAGGTTGTGGAAGTCGTTGTCCAGCAGCTCGCAGTCCGACAGCAGGCACCGGTCGCCCACGGTGACCGAGGTCCAGGTGCCGATCCAGGTGGCGTTCAACAGGCAGTCCGCGCCCACCCGCACCTCACCGGGCCCGGCGAAGCGGACCAGCTTGTTGAGGCGCGTACGGTCGCCGATGCTCACCCGCACCCCGCGGCGCAGGCGGATCCGCCCGCGGATCTCCACGTCCCGACCCAGGGTGAGCCCTCGGTAGCGGAGCCGGTACCAGCCACGTTTCAGCGCGAAGACCGCACGCACCAGGCGCGCGCCGCGCAAGCCACCGGCGCCGACCAACGAGCCCTCCCCCATGTGTCCGCCGGGCCGGCGACGGTCGCCCGCCGCCGGCCCGAGGTGAACAATCTACCGATGTTCGGTTACGAACGGTCAGCCGTCACTGCACCGAGAAGAACGTCGACGGGGTCGACCAGCTCAGCCCCGGCGCCGCCGTGGCGATCACCGTAGCGCCCGACCCGTTCACCGCCGGCGTCGCGGTCGGGTCGAACGGGACGCTGCGCAGCGTCCCGTCGGTGGCCCCGTAGACGATCCGGCCGCCCACCCACGCCATGCCGCGCACGGTCGACCACGTCACCCCGCTCGTCGGCAGGGTGAACTCGGTGGCGCCGAGGTAGTTGCCGTCGATCTCGAAGTAGCGGTAGTAGAGACCGCTGGCCCCGGAGCGGGTGTAGTAGAGCCGCCCGTCGAGGAAGAAGGCCCCGGTCATCGCCGCCGGGTTGAACCAGTCGTTGTAGCCGGAGGCCTCCCACGGTGCGCCGATGGCGCCGCCGTTGAACATCGAGATGTCGATCCGGCTGCCGGTGGGGGTGCCGGAGACCGTGTGCGACCAGTAGATCCGGTCGGAGACCCGCCACGTCGCGCCGGCGCCGGTGTAGTTGGGCTGGCTGACCGTGGTCGGCGTGCCGATGCTCGTGCTGTCGAACGGCACCTTCGCCAGCGTCGCCGAGCCGGTGCCGAGGTAGAGGTTGCCCGTGGTCGCGGTGGGCGGGTTCTTCGGGGTGATGGTGCGCCCGCCGGCGAGCGGGAACATGCCGAGCCGGCCGTGGTACTCGTCGCCCATGCCGTCCGAGTTGTGCCCGAAGTAGAGGCCGTCGGAGCCGCGCCACAGCACCGGCACCGAGGAGCCCCAGTTGCTGGCGCCGGACGGCAGGGCCGAGCCGCCGCTGCGCCGCGGGTTCCAGCTGACCGGCATGCCGGTGGCCGGGGTGACGGCGGCGATGCCGAGCCGGTCGATGGCGCCCGAGCCGGCGCGGTCGCTGGCGTTGGGGTTGTTCAACCAGCGGAAGTGCCCGCCGAGGTAGATCACGTTGTCGGCGACCTCGACCGAGGTGATGGTGTCGTTGCCGGTGAAGTCGACCCAGGTCGCGATCTGGCCGGTGCCACGGGCGGCGGTCTCGAACCGGACGAGCGCGTCGCAGTACGCGGCCGGCCAGCCGCTGCCGCCGTTGCTGCCCACCACGAACCAGCTGCCGTCGCCGCCGAACTTCACGTCCTGCACGTAGTGCACGAACGTCGCGGGGTCGGCGCAGGGGGCCACGTACTTCTCGGTGCTCCAGTCGATCACCTCGGGCGTGCCCGACAGGTCGACGAGGCCGATCTGGTTGCGCGACAGCCCGTTGAGGGTGAGGAAGTTGCCGCCGACGACCAGGGTCTGGCCGTTGGGCGAGACGTCGATGGCCCAGACGTACGGCGCGGTGCCGTGCCGCCCGGTGGCGATGTTGATGTTGAAGTTCGGGTCGATGGCGCCGGTGGTGGCGTTGAGCCGGGCCAGGCCGGCGTGCGCGGTACCGTTGAGCCAGTTGAACGCGCCGGCGACGTAGAGCCAGTTGTCGTGCAGCACCAGGTCGCGGACGGTGCCGCCGTCGGAGCGGCCCACCCAGCTGTCGACGATCGCACCGGTCGTCGGGTTGAGCGCCACCAGGTTCTTGCGGGCGACGCCGTTGACGTTCTTGAAGGCGCCGCCGACGATGACCGTGCCGCCCGGGCCCGCGACCAGCGTGTTCACGGCGCCGTCGAGCACCGGCAGGAAGGTCGTGGAGATCGCCCCGGTGGTGCGGTCGTAGGCGAAGAGGTAACGCTGGGTGGTCCACGCGGCGCTGGCGGTCCGCCGGATCTGGGTGAAGCTGCCGCCGACGTAGACCATGTTGCCGACCTGTGCGAAGGCGCGAGTCTCGCCGTCCCTGGCGTGCGGCGTGGTGTCGGCCGGATTCGCGGACACCAGGGTCGCCGTCTGCGGGGCGGGCACCACGGCCGCGCTGGACGCGGTCGGCACGGCCGCCACCGCGGCGACGGTGGTCAGCGCCACCGCCCCCGCCCAGGTGCGAAGTCTTCCGGCGGTGCGCCGACGGAACGGGAGTTTGGGCACGCTACGCCTCCAAGATGGATGAGAACTCGCGTAGCCTGCCTTGCGAACCGGGGTGGGCGATATCCGCCGATTGGCCGGTCAGTGAATCCGCTAGCTGACAGATCCCCGCGAAGTCGGGGATCCGACACCGGCCGGCGACGTCGCGTCACCGGCGCGTCACCGTGTCGCGCCACCCCCTCGGGTCGGCTGCCGCAGGTAGCTGTCCTGGCCGGCGCGGGTGAAGCCGGCCAGCGCCGCCGCGTCGTGGTTCATCGTCATGTTGCAGGTGGCCGTGGTGGTGGTCATGCCCGGGGAGTTGAAGTAGATCGCCGCCTTGATCTTCGGGTGCGCCTTGAGCGCCGCCGGGAACTCCTCGAACCACCGCCGCTTCGCGTCCGGGTCGGCCGCGTCGAAGTTGGTGCCGAACTCGGCGAGCATCCGCGGCTTGCCGGCGCCGATGCCGTGCTCGTCGAGCCACCGGTAGAAGCCGCCCACCGTGGTGCTCGGGCTCTTCCACGTCCGGCTGCCGTTGCAGACGTGGAAGTTGTACGGGTCGTACGCCACCCAGTCGACGTAGCGGTCGCCGGGGTAGAGACCGGCGTACCGGTCGTAGTGCCCGGACCAGCCCATCATCGTCCAGACCCACACCGCGTTGTGCGCTCCGGCCGCCGCGAACCGGTCGTGCACGTGCCGCCAGGCGCGGACGAACTCGGCGTCGCTGCCCTTGGCCGGCTCGTCCTCGGGCTCGTGGTCGAAGCCGAGGAAGACCGGGACCCCGGTGTCCCCGATCCGGCCCGCCACCGCGTCGATGGTCGCGTCGTACCGGCCACTGTAGACGTCCGCCCAGGTCAGCACCGTTCCGGTGGAGAAGATCCGGGACTCCCAGGCGAAGAACATCAACCGACCCTCACGCATCTGCTCCCGCTCGTAGACGTCCGGGAAGGCGCCGTTGCTGCCGGTGTTGGAGAAGTCGTGGTAGCGGTGCACGATGTCGAACCGGCGTCCGACCTGCTCCTCCACCTCGGCGACCGCCCGGCCGTGGTCCCAGCCGTCCGCGGCGCTGGTCGGGGAGTACATGCCCCACCAGGCCCCGCAGGAGGGGACGAGCTTCGCCGACACGTCGCCGCAGCGGCCCGACCCCGACCCCACCGAGGTGCTCGGCGTCGGCCTCGGGGAGGTCCGGGTGGGGCTGGCCGTCGGCGAGGGCCTCGACGGCGCGCTGGGTGACGCGCTCGGTGTCGACGACGGCGCCGGGCGGGCCGAGGTGGGAGCCGGCGCCGGGCTCGCCCCGACGTCGTACGTGAGGAGCAGGCGGGGGCGCAGCTGCGGGTCACGGTTCTCGGTGGCGGCCCAGTAGATCCGAGTGTCCAGGCCGGTCTGCGCGAGCGAGACCGTGTAGGTGCCGTTGCCGGTCACCAGCGCCGAGATGTCCCACTCGTTGAAGCCCGGCCGCACCCCGGTGACCGTGTCCAACGCCGGCCCGGGGGCGGCCGGGGCCGGGCGGGATGCCCGGGCGTCGACGGTCGAGGCGTGCGCGGTCACCGTCGCCGCGAACGTCTGCCAGGCGTGCACCCGCAGGGTGGCCCGGACGTTGACCGCGGTGGCCGGCAGCGTGGTCACCGCGAACCGCACGACGGCGTCCCGCCCGCCGCGGGGATTCCCGTCGCAGGGCGCCGGGCAGGTGGCCAGTGTGGTCTTGGCCGCGTTGTCCCCGTCCTGCGGCACCGTCGTCGCCGTGGTGTCCGCGGTCGCGGTGATCGACAGGTCGTCCGCCGCCAGCAGCGGCATCATCGTCGCCACGATGCCGGCCACCGCCGAGACGCCGACGACGCCGAGCGCGAGGGCCTTGCGCCGCGGGCCTCGGCTGCGGGGAAGGCGGTGCTGTCCGTGCCTGCTCACGGGAAACTCCCTGTGTCCGGTGCGGTAACGGAGAGCAGCGTATCGACGGCCAACCGGTGTCGGGCGGAAGTCAGGGCGACCTAAGCGCTTCTTAATCGTCGGCTAAGACGGCACCCGGCCGGCGGTGGTGACCTCACCCCCGGCGGGCGGCGTCGAGCGCCGCGGCCATCGCCGCGCGCGGGGCGGGTACGCCGGTGAACTGCTCGAACTGCCCGACCGCCTGGGCGAGGAGCAGGTCGAGGCCGGACACCACGGGGCAGCCCGCCGCCGTGGCGGCGGCGGCCAGCGGGGTCGGCCACGGGTCGTAGAGGGCGTCGAACAGCACCGTCGCCGGCCGCCAGGAGCCCGCCTCCGCGAGCGGGTCGGCGACCCCCTTCGGCACGGTGGACACCACGACGTCGGCGCCCAGGTGGGCGCCCGCCTCCACCCAGGCCGCCCCGGCCATTGGCACGCCGACCGCGCCGGCCACCGGGCGCAGCGCCTCGACGGCGGCCCCCCGGCGGGCCACCACGGTCACCGTCCGCACGCCGAGGCGGGCCGCCGCGGCCAGCGCCGCCCGCGCGGTGCCGCCCGCGCCGAGCACGGTCATCGCGGCGCCCGGCACCACGCCGGCACCGGCGAGCACCTCGACCATCCCGGCCACGTCGGTGTTGTCGGCGTACCAGGAGCCGTCCGGGCGGCGTACCAGCGTGTTGGCCGCGCCGACCGCCACCGCGACCGGTGAGGCGGCGTCGGCCACGGCGAGCGCCGCCTCCTTGCCCGGCATGGTCACCGACAGCCCGGCCCACTCCGGGCCCAGGCCGGCGACCAGGCCCGGCAGCTCCGACTCGGCGCACTCGATCCGGGTGTACGACCACCCGTCCAGCCCCGCCGCCGCGTAACCGGCGTTGTGGATCACCGGGGAGAGGGAGTGCCCGATCGGCTTGCCGAGCACAGCCGCGCGCCGTCGCTGCGCCATCAGATGATCCCGGCCTCCCGGGCCTTGGCCTCGTTACGCTGGTGCTCCTCGTAGGTCTCCGCGAACTCGGAGTGCCCCTCCTTGTCGATGGCCACGAAGAACAGCCACTTGCCGGCGGGCGGGTCCATCGCTCCCGCCATGGCCTCCTTGCCCGGATTGTTGATCGGGGTCGGCGGCAGCCCGCGCAGCTTGCGGTTGTACGGGTTCTTCGGGTCGTCGAGCTCGGCGTCGGTCATGTCCTTGGAGGCCTTGGTCGGCTTTCCGATCAGCTCCAGGTAGTAGTTGACCGTGACGTCCATCTCCAGGCAGTTGCACTGGAAGTCGCCGTAGACGCGGTTGTAGGCGACCCGGGCGACCTTGCCGAGATCGTCCTTGTTGCCCGCCTCCGCCTGCGCCAGCGAGGCGACGATCAGCGCCTCGTACGGCGAGATGCCGCCGCGCTCCTTCTGCACCCGGTCCGCGAACTCCATCTGCCCGGTGACGGTGAGGAAGTTGTCCACCATCAGCTTGAGGATGCTCTCGGCGGTGGCCTTCGGCGGGATCTCGTAGGTGTCCGGGTAGAGGAAGCCCTCGATCGACGGCGTGACCTTCTTCTTGTCGCTGCGCGTGAACCACCAGTCCGGCACGCCGAGCGCGGCCGGGTCCTTCGCCGCGGCCTCGAAGTCCTTCACCGGGATCTTGGTCTTCTCGGAGAGCAGCTTGTAGATGTTCTTGGCGGTGCGGCCCTCCGGGATCGTGATCCCGTTGACGATCCGGTTCTTCAGGTCGAGCATCGCGGTGACCGCGTGCTCGCCGCTCATCTGCTTGCGCAGCTTGTAGAGGCCCGGCTGGATGTTCTTGCTGCGCGAGTTCGCCTCCGCCGCCTCGATGAACGCCTTGGGGCTCTTCACCACGTCCGCCGCGTAGAGCGCGTCCGCCATGTCGGCGATCAGCGCGCCCTGCTTGATCTCGACGTTGACCTCACCGGTGCCGGCACCGTCGTAGTCGGGCGTGACGAAGTAGTTCTGGATCCGGTCGAAGCCGTAGAAGGCTCCGCCACCGATGCCACCGAGGAGGACCAGGGCGAGCAGCAACGCCAGGATGCTCTTGCTCCGACCGCCGCCCTTGCCGTTCCGTTTGCGCACGTATCCGCGTCGGTGTCGGCCCTTCTCCCCCCGCTCCGCCTCGTCGAAGCCCAGGTCGAGATCGTCGATCATTACGTCCGCCTCCGCTGCGCATCCAGCCAGCTCTGCAGAATCTCCACCGCGGCGGCCTGATCGACCACCGCGCGTTGGCGCTTGCCTCGGACGCCACGCTCGGCCAGCCTACGAGATGCCACGACCGTTGACATCCTCTCGTCGGTGAGCGTCACCGGCACCGGAGCTATCACATCGGCCAGCCGGTCGGCGTACGCCTTCACGTGGATCGCGGCCGGCCCGTGCCGGCCGGCGAGGTCGACGGGGAGGCCCACGACCACCTCGACCGCCTCGTGCTCCGCCACCAGGGCGGCGAGTTCGACCAGGTCACTGGGGGTGGCGTCGGGCGCGGCCGTCCGGTCACGGGCCACGGTGACCAGTGGGGTCGCCAACACGCCGTGCGGGTCGGAACGGGCGACGCCGATCCGCACCTGCCCGACGTCCACGCCCAGGCGCACGCCCCGCGACAGCTCGGTCACCGGGTGTCACCTCGCCGGAACGCGCGAACCGGGGTGGGTCCGACGACCCACCCCGGTTCCCGATGGTCGCCCATCACGCTTCGGCGATCGCCTTCTCGACGGTGAGTAGCAGGTTCGGGGCCTCGGCCGCCGGCAGGCCGCCACCCTGGGCCAGGTCGGGGCTGCCGCCGCCACGGCCCGAGAAGGCCGCCTTCACCAGATCCGACGCGGCCAGACCGCGGGAGCGGGCCGCCTGGTTCACCGCCACCACCAGCGAGGCCTTGCCGTTGCCGCGGGCCGCCACCGCGACCACCGCGGGCCGCGCCGGGTCGATCTTGCCGCGGATCTCCTGGGCGAGCGTCCGCACGTCGTTGCCGGCCGCACCCTCGGGCGCCTCGGTGCCGACGTACGCGACCCCGCGCACGTCCTTCGCCTGCGCGGCCAGCGCGCTCGCCCCGCCCAGCACCAGCTGGGCACGGAGCTTCTCCAGCTCCTTCTCCGCGTCGCGCAGCTGCGTGACGGTCTGCTCCACCCGGTCGGCGACCTGCTCGGACGGCACCCGGTAGAGCTCGGCGAGGCGGGAGACCAGCAGGTGCTCCCGGGCCAGGAAGTTGAACGCGTCCATCCCGACGAGCGCCTCGACCCGGCGTACGCCGGAGCCGATGGACGACTCGGAGAGGATCTTCACGAGGCCGAGCTGCGCGGAGCGCGCCACGTGCGTGCCACCGCACAGCTCCCGGGCGTAGTCGCCGACCTCGACGACCCGTACCTGCTCGCCGTACTTCTCACCGAAGAGCGCCATCGCGCCGATCCGCCGCGCCTCGTCGAGCGAGGTGATGAAGGCGTGCACCTCCAGGTCGGCGAGGAGCACCTCGTTGACCTGCTGCTCCACGTCCCGCAGCACGCTCGGCGCCACCCCCGTGGGGGTGTTGAAGTCGAAGCGCAGCCGACCGGGCGCGTTCAGCGAACCGGCCTGCGTGGCCGACTCGCCCAGGAAGTTGCGCATGGTCTGGTGCACCAGGTGGGTCGCGGTGTGCGAGCGGGAGATGGCCCGTCGGCGGCTGGTGTCGATCTCGGCGTAGGCACCCTCGCCGGGGCGCACCTCGCCCCGGACCACCCGCGCCCGGTGCACGATCAGACCGGGCACCGGCTGCTGGACGTCGAGCACCTCCAGCTGACCGCCGCCGACCGTGATCATGCCCTGGTCGGGCTGCTGTCCGCCGCCCTCGGCGTAGAACGGGGTGGTGTCGAGCACCAGCTCGACCGTCTCCCCCTCCACGGCCGCGCCCAGCGGGCCGCCCGCGCCGAGCAGCGCCCGGATCCGCGACTCGCGGGTCACCTCGGTGTAGCCGGTGAACTCCACCGGACCCCCCGCGTCGAGCACCGCCCGGTACGCCGACAGGTCGGTGTGCCCGGTCTTGCGGGCCTGCGCGTCGGCCTTCGCCCGCGCCCGCTGGTCGGCCATGAGCCGGCGGAAGCCCTCCGCGTCCACCTGCAGGCCCTGCTCGGCCGCGATCTCCAGCGTCAGGTCGATCGGGAAGCCGTACGTGTCGTGCAGCTGGAACGCCTTCTCACCGGAGAGGGCCGTCCCGCCCGCGCCCCGGGTCTCGGCGATCGCCACGTCCAGGATCGTGGTGCCGGCGCGCAGCGTGGACAGGAACGCGTCCTCCTCCGCGTACGCGTAGGAGGCGATCCGGTCGAAGTCGGCGGCCAGCTCCGGGTAGGACGGGGCCATGCAGTCCCGGGCCACCGGCAGCAGCTCGGGGAGCGCCCGCTCCTGCCAGCCGAGCAGCCGCACCGACCGGATCGCCCGACGCATGATCCGCCGCAGCACGTAACCACGGCCCTCGTTCGACGGGGTGACACCGTCGCCGATCAGCATCAGCGCGGTACGCACGTGGTCGGCGATCACCCGCAGCCGCACGTCGTCGGGGTGCGACTCGTTGGCCGCGTGCCCGGAGCGCGCACCGTACCGCTTGCCCGTCAGCTCGGCGGCCCGGTCCAGGGTCGGCCGGATCTCGTCGATCTCGTAGAGGTTGTCGACGCCCTGCAGGATCGAGGACATGCGCTCCAGGCCCATGCCGGTGTCGATGTTCTTCGCCGGCAGCTCACCGAGGATCGGGAAGTCCTCCTTGCCGATGCCCGGCCCCCGCTCGTACTGCATGAAGACGAGGTTCCAGAACTCGAGGTAGCGGTCCTCGTCCACCTCCGGCCCGCCCTCGCGGCCGTACTCCGGACCCCGGTCGTAGTAGAGCTCCGAGCACGGGCCGCACGGCCCGGGGATGCCCATCGACCAGAAGTTGTCCTTCTTGCCCCGGCGCACGATGCGGTCCGCCGGCATGCCGATGCGGCGCCAGATCTCGTACGCCTCGTCGTCGTCGAGGTAGACCGTCGCCCAGATCCGCTCCGGGTCGAGCCCGAAGCCGCCCTGGTCCTGCGGCTTGGTGACCAGGTCCCAGGCGAGCGGGATCGCCCCCTCCTTGAAGTAGTCACCGAAGGAGAAGTTGCCGTTCATCTGGAAGAACGTGCCGTGCCGGCTGGTCTTGCCGACCTCGTCGATGTCGGGCGTCCGGATGCACTTCTGCACGCTGACGGCCCGCTGGTAGGGCGGGGTCTGCTGCCCCAGGAAGTAGGGGACGAACTGCACCATGCCGGCGTTGACGAACAGCAGGTTCGGGTCGCTGATGGCGGGCAGCGGAGCGGACGGCACCACGGCGTGGCCGTTCGCCTCGAAGTGGGCGAGGTACCGCCGCTTGATCTCCGCCGTCTTCATCGCTGGTGTTCCTCCGGAAAGATCTCTCGGTCGCCGATCCGCGGATCCTCCCGCAGGTCGGAGAACTGGTCGTCGAACGCCTCGCCCTGGGCGAACGCCTGGTGAATCTCCTGCTCGCGCTCGGCCATCCCGACCTGGACGTCCTCCACGAAGCTACGCAGCGACTCGACCAGGCCGCCAGCAGATTGTGACAGCGTGCTCGCGATGCCGGCCGGGGTGTACGACTGTGCGGTGCGGGTCACCTTGCGGACCACCACCACGCCGACGGCCAGCCCGATGCCCAGCCAGAACAAACGTCTCATGTTCCCTCGTACCTCCCGGTCTCGCCCGGGGCGCTCAGCGCTCGCCGCGCCGGGCGGCCCGCCGCTGCTGCTTGATGGCGTCACGCACGTCACGCTCGGTCTCCGCGTGCCGGCGGGCCGCGGCCGCCTTCCGGACGCCGTAACCGAAGGCCGCGACCTTCACCAGCGGGTTCGCCGCGGCGGCGGAGACCACGGCGACCAGGTTGGCGACGTTGGCGGTGACGTTCTGGGCGTGGCCGGTCATCGTGTCGACCTTGGCGAGCTGGAGGTTGACGCCGTCGAGGGAGGTCTGCACCTGCTCCAGGGTGGTGTTGACGTTCTTCACCGTGGTGTTCACGTCGCCGAGCAGCGGGCCCGTCCGGTCGTTCAGGTCGTTGATCATCCGGGTGGTGGCGTCGACGGTGTGCCGCAGCCGCAGGATGGGCAGGGTCAGGATCAACACCAGCATCGCGAACGCGATCGCCGCGATCAGCGCCGCGACCTCCAAAATGCCCACGCCTGTCCTCCTCTAGCAGTTGCACCGAACCGGACTTTCCCGGAACGCACCACCGTCCGTGCCCACACCGCCGCTGCACGACCGTCGCCGGTCAGCGGGAACAGGCGGGCCTGCCAGCCCCAGACCCTACCGTCCGTGATGGAAATCGGCTCACGACGGTGAGGGTGTCGGCTCGCCCAGTGGGTCTCCGGTCAGCGACGGGAGCAGATCCTCCCCGGGCAGTGACGGTTCGGTGCTGGGCAACGGCCTGGTCCGCTCGTCGTCGATCGCGTTGCGGACCTTCACCGACACCAACGAGCCGGTGCACGTCTCCGCAGCGGCCGACGGGTCGGGAGACGGCACGATGGCCGGTTCGCCGTCGACCGGTGGCGGCACGCAGGCCGGGGCGCGTACCCAGAGGTCGAGCGTCAGCTCGTCCTTGCGCCAGCAGGTGTAGCTGCCCTTCTCCTCCTGTTCCGGGCACCGGGCCACCTTCCACGGCCGCCAGCCGTCCTGCCGCAGCGCGTCCTCGTAGACCTTGACGGTCTCCTCCGGCGACTTCTCCGAGGTGAGGGTGCGTTCGCGCAGCCGGCAGTCGAGCAGGCACCAGCGGCTGCCGCTGACGTCGTCGACCGTCTTCACCGCCGCCCACCCCGGCACGTTCAACTCGTCGAGCGAGTCGAAGACCGGGTCGCGACTGAGCGTACGGAAGCCGAAGTAGGCGGGCACGGCACCGAGCAGGACCACACTGACCAGCGCCAGGGCGAGCATCCGCAGCCGGCGGCGCTCACGCATCTGCCGGCGCAGCTCGGACCGCGCGCCGCGCAACCCACCGGCGCCACCGGCCTGCGCGTCCTCCTCGTCCTGCGCGCGCCGCAGGTGCGGCGGCTCCACCGGATCGGTCGCCGCAGCGTCCGCTTCCGGGAGGGGCGGGGGCACGACGGCGGCGGCACGGGCGGCCACGGGCGGCTCCGGCGGGCGGCCGGGGCCGGGGACCGGTGAGACACCGGAGGGTTCCGGCCGGCCGGGCTCCCGCTGCGGCGGCAGGGCCCGGCCGGCGACTCGGTCGTCGGGGCCCGGCCGGCCCGGGGCAGACGCGCGAGCGGCCGCGGTCGGGGGTCTGCCCTGTTCGCCCGTGGCGTCGGTGGCACGGCCGGGACCGTCGGGGCCGGGGCGACCCGGGGGGACGGCACCACTCAGCGGCGGCAGGTCGGGACGGGCGGCACCACGGGCCGGACCCTCCGGACCCGCCACGGGCGGCACCCCACCCGGACGGGCGGCACCACGAGCCGGACCCTCCGGACCCGCCACGGGCGGCACCCCACCCGGACGGGCGGCACCACGAGCCGGACCCTCCGGACCCGCCACGGGCGGCACCGGGCCGGGGCGGGCCGCACCACGAGCCGGACCGTCCGGACCGGACCCCGGCCGCGGTTCGGTACCGGGGCGTGGCGCGCGGCCCGGCCGGGCCGGCCCGGCGGGACCTCCGGAGGTCGGTTCGGAACCGGGCCGCGGCACGGCACGGCCGGTGCCGGTCGGGCCGGCGAGGCTTCCCGTGGTGGGGTCGGCCGACGCTTGCCGGCCGGCTCGGGCGGTCGGGGGCTCGTCGAGCGGCCGCTGCGGCGCCGCGCCTCGGCGGCCGGTCGGCTCCTCCTGTGCCGGGTCGCCGGGCAGTCCGTGACGGCCACCGGTCGCGCCGTCGGCGGGCCCGGGAACGCGGGGACCGGTCGGCTGCTCGCCGGTCGGATCCCCGCCCGGCGGCCTGGTCCGGCGACCGGCCCCGCGCGGGGCCGGCGGGTCCTGACCCGGTGGGACGAGGCCCGGGGCGGGCCGCCGGCCGGTGGACCGGTCCGGGGCCGCCGGTGGCGGCGCCGAGGCCGCACCGGCTCGGTTGATCACAGGCAGCTTCGGGTCGGTGTGCGGCGGCCGGCCCGCCTGTCGCAGCCAGTCGGCGGGGCGCTCGGGGCGCTCGCCCCGGCCGGGCGCGGCGGGGTCGGTCTCGTCCGTGGCGGCACGACGACGCCCCGCACGCCTGCCGCCCTCGTCCAGCTCCTCGGCACGACGGCGACCGGGGGCCTCCGCCCCACCCGTCGCACGACGACGGCCCGGGTCGGGCTCCGCCGGGTCGGCGGGACCGGGACGACCGTGCGCGGTGACGTCGGTGTCCTCGACGGCGCGGCGGCGACGCCCGCCGTCCCGCCCGGAGACCGCGTCCCCACCCGGGCTCGCGGGCATCGGCGAGCCGGCCACCGGCGCGGCCGTCGGCTGGTCGGGGTCGGCGGCACGTCGGCGACCGCCCGACGACGGACGGTCGCCGAGGGGCCCGGAGGCGGCGGGGTTCTCGGGGTCGAGGCCGGCACGGCGGCGCGCGCCGGCGCGACGGCCGCGCTCCGCGGGCCCGTCGGCGTGGAGCCCGTCGGGGGCGACGGGCTGCGCACCGACCGGCGGCAGGCCGGGGGAACCGGGCCCGGCGACCGGGCCGTGCTCGGTGGGGTCGACGGGCACGCCCTCGCCGGGGCGCGCGACGGCCCGCCCACCCGCGGGCACGCTCCCGGTCGACAGAGTCTGCTCGGCGGCGCTCCGGCGGCCGGGCGACGGCCGGCGGCTCGCCGGTGGGCCCGACGTCGGGTGCGGCGCCGGGCCGGCGGGCGGATGTCCGGTGGGGCCACCCGAGGTCGGACCCGCGGCGGCGGACCGCTCGGGACGACCGCCGGGCCGGGCGCCGGTCGGCTCGGCCACGGGCGGGGCGTCCGGTGATCCCGCCGGCCCACCCGGAACCGGGCGTGGCCGCGGGCCGGCGGCCGACCGGGCCGCGGGCGGGACACCCTGCGGGCCGGCGGGGCCACCCGGGGTCGGGTGCGGACCGGGGCCGGAGGTCGGGTGCGGACCGGGGCCGGGCACCGCGGCGGCACCCCGCCGGCCCGGCTGGGGCGGCGCGGCGCCGGGAACGCCGGCGACGCCCGGCGGCGGCGCGGGTGGCCGCTGCTCCGGGCGGCGCGCGGCGGGCGGCGCCTCGGGCGCGCCGGGCCACGGCCCGTCGGCCGGACGCCGGGCGCCCGTGTCGGGGCCGCCACGGCGTACGGGGGGCGCGGCGGGCGGCATCGGGGCGCCCGCGGGTGGCGGGGTGTCCGGGCCGGGGTGGCCGGGCGTCAGGGGCGCGCCGCCCCGCGGTACCGGTCCCGGCTCTCCGCCCTCGGGCCCCAGCTCGGCGCGTTGCTGCTTGGCCGACCGGAGGTCGTCGATCCAGCCGAACTCCTCGCCGACCACCGGTTCCTCCGGCGCGGCCTCGGCCCGGTTCCGCCCCCAGCGGCGGCCCTTGGCGCGGGAATCACGCCGCTCGTCCGGGCCGTCCTCCGGTCGCTCACCACGGGATCTCACTGCTGCCCCTCCTCGGCGGCACCGCTGCCGCCCTCCTGTGCCGCGCCGGCGCCACGCGGGCCCGCCGACCGGTCGCCGTTGACCGCCGCGGCCAGCGGGACCGGGTCCGCCGCCGAACCCGCCGGTCGCTCCCCCGGGGCGTCCGCCCGTGCCGTCGACGCGCGCCTGCCCGGCTCCGCCGGTGGCTCCGGCGTCTCGGGGCGGGCCGCCGGGGCGGGCAGGCCCCGCACGATCCGGCGCAGCAGCGGCACCCGGGCGGCCACCGCGCGCTCCGCGCCGTGCTGGCTGGGCTGGTAGTAGTCGGTGCCCACCAGGTCGTCGGGCACGTACTGCTGGGTGACCACGCCGCGCTGGTCGTCGTGCGGGTAGCGGTAACCGGCGCCGTGGCCGAGACCGCGGGCGCCCGCGTAGTGCGCGTCGCGCAGCCCTCGCGGGACGGGGCCGCCCCGTCCGGCGCGTACGTCGGCGATCGCCGCGCCGATCGCGGTGGTCGCCGAGTTGGACTTCGGGGCGGTGGCCATGTGGATCACCGCCTGGGCGAGGTTGAGCTGCGCCTCCGGCAGACCCACGTACTCCACCGCGTGGGCGGCCGCGGTGGCGACGCTCAGCGCGCCCGGATCGGCCATGCCCACGTCCTCGCTCGCGAAGATCACCAGGCGGCGCGCGATGAACCGGGCGTCCTCGCCGGCCACCAGCATCCGGGCCAGCCAGTGCAGCGCCGCGTCCACGTCCGAGCCGCGCATGCTCTTGATGAACGCGCTGATCACGTCGTAGTGCGCGTCGCCGTCGCGGTCGTAACGGACCGCCGCGACGTCCACCGCCTGCTCGGCGGTGGCCAGGTCGATCCGCCCGGTGCCCAGCGCGGTGGCCGAGGCCGCGGCGGCCTCGAGGGCGGTGAGCGCCTTGCGGACGTCGCCGGCGGCCAGCCGCACGAGGTGCTCCTCGGCCTGCGGCTCCAGGGTGAGCGCGCCGCCGAGGCCGCGCTCGTCGGCGACCGCCCGGCGCAGCAGGCCGCGGACCGCGTCGTCGTCGAGCGGCTGGAGGGTGAGCAGCACGCACCGCGACAGCAGCGGCGAGATCACCGAGAAGTACGGGTTCTCGGTGGTGGCCGCGAGCAGCGTGACGGTGCGGTCCTCGACCGCGGCGAGCAGCGAGTCCTGCTGGGTCTTGCTGAAGCGGTGCACCTCGTCGATGAAGAGCACGGTCTGCGGGCCGCCGCTGCGGCGCTGGCGGCGCGCGGTCTCGATGACGGCGCGCACGTCCTTCACGCCGGCCGAGAGCGCGGACATCGCGACGAACCTGCGATCGGTGGCCCGCGCGACGAGGTGCGCGATGGTGGTCTTGCCGCTGCCGGGCGGCCCCCACAGGATGACCGACATGGGCGCGCCGCCGGACACCAGTTGCCGCAGCGGGGCCCCCGGTGCGAGCAGGTGCTCCTGCCCGACCAGTTCGTCCAGGGTCGCCGGGCGCATCCGGACGGGCAGGGGCGAATCCGGCCCCACCGCGGTGAACCCGTCGGCGACACCGGAGCCCGCGGGGGCGCTGGGCGCTCCGGCGGGCTCGCCGAGGGAGAAGAGGGCGTCGGACTCCATCACGAGAACAGTACCGGGCCGGGACCGCGACGCCGGAATCACGCCGCGGCCCAGCCCTGGGTGATCGGTTCCGGTCAGCCGCGGCCCGGTCGCCGGCCGTAGTACCAGCGGCCACGGCCGCTGCCGCCCGGTCCCCGGCCGACGCCCGCCAGGTAGAGCGCGAGCAGCAGCAGGCCGATCAGCACGAGGGTGTTCCAGTTGAACAGGTCCGGCGCGCCGAAGTTGGTGTTCATCAGGTCGAGGAGCAGGGCGAATCCGAATACGATCGCCGCGAGAATGGCGAGCATGTCGTTCCTCCGGTGGGGGTTCCCGTCAGGTCGGCACGGGATGTACCCGATCGGTCCCGTCGCCAATCTCCACCGTGGACGCGGCGGCCCGAAGGGGCACCGGCGGACGGGTCCGCACCGGTGGCTCCTAGGGTGAGGGCATGATCATCGCCGACCAGGTGCTCGAGGGTCGGGCCGCCGTCCTGGCCGCCACCGGAGGCCACCCGTACGCCCGGCACTCCCTGTGGCGCGACAGCGCGCCGCGCGGCTACCGGCGCGACGGCACGGTGGTGTGGCTGCTGCCCGCCCGGCAGGGTCCCGCCGCGGCGGCGCTCGGCGCGGCGGGGGCCGCGCTGGACGTCTGCGCCGCGCTGGTGGCCGAGGGGGCGCTCGGCGCCGGCGACTGGCTGCACCTGCCCCGCTTCGACGCGACCGGGCCGGCCGGTCCACTGCGGGTGGCGAAGCACGAGGACTGGGACTTCCTCTGGACCACCACCCCGCCTCCGGAGCAGCCGGGCGAGGAGCGGGTCGTACGCCTCACCGAGGCCGATCACCCGGCGCTCACCGCGCTCATCGACGAGGCGTTTCCCACCACCACGTCGCGGCCGGGTGACCCCCGGGTCGTCGACTGGTACGGCATCCGTGACGGCGACCGGCTCGTGGCCTGCGGGGCGGACCGCAGCCGCGGCGAGGTCGGCTTCCTCGCCGGGCTGACCGTCGCCCCGGCCGCACGCGGGCGCGGCCTGGGCGCGGCGCTCACCGCCGGGATGACCCGCACGCTGCTCGCCCGGTACGACCACGCCGCGCTCGGTGTCTACACCACGAACGTCGGGGCGATCCGCCTCTACCGGCGGCTCGGCTTCACCAACACCGTGACCCGCAGTTCCGTGCTGCTGGGCTGAGCGACACGGACCGCCCGCCGTCCGCGTCCCGCACCGTGCGGCGCGGCGGCCGGAGCGCCACGCGGGCGAGCTTCGGGGGGCCGGCGGACGCCCGCCCCCCGCGGATACCCTCCGGTCCTCAGCCCACCGAGCCGGCCACCGGGGCGGCGTCGCCCGCGGGGGTCGACGGTGGCGTGGGCCCGGAGGTGTCCGGCGTGTCCGCCGCACCGGCGGCGCCTCGGCCGGCGCGCCAGGCGGGCAGGTAGAGCGGGGCGGCGACGGCCAGCACCACCGCGCCGACCAGCATCGCGGCGCGCACACTCACCGCGTCGGCGAGCGCGGTGAGCCCCACGGCGCCGATCGCGAACCCGGGCTGGCCCATCATGGAGTTCAGCGAGATCACGCTGGTCCGGTACGGGCCGTCGACCTGGCGGTGCAGCAGGCCCATGTGCAGCGGGTTGGACGCACCGTGCACCGTGTAGCAGGCGAGGTAGGCCACCAGCACACCGACCGGGCCGGCGAAGAGCCCCATCCCGACGACGGTGCCGCCCTGCAGGACGCGCAGCAGGGCGGCGCTGGGCGCGGCGCCGAGCGAGCGCAGCAGCAGCGGGGTGAGCGCCGCTCCGGCCGCCTGGGCCAGCCAGGCCGCGGAGCTCGCCGGGCCGAGCAGCGCCGCGGCCCGCTCGCCGTCGCCGACGACCTCGGCGAGGCGGACGGGCAGCAGCGACTCGAAGGTCACCATGCCGAAGCCCCAGAACAGCTCGACCGCCACCAGGGCGAGCAGCACCCGGGACCGGCGCAGCAGGCCGATCGCCTGCCCGACCATCCGGGGCGCCTCGGCGACCGACGCCCGCAGCGCACCCGCACCCCTCGCCCGGCGGACCTCGCGCAGCAGCACCAGCAGCACGACGAGGGCCACCACCTGCAGCGCACCGGCCGCCAGGACCGGCACGGTGAGCGCGCTGACCGGCCCCATCGGACCGAGCGCGACCAGCCCGCCGCCGAGCAGGGCGCCGGCGCCGATGGCGAGGCCGATGACGGTGCCCGCGTGGCCGAGGCCCGCCTCGTACTTCGCTTCCGGGTCGGCGGCCAGGGTCGCGTCGACGTACCAGGATTCGAGCGGACCGCTGTCCAGCGCGCGGAAGACCCCTTGCAGGGCCCAGACCAGGAAGAACAGGGCGAACGAGTCGGCCACCGCGAAGAGGGCGAGCGAGGCGAGGTTGAGCGCCCACGCGGCCACCAGCACCGGCTTGCGGCCGAGCGCGTCGGCGAGCCCGGCCGTGGGCAGCTCCAGCGCGAGCACGACGATCCCCTGGGCCACGGAGACCAGGCCGATCTGCGAGAGCGAGAGCCCCCGCTCCTGCATCAGCAGGATCATCACCGGGATCATGAGGCCCGTGGGGAGCCAGCGCAGGCCGTGCAGCACCAGGAAGCGGTGGCGCACCTGGGCCACGCTCAGGGCGCTCACCTCTCCCCCACCCGCGGGAAGGCGGACAGGAAGACGTGCACCTGCCGGGCGTCCGGCCCGTCCGGCGGCGGGCCCTCGTGGTAGCGCATCAGCACCTGCCACAGCTCGTCGTTGAGCGCCCGGAGCCGGGCCGGGTCGAGCGTCAGGACCATGTCGCTCAGCGCGGCGGCGTCGCGCCAGTCGCGTGGCTGGTCGTCGGCGACGGCCAGCCACGCTTCCGCCTGCTCGGCCATGAGCCGCACCTGGTTGGTCTCGATCCACCGCACCGCCGCCCGCGCGTCGGGGTCGTCGTCGAAGTCGGTGGGCTCGAAGTTGCTGATGTCGTGCACCGCCCGCCACCAGCGCTGCCGGCCGGTGCCGAGGTCAGGGTCCTCCTCGACGAGCCCGACCTCGGCGAGCTGCCGCAGGTGGTAGCTGGTCGCCCCGGTGTTCGTGTCGAGCCTGCCGGCCAGGGTGGTGGCCGTCGCGGGGCCGTCCACCCGGAGCAGGCCGAGCAGCCGCATCCGCAGCGGGTGGGCCAGGACGCGGATCTGCCGCGCGTCGACCTGGACGGTGCGCGGCTCGTTCGGCGCGGGGGGTGAGGTCTCCATACATGCACAATAACTGTGCACACTTCCTATGCACAATAGTTGTGCGTAGGAAGTGTGCACCGACGGAGGGTCGGCGAGCGGCCGGTCAGGCGGCGAGGAGTTCGCGCACGCCGCGCAGGCGGGTCCGCAGCAGCCCCGCGGCGCGGGTGGAGTCCAGGCGTACGTCGGTGGGGCGCGGCAGGCCGGATTCGGCGCCCGTGCCGGTCTTCAGGCCGGTGGCGTCGAGCCCTTCGTGGCGGGCCACCAGCCGGCCGAGGTCGGCACGGCTGACCGCGTCCGGGCCGGCCACGTTCAGCGGGCCGGCGTAGTCCGAGTCGACCAGCTCGCAGACGGCCGCGGCGAGATCGACGACGTCGACGGGGCAGCGCAGCTCGTCGGTGAACAGGACCGCCCGCCCGGCGAGGGCGTCCCGGCAGAGCTGGATCTGCTTGCTCCCCTCCCCCACGATCAGCGAGGTGCGGACGAGCACGGCGGCCGGGTCGATGGCCCGCACGGCGGTCTCGGCCGCCGCCTTCGCCGCACCGTAGGGGAAGACCGGGGTGGGCGGCTCGTCGTCGCCGTACGGCCGGTCGCGACCGGCGTGCAGCGCGTCGCTGGAGAGGTGCACCAGCCGGGCGCCCACCTCCGCGGCCGCGTACGCGACGTGCGCCGCGCCGTCGGCGGTGACCGCCCAGTCGCCGTACCGGTAGGGGGTGCCGACGACCGCGGTCGGCCGCACCCGGGCGACCAGCGCGCGCACGGCGGCGCGGTCGGTCACGTCGAGCCGGTGCGCCTCGACCCCGGCCACCCCGACGGCGCCCGAGTGGTAGGTCCCCACCACCTGGCGTCCGGCCGCGACGGCCCGCCGGCACACCGCACCGCCGAGAAACCCGCTGGCGCCCACGACGAGAACGGTCACGCCGCCCCTCCTCAACCCGGTGACCAAGAGGTCCGCGTCACCCGGACCCCGCGATCATGGCGCAGACCTCTTGATCGACCAGAGCTGACCGGGTGGGTCAGGTGGGGTCGGAGACCGGGGCCGCGGGGCCGGCCGTGCCCGCGTGCGGCGCCGCCTGCGGCTTCGGCTTGGCGTCGATGCCCGCCTCGGCGCGCTGCTGCGCGGTGATCGGCGTCGGCGCGCCGGTCAGCGGGTCGAAGCCACCCCGGGTCTTCGGGAACGCGATCACCTCGCGGATCGAGTCCGCGCCGGCGAGCAGCATGCAGACCCGGTCCCAGCCGAAGGCGATGCCGCCGTGCGGCGGCGGGCCGTACTTGAACGCGTCCAGCAGGAAGCCGAACTTGTCCTGCGCCTCCTCCGGCGTGATGCCGAGCAGGTCGAAGACCCGCCGCTGCACGTCGCCCCGGTGGATACGGATCGAGCCGCCACCGATCTCGTTGCCGTTGCAGACGATGTCGTACGCGTACGCCAGGGCCCGGTCGGGAGCCTCCTCGAACCGGTCCACCCACTCGGCGTTCGGGGACGTGAACGGGTGGTGCACGGCCGTCCAGCCACCCTCGTCGTCGCGCTCGAACATCGGCGCGTCGACGACCCAGCAGAACGCCCACGCGCTCTCGTCGATCAGACCGGCCCGCTTGGCGATCTCCACCCGGGCCGCGCCGAGCAACTCCTGCGCCTCACGGGTGTTCGTGCTGGCCGCGAAGAAGATCGCGTCGCCGGGCTTCGCGCCGACCGCGTCGGCCAGCCCCGCCAGGTGCGCCTCGGAGAGGTTCTTCGCCACCGGGCCGCGCGCCTCGCCGGTCTCCGCGTCCAGCACCACGTACGCGAGGCCGCGCGCGCCGCGCGCCTTCGCCCAGTCCTGCCAGCCGTCCAGCTCCTTGCGGGTCTGGCTCGCGCCGCCGGGCATCACCACCGCGCCGACGTAGCCGCCGGCGTCGATCGCGCCCGCGAAGACGCGGAACTCGGTCCCCCGCAGGTAGTCGGTCAGCTCGGTCAGCTCGACGCCGTAGCGCAGGTCGGGCTTGTCGGAGCCGTACCGGGCCATCGCGTCATGCCAGGTGATCCGCGGGATCGGCCGGGGGATCTCGTAGCCGGCCAGGTCCGACCAGAGCTCCGAGACGATCGCCTCGCCGAGGTCGATCACATCGTCCTCGGTGACGAAGGACATCTCGATGTCGAGCTGGGTGAACTCCGGCTGCCGGTCGGCGCGGAAGTCCTCGTCCCGGTAGCAGCGGGCGATCTGGTAGTAGCGCTCCATGCCGCCGACCATCAGCAGCTGCTTGAACAGCTGCGGCGACTGCGGCAGGGCGTACCAGCTGCCGGGCTGCAGGCGTACCGGCACCAGGAAGTCGCGGGCGCCCTCGGGCGTCGAGCGGGTCAGCGTCGGGGTCTCGATCTCCAGGAAGTCCCGCTCGTGCAGCACCTTGCGAGCCAGCTGGTTGGCCCGGGACCGCAGCCGCACGGCCTTCGCGGGCCCGCTGCGGCGCAGGTCCAGGTAGCGGTAGCGCAGGCGTACGTCATCGCCGGCCTCGACCTGGTCGTCCACCGGCAGCGGCAGCGGCGCGGCCTCCGAGAGCACCTCCAGCTCGGCGGCGGTGACCTCGACCTCGCCGGTGGGCAGGTCCGGGTTCTCGTTGCCCTCGGGGCGGCGGGTCACCTCGCCGGTGACCTTCACGCAGAACTCGTTGCGCAGCGCGTGCGCGTCCTCCTCGCGGAAGACGACCTGGACCACGCCGGACCCGTCGCGCAGGTCGACGAAGATGACGCCGCCGTGGTCGCGCCGGCGGGCCACCCAGCCGGCGAGCGTCACCGTCGAGCCGGCGTCCGCGGCGCGCAGGCTTCCGGCATTATGGGTACGGATCACGGCTGGCAACTCCTCATCGTGGAACAGTCCTCACCGGCATTCTGTCAGGGGCGACGCTCGTTCCTCCGGGCACCCGGCACGCCGGGGCGAATCGCTGGTGGGCGAGGCGCCGAACGCCGCTCGGCGAGCTCCCGCGTTGGCTACCGTGACCGGATGCGCGTCGTACCGACGTGGGCCGTCGCCGCCGCGGCGGCGGCACCCGTGCTGCTGGTGACCGGATGGACGGTCGCGGGTGCGCGCCAGCCGAGCGGCTACGACCCGATCCGGGACACGATCAGCGAGCTGGCCGGGCATGACGCCACCGACCCCTGGATCATGATCGGCTGTTTCGTGCTGCTCGGCTCCTGCTACGTGGCGATCGCCGCCGTGCTGCACGCGGCCTGCCTGCCCAGCCGCTTCCTGCTCGCCGTCGGCGGGGTGGCCACGATCGCACTCATCGCCTTCCCCCGGCCGACCGTGGGCGGCTCCCTCGGCCACGGCATCGTGGCGACGGTGGCCGTCCTCGCCCTGGCGCTCTGGCCCGCCGGCGCGGCGCTGCGGCTGCCGCGGGGCCCGGTGGCCGGGCCCGTCGCCCAGCCGCCCTGGGCGTTCCGGCGGGCGGTGGGGCTGACCGTCACCGTCGTTCTGCTGGGTCTCTTCGGCTGGTTCGCGTTCGAGGTGACCGGCGGGTCACGCACCGGCCTGGCCGAGCGGGTGACGGCGGTCGCCGTCGCGCTCTGGCCGCTGCTGGCGGTCCTGTCCGCCCGCCGGGCGCACCGCGCCCCGGCCGCCGACGCCGCACCGCCCGTCGGTCCCGGGGGAGCCGTGCCGGAGGGGCCGACCAGCCCGGCGCACGGCCCGGCTCCGCGCCGCCGTCGGCTTCCCTGACCTGACCGCTCCCTCGCCGGCCGTCCCCGGGAAGGCGACGCGGGCCGCCGGACGAATCCGGCGGCCCGCTCGCGGGGTGGGGATCAGAAGACGCTGACGCCGTAGCGGCTGAGCGCCTCGGTCACCGGCTGGAAGTAGGTGGTGCCGCCGGTGCGGCAGTTGCCGCTGCCGCCGGAGGTCAGACCCAGCGCGGTGCCGCCGCTGAACAGCGAGCCGCCGCTGTCGCCCGGCTCGGCGCAGACGTTGGTGCGGATCAGGCCGGAGACGCTGCCCTCGGCGTAGTTGACCGTGGCGTTGAGGGCGGTCACCGAGCCGCTGCGCAGGCCCGTGGTGCTGCCGGAGCGCTGCACGGACTGGCCGACGTAGGCGTTGCCGGCGCCGGTGATGTCGCGGTAGCTGCCGTTGTAGAGGTAGACGTTGCCGGCCGCGTTCGCCGAGTTGTTGTGGCGGACGATGCCGTAGTCGTTACCCGGGAAGCTGGTGCCGGTGCGGGTGCCCAGCAGGCTGGTCTGGGCGGAGTTCGAGTACCAGCTCGACGAGATGTTGGTGCAGTGCCCCGCGGTCAGGAAGTAGTAGGTGCTGCCGCTGCGGACGTTGAAGCCGAGCGAGCAGCGGCCGCCGCCGCCCGCGTAGATGGCCTGCCCGCCGGAGATTCGGGTGCTCAGCACGCCGGCCTCGGACTCGACCCGCAGCGCGCCGTTGGCCCGCGCGGCGGCGGCCTTGACCCGCTCCAGCTTGGCGCCGGTCACGGTGCTGTCCACGGAGATGACGACCTGGTTGGTGACCGGGTCGGTCCACCAGGCGGTGCCCGGGATCTTCACGCTGCGCTCCAGGTCGGACGTCACCCGGGCCAGCTCGGACGCGCCGCGCTGGACGAACCGCGGGGTGGCGCCGGCGGCGCGGACCTCGCGGGCGGCGGCCTCGTCGGTCACGGTGACGACCATCTTGCCGCTGGCGTCGGCGTACGAGCCGGCGGAGCGCGCGCCGAGCCGCTCGGCGAGGGTGGCCGCCGAGTCGGGGGACGCCGCGGGAGCGGCCTGGGCGGGTGCGCCGATCAGCGAACCGACGACCAGGGTTCCGGCCACGGCGACGGTGGCGGCGCGGCGGAGTGTGGACCTCGTGGGTCGCATGCAACAACCTCCAGGGAGGGGGCGACGGCCCGCACCGGGAGTGGCGAGGGCCCGGGAAGGTCCGGCCGAACTGGGGGAACCGGCCGGACTCACTGAAGTATTCACATGCTTAAGATCCTAAGCAAGACCCGGTTTGCCCTTTTCGCCCCGACGACGGCGGTCACCGGACGGAAACATTGTGGACACAGATGGTCGTCTATACCATCTGCTCACCGCCCCGTCACTGTCGGCAACCGCGATCCGGAGGCCACCATGTCCCCCATCCGGCGCCTGCTCGTCCCGCTCGCCGCCCTCACCGCGCTCACCCTGCTCCCCGCCACGCCCGCCGTCGCCGATCCCGGCCCGCCACCGACCGCCATGGCGAGCCTCGGCGACTCGATCACCCGCGGCTTCAACGCCTGCGGCTGGTACGTCGACTGCACGTCCCGGTCGTTCAGCACCGGCGACAACTCCGCGGTCAACAGCCACTACCTGCGCATCCGCGCCGTCAACCCGGCCATCAACGGCCGCAACCACAACGACGCCCGCTCCGGCGCCAAGTCGGCCGACATGGCCGGGCAGGCCGCCACGGCGGTCGGCCAGGGCGTCGGCTACGTCACGATGCTGATCGGCGCCAACGACGCGTGCACCAGCTCGGAGTCGAGCATGACGCCGGTGGGCACCTTCCGGGCCAACATCGACGCGGCCCTGAACCGGCTGCGGTCCGGCCTGCCCGGCGCCCGGGTGCTGGTGATCAGCATCCCGGACATCCACCGGCTCTGGTTCGTGGGCAAGGACAGCGGCAGCGCTCGCACGGCCTGGTCGCTCTTCGGCATCTGCCAGTCGATGCTGGCCAACCCGACCTCCACGGCGCCCGCGGACGTGGACCGGCGCGACCGCGTACGCCAGCGGGTCATGGACTACAACACCCAGCTCGCCCGGGCCTGCGCCGCGTACGGCCCGAACTGCGACTTCGACGACAACGCGGTGTTCGGTTACCCGTTCAGCCTCAACCAGCTCTCCGGTTGGGACTACTTCCACCCGAACGCGGCCGGCCAGCAGGTCCTGGCCAGCGTCTCGTACGCCGCCGGCTTCGGCTGGTGACGCCCGGTGGGCGGGGCGAGACGTCCCGCCCACCGGCCCGCCCGTCAGCCGGCGCGGCGGCGCGCCCCCGGGCCCGGCCGGGGCACCACGTCGCGCACCGATCCCACCCGGTGCCCCCCGTCGCAGCGCAGCTCGACCCGGACCTCGGCGCCACAGTCCCGGTGCCCGACGCTCAGCGGCGACCCGTCCGGGTCGGCGAGGTAGCGGTCGCCCCAGCCGAGCACGGCGACGAGCACCGGCCAGAGGTCCAGGCCCATCTCGGTCAGCCGGTACTCGTGCCGCACCCGGCTCCCCGGCTCCCGGTACGGCTCGCGACGCAGCACGCCCCGCTCCACCAGGCCGGCCAGGCGGTTGGTGAGCACCTGACGCGGGATGCCGGTGCGCACGCGCATGTCGTCGAAGCGGCGGACGCCGTTGAACACCTCCCGGAGCACCACGAGGGTCCACCGCTCGCCGAGGATCTCCATCGCGCGGGCGATCGTGCAGTTCTCCACCGACCAGTCCAGCGCCTCGGGTCTCATGCCGACCAGGCTAGGTCTTGTTGACAGACTCAGCAACGCGCTGCGAGGCTGAGTCCATGACGCAGACGCAGGAACCGGCGCGCAGCCGTACCTTCTCCTGGGCCGACCCCGCCGAGAACGCCGCGCAGCTCGGCCGGCGAAGCGGCCTGGAGACCCTCCGGGCGATGCTCGCCGGCGAGCTGTCCGCCCCGCCCGTGATGCACCTGCTCGACATGTCCCGGATGACGGCCGAGGAGGGGCGGGTCACCGTCGAGCTGGTGCCGCGCGAGTTCCACTACAACCCGCTCGGCACCGTCCACGGCGGGATCATCTCCACCCTGCTCGACACCGCCGCCGGCTGCGCCGTGCACACCACCCTGCCGGTCGGGGTCGGCTACACCTCGCTGGACCTCAACGTGAAGTTCCTGCGCCCGGTCACCGTCGACTCCGGCACCCTGCTCTGCGAGGGCACGGTGCTCCAGCGCGGCCGCCGCACCGCGCTCGCGGAGGCACGCGTCACCGACGCCCGGTCACGCCTGATCGCCCACGCCACCAGCACCTGCCTGATCTACCCGATCACGCCCGCGCCCTGACCCCCGCGATCCGCGCGGCCGGCCGGGGCCGTCGCCCCCTTCCCCGGGGCGCGCCGTGCGAGATCGCGGGGAGTCGAGGTGCGGGTCAGCTCACCACGGGCTTCAGGTCAGCGGGGGGCGGGGCCCACGAATCCGCCGTCGCGGGAGTCTGGTCACCGGAGCGGATGTCCTTCACCTCGTCGCCCGCGCCCTCCGCGCCCGGGAACCAGACGTACGGGATGCGCCGCCGCTCGGCGTAGCGGATCTGCTTGCCGAACTTGGCGGCGCTCGGCGACACCTCCGTCGGGATGCCCCGCCGGCGCAGCGCGTCCGCCACCCGGTCGCTGGCCGCCCGCTGCTCCTCGGTGGTCACCGCGACCAGCACGCACGTCGGCACGTCCCGCGAGACCGACAGCCCGCCGGTGCCGAAGAGCAGGCCGAGCAGGCGGGTGACGCCGATGGAGATGCCCACCCCGGGGAAGCGGACCGAGCCCGAGCTGGCCAGGTTGTCGTACCGGCCGCCGGAGCAGATCGACCCGTACCGCTCGTAGCCGCGCAGCTGGGTCTCGTAGACGGTGCCGGTGTAGTAATCCAGGCCACGGGCGATGCGCAGGTCGGCCACGCAGAGCCCCGGGGAGTGCGCCGCGGCGGTCTCCACCACCCGCACCAGCTCCTCGATCCCCTCGTCGAGCAGCGGGTCGCTCACCCCGAGGGCGCGCACGGCGTCGGCGAAGGACGCGTCCGGGGCGGAGATCTCGGCGAGGGCCAGGCACGCCTTGGCCTGCGCCTCGCTCGCCCCGGCGGTCTGGGCCAGCAGCTCGGCCACCTTCGCCGGACCGATCTTGTCGAGCTTGTCCACCGCCCGCAGCGCCGCCTCGGGGTCGGTCAGCCCGATGCCCCGGTAGAAGCCCTCACAGATCTTGCGGTTGTTGACCTGGATCCGGACCTCCGGGATCGGCAGCGAGCGCAGCGCGTCCCCGATCACCAGCGGCATCTCCGCCTCGTGGTGCGAGGCGAGCGTGTCCCGGTCGACGATGTCGATGTCGGCCTGGACGAACTCGCGGTAGCGGCCCTCCTGCGGCCGCTCACCCCGCCACACCTTCTGGATCTGGTAGCGGCGGAACGGGAACTGCAGCTTGCCGGCGTTCTCCAGCACGTACCGGGCGAACGGCACGGTCAGGTCGAAGTGCAGGCCGAGCGCGTCGTCACCGCTCGGGCCCTGGTCGTCGGCGTGCAGCCGCCGGATCACGTAGACCTCCTTGGAGGTCTCCCCCTTGCGCAGCAGCTGGTCCAGCGGCTCGACGGCCCGGGTCTCCAGCGGCGCGAAACCGTACAGCTCGAAGGTGCCGCGGATCCGGTCGAGCACGTACTGCTCGATCATCCGCTGCGACGGCGTCCACTCCGGGAAGCCGGAGATGGGCGTGGGCTTGCTCATGACGTACTCCTTGGGTGCCGCGCGGGCCGCGCGGTGAGCTCGTGGGTCGCGGTGGCTACAGACCGCGGGTGGGCACGGCCGGGCGCGCGTCGCCGGACCCCGACACCTCGACGAGGTACGGGTTGGTCGCGCGCTCGCGGCCGATGGTGGTGGTGGGGCCGTGGCCGGGCAGGACGACGGTGTCGTCGGCCAGCGGGAGGATCTTGTCCCGCAGGCTGGCCAGCATGGCGGGCATGCTGCCGCCCGGCAGGTCGGTGCGACCGATCGAGCCCGCGAAGAGCACGTCGCCGGAGAGGCAGATCTCGTCGGCCTCCCAGCGCGAGCCGGCACCGGGCATCCGGAACAGCACCGACCCGCCGGTATGGCCGGGCGCGTGGTCGACCGTGATCTCCAGGCCGGCCAGGGTGAGGGTGGCGCCGTCGGTCAGCTCGGCGACGTCCTCCGGCTCCGAGTAGGGCAGCCGGCCCCCGAAGAGCGCGGTGAGGTCCGCCGACAGGCCCTTCGCCGGGTCGGCCAGCATCTCGCGGTCGCCCGGGTGGACGTAGGCGGTGATGTCCCGCGCCCCGCAGACCGGCGCGACGGAGAAGGTGTGGTCGAGGTGGCCGTGGGTGAGCAGCACGGCGGCCGGGTGCAGGCGGTGCTCGGCGAGCACGGCGTCGAGCCGGTCGAGGACGCCGATGCCGGGGTCGACGACCACGCACTGCTCCCCCGGCGCCGTGGCGACCACGTAGCAGTTGGTGCCGAAGGCGTCGGCGGGAAAGCCGGCCACGAGCACGTCCGCTCCCCTTCCGTCGAGCTGCGGAACTCCTGTCAGCAGCCTAACGGGCGGCGCGACCGCATTCGGCGGACCCATGCGTCCCGCCACCCCCGACCGGCGCAGTGATGCGCCCCGATAGGCCCAGCCAGGACCTCGTACACCACATTCACAGCCGGTGGCCGTACACTCTGGCGGGCGTGTGGCGTGGCGCACTGCCCCACACGGGCGCGCGGCGCCTCGCGGCGCCGGTGACGACCAGGGTAGAGGAAGGGGAGCACGGGTGGCTTCCAGCAGGGACCGGCAGCGCAAACTGGCGCGGGCCAAGCTCGACCGGCAGATGGCCCGTCGGGCGGCGCGGGTCAGGCGCCGGCGGCAGATCCAGGCCGGGGTGGGCGCCGCCGTGGTGCTCGCGCTGATCGTGGTCGGGTCGGCGTGGGCGCTCGGCGCCTTCGACTCCGAGCCGAAGGAGAACACCGCCGCCGACGAGGTCTGCCTCTGGACCCCGCAGGACGCCTCCGCCAACGCCAACCTCAAGGACGTGGGCACCCCGGAGAGCAAGAACCTGCCCACCGACGGCACCCGGGCGATGACGGTGACCACCAACCAGGGCGGTCCGATCACCGCCGAGCTCGACCTGGCCGCGGCCCCGTGCGCCGGCGCGAGCATCGCCCACCTGGCGAGCCGGTCCTTCTACGACAACACCACGTGTCACGAGATCACCGCCGAGGGCGCGCTGCGCTGCGGCGACCCGAGCGGCACCGGCCTGGGCGGCCCGACCTACTCGTTCTACAACGAGAACCTGCCGGACGCCCCGGAGCCGAGCCCGTCGGCCAGCCCGGCCGAGAAGCGGCCGGCGGCGTACCCGAAGGGCACGGTCGCCATGATCGGCAACCCGCCGGGCGCCAACGGCAGCCAGTTCCTGCTCTTCTTCAAGGACTACGACCCGGCCCAGCCCAGCTACCCGATCGTCGGGAAGGTCACCGGCGGGCTCGACGTCCTCGAGAAGATCGGCCGCCTGCCGACCGTGGACAATGGGTCGGGGGCCAAGGTCAAGCCCCAGACCGACGTGGTGATCCAGAGCCTGACCGTCGGCGAGCCGGGCACCGGCGCGGCGACGCCGAGCGGTTCGGCCACCCCTTCGGCCAGCCCGAACGCCGGCTGACCGCGGCACCCACCCAACGCAGGCACCCACCGCGCCAGACAGACAGTCCAGGAGGATCCAGGCGTGACGTCCACCAGAGAGCGGCAGCGCGCGGCGGCACGCGCCCGGCTCGAGAAGGAGATGGCCGAGCGCGCGGCCCGCGCCCGCAAGCGCCGGCAGACCCAGGCGATCGTCGGGGCGGGCCTCGTCCTGCTGCTCGTGGTGGCCGGCACCGTCTGGCTGGCCACCAGCCTGGGTGGCGACGACGAGACCACCGGCACCGACACGGCGGCACAGGGCCTCTCCCAGTGCCCCTACGTCGAGATCCCCGCCGACCAGCGGATCAAGGAGATCAAGGACGTCGGCGTGCCGTCCAACCAGCAGTCCAACACCGGTGTCCAGACGATGACGATCGACACCAACCTGGGCCAGATCACCGCGAAGGTCGACCGGTCCCTGGTGCCGTGCACCGCGGGCAGCTTCACCCACCTGGCGGAGAAGAACTTCTTCGACAACACCAAGTGCCACCGACTGGTCACCCAGGGCATCAAGGTGCTCCAGTGCGGCGACCCGAGCGCCACCGGCAAGGGCTGGCGGGACACCGACGGCACCGGCGGCCCGAGCTACCGCATGGCCGAGGAGAACCTGCCGACCGACAAGCGTCCCCCCTACCCGGAGGGCGTGATCGCGATGGCCAACTCCGGCCAGCCGGGCAGCACGGGCAGCCAGTTCTTCATCGTCTACGGCGACTCGCCGCTGGACCCGAACTACACCGTGCTCGGCACCATCACCGGCGGTCTGGACATCGTGAAGGACGTGGCCAACGCGGGTGACGACGGGGCCTTCGCCCAGCAGGCCGGTGGGGGTCACCCGAAGAAGGAGATTGTCATCAACGACCTCACGATGAGCGCGCCGCAGGGCTGAGCCCTCCCCGCGCAGACGAACAGTGCCCGCCGGTCGACGACCGGCGGGCACTGTCGTTGTCGGGTGGTCGGTGGTCGCCGGGGCGGCTCCGGATTGCCACGTGCTCAGGTCGCCACGTGCTCAGGTCGCCCGGGGTGCTCCGGCTTCCGTCGGCCTGCTCAGGCTCCCGAGGTGACCCGGTAGGCGTCGAAGACGCCGTCGACCTTCCGTACGGCGGCCAGCAGGTGCCCGAGGTGCTTGGGGTCGGCCATCTCGAAGCTGAACCGGCTCACCGCCACCCGGTCACGGGTGGTGGTCACCGTCGCGGAGAGGATGTTGACCCGCTCGTCGGAGAGCACCCGGGTGACGTCGGCGAGCAGCTTGTGCCGGTCGAGCGCCTCGACCTGGATGGCGACGAGGAACGTCGAGGCGGAGGTGAGCTTCCAGCTCACCTCGACCACCCGCTCGCTCTGCGCCTTGAGGTCCTCGGCGTTGGCACAGTCGTCCCGGTGCACGCTCACCCCGCCGGACCGGGTGACGAAGCCGAAGACCGCGTCCGGCGGCACCGGGGTGCAGCAGCGGGCCAGCTTGATCCACACGTCGCTGACCCCGCGGACGACCACACCCGGGTCGTGGCTGCTGGCCCGGCTGCGCGGCGGACGGGTGGCGACGGCGGTCTCGGCGATGTCCTCCGCCGCGCCCTCCTCACCCCCGTACGAGGCCATCAGCTTCTGCACCACCGACTGGGCGCTGACCTGGCTGTCGCCGACCGCCGCGTAGAGCGACGCGACGTCGGCGAGGTGCAGGTCCCGGGCGATCGCCATGAGCGCGTCCGAGGTGAGCATCCGCTGCAACGGCATGCCCTGCTTGCGCATCGCCTTGACGATCGCGTCCTTGCCGGCCTCGATCGCCTCCTCGCGGCGCTCCTTGTTGAAGTACTGGCGGATCTTCGTGCGGGCGCGCGGGCTCTTGACGAAGCCCAGCCAGTCCTGTGTGGGGCCGGCCGTGTCGGACTTCGACGTGAAGATCTCGATCACGTCGCCGTTGGAGAGCGTCGACTCCAGCGGCACCAGCTTGCCGTTGACCCGGGCGCCGATGCACTTGTGCCCGACCTCGGTGTGCACCGCGTACGCGAAGTCGACCGGCGTCGACCCGGTCGGCAGGGGGATGACGTCACCCTTCGGGGTGAAGACGTACACCTCCTGGCTCGACAGATCGAAGCGCAGCGCGTCGAGGAACTCGCTGGGGTCGGCCGCCTCCCGCTGCCAGTCGAGCAGCTGCCGCAGCCACGTCATCTCGTCGATGTGGGCCGGCGGGCCGACGATCTGCGTGCCCTTCTGCTCCTTGTACTTCCAGTGCGCGGCAATGCCGAACTCGGCCGTGCGGTGCATCGCGTAGGTGCGGATCTGCATCTCCACCGGCTTGCCGGTGGGCCCGATGACCGTCGTGTGCAACGACTGGTACATGTTGAACTTGGGCATGGCGATGTAGTCCTTGAACCGGCCCGGCACCGGCTGCCAGTTGGCGTGGATGACGCCCAGCGCCGCGTAGCAGTCGCGCACCGTGTCGACCAGGATCCGCACCCCGACCAGGTCGTAGATGTCGTTGAAGTCGCGCCCCCGCACGATCATCTTCTGGTAGATCGAGTAGAGGTGCTTCGGCCGGCCGGTGGTCTCCGCCTTGATCTTGGCGGCCTTGAGGTCGGTCGACACCTTCTGGGTCACCTGGCGCAGCAGCGCCTCGCGCTGCGGCTGGTGCTCACCGATCAGGCGGTTGATCTCCTCGAACCGCTTCGGGAACAGCGTGCCGAAGGCCAGATCCTCCAGCTCCCACTTGATGGTGTTCATACCGAGGCGGTGGGCCAGCGGGGCGAGGATCTCCAGCGTCTCCTTGGCCTTCTGCTCCTGCTTGGGCCGCGGCAGGAAGGTCAGGGTACGCATGTTGTGCAGCCGGTCGGCGAGCTTGATGACGAGCACCCGCGGGTCCTTCGCCATGGCGACCACCATCTTGCGGATGGTCTCGGCCTTCGCCGCGTCACCCAGCTTCACCTTGTCGAGCTTGGTGACGCCGTCCACCAGCAGCGCGACCTCGCCGCCGAAGTCGGCACGCATCTGGTCGAGGGTGTACTCGGTGTCCTCGATGGTGTCGTGCAGCAGCGCCGCGACCAGCGTCGTGGTGTCCATCCCGAGGTTGGCCAGGATGGTGGCCACGGCCAGCGGGTGCGTGATGTACGGGTCTCCCGACTTGCGGTACTGCCCGGAGTGCCAGCGGGCCGCGGTGTCGAAGGCGCGCTGGAGCAGCCGGACGTCGGCCTTGGGGTGGTTCTCCCGGTGCATCGCGATGAGCGGCTCGAGCACCTCGCTGACCTGGGAGGTCTGCCACGGCGCGTTGAACCGCGCCAACCGGGCGCGCACCCGGCGGCCGGTGGGGGCGCTGGCCAGGGCGAACCCGGCGCTCGGCACCGGCTCCCCCGGCGCGTCGCCCCGCAACGGGACCACCACGTTCTCGGCGGGCCGGGCCGCGCCGGAACGGACGGCCTCGACCGGACCGGCCAGACCGTTGCCAGAGCCCGTCACCCGGGCCGTCGCGTCACCGTTCCGGTCGGTCACCGAGCCGTCCGCGTCGCCTGTCGGGTGCACCGTGCCCTCCATCGGAGGGACGACATCGTGGGACACCGGCCTCCTCACCGCTCGCCGGAATCACGCCGACCGTGGGGCCGGCCTGGTCTCGCGCCGCCGGACGGATCACCGCCGGCGTCAGCAAAGGGCAATGCTACCCGCACGGACGGTCCCCTGCCGCTCCGCCGGACGGACCGCGCCGGGTCCGTCCGACGGCCGTCGGGGTCAAACGGTCAGCAGGGCATGAACGGGACGCGGGGCGAGCCTCTCCCGGGCGCCCAGGAAGCTCAGCTCCAGCAGCACCGTGAAGCCGGCCACCGTGCCGCCGGCCCGCTCGACCAGGTCCAGCGTCGCCGCCGCGGTGCCACCGGTGGCGAGCACGTCGTCGACCACCAGGACCCGGTGGCCGGCGGTGAACGCGTCCTGGTGCACCTCGAGGGTCGCCTCGCCGTACTCCAGGGCGTAGGAGGCCGAGTACGCCGCCCGCGGGAGCTTGCCCGCCTTGCGTACCGGCACGACGCCGACCCCGGTCGCGTAGGCGATGGCCGCCGCGATCACGAAGCCGCGCGCCTCGATGCCCACCACGGCGTCGAACGAGTCACGCCCGTGGTACGCCACGATCCCGTCGATCACCTCGCGGAAGGTGTCCCCGTCGGCGAAGAGCGGCATCAGGTCCTTGAACACGACACCCGGCTTGGGGAAGTCCGGCACGTCCAGCACCCGGCCTGCCACCAGCCGAGCCATCTCCGTACCGCTGTCCCCGCGCACCTCGGCGCTGTGGGTCTCCGTCACGGCGGTTCCCGTCTCCCTTCCGACGACGACGGCGTCCTGCTTGCTGCTCGCACAGCATGCAGGACGCCGTCAGGTGCGTTCCTACCGGGTCGGGCCCGGCCGCCCGGTCAGCGCCGCTTCGCGCCGCCCGGCCGGTTTCCGCCACCGCCGCTCGGCCGCCCGCCGCGGGCGCCGGTCGGCCGCTTGCCCGCCGGACGGGCGCCCACCTTCGGGGCGGCACCGGCCAGCGCGGCGGCCTCCGCGTCGACGGGCTCCCCGCCCGCGGCCGGACGCGGGGTGCCCTTCGGGGTCAGCTCGCCACGGGCGATCGCCCCGCGCCGGGCCAGGACGCGCTTCGTGTGCGCCTGGATGCGCGGCTCGAAGTCCTTGAGCGTGGCCAGCACGGGGGTGGCGAAGAAGACCGAGGAGCAGACCGCGACGAGCATGCCGACGAAGAGCACCAGACCCAGGTCCTGCAGGGTGACCGCGCCGAGCGGGACACCGATGAAGAGCAGACCACCGACGGGCAGCAGCGCCACGAGACTGGTGTTGATCGACCGCATGAGGGTCTGGTTGATCGCGAGGTTGGCGGCCTCGCCGTACGTCTGGTTGTTGCTCGCCGTGATGCCCCGGGTGTTCTCCTGGACCTTGTCGAACACCACGACGACGTCGTAGAGCGCGAAGCCCAGGATGGTGAGGAAACCGATGATCGTCGACGGGGTCACCTCGAACCCGACAAGCGAGTAGACGCCGGCCGTGAGGACGAGGTTGAGCAGCAGGGAGGAGACCGCGCCGACGGCCATCCGCCACTCGAACCGGATGATCAGGTAGAGCATCACCAGCGCGATGAAGATGACCAGACCGAGCACGGCGCGCTCGGTGTACTGGCCACCCCAGGCCGCGCTGACCTGGTTGGCGCTGATCTGGTCCTCGTTGAGGCTGAACTCCTGCGCCAGCCCCGACTTGACGGCGTTGGCCTCCTCCGAGTCGAGCACGGCGGTGCGGAACTCGTAGAACTCGCCGCCCGCGCCGCCGACCCGCTGGGCCGACTCGACCCTCGCGCCGCCGGCCTCGTCACCGAGGATGGTGTTGACCCGCTCCTCCGCCTGGTTCAGCGTGCCGACGCTCGCCGGCACCTGGAAGGAGTTGCCGCCCTCGAACTCGATGCCCAGGGTGAAGCCCCGGAAGATGAAGCTCAACAACGCGACGAGCACCAGGGCACTGGCGAGCGAGAACCAGAGCTTGCGCCTGCCGATGATGTTGAGACCGGCCTCGCCCCGGTAGAGGCGGGTGGCCAGACCGCTGCGGGCCATGTCAGGCCTCCTTCACACGGGACGGGCGGTTGGTTGCCTGCTCGGCCTCGGCCGCGTGCAGGACGCGGCCCAGGCCGCTGACCCGGGGCGACAGGAAGGCCTGCGTGCGGGCGAACATCGTCATGATCGGATGCCGGAACAGGAACACCACGACCAGGTCGAGAATCGTCGCGAGGCCGAGGGCGAAGGCGAAGCCCTTCACCGTGCCGACCGAGACGATGTAGAGCACCACCGCCGCGAGGATCGAGATCGCGTTGGCGGAGATGATCGTCCGGCGGGCGCGGGCCCAGGCGCGCGGCACGGCGCTGCGCGGGCTGCGACCCTCCCGGATCTCGTCCTTCAACCGCTCGAAGTAGATGACGAACGAGTCCGCGGCGACACCGAGCGAGACGATGAAGCCGGCGATGCCGGCGAGGGTCAGGGTGAAGCCGATCTGCCGCCCGAGCACGATCAGCGCGCCGAAGACCAGCAGCGCGGAGAGCACCAGGCTCAGGAAGATCACCGAGCCGAGCAGGCGGTAGTAGAAGAACGCGTAGATGATGACCAGCAGCATGCCGATGCCGGCCGCGAGCAGACCGGCCCGCAGGTGGCTGGCGCCCAGGGTGGCGGAGACGTTCTGCTGCTCCTGCGGCTCGAAGGTCGCCGGCAGGGCGCCGTAGCGCAGCTGGCTCGCCAGGGTGCTGGCGTCCTTCTGGGTGAAGCTGCCGGTGATCTGCGAGTCGCCGGTGAGCACGCCCTGGATCTCGGGCGAGGAGACGATCTCGTTGTCCAGCACCACGGCCACGCGGCACTTGCCGTCCTGGCCGAGGGCGGAGGCGTCACACGCGTTGCCCTCGTTGTTGAACGCCTCGCGGGTCAGGTTGGTCCACTTGTCCTGGCCGCCACCGGTGAAGTTGAGGCTCACGACCCAGGAGTTGGTCTGGTCCATGACGGCGCTGGCGTCGTCCACGTCGGTGCCGAGCACCTTCGCCTGGTCGAGCAGGTACTTCGCGGCGCCGCCCTCACAGGCCACCGCCTGCTGGTTCGGGTCCGAGATCGACCCCGGCGGACGCTTGTCGAGCTGGGCGCAGCCGATGGTCGGCACGTTGAACTGCATCTGCGCCGGCAGGACCGCGACCTCCTCCGGGGTCAGCGTGCCGAACGGCTTCAGCTTGTCGGCCAGCGACGGGTCGGTCGTGAGGTCCGCCGGGCCCTGCAGCCCGTTCGCGGCCGACCAGGCGGCCGCGCCGACCTTCTGCTCGACGGCCTTGCGCTGCTCCTCGATACCGGGGGCCGGCGCGGCGCTGGCGCTCGCCGAGGGCGACGCGCTCGGCGACGCCGACGCGGAGGGGCTCGGGGAGGCGCTGGTGCTCGGCGTCGGCGCCATGCCGCCCTGACCGCCCGACGGCGAGGCGGTCGCCTTCGCGGACGGGCTGCCCGACGGCGTCGCGCTCGCGCTGCCCGACGGGCTCGCGCTGCCCGACGGGCTCGGGGTGGCGCTGCCGGAGGGGGTCGGCGTCGCGGCCGGGGCGGGGACGGCACCGCTGCCGTCAGCGGCCTTGAGCACCTTGCGGAAACGCAGCTCGGCCGGGGTGCCCACGTTGGTCAGGTCGCGGTTCTCGCCGGGCAGGGAGATCACGATGTTCCGGTTGCCCTCGGTGACCACCTCGGCCTCGGCCACGCCGAACGCGTTGACCCGGTTCTCGATGATCTGGCGGGCCTCCTCGAGGTTCTCCGCCGTCGGCGCCTCACCGTTGACACTGTTCTTCGCCTCGAGTGTCAGCCGGGTGCCGCCGATCAGGTCCAGGCCGAGCCGGGGCTCGAGCCGGTCCGTGAAGCTGCCCTTGGCGCCTCCCGTGAAGAACACCAAAAGATAGAGGACCACGAAGATGCCCGCCAGCACGGCCAACTGCCGGCCGGGGCGCATCTGTCCCTGAGGTGGTGCCACGGCTGTCCTGTCTCCCTGTAACGGTCACGCCGCCGCGGGCGGCGACGGGTCGGCCGGGGCACCGGCCGACGGGTCCACCCGGGCCGCCCACGGGACAGGCGGCACCGCGCTCCGGCGGACGGCGCGGGGCGCCGACCGGGTCCCGGAGCCGTGCCGACGCCCGGCGTCGACCCGACTATCCAGTTTTCACGTCCCGACCGCGGCCCGACCCGAGCGGCGGACGAGCCGCTCGGACAGGCGGCGGGTCACTCCTTGACGGTGTCCGCGTCCTCGGTGGCCGGCGTGGCCGGAAGCTCGGCCCGCGTCACCACCCGGGCGATGGCCGGACGGGCGTACCGGGTCTGCACGCCGGGGGCGACCTCGAGCAGCACGGTCTCGTCGTCGACACCGGTGACGGTGCCGTAGAGCCCGCCGATCGTCACGACCTCGTCGCCGGGGGAGAGCGCGGACTGCATCGCCTCCGCCTCCTTACGGCGCCGCTGCTGGGGGCGGATCATCATGAAGTACATGACGCCGAAGAGCAGCACGATCATCAGGATCGGCATCAGGCTGCCCGACCCGCCTGCGGATTGTGCGTAATGCACGATGTTGACCTTCCCATTGGCCCCCACGCCCGGCGCGGACGCCGGAGCGGAAGCGGATTTTCACATCCTGTACAGACCGCGGCGAGTCTAATCCCTGCACCTGGGAACGCCGAATGCGGCACAGATCACGTTCGGATCACGGCTGATCGGGCGCTGTCGAGAACAGATCGGGCACGGGAGGGGTATCGGCACCAAATGTACCATTCGGTGGCGTACGCCCCAGGTGACGCCAGGCAGCCTCCGTGGCCACCCGCCCGCGGGGCGTACGGGCCAGCAGACCGGCCCGGACCAGGAACGGCTCACAGACCTCCTCGACCGTGTCCGGCTGCTCCCCCACCG
The DNA here is from genome assembly GCF_056150165.1 of Micromonospora xinjiangensis. Classification (NCBI taxonomy): domain Bacteria; kingdom Bacillati; phylum Actinomycetota; class Actinomycetes; order Micromonosporales; family Micromonosporaceae; genus Micromonospora; species Micromonospora xinjiangensis. The sequence continues at coordinate 73,061 of NZ_JAXCFO010000009.1, read as the reverse complement.
CCACCGCGAGGGTGGAGAGGCCGACCGGCCCACCCCGGAACGAGTCGACGAGCGCGGTGAGCACCGCGCGGTCCAGCCGGTCGAGGCCGAGCGCGTCGACGTCGTACACGGTCAGCGCCGCGCGCGCCGTCTCCAGCGTGACCACACCGTCGGCCCGGACCTCCGCGAAGTCCCGCACCCGGCGCAGCAGCCGGTTGGCGATGCGGGGCGTCCCCCGGGAGCGCCCGGCGATCTCGGCGGCGCCGTCATCGGTGATCGGCACGCCCAGGATCCGCGCCGAACGGTGCAGCAGCGACTCCAGGTCCGCCGGGGAGTAGAAGTCGAGGTGGGCGACGAAGCCGAAGCGGTCCCGCATGGGGCCGGTCAGCAGGCCGGAGCGGGTGGTCGCGCCGACCAGGGTGAACGGCTCCACGTCCAGCGGGATGGCGGTGGCGCCCGGCCCCTTGCCGACCACCACGTCGACCCGGAAGTCCTCCATCGCGCTGTAGAGCAGCTCCTCCGCCGGCTTGGCGATGCGGTGGATCTCGTCGATGAAGAGCACGTCGCCCTCGCCGAGGCTGGTCAGGATGGCGGCGAGGTCACCGGAGCGCTCGATGGCGGGGCCACTCGTCACACGGATGCCGGAGCCCAGCTCGGCGGCGACGATGTTGGCGAGGGTGGTCTTGCCCAGGCCGGGCGGCCCGGAGAGCAGAATGTGGTCCGGTGGGCTACCCCGCCGCATCGCGCCCTTGAGCAGCAGGTCGAGCTGGTCGCGGACGCGGTGCTGAGCGATGAACTCGTCCAACCGCTTCGGCCGGACGCTGGCCTCCGCGTCCCGTTCCGCCTCGTTGACGTACGCCGAGACCAGGCCGCCGTCGTCCGGACCCGTCATCGAGTGCGGCCCAGCAGCCGGATGGCCTGCTTGAGCAGGACCGGAACGGGCGGGGTCGGCCCGTCGACGGTCTCCGCGACGGCGGCCACCGCCTGGTCGGCCTGGGCGGCCGTCCAGCCGAGCCCGACGAGCGCCTGACGCACCTGCTCGGGCCAGGCGCCGCCGGTCACGCCGGCCGCGCCGTCGGCGCCCACCGGCACCGGGCCGATCCGGTCACGCAACTCCAGCACCAGGCGCTCGGCGCCCTTCTTGCCGATGCCGGGCACCCGGGTCAGGGCCGCGGTGTCGGCGTTGGCGATCGCCTTGCGGACCGCGTCGGGGGTGTGGACCGCGAGCACCGCCTGGGCGAGGCGGGGCCCGACCCCGCTGGCGGTCTGCAGCAGCTCGAAGAGCTGCTTGGCATCGTCGTCGGCGAAGCCGTAGAGGGTGAGCGAATCCTCCCGGACGACGAGGCTGGTGGCCAGCCGGGCGGGCTGGCCCACGCGCAGCTCGGCGAGGGTGCCCGGCGCGCAGTGGACGGCTAGGCCCACGCCGCCGACCTCGATGACGGCCTGGTCGGGGCCGGTCGCGGTCACCACGCCGCGCACGCTGGCGATCATCTGACTCCTCCTCGTCGGGCCCGGTCGGCGGCGGCGGCCAGTTTGGACCGGGTGCCGCCCCGCCAGATGTGGCAGATGGCCAGGGCCAGGGCGTCCGCCGCGTCGGCCGGTCGGGGCGGCTCGGGCAGCCGCAGCAGCCGGGTGACCATGGCCGTCATCTGCGCCTTGTCGGCCTGACCGGAGCCGGTCACGGCCGCCTTCACCTCGCTCGGGGTGTACGTCTGCACGGGCAGCCCGGCGCGCGCGCCGGCGAGCACGGCGATCCCGCTGGCCTGGGCGGTGCCCATCACGGTACGGACGTTGTGCTGGCTGAACACGCGCTCCACGGCCACGCTCTCGGGGCGGTGCTCGGCCACCAGCTCGGTGAGCGACCGGTCGAGGTGCAGCAGGCGGACGGGCAGCTCGTCGGCCGGGTCGGTGTAGACCACGTAGTAGGCGACCAGGGTGCACGCCCGGCCGGGCATGCCCTCGACCACGCCCACGCCGCAGCGGGTCAGCCCCGGGTCGACGCCGAGCACGCGCACGCCGCCTCCTCCCCCAGCCGCCAGCAGTACGTGTGTTCGACACCCTACCGATGCTCTCGAACAGGCGCTCCACGGGACACGCCGGTTGACACCGACCCGGGTGCGGCCCATGATCCCGCGGCCCGCGCCGTCCCGCTCCGCGCGGTCACCACCGTGCGGGGTCCACCGCGATCACCACGCTCACCCGGTCGCCGTCGTCCTTGCCGCCCCGGATCCGAGCCGGCACGGCGAGCAGCCAGTCGCCCTGGCGCCCACGCCAGACGCTCGTCGCCCAGGTCCGGCCGTCCACGGTGGCGGTCACCGGGACACGCCCGAACGGACCGGCCGTCTCCGGCGCGTGTTCGGCGGGCACCGGTGCGAACACCCAGCCACCGGGCCCCGACCAGCGGAACAGGGTGCTCTCGAAGGCCGCGCCGTCCCGGGCCGGGCACGCGCTTGCGGGGCGCGCCCCGCCGCGGCGCCGCGCGCCACCACGCTGACCCGCGCCGCCCTGACCGGATTCGCCGTGACCCGCGCCGCCCCGACCGGCCCGGTCCGCACCGGCGCCTCGGGTGCGCCGCGCTCCCGTCGCCTCCGCCACGTCACCGCCCCCTCTTCCCGCCGGCACGACGCCCGCGACCACCGACCCGACCGGCACTCTGCCATCCCCCACCGACACCTCTCCGCCGGCGGCGAGCACCCGCCGCGCCGTGCCGGGGGCACCCCGCCACGGCGCCCGCGATCCCCCACACACCTTGGGGGCCGAGTATGTGTCGCGACCCCATGTGCGCCCGGCCACACAACTCGTAACTTTGTGCGCCATGACGGCAGAACCCGTGGCGGTCCCCCACGTCGTGAACGTCGACCTCACCGGTCGGACCGCCCTGGTCACCGGGGGCGGCAGCGGCATCGGTCGCGCCTGTGCCCTGCGGCTGGCGGCGGCCGGAGCGGCCGTCCTCGTGGTGGACCGCAACGTCGAGGCGGCGAAGGCGGTGGCCGCCGAGGCGGGCGGCCGGGCCGAGGGGATCGACCTCGCGGACGCCGAGGCGGTGGACCGGCTCGACACGGACGTGGACATCGTGGTGAACAACGCCGGGCTGCAGCACGTCGCCCCGGTGCCGGACTTCCCCACCGAACGCTTCTCCCACCTGCACCGGGTCATGGTGGAGGCGCCGTTCCTGATCATCCGGCGCGCCCTGCCGCACATGTACGCCCGCGGCTGGGGGCGGATCATCAACATCTCCTCCGTCCACGGGCTGCGGGCCTCGCCGTACAAGGCGGCGTACGTCTCCGCGAAGCACGCCCTCGAAGGGCTGTCGAAGGTGGTGGCGCTGGAGGGCGCGGCGCACGGTGTCACGGCCAACTGCATCAACCCTGCGTACGTCCGCACGGCCCTGGTGGAGAGCCAGATCGCCGACCAGGCGGTTACCCACGGGATCCCCGAGTCCGAGGTCGTCGAGAAGATCATGCTGGCCCGCGCGGCGATCAAGCGGCTGATCGAGCCGGAGGAGGTCGCGGAGTTGGTGGCGTACCTCTGCACCCCACCCGCGGCCTTCATCACCGGCGCGTCGATCGCCCTCGACGGGGGCTGGACGGCGAACTAGTGGCCCCGCGCACAATGGGCGTCATGTCCTCGCCGGTGGAGTTCCTCGAACTGCTCGCCCGGGAAGCGGCGGCGGTGGAGTTCGAGGGGCCGCTGGTGGCCGCCCGCGCCGCCGGCCTCCCCGCCGACCAGCTCGCCGAGCTGGAGCAGGCGAAGACCGTGGCGTTGCGGGTCCGCGCGCTGCTGGAGCGCCGGCGCCGCCGGGAGATCGAGCTCTCCGGGTTGTACGACACGGCGAGCGACCTCGCCGGCCTGCGCGACCTGGACGACGTGCTGCGCGCCATCGTGCACCGGGCGCGGAACCTGCTCGGCGCGGACGTCGCCTACATGACCCTCAACGACGACGAGCGCGGCGACACCTACATGCGGGTCACCGACGGCTCGGTGTCCGCCCGGTTCCAGCGGCTGCGCCTGCCGATGGGCGCCGGTCTCGGCGGCCTGGTGGCCCAGTCGGGGGCGCCCTACGTGACGGCGAACTACGCCGAGGACGAACGCTTCCACCACACCGGCGAGATCGACGCCGGGGTGGGCGAGGAGGGGCTGGTGGCCATCCTCGGGGTGCCGCTGCGACTCGGATCGACCTCGATCGGCGTGCTCTACGCGGCCAACCGGTCGGCCCGGCCGTTCGCCCGGGAGGAGGTCTCGCTGCTGGTCACGCTCGCCGCGCACGCGGCGGTGGCCATCGACACGGCCCGGCTGCTCACCGAGACCCGCTCGGCGCTGGCCGAGCTGTCGGCGGCGAACACGACCATCCGGGCGCACAGCAGCTCGGTGGAGCGGGCCGCGTCCGCGCACGACCGGATGACCGCCCTGGTGCTGCGCGGCGGCGGCGTGGAGGACGTCGCGGCCGCGGTGACCGAGGTGCTCGGCGGCGCCCTGCTCGCGCTCGACGCCGAGGGGCGGCTGTTGGCGCGCGTCGGCGAGATCGACGAGCCGGACCGGGCGGACATCGTCGAGGCGGTCGCCGCGTCCCGCACCGAGGGGCGCAGCGTGCGCCGGGGGTCCCTCTGGTACGCCGCCGTGGTGGCCGGCGCGGAGAACCTGGGCGCGCTGGTGCTGCGCCCGGACGAGGAGCTCGTCGACGCCGACCAGCGGATCCTGGAGCGGGCCGCCCTGGTGACGGCGCTGCTGCTGCTCTTCCGGCGCACGGTGGCCGAGGCGGAGGGGCGGGTCCGTGGGGAGCTGCTGGACGACCTGCTCGCCCGGCCGCTGCGCGACACCGACGCGCTGCGCAGCCGCGCCCGGCGCCTCGGGGTGGACCTGGACGCCCCGCACGTGCTCGTGGCCGTCGGTGACGACGCGATCGCCGCGACCGGCTCGGCGCGGCAGCGGGTGCTCTCCTGGGCCACCACGTACGCCTCGACGCGCGGTGGTCTGGCCGCGGCGCGCGACGGCCGTGTGGTGCTCATGCTCCCGGGTCAGGACGCCGGCGGCAGCGCGCGGGCGGTGGCCCGGGACCTGTCCCGCGTGACCGGGCGGCCGGTGACCGCCGGGGCGAGCGGCCCGTCGACCGGGCCCGGGTCGCTGGCCACCGCGTTCCGGGAGGCCGACCGCTGCCTCACGGCGCTCGGGGCGCTCGGCCGGGCCGGCCAGGGGGCGAGCACGGCGGAGCTGGGCTTCGTGGGGCTGCTGCTCGGCGCGGTCGGCGACGGTGGCGACCGGGACGTGGAGCGCTTCCTCACGGCGACGGTGGGGCCGGTGGTCGACTACGACGCGCGGCGGGGCACCGCGCTCGTGCGGACGCTGGAGGCGTACTTCGGCGTCGGGGGGAGCCTGGCCCGGGCCGCCGAGCAGCTGCACGTGCACGTCAACACGGTGACCCAACGGTTGGAGCGGGTCGGGCAGCTGCTCGGCGCGGACTGGCAGAAGCCCGAGCGGGCGTTGGAGGTGCAGCTCGCACTGCGCCTGCACCGCCTGCGTACACCCGCCGGCTGAGCCACCGGCCGGGCCGCCGCTGCGGGCCGGCGCTCCGGTCGGGCCGCGCTGCTGGTCAGGCAGCGCTTTGGGTGACGCCGCGCCATCGGTGAGGCCGCGCCACCGGGCACGGCCACCGGACGGCGGCGTCAGCGGGCGCGGATGCCCTCCAGCACGGCGTCGACCACCCGTTCGGGCAACACCTGGTCGTCGAGCTCCGGATGCCAGCGCAGCACCCGCTGGATCAGCATCGGGCCGGTCAGCAGCGCCAGCGCGAGCTCGACGTCGAGGTCCTCCCGCAGCTCGCCGCTGCGGACACCGCGCTGGAGCACCTCCCGCACCCGGGCCCGACGGGGCTCGATGACGCCCTGGTACAGCTCGTACCGGTCCTTCTTGCGGTTCACCTCGGGCAACAGACAGGGAAAGATCTTCTCGGCGCGCGGGTCGGCGTTGCGCCCGACCCCGCCGAGCAGCAGCACCAGGTCGTCGCGAACCGAATGGCCGGCCGGCTCCGGCGGGACTCCCTTGAGGATTCCCAGCGCGTCCCGCAGCAGCGCGTCCTTGCCCGGCCAGCGGCGGTAGATGGTCGCCTTGCCCACCCCCGCGCGGCTGGCGATCGCCTCGATCGAGAGCGCCTCGATCGTGCTGCCCTCGGCGAGCAGGTCGAGGGTGGCATCGATGATCGCCTCGTCGGCGCGGGTGCTCCGCGGCCGCCCGGGCGACCGCGGAGCATCAGCAGGGGACGTCATGTCGGACATTGTCGCCGAACCTATGCGGTGCCGGCCAACTCCGGCTCGGTCACGGTGACGTCCCGCACCGGAGCCGAGGGCTTGCCCGGCAGCCAGCGCAGCGCCACGACGATGCCGAGCGCGGCCACCAGCGCCGAGAGCGCGGCCGCCCAGTGCATGGCGGTGAGGAAGGACTCGTTGGCCGCCGCGAGCAGCTTCGGCGCCGCCGGCCCGAGCTGGCCCGCCACGGCGTACGCCCCGGAGATCGACTCGTTCGCCGTGTCCCGGGCCTGGGCCGGCAGGCCCGCCAGGGCCGACTCGACGTCGGCGCGGTAGACCGCGGAGAGCACCGATCCGAGCACCGCCACGCCGAGCGCGCCGCCGACCTGGCGGATCGTGTTGCTGACCGCCGAGCCGACACCGGCCTTCTCCCGGGGCAGAGCCGACATGATCGACTCGGTGGCGGGCGGCATGATGTTGGCCATCCCGATGCCCTGGATGAAGTAGAAGACCAGCACGACCCAGATCGGGGTCGCCGCGTCGATGAAGGCGAACGCGCCCAGCGACAGCACGGTCAGCGCGAGGCCGACCGCCGCGACCGCCTTGCCGCCGTACCGCCGGACCATCGCCGCGCTACGCGGAGCGAAGATCAGCTGGGCGCCGGCGAAGGGCAGGAAGAGCAGGCCGGTCTCCAGCGGGCTGTAGCCGCGGACCAGTTGCAGGTAGAAGGAGCCGAAGAAGAGCACGCCCATCGCGGCGAAGAAGATCAGGCCGACGATGGCGACCGGTGCGGCGAACTGGGGCACCTTGAACAGCCGGACGTCCAGCGAAGGGTGCTCGCTGCGCCGCTCCACCGCCACGAACCACGCGAGCACCGCCAGGCCGCCCACGATCGCGGCCCACACCAGCGGCCGACCGAAGCCGTGCTCACCGCCGTCGATGATGCCGTACGTCAGCGCGACCAGACCCACGACGGACAGCACCACGCCGAACACGTCGACCCGGCCCGGGTTCGGGTCCCGCGACTCGGGGACCAGCAGGCTCACGAGGACCACACCGAGCACGATCACCGGCACGTTGATCAGGAAGACGGAGCCCCACCAGTAGTTCTCCAGCAGCGCGCCACCGAGGACCGGGCCGATGGCCACGGCGAGACCGACCGCGCCGGCCCAGACGCCGATCGCCCGGCCGCGCTCCCGGGGGTCGAAGACGTTCGAGATGATCGAGAGCGTCGCCGGCATGATCGCCGCGCCGCCGATGCCCATGAGGGCGCGGGCCGCGATCAGCTGTCCGGGGCTCTGGGCGTACGCGGACGCCAGCGAGGACAGGCCGAAGAGCACCAGGCCGATGAGCAGGAAGCGCTTGCGTCCGGCCCGGTCGCCGAGCACACCGAAGGTGAAGAGCAACCCGGCGAAGACCAGGGTGTACGAGTTGATCGCCCACTCCAGCTCGCCCTGGCTGGCACCCAGGCCGTGCACCGGGTCGGCGAGCGTACGCAGGGCGACGTTCAGAATCGTGTTGTCGAGGACGACCACGAGGAGGCTGATCACCAGCACTCCCAGGATCGCCCACCTCCTCGGGTGGCCTGTGTTGTCGCGGATCTCCATGTCCGGTTCCCCCCGGTTGCGCGCCCGCACAAATACGATACGGGACAGACTCGAAACGTCCGTCAGCCTACGACCGCAATTAACGATACGGAACCGATCCGTATCGTATGTGTCCGGCGTCACCCGCCGGCGCCGCCGTTGACCCACTGGTTCGGCGTCTCAAGATCCCCGCAGCTACCGGGAAGGTGCGGCCTCATCGGGCCGGTGAGGCAACGACATCCCTGAAGTTGCGCGATCTTGTGGTCTGCGGCGTGTGTCCGGTTCGGGATCTGGCGGTCGATACCCGGGTGGCCCGGTCTGGGCGGTTTCGGGGTGTGACCGGCGGCATCCGGGGGGTGGAATCGGTGGCGGGGTGGGGGCGTTGAACACCCCTGACGATCGAGGTAGCAGCCCCGGGCAGCCGATCAAGGGCCGCTCGAACCCGGGCTGCCGGACCCCGGAATGACGGCGGACGCCCGGTCGTTGCACACCAACCCCGGCGCGGTCCCGGGCCATCGAGGCCGACGGCCGGACCACCCCGGGAATGACGGCCGGCCCCCGGTCGTTGCACACCATCCCGGCGCGGTGAGGCCCCGGCCTCCCGACCGCCGAACCCCGGATATCGCGTGAACCCCCGGTTCGCGTGCCCAGAGACTTTCCCCCCTTGTTGTTCTGAGCGCCTGCTGGTGCTCGCGCCCGCACCCCCACCGTCCCCCCGGACGGCAGCCGGGCGCCTGACCCCCAAGGAGCTTTCCCATGAACACGATCATGCGTAAGAGCGTCCTCGGTATCGCTGGTCTCGCCTTCGCCGGTGGCATCATCGGCGGCCCCGTCGCCGCCCACGCCGCCACCCCCACCCCCGAGGTGAAGCCCGTCGCGGTGGTGCAGGCCGACAAGCCGGGCGTGGACACCAGCAAGCTGATCCCCCACGGCACCCAGGGCGCGCAGTCGCACATCGACCTCAACGACGAGCAGATCGCGAACGCCAAGGCGATCATCGCGGCGACGAAGAAGTCCGGCCTGGACGAGCGGGCCGCGGTCATCTCCATCGCCACCAGCCTGCAGGAGTCGAAGCTGGAGAACCTCGGTCACCTGGGTGACCGCAACGACCACGACTCGCTGGGCCTGTTCCAACAGCGCCCGTCCTCGGGTTGGGGCACGCCGGAGCAGATCACCGATCCGGAGTACTCCACGATGGCGTTTCTGAAGGGTCTGAAGCAGGTCGACGGGTGGCAGGACATGCCGCTGACCGACGCCGCGCAGACCGTGCAGGTGTCGGCGTACCCGGACGCCTACGCCCAGTGGGAACAGCAGGCCGCCGACCTCGTCGCCCAGCACTGGAACAGCTGACAACCCGCACAACCACAACCACAACCGCACACTGACACTGCTGGCCGGCACCCGAACCCGGGTGCCGGCCAGCGGCATGTCCAGGCGTCCACACCGACCGGCGGAGGGCCGGCCGACGACGTCTCCGGCGTTCCGCCGCGAGCCGACCCGACACTGCGAGATCCGCCCGGCCCCGGCGGGTCCCGCACGGGGGCCAGGGCCCCACTCAGGCCACGACCCCGTACGGCCTCAGGAGGTCGTCGTGCGCACCTGGCGCAGCGACGCGCTCAGCTGCCGCTTCATCCACCGGGCGGCGGGCCGCTCGACGAACCGGTGGATCAGCCAGGCGGCGACGAGCAGGCCGGCGATCAGCGCGGTGATCAGGACCCACGGCGACACGTGCGTCTGGAGCCGGTCGATGACGGCGAGCCCGACCGTCTGGTGGATGAGGTAGAGCGGGTAGGTCAGGGCGCCCGCCGTCGCGACCCAACCGGCCTTCACCCAGGCGAAGTGGTTCAGGGCCACCGCCGCCATGATGAGGAAGAGGACGGTCACGATGACCGCGGTCGGCGCGAAGGCGACGTCACGGGCCTTGGCGAGCCCGGGCAGTCGGGTGATCGCGATCAGCCAGGAGAGGCCGACGATCGACCACAGCAGCAGGTTCGAGCCGAACCGGTGGATGAGGTAGAGGGCGATACCCGCGATGAAGTAGCTCGAGTGGCCGGCCGCGACGACCGTGGTGAGACCGGTGTTGCCGAGCTTCGGCAGGACCAGTGAGGCGATGGTCCAGATGGCGCAGAAGGCGACGACCCGGCGGTAGGTGAGACCGCGCACGACGACCACGGCGAAGAGGACGTAGAAGATCATCTCGACGGTGAGCGTCCAGTACGACAGGTCGAGGTGCGGGATGCCGAGGAACTCCTGCATCATCGTCAGGTTCGCGACCACGTCGCGGGCCGGGACCTCACGGTCGCCGATCGGCACGGCCATGAGCACGCCGGCCGACAGCAGGACGGCCAGCCAGTAGGCCGGGTAGAGCCGCACGACGCGGGAGACGAAGAAGTCACCGAGGGATCGGCCCCACGTGCTCATGCAGATCACGAAGCCGCTGATGATGAAGAAGAGCTGCACCCCGAGGAAGCCGTACTTCGCGGCGCCGTGCACCGGGCCGAAGATGGCGCCGGCCGAGGGCTGCTCCCACGCCCCGATCTTGTCGCCGACCAGGTGGTACCCGACGACCATGAGAGCCGCGGCGAGGCGCAGGCCGTCGAGGACCAGCAGGCGCGGCCGCCGGCCGGTCCCCGAGCCCTCGGTGGCCGGCGCCGCCGGACCCGTCTGCGACGGCAGTTCGGTACGGGTCGCGGGGTACTTCGGCTCCGTCGGCAGCGCGGCCGTCGCGCGTTCGTCCATCGCCTGCGTCATCGACGCCTCCTGAGGGTCGTGGCGGTTCCGAACCGGGGTCGGCAGTAGCGAATGATCATGATTGGGCGACGCCGGCGGCCGGCACGGACGTCCGGCCGGCACGGTGCCGCAGGTACAGCCACAGCGCGGCGAGCACGAAGAGCACCAGCACCGGCGGCACGTAGGGATCGACCGCGAACCGCTGGAGCAGCCCGTCCAGGTGGCCCGCCTTCCAGATCAGGCCCCGGGGGACAAGCTCGCCCCTCCACCGACCCGGCCAGAGGAGGAACGGCAGAATCGCGCCGACCGCGACGGCACCGGTGACGACGCGCGCCACGACGCCCTGCGCGCGACGCACCAGGTCGACGAGCACGACGGCCATCGGCCCGATCCAGACCCAGTAGTGCGACCAGCTGACCGGCGAGATGAGGAGCATGGTGAGGGCCACGATCACGAAGGCCATGGCCTCCTCGCCCTGCCGCTGGAGCGCCGTCGCGAGGGCGAGGCCGGCCACCGCGACGACGACCACGGAGAGCATCCACCAGACGGTGTTCGCCTGGTCCGTCTCCAGCACTCGCGCGACGAAGCCCTGGAGCGACTGGTTGCCGCCGTAGCGCGGGCCGGAGGTCATCAGCACCCGGCTCGAGTCGAACGCCCGGCCGGCCAGCCAGTAGTCGAAGGAGCCGTGCGGCTGGATGATCGCGCCCAGGATCGTGAGCACGACGAACGTGCCCGCCGCCACGAAGGCGGCCCGGATCCGTCGCGTGAGCAGCAGGTAGACGACGAAGAGGCCGGGCAGCAGCTTGGTGGCGGTCGCGGCGCCGATGCCGATGCCCTTGAACCGGCTGCGGTCGGAGAGCGCGAGGTCCGCCACGACCAGGAGCATGACGAAGATGTTGATCTGGCCGAGGTCGAAGTTGCGGTGCAGCGGCTCGGTCCACAGCAGCACCCCGCCGATGGCGGCGACGAGGCCGAGACGACCGGGGGTGCCCTCGTACCGGAGGATCTTGGTGGTGAACCACAGGACGGCGAGCATGGCCAGCATGCCCAGCCCGCTCCACAGGTAGAGGGCGACACGGTCGTCGAACCAGGTCAGCGGGACCAGGAACGGCAGCGTGACGGGCGGATAGGTGTAGGGCAGGTTCAGCGTCGTGTACCCGAGCTGGTAGACCGGCTGCCCCTCCAGGAACGCGTGGGCCGCGCCGAGGTACATGTTGAAGTCCGTCGCGCGGAACGGGAAGTCGCGCACGAAGGCGACGTAGGCCGCCAGCGAGACGCCGAGCACGACCAGACCGGGGACGAGGAGCCAGTTCGGCAGGACGGTCCGCGGCCGAGCGGCTTGATCTGCCGGCACGTCGGCGGCGAACCGGCGGATACGCTGGATGACCATAGTGGCCTGGATCCTAGTCGGGTTTCCGTTTCGGTGTGTAACGGCCCCACCCGTGTTTCGTTACTTACGGTATTCGTGCCGTCGCTCACCGTAGGAGTGCGGACGGTTTGTCTCCACCGGCCGGAGGCGACCACGAGCGGCGCGGGGCCGCCCTGACTGGTCGCCTCCGGCGCTCGCCGGTTCACTTCCGGCGGGCGGCCCAGCGCCGGACGAGGTCGGCCGCGGTCCCCCAGATGCCGCGCCGGAACAGCAGCACGACGAGGACGAAGATGCCGCCGGTGACCAGCCCGATCGCCTCGAAGCCGGAGAACGACAGCCAGTCCTCCAGCCGTACGACGAGGGCCGCGCCGAGCACCCCGCCCCAGAGCGTGCCGATCCCGCCCAGCACCACGACGATGACCGCCTTGCCGGAGGTCGTCCAGTGCAGCACGTCGAGGGAGACGAAGCGGTGCCCGACCGCGAAGAGTCCGCCGCCCAGCCCGGCGATGAAGCCGGAGAGCACGAACGCGGTCAGCTTGTAGCGGTGCACGGGATACCCCAGCGCCCGCGCACGGGCCGGATTGTCCCGGATCCCGACGAGCACCCGGCCGAACGGCGAGTGCACGATCCGCCACGCGGCCGCCAGGCCGAGCAGCACCACCGGCAGGATGGCGTAGTAGAAGTAGTAGTCGTCGCTCAGGTCCAGCCCGAACAACTCCCGCGGCACGCCCTGCAGACCGTTCTCGCCCCGGGTGACCGAGCGCCACTCGTTGGCCACGTAGTAGACCATCTGCGCGAACGCGAGGGTCACCATCGCGAAGTAGATGCCGGTCCGCTTCACCGCCAGGTAGCCGATCGGCACGGCGAGCGCCGCGGCGGCGAGCGCCCCGGTCAGCACGGCGGCGGGGAACGGCAGGCCGGCGTGGATCGCGACGAGCCCCGTGACGTACGCGGAGGTGCCCCAGAACGCGGCGTGCCCGAAGGACATCAGCCCGGTGAAGCCGAGCAGCAGGTCCACGGCCACCGCGAAGAGCGCCCAGCAGAGGATGTCCACGGCCACCGCCGGGTAGAGCCCGTTGGGCAGCCAGAGCGCGGCGGCGAGGCCGACACCGAGCAGCGCGTACCGGACCCAGCCGGGCGCGCGGGAGACCGCGACCAGGCCGGACGGCGGCGCCGGGCGGCCCGCCTCGGCCGGGGTGTCGACGGTGCTGGTCATGCCGGCGCCTCCTCACGGCCGAAGAGCCCGGCCGGGCGCCAGAGCAGCACGACGGCCATCACGATGAACACGATCGTCTGGGAGACGATCGGGAAGTCCGAGAGGTACGCCTCGCCCCAGGCCTGCACGAGACCGATGCCGAAGCCGGCGGCCACCGATCCGAAGATCGAGCCCAGCCCGCCGATGACCACCACCGCGAAGACCACGATGATGAGGTCGGCGCCCATCAGCGGGTTCACGGCCCGCATCGGGGCGGCGAGCACGCCGGCGAGACCGGCGAGCGCGATGCCGAAGCCGAAGACGGGGGTCACCCAGCGCCCGACGTCGATGCCGAACGCCCGGGTGAGCTCCGGCCGTTCGGTGGCGGCGCGGACGACCATGCCCACCCGGGTCCGGGTCAGCACCCACCACACCGCGACGCAGACCAGCACGGCGAAACCGAGGATGAAGACCCGGTACGTCGGGAAGTCGAAGAGCCCGAAGTCGACCGAGCCGCTCAGGGCGGAGGGGGTGGCGTACGGGCTGGACTGGACGCCGTACCGCAGCTTCACCAGGTCCTGGAGGATCAGCGTGAGGCCGAACGTGAGCAGGAAGTTGTAGAGCGGGTCGAGGCGGGTGAGCCGGTGGATGAACGCGCGCTCCAGGGCCATGCCGACCAGCCCCAGACCGACCGGCATGATCACCAGCGCCGCCCAGAACGGCACGCCCGCCTCGGTGAGCAGCACGTACGCCCCGAACGCGCCGAGCATGTAGAAGGCGCCGTGGGCGAAGTTCACCACCCGCAGCATGCCGAAGATGACGGCGAGCCCGAGGGCGAGCAGGGCGTAGAACGCCCCGCTCACCAACCCGTTGAACGTGTTCTGCAGGAAGCCTGTCACAGCGTGCAGTCCGGGGACGGGGCGGCGAACGCCTCCGCCGCCGGAATGGTCTTCAGCACCTTCACGTAGTCCCACGGCTCGGTGACCTCGGCCTGCGGCTTGACCTGGGCCAGGTACGCGTCGTGCACGACCCGGTGGTCCTCGGCACGGATCTTGCCGTTGCGCAGGAAGACGTCCTCGACCGTCTTGCCCTCCAGCGCCTCGACGATGGTGTCGGCGTCGTCGGTGCCGGCCGCCTGCACCGCCTCCAGGTACTGGGTGGCGGCCGAGTAGTTGGCGGCGTGCGCGAACGTCGGACGGGCACCCGTCTCCTTCTGGAACCGGTCGGCGAACTCGCGGTTGCGCGCGTCGAAGTTCCAGTACCAGGCGTCGGTGTACGTGGTGCCGGCCAGCGCCGCCGGGGTCAGCGAGTGGATGTCGGTGAGGAACATGAGCCCCACCGCCAGGCCGACGCCCTTGTCGCGCAGCTTGAACTCGTTGTACTGCTTGACGACGTTCACCAGCTCGGCGCCGGCCTGCATGGTGCCGAGCACGTCCGGCTTCGGGTCGAGGGTCGGCGCCTTGAGCAGGAACGTGGAGTAGTCACCGGTGGTGTTCGGGAAGGGCGCGGCGTCCCGACCGACCACCTTGCCGCCGGCGGCCTCGATCGCGCGGGAGAAGCTCTTCTCCATGTCCTGGCCGAACTGGTAGTTCGGGTAGAGCACGTACCAGTTCTTGGCGCCCTGCTCGGTGGTGCTCCGGCCGGTGCCGTTGGCCAGCATGTACGTGTCGTACGCGTAGTGGAACGTGTACTTGTTGCACTTCGCGCCGGTGAGCGTGGTGGTCGCCGCGCCGATGTTGAAGTAGAGCTTCTGCTTCTCCTTCGCCACGTCGGCCACCTTCTCCGCGGCCGACGAGGTGGGCACGTCGAGGATGAGGTCGACGCCCTTGCGGTCGTACATCTCGGCGGCCTTGGTGTTGGCGATGTCCGGCTTGTTCTGGTGGTCGGCGGTCTCCACGGTGATGTTCTTCGTCACCGCCCGATCGCCGTGCTTGGCCTTGAAGTCGGCCACCGCCATCTCCACGGCCGTGACCGAGTTCTTGCCGGAGAGCTCGGAGTACGCGCCGGACTGGTCGTTCAGCACGCCCAACACGATCTTGTCGCCGGTCAGCCTCTGGTCGCCCCCCGACTGGGGGCCACCGCCGCCGCAGCCGGCGGCCAGCAGCACCACGGCCGACGCCGCGGCCACACCCACGGTCCTACGCATGCCTTTTCCCTCCATCCGCGCGTGACGCGCGGGTCAGCTCCGACATCAGATCCCGAGGTACGACAGCAGCTCGCGCTCCCGCGAGCGCACCTCGGAGTTGTCCATCGCCTCCACCACGCGCCCCTCGGCCAGCAGGTAGTGCCGGTCGGCGACGCCGGTGGCGAAGTGCAGGTTCTGCTCGACCAGGAGCACGGTCACCCCGTGGCGCTTGGCCTCGCGCAGCAGGTCGCCGACCTGCTGCACCAGCAGCGGGGAGAGCCCCTCGGTGGGTTCGTCGCAGAGCAGCAGCCGGGCGCCCATGCGCAGCACCCGGGCCAGGGCGAGCATCTGCTGCTCGCCGCCGGAGAGGTGCGTGGCCGCCGAGTCCCGCCGGGAGTAGAGGGCGGGGAACGCCTCGTACACCCGCTCCAGGGACCACGGATCGGGCCCGACGGTCGGCGGGAGCGTGAGGTTCTCGGCGACGCTCAGCGTGGCGTAGCTGCCGCGGTCGTCCGGCACCCAGCCGAGCCCGAGGCGCGCCCGCCGGTGCGCTGGTAGCCGGCCGACGTCCCGGCCGTCCAGCTCCACCGTGCCGCGCTGCCCCGTGTGCAGGCCCATGACGCAGCGCAGCAGCGTCGACTTGCCGGCGCCGTTGCGCCCGACCAGCGTGACGACCTCGCCCGCGCCGACGTCGAGGCTCGCGTCCCGCAGCACCCGCGCCTCGCCGTACCAGGCGGACAGGTTCTCAATGCGCAGCATCGGCGGCTCCCAGGTAGGCGGTGATGACCCGCTCGTCGGCGCGGACCTCGTCGTACGGGCCCTCGACGAGGACCTTGCCGGCCTGGAGCACGGTGACGGTGTCGGCGAGCCGGCCGACCACGCTCATGTTGTGCTCGACCATCACCACCGTCCGGCCCGCACGCACCCGGGCGATCAGCTCGACGGTCCGGTCGACGTCCTCCAGACCCATGCCGGCGGTCGGCTCGTCGAGCAGCAGCACCTTCGGGTCCAGCGCGAGCGCGATGGCCAGTTCGAGGGCCCGCTTGCGCCCGTACGCCAGCGCCTCGGCGGGCGCCCGGGCGAGTTCGGTGAGCCCGACCATGTCGAGCAGGTCGGCGGCCCGGTCGTGGTAGCGGCGCATCAGCTTCGCCGAACGCCAGAACCGCCAGCCCAGGCCGCTCGGCGACTGGAGCGCCAGCTCCACGTGCTCCTGTGCGGTGAGCTGGGGGAAGAGGCTGGTGATCTGGAAGGAGCGGGCCACACCGAGACGGGCCACCTGCTCCGGAGGCAGCCCGGTGACGTCCCGCCCGGCCAGCTCGATGCGCCCTCCGGTGGGGCGTAGGAACCCGGTGAGCAGGTTGAACAGGGTGGTCTTGCCGGCGCCGTTGGGGCCCACGAGGGCGTGGACGCTCTCGGGCGCGACGTCGAGGTCGACGCCGTCCACCGCCCGGAAGCCCCGGAAGTCGCGGGTCAGCCCGCGAGCCGACAGGAGCGCTTGCCCGGCCATCGCCATGTCCTCCGACGTCTCTCGGCGACGGTCGGATGGGTGACCGTGGTCACATGGCCGTCGCGTTCAGGAAACGTACGGCCGGCCACACGGGTCGATCCATGTCGATGGTCCACATATTCCCATGTGTCGAACCGGGTGCGGACACCACCCGGGGCGGTGGCGGCACCGAGGCGACAGGGTCACCTCCAACGACTGACACGCGTCGATGCGGGCTCACATGTGTGGCACCCACGGGGCCGGGCGCCCGTCCGGCGGGCCGCCGGACGGGCGGGACCGGTCAGCCCCGCAGGGCGTCGAGGGCCAGATCGACGTCCGCCTCCGTGGTGTAGAGGTGGAACGAGGCTCGCACCCGACCGGCGCGGACCGCGGCCCGCACGCCGGCCCGGGCAAGCTTCTCCTGCGCGCCGGGCACCTCGACGGTCACGATGGCGCTCTCCCCCGGCGGTCGGCCGAGCCCGGTGAGCAGCCGGTTGGCCAGCGCCACGTCGTGCGCGCGGACCGCCGGCAGCCCGACCTCCAACAGCAGGTCCAGCGCCGGAGCCAGGCCGACCCAGTTGAACCAGGCCGGGGAGATGTCGAACCGGCGGGCGTCGTCGGCCAGCCGCAGCGGCGGACCGTAGTAGGAGTCGTGCGGGTCGTCGCCGGCGTACCAGCCGGCGGCGTCGGGCCGCATGCGGTCGCGCATCTCCGGCGCGAGGTAGGCCAGGGCGACGCCGCGCGGCCCCATCAGCCACTTGTACGCCGCGGCCACGACCACGTCGGCGCGCGAACCGTCGAACGGCAGCCAGCCGGCGGCCTGGGTGGCGTCGACCGCGACGAGCGCGCCGTGCGCCCGGGCCGCGGCCACGATGTCGTCGTACGGGGCGATGGTGCCGTCGGCGGACTGCACGAGGCTGAACGCCACCAGGTCGGTGTCGGCGTCGATCGCGTCGACGAGCTTCGCGAGCGGCACGGTGCGCACCTCGACCCCGCGCACGGCCTGCGCCAGCCACGGAAAGAGGTTCGAGGTGAACTCGACCTCGGGCACCACGACGGTGGCGCCGGCCGGCAGTGCCGCCGCCACGGGCGCGAGCAGCTGGGAGGCGCTGGCGCCGATCGCCACGTCCCGCGCGGGCACGCCCCCGATCAGCTGGGCGAAGGCGACACGGGACCGGTCGACGGACTCGCCCCACCCTTCCCAGGATGTCCGCCCGACCCGCCAGTCGGCCAACGCGTCCTGCAACGCGGTCCAGGCCGGCTCGGGCGGCAGCCCGTAGCTCGCGGTGTTCAGCCAGCCGGGCTCCGGCTGCCACAGCTTCTGCGCCTCGTCGAGTTCCATGCGTTCGACGCTAGCCAGACCGGCGTCCCCCGTGGACGGCCAATCCGCCGTCGGCGGCCCGCGCCGCCCGCGGAGCCCAGCCACCGCGACCGCGGTACCACGCGGCACCGCCGCGGCGCGAGATCACGCTGGTTTACGGAAGTAGTGGCCTCGACCCGGTGCGGAGGCACCTACTTCCCTGAACCAGCGGCGCCACCAGCGCGTGGACTCGTCAGCTGACGTTCGCGGGGCCGAGGACGCTCTTCAGGTCGGCCATGAGCGCCGTGGTGGCGGCCACCCGGAACGGGCCGAGGCGCAGCGTGGTCGTCTTGCTGCCGTTGAGCAGCTTGACGTGCACCTCGGCGTCGCCCGGGTGCAGCACCAGGGTCTCCTTGAGGCGCTCGACCAGCGGCGGCGTGCAGCGGGTGACCGGGATGGTGAGCGTGACCGGCTTGTTCGCCGCGCTGGCACTGACGTCCGGCATGGACATGTCCATCGCCATGATGCGCGGGGTGTCGTCGCGGCGGTCGACCCGCCCCTTGACCACCACGATCGCGTCCTCGGCGATGTACTGCCCGATGACCTCGTAGGTGTTGGGGAAGAACAGCGTCTCCACTCCACCGGCGAGGTCTTCGAGGGTGGCCGACGCCCAGGCCCGGCCCTGCTTGGTGACCCGGCGCTGCACGCCGGAGAGGATCCCGGCGAGGGTGACCACCGCCCCGTCGGGCACGGCGCCCTCCTCGGCGAGCGCGGCGATGGTGGTGTCCGCCGCCGCGTTGAGGATGTGCTCCAGGCCGAACAGCGGGTGGTCGGAGACGTAGAGGCCGAGCATCTCGCGTTCGAAGGCGAGCTTGTCCCGCTTGTCCCACTCCCCCTCGCCGATCACCGGCATCACCGTGGTGCTGGTGCCCTTGTCGGCTTCGCCGAAGCCCGCGCCGAAGAGGTCGTACTGGCCGACGGCCTCCTTGCGCTTCACGTCCGCGTACGCGTCGATGGCGTCTGCGTGCACGGCGAGCAGGCCCTTGCGCGGGTGCCCCATCGAGTCGAACGCGCCGGCCTTGATCAGCGATTCGATGGTCTTCTTGTTGCAGACCACCGCGTCCACCTTGGACAGGAAGTCGTAGAAGTCGGTGTAGGAGCCCTTCTCCTCGCGGCAGCGCATGATGGCCGCCACCACGTTCGCGCCGACGTTGCGGATCGCCGCCAGGCCGAAGCGGATGTCCCTGCCGACCGGGGTGAACGGCCCGGCGGAGGTGTTCACGTCCGGCGGCAGCACCTGGATGCCCATCCGGCGGCACTCCGACAGGTAGAGCGCCATCTTGTCCTTGTCGTCGCCCACCGAGGTGAGCAGCGCGGCCATGTACTCGGCCGGGTAGTTCGCCTTGAGGTACGCGGTCCAGTACGACACGAGGCCGTAGCCGGCGGTGTGCGCCTTGTTGAACGCGTAGTCGGCGAAGGGGACGAGGATGTCCCACAGTGTCTGGATGGCCTCGTCGGAGTAGCCGTTGGCCCGCATGCCGTCGCGGAACGGCACGAACTCCTTGTCGAGGACCTCCTTCTTCTTCTTGCCCATGGCCCGGCGCAGCAGGTCGGCCTGGCCGAGGCTGTAGCCGGCGAGCTTCTGCGCGGCGCGCTGCACCTGCTCCTGGTAGACGATCAGGCCGTAGGTGGGACCGAGGATCTCCTCCAGGGGCTCGGCCAGCTCCGGGTGGATCGGGGTGATCTCCTGGAGCCCGTTCTTGCGCAGCGCGTAGTTGGTGTGCGAGTTGGCGCCCATGGGGCCGGGCCGGTAGAGGGCGAGGACGGCGGAGATGTCCTCGAAGTTGTCGGGCTTCATGAGCCGCAGCAGCGAGCGCATCGGCCCGCCGTCGAGCTGGAAGACGCCGAGCGTGTCGCCCCGGGCCAGCAGCTCGTACGTCGGCTTGTCGTCGAGCGGGAGCTGGAGCAGGTCGACCGTGCGGCCGTGGTTGCTCTCGATGTTCTTCAGCGCGTCGTCGATGATCGTCAGATTGCGCAGGCCGAGGAAGTCCATCTTCAGCAGCCCGAGCGACTCGCACGTCGGGTAGTCGAACTGCGTGATGATGGCCCCGTCGGCGTCCCGCCGCATCAGCGGGATGTGCTCGATGATCGGCTCGGCGGACATGATGACGCCGGCGGCGTGCACGCCGGTCTGCCGGATCAGCCCCTCGATGCCGCGCGCGGTGTCGATGACCTTCTTGACGTCCGGGTCCGACTCGTACAGGCCGCGGATCTCGCCGGCCTCCGCGTAGCGCGGGTGCTTCGGGTCGAAGATGCCCGACAGCGGGATGTCCTTGCCCATCACGGCGGGCGGCATCGCCTTGGTGATCCGGTCGCCCACCGCGTACGGGTAGCCCAGCACCCGGGCCGAATCCTTGATCGCGGCCTTCGCCTTGATCGTGCCGAAGGTGGCGATCTGCGCGACCTTGTCCTCGCCCCACTTCTCGGTGACGTACTTGATGACCTCGCCGCGCCGGCGCTCGTCGAAGTCGATGTCGACGTCCGGCATCGAGACCCGCTCCGGGTTCAGGAAGCGCTCGAAGATCAGGCCGTGCGGCAACGGGTCGAGGTCGGTGATGCCCAGGGCGTACGCCACGAGCGAGCCGGCGGCCGAGCCACGGCCCGGGCCCACGGCGATCCCCTGGCTCTTCGCCCACTGGATGAAGTCGGCGACCACGAGGAAGTACGACGGGAAGCCCATCTGGATGATGACGCCCAGCTCGTACTCGGCCTGCTTGAGGTGGGTCTCCGGCACGCCCCCGGGGAACCGCCGCTGGAGGCCCTTGAAGGTCTCCTTGCGGAACCAGGACTCCTCGGTCTCCCCCTCCGGGACCGGGAAGCGGGGCATGAGGTTGCGGAACTCGAACATGCCGGCCGGGTCGACCTTCTCGGCCACCAGCAGCGTGTTGCGGCAGCCCTCCAGCCAGATCTCGGACGAGTCGACGGCGCGCATCTCGTCGGCGGACTTGATGTAGTAGCCGCTGCCGTCGAACCTGAACCGGTTCGGGTCGCTGACGTTCGCCGCGGTCTGCACGCAGAGCAGCACGTCGTGCGCCTCGGCCTGCGCCTCGTGGGTGTAGTGGGAGTCGTTGGTGACCACCGGGGGGATGTCGAGCTTGCGGCTGATGTCGAGCAGCCCGTCACGGACCCGGCGCTCGATGTCGATGCCGTGGTCCATGATCTCCAGGAAGTAGTTCTCCTTGCCGAAGATCTCCTGGTACCTCGCGGCGGCCTTCAGCGCCTCGTCGTACTGGCCCAGCCGCAGCCGGGTCTGCACCTCGCCCGATGGGCAGCCGGTGGTGGCCATCAGCCCGTCGGCGTTCTCCGCGAGCAGCTCGGCGTCCATCCGCGGCCACTTGACGAAGAACCCCTCGGTGTACGACCGGCTGGTGAGCTTGAAGAGGTTGTGCAGGCCGACCTTGTTCCGCGCCCAGATGGTCATGTGGGTGTAGCCGCCGCTGCCGGAGACGTCGTCGCTCTTCTGCTCGGGCCGGCCCCACCGCACCCGCTGCTTGTGGAAGCGGGACTCCGGCGCCACGTACGCCTCGATGCCGAGGATCGGCTTGACCCCGGCGGCCATCGCCTGCTTGTAGAAGTCGTTCGCGCCGTGCATGTTGCCGTGGTCGGTCATCGCGACCGCCGGCATGCCCTGCCGGCTGACCTCGGCGAACAGGTCCTTGAGCCGGGCCGCTCCGTCGAGCATCGAGTACTCGGTGTGTACGTGCAGATGCGCGAACGAATCGCCCATGCGTGGCGCCCCCCAGCTGTGGATCTTGCGCGGTCGGAGCCGACCGGGACCCACCCTACCGAGGTCAACTCCGGGGCTCCACCGTCCGCGCCGAGACCCGTGGCCTTCGTCTCGCTCACGAAAGCCACTCCGGTCCCAAATGAGCCAGAGACCGAACTCCGATCGCTTCAGCTTGCGGCGGCCGATCTGAGTGTGCTCACATGAGCAGCCTCGATAAGCCGTTGTTACGTCACGTCGCGGCGCCTCTCCCTTGATCGTGTCGATTAGCCGTTATTCGCGGTCCCAAAGGAGGCGGGCTCCGGTATCCGGTCGAGCCCGCTCACGCTCCGTCTCAGGCGTACCGGGTTCCGTGGCGGGTATGGGGGCGGGGCACCGGGGAGTGCGCCACCCCACCGGTCGAAACCGGTCACCAACCTGGCCAGCACGGAGGGGCGTCACGTGGTACAGAATGCCGGCATCCGCCACCACCGGGCGACCGTGGAGGGTGTCGCCCACCATTACCTCACCGCGGGCGACGGCCCGATCCTGCTTCTCATCCATGGATTTCCGCAGACCTCCCGCGAGTGGATGCCCCTCATCGCGCGGCTGGCTACCCGATTCCGGGTGATCGCGCCTGATCTGCGCGGCCTGGGTGGCTTCCCCGGGCCGGCGCAGGGCTACGACAAAGCCACCCTCGCCGCCGACCTGCACGGCATCGTCGAGCAGGCGGGACCCGGCGGTCCGGTGCTGATCTGCGGGCACGACCTGGGCGCGTACGTCGGCTTCGCGTACGCGCTGCGCTACCGGGACGAGGTCGCCGGTCTTGTCACCGTCGACGCACCACTGCCCGGCACGGAGCTGGGCGACAGCCTCGCCGCCAACCCCCGTACCTGGCACATTCCGTTCCACTCGAACGTGGACGTGGCGCACCTGCTGATCAGTGGGCGGGAGCGTGAGTACATCGACTACTTCGTCTCGTCCCGCATCTACGACCGGTCCGCGATCAGCGCGGAGGACATCGACGCCTACGCCGCCGCGTACCGGGCACCCGGTGCGCTCCGTGCCGGTCTGGAGATGTACCGGGCGCTCGGCCAGGACAGCGCGGACAACCGGGCGGCGCTGGCCGAGGGCCGGCTGGACATCCCGGTCGTGGTGGTCGCGAGCGGGGTGACCGCCGTGCCGTCGGCATTGGAGGCGATGGCCTCCGAGATCGCCGTAAACGCCCGGGTGGAGATCATCTCTGAGGCCGGGCACTGGATTCCCGAGGAGAAGCCCGACGACCTGGCGGCGGTCATCACCAGCCTGGTCGACCCGGACGTGGCGGGTGCACGGTGACCGGACGGATGGTGGAGCTGATCTTCTGGCCCGGCAGCCTTGCCGGGCGCGGGTTGCCGGCGGTCCTGGAAGCCGCCCGGGCCGGCGGGTTCACCGCCGTCGCGCTCAGTCCGCCGATGATCCAAGATCTGTTGGATGGCGGACGCGACCCGGCGCAGCTCTCCGCCGAGGTCGCCGGCCACGGCGTACGCCTGGCCCAACTCGACGGCGCGACCAGCTGGGCACCTGTCTGGTACGGCTCCGACATGGCTGCCCCGCTGCGGGAACGGTTCAACTTTTCCGACACCCAGATTCTCGACCTGGCCGAGGCCGCCGGCATGGACTCGATCCTCGCCGCCGGAGCGTTCGACCGCGGCGCCGTACCGGCAGACGATCTTGTCGCCGCCTTCGCGGCGTTCTGCGACCGGGCCGCCGAGCGGGGCATCCGGGTCGAACTGGAGTTCGTGCCGTTCTGGGGAATTCCGGACCTGGCGTCCGCCTGGGACATCGTCCGTCGCGCCGACCGACCGAACGGCACCCTGATGATCGACAGCTGGCACCTGCTCAAGGGCTCCGCCGACCCTCGGGCTGCCCTCGACCTGCTACCCGACATTCCGGGCGACCGGCTCACCGGACTGCAGTTGGCCGACGCGCTCAGCGCACCGCAGGCCGAGACGCTCTACGGCGAGGGCCGGTTCCGTCGTTTTCCCGGTGACGGCGAACTGCCGTTGGATCCGCTCACCCGGCTGTTGGTGGACAAGGGTGGCCTGGTCCGGGTTGGTGCCGAGGTGTTCGGCGCGGCCATCGACGACCTGGACAGCCCGACGGCGGGCGTCCGGGCGGCGACCACGGTCAACGCGGCCCTGGAACGCGCCGGTTCCTGATCCGCCATCCCAGCAGCCGGGGACGCGGCCCACAAATCCGTCCTTCTCCGGTGCCGACCCCGATTCCCGCCCCGACTTGGGCCATTTAATCGGTAATCCGCGCCACCGGAACCGTTCGGTACTGGAGCTCGTGACTCCAAGCCTCCTTCTGGGACGCTGAAATCGTCCCGGCTGTCTCTCGATCGTTTGCGAGCGGCCAGGAAGACGATCGACGGTGAGCATCGGCAACAGTCCGACGCACGTTGACCTGGCGTACGTCGACGAGGATTACGGGCTCGCCGAAGACACGCAGGGCGTCACCGGCACACGTGATAACCCTCAGCCACACCGCTGCGCGGAGGGGCAGTGTCGATTGAGAGCGTTTCGTCCTAGGCCGTGTCTTCAAAGCTTTACAACCACTGCAGTAGCGCGGCGATGGTGACCGTGGCCCGGTAAGACGTGGCGGTCTTGTCGTAACGAGTCGCGACGCTGCGGCACTGCTTGAGCCGATTGAAGCAGCGTTCGACGACGTTGCGGCGCTTGTAGAGCTGCTTGTCGAACGCCGGTGGCCGGCCGCCTCGGCTGCCTCGTCGGCGGCGGTTGGCTTGCTGGTCGGCGCGTTCGGGGATCGTGTGCCCGATGCCTCGCCGGCGCAGGTCGGCCCTGATCGCTTTGGTGCTGTAGCCCTTGTCGGCGATGACGTGCTCCGGTCGGACCCGAGGCCGGCCAGGGCCCGAGCGTCCGACCCGGATGGCGGCCATGACGTGGGTGAAGCGGGTGCAGTCGTTGACGTTGCCGCCGGAGAGCACAAACGCCAACGTGCGGCCGAGGCCGTCGCAGGCGAGGTGAATCTTGGTGGTCAGTCCACCTCGAGATCGACCGAGGGCGTGATCCTGTGGTTCGTCCGTTTCGTAGGTCCCCCTTTAGCGCCCGCGGCATGCTGGTGGGCGCGCACGATGGTCGAGTCCACCGACACCAACCAGTCGATGTCCCCAGCCGCGTCCGCGTCGGCCTGGACCCCGGCGAGCATCCGCTCGAACGTCCCATCAAGCGCCCACCTGCGGAAACGGGTATAGATTGACTGCCACGATCCGTAGCGGGCGGGCACGTCCCGCCACGCCGCCCCGGCCCGGATCTTCCACACGATCCCGTTGAGCACCCGCCGGTCATCAGCCCGCGGCCGACCACCGGTCACCGCCGACGGCAGGTACCGCGACAGCGCTTCCCACTCGACGTCAGACAACTCGTAGCGACGACCCACGCGCTACATCATCCGACACCAAGATCCTTTGAAGACACCGCCTAGCGAGGGGCGCGCACGCAAGGAGCTGCCGACCGCGGACCGCGATCAGGGAACGACCGCCTCAGAAAGCGCACCCACAGTTCCCGGCACCGATCGACGCCCTCGAACACGGCACGCCCGACTTTCCTGGCGCTCCAGAGAATCAGCAACGGGCGATGGTTGAGACCTGCACGACGATGTGGCGGTGGACAACAGTGTGTGCCACACAGTATGGTGTGACGCATGGGCAGCGACGAGACACTCCGGATCCACCTCCAGGAGCTACGTCGGGGCACTGTCGTGGTGGCGAGCCTGATCGCGCTGCGTCGTCCCGACTACGGCTACGCACTGCTGCAACGGCTCACCGGGCACGGCTTTCCGGTGGACGCGAACACGCTCTACCCGCTGCTGCGCCGCCTGGAGGAACAGGGGCTGCTGACCAGCGAGTGGAACACCGAGGAGAGCCGGCCGCGCAAGTTCTACCGGACCAGCGACGAGGGCGAGACGGTGCTCCGCCGGCTCCTCGACGACCTGGCCGCCGTACAGACATCCCTCACCACGCTGATCGAAGGAGTGCAGCGATGACCTCTCTGACCGACCGCTACCTCGCCGCCACCCTGCGGGCGGTGCCCGCCGCCCGCCGCGAGGAGATCGCGACCGAGCTGCGCGGCTCGATCGAGGACATGATCGACGGCCGGCGGGCCGAGGGGCGCGACGCCGAGACGGCCGAACGCGAGGTCCTCACCGAGCTGGGCAACCCGGCACAGCTCGCCGCCCGCTACGCCGACCGTCGCCTCCAGCTCATCGGCCCCACCTACTACCTGGCCTGGGAACGGCTCATGAAGCTGCTGCTCAGCTTCGTCCCAGCCCTGGTCGGGATCATCGTCGGCCTGCTGGACGCCACCGACGGGGAGAACCCGGGTGGCGCGGTCGGCGCGGGCGTCGCCACCGCGCTGGAGGTCGCCATCCAGATCGCCTTCTGGGTCACCCTGGTCTTCGCGGTGCTCGAGCGGACCAACACCAGCCTGAACCTGCCGGCGTGGACCGTCGACCAGCTCCCCGAGGACAACGTCAACCGGCAGATCAGCCTGGTCGACGTGGCCGCGGCGATCGGCTGGCTGGTGCTGTTCATCGCGTACCTGCCGATCCAGCACTTCCACTCGTTCGTCCCGACCGACGACGGGGAGAACCTGCCGATCCTCGACCCGGCGCTGTGGAGCTTCTGGCTGCCGTTCCTGATCGCCGTGCTCGTCGCCACCGTCGGCCTGGAGATCGCCAAGTACCGGGCCGGGCGGTGGACGTGGCCGCTCGTCGCCGTGAACGCGGTGCTCGACCTCGCCTTCGCGGTGCCGGTGATCTGGCTGATGTCGACCGACCGGCTGCTCAACCCCGACTTCGTGAACCGTTGGGAGTGGCTCGGGCGCGCGGAGAACCTGAACACCGTCGCCACGATCGTGGTGGTCGGCACGGTCCTGGTCACGCTCTGGGACATCGCCGACAGCGCGATCAAGGCGTACCGCAACCGGCACTGACCGCACGAGCGTCGCGGCCCGGCACCCCTTCGGGTGCCGGGCCGCGACCATGCGACGTCCGCGGGGCCGGCGACCAACCCGCGCGGCTCGACCGCGGCGGTGACGCGGACCACACCACGGGGCTGTCACGGCGGCCGGGGCACCGGCATCTCCATGAGCGTCGGAACCCGCGCGGACGAATCGCGTCGGCGCGGACGGCCCCTGCCCCGCCAGTCGCAAGGAGAACGCCGTGAACCTCACACTGCACACCGTGCTGTGGATCGTCGCCGGGTTGCTCGCCGCCGTCCTGCTGGTCAGCACCTCGAAGATGTTCGTGCCCCGGGAGAAGATCGCGTCGGTGGGCCACCCCGGCGAATGGGTCATGGACTTCAGCCCCACCGCCCTGCGGGTCATCGGCACCCTCGAACTCCTCGCCGCGGCGGGTCTGATCCTGCCCGCCGCGCTCGGCGTCGCGCCGGTGCTGGTGCCGGTGACCGCCACCTGCGTGGCGGCGCTGTTCCTGGGTGCGGCCACGGTGCGCCTGCGCCGGGGCGAGCGGGCGACGATCCTGGCCGACCTGGTCTATCTCGCCCTGGCCGTCTTCGTGGCCTGGGGTCGCTTCGGCCCCGAGCCCTTCGCCGGCTGACCCGGCCGTCACACCCCACCGCGCCCTCGCGGCGCCCGCCCCGGCCGTGCGCCGGGACGGCGACGGCCGCCGGGGTGTCATCCTTGACCAGGTGAACACCCCGACGCGCGACGACGCCTGGCACCGCCCCGGCCCCACGCCGGAGCAGCGCCGCCTCGACCTCTACGCCGGGCTCGCCGTGACCGTGCTGGCCCTGTTCAGCCTGACGCTGACCCGCAGCACGGGCGCCTTCCTGCTCGGGCCGCCGCCGTCCGGGCCGGAACAGCTCTTCTGGACCGTGGCGGTGACGCTGCCGCTGATCTGGCGACGACGCTTCCCGACCACCACCACCCTGGTCGTCTCGGCCACCTACATCGCCGCCCAGGCCCGCTCCGCCCCGGAGACGCAGCTCTCCTCGTACGCCCTCTTCGCCGCCATCTACGCGCTCGGCGCCTGGGGCCCGGACCGGCGGCTGTCCCGACGGGTGCGCGTCGGCGTCATCGTCACCATGTTCGCCTGGCTCGGCGTCTACTACGCGGTCACCGTCGGCAGCATCCCGGAGGACGCGTTCGCCGACGCGGTCGGGCCGGTGCCGCCGGTGCTCGCCGCCATCGTGAGCGGGGTGCTGGTCAACGGGCTCTTCTTCGGCTTCGCGTACTTCTTCGGGGAGACCGCCTGGCTGGCCGCCCGGCGGCAGCACGAGCTGGCCGAGCAGGCGGCGGAGCTGCGCCGGTCGCAGGCCGAGGCGCGCGGCCGGGCGGTGATGGGTGAGCGGGTACGGATCGCGCGTGAGCTGCACGACGTGGTCGCCCACCACGTCTCCGTGATGGGGGTGCAGGCCTCGGCCTGCCGGCGGGTCTTCGACCGGGACCCGGGCAAGGCCCGCACGGCGCTGACCGCCATCGAGGAGACCGCCCGCACCGCCGTGGACGAGCTGCGCCGTATGCTCGGCGTCCTGCGCGCGGGCGAGGGCACGCCGGAGCGCGTCGAGCCACCGGCCGGGATCGACCGGGTCGCCGCGGTGGTCGAGCGGGCACGCGACGCCGGGCTGCGGGCCACCTTCGGCGTGTACGGGGACGCGGTGCCGCTCCCCGAGTCCGTGTCCCAGGCGGTGTACCGGGTCGTCCAGGAAGGGGTCACCAACGTGCTCAAGCACGCCAGCGGGGCGAGCGCCCTCGACGTGCGCCTGCGGTACCTGGCCACGGAGGTCGAGGTCGACGTGACCGACGACGGGCGGCCGACCCGCCCGCCGAACCCGGACGGCATGGGCCTGGTCGGCATGCGCGAGCGGGTCGCCACCCACGACGGCGTGCTGGAGGCCGGTCCCCGCTCCGGCGGCGGCTGGCGGGTACGCGCCCGCTTCCCCGTACCCGTGCCCGTGGCGGAGCCGGCATGAGCGGGCCGTACGCCGACGGGGCCGCAGCGGGCGGCACGGCCGCGACGGACCGCCCGATCCGCGTACTCCTCGCCGACGACCAGCACCTGGTGCGCACCGGGTTCCGCGTCATCCTCGAGGTCGAGGACGACATCGAGGTCGTCGGTGAGGCGGCCGACGGCGAGCGTGCCGTGAGCATGACCCGGGCGCTGCACCCCGACGTGGTGCTCATGGACGTGGAGATGCCCGGGGTCGACGGTCTGGAGGCCACCCGGCGGATCGCCGAGGGCGGCGCGCCCGCCGGTCCCGCCGTGCTGATGCTCACCACCTTCGACCGGGACGACTACCTCTTCGCCGCGCTCCGCGCCGGGGCGAGCGGTTTCCTGCTCAAGAACGGCACCCCGGAGGCGTTGGTCGAGGCCATCCGGGTGGTGGCCCGCGGGGACGGGCTACTCGCCCCGGAGATCACCCGACGGGTGATCGCCACCTTCGCCCGCCCCGGCGACGCGTCCGGCCCGGGCGCCGCGGCGGCGGGCGCGGCGGCGCTGGACGAGCTGACCCCCCGGGAGCGCGAGGTCCTGGTGCTGCTGGCCCGGGGCGCCAGCAACGCGGAGATCGCCACCGACCTGCACCTCGGCGAGGCGACGGTGAAGACGCACGTGAGCCGGGTGCTGGCCAAGCTGGGCCTGCGCGACCGGGTCCAGGCGGTGGTCTTCGCGTACGAGCACGGAGTGGTGCGCCCCGGCGGCTGACCGTCTCCGCCGTGCGGGGGACCCCGCTTTTCCACCTGGCGACGGACGGCGTCCGATGCCCGGCGATCTAGCGTGGCCGACGTGACGAGTGTGCTCCGCCTGGACGGTATCGACCGCAGCTTCGGCGACCGTCAGGCGCTCAAGAACGTCTCCTTCGACGTGACGGCCGGCCGGATGACCGGCTTCGTCGGCGGCAACGGCGCCGGCAAGACCACCACGATGCGGATCATTCTCGGCGTGCTCGCCGCCGACGCCGGCCAGGTGACCTGGCAGGGCGCGCCGCTGACCCCGCAGGTCCGGGGACGCTTCGGCTACATGCCGGAGGAACGCGGCCTCTACCCGAAGATGAGCGCCCGGGAGCAGGTGGTCTACCTGGGTCGGCTGCACGGCATGAGCGCCGCCGCGGCGAGGCGCGCCACGGACGCGCTGCTGGAGCGGGTGGGCCTCGCCGAGCGCGGCGACGACCTGCTGGAAACCCTGTCGCTGGGCAACCAGCAACGCGCCCAGATCGCCGCGGCGCTGGTGCACGACCCCGACGTGCTCGTGCTCGACGAGCCGTTCTCCGGCCTCGACCCGCTCGCCGTGGACACGGTCCTCGGCGTGCTGCGCGAGCGGGCCGCCGCCGGCGCCCCGGTGCTCTTCTCCAGCCACCAGCTCGACGTGGTCGAGCGGCTCTGCGACGACCTGGTCATCATCGCCAACGGGGTGGTCCGCGCGGCCGGCAGTCGCGAGCAGCTGCGGCGCACGTACACCTCGCCGCGCTTCGAGCTGGTCGTGGAGGCCGACGCCGGCTGGCTGCGGGACCAGCCCGGGGTGACGCTGGTCGACCTGGACGGCGCCCGCGCCGTGTTCGACCTCGCGCCCGGCGCCGACGAGCAGCCGGTGCTGCACGCCGCGCTGGCGCGCGGGCCGGTACGCGCGTTCCGGCCGGTCAGCCCCTCCCTCACCGAGATCTTCCGAGAGGTCGCCCAGTGAACACCATGCAGGCCACCCGCCTCGTCGCCGCTCGGGAGATCCGGGT
The DNA here is from genome assembly GCF_056150165.1 of Micromonospora xinjiangensis. NCBI lineage: Bacteria > Bacillati > Actinomycetota > Actinomycetes > Micromonosporales > Micromonosporaceae > Micromonospora > Micromonospora xinjiangensis. The sequence continues at coordinate 42,543 of NZ_JAXCFO010000009.1, read as the reverse complement.
CAAGCTGCGCGACCGGACCTTCCTGTTCAGCACCCTGTTCTTCCTGCTGATCGCCGCCGCGGCGACCGTCCTGCCGCCGCTGCTCTCCGGCGGACCGTCCACGGTGGCGGTCACCGAGCAGGCCGCCGGCCCGCTGCGCGAGGCCGGCCTGGAGGTGCGGACGGTCCCCGACGACCGCGCCGCCGAGCAGGCCGTCCGCGACGGCGACGTGGACGCGGCCGTCGTCTCCGGCCCGGCCGTGCTCGCCATGGACGACGCCCCCGACGACGTGGTGAACGCGCTGAGCACCCAACCCCCGGTCCGGCTGCTGGACCCCGACGCCGTGGACCCGGTGGCGGCGTTCCTGGTGCCGTTCGCCTTCGCGTTCATCTTCTTCGTGACGTCCCAGGCGTTCGGCGTGCAGATCGCGCAGAGCATCGTGGAGGAGAAGCAGACCCGGATCGTGGAGATCCTCGTGTCCGCCGTGCCGGTCCGGGCGCTGCTCGCCGGCAAGATGGTCGCGGGCACACTGCTGGCCCTCGGACAGATCGTGCTGGTGGGCCTCGTCGCGGTGGTGGGCATGGCCTTCGGCGACAGCGGCGGCCTGCTCCGGCTGCTCGGCCCGGCCATCGGCTGGTTCGTGCCGTTCTTCCTGCTCGGCTTCGTGCTGATCGCGGCCATGTGGGCGGCGGCCGGGGCGCTGGTCAACCGGCAGGAGGACATCGCCGGGGTGTCGACGCCGGTGCAGTTGGCGGTGATGCTGCCGTTCTTCGCGGTGGTCTTCCTCAACGACAACGCCACGGCCATGACGGTCCTGTCCTACCTGCCGTTCTCCGCGCCGACGGCGATGCCGCTGCGGCTGTTCACCCAGGACGCCGCCGCCTGGGAGCCGCTGGTGGCGCTGGCCCTGCTGCTGGTCACGGCCGCCGCGTTCCTGCTCGCCGGCGCCCGCGTGTACGAGGGCGCGCTGCTGCGCACCAACGGTCGCACCTCGATCCGGACCGCGTGGCGCACCCGGGAGACCGTCGCCTGAGCGTCCCGAGCGCGGCACCCCGCCGGAGTGGGCGGGGTGCCGCGCTCGACGTCGGTCACGGCCGGCTCAGCCGACCGCCGCCATGATCTCGTCGCTGACGTCGAAGTTCGCGTAGACGTTCTGCACGTCGTCGCAGTCCTCGAGCACGTCGATGAGCTTGAAGATCTTGCGGGCGCCGTCCTCGTCGAGCGGGACGTTGACGCTCGGGATCAGCGAGGACTCGGCCGACTCGTACTCGATGCCGGCGTCCTGCAGCGCGGTGCGCACCGCGATGAGGTCACTCGGCTCCGAGACCACCTCGAACGCCTCACCGAGGTCGTTGACCTCCTCGGCGCCGGCGTCGAGGACGGCCATCATCACGTCGTCCTCGGTGGTGCCCGCCTTGGGGACGATCACCACGCCCTTGCGGGAGAACATGTACGACACGGAGCCGGCGTCGGCGAACGACCCGCCGTTGCGGGTCAGCGCCGTGCGCACCTCGGTCGCCGCCCGGTTGCGGTTGTCGGTCAGGCACTCGATCAGCAGCGCGACGCCGTTCGGGCCGTAGCCCTCGTACATGATCGTCTGGTAGTCGGCGCCGCCCGCCTCCAGGCCGGAGCCGCGCTTGACCGCGCGGTCGATGTTGTCGTTCGGGACCGAGTTCTTCTTCGCCTTCTGGATGGCGTCGTAGAGGGTCGGGTTGCCGGCGGGGTCACCGCCGCCGGTCCGGGCGGCCACCTCGACGTTCTTGATCAGCTTGGCGAACATCTTGCCGCGCTTGGCGTCGATGACGGCCTTCTTGTGCTTGGTGGTCGCCCACTTTGAGTGGCCGGACATCTGCTACCTCCGTGTGTCGTTCCACGCCTGCGTCGACTGCCACGCCGATCAAATGCCGCATCCGGCGATCCGGCGGCCGGTCGGCTCCCGCGGGAGACGCCACGCGGGCGGATGGCCCTGCCGAACCGCGGCAATCCTACCGAGCCCGGGCCCGGTCATGTCACACCCGGTCACCACGCCGGGCGGCGCCGGGCCACGGCGCACCCACCACACAACGCCGGCCGACCGGGATTCATGCCCGCCGGGCCGGAGTCGGCCCCCGGTGGCGGGCCGGACCCGCCCCCGGGTCACCGCCCGCTTCCCGGCCCTGAGCCGCGGCCGGTCAGGCGGCGGCCCGGACCAGGTCCACGAAGTAGCGGTGCAGCCGCCGGTCGCCGGTCAGCTCCGGGTGGAAGGACGTGGCCAGCAGGTTGCCCTGGCGTACCGCCACGATGCGCCCGGCCGCCGGCCCGTCGTCGACCCGGCCGAGCACCTCGACGCCGTCACCGACCCGCTCGACCCAGGGCGCCCGGATGAACACCGCGTGGAACGGCTCACCGGCCACCCCGTCGATCCGCACCGGCGCCTCGAACGAGTCGACCTGCCGCCCGAACGCGTTGCGTCGGACGGTCATGGCGATGCCGTCGAAGCCGCGCTGGTCCGGCCGTCCGTCGAGCACCTCGGTGGCAAGCATGATCATGCCGGCGCAGGAGCCGTAGACCGGCATCCCGTCGGCGATCCGCTTGTCGATGGGCTCCCGCAGCGCGAAGACGTCGACCAGTCTGCTGATGGTGGTGGACTCGCCGCCCGGGATCACCAGCCCGTCGACGTCGTCCAGTTCCCGCGTCCGACGCACCGGGCGGGCCTGCGCGCCCGCCGCCGCCAGCGCCGCCACGTGCTCGCGTACGTCGCCCTGGAGGGCGAGCACGCCGATGACGGGCCCGTCGCTCATCGCAGCGCTCCTCTCCCGCGTCCACCCGACGAGGGGCCTCGACGCGCGGGGCTCCACCGTGCCGTCACCAGCCGCGCTCGGCCAGGCGGTGGTGCTGCGGGATCTCGTCGACGTTGATGCCGACCATGGCCTCACCGAGGCCCCGGGAGACCTTGGCCAGCACGTCCGGGTCGTCGTGGAAGGTGGTCGCCTTGACGATCGCGGCGGCCCGTTGGGCGGGGTTGCCGGACTTGAAGATGCCCGAGCCGACGAAGACGCCCTCGGCGCCGAGCTGCATCATCATGGCGGCGTCGGCCGGGGTGGCGATGCCCCCGGCGGTGAACAGCACCACGGGCAGCTTGCCGGTCTCGGCGACCTCCTTGACCAGCTCGTACGGGGCCTGGAGCTCCTTGGCCGCCACGTACAGCTCGTCGGCCGGCAGCGAGCCGAGCCGGCGGATCTCCTGGCGGATCTTCCGCATGTGGGTGGTGGCGTTCGAGACGTCACCGGTGCCCGCCTCACCCTTGGAACGGATCATCGCCGCGCCCTCGGTGATGCGGCGCAGCGCCTCGCCCAGGTTGGTCGCCCCGCACACGAACGGGACGGTGAACGCCCACTTGTCGATGTGGTTGCTGTAGTCGGCGGGGGTGAGCACCTCGGACTCGTCGACGTAGTCGACGCCGAGCGCCTGGAGGATCTGCGCCTCCACGAAGTGCCCGATGCGGGCCTTGGCCATCACCGGGATGGAGACGGCGTCGATGATCCCCTGGATCATGTCGGGGTCGCTCATCCGGGCCACGCCACCCTGCGCGCGGATGTCCGCCGGCACCCGCTCGAGCGCCATGACGGCGACGGCGCCCGCGTCCTCGGCGATCTTCGCCTGCTCGGCGTCGACCACGTCCATGATCACGCCGCCCTTGAGCATCTCGGCCATGCCGCGCTTGACGCGGGCGGTGCCGACGACGGGGCCGGCGCTCGTCTGCGGAGAGGTGGTTTCAGACACGACTCATCGCTCCTCGGCGTGCTCGGGAGGTGGTGACAGCGAAAGGCTACGTCCGGGGCAACGCCGCTCCGACAGCCAATCAGACCCCTGGTGGCCTGCCCTGTGGCACCCGTCACCCCGGCCGGCGGCAGCGATCCTGACATCGCTGTTCGCCCCCTGGTGTCCACGGTTGGGCGGATCGTGCCGGATCGTGGAGAGGGTCAGCCCGTCGGGACGTCGGCGGGCACCGTGAGCGTCGGGTCGTCGATGTCGAAGTAGCGCGGCCACTCCCGGCCGCGCCCCATCCGCAACAGGCGTACGAGGGGACGGCCCCGCGCCGCGCGGGCGTCCCGGACCAGGTCGGTGTGCACCTGCCGGGCCAGGGCGAGGCGGCGGCTGGCCGCGATGACCGCCTCGCAGTCCGGGTCGGTCGGGTCCAGCTGCACCGCCCGCAGCTGGCGCGTCAGGTCGTTCTCGGCGGCCTCCCGCTCGTCGGGATGGGCGTCGAGCGCGATGCGCGCGGCCGCGTACAGCTCGACGCCGTACCGCCGCTCGGCGAGCACCGCGGCCGCGGCGGCGCGGCGCAGCAGGTGGGCGTCGAGGGCCCGGGCCGCCAACTCCGCACGGGCGTGCAGCCGTTGCACCCGACCGGCGGTCCAGACCAGGTACGCCGAGACGAACCCGACGACCACGGTCGCACCCACCGCCCACCACATGCCCGGCATCGTAGTGCCGCTCCCCTTCCGCCCCGCTGGGCCGGCCCGGTGCCGCGGACCGCATCACGCCGGGGCACCGGCCGCCCACGCCCGCCGTGCAGGTCGGCGAGGACGGGCTCAGCCCAGCCCGACCCACTCCTCGTCGATGACGCGCCCGTCGGTGGCCTCGATCGCCGCCGCGTACACCTCGAGCACCCGCCGGGCGACCACCGGCCAGTCGAAGTGCGCCACCACCTGGTCACCGCAGGCGGTCAGGGTGGCGCGGGCCGACGGGTCGTCGAGCAGCTCGACCACCGCGTCGCGCAGTGCCTCCACGTTCCCCGTCGGAAAGAGCCGACCGGCCCGGCCGCCGTCCAGGACCCGGCGGAACGCGTCCAGGTCGCTGGCCACCACCGTGGTGCCAGCGGCCAGCGCCTCGGTGAGGATCATCCCGAACGACTCGCCCCCCGTGTTCGGCGCCACGTAGAGGTGCGCGCTGCGCAGCATGCGCGCCTTGTCCGCCTCCGAGACCAGGCCCAGGAACGTGACCCGCTCGCGCAGCGCCGGCGGGAACTGGCCGAACAGATCGTCCGCGTCGCCCGGGCCGGCGACCAGCAGCCGCAGCCCCGGTCGGCGCGGCGCCAGGTCGACGAAGGCGTCCCGCAGCACCGGGAAGCCCTTGCGCGGCTCGGTGAACCGGCCCAGGAAGCCGAGCGTGCCACCGCTGCCCGGCGCGCACTCCCCCGGCCATCCCGGCAGCGGGTCGGCGTCGGCGAACTTGGCGACGGCCACCCCGTTCGGGATCTCCACGGCGCCACCGTCGAGGTGCTCGACCTGCACCTTGCGGGCCAGCGCGCTGACGGCGATCCGGGCGGTGATGCGTTCCAGCACGATCTGGAGCACACCCTGCGCGGCGGCCAGCGCGCGGGACCTGGTGATCGCGGTGTGGAAGGTGGCCACCACCGGGCCGCGGGCGGAGAGGACCGCGAGCAGCGACAGGCTCAACGTCAGCGGCTCGTGCACGTGCAGCACGTCGAAGTCACCGCGGGTGATCCAGCGTCTGACCCGGGCCGTGGAGACCGGGCCGAACGCGATCCGCGCCACCGAGCCGTTGTAGGGCAGCGGGACCGCCCGGCCGGCCGGCACCACGTACGGCGGCAGCGGGGAGTCCTCGTCGGCCGGGGCGAGCACGCTGACCTCGTGGCCGAGCGCGATCAGCGCCTCGGCGAGGTCCATGACGTGGTTCTGCACCCCGCCCGGCACGTCGAAGGAGTACGGGCACACGATGCCGATCCGCACGTCACCGCCCTCTGTCCGCGCTCGCCGGACCACGTTCGGCCGTACCGCCCACGCGCACCGCGCCTCCCCCTCAGACCTGTCCGGCTGTCGGTGTGGGCCGCGAGGCGCCCGCCGCCGGGCCCCGCTGGTCGAGCCACAACCGTTGCAGCATGTGCCAGTCCTCCGGGTGCCGCGCGACGCCCGCCGCCAACTCGTCGGCGATGCGCTGGGTCAGGACGCGCACGCGCTGGTCGAGCGGCCCCTCGTCGGGTGCGGGCACCGGGATCGGGCCCTCGATCGACGCGCACGCGCGGGACGGCTCGAACCAGAGGGAGGCGACGTAGAGCGGCGCCCCGGTGCGCAGGGCGAGCAGCGCCGGCCCGGCCGGCATCCGCGCGCGGGCGCCGAAGAAGTCCACGTCGATCCCGCGGGCGGAGAGGTCCCGGTCGGCGAGCAGCGGCACCACGGCCCCGGCGCGCAGCCGGTCGACCAGCACGTCGAACGCCGGCCGCTCGCCGCCGTGGGTGGGCAGGATCTCCATGCCGAGGCGCTGCCGGAAGGCGAGGAACCGCTCGTAGACGCCCTCCGGCTTCAGCCGCTCGGCGACGGTGGTGATCGGCCAACCCTTGGCGGCCACCCAGGCCCCCGCGGCGTCCCAGTTGCCGGCGTGCGGCAGCGCGATCACCACGCCCCGGCCGGCGGCCACGGCGGCGGCGAGCTCCTGCTCACCGTCGAGCCGGAAGCCGGCCAGGATCTGCTCGCGGCTCAGCGACGGCAGCCGGAAGGCCTCCATCCAGTAGCGGGCGTACGAGCGCATCCCCCGCCGGACCAGCTCGTCCAGCTCGGCCTCGGGCAGCTCCGGCCCGACGACCCGGCGCAGGTTCGCCCGCAGTCGGGCCGTCCCCCCGCCGCCGCGCCGGGACGCGCGGTCGGCGCCGGCCCGGAACGCCGCGGCCACGACGGGCCGTGGCAGCGCACGGACGACCCGCCAGCCCGCGACGTAGCCGAGCTCGGTGAGATTCACCCGTTTCCACCCGGCGCGGGGAGCTGCTGGGCCTGCCGGTACACGTGCCGCATCCGCTGGCCGACCGTGAAGATCGACACGGCGGCCAGCAGCCAGAGCGCGATCTGCAGCGCCATCGGCACGCCGAGCCCGGTGAGCAGGCCGCCGACGCCGACGATGAGCAGCCGTTCGGTGCGTTCGGCGATGCCCACGTTGCAGGTCATGCCGAGGCCCTCGGCCCGCGCCTTGACGTAGGAGACGAGCGCGCCGGCGGCGAGGCAGAGCAGCGCGGCGGCGACGCCGGCGTGGTCGCCCTCGGTGGCCAGCCAGTACGCGACCGCGCCGAAGACGGCGCTGTCGGCGACCCGGTCCATGCTCGAGTCGAGGAACGCGCCGAACCGGGTGGAGCCGCCGCTCATCCGGGCCATCGTGCCGTCGAGCAGGTCGGTGAGCGCGAAGACCGTGACGATCAACGCGCCGGCGACCAGGTCGCCGCGCGCGCCGAAGCCGAGGGCGCCGACGAGCACGCCGACGGTGCCGGTCACGGTGACCGCGTTGGGGGTGACGCCTGCCCGGAGCAGGGCGCGTGCGAGGGGCTCGACGACGCGGGTCATCCCCGCTCGGGCCGACACTTGGAAGATCTTCGCCATGGCGGTCCCACGATAACGGTCCACCGAGGTGCGGCGATACGGCCGGTCAGCGCGGCGTGCCCGGGAGGCTTGTGCGCGCCCCGCAACGGGTGTCTGATCGGGTCAGGAAAGGTGACCCAGCTCACCCGCTCACCCGTCCGAGTTCCCGCTGTGCAGCAGACCACCGGAGGATATCGCCGCGCACCCGCCCCGGGCCGCTGTCCCGTCAGCGCGGCGGTCGCCACCACCACCGGCTGAGGGAGGTGCGCCCCATGGCGCAGAAGAGTCAGGAGAAGGGTGTCACCGGCGGCGCGCCGGTGGTGACCGAGCCCGGCAGGGTTCGCAACGTCGTGCTCGTCGGGCACTCCGGCGTCGGCAAGACGACCCTGGTCGAGGCGCTGCTCGCGGCGAGCGGCACCGTCGGGCGCGCCGGCACCGTCGTCGACGGCACCACCGTCTGCGATAACGACCCCGCCGCCGTACGCCAGCAGCGTTCGGTGAGCCTGGCCTGCGCGCCGCTGCTGCACGACGGCGTCAAGGTCAACCTGCTGGACACCCCCGGCTACGCCGACTTCGTCGGCGAGCTGCGCGCCGGGCTGCGGGCCGCCGACGCCGCCCTCTTCGTCGTCTCGGCGGTCGACGGGATGGACGCGGCCACCGCGGCGCTGTGGGAGGAGTGCGCCGCCGTGGACATGCCGCGCGCGGTCGCCGTCTCCCGGCTGGACCACCCGCGCGCCGACTTCGACGAGACGGTGGCGCTCTGCCAGCGGGTCTTCGGGGACAACGTGCTCCCGCTCTACCTCCCCATGCTGGGCGACGACGGGGTGTCCACCGTCGGGCTGCTCGGGCTGATCACCCGCCGGGTCTTCGACTACACCCAGGGCCTGCCCGCCGACGTCCGGGAGCCCGACCCGGAGCACCTGCCCGCCATCGCCGAGGCCCGCGACGAGCTGATCGAGGGGATCATCGCCGAGAGCGAGGACGAGTCGCTCATGGACCGCTACCTCGAGGGTGAGGAGATCGGCACCGACGTGCTGATCGACGACCTGGAGAAGGCGGTCGCCCGCGGTCACTTCTACCCCGTGGTGCCGGTCTGTTCGGAGACCGAGGTCGGGCTGGACGCGCTGCTGGAGGTGCTCACGGCCGCCTTCCCGTCGCCGCTGGAGCACGAGCTGCCGGTGGTCACCGGGGTCGACGGCTCGCCGTGTCCGCCGCTGGCCTGCGACCCGGACGGGCCGCTGGTCGCCGAGGTGGTCAAGACCACCATCGACCGGCACGTCGGGCGCGTCTCGCTGGTGCGGGTCTTCTCCGGCACGCTTCGGCCCGACCAGGCCGTGCACGTCTCCGGGCACGGGCTGGCCGAGCGCGGGCACCCCGACCACGACGCCGACGAGCGGGTGGGACGCGTCTACACGCCGCTGGGCGCCGCGCTGCGCGAGGTGCCCGCCTGCGTCGCCGGGGACATCTGCGCGATCACCAAGTCGGGGAGCGCGGAGACCGGTGACACGATCTCCGCGAAGGACGACCCGATGCTGGTCGCACCCTGGGAGATGCCCGAGCCGCTGCTGCCCGTGGCGATCGTCGCGAAGACCCGCTCGGACGAGGACGCCCTCGCCCGCAACCTGGCCCGCCTGGTGGCCGGGGATCCGACCCTGCGGCTGGAGCGCAACGCGGAGACGCACCAGCTGGTGCTCTGGTGCATGGGCGAGGCACACGCCGACGTGGTGCTGGACCGGCTGCGCGCGGGCGGCGTCGAGTTGGAGACCGAGCCCGTGCGGGTCGCCCTGCGGGAGACCTTCACCGCCGCGGCCAAGGGCCACGGCCGCCACGTCAAGCAGTCCGGCGGCCACGGCCAGTACGCCGTCTGCGACATCGAGGTCGAGCCCCTGCCCCGCGGCGCCGGTTTCGAGTTCGTCGACCGGGTGGTGGGCGGCGCCGTCCCGCACAACTACATCCCGTCCGTGGAGAAGGGCGTACGCGCCCAGATGGAGCGGGGTCTCGTCGCCGGCTACCCGGTGGTGGACCTGCGGGTCACCCTCTTCGACGGCAAGGCGCACAGCGTCGACTCCTCCGACGCGGCCTTCCAGACCGCCGGCGCGCTCGCCCTGCGCGACGCGGCCGAGCGGGGCGCCCCGACGCTGCTGGAGCCCATCGACGAGGTGACGATCCGGGTGCCGGACTCCTCGGTGGGCGCGGTGATGGGCGACCTCTCCGGCCGGCGCGGCCGGGTGCTGGGCACCGAACCGGACCCGGACAGCGAGGGGCGGACGCTGGTGCGCGCCGAGGTGCCCGCCACCGAGCTGCTCCGCTACGCGGTGGAGCTGCGCTCGATGACCGCCGGCACCGGCACCTTCCGCCGCGCCTTCGTCCGCCACGACCCGATGCCCCCACACCTGGCCGACCAGATCCGCAAGGAACACACCCCCTAGCCCCGCGGCTTTCTCGACGATCACGCAGTCGTGGTCGCGGAGGCAACGGGCAGGTGCCCACATTCCGTCAACCACAACTGCGTGATCGACGGAGGCTGCCCGGCGCGGTCAGGGGTGGGTCGCGGGGCTGGTGGGGCTCGGCCAGCCGGGGTGGTCGGCGTCGTGCAGGGCGGCGCGGCGCAGGGCGGCGAGCTGCCGCTCCACCTCGGCGAAGTGGTCCGGGGCGAGGGGGCCGTGTCGCAGCGCGGCGGCGTTCTCCTCGACCTGGGCCACGGTGCGACAGCCGGGGATCGGGATCGTCCGCCCGCTGCGCGCCCAGATCCAGCCGATCGCGCCCTGGGCCAGGGTGCGCCCGTCGGCGGTCAGCGCCTCCCGCACGGCGGCCACCCGGCGCAGCCACTCCGGCGCCGGCCGGCCGCCGCGGAACCACTCCAGCCAGCCCGGGGTGAGCCCGCGGACGTCGTCGCGGGGCAGCGTCGTGCCCGCCGTGTACTTGCCGGTGAGCAGCCCCATCCCGAGCGGACCCCGGTTGACGCTGGCCAGGTCGTACTTGTCGCACACGGCGAGCAGGTCGGGGGCGTCCCGGAGCACCGAGAGGGCGTGCTGCACGGCGGTCGCGCCGGCGGCGCCGTGCCCGAACGCCTCGGCCCGGTCGGGGCGGTCGGTGCTCCACCCGTACGCCCGGATCAGCCCCTCGGCGACCAGCTCCTCCAGCGTGCCGATCAGCGGTTCGACGCGCGGCACCGGCAGGTCGGCGAGGTGCAGCTGGTAGAGGTCGATGCGGTCGGTGCCCAGCCGGCGCAGCGAGGCGGTGACGGCCCGGCGCAGGTACGCCGGTGACGCGTCCTCCCCGGTCGCCTGCCGGGTGGCCTCGTCGAAGGTGTAGCCCCACTTGGTGGCGATCACCGCCTCGTCGCGCCGCCCAGTGAGCGCCCGGCCGAGGACCCGCTCGCCGTGCCCCGCCCCGTACGTGTCGGCGGTGTCGAAGAGCGTGACGCCCAGGTCGAGGGCGCGACGGACGGCCCGGACGGACTCCTCGTCGTCGACCGCGCCCCAGCCGAGCGGCTGGCTACCCTCCGCCCACGGGCCGCCGATCGCCCAGCAGCCCATGCCGAGGGCGCTGACCTCGATTCCGCTGCGGCCCAACGTCCGTGTCGTGAGTGCCACCGGCAGATCGTGCCACCTGAAGCCCGCCCGAACACAGCACGTACCGGAAAGAGTGGGCGCGGCGACCCAGCGTCACGGTCCGTTCGACGGCGGGTGGGTGGGGCGGGGCGCGGAACGTGACGACGCGGCGCGCTGACCGGCCGCACGGCGGGTCACCGGGCGCCGGGCACCACCGGTGCCCGACCGGCGGCGGGGCGGGCGCTACGGCATGATCGACGCCATGCGGCGGCTCGGCGTGGACATCGGCGGCGTCATCATCCAACCGGCGGACGACGACGCGGACACCTCGTTCTTCGGCGACCACCACCTCCGGACGCCGCCGGTCCCGGGCGCGTTCGACGCGCTCGCCGTGCTGGCCGGCGGCTTCGACGAGGTGCACCTGGTCAGCAAGTGCGGCGAGGAGACCGAGCGGCGGACCCGCGCGTGGCTCGCGCACCACGACTTCCACACCCGCACCGGCGTTCCGGCCGACCGGGTGCACTTCTGCCGTACCCGTCCGGCGAAGGCACCGATCGCCCGGCGGTTGGGCCTGACCCACTTCGTCGACGACAAGCTGGAGGTGCTCGGCTACCTCGACTCGGTGCCGCACCGCTACCTCTTCCACCCCCGACCGGCGGAGGTGGCCGCGCACGCCGCGCACCTGCCGGACGTACACCGGGTGGAGAGCTGGCCGGAGCTGGTCGCCGCCCTGCGCGCCGGCTGACGACGCCGCGCGGGGCCGCGCGGCGCCCGCCGGGCGCCTGCCGAGGCGGCGAGCGGCCGCCGGCGGCGCGGGTGCCGGGGCGGAGGGCGGCGCCCGGTCAGGACGGCCAGGCGCGGGCGAGCAGCTCGCGGGTGTCGCCGAGCAGCTGCGGCAGGACCTTCGTCCGGCCGATCACCGGCATGAAGTTGGCGTCACCGCCCCACCGCGGCACCACGTGCTGGTGCAGGTGCGCGGCGATGCCGGCGCCGGCCACGCCGCCCTGGTTCATGCCCAGGTTGAAGCCGTGGGCGTTGCTGACCTTGCGGATGACCCGCATGGCGGTCTGGGTGAAGGCGGCCAGCTCGTGGGTCTCCCCCTCGTCCAGGTCGGTGTAGTCGGCCACGTGCCGGTAGGGGCAGACCAGCAGGTGGCCGGGGTTGTAGGGGTAGAGGTTGAGCACGGCGTACACCCGCTGGCCGCGCGCCACCACCAGGCTCTCCTCCGGCGGCGCCTGCGGGGCACGGCAGAACGGGCAGCCGGTCGGCTTCTCGTAGCCCTCGGCCGGGCGGTCGTCGCCGGAGATGTAGGTCATCCGGTGCGGCGTCCAGAGCCGCTCCAGGCCGTCGGCCATCCCGCCGCTGTCCGTGTGCCGTTCCGCCCCAGTCACACCGGCGATCCTACGGACTCACCCGGGGGGCGTGCGGGCTGCACCCGACGTCCGGCCCGCGAGCGGAATGTCCGCTGTTCAGGAACGCGTCAAACGGAAGTTGTTGACGGAACGGATCCTAGATCTGAAACTTCCATTCATTCATGTTCTTACATGTGTTGATGAGGAGCTTCCTGTGATCCGACGAATCGCCACCTTCCTCGCGGCCATCGCGCTGACCGTCGTCAGCACGGTGGCCGGCGTCACGCTCACCGCCGGGGCGGCGCACGCCGACGGCTGCTACACCTGGGGCCGCACCCTGTCCGAGGGCATGTCCGGCGAGGACGTACGGCAGTTGCAGATCCGGGTCGCCGGCTACCCGGGCTACGGCGCCGTACTCACCATCGACGGGGCGTACGGGCCGGCCACCCGCGCGGCGGTGAGCCGCTTCCAGCAGGCGTACGGCCTCGCGGCCGACGGCATCGCGGGCCCGCAGACGTTCAACCGGATCTACGCGTTGCAGGACGACGACTGCACCCCGGTCAACTTCAGCTACGCCGAGTTCAACGACTGCAACAGCGACTGGTCCGGCGGGGCGGTCTCGGCCAGCACCGCCCGCTACAACGCCCGGGTGTCGATGTGGAAGCTCCAGGCGATGCGGCACGCCCTGGGCGACCAGCAGATCGTCGTGACCAGCGCCTTCCGCAGCCACGCCTGCAACAGCGCCGTCGGCGGCTCCTCGACCAGCCGGCACCTCTACGGCGACGCCGTCGACCTGGGCGCCGGGCCGCACTCGCTGTGCCGGCTGGCCCAGCAGGCCCGCAACCACGGCTTCAACGAGATCCTCGGCCCCGGCTACCCCGACCACAACGACCACACCCACGTCGCCCACAAGTCCAGCCGGACGTGGTCGGCGCCGAACTGCGGCATCTGATCGCCGGGCGGCCCCTGCCGCCGAGGGGCGGCAGGGGTTCCCGGGTCACTCCTGCGCGGACGGGCCGATGTTGGTACGGGAGGAGACCACGTCGAGCACGTGCGCCACCGCCTCGGCGATCGGCACCCCGTTGCGCTGGGAGCCGTCGCGGTAGCGGAACGAGACGGTGCCCGCCGCCACGTCGTCGTCGCCGGCGATCACCATGAACGGGATCTTCTGCTGCTGCGCCGTGCGGATCTTCTTCTGCATCCGGTCATCGCCCGCGTCGACCTGGGCGCGGATCCCCTCGGCCCGCAGCGCGGCCACGAAGCCGTGCAGGTAGTCCGTGTGGTCCTCGCGGATCGGGATGCCGACCACCTGCACCGGCGCCAGCCAGGCCGGGAACGCCCCCGCGTAGTGCTCGGTGAGCACCCCGAAGAACCGCTCGATCGACCCGAAGAGCGCCCGGTGGATCATCACGGGCCGCTGGCGGGTGCCGTCGGCGGCCTGGTACTCCAGCCCGAACCGCTCCGGCTGGTTGAAGTCCACCTGGATCGTCGACATCTGCCAGGTCCGGCCGATGGCGTCCTTCGCCTGCACCGAGATCTTCGGACCGTAGAAGGCCGCACCGCCCGGGTCGGGCACCAGGTCCAGGCCGGACTGCTCGGCGGCGGTGCGCAGCGCCTCGGTGGCCTCGGTCCAGTCCTCGTCGCTGCCGATGAACTTCGGCGAGTCGTCCCGGGTGGACAGCTCCAGGTAGAAGTCGTCCAGGCCGTAGTCGCGCAGCAGGTCCAGCACGAAGGTCAGCAGCGTGCTCAGCTCACCCGGCATCTGCTCCCGGGTGCAGTAGATGTGCGAGTCGTCCTGGGTGAGCCCGCGCACCCGGGTGAGGCCGTGCACCACACCCGACTTCTCGTACCGGTAGACCGTGCCGAACTCGAACAGCCGCAGCGGCAGCTCCCGGTAGGACCGCCCGCGCGCCCTGAAGATCAGGTTGTGCATCGGGCAGTTCATCGCCTTGAGGTAGTAGTCCGCGCCCTCCAGCTGCATGGGCGGGAACATGGTGTCCGCGTAGTACGGCAGGTGGCCCGAGGTCTCGAAGAGGTGGGCCTTGGTGATGTGCGGGGTGTTGACGAACTCGTAGCCCGCGTCCTCGTGCCGGCGCCGCGAGTAGTTCTCCATCTCCCGGCGGATGATGCCGCCCTTGGGGTGGAAGACCGCGAGGCCCGAACCGATCTCGTCGGGGAAGCTGAACAGGTCCAGGTCCGCGCCGAGCTTGCGGTGGTCGCGCCGGGCGGCCTCCTCCAGCAGCCTCAGGTACGCCTTCAGCTCGTCCCGGGTCGGCCACGCGGTGCCGTACACCCGCTGCAGCTGCGGGTTCTTCTCGGACCCCCGCCAGTAGGCCGCGGCCGAGCGCATCAGCTTGAACGCCCCGATCAGCCGGGTGTTCGGCAGGTGCGGGCCACGGCACAGGTCCGACCAGCAGACCTTCTCCTCGTTCGCGGCGAGGTTGTCGTAGATGGTCAGCTCCCCGCCACCGACCTCCATCACCTCGGAGGAGTCCAGCCCCTCCCCCTTGACGTCGATCAGCTCCAGCTTGAACGGCTCGGCGGCCAGCTCGGCCCGCGCCTCGTCCAGGCTGCCGAACCGCCGCCGCCGGAACCGCTGGCCGGACTTGATGATCTCCTGCATCCGCTTCTCGAGCTTCGCCAGGTCGTCCGGCTGGAACGGCTTGTCGACCGCGAAGTCGTAGTAGAAGCCGTTCTCGATGGGCGGGCCGATGCCGAGCTTCGCCTCGGGGAAGACGTCCTGGACGGCCTGGGCGAGCACGTGGGCGGTCGAGTGGCGCAGCACGTTCAACCCGTCCGGCGAGTCGAGGGCGACCGGCTCGACCTCGGTGTCGGTCGCCGGACGCCAGTCCAGGTCGTGCAGCTGGCCCTCGGGGTCGCGCACCACGACGATCGCCTTCGGGCCGGTCATGGGCAGCTCGGCCGCGGCCACCGCGTCGGCCGCCGTCGTCCCGGCGGCGACGACGACGGGGTCGGCCACGGCGGGGGTACGGGGTGCGGACACGGTGACTCCTCGCAGCAGACGGCACAGAACGGGCCGGTGTGGCCCCCGCCGATGCTATCGGTCCCCCCACCCGCGCCGACCGCCGACGCCTCGGCACCCGGGGTACCGACCCCGACGCCGTTGAACCTTTCGCGCCCGCGAGCCGAACTACCCGGTGTGGCCGGAGACCGGTGCCGGCCGTGTGGACACGGATGGGGACGCGACATGGCGATGACCCGAGGGGATGGTCGGCGTCGGGCCGGGGTGGTCGCCGCCCTGGCGGGCGCCGCGGTGCTGGCCTGGCCCGGCGGCGCACAGGCGGCGGAGGTGACGACCACGCCGGGTCAGGCCCGGCAGGGCGACGCGGTACGGCTGGAGTTCGTGGTGCCCGAGGAGCGACCCGGCACCCGGACCCGGCAGATCGAGGTTCGGTTGCCGGCGGAGGCCCCGATCGCCGAGGTCTACCCGATGTCGGTGCCCGGGTGGGCGCCCCGGATCACCTCCCGCACCCTGGACGAACCGGTGGCCGGCATGCACTCGACCGGGGTGAGCACGGTCACCACCGCGGTGACCTGGATCCGCGTCGACGGGGCCGAGCCCGGCCCGGCCCGGCTGCCGCTCTCCATGGGCCCGCTGCCCCGCACCGAGCGGCTCGTCTTCCCGGTGATCCAGACGTACGGCGACGGCACCGTGGTGCGGTGGGCCGACCAGGCCGGCGCGCACCGGGCCCCGGTGCTCACCCTCCTCCCCGCCGCCCCGGCGCCGGCCGACGGCGCGGCCGGGCACGCGGGGCACGGCGGCGCCCCGGGGGCCGGCACGGGAGCCGAGGCCGGCGGCGGGTCGGTCGGCGCGGGCCCGGCGAGCGGCGCGGGCACCGCCGGCGCCGCGCCGGGCGACCGGGGCGACGGTGGCACGGGCGCGGTGGGCAACGCCGACGCGCTGCTGGCGGCGGGCCTGCTCGCGGGGCTCGGCGGCGGCGCGGTCATCGGCTGGCTCGCGAGCCGCTGGCGCCGCCGCGCCGACGACCGGGAGGGCGGCCCCGACGGTGAGCGCACCGGCACGGACGGACCCGGCGACGTCGCCGGCGAGGAGCCCGCGAGCGGCACACCCGGTGGCGCTCCCGGGGAGCCGGCGGACCGGGAGCGCGACGCCGGCCGGCCCGGGTCCGCCCCCGCCCTGAGCCATTCGGGTGCGGCGAGCGCGGAGTGACGCCCGATCCACCCGGACGAGCGGCGACCAGCTCCCCGACCACGCGGACGCACCTCGGTCAGCCGACCTACCGGTGATCCCGGCTCAGGGAAGCCAGGCGGGCAGGGGCTCCCGGGCGGCCACCCAGTCGCTCGGCACTCCGCCCGGGGTGCCCACGCCGGCGTACGCGGCCACCACGCCCCCGGCGATCGCGGCGGTGGTGTCGACGTCGCCGCCCGCCTCGACGCACGCCCGGATGGCGGCCGGATAGTCGTCCAGGTGGGTGGCGGCGACCCACAGCGTGAAGCCCACCGTGTCCTGCGCGGTGACCCGGGACCCGTTGCCGAGCGCCGCCACAACCCGCGACAGCGGGTGGCCGAGCAGCTCGCCCGCGCGGCGTACCCGCCGGTGCACCTCGGTGGCCGGGTCGACCGCGGCGGCGACCCCGGCGAGCAGGCGGTTCGCCCGAGGGCGGTCCCCGTCGAGGCGACCCCGGGCCGCCAGCGCCGCGGCGACCGCCACCGCGACCGCCCCGGCGATCCCCTCCGGGTGCGCGTGGGTCACCTCGGCCGACGCGCGGGCCTCGGCCGCCGCCCGGGAGGTCGAGTCGGCGAAGTACGCCCCGACCGGCCCCACCCGCATGGCGGCCCCGTTTCCGCAGGAGCCCTGCCCGCCGAAGGCGGACGCGGCCGCGACCGGCCAGGGCGTGCCGGTGCGGATCAGCCGCAGGATGCTCACGGCGCCCGGTCCGTACCCCCGGTAGGGCTCGGCCCGCTCGGCGAACGCGAGCGCCAGCCGGTCCCGGTCGATCCGGCCCGACTCGGCCAGCTCGGCCACCACCGAGCACGCCATCTCGGTGTCGTCGGTCCACTCCCACGGGGCCGGCGGCAGCCGCCCGGCGGTCAGATCCTCCGGGTGCCGGCCGGGGACGAAGAACTGCGAACCGAGCCCGTCGCCGACGGACAGGCCGGCGAGGCTGTCCCGGGCGAGCGCGAGGCGGGCGTCGGCGAAGAGCGTGAAGGACATCGTTGTACCAGCTTGCCCGGTTCCCAGGTGCGCCGCAACGCGATCAACTTGCCAGGCCAAGTACGGTCTGGGGGTGGCCACCGTCCTCCTGGTCGAAGACGATCACGTCGTCCGCGGCGCGATGCTGCGTTCCCTCGCGGATCGGGGGCACGCCGTGCACGCCGTGGGCACGGCGCTGGACGCACTGCGCCGGGTCGCCGCCGAGACGCCCGACCTGGTGGTGCTCGACCTCGGCCTGCCCGACCTGGACGGCTCGGACGCGCTGCGCATGCTGCGCGGCATCACCGACGTGCCGATCATCATCGCCACGGCCCGCGACGACGAGCAGTCGGTGGTCCGGCTGCTCCGCGCCGGCGCCGACGACTACATGGTCAAGCCGTTCACCGGCGCGCACCTCGACGCCCGGATCACCACGGTGCTGCGGCGCGTGGGCCGGGCCAGCCGCGCCGTCCAGCCCGCCGTGCACGTGGTGGGCGGGCTCCGGGTGGACGTCGGCGAGCGCAGCGCCCATCTCGACGGGGAGCCGCTGGCGCTGACCCGCAAGGAATTCGACCTGCTGGCGTATCTCGCCGCACGTCCCGGGCGGGTAGTGTCCCGCCGGGAACTCTTGGAGGAGGTATGGCGGCAGCCGTCGGTCGGCGAGGATCAGACCATCGACGTACATCTCTACTGGCTGCGCCGCAAAATGGGCGAGTCCGCGGCGAAGCCGCGCTACCTGCGCACCGTGCGGGGGGTCGGCTTCCGGCTGGTGGCGCCGGACTGAGGAGCACGCTGGCCCTGCTCACGGCCGGCGTGTGCGCGCTCGTCGCGCTCGCCTTCCTGGTCCCGCTCGCGCTCAGCCTCGGCGACCGGGCGCGGGAGGAGGTGATCGCCGACGCGGCCCGCCGTAGCGCGCTGGTCACCGGCGCGCTCGCCGTCAGCACCGAGCCGGCGGTGATCGAACGGGCGGTGGCGGCCAGCGGCGACGACCCGGCCACCCGTCCGGTGGTGCACGGGCTCGACGGTGGCACCGGCGCCGGCCGGGCCGCGGGCGCCGACCTCGACCGCGCCCGCGCCGAGCGGCAGTCGCTCGTCGTCGACGTGGCCGGCGGCGTGGCCCGCCTCGACCCGGTGGTGCTCGGTGACCGGGTCGCGGTCGTCGAGGTCTTCGTGCCCGACGACGCCCTGGACGCCGGGGCCGGTCGCCGCCTGTTGCTGCTCGGCGCGGTCGGGGTGGTGCTGGTCGGCGCCGCGGTCGTGGTGGTCGACCGGGTCGCCACCCGGACGGTCTACGCGGCCCGCGGGCTGGTCGAGGGGGCGCTGGCGATCGGCGACGGTGACCTGGCGGCCCGGGTGGAGCCGA
The DNA here is from genome assembly GCF_056150165.1 of Micromonospora xinjiangensis. Classification (NCBI taxonomy): domain Bacteria; kingdom Bacillati; phylum Actinomycetota; class Actinomycetes; order Micromonosporales; family Micromonosporaceae; genus Micromonospora; species Micromonospora xinjiangensis. The sequence goes on along the minus strand of NZ_JAXCFO010000009.1, from coordinate 23,773 downwards.
CCGGCCCGCGGGAGCTGGCCGAGGCCGGGCACGCGTTCAACCGGATGGCCGAGCACCTCGTGGCGGCCCGCACGGACGAGCGGGAGCTCGTCGCCGACCTGTCGCACCGGCTGCGGACGCCGCTGACCGTGCTCCGGCTCGACGCCGAGGCGCTGGAGTCCGACGACACCAGCGTCGGCACGTTCAGCCAGGCCGAGCTGGACCGGCGGCGCGGCATCCGGCGGATCCGGCAGGCGATCGTCACCCTCGAGGGCGAGATCGACGTGCTGATCAAGACCACCCGCAAGGCGGTGGCGCACGAGACCGGGCCGGCCATGTGCGACGTCAGCGAGGTGGTCCGGGACCGGATGGTGTTCTGGTCGGCGCTGGCCGGCGACCAGAACCGGCCGCACCGGGTGTTCGGGGCGCAGCTGCGCATTCCCGCGCCGGTGCCGCGCGCGGAGCTGGCCGCCGCGCTGGACGCGGTGATCGGCAACGTGTTCCGCTACACCCCGCAGGGCACCGCGTTCGAGGTGGCCGTCTCCCGCCGCGACGGGTACGTGGCGATCCGCATCGACGACGCCGGCCCGGGCATCGCCGACCCCGACCGGGCGCTGCGCCGCGGGGCCAGCGACCGGGGCTCCACGGGCCTGGGCCTGGACATCGCCAAGCGGGTCGCGTTGCAGGCCAACGGCTCGGTGAGCATCGACCGGGCCCACCTGGGCGGGGCGAGTGTGGTGATGCTGCTCGCCGACCCGGAGGCGAGCCCCCGGCAGGTCAACCGGTTCGGGCTGGTGGGCCGGATGGCACGGGAGGCCCGTGAGCAGAGCGGCGGGGGCCGCCGCTGGCCCCGCCAGCGGCCCAGCGGGCGCTGACGGTCGCGCTCGCGCGCCCGGTTGTGGGCGGGCGCAAGTCTTCCTTAGATCCGCATTAACGGCGGTGGTGGCCGCGCCGGCAGCTGACAGGATCTCGGTACGAACCCATCAGTTCCACCGGCGGGCGCGTCGCGCACCCACTCCGCCGGTGGGGCAGTGCGCGCGGCGGGAGAACGGTCCCCCCACACCAGCTCCCGCCGCGCGCCCTCACCCCGGTCGGTTCAGCGCCCGGTGGCGGCCAGGTAGGCGTCGATCTCCGCGGTGATGCGCTGCTTGCCCGCGGGGTCCAGGAACGAGGCGGTCACCGCGTCGCGGGCCAGCGCGGCGATCCCCTCCGGTCCGACGCCGAGCAGGCGGGCCGCGACGGCGTACTCGTCGTTGAGGGTGGTGCCGAACATCGGCGGGTCGTCGCTGTTGATGGTGACCAGCAACCCCGCCTCGACGAGCCGGGGCAGCGGGTGCTCGTCGAGGCCGGCCACGGCCCGGGTGCGTACGTTCGAGGTGGGGCAGACCTCCATGGCGATACGGTGCTCCGCCAGGTACGCCAGCAGCTCCGGGTCCTGCGCCGCGGAGATGCCGTGGCCGATCCGCTCCGCGCCGAGGTCGCGCAGCGCGTCCCAGATGGTCTGCGGGCCGGTGGTCTCCCCGGCGTGCGGCACCGAGCGCAGCCCCGCCGCGCGGGCCTGGTCGAAGTACGGCTTGAACTGCGGCCGGGGCACCCCGATCTCGGGACCGCCCAGCCCGAAGCTGATCAGCCCGTCCGGGCGCTGCTCCAGCGCGATGCGCAGCGTCTCCTCCGCCGAGGCCAGACCGGCCTCGCCGGGGATGTCGAAGCACCACCGCAGCTCGATGCCGAAGTCGGCCTCGGCCCGCTTGCGCGCGTCCTCGATCGCCTCGCAGAACGCGGGTGCGGGGATGCCCCGCCGCACGTGCGAGTAGGGGGTGATGGTCAGCTCGGCGTACCGGACCTGCTGGCGGGCCAGCTCGCGGGCCACCTCGTGGGTGAGGATCCAGACGTCCTCGGGGTCGCGGATCAGGTCCACGACGCTGAGGTAGACCTCGATGAAGTGGGCGAAGTCGCGGAACGCGAAGTAGTCGACCAGCGCGGCCGGGTCGGCCGGCACCGGGGTGCGCCCCTCGTGGCGGGCGGCCAGCTCGGCGACGATCCGGGGCGAGGCGGAGCCCACGTGGTGCACGTGCAGCTCCACCTTGGGCAGTCCGGCGATGAAGGTGGGCAGGTCGGTCACTGGTTCTCCTCGGCACGGGCGCCGGCGCGGGCGACGACGAAGACGCGGCGGAACGGGAAGTACACCTGGCCGTGGTGCGCCGGGTACGCCTCGGTGAGCCGTACCTCCAGCTCGGCACGGAAGTCGGCCCACCGGGTGGCGTCCAGGGCCGCGCGGACCGGCCGCAGGGCGGTGCCCTCCATCCACGCGAGCACGGGGTGCGCGGCGTCGGCGCGGGCCGGGAGCAGGTGCACGTAGGTAGTCTCCCAGGCGTCCACCGCGCAGCCCGCACCGGTCAGCAGCGCCGCGTAGTCGGCCGGGTCGTCGACCGGGGCCGGTCGCAGCAGCGGCAGCAGCTCGTCCCGCCAGGCGGGCCGCGACGCGACCTCCCGCAGGGCGCGGTGCGACGGCGCGGCGAAGTTCCCCGGCACCTGCACGCCGAGCCAGGCGCCGGCCGACAGCTGCCGCGCCCAGCGCCCGAGCAGCTCGCGGTGACCGGGCACCCACTGGAGCACCGCGTTGGTGACCACCACGTCGACGTCCGCGTCGGGCCGCCAGTCGCGGACGTCGCCGACGTGGAACTGGGCCGGCGTGTCGAGCGCGATGGCCCGCTCGATCATCTCCGGCGAGGAGTCCAGCCCGACCACCCGGCTGCCCGGCCACCGCCCGGTCAGGGTGGCGGTGAGCTGGCCGGGGCCGCAGCCGAGGTCGACGACCGTGCGCGGCCGCTCGGCCCCGATCCGGGCCACCAGGTCGTGGAACGGCCGGGACCGCTCGTCGCCGTAGCGCAGGTACGTCGCCGGATCCCACATGAGCGTGCCTCCCAAACCGTACGTACGTCTTGTTTACCGTACGGCCCCGTGCCCGCCGCGGCAAGCCGCTCACTAGGCTCGACGGCATGGAGCAGCGCACCTTCACCCGACTCGAACGCACCGTCGGGGTCGTCGGCCTCGGCGCCTGGCAGCTCGGCGCCGACTGGGGCACGGTCACCGAGGACGACGCCATGGCGGTCCTGACCGCCGCGGTCGACGCCGGGGTCACCTTCCTGGACACCGCCGACGTCTACGGCGACGGCCGCAGCGAACAGCTCATCGGCCGCTTCCTGCGGTCCCGCCCGGACGCCGGGCTGACCGTCGCCACGAAGATGGGCCGCCGCGTCGAGCAGCGACCGGAGGCCTACACCCTCGCGCACTTCCGCGAGTGGACCGACCGCTCGCGGGCCAACCTCGGCATGGACACACTGGACCTGGTGCAGCTGCACTGCCCGCCCACCGCCGTCTTCGCCGACGACTCGGTCTTCGACGCCCTCGACACGCTGGTCGCCGAGGAGGCCATCGCCGGCTACGGGGTCAGCGTGGAGACCGCCGACCAGGCGCTGACCGCGATCGCCCGCCCGGGCGTCGCGAGCGTCCAGATCATCCTCAACGCGCTGCGGCACAAGCCCCTCGAACGGGTGCTGCCCGCCGCCTCCGCCGCCGGCGTCGGCATCATCGCCCGGGTGCCGCTGGCCAGCGGCCTGCTCTCCGGCCGGTACGACGAGAACACCACGTTCGGCCCCGACGACCACCGGACGTACAACCGGCACGGCGAGGCGTTCGACGTCGGCGAGACGTTCTCCGGTGTCGACTTCGACCTGGGCCTCGCGGCCGTGCGCCGGCTCGCGCCGCTGGTCGACGCCGGGACCACCATGGCGCAGTTCGCGCTGCGCTGGGTGCTGGACCAGCCCGGGGTCACCGTGGTCATCCCCGGCGCCCGCGACGCCGAGCAGGCCCGGCGCAACGTCGCGGCGGCCGAGCTGCCATCGCTGTCCGACGCACAGCTGGCGGGCGTGCGCGAGGTCTACGACGAGCTGATCCGCCCGCAGGTGCACGACCGGTGGTGACCCGCCCGCCGGATGGCCCCGCCCCCGCACCGCGGACGCGGGGCGGGCGGCGGACCGGCCGGGGCGTGGTGGGTCACCGGCGCCCGGCGGCCCGGGAAGGGGGTACGCGATGAGGGGCTGGTTCCTGCTCACGCTCGGCCTGCTGGCCGTGGTGATCGGTGCCGTCTGGACGGTCCAGGGCCTGGGCTACGTCGAGGGCAGCGTGATGACGGGCGAGCGGATCTGGGTGGTGGTCGGCCCGGTCGTGATGCTGGCCGGGCTCGTGGCGATCGTGGTGGGGCTGCGCGCCCGTCGCCGGCGCCCCTGACGCGCCGGACACCGCTCGGGATCGCCCCGCACGCCGGTGGACACCGGGCGAGAAAGCGGAGAACCCCGCGTCCCGGACGGGACGCGGGGTTCCACTGTCGATCCGAAGGTGGATCAGCCCACTGGCCGGCCGGGGCCGGCCGGCACTGCTCAGAGGGGGCGGACCTGCTCAGCCTGCGGGCCCTTCTGGCCCTGAGCGATCTCGAACTCCACCCGCTGGTTCTCCTCCAGCGTGCGGTAGCCGCTGGTCTGGATGGCCGAGAAGTGGACGAACACGTCAGCACCCCCGCCGTCGACGGTGATGAAGCCGAAGCCCTTGTCAGCGTTGAACCACTTCACGGTTCCCTGCGCCATGTGTATCTCCTTCTAAAACTGGCGGCCGAGCACGCCGTGCGGCCGATTGGCCGTTTTCGAGCAGCGGCGCCTGAGGCGGCCCCCGGTGAAGGAGACTTCTCTCAACCCACGCCATCTCGCAACAGCGGGGAACAGCAAACCACGTACGCAAAAACTCTGCACAGTCTACCCGACGAAATTCTCCGACATGTGACCTGACGGATGTCCTCGATCCGCTGGGTGGGCGCTTACCGCCGTGCGAAAGGCCCCCTCGCCGTCGATACGGGAGGGGGCCTCGCACGCCGAATGTGGATCAGTCGGGCCACCGCCCGGTGAGGCGGCGTACGCTCACCGCGCCGCCCCGGTCCACCGCCGCCCGGACGACCGCGAAGATGGCTCCCTGCAACGCGGCGGCCGCGAGGATCTCCCCCCAGCCGCGGTCCTCGTCGGTGGCGCTGGGCGCGTCGCCGTCGCCCGCGGTCATCTTCCACACCTGACGGAAGATCGCGCCGGCGACCGTGCCGGCGGCGATGCCGAGCAGCACCCCGACCGGCTTGTACGCGGCCCTGCCGATGGCCCTGCTCACCGTCGCCTCCCTCGAAGGATCAGCAGCACGACCGCGGTGGCGACCGCGCCCGCCGCGACCACCACCAGGGGCGCCGGACTGCGCCGCGCCAGCTCACCCCTGCGGTGCGCCTGCGCGCGGGCCTCCTCGGCCCGGCGCGCCGCCTGCCCGCGCACCCGGGCCACGGTCTGCGCGGCCTGCTCCCGCATCCGCTGGCGCGCCTGGTCGGCGGATCCCCTCAGCCGGGCCTTGACGTCGGCCTTGGCGGCCAGCGCCTCCATCGTCTCGCCCAGCTCGACCCGGGTCCGCCGGATCTCCTCCCGCAGCGCCTCGGTGTCGACGCGCCCGTTGCCCGTCATGACCGTCCCCTGTCCTTCACCGCGGCGGCGAGGACGTCCACGTCCGCCCGTACGCTGCGGACGGTGGCCGCGGGGACCGGCGGGACCGCGCGGCTGACCTGCTGCTTGCCGACCAGGGCCAGGATGCCGGCCAGCAGGAAGAGACCGACCGCGATGATCAGCGCGGCGGCCCAGGCCGGCAGCACCAGGTCCAGCAGCAGGATCGCGGTGACGACCAGCGCACCGAGGCCGTAGAACGCCAGTGCTCCGCCGCCGCCGAAGAGGCCGATGCCGATGCCGGCGTGCTTGCCCTTCTGGGTCAACTCCGCCCGGGCCAGCGCCAGCTCGTCCCGCACCAGGCGGGAGATCTGCTCCGTGGCCCGCTGCACCAGCTCGGCGGTGGAGGGCTCGCTCCCGTTGCGGGATGTGCGGGCGTTCGCCACGTCAGCCATGCTGTCCTCCTTTCGTCATCACCGCGCTGTATGCCCGGAGTCGCCGTTCGCCAATCCTGGGCGCGCCGCGCCCGGAACGCGAAGAGACGTCCGGCAGCAGGTCCCCGGTAGCCACCGGGTCAAACCTCCCGGATCGGGCGACTCCCGTGCCCGGCCGGCGTACTCCTCCGCCACGGAGAACGCCCGCACCCACCCGGAGGACACGTCGGGGGCACGCGTCGGCCCCGGCCGCGAGGGCCGGGGCCGGCAAGCATCCGCCGGGCGGAGCGGTCAGCGGCGCGCCTCCACGGGCTCGTCGGGGCCCACGAACGCCTCGCTGCGGGCGTCGCCGTCGTCGCTGCCGCCGAAGAGCCGCGCGTCGTCGGGCACCTCGCCGTCGGCCAACCGCCCGGCCGGGCGGCGCGGCTGCACCCACTGCCACGGCAGGTCGCTGCGGGCGTCGCCGAGTTCGGTGCGGACGCGGGGCATCGCGGTCGGGCGCTGGTCGCGCACCCAGGCCACCAGGTGCTCCCGGACCAGGCAGCGCAGATCCCACAGGCTGCCCGCGTCGGCGGCGCTGACCAGCGCGCGGATCCGGACCGTGCCCCCGGTCGCGTCGGTCACCTGGAGCACGCAGACGCGACCGTCCCACAGCTCGGTGCTCTCCACGAGGCGGCGCAGCTCCTCCCGCATCGCCTGCACCGGGACGGCCCAGTCCACGTCGAACTCGGCCGTGCCGAGCACCGCGGCCTCCGTACGCGTCCAGTTCTGGAACGGCTTGCTGGTGAAGTACGAGGTCGGCAGGATCAGCCGCCGGTCGTCCCAGATCTGCACCACCACGTAGCTGAGGGTCAGCTCCTCGATGCGGCCCCACTCCCCCTCGACGACCACCACGTCGTCCAGCCGCACCGCGTCGCTGAACGCGAGTTGGAGCCCGGCGAAGACGTTGCCGAGCAGGCTCTGCGCGGCGAGCGCCGCGACGACACCGGCCACACCCGCGCTGGTCAGCACACCGGCCCCGACGCCCCGCACGCTGGGGAACGTCATGAGCATGACCCCGAGGGTCAGGATCACGATCACCGCGATGGTCAGCCGGCGCAGCATCACGACCTGGGTGCGCACCCGTCGGGCGTGCCGGTTGTCCGGCACGTCGACCCGGAACCGGGCCAGCGCCGTGTCCTCGGTGACCACGAGCAGCGCGGCGACCAGCCACGCCACGCTGGCGATGACCGCGAGCACCAGCACGTGCAGCAGGGCCTGCCGCCACGGCGTGCCGACGGCGTAGCCGGTGGTGAACCGCACGGCGAACTGGACCGCCACCACGGTGGCGGCTACCTGGAACGGGCGGTGGGCGTGGTCGGTGAGTTCCGTCATCAGCCGCGAACGGCGGCCGAGCCGGCGGGTCACCCGGTGCACCACCGTGGTGACCAGGATGGCGATCGCCGCCGCGGCGAGCGCGGCGGCGACGGTCTCGAGATAGTGCTGCACAGACTTCCTCCCTGAGTTCCGGGCACTTTCCGGGCACGACGGCGATCCGGACGGCCACGCCCGGATCTCGTCGACCGGGTCAGACCCGGCGGTAGCGGGACTGGAGGAAGCAGAAGGCGCCGAAGGCGATGATGCCGAGGGCGACCAGGGTCAGGAGCACGGTCCCGTACGACTGCTCACGCAGCGTGTGCAGCGCCGCGTCCAGCCCGCGAGCCTTGCCCGGGTCGTAGTTGACGGCGGCCACGATCACGAGCACGCCGGCGATGGCGTACGCGACGCCCTTGGCCGTGTAGCCGGCGACGCCCAGCCGGCGGGAGAGCCGCCGGACGCGCGGGCTCATCTCGCCGCGCCGGAGGTGCTTCTCGAAGCGCTTCACCAGCCCGTAGACGACCAGGCCGACACCGATCGCGGCGAGCACCAGCCCGGCCAGACCCACCAGCCACCGGCCACCGGCGGACTCCATGGCCCGCCCGGTGAGCGCCTCCTGCTGGTCGGCGCTGTTCGAGCCGGCGTCGGCGAACACCTTGTACGCCGTCCAGGCGAAGTAGAGGTAGACGAGGGTCCGACCGGCCGAGGCGAGGCGTTCCCACGTCCGTTCCCGGCCCCGCTCGGCGCGGTGCCCGCCGGCCGCCTCCAGCGCCTGCCACAGCGCCATCGCGAGCAGCCCGACGGCGGTGGCCACGACCAGGACCTTGCCCAGCGGCTGGGCGGCCAGGGTGCGCAGCGCGCCCGACTGGTCGCCGTCGTCGGCGGACCTGCCGAACGCGATCTGCAGCGCCAGCCAGCCGAAGAGCAGATGCACGACCCCGTAGCCGACGAAGCCGGCCCGGGTGAGGACTTCCAGCCACCGGCTGTCCGCGGTGCGGGCGGCGGTGGCTTCGGCGTTGTGGGTCAGTGACATGGAGGCCACAGTCTCCGCACGCGGTGATCGTCAAACGTGGCCGCCGCCTCCGGCGGGCGGATCAGCCGCCGGAGCCCTGCGAGACGCGGATCTTGATCTCCTGGTCGGTGACGCTGTCGAGCGTGACCGCCAGGCCGCCCACCTCGGCCGCCTGCTGGCCCGTGAGCAGGGTGACCTGCTCGCCGGCCACCTCGACGGTCACCTGGTCGCCCTCGACGCCGACGAGCTTGGCCTCGACGCCGAGGATGCTGGCGCTCGCGTCGACGCCGCGCTGGAAGGTGACCGTGCAGGAGCCCGCGATGCTGCAGTCGGTGTCGGCGCCCTCGGAGCTGCAGCCGGCGAGCAGCGCGACGCCGAGCGCCAGGCCGGCCAGCACGCCGGCGGCGCGGCGGGTGGGGGTCTGCGGGAAGGTACCGGGTCGCTTCATCACCCCGACAAGGGTACGAGACGCCCGCCAGGAGACCCAACCGCGAGGAGAGCTAGGGTCGGCGCCATGCCGTTCGACGTCACCCGGGTCCGTGCCGCCTACCCCGCCCTGGCCGAGGGCTTCGTCCACTTCGACGGTGCCGGGGGCACCCAGACCGCGGGGCCGGTGATCGACGCGGTCGCCGGGGCGATGCGCAGCGCGGTCAGTAACCGCAGCAGCGCGTACCGCCCGGGCCGGCGGGCGCTGGAGCTCGTGGCGGACGCCCGTTCGGCGGTGGCCGACCTGGTGGGCGGCGAGCCGGCGGGGGTGGTGCTCGGGCCGAGCGCCACGGCGCTGCTCTACACCCTGGCGCGTACCCTCGGCGCGACCTGGCGCCCCGGCGACGAGGTGGTGCTCTCCCGCCTCGACCACGACGCGAACGTCCGGCCGTGGGTGCAGGCCGCCGAGGTGGCCGGCGCGACCGTGCGCTGGGCCGATTTCGACCGGGGCACCGGCGACCTGCCCGTCGACCAGTACACCGAGCTGGTCACCGAGCGCACGCGGCTGGTGGCGGTGACCGCCGGCTCCAACGCGACCGGCACCGCGCCGGACGTGCCGGCGATCGCGAAGATCGCGCACGCGGCCGGGGCCCTCGTCTGCGTGGACGGGGTGCACTCGGTGCCGCACGCCCCGACCGATCTGGCGACGCTCGGCGCGGACGTGCTGGTCACCAGCGCCTACAAGTGGTCGGGGCCGCACCTGGCCGCCATGGTGGGCGACCCGCGACGGTGGGCCGCGCTGCGCCCCGCGAAGCTGATCCCCTCCTCCGACGCCGTGCCGGAGCGTTTCGAGTACGGCACGCCCAGCTTCCCGCTGCTCGCCGGGGTGGCCGCCGCCGTGGACCACCTCGCCACGCTGGACCCGGCCGCCACCGGCGACCGGCGCGCCCGCCTCCGGGCCGGGCTGAGCGCCGCACAGGCGCACGAGGAGGCGCTGCTGGACCGGCTCCTCGCCGGGCTCGCCGCGCTGGACGGCGTCACCGTCTACGGCTCCCCCGCCCGGCGCTGGCCCACGGTCTCGTTCCGCGTCGCCGGGTTGACGCCGGCCCGCACCCAGGCGGAGCTCGGCGAGGCCGGCTTCTGCCTGTCGGCGGGCGACTACTACGCCTACGAGTACTTCACCGCCATGGGGCTGCGCGACACCGGTGGCGCGGTGCGGGCCAGCGTCTACCACTACAACACCGCCGACGAGGTGGACCGCTTGCTCGGCGAACTCGACCGGCTGGTCGCCCTCGGGCGGACAATGGTCGGGTGAGCAGCCTGGTCGAGGACGATCCCGCGAAGCGCCGGTTCGAGATCCTGGTCGACGACGCGCTGGCGGGGTTCGCCGCGTACGAGACCCGGGGCGGGGACGTGCTGGTCTTCACGCGCACCGAGATCGACCCCCGGTTCCGGGACATGGGCGTCGGCGCGGAGCTGGTGCGCCGGACGCTCGACCAGGTGCGCGAGCGCGGCGGGCGGGTGGTGCCGCGATGCTCGTTCATGGCCGGCTTCATCGACCGCCACCCCGAGTACGCCGACCTGGTGACCGACGCGCCCTGACCCACCGTCGCGCGCCGACGGGGCAGGCCCTCCCCGCCCGCCCGGCGGCGGTCAGCGGGCGCCGGCGAGCAGCTCGGCGGCGGCGTGGCCGGCGGCCCGGGTGGCGCCGTGGGTGGCGACGTGCACCGCCCCGGTGACCAGCTCGGGCACACCGAGTTCGACCACGACGGCGTCCGGGCGGGCGGTCAGCGCGCGGGTCACGGCGGCCCGCATCCAGTCGTGGCGGTGCAGGTCGCGGACGACCAGCACGACGGGCCGGCCGCCGGCCCCCGCGGTGGGGTCGGCCGGCACGTCCGGCTCGGCGTACCGGTGGGTGGTGGTGCCGGGCAGCAGCGCGGTGAGCGGTCCCCCGATGCCCCACGGGGTCTCCGCCCCGATCGCGATGTTGCGCGGCGGCTCGAACTCGACCACGTACGCGGCACCGGCCAGCGGCAGGGCCCGGACGCCGGCCGCCGTGGTGGTGACCCGCAGCGCGCGCCGCGCGGCGGCCAACCCGACGTCCGACGTGTCGGCGGGCAGGCCGTGCCGGGCGGGTCGGGCGGCCCGGGCGGCGGCGGTCCACGCGGCGAGCTGGCCCACCCGCTTGGCGGCCTCGGCGAGCCGCTCCTCCGGCAGCTCGCCGGAGAGCACCGCGGCCACGATGGCGTCCCGCAGCTCGCGGGCGTCCTCCTCGCCGGCCCGTTCCCCGCCGATGCAGATCGCGTCCGCGCCGGCGGCGAGCGCCCGGACCGTGGCGCCGGCGAAGCCGTAGCGGTCGGCGACCGCCCGCATCTCGACGGCGTCGGTGACCACCACGCCGGAGAAGCCCAGCTCGTCGCGGAGCAGCCCGCCCAGGATGCCGGGACTCAGGGTGGCGGGCAGCTCCGGATCCAGCGCGGGCACCAGCAGGTGCCCGGTCATCACCGCCTGTGCCCCGGCGGCCACGGCGGCGCGGAACGGGGCCAGCTCGGTGGCGTCCAGCCGGTCTCGGCCACCGCTGATCAGCGGCAGGTCGTGGTGGGAGTCCACCCGGGTGTCGCCGTGGCCGGGGAAGTGCTTGGCGCACGCCGCGACGCCGCCGGCCTGGAGGCCCCGGACCCAGGCGGCGGTGTGCCGGGCCACCAGCCCGGGATCCGCGCCGAAGGACCGTACGCCGATGACCGGGTTGGCCGGGTTGGAGTTGACGTCGGCGTCCGGCGCGTAGTCGAGGGTGACGCCGAGGCTCGCCAGGTCGTTGCCGAGGTCGCGGGCCACCGCCTCGGTGAGGTCCGGGTCGTCCACCGCGCCAAGCGCGAAGTTGCCCGGCCGGGAGCTGCCCCGCACCGACTCGATCCGGGTGACGTCCCCGGCCTCCTCGTCGATCGCCACGATCACGTCGGGACGCTCCGCGCGCAGCGCCGCGGTCAGCGCGGCCACCTGGGCGTGGTCGCGCACGTTGCGGGCGAAGAGCACCACCGAGCCGAGCCCTTCGCCCAGCCACCGGCAGACCCAGTCCGGCGGGGTGGTGCCGACGAAACCGGGCTGGAGGACGGCGGCCGCCAGCGCGGCCAGGTGACCCTCGGGAAGGCTCATGCCGACGCCTCCCACCGGTCGGCGTCCCCGGCGGGCGCCTGCGCGCCGTGCCGGGCCGTCCGCTCGCTGCGCTCGCTCATGCGGCCCCCGTACCCCCACTTCTCCGCGCCAGGGCGGCCCGCCCGGTCGGGCGGTGCTGCCATGGTCACACCGCGCCACCAAATAGTCAATAAACCTTACAGTTGCTCGACCGGGCGACCGTGGGCAGAGTGCGGGGCATGGATTCCACGCTGCTGGCCGACGCGACCAGCCCGGCCGACATCCCCGGCGTACGACTGCTCGGGCTCGTGGTGGGCGGCCTGCTGCTGCTCGCCGCGATCCGGGCGATGTTCGGGCGCCGCTGAGTCCGTCCCCGGCGCGGGCACCGGTGTGCCGTTCCCGGCACCGGGGTACCGCTCCCCTCGTTGACCCGGTGACGTCACGAGGGGGTTCCATGAAGATCGGATATTTTCTGTCCACGGAGGAGTACAGCCCGGCCGAGCTGCTGGACCAGGCGCGCGGCGCGGAGCGGGCCGGCTTCGAGGCGCTCTGGATCTCCGACCACTACCACCCCTGGGTGGACGCACAGGGCCAGAGTCCCTTCGTCTGGTCGGTGATCGGGGCACTCAGCCAGGTCTGCCGGCTGCCGGTGACCACGGCGGTGACCTGCCCGACCGTCCGGATCCACCCGGCGGTCCTCGCCCAGGCGGCGGCGACCAGCGCCGTGCTGCACTCGGGCCGCTTCGTGCTCGGGGTCGGCAGCGGCGAGGCGCTCAACGAGCACATCCTCGGCGACGCCTGGCCGCAGGCCGACGTCCGGCTGGAGATGCTGGAAGAGGCGATCGAGGTGATGCGGGAGCTGTGGCGCGGGGAGTTCGTCAACCACCACGGCAAGCACTACACCGTCGAGCACGCCCGGATCTACACGCTGCCGGACGCCCCGCCGCCGATCTACATCTCCGGCTTCGGCCCGAAGGCCGTCGACCTGGCCGCCCGGCTCGGCGACGGCTACATCAGCACCATGCCCGACGCCGACCTGGTGCGCCGGTTCCGCGAGGGCGGCGGCGGTGACAAGCCGTGCCAGGCCGGCTTCAAGGCCGCCTACGCCGACAGCGAGGACGAGGGGATGCGGCTCGCGTACGAGCGGTGGCCCAACTCCGGCGTGCCGGGCGAGCTGTCCCAGGTGCTGCCGTCCCCGCGCCACTTCGAGCAGGCCGCGCAGCTGGTGAAGCCGGAGATGATGAAGGAGTCGTTCGTCTGCGGCAACAGCGCCGAGGCGCACGTGGAGATGATCGAGCAGTACGCGAAGGCCGGCTTCGACGAGGTCTACGTGGCCAACACCGGCCCCCACTACCAGGGCCTGTTCGACCTCTACGAGCGGGAGATCCTCCCCCGCTACCAGTGATCCCGGCGGGCCCCGTCCCGCCCGCGCCCCGCGACCCCGCGGTGTCGGCCCCCGGTGGTGCTGCCCACGGCGCCCCCGGGGCCGGAGCCGCGGGCCCACGGCGGACGGAGTCCCCGACGACGCCGACCCGAGGGAGACGGTTTCGTCGGTGATCGCCTCGGGTACCTCCGGCCCTCGATGAACCTGACCCGGCACTCGACGACCCTGCGCCGCGCGGCCCGCAGCCTGTTCGGCTGGACCGCGCTGCGGCCCAACCAACTGGCCGCCATGCGCGCGGTGATGAAACGACGCGACGCCCTGGTGGTGCTCCCCACCGGCGCCGGCAAGTCGGCGATCTACCAGATCCCGGCCAGCCTGATCCCCGGACCGACCGTGGTGATCTCCCCCCTGCTCGCCCTCCAACAGGACCAGATCGCGGCTCTCAACGAGCGCCAACGACCCGAGCTGCGGGCCGTCCGCATCAGCTCGCACGAGAGCCCGGCCCAGCGGGCCGAGGCCATCGAGGAGCTGCGGGCCGGCCGGGCGGAGTTCCTGTTCATCACCCCGGAGCAGCTCGCCGACCCGGACCGGATGGCCGAGGTCCGCTCGCTGAAGCCGGCACTGGTGGCGGTTGACGAGGCGCACTGCATCTCGGCGTGGGGGCACGACTTCCGACCCGACTACCTGGCGCTCGGTCACCTCGTGGAGGGGATCGGTCGACCGCCCGTCGTGGCGCTGACCGCCACCGCCTCGCCGCCGGTCCGCGACGACATCATCGCCCGGCTGCGACTGCGCGACCCGGAGGTGGTGATCTCCGGGCTGGACCGGCCGAACCTCTTCGTCGAGGTCGCGTACTGCGCCACCGAGGACTACCGCTGGCGGCGACTGATCGCGCTGCTGCGCGCGGACGAGCGCCCGGGCATCATCTACGTCCCCACCCGCCGCGCCGCCGAGGACCTGGCCGCCCGGCTCACCGACGCGGGCTTCCCATCGCGCTACTACCACGGCGGAATGCCGGCCGGGGCGCGGGCCGACCTGCACGAGGCGTTCCTCGCCGACCAGGTTCCGATCATGGTGGCCACGTCCGCGTTCGGCATGGGCATCGACAAGCCGAACATCGCCTGGGTGGTGCACATGGCGCTGCCCGACTCGCCGGACAGCTACTTCCAGGAGATCGGCCGGGCCGGCCGCGACGGCGCACCGGCCCGGGTGCTGCTGCTCTGGCAGGCCGAGGACGTCGGCCTGCGCCGCTTCTTCAGCGGCGGCCTGCCCGACACCGGCGAGCTGCGTGATCTGGCGGCGCTGCTGCGGGCGGAGCCCCGCACCCGCAAGGAGCTGCGGGAGCTGACCGGGCTCGGCCCGCGCAAGCTCGGCCAGCACCTGTCCCTGCTGGAGCAGGTCGGCGCCGCCGAGCCACGGGCCAAGGGGCGGATCGGGGTGCCCCGCTACGCGCCGACCCCGGTGGACGCCGCGGCGGCGGCCCTGACCGAGGCGGAGCGCCAGCAGACGCTCACCCGGTCCCGCACCGACATGATGAGGGCGTTCGCGGAGACCACGGGTTGCCGGGGGCAGGCGCTGCTCGCGTACTTCGGCGAGCAGATGACCGAGGTGTGCGGGCACTGCGACAACTGCCACGCCGGCACCAGCACGCCGGACGACGGCGCGGTCGGGCCGTTCCCGGTGCACAGCCAGGTCCGGCACCCGGAGTGGGGGCCGGGTCTCGTGCTGAGCTACGAGGAGGACCGGATGACGGTTCTCTTCGACGAGGTGGGGTACAAGACACTGTCCGTACGCGTGGTGTCCGAACAGGACCTGTTGACGCTGGACTAGCCTGAGCCCGGCGCGCGCCCCGGCGCGCGCCGACGTGCACTGACAGACAGGCGGAAGGGACGTTGCCGTGATCGAACAGCCGGCGTACACCGGATTCGGCTTCTCCGACGGTGAGTGGGGGCTGCTGGTCGGGCTGCCGCAGTCGGTGCTGACCGCGGCGAGCGCCGCGGAGTCCGACGGCACGCGCCGCACCATGGCCGAGAACGCCGCCGGGCTGGAGACCATCGCCGCCGGCCGCGAGTCGGCCAGCCCGCTGGTCGCCGCGGTGGCCGGCGAGGTCGTGACGCGGGTGGGCGACCCGGAGGCCGGTGAGGAGCTGCCGGTCATCTCCCCCGACGACCCGCGGGCGCTGATCGAGGACGTGCTCGCCCGGGCCGGAGAGGCCGCGTCGCTGCTCGCCGCCCGGGTCGACGAGGGCGAGGCCGGGGCGTACAAGCACTGGCTCGTGGAGATCGCCGAGCAGGTCGTCGTGGCGGCGTCCAGCGGCGGTGTGCTCGGGCTCGGCGGCGAGACGGTCAGCGACTCCGAGCGCCGCTTCCGCGACCGCCTGGCCCAGGTCCTGAACGACTGATCCCCGGTATCCCCGCGATCGCGCGCCTGGTGGCCCGGCCATGCGCGCCCTCCGCCACATCTCGGCGGCCGAGCCCGTGCGATCGCGGGGGCGGGGGGGTCAGCGCGTGGCGGCCGGGTCGCGGGTCGGGGTCGGGGTGGCGGCGGGGTCCGGCCTCGCTCCGCGCAGTGTGGTCACGGTCAGCGCGGCGGCGACGAGCATGAGCAGCCCGGCGGTGGCGGCGGCCAGGTGCAGGCCGTCGGTGAACGCGTCCACGGCGGCGGCCCGTACGGCGGCGCCCGCCTGCCCGGGCAGCTCCCCGGCGACCGCCAGCGCCCCGGCCAGCGTCTCCCGGGTGGCGGCCACCGCGTCGGCGGGCAGACCGCCGGGGAGCCCGTCGACCACCTCGCGCCGGTAGAGCGCGCCGCCCACGCTGCCGAGCACCGCCATGCCGAGCGCGCCGCCGAGTTCGCTGCCCGACTCGGTCAAGGCCGAGGCCATTCCGGCGCGCTCCGGGGGCGCGGCGCCGAGCACCAGCTCGGTGACCAGTGACATCACGACCACCAGCCCGGCCGCGTAGACGCTGGCGCCGAGCAGCAGGGTGAGCAGGCCGTCCTCGGCCGGCACCCGGGTGAGCACCACGAAGCCGGCGGCCGCGACGACGAACCCCGCGCCGATGAGCCACGCCCGGTCGATCCGCCGGGCCAGGGCGGCCGCGGCCGGCGCGATCCCGCCGACGACCACGGACGGCACCAGGCTCCACAGTGCCGCGCGCAGCGGGCTGAACCCGAGCACCGACTGGAGGTGCTGGGTGGTGAAGATGGCGAACCCGACCATGGCGAACATGGCCACGACGTTGACGCCGAGGGCCCCGCCGACCGCCCGGCGGCGGACCAGGGTGAGGTCGACCATGGGGTACGCGAGCCGGCGCTGCCTGCGGACGAAGACCGCCGCGACCACGAGCCCCGCGGCGATGGCGAGCGCGTGCCGGAGCGCCCAGCCGTCCCGGGCCAGCTCCTTGACGCCGTAGATCACCGGCAGGAGCGCGGCCAGCGACAGCACCGAGCTGAGCAGGTCGAAACGCCCGGCGCGCGGGTTACGGAACTCCGGCACCAGCGCCGGCGCGAGCAGGAGCAGCAGGACCATCGCGGGCAGGTTGATCAGGAAGATCGATCCCCACCAGAAGTGTTCGAGCAGGACGCCGCTGAGGACCGGGCCGATGGCGATGCCGCCGGTCAGGGCCGCCGTCCAGATGGCGATCGCGGTGCCGCGCTGCTTCTCGTCGTGGAACATGTTGCGGACCAGCGCCAGCGTCGACGGCATCAGGGTGGCGCCGCCCACACCGAGCAGCGCCCGGGCCGCGATCAACGTGCCGGCGCTGTCGGCGTACGCGGCGAGCACCGACGCCGCGCCGAACGCGACGGCTCCGCAGAGCAACAGCCGGCGCCGACCGATCCGGTCGCCGAGGGCGCCCATCGTGATGAGCAGCCCCGCGAGGACGAAGCCGTAGATGTCGAAGATCCAGAGCTGTTCGGTGCTGGTCGGGCGCAGCTCGGCGCTGAGGAAGGGAACGGCGAAGTAGAGGACCGAGACGTCCATCGAGACCAGGAGCAGCGGCAGCATCAGCACGCTGAAGCCGATCCACTCGCGGCGACCGGCGCGGGATGTCGAGGGCATGGGGACTCCTTCTGCGTACGCTATACGCGTTACTGCGTAGACCATACGCAGAACTAGGATGTGCCGGCAAGGAGGAACCGTGGACCCGACAGCAGACGAGGCGCTCCCCCCGGCCATCGAGGCGGCCTGGGGGCTGCGTGAGCGCGCCCCGAAAGGACCCCGCCCCGGGCTGACCCTGGCGGGCATCGTCGCGGCCGGGGTGGCGGTCGCCGACGCGGAGGGCCTCGCCGCCGTGTCGATGAGCCGCGTCGCCAAGGAGCTGGGCGCGGCGACCATGGCGCTCTACCGGTACGTCGGCGCCAAGGAGGAACTGCTCACGCTCATGGTCGACGCCGCCTACGGTGAGCCGCCCGCGCCGGACGGATCCGGGCCGCGGTGGCGCGCCGGCCTGTCCCGGTGGGCGTGGGCCGAACGCGAGGCCATGCAGCGCCACCCCTGGGTGGTCCGGGTCCCCATCAGCGGCCCGCCGGTCACCCCCCACCAGCTCAGCTGGCTCGACGCCGGCCTGCGCTGCCTGCACGGCACCGGCCTGACCGAGGCCGAGAAGATGTCGGTGATGCTGCTGCTCACCGGCTACGTGCGCACCGAGGCGCTGCTCACCACGCAGCTCCTCGACGCGGCACAGGCCGCCGGTCGGGACCCCGGCCAGGTCATGCCGTCGTACGGCCGGCTGGTCGCCCGGCTGGCTGATCCGGCGCGCTATTCGGCGCTGCACGCGGTGCTCGCCGCCGGCGTGCTCGGGCAGGACGACGACCCCGACGACGAGTTCGCGTTCGGCCTCGACCGGGTGCTGGACGGCGTCGAGGCGCTGGTGCGTACCCGCACGGCCCGCTGACCGGGACGGCCGACGATGGGCGAGGAAGGATCGGGGCGATGACGGGCCTCCGGGTCGAGACACTGGACACGAGCGTGGTGGCACCGGCGGACCGCTTCCCCCTCTGGGTGGAGATGGCCGCACGGGTGTCCGCCCCGGTCGCCTTCACCAGCGACCACGCCGCCGACTTCCAGGGCCGCGCCCGGATGATCGACCTCGGCGGCATCGGGCTCACCCGCTTCCGCTACCAGTCCCTGGTCGGCCGGCGTACGCCCCGGCTGATCCGCCAGGCCGACCCGGAGGTCTACCAGATCGCCCTGGCCATGGGCGGGACCTGCGCGATCAGCGCCCGCCGACGGGACACCTCCGTCCCGGTGGGCGACTTCACGCTTGTCGACTGGGGTCGCCCGCACGACCTGTCGCACCTCGGCGAGGCCGACGGCCGGGTCCCCGCGGCCTCGGTGACCGCCGTCATCCCCCGCTCGCTGCTGCCGCTGAGCGCCGACAAGGTCGACCGGCTCACCGCGGCTCGCCTGTCCGGGACGGAAGGGGTCGGCGCGCTGCTGGCGCAGCACCTGCACCGCGTCACCCGGTATCCGGAGGAGTTCCGCGCGGGTGACGTGCCGTACCTGGCCGACGTCACGCTGAGCCTGGTCTCCGCCCTGCTCGCCCGCCACCTCGACGCCTGCGACGAGCTGCCGGCCGAGGTGCGCCAGCGGGAACTCCTCGCCCGGGTCCGTGACTTCCTCGAGCGGCACCTCGACGACCCGGACCTGAGCCCGCAGGCCGTGGCGGACGCGCACCACATCTCGCTGCGGACGCTGCACCGCCTCTTCGAGTCCGAGGAGGAGACCGTGGCCGGAGCCATCCGGCGGCGCCGGCTGGAGCGTTGCCGGCGCGACCTGGCCGACCCGCTGCTGCGGCACCGGCCGGTCCACCTCATCGCGCGCCGCTGGGGCTTCACCGACCGGGCCCACTTCAGCCGCGCCTTCCGCGCCGCCTACGGCGTGGGGCCTCAGGCGTACCGCGCGGGAGGGCACTGACGCCGCGTTCAGGAATGGCGCGGGGAGTCAACCGTACGGCGCGGACGGTCAATTCGGGGCCGGCAGACTTGCCGGAAGCGGCCGACCTGTCCGAGCCATCGGCGGGTTCCGGCCGGCCATCGGGGGACCGTGGCGTGGCACCCGCCACCGGCAGCGCCGGGCGGGTGCCGCCTCGGTTGCCCCCACACGTCTGGGGCTCCGGCCCCGTCGCCTCTCCCCCCAGGACCGGCGACGGGGCCGGTCAGGCCTCCTCAAGCAGCTCCAGCACCGCCCGTTCGGCCTTCTCGCGGGGCGTACGGTGGTCCACCGTCACCACCACCCCGTCGTGGTAGAGGTCGACGACCCGCGGGTCCACGTAGGACGTGCGGGCCACCGTCGGGGTGTTGCCGAGCAGCTCGGCCACCTCCCGCATCACCGCCGCCACGGCCCGCTTGCGCGCGGTCGCGGAACGGGCCGGCTCCGCCGCGGCCAGCTCGATCGCGGCCCGCACCGTGGCGTGCCAGGTGCGGAAGTCCTTCGCGGTCATCTCCCCGCCGCTGGCGGCGCGCAGGTACTCGTTGACCTCGTCGGCGCGTACGTCCCGCCAGTCGCGGCCGTCCCAGTAGCCGAAGAGCCGTTCGGCGCCGCGCCGACGCCGGCGCAGGTTGACGAGCACCCGGCACAGCTCCGGGTCGTCGATGCGACGCACCTGCTCGATCCCGCCCTTCGCGGGGAACTCGAACACCACGCACCCACCCCGGGAGCGGGCGTGCTCGGGTCGCAGGGTGGACACCCCGAACGTCGGGTCGTCGCCGGCCGCGTACTGGTCACTGCCGACCCGGAACATGCCCATGTCCAGCAGCCGGGTCACGGTGGCGAGCACCCGGTCCCGGTTCAGGCCGCGTCCGCCGAGGTCCTGGTCGACCCGCGTACGCAACGTCGGCAGCCGGCGGGCCACCTCCAGGACGTGGTCGAACTTCGCCTCGTCCCGCTTCTCCCGCCACACCGGGTGGTAGAGGTACTGCTTGCGGCCGGCCGCGTCGACGCCGGTGGCCTGGATGTGCCCGTTCGGGTACGGACAGATCCACACGTCCCGCCACGCGGGCGGGATCACCAGGGCGCGCAGCCGGGCCAGCTGGTCCGGGTCGCGCACCGGCTCGCCGCCCGGGTCCAGGAAGAGCCAGCCCTTGCCGCGCCGCCGGCGCCCGTACCCCGGCCGGCCCGGATCGCTACGCCGCAACCGCACCGGACTCCCGCACCACCCGTTCCACCTCGTCCACGGCGGCCGACACCTCGTCGACCCCGAGGGCCGTCAATGACGGGTGGCTTCCTACCCCGTCCCAGCTGGGCCAATCCCTCTCCCCGGCCCAGATCACACGGTGCCGGGGCCGGCCCGGCGGCGGACCCCAGCGCTGCGGCGGGACCGGCCCGAAGAGCACCACGGAGGGCGTGCCGTAGCCGGTCGCCAGGTGGGCCACCCCGGTGTCCCCGCTCACCACCACCCGGGCGTACGCCACGAGCGCCGCCAGCGTCCCCAGATCGGTCCTGCCGGCCAGGACCGCGTCGCCGGGCAGCCCGGCGGCGGCAGCCACCCCGGCGACCAGCTCCCGCTCGTCGGACGAGCCGGTCAGCACCACCCGGTGCCCCCGCTCGGCGAGCCGTCGGGCCAGGGCCGCGAAGCGGTCGGCGGGCCAGCGCTTCGCGGCGATCTTCGAGCCGGCGTGCACCACGGTGGCGCCCGTCGGCACCTCCCCCACCGGAGGCCGGGCCAGCGCCAGGTCGGACGCGTCGGCGGGGATGCCGTACCAGCGCAGCAGCCGGCACCAGCGCTCCACCTCGTGCTCGGACTCGTCCCACTGCGGCCCGTCGGTGAACCGGGCCTCGGGGTTGGCGAAGGCGAGCAGCCGTCCGGGCCGGGCGGCGGCGAGCGCCCGGTGCGACCGGGGCCCCCGCCCGTGCAGGTTCACCGCGAGGATGGGCGGCGGACCGGGCCAGCGGGCCCGGTCGGGCTCCGGGGTGTCGACCAGCCGGTCGACGCCGCCGACCAGGTCGACGAGCGGCGCCAGCCAGGCCGGCGCGGCGAGCACCAGCTCCCGGTCGGGGTGGGCGGCCCGCAGCGCGCGCAGCGCCGGCACGGCGGTGGCCAGGTCGCCGACGCCCAGCGCGCGCAGCACGAGGATCACGGGTAGGACGACTCCTGCTGGGCGCAGACCACCATCTCCCGTACCGCGCAGCCGGGCGGCTGGGCGAGCGCGAACATGACCGCGGCCGCGGTGTCGGCCGGGTCGTTGAGCACCGCGTCCGGGCCCGGCCGGTAGCGCTCGTCGCGCTCGTCGAAGAAGGCGGTGCGCATCCCACCCGGGACGAGCAGGGTGACGCCGACCGTGCCGGCCAGCTCGGCGGCGAGGGCGCGGGTGAAGCCGACCACCCCGAACTTCGACGCGCAGTACGCCGTGGCGTCACTGACCGCCTTCACGCCGAGCGTCGAGGCCACGGTGACGATGGTCCCCCGCGACGCCTCCAGGTAGGGCAGGGCGGCCCGGACCACCGCGGCGGTGGCGAGCAGGTTCACCGCGACGATCCGTTCCCAGGTCTCCGCCGGGACGTCCGCGAGCCGCCCCGGCACGTCCACCCCCGCGGCGGTGACGACCGCGTCCAGGCCGCCCGAGCGCTCGGCGAGCTGCCGGGTGGCCGCCTCGGCGGCCCGCGTGTCCGCGAGGTCGCACTCGACCCAGGGCACCCCGTCGCCGGGCGCCTGCCGGTCGATCACCAACGGGCGTCCACCGGAGCGGGCGACCGCGGCGACCACGGCCGCGCCCAGGCCGCTCGAACCGCCGGTGATCAGGACGGTGGATCCGCCTCCCTGCGCGCCGGTCACCGCGCCCCCTCCACGGCCGGGGCCGCCGCGCCGGCGGCCCAGTCGGTCCCGGGGAACCGGGCGGCGGCGCCGTACGCACCGGCGAGCCGCCCACCGCCCCGGGCGGCGGCGATCATGTCGGTGGTCGAGCGTCCCTCCAGGTACGGCACGACGACCGTGTGCCCGCCCCACCGGCGCAGGATCTCCGCCTCCGGCAGGGCCGGCACGTCCCCGGCGCCGGTGGCGTAGTCGCCGCCCTTGACCCAGATGTCCGGGCGCAGCCAGGACAGTGTGGCGTGCGGCGTCGGCTCGTCGAAGATCATCACCGCGTCGACGCAGCTCAACGCGGCCAGCAGCCGGCTGCGGTCGCCCTGCGGGACGACCGGCCGGTCCGGCCCCTTCAACCCGGCCACGCTCGCGTCGGAGTTCAGGCAGACGACGAGACAGTCACCGAGCTTCCGGGCCGCCTGCAACGTCGCCACGTGACCGGCGTGCAGCAGGTCGAAACAGCCGCCCGTGGCGACCACCGTCCCGCCGGCGGCCCGGACCTCGGCGAGCAGCGCGGCCACCGCGGCTACACCGATCCGCTCCGCACCCGGGCCGGAGACCGCGCCCGCCTCCGGACGCACCGGCGGCGGCAGCGCCGTCGCCACTCCCCCGGCCGCCACGTACGCGGACGCCTCGGCGACCGCCTCCTGCACCGCCTCGGACACCAGCGCACCCCGGGCGAGGGCGAGACTCGCGGACGCCGCGAACCGGTCCCCGGCCCCGCAGGTGTCCCCCTCGGCGGTCGCCGGGGACGGCACCATCAGCGGCGTCGAGTCGGTGTGGCACAGCAGCGCGCCGTCGCCGCCGAGGGTCACGGCGACCGCGCCCGCCCGCCACCGGCGGCGCAGCCCCTGGGCGCCGCGGGAGGCGGTGGCCAGGCGGGTCGCTCCGGGCAGCGCCGGCACCAGCTCGCGCGCCTCGGACTCGTTCGGCGTCGCCAGCTGCACGCCCGGCACCGCGGCCGGCCCCCGCGGATGGGGATCCCACACCACCGGCGCCCGGGTCGCGGCGAGGGCCGCGCGCAGCGCCGGCTGCCGGGCCACCCCCCGGCCGTAGTCGCTGACCAGGACGGCGGAGGCGCCCGCGATCACCCGCAGCACCGCCTCGGTCGGCTCACCGGGCTCGCCCTGCGGGCCGCCCCGGTCATGGCGCAGCAGCACCCGGCCACCGGCCCGCAGCCGGATCTTCTCCGGCGTGGCACCGGCCAGCGGGAGCGCGTACACCTGCACCCCGGCCGCGGTGAGCAGCGCGCTCAGCCGGGCCGCGCCGGGGTCGTCGGCGAGGGCCGTCACCAGCACCACCTCGGCGCCCTGCGCGGCGGCGAAGACCGCGGCCAGGCCGGCGCCGCCGGGCCGGTCGACGAATCCGGTCTCGTCGAGCACCGGCACCGGGGAGTCCGGACAGAGCCGGTTGACCACCCCCTCCACGTCCCGGTCGAGCAGGGTGTCACCGACCACCACCACGGGTCCCGTCACGTTTCCCCTCCTCATCCTGTCGCCTGCACCTGCTGACCGGGGCCGCCGTCCCACACCACCTCCACGCCGGTGCTCACCCCGGCCGCCGGGGACGGCGCGCCCGGCCCGCGGGAACCACCCGCCGACGCGGCCAGCGCGGCGGGCAGGGCCTGCTCGACGTACTCGCAGAGCAGGTGGGTGGAGACCAGGTGCAGCTCCTGTACGACCTGGCTGTCGGTGGAGGTGACGGCGAGGACGTCGTCGCAGAGTTCGGCG
>NZ_JAXCFO010000008.1:0-198378 GCF_056150165.1 Micromonospora xinjiangensis | reverse complement strand
GAAATGCCGGTCGACAACACGGAGAGTGATCGCCGTCGCATCGAAATCGCCTCCGGCCCGGCCACACGAGGCGAGGGCCGGCGCGCGGGCACGGGCGCGGGGGGGGGGGGGGGGGGGGGGGGGGGGGGGGGGCCCCCCCCCCCCCCCCCCCCCCACGACCGGCTACTGCTTCAGCACGGCGGTGATCTCGCCGTTGTCCTTCTGCAGGTCCCCACTGCCGTTCAGGACCTGGTTGCGGACGAGGGTCAGCCAGGGGCTGCCCGGCGCGTTGAACGCCTGCTGGAAGTTGAGCGCCACCGGGGTGTCCCCCTTGGCGGCCACCTCGTTGATGGTCACCAGCCGCGGGTCCTCGGCGGCGTACTTGTTGGTGGCCAGGTCGGCGCGGGACACCACGTCCTTGTTCTTCGCGAGCACCTCGACCTGCGCCTCCTCGGACATCATCCAGCTCAGGAAGTTCCAGGCCTGGGCCGCCTTCTTCGAGTCCTTCGAGACGCCGATGCCGTCGCCGCCGACGAAGGTGGAGGCGCCGCCGCCGGGCCCGGGAATCCCGGCGACGCCGGCGTCGAACGGGGTCGAGGAGAGCAGCGTCGCCGGGTAGAACATGAGGCCGACCTTGCCCTCGGTGAACGGCGCGGTCCAGGTCGGACCGGTCTCGCTGGCCGACGCCGGCAGCACGGCACCGGACTTCCACAGGTCGTTCCAGGTGCTGTAGACCTTCTTCGCGGCGTCGTCGGCGAGCTTGGACTCGGTGCCGTCCTCGCTGAGCACCTCACCCCCGCTGGCCCAGATGGAGGGGAACCAGGTGAAGACGAGGCAGCCGCCGCAGTTCAGGCCGGTCGCCGTGCCGTAGACGCCCTCCTTCTTCAGCCCCTGGACCGCCTTCGCCGCCGCGGCGTACTCCTCCAGGGACGCCGGCGCCTTCTCCGGGTCCAGCCCGGCCTCCTTGAACAGCTGCTTGTTCCAGAACAGCATCGACAGGTCGAGGACGAACGGCAGGACGTGTGCCTTGCCGTCGAGGGTGCCGGCCGAGAGGTGCCCCTTGTTGATCGAGTCCTTGAAGGCCAGTCCGTCGATGTTGGCGCTGAGGTCCTGGAAGAGGCCCTGGTTCACCCAGTTGGGCACGTAGACGATGTCGGCGGCGAAGAGGTCCGGAAGACCGCCCGAGCCGGCCGCCGCACCGACCTTGGCGACGTAGTCGTCGTTGGGTACGACGGTGAGCTTGACCTTGTTCTGGTGGCTGGCGTTGTACGCCTCGACGAGGAGCTTCGCCTGCTTCTCCAGCGGCGCACGGGTCCACAGGGTGAGTTCGCTGCCGTCGTCGACACCGGTGGGGCCGGCCTCCGCCGCGCTCGAGCCGCCCGGTTCGTCGTCGCTGCACGCCGCCACGCCGACGGTCATTGCCGCCACCAGGAGTCCTGCCATCGCTCGCAGGACTGCGCGCCTGCCCGGGGTTCTTCTCATTTTCTCTCTCCTAGGGTTCGTCCTTGGGACGGAGCCGGTACGCGGATCCCGCGGGTCGAGGCCTCATCCGGGCGGTGGGGTGCTCGTCAAGTGGTCGACGGCAGGACCGTCGCGCGGGCCTGCGGTGGGCGCGGTGGCGGTGGGTGGGTCCGGGAGATCGTGGCCGGGCCCGGAATCGCCGTGCCGTGTGGAGCGTCCGGGATGGCGTCGCGCTCGACGGTGGTGGCTCGGCCCGGTGGACGCCGCCGCGCGCGCGGCCGCCGTACGGGATGCCTCGCCCCTGCCCGTCACGCCTGCGCCTCCCGCCGGTCCGCGCGGCCCGTGCGTCATGTCGGCGCCGCGAATCGAGTGGTGGGTGTCACTTTCGCCGCTAGCGTGGCCCACGAAAACGGTTTCGGCAAGATGTCGAACGGGTAAAACCTGAACTGCCGTCCAGAGAGGCCTCACCTTCCCCGCAATGCGTCTGGGCACTACGCTTTGCCCGAGCACGAGGCGTCGAGGTGCCTGCCCGATCGCCTGAAACATTTGCGAAAGGCTTTCGGTGGCACGTCGACGATCCCAGTCAGTGACCCTGAGTGACGTGGCGAGTCGCGCCGGCGTCTCCGTCGCCACCGCCTCGAAGGCGCTCAACGGCCGCGCCGAGGTGGCGCCGGCCACGCGCGAGCGCGTGCTGCGCGTCGCCGCCGAACTGGCCTTCCAGCCCAACGTGCTGGCCTCCGGCCTGATCTCCGGTCGCACCCACACGGTCGGGCTGCTCACCGACGAGCTTGGCGGGCGGTTCGCCATCCCGATCCTGCTCGGCGCCGAGAACGCCCTCGGCAACGGGCAGATGTCCGTGCTGCTGTGCGACGCCCGCGGCGACGCCATCCGCCGCCAGCACTACATCCGCACCCTGCTGGCGCGGCAGGTCGACGGGTTCATCGTGGTCGGGGACAGCAACGACCTCAGCCCGTCGCTGACCCAGGACATCCCGGTGCCGGTGGTGTACGCCTACGCCGAGTCGACCGACCCGGCCGACCTGTCGATCATCGCCGACGACGAGGGCGGCGCCCGGCTCGCCGCCGAACACCTCGTGCTCAACGGCCGGCGGAGGATCGGGCACATCACCGGGCCGGACAGCTACCGCGCGGCGCGGGACCGGGCGGCCGGGCTGCGCGCCGTGCTGGACGAGGCGGGCCTCGCCCCGGCCGGCGACCCGCTGTTCGGCGAGTGGTCGCAGCGGTGGGGTCGGCACGCGACGCACCTGCTGCTGACCGCCCGACCGGACGTGGACGCCATCTTCTGCGGCAACGACCAGTTGGCCGCCGGAGCGGCCGACGCCCTGCGCGACCTCGGCCGTCGCGTCCCGGACGACGTGGCACTCGTCGGCTACGACAACTGGGAGTTCTTCGCCGCGGACTGCCGCCCGCCGCTGACCACCGTGGACCTCAACCTGGAGAAGCTCGGCGCGACCGCCGTCAACCACCTCCTGGCCGCCCTGGACGGCAACCCGAGCTCCGGTGTCATCCGGCAGCCCGGCCGGCTCGTGGTGCGCGAGTCCACCGGCCCGGCGCCGGCGCCGCAGCGCTGAGACCCGCGCTCCCGGCCCCGGGGCGCGCCGGTCCGCGGCTCAGCCGCAGGCCACCTCCGCGCCCGCCTCGTCCTCCGTGGGGCGCTGGATCACCTGGATCTTCTCCACCCCGGGCAGGTCGCGGACGGGCGCCAGGAGGTCGCAGTCGAAGGTCCGGCTCCTCATCTTGAGCTGGAACGACTCGGGCATCGCCTCCAGCGAGCCCGCCGCGAGTGCCTCCGGATGGTCCTTGAAGACCTCCTTGTAGCGCTGCCACGCCGTCTCCCGGGGCCCCGTGCCCGCGGGAGCGACACCCGGGGCTCGGGCACCCCCGTCGCCCGCGGCGCCCCCACCGCCCGACCCACACCCCCCGCGCCCCTTTGCTCTGCACCCCGGACGCACCAGACACCCTCCGTGACGAGAGTCAGCGCCCCCAATTCCGCGCCAACCGCCCAAGCATCCCAGCCGCCCGACCGACACTCCGCACACCCCCCTTTGCTCTGCACCCCTGGATGCACCAGGCACGCTCTGTGAGGAGACCTCCGGCACCGCTGCCGCCGCCCCGGACGGAATCCCAGCTCATCAGGGTGGTGAGCATGAGGGTGCAGAGCAGAGGGCGGAAATCGGTACCGAGGGTCGGACCGGGCCGTGACGCCCGGTGACGCCCGCGCGCGATGCGCCCGGGGGTCCGTGACGGGCCACGGGGGTCGGCGGCAGCGGCCGGCAGCGGCAAGGGCACCGGCACCGACCCCGGCCGAACACCACTCTCTGTGACCGAGCGCACGATCTTTCCGGCCAGGAAACTTTGCCGACGCGGAAAGCAGTGCGGATAGTTGCCTCGTGACCTCGGAATCGAGCCTTCGTGAACGGAAGAAGTCCGCGACCCGCGCCGCGTTGAGTGACGCCGCGTGGTCGCTGATGATGGCGCGCGGGCTCGAGGGGGCGACCGCCGAGGCGGTGGCCGCGGCGGTGGACGTCTCGCCGCGGACCTTCCGCAACTACTTCGCCAGCCGGGAGGAGGCGATCCTCGACGGGCTGACGCGTCGCGCCGACCTCATCGTGGCCGCGCTGCGCGCCCGGCCCACCGGCGAGCCGGTGTGGGACTCCATGGCGGCGGTCCTGCCCGACACGATCACGAACGTCCTCGGCGGGCGCGACGACATCGCCACCCTGATCCGGGTGAGCCGGGAGAACCCGGCGATGCTGGCGCAGCAGCTCACGGTCTTCGACCGCATCGAGCGGCTCATCGCCGACGGCATCGCCGAACGCGCCGACGCCGACATCGCACGCGATCTCGCGCCGCACCTGCTCGCCGCCGTGGTCTCCGCCGCGCTGCGGGCCTCGGTCACGTTCTGGGCCGAGGGCTGCACAGAGGCGACGCTTCCCGACCTCATCCGGGAGAGCATCGCGCGGCTGCGGACCGGCCTGCCCCTCGACGGCACGGCCGGCGCGACCGGGTCTCCACCGCCGCCCTGACCGCCGGCCGTCCGCCCCTGCCGAACGGGAGACCCCACCACGTGCGCTGAGCCACAGCCTGGACGGGTGCCGGTCGCCCTCCTGCCCGGGGCGAGGATGCTCCCCGCCGGCCGCCGACGACGGCGGCTCCCGCCCGTTCTGCCCATCCCTCGTCCCGAAAGGGGTCCGCGTGGACGCCAAGCACCGTGGGACACGCCCGCACCCGCTTCGGGAGCTGCTGCTCATCGGCGCGCTGTTCCTCGCCTACAAGCTCGGGCGTCTGGCCGTCGCCGGGGACCTCACCACGGCGTACGCCAACGCCGACGTGCTGTGGGCGCTGGAACGGGCCTGGAAGCTGCCGAACGAGGCCGCCCTCCAGGGGACCGTCCTGGACCACGACGGGCTGGTACGCGCGGCGAACATGTACTACGCCCGGGTGCACTTCCCCGCCACGGGAGCGCTGCTGCTCTGGGCGTACCTCCGTCGCCCGGCGCTGTACCGCTGGGCCCGCACGGTGCTCGGCATGCTGACCGCCGTGGGATTCGCCCTCCAGATCCTCGTGCCGCTGGCCCCGCCGCGGCTGGTGTCCCTGACCGGGCTCGTCGACACCGGGCAGACCGTGGGGCCGCGGGCCTACGACAACCCCGCCACCGACACCCTCGCCAACCAGTACGCCGCCATGCCGTCCCTGCACGTCGGCTGGGCCGCGACGGTCGCCGTCGTCCTGATCGCCGCGAGCCGCCGGCGGTGGCGTTGGCTGTGGCTGCTGCACCCGCTGATCACCCTCGCGGTCGTGGTGCTCACCGGCAACCACTACTGGCTCGACGCCGCGGCCGCGCTGGGCCTGCTCGGCACCGCTCTGCTACTCGTCCCGGGTCCCCTGCGGAGTGCGACCACGATGCCCACCAGCGTCCCGGCGCCGGCGCCACCGGCACCGGCGCGACCGGTCGTGACACCGGGACCGGCACCGGCCGCCCGGGTGCCGGCACCGGCGCCCGCGCAGGCACCGGTACCGGCCGGTCATCCCCCCGTGCTCGCGGCGACCGCGACGGCGGCCGGCGCCGACGCCGCCTAGCTCGCGGCCCCCGTCACCGACCCGAGCGGAGCGCCGGCCCACCGACCACCGCCACCACCCGGTCCGGCCACCCGGCACGTGTCGGCAATCCGTCGTTGTCCGCCCGCGCGCCTCTCCGTAGCGTCGCGACCACAGACCGATGCCACGCGGAAGGGCCCCCTCGTGACCGAACTCGTCGCTCCGCAGCTCGTCGTGAACAGCAGGATGATCTACTTCGGCTGGCTACCGGCCGACCCCGAGGCCGTCGCCGCGCTCGTGCCCGAAGGGCTCAAGCCGGCACCGAACCGTCAGGTCTTCATGAACCAGTACGTCGTCGACGACGCGGGCCAGACCTCCGGCTTCGGCGCGTACTCGCTGACGTACATCGGCCCCGACCTGTCGGGGGTCGACGCACCCGACGGCGTCACCCCCGGCCGCTGGTGGACGCACTACTTCAACTCGAGCCCGGTCGTCCGCGCGTACGCCACCGCCCGCGGCGTGCCGGCGACGGCGGGCACCACGACCATCGAGGTACGCGGCAACCGACTCGTCGCCACGACCACGGCGGACGGCGTACCCGTGATCCGGACGACGGCGCGCGTCGGCCGCACGGGCGACGCCGTGAACCGGGGGCAGCTGCGCTACCTGACCCAGCTGGACGGCAGGCTGCTCAGCGGCAACTACCCGTTCGTCGCCGAGCCGGTCGACCCCTTCGAGGTCGAGTCACTGGAGTTCCTCGCACCCGACCACCCCGTGTACGCGCTGCGCCCGGCCACGCCGCTCGAGGTGGTCTGGGGCTTCTACTCGCCGCGCTCCTCCTTCGCCTACCCCGGCGGCGAGTCGACGCTGGACTGAGCGACCCCTTCGGAGGTCGCGGGCCGTGGCCGCGGACAGTCGTCCGCGGCCACCGTCGTGTCGGGGGGCACCCGACAGAGCAGCCAGGCCAGCGCGCCAGCCACGATCGGCACCCCCTCCGCCCCGACGTGCCCCCGGGGCGGCGCGGCGAACCGGTCGACGCCGCTGGCGGCGAAGATACGCGTCACCTCGATGTCCTCGGCTGTGAGGTCGGGGCGGAACCTCCGCCGAACCGCTCTTGACGCACCGACCCGCCCAGTCCACTATTCCTACATGTCAGGTAGGATACATCGAGAACGGGGGGCCGGGCGGTGCACGTCTCGGCGCGGACCGACTACGCCATGCGGGCCATGCTCGCGGTGTCGGCGTGTCACCCGGGGATCGTGAAGGCGGCCACGCTGGCCGCGAGCCAGGACATCCCTCCCCCGTACCTGCGGAACATCCTGCTCGACCTGCGTCGCGCCGGGCTGCTGAACAGCCTGCGCGGCGCGGACGGTGGCTACTGCCTCACCCGGCGGCCCGAGGAGATCACGGTCGGCGACGTGCTGCGGGCGACCAACGGGACCATCAGCACGGTCCGTGGGTCGTCCGCCGGCGCGGCGAGCTACCGAGGTGTCGCCATCGGACTGACCGGGCTCTGGGGCAGCCTCCACCGGGCCGTCGAGAACATCGTCGACCACGCCACCCTCGCCGACCTGCTCGCGGCCGGCCCCGAGCAGCCGTCGGCACTCGCATTCGATCAGGCGCGCGGACGCGCCGGAGGAGGTGGGGTTTCCCCATGAAGCACAGGAGCAGGGCGGTCGTCGCTCTCGCACTCGTGGCCGGGCTGGCACTGTCGGCCTGCGGGAGCGGATCGTCGGCGAGTGGTTCGTCCACGACGTTGAACATCGTCGGCTACGCGGTGCCCGAGGCGGCCAACAAGGCGATCGCCAAGGAGTGGAACAAGACCGAGGCGGGCAAGGGGGTGCGGTTCCAGACCTCCTACGGCGCCTCGGGCGACCAGAGCCGGGCCGTGGTCTCCGGCCTCAAGGCCGACTACGTGCACTTCTCGGTCACCAGCGACGTGACCCGGCTGGTCGACGCCGGCCTCGTCGACGAGAGCTGGGACGACGGCCCGCACAAGGGCATCGTCTCGTCGTCGGTCGTCGTCCTGGCCGTGCGCAAGGGCAACCCGAAGAACATCCAGGGGTGGGACGACCTGGTCAAGCCGGGCATCGGCATCGTCACCCCCAACCCGGGCTCGTCCGGCGCCGCCCGCTGGAACGCCCTCGCCGCCTGGGGTCACGTCGCCGCCAACGGCGGGACCGACGCCCAGGCGGAGGAGTACCTGACGAAGCTGTTCGCGAACGTGGTGGCGCTGCCGAACAGCGGCCGCGACGCCACGACCGCCTTCCTCGGCGGCACCGGGGACGTCCTGCTCGCCTACGAGAACGAGGCGATCCTGGCCCGCCAGAACGGCGAGGACCTCGACTGGGTCATGCCGGCCACCACGATCCTCATCGAGAACCCGGGCGCGGTGCTCAAGAACGCTGACCCGAAGGCGAAGGAGTGGCTCGACTTCGTCCTCGGCCCGCAGGGCCAGCGCCAGTTCGCGCTGACCGGCTTCCGGCCGATCATCGACGGGGTCGACACCACCGGCGTCGAGGGGGTTCTCGACCCGGCGAACCCGTTCCCGGCCCCGCAGAAGCTGCTCACCGTGGACAAGGACTTCGGGAGCTGGTCCGCGCTGTCCAAGAAGTTCTTCGACGAGAAGGACGGCATCGTCACGAAGGTCATCGCGGCGTCCGGGAAGGCGAAGTGACCTCGACGGCGCTCGCCGCGGACCGGCCGGCGGACACCCGCCGGCCGGTCCGCACCGGCCTGCCGTTGAGCCGGGTCTCCGGCCTGGGGCTCGGCGTGGCGATGCTGTGGTTCAGCCTGCTCGTGCTGATCCCGCTGGCCGCCGTGGTCGTGACCGCGTCCCAGGGCGGCTGGGGCGGGTTCTGGCAGACGGTGACGAACGAACAGACCTCGGCGGCCATCCGGCTCACCGTCGGCACCGCGTTCGGGGTCACGGTGGTCAACGTCGTGATGGGCACGCTGATCGCCTGGGTGCTGGTGCGGGACCGGTTCTTCGGCAAGCGGCTGTTGGAGATCCTCATCGACATCCCGTTCGCGCTGCCGACCATCGTCGCCGGTCTGGTGCTGCTGTCGCTGTACGGCCCCGACAGTCCGCTCGGCATCGACGTGGCCAACACCCGGATCGCCGTCTTCCTCGCCTTCCTCTTCGTCACGCTGCCGTTCGTCGTCCGCACCGTGCAGCCCGTGCTGGCCGAGCTCGACCCCGAGGTCGAGGAGGCGGCGGCGTCGCTGGGCGCCGGCCGGCTCACCACCTTCCGGCGGATCATCCTGCCCAGCCTCGCGCCGGCCATCGCGGCCGGAGCGGCGCTCTCCTTCGCCCGCGGGGTCAGCGAGTACGGCTCGCTGGTCCTGCTCTCCGGAAACCTGCCGATGCACACCGAGGTGGCCTCCGTCCGCATCCTCAGCAGCATCGAGAACGACAACCCGGACAGCGCGGCAGCGGTCGCGGTCGTGCTGCTGGCGGTCTCGCTGGCTGTCATCGTGGTGCTCGACGTCATCCAGCGGAGGGTGGTGCGCCGTGGCTGACGCCTCCATCGGCACCCGCGCCCGGGCCGGCCGCCGCGGCCCCGGCCGCCACATCCTGCGACTCGTGGTCACGGCCTACCTGTTCCTGCTCGTGGCCTGGCCGCTGTACCTCGTCGGGCGCAACGCGTTCGCCGACGGGCTCACCGATCTGAGCGCGATCCTCGCCGACCCCGACGTGGTCCACGCCCTGCGGCTCACCGTCGTCGTCGCGGTCGTCGCCGTAGTGATCAACACGGTGTTCGGCGTCGGCGTCTCGATCCTGCTCGTGCGCTACGACTTTCCCGGCAAGCGGGCGCTCAACGCCCTGCTCGACATGCCGCTGTCGGTCTCCCCCATCGTCGTCGGGCTCGCGCTCACGCTGGTCTACGGCGGCCGGAACGGCTGGTTCGGCCCCACGCTCGAGTCGGCCGGGCTTCAGGTCGTCTTCGCCGTCCCGGGCATGGTGATGGCCACGGTGTTCGTGGCGCTGCCACTGGTCGTCCGGGAGGTCGTACCGGTCCTCGAGGAGGTCGGCGACGAGCAGGAGCAGGCGGCCCGGAGCCTCGGCGCCAACGCCCTACAGACCTTCCGCCGGATCACGCTGCCGTCGATCAAGTGGGGGGTCATCTACGGCGTGGTGTTGAGCCTCGCCCGGTCGCTGGGCGAGTTCGGCGCGGTCAAGGTCGTGTCCGGCAACGTGCTCGGGCAGACCCGCACGGCCACGTTGGTGGTCGAGGAGAAGTACCTGAACTTTGACAAGGGCGGCGCGTACGCCACCGCCTTCCTCCTCGCCCTCGTCGCGGTGGCCAGCATCATCGTCGTGTCCGCCCTCCGGCCGAAGGAAGACCGTTGAGTATTGAGATCGCCAACGTCGGCAAGCGCTTCGGCGGATTCGTCGCGCTCGACGACGTGTCCCTGAGCATCCCGGCCGGTCAGCTCACCGCGCTGCTCGGCCCGTCCGGGGGTGGAAAGTCCACCCTGCTGCGCATCGTCGCCGGCCTGGAACGCGCCGACACCGGGCGCGTCGCGATCGACGGCGTGGACGCCACCGACCTCTCCCCCCAGAAGCGCAACGTGGGCTTCGTGTTCCAGCACTACGCGGCGTTCAAGCACCTGTCGGTGCGCCGCAACGTCGCCTTCGGGCTGGAGATCCGCAAGCGCCCCCGGGAGGAGATCCGCCGCCGGGTCGACGAGTTGCTCGCCCTGGTGCACCTGGAGCAGTTCGCCGACCGGCTGCCGTCGCAGCTCTCCGGCGGGCAGCGCCAGCGCATGGCCCTGGCCCGCGCGCTGGCGGTCGAGCCCACGGTGCTGCTGCTCGACGAGCCGTTCGGGGCCCTCGACGCGAAGGTCCGCAAGGAGCTGCGTGAGTGGCTGCGCCGGCTGCACGACGAGGTGCACGTGACCACCGTCTTCGTCACCCACGACCAGGAGGAGGCGCTGGAGGTCGCCGACGAGATCGTGGTGATCAACGAGGGTCGGGTGGAGCAGGTCGGGTCGCCCGACGAGCTGTACGACAACCCGGCCAACGAGTTCGTCATGCGCTTCCTCGGCCCCGTGACGCAGCTCGGTGACGAGTTGGTCCGGCCGCACGACCTCCAGATCCAGACCGGTGCGGCGGGCGCGGACGGGGTCACCGGTCGGGTCGGCCGGATCACCCGCGTCGGGTTCGAGATCCGGGTCGACGTCACCACCGCCACGGACCAGGTCGTCGCCGTGACCCTCACCCGGAACGAGTTCCTCGCCCTCGGCCTGCGCACGGGCGCCACGGTCCGGGTCCGGGTGGCACCGGGCAGCCCCACCACCGCGGTGGCAACGGCCGCGTCGCCCTCCGCGTCACCGACTCTCGCCGCGTCGCGCTGAGCGGGCGCGAGGCCGGGCGGGCCGGAGGGCCGCCGGTGGGGCGCGCGCCTCGAGGCCCGGCCCGCGCAGGCCGCGTGCCCGCAGCGGGGACGGGACTGTGCTCCGGCGTCGTGTGGCGGTAAGGTGTCGGCTCATCCCAAGTGGACAGCCCGGTGAGCGGGAGGTGGGGCGTGCCGATCACAGGGCAGCGGGTGGCCCGTCGCACCCTCGGACGGCGGCTGACGCGGCTCCGGCTGGCGAGCGGCAAGACCCGGCGCGAGGTGGCGGAGGCGAGGCTCGGTATATCCGAGCCGACGCTGCACCGGATCGAGACCGGCAAGGTGCCGGTGACGGCGGCGAACGTGCGGGCCCTGTGCTGGCTCTACGGGGTCGACCAGAGCGTCACCGACGTGCTGGCCGAGCTGGCGCTGGGCACCTCGCAGGAGGAGTGGTGGGACGCCAGCCCCGTCATCCCCGACTGGTTCAAGCTCTACGTCGGCCTGGAGGCGAGCGCCACCCGGATCAGCACCTACTACGGCGAGATCATCCCGGGTGAGTTGCAGACGGAGCAGTACGCGCTGGCCGTGTTCGCCGCCGAGCAGGGGGCCGACGACGACACCGCGCGCCGGCACGTCAAGCTGCGGATGCAGCGGCAGAGGGCGCTGTTCGCCCGCAGCCCGGCGCCCCGGCTGGTGTTCGTCCTCGGCGAGAACGTGCTGGCCCGGCCGGTCGGCGGCAAGGCGGTGATGGACGCGCAGCTCGACCATCTCCAGGCGGTCGCCGCGAGCGGCGCCGCGGAGATCCGGGTCCTGCCGTTCTCCGTCGGCGCGCACGCCGCGATGGCCGGCGCGTTCCGGATCCTGGACTTCGACGACCCGGACGACCCGGACACCGTCTACCTCGAGTCTCATGTCGGCGCGCTCTACCTCGAGGAGACGCACGAGGTGGACGAGTACCGGCGGATCTTCCGGTTGATCCACGAGGCCTCCGTGCCGCTGGAGGACCACCGGTAGCTGCCCGGCGGCGGACTCCCCGGTCCGCGCCGGTCCGACAGAGCCCGTACCACTGATGAACGAAAGGGGCCGGCATGGATGGTGCGACCGACGGCGGCGAGGGCAAGCCGGCGACCGCGGCCAGGATCTACGACTACTACCTCGGCGGCACGTACAACTTCGCGGCCGACCGCGAGGCGGCCGAGGCGATGCTGCGGGTGCTCCCGTTGGGGCCGCAGCTCGCGCAGACCAACCGCGCGTTCCTGCGGCGGGCGGTGCGCCACCTCGTCGACTCCGGGGTGCGCCAGTTCCTCGACGTCGGCTCGGGCATCCCCACCGAGGGCAACGTCCACGAGATCGTGCAGCAGGTCGCTCCCGACGCCCGCGTGGTCTACGTGGACATCGACCCGGTGGCGGTGGCGGAGAGCCTGGAGCTGCTCGACGGCAACGAGCTGGCCACCGCCATCCGCGGTGACCTCCGCCAGCCGGAGACGATCCTCGCGCACCCGCAGGTCAAGGAGTTGATCGACTTCGACCGACCGGTCGGCCTGCTGTTGGCGGCGGTCCTGCACTTCGTGCCCGACGACGACGTCGCGTACGCCGCGGTGGGCCGGCTGCGCGGGGTGCTCGCGCCGGGCAGCCACCTCGTCGTGTCGCACGCGACCGCCGACGACGTCACGCACGAGCACGGTGAGCTCGACGTTGCCCACGACATCTACCGGCAGCGGACGGCCACCCCGCTGGGCCTGCGCAGCCGGGCGCAGTTCGAGCGGTTCTTCACCGGTCTCGACCTGGTCGACCCGGGCGTGGTGTGGCTTCCGCAGTGGCGTCCCGCGCCGGACGACCCGCAGTTCTTCACCGACGACCCGAAGCGCAGCTCCGGTCTCGCCGCCGTCGGGCGGGTGCCCTGACCGGGCCGGTCGAAGCACGGTACGCGACAGAGCCCGCCGGACGTGCCCGGCGGGCTCTGCTCGTGGTGGGGCGCCGGCCGGCCCGTCGGCCTGGCGGCGGGTGCCACCCTCAGGGCGACCCGTCTCAGCCGAGGAGCCGGTCGAACTCCCCCCGCTTGGCGCCGTAGAGGAACGAGTCCCACTCCTCCACCGTGAACCGCACGACGCCGGCGGACGGGTTCTTGCTGTTGCGCACCTCGATCAGACTCTCGTTACGGCGAGCTTGCACGCAACTGCCCCCGTTGCCGGTCGACCTGCTGGACATGATCCACTCATCGTTGTCAGGCACCAGTTGCTCCTCAGTGGACGGCTGTACGCCGGTCGATCCGAATGCTGGGCATCTCTCCCCCTGCGAAACCACAGACGAAACAATCACTGGCTGTAATCGCAGGTGAGGAGCGGCGAGGGCGTCGTGGCCCGTTGTCGCAGCTCATGAGCCAGGCTCCACTCCTCGTGCCCCAGTCGCGCGCCCCGTCAGAAGATCGCGCTACACGTAGCGTAACCGAGACTCGCCATCATGCACGATGCCACCGCGACAGGTTGTCGTCGTGAAATCTTGCATGAGCGAAGGTGCGCTGGCATGCTCGTGCATGCCCGACCGTCCCAAGGGGAGCGCTAGACCCACCACAAAGGAGGGTGACCATATGCCGGCGCCAACGCTGAGCTCACATCACGAGACGCCGGCCTCCGCGACACCGCGTGACGGATTCCGCGCGGGTGACCGCGTCTGGGTGCGGTTCGCCGGCACGTGGCGGCCCGGCATCGTCCTGCACTCGAACCGATCCGCCGCGACGGTGCGCTACCGCCCGGCCGAGACCGTGGGCACCGGTGTCGACACCGTGACGGCCAACAGCCTCCGCCCCCGCCACGACGACGACCCCTACCTCGACAACGCTCCGGTGGCCGACCCCGACCGGCCGGCGCCCGCGCTGGCGAGCCGCGTGGTCAACCGACCGGCCTGCTGACTCGCCGCCGGCGGGCGGTCAGCTTCCCGCG
This sequence comes from Micromonospora xinjiangensis, assembly GCF_056150165.1. Taxonomy (NCBI): domain Bacteria; kingdom Bacillati; phylum Actinomycetota; class Actinomycetes; order Micromonosporales; family Micromonosporaceae; genus Micromonospora; species Micromonospora xinjiangensis. The sequence goes on along the minus strand of NZ_JAXCFO010000008.1, from coordinate 184,602 downwards.
GCTCAGTTCTCGCCGTCGGCCGGCAGGCTGTCCATGAACGAGCTGACCGAGAAGACCGCCCGACCGGCACCCGCGGGGCCGTACCCGGGCGGGCTCGTCAGGCCGTTCGCCTCCATGGTCGCGCGGTAGACCTCCAGCAGCCGGATGTGGTATTCGAGCGGCGCACCCTGGGGGTTGGACCGGCCGAGCGGCGTGGTGGGCTCGGGGCACCAGGTGGTGAACCGCGGGGTGATGCCCCGGGACATGAAGTACTCCAACCCCTCGGCCGTCGAGTCGATCGCCTCGTCGACGCTCGTGAAGCCGTACGGGGCCGCCATCTCGACGCCGGCCACGAAGTTCGGGATGACGTTGCGCGGGCCGAAGATCTCGGCGGAGTCGAGGATGCGGCGGTGCCACTCCTCCCGACCCACGTACCGCTCCTTGCCGGGGCAGTAGAGCTCGAACAGCCGCTTGTCCCACACCTCGTAGTTCGGGTGGTAGATCCGGATGCCGTAGTCGTGGAAGCGCTGCACGTCGGCCCGCGGCAGGGCCTGGGCGACCACCTTGCCGATCCAGCGGCCCGGGAACCGCTCCTCGATCGCCTGCGCGTAGCGGCCGTAGAAGTCCGCCTCGGCCAGCCCGTCGACCTTCGAGGTGATACTCCCGCCGGTCAGGGTGTACGCGTGCGACGCGTGGGCCGTGTCGTACTTGTCGATGATGGCGAGCGCCTCGAGGACCTCATCGACCGGCTTGACGCCGGTGTACGGGCGCCCGGCCTGCTTGTGCTGGCGCCAGTTGTGGTTGATGTCGCAGTACTGGCACTCCTCCTTGGCGCCGAAGTACTGGCAGACCCGGAACACGGTGAGGTAGATGAGGTAGCCCCACTGGATGGTCGGCGCGACCTCCATCACCGACTTGCCGTTGGCCAGCGTGTGCCGGTAGTAGTCCGGCATCGGGGGCAGGCCCACCTCGGCGATCGCCCGTCCGTCGAGGAACAGCATCAGCCGGCCGTCCTGGTCCGGCTTGACGCGGTACGGCGAGTCGGGGTTGGTGCGCACGGACACGACCGTCCGCCTCAGCCCGTACGGGCCGCCGGTGAGCACGATCTCCTCCGGCGGCCGGCGCAGGGCGGCGGCACCCAGCTCGGGCAGGGTGCGGTGGTCGAAGGAGAAGATGAAGTACGACTTGGGCTTGACGTCGCCGCCCTCGTTGTCGGTGAGCGCCGAGTCGTCGAAGGCGAGGCCACCGCGCAGCAGGTCTTCCTTGATCACCGCCTCGCGCGGCACGTGCGGAAAGCGCCCCATGAGATCTTCGATGAGATCGGTACGCGACTGCATACGCCCTCCCTGTCGGTCGTCCACGCCGGAGCCGGCGAACGCGTGAGGCCCTGGGTGGAGCGGGAACGTCTCCCCGAAAGCGCGTTTCAGGCGGTCCGCATTCGAGCGGAATAAACCGTAACACCCCCCTTCTCGGGCGTTTAGCGGACTGAGATCCAGTTCACGGCGCTTGACCTGAAGGTTGGTTGAGGTCGTAGCGTCATGCGTTGACCGTCGAGCGGGAGGCGCCGACCCGACCGGCGGCCGGCCCGGTCGGTGACGCGTCGTCGACACCGCGGACGCGCGCTGCCCGGCCGGCGGCCGGCGGTGGTGACGACCGTGGCCCGATCATCGCGATCGGCACCGGCGGCAGGCGAAATCCGCACCCGAAGAATGAGGGATCCGATGCGATTCAGAGGCCTTTTCACTCCGCGCACCGTGGTGAGCGCCCATTGCGATCTGCCGTGCGGCGTCTACGACCCGGCCCAGGCGAGGATCGAGGCCGAGTCGATCCTGGCGATCTGTGAGAAGTACCAGGCCAACGAGGACCCGGAGTTCCGGACCCGCTCCCTGATCATCAAGGAGCAGCGGGCCGAGCTGGTCAAGCACCACCTCTGGGTACTGTGGACCGACTACTTCAAGGCGCCCCACTTCGAGAAGTACCCGCAGCTGCACACCCTGTTCAACGAGGCCACCAAGCTGGCCGGGGCCGGCGGGGCGAAGGGGTCGGCCGACCCGGACGTCGCGACCCGGCTCCTCGCGAAGATCAACGAGATCTCGGAGATCTTCTGGGAGACCAAGAAGGCCTGATCCGGCAGTTCCGGGCCGCCCTCGCGCCGGACGACCGACCGGCGCCCCCGGCCGCACACCCGTGGTGATTCGCCCCTGACCCACCGTGGTCAGGGGCGAATCTCGTTCCGGCCCAGCCGTCCCGCCTCGCCGGCCGGAGCCGACCGAGGGCGGTCCGGGATTCGCGAACCGATTGACTTTCGATAGGTAACGAGTGATAGTCGATGCATGCCAATCGAGCATCGAGCGATGGGCCCGCACCAGCACGCGGCAGACGCGGCCCCGCGCGCCCACCTGACACCCCGTGACCCCGCTCCGACCGGTCGTCGGCGACAGCCGCCCGGGACGGCCGCCGCCACCGCCACGGCGATCGGGCCCACCCCACCGGGCGGCTGCCGGTGATCGAGGTCCGGGGGCTCACGAAGCGCTACGGCGACGTCCCGGCCGTCGACGACCTGAGCTTCGACGTCGAGCCGGGAAAGGTCACCGGGTTCCTCGGCCCGAACGGCGCGGGGAAGTCCACGACGATGCGGATGATCCTCGGCCTCGACCGGCCCACCTCCGGGCGCGCCCTCGTCAACGGCCGGGCGTTCGGGACGCTCACCGAACCACTGCGGGAGGTGGGCGCGCTGCTCGACCCCGCCTCCGTTCACCCGGGCCGCACCGGACGCAACCACCTACGGGTGGCAGCCCGGGCCAACGGTGTCCCGGAGCGTCGGGTGGACGAGGTGGTCGAACAGGTCGGGCTCGGGCGCGCGGCCGGCCGCCGGATCAAGGGCTACTCACTGGGGATGCGCCAGCGGCTGGGCATCGCGGCGGCCCTGCTCGCCGATCCCCGGGTGCTGCTCTTCGACGAGCCGATGAACGGCCTCGACCTGGACGGCATCCGGTGGATCCGCGGGCTGCTGCGCGAACTCGCCGACGCCGGTCGCACCGTGCTGGTCTCCAGCCACCTGTTGAGCGAGATGCAGCAGACTGCCGACCATCTGATCGTCATCGGTCGCGGGCGCATGATCGCCGACGCCGCCACCGAGGAGATCCTGCGCGGGCTGGGCCGTCACCAGGTACGGGTGCTCAGCACCCGGTCGGACGCGCTCCTCTCCCGGCTCACCGAGCGCGGCCTCACCGCCGAGCGAGTCGACACGCACGAGTTGCGGGTGCACGACGGCAGCGCCGAGGAGGTGGGCGAGGTCGCCAACTCGTTCCACATCCCGCTGTACCACCTCTCCGAGGTCCAGCAGTCCCTCGAACACGCCTACCTCGCGCTCACCAGCGGCCACGTCGAATACCACGGCCGCCGGGACGAGCACGCCCGCACGACAACGGAGGAAGCCCGGTGACCGCTCCGTCGACCATTCCCGCGCGGCCCGTCGCCGCCGTCGACGCCCCGCCCGGCCGCGTGTTCACGCGTACCTGCGCCGCCGAGTGGACGCGGCTGTGGACGGTGAAGGCCACCTGGTGGTTCCTCGTCGCGGCGGCCGGGGTGATGGTGGGCCTCGGCACCGTCGCCGGCCTCGACGCGGCCTCGGACCCCGTTCCTCCCCGGGGCGAGCCCGCCTGGGTGGTGTCGGCCATCAGCGCGATGCCGGCACAGTTCGCGCTGCTCGCCCTCGCCCTGATCGCCGTCACGTCCGACTACGCCACCGGCGGGATCGTCCCGGCCCTGCAGTGGACGCCCCGTCGCTCCGTCCTCTTCCTCGCCCGGGCGGTCGTCACGGTGGGCGCCGCCACGGTCCTCGGTGTCCTGCTGGGCCTCGCCTCCGCGCTCGCGGCCCTCACCGCGGCCCGGCCGGTGCTCAGCCTGCCGTGGCGCGAGGGTGCGGAGACGCTCGGCACCGTCGCCCTCGTGTTCGCGGCCGGCGCCGCGCTCGCGGTCGGGCTCGGCTTCCTGCTGCGCAACACCGCCGGTGGCCTGGTCGCGGTCTTCCTCCTGATGCTGGTCCTGCCGCTGCTGCTGCCCCAGTTCGGCTACGAGTGGATGTCGGCGCTCGCCGACGTCCTGCCCGGGACCGGCGCCGCGTTCCTCCTGCTCGGCGAGGTGCCGGGGATGACGACCGCGTCGTCGGTGGCGGTCCTGCTCGCCTGGGCCGCCGGCACCCTCCTGCTCGGCTGGCTGCGACTGACACGTGATGACGCGAACCGGTAGCCGCGGCCGCGGCGGGCCGACCAGCGGACGGGCGGAGGGCTGATGGACGTGGACGTGCTGGTCGTCGGGGCCGGGCTGGCCGGCCTGCACACGGCCACACTGCTCGCGCGGCAGGGGCACGACGTGTTGCTGGTCGAACGGCGCCCCGCCCTGGGCGACGCGATCCGCACGACGGGGATCTTCGTCCGGCGCACCCTGGACGACTTCCCGCTGCCACCCGAGTGTCTCGGGCCGCCCATCCGACGGGTGGTGCTCTACCCGCCGGGGCTGCACCGGCCGGTGACCCTGGTCAGCGGGCGGGACGAGTACCGGGTGGCGGACATGGGACCGCTGTACGTCACGACGGCCCGCGCCGCGGCCGACGCCGGCGTACGGATCGCCCTGGCCACCCGCTACGCCGGCCGGCGCGACGGCAGCATCCTCCTGACCGGTCGGGACGGGCCGCTCTCCGTCCGGGCGCGGTTCGTCGTCGGCGCCGACGGCGCCCGGTCCCGGGTCGCCCGGGACCTCGGCCTCGACCGCAACCACCACCTGCTGGTCGGCGCCGAGGAGGTGTTCGAGGTCTCCCCCGGCGCGGAGCTGCCCGCGTTCCACTGCGTGCTGGACCCCTCGCTCGCCCCCGGCTACCTGGCGTGGGTCGTGAACGACGGGCGGCACGCCCACGTCGGCGTCGCCGGCTACGCCCACCGCTTCCCGGACGGCCTCCGGCGGGCCCTGGGGCGGTTCGTCGTGTCGGCGCCCGGCCTGCCCGGCGACCGGCCCGACGGGGTCGAGCGGCGCGGTGGCCCCATCCCCGTCGGCGGGGTGCTGCGCCGCATCAGCTGCGCCGACGGGCTCCTGGTCGGCGACGCGGCCGGCGCCGTCTCTCCGCTCACCGCCGGGGGCCTCGACCCGTGCCTACGGCTCTCCGGGCTCGCCGCCACCGTGCTCGACGAGGCGCTGCGCACCGGCCGGCCCGACGCGTTGCGCCGCTACGACGGCGCCGCGCTGCGCGCCCACTTCCGGGGCCGGTTGCTGCTGCGCCGGGGATTGGCCCAGGTGCGGACGCCCGCCGTCGCGGCGACGGCGTTCGCGCTGCTGCGTACGCCGGTCGGGCGGGCCGCCGCGAGCCGCATCCTCTTCGGCGACGGCTCCTTCCCCGACCCCTGAGGCCGAGGTCGCGCCGCCCTGCGCGAGCCCGCCCGACCGGCTGCTGCCCGCGAGGCGGTGCCGGTCAGCCGCTGACCGGCACCGCCTCGCGGGCCAGGGTCACCGCGCCGAGCAGCGCCGCGTCGTCGGCGAACCGGGAGAGCACCACCTCGGGCCGGTGCGGCAGCACCTCGGCGAGCCGGTCGGTGAGCAGCCCCCGGATCAACGCGCTGCCGGCCACCCCGCCCACGAGCACCACCCGCTGCGGATCGAGCAGCAGGCAGCAGGTGACCAGGTGGCGGGCCATCTCGTCGACCCGGGCAGCCAGCGCGTCGCGGGCCCGCCCGGGGCGTCCGGCCGCGTCGGCCAGGCCGGCGGCCCCGCCGGTCAGCCCCAGCTCCTCGGCGAGGCGGTCGAGGGCCCGGCCGGAGAAGTCGAGCTCCAGCATCGTGCCCGGCCACGGCCCGCCGGCCACGGCGTAGCCGATCTCGCCGGCCGCGCCCCGGTGGCCGGCGATGACCGCGCCGCCGACAGTCATCGCGGCGGCCACCCCGGTGCCGATGCCGACGACCAGGCCGGGGTCGGCGTCGCGCAGCGCGCCGGTGCGCAGCTCGGCCAGGGCGGCGGCGTTCAGGTCGTTGTCCACCGCCACGTTGCTGACCCCGAGGCCGTCGCGGACGGCCTCGGCCAGCCGCAGCCGCTCCCAGCCGGGCACGTTCGGAGCCAGGTCGATGCCGTCGGGGCGGATGACTCCGGGCGAGGCCACCCCGACGGCGACGGTCGTCCCGCCGGCCTCGGCGACCAGGTCGGCGGCGAGGCGCAGCGCCCGGTCCAGGGCCTGCGGGGCGCCCCGTTCGGCGTACGTGGGGACGCGGCGCCGGGTCACCACCCGGCCCTCGAGGTCGGCCACCGCGACGGCCATCTTGGTCCCGCCGAAGTCGATACCGAGCAGCAGTCCGTCGGTGCGCCCGCCTCCCGCCCGGGCACCCGCCAGCTGCACGCTCACCGGGCCGCCATCTCGGCGGCGACCGCGTCCAGGGCGGCGTCGGCGCGGGCGAGGCGCTCCCGTACCGCCGCCAGCCGGCCCGCCACCGTCTCGAAGGTGACCCGCAGCGTCGCCACCTGGGCGCGGACCGCGTCGGCGCCGGGCCCGTCGGCCTGCGCACGGTCGAGCACCAGCTCGGGGCGGACGGCCGCGGCGATCAGGTCGTCGACGGCCTTGTCGTCGAGCCCGCCGGGGACCAGGCCCTCGGCGGCGGCGCGCACCCCGTCGGCGGTCCAGGTGTGCGGGTCGCCGGCGCGGACCAGCCGGCCCACGAGCGAGTGCGCGGCCCGGAACGGGACGCCGTGCCGGGTGAGCGCGTCGGCCGCCGCCGTGGTGGTGGCCCCGGAGGCGACGATCTCGGCGGCAGACGGCGGCTCCAGCGGCTCGATCTCGGCGAGGAATCCGCCGAGCAGGGCGAAGAAGCGGTCGGTCCGGTCGTTGCTCTCCCAGAGCCGCACCTGCACGTCGGTGGTGGCGTTGTTGGAGTCCTCCCACCAGGCCGCGCCCACGTTGTTGAGCACCGAGGCGGCGTCGGCGGCGGTCTGGCCGGCGTACGAGACCAGGTGCTCCAGCACCACCGGGTTGCGCTTCTGCGGCATGATGCTGCTGCCCTGCGTGAAGTCGCCGGGGGTGGTCACCCAGCGCCAGCTCAGCCAGTCCATCAGGGTGCGGGCCACCCGCGCGCCGGTGGCCAGCGCCTGGGCGTTGAGCGTCGCGACCCGCACCAGGTGGTCCGCGCCGGCCACCGCCTCGTACGAGTTGGTCACCAGGGCGGTGAAGCCCAGCAGCTCGGCCACCCGGCCGGGGGCGATGTCCAGATCCGTCCCGGCGAACGCGCAGGAGCCCAGGGGCGAGACGTTGAGCTGGTCGATCACGTCGGCGTAGGCCACGGCCTCCCCGGCCACGGCCTCGGCGTACCCGGCGAGCGCGTGCCCGATCGTGGTGGGCTGGGCGGGGCGGCGGTGGGTGTACCCGGTGATCACCACGTCGGCGTACCGGTGGGCGGCGTCCAGGGCGACCGTCCCGGCGGCGAGCAGCCGGTCGAGCACCCCGGTCAGCTGGTCGCGCAGGAGCATCCGGAACACCCCGGCGTCGAGGTCGTTGCGGCTGCGGGCCATCTGCACGTCCAGCTCGGACGTGGGAATGCCGCAGGCGGCGGCGAGCCGCTTCTCCATCAGGTAGTACGTGTCCTCGAAGCTGCCGTCGAAGGCCGGTGGCGGCCCGGAGTCGGCGCGGAGCTCGGCCAGCCCGCGCAGCAGTCGGGCGCCCCGATCGGGCGGAATCAGCCCCTGCTCTGTCAGCATCACCACGTGTGCCTGGCTGGCCCGCACCATGGCCGGGAAGAGGTGCCCGACGTGGTGGTCGTAGGTGGGACGCAGGTGGTGTCGCTGGTACGTGGTCAGGGCGGGCGTGCTCATGGTGGAGATCCTTACTTGTTCCAGGCCGTGGCGGGGCTCGCGCCCCCTCGCGCGGGGTCGCCGGTCAGCGGTCGCCGAGCAGGCGTTCGGCGTTGCCGGCGAAGATCGCGCGCAGGTGGTCGTCGGGCATGCCCAGCTCACGGCAGATGCGCAGTTGGTCGTCGAGGTAGCGGGTCACGTACCCGCGCGGGAACCAGGACGAGTCGCTGCCGAACACGATCCGGTGCGGGCCGATGGTCTCGTAGCAGCGCCGAAACAGCTCCTCCAGGGTCAGCTTGTACGGCATCCAACGCACCCACTGGTTGGAGCCGGAGGTGTCGACGTGGACGTTCGGGCAGCCCCAGGCGGTGAAGAGCAGCTCCTGCACGTACTGCACGCCGAAGTGCGGCACCACGACGGGCAGCTCCGGGAACCGGCGGGCCATCCGGGCCAGCTCCTCGGGGCCGCCGTACCGGCCGAAGGGAAGACCGCCGGCGCTGCCGTAGTGCCCGATGTGGATCAACACGGGCACGCCGAGCCGCTGGGCGGTGCGCCAGAGCGGGTCGAGTTCCTCGCCGTCGAGGGGTCCGCGCAGCAGCGGGGCGAAGAGCTTCAGCCCGCGCAGGCCGCGTTCGGTGACCGCCCGCTCCAGTTCGGCGGCGGCACCCGCGGCGTACGGGTCGTGGTGGGCGAAGCCGAGCAGCAGGTCCGGGTGGCGGTCGACCACGTCGGCGACGGCGTCGTTGCCGCCGCCGGTGACGAAGACCGCCCGGCGTACGCCGACGCGGCGCAGCTCGTCGGCCCACCGGTCGGCCTCGTCCTGCCAGCGCCCGGCCGGCGGCTCCGGGTCGGGGAATCCCCACGCCTGCCGCCACGCCCGCGCGTACGGGGCGGAGGCGCCGGCCCGGACGGCGCGCTCGTGTGCCCCGCCCGGATGCATCCCGGCGGCCTCCTCGCAGGCGTGGACGGTCTCGTCGGCGCCGATGCGGAAGTGCAGGTGGAAGTCGACGACGTCCAGGCCGCGGTCGACGGTCACGAGTCCTCCTCGGGCAGGGAGTCGGCGGTGGGCGCCGCCGGCGGCGGGGCGGCGACCCAGGCGGAGACGATCTCCCGCAGCCGCGCCCCGGCCACGCGCCGCACCCGGTCACCGGCGTCCACACTGGCCAGGGAGATGTGCCCGGACCAGCCCTGCCACGGGTCGGGCCGGGACTCCACGAGCACGTACGGGTGCGCCACCGGCAGCTTCGGCCGGGGCGGCAGGTCGGCGACCGCGTCGAGGCGTACCGCGTCGGGGTCGAACCCCAGCACCCCGGAGGTCTCGTAGGCGCCGCCGTGCCCGCGGGCGGGCAGGTCGCCGTAGATCTGCGCGGTCTCCGCCGGGGTGACGAGCTGGAACCAGTTGACCAGCAGCAGGCTGGCCCGCCGGCGGCCCGAGACCCACTCCATCGCCGCGCGGACGGTGGACATGTTGGCGTCGTGGCCGTTGACGATCAGCAGCCGGGGGAAGCCGGCGGCGACGATCCCCTCGACGACGTCGGCGAGGTATCCGACGGCGATCTCCGGCCGGATGGCCACGGTGCCCGGCCAGGGGCGGGTCTGCCCGGGGCAGGCCGCGTACGCCACGGCGGGGAAGAGCACCCCGCGCGGGCCGCCGGTCTCCGCGCCGCTCTCGGCGGCGAAGCCCTCGGCGAGGATCAGGTCGGTGCCGAGGGGCAGGTGCGGGCCGTGCCACTCGACGGCGCCGACCGGCAGCACCGCGAAGTCCGCCGCGGCGGCGACCGCCGCCAGCTCTCCCCCCGGCACCCGGGCGACCGGCAGCAGGCCGCCGGAGGCGGGCCAGGTGACGGTCGTGCGGTCGCTCAGTTCGTCCACTTCGCCGCCTCCCGGGATGCCTGCCCGCCGTTCTGGAGCCGGCCGGAGACCACCATGACCACGAAGATCAGGACGACCTGGAGCATGCCGTACGCGGCCGCGGTGCCGATCTCGAACGAGTACATCCGGTTGTTGATCTCGACCGAGATCGGTGCGGTCTGCGACGTGTAGATCAGCACCGAGGCGACGAACTCGCCGACGCCGTTGACGAAGGCGAGCAGCGCGCCGGCCGCCACACCGGGGAGCATCAGCCGCAGGGTGACCGTGCCGAACGCCCGCCACCAGGAGGCGCCGAGGTTGCGGGCCGCCTCCTCCAGCGACGGGTCGATCTGTGCGAGCGTCGCCGAGCTGGAGCGGAACACCAGCGGCAGGAACCGCACGAAGTAGGCCAACGGCATGATCCAGAAGGTGCCGATCAGTACCTGCCCGAGGCTGAACGCGTTGCCGGTGCTGAACGCCGAGATCAGGTTGATCGCCACCACGGTGCCCGGCAGCGCCCAGGCCAGCATGACCGCCACGTCCAGCAGTGCCCGGCCGCGGAAGTTCAGCCGGCGCACGGCGTACGCGATGAGCACACCGACCACGACGCAGCCGACGGTGGCGATGAGGCTCATCTGGAGGGAGTTGAGGATCGGCCGGAACGCCCGCGGGTCGGAGAAGATCGTGACGAAGTTCTGCCCGGTGTAGGCGGACGGGATCACCTCCGTGGTCCACGACCCGTCCTCGGAGAACGCCACGAGGGCGATGGTGCCCACCGGGGCGAGCAGCACCACGGTGGCCAGCACCGAGGCGGCGAGGGCCAGCCACCTGCCGAACGGGTTGGTGATCTCCCGCCGGTGGGCGGCGATGCCCTTGGACTGCGAGCGGTAGCTGCGGCGGCCCTCGTACCAGCGCATGCCGAGCAGGAACAGGATGGACACCACCGCGAGCACCGAGGCGTAGGTGGAGGCCATCGGCAGGTCGCCGTTGGTGCGGTTGATGTAGATCTGCATGGTCATCGTGCGGTCCACCCCGAACAGCAGCGGGGCGGTGTACGACGCCAGCGAGGTCATGAACACCAGCAGCGACGCCGAGACCAGCGCGGGTGTGAGCATCGGCAGCAGCACGGTGCGCCAGACCCGCACCCGGCCGGCGCCCAGGTTGTACGCGGCCTCCTCCACCGAGGGGTCCATCCCGACCAGCGCGGCGGAGGCGGCCAGGTAGAAGAACGGGTACATGGTGAACGTGTGCACCACCAGCACGCCGGCGACGCCGCTGAACGGCAGCACCGGGTCCTCGGTGCCGAACAGGTGTTGGAGGCCGCGCGGGAGGATGCCCGTCTCGCTGTAGAGCAGCTGGAACGAGATCGCCCCGATCAGTGGCGGCAGCGCCGCGGGCACCAGGATGATCGCCTCGATCAGCCGGCGGCCGGGAAACTGGAAGCGCTTGAGCAGGAACGCCATGGCGACGCCGACGATGCCGCAGAGCAGCACGCTCGCCGCGGAGATGGCGAGGGAGGTGAGCAGCGAGGAGCGGGCCACCCCGTCGCCGCCGAGGAACTCGGTGTAGTTGGCGATCCCGTCCACGCCGACGCTCTCGGCGAACGTGGCGAACATCGGCTGGACGACGTACCCGAAGAGGATCAGCGCCAGCGGGAACACCAGGACGTAGGGGAACCAGCGGGAGTTGGCGCCGCCGGCGAAGCGCCGCCCGAGGCGGGACCGGTGGCCCGGTCCGCCCGGGGCCGGGTCCCCGGTGCGGGGCGGTGCGGTCGCGGCGGTCGGGGCGGCTGTCACGGTCGCACCACCCACATCCGCTCCGGGTTCAGCCGCAGGCCGATCTGGTCACCGACCGCGATGCCGGCCGGCACGTCGATCGCGGCCACCTGCACCGGGTCGCCGGCCACGTCGACCACCAGGTTGGTGGCCATGCCGGTGAACTCCAGGTCGGTGACCCGGCCGGGCAGGGCGCCCGGGTCGGTGGTCGAGGTGAGGCCGATGTGCTCGGGGCGGACGGACACCAGTGCGGTGTCCTGGGCGCTCAGGCCGTGCCCGGCGGGCGCGGCCACGACCGTCTCGTCGCCGCCGGGCAGGCCGACGGTGACGGAGGAGTCGGTGGCGCGCACCACCGGCAGTGGGAGCACGTTGCTGCGGCCGATGAACCGGGCCACGAAGGCGTTCGCGGGCCGGTGGTAGATCTCCTGCGGGGCGCCGATCTGCTGCACCCGCCCGGACTCCATGACGGCGATGCGGTCGGACATCGCCATCGCCTCGGCCTGGTCGTGGGTGACGTAGATGGCGGTGGTGCCGCTCTCCTTCTGGATCCGGCGGATCTCGGCGCGGGTCTCCTCGCGCAGCTTGGCGTCGAGGTTGGACAGCGGCTCGTCGAGCAGCAGCGTGCGCGGCCGGATGACCAGCGCCCGGGCCAGCGCGACGCGCTGCTGCTGGCCACCGGAGAGCTGGTCGATGCGGCGGTTGCCGTATCCCGCCAGGTGCACCTGACCGAGCGCCTCCTCGACCCGGCGCTGCGCCTCGGCGCGGCCCACCTTGCGGATCTTCAGCCCGTACGCGACGTTCTGCGCCACCGACATGTGCGGGAACAGCGCGTAGTTCTGGAACACCATGCCGGTGTCGCGCTTGTTGGGCGGGCGGCGGGTGACGTCCTCGGTGCCGAAGCGGATCCGGCCCGAGGTGGGGAAGTAGAACCCGGCGACCATCCGCAGGGTGGTGGTCTTGCCGCAGCCGCTCGGGCCGAGCAGGGTGAAGAACTCACCCGCGGCGATGCTGATGTCGACGTCGTCGACGGCGGCGGTGTCGCCGGCGCGGGCGAATCGCTTGCTCACCGACTCCAGCGTGACATCGATCATGATGTCCTCTCCTTCGGGGGTGGTGCCGGGGCGGGCGGGCCCGGTGCCGGGCCGGGTACGTCGACCCCGGCCCGGCTCCGGCGTGGTCAGCCCTTGTTCTTGATCTGGCTGTTCCAGTGGTTGATCCACTCGGTCTCGTGCTTGGCGATCACGTCCCAGTCGACGTCCATCGGCTTGAGGTCGAGCTGGGCCAGCCACTCCGGCTGGTCGGCGATCTCCACGGCCGGGATCTGGAAGAAGTCCTTCGCCAGGTCGGCACGGAGGCCGTCGTCGAAGAGGAACTCGATGAACTTCTGCGCCCCCTCGGTGTTGCCGCCCTTGACCGCCGCGAGGCCGTCGACGAGCACCGGAGCCCCGGAGGCCGGCATCACGTACCCGAAGGGCATGTTCGCCTGGTTGGCCTGCAGCAGCACGTCCTGGAGGTTCCAGGCGCTGAGGACGCCCTGCTGGCGGGACATCTTGAGGTACAGGTCGGACGGGTTGGCCGCGTACGAGCCGGTGTTGGCGTCGAGCTTCTTGAGCCAGTCGTAGCCGGGCTGGGGGTTGCTGCCGTCGGGCGACAGGCGCTGGATCATCGAGGCGTAGATCGACCGCATGGTGCCGGACGCGGCCACGTCCCGGATGATGATCTTGTCTTTCCACTGTGGGGCGAGCAGGTCGTCCCAGTCCTTCGGCGCCTGCTCGGGGCTGAGCGCCTTGTTGTTGTACATGATGACCTCGGGGAGGAGGATCTCCCCGAACCAGCGGCCCTCGGCGTCCTTGTACTGGGCGTCCATCTTCCCGGCGAAGCTGGGCTGCCAGGCGGCCAGCAGATCCTCGGCCGCGCCGGCGGAGAGGCCCTGCTGGGTGCCGCCCCACCAGACGTCGGCCTGCGGGTTGGCCTTCTCGGCCCGGACCCGCTCCAGGATCTCCTGGGCGCCGATGTTGAGGATCTCCACCTTGCCCTGGTACTCGGGGTACTTCGCGGTGAACTTCTCCACCACGAAGTCCGTGACCTTCTTGTCCCGGGCCGTGTAGATGGTGAGCTTCTCGGCGCCCCCGCCACCGGCCGCGTCGTCGGCGCCGCCCGCGCCGCAGGCGGTGCCGGCGGCGAGCACGGTGGCGAGGGCTCCGGCGAGAAGGAGTCGACGTCTCATGGGGTACCTCCGAGGGGGAAAGGGAGTCGTTCAGGGGACGGGAAGCGGGTGGGGCGGGGCGGCCGCGGCGGCGGCCAGGGCGTAGCTGATCGCGCCGTGCAGCACGGCGCGGTCACCGAGCACGGCCCGGCGCACCTCCGTGGCGGCGGGCGCGGTCGCGGCGACCAGCGCCTGGAGCCGGTCGACGGCGGCGTCGTCGAGCTGGGCGGCGGCCCCGCTGAGCAGGACCCGCCCGGGATCGATGACGCAGACGCAGGAGACGATCAGGCGGGACCAGGCGGTCAGCACCTCGTCCAGGTAGGCGGCGGCCCGCTCGTCCGCCCGCGCCAGCTCGACCAGGGTGGCCACCGCCGCGTCCGGCCGACGGCCGGGGGAGAGCGCGACGACCTGCTCGGCGATGGCGTTCTCCGACCAGCGGGCCTCGAACGGGCCGATCCCGTCGTGCCCCCGGTCGACCGGGTCCAGCGGCAGGAAGCCGACCTCGCCGGCGGCACCCCCGGCGCCACGGCGCACCCGGCCGTCGAGGACCAGCCCGGCGCCGATGCCGTCGGCCACGTGCAGCAGGAGCAGGTCCGCGACGTCGCTGCCGGCGCCGGCGGCGTGTTCGCCGGCCGCCATCAGGTTGACGTCGTTGTCCACCACGACCGGTACGCCGAGGTGACGCTGGACGGACTCCCCTATCGGGTGGCCCTCCACCAGCCCCACCGAGGGCGCGAGGCGGACGGCGCCCCCGGTGGAGACACCGGGCGCGGCGATGGCGACGCCGCGCAGCGCGGGCAGCCCGTCGCCGGCCAGTTCGGGCACGGCCCGGCAGATGGTCTCGACGATGTCACCGGTGAGCCGGATCGCCCGGTGCGCGACCACCGTGCCGTCGCTGTCGGCGATCTCGCAGCTGATCCGGGCCGGCTCCAGCGAGACGGCGGCGACCAGTTCGGCGCGCGGGTTGAACTCCAGCATGGCGCGGGGACGGCCGGCGCGGGAGGCGCCCGGCCCCCGCTCGATCAGGTAGCCCTCGGCGATCAGCTCACGCACGAGGGGGGTGAGCGTGGCGGGACTCAACCCGGTGAGCTCGGTCAGCTCGGCGCGGGAGAGCACCCGCACCTGGCGGGCGGCGGAGATCACCGAGAGGCGCTTGATCTCCTTCGACCGCTCCCGGCTCACCGGGCTCGTCGGTGGCGTCACCACGTCAGTCACACTTCCTTCCTACGGCGAACGAACTATCGAGTCAAGTAACGAATGGATCTCGGCGGACCGCCGACCGGGGCATGAGCAGGCGGGATGTGCAGATCAACTGCGGCGGACCGAGGAGTGCCCGGCACAGAACGGCTCCAACAGACTCGGAATTGATTCCTTCCGCAAAGGAAGAAATCACGGCGGAAGCATTGACGAACGGCCTTGATCGTCCCTAGCGTCACCGGGCGAAGGCCTTCCAGTGTGTACGGACGCCCGTACCACTGCGCACCCGGCCGGGCGCTCCTTCGCGGCGCGCCCGGCCGGCCCCATCAGCGATCCGACCCGCCCGCCACCGACGGGCCGCGCCACCGCGGCCGGGCCCGGCCGGGCGCCGCTCGGACCTCGCCCTGGAAGGATCCGTATGCGAACACCGAGATTCCTCCTACCGGTGGCCGTGGCCCTGACACTGGCCGCGGTCCCCGCCACCGCCGTCGCCGCCCCCGCCGAGCGCCCGAGCGACGCCGTCGACCTCGACGTCCTCTTCGTGAGCGCCCACCCCGACGACGAGGCGTCCAGCCTCGCCACCCTCGGGCAGTGGAAGGAGCGCTACGGCGCCAAGGCCGGCGTCGTCACCATCACCCGCGGTGAGGGTGGCGGGAACGCCATCGGCCTCGAGGAGGGCCCACCGCTGGGCATCATCCGCGAGCGCGAGGAGCGCACCGCGATCGGCCGGGCCGGCGTGGAGAACCTCTACAACCTCGACCGGGTCGACTTCTGGTACACCGCCTCCGCGCCGCTGTCCGAGCGGATCTGGGGCCACGACGAGACCCTGGCCCAGATCGTCCGCGTCATCCGGACCACCCGGCCCGAGATCGTCATGACCATGAATCCCTCCCCCACGCCGGGCAACCACGGCAACCACCAGCAGGCCGCGCGCTTCGCCGCGGAGGCGTTCCACGCCGCCGCCGACCCGAACGCCTTCCCCGAGCAGCTGCGCCGGGAAGGGCTGCGCGTCTTCCAGCCCGCGAAGTTCCTGCGTACCGGCGGCACCGGCACGTCGTCGGCCGGGCCGGACTGCGCGGCGAGCTTCCGGCCGACCGTCCCCACCGACCAGGTCTTCGGCGTCTGGGAAGGTGCCCGGAGCGCGTCCGGCCAGACCTGGGCGGAGATCGAGGTCGACGCCCGCCGTGACTACCGGACGCAGGGCTGGGCGAACACCGCCGCCGCACCGACCGACCCGGCCGCCATCCGCTGCGACTTCTACACGCTGGTCGACAGCCGGATCCCGTACGACCCGACGGACACCTCGCCCGAGGCGATCCTGCGCGGCTCCGTCCTGCCGCCGGCCCGGGGTGGGCTGCCCCAGGGCACCGGGTTGTACCTCACCACCGACCGGTTCGACGTCGCCCCCGGGCAGACCATCGAGGTGACCGCCCATGTCCAGGCCCCCGCCGGGCAGGCCCTCAAGGCGCCGCGCCTGGCCCTACGCGCCCCCGACGGCTGGACCGTCCGCGGCGGCGGTCACCTCGGCGCCGCCGTCCCGGCGGGCAAGGAACGGCGGGTCACCTTCACCGTCACCGTGCCGAAGGGCGCCGAGACCGGCGGGCAGAGACTGCTCCGGGCCACCCTGACCACGAAGGGCCAGGGCGGCGGCACCACCGACGAGGCGGTCCGGGTGGTCGCCGACGTGCGGGGCACCCTCGAACCGCTGCCCGAGGTGGGGACGTTCCGCACCTGGGCCGCCGAGGGCGGGTACGGCCAGCTCGACACCCTGATCAAGCCGGTGCTCACCATCGGCTCCGGCGGCAGCCGGGAGGTCCGGGTCGATCTGCGCAACCACGGCACGAGCCCGAAGAGCGGCACCGTCACCCTGGGCCTGCCCGACGGCTTCACCGCCGACTCGGCCACCAAGCGCTACACCGATCTGCCAGCCGGCGCGACCGGCGCCGTCACCTTCACGGTGACCAACAGCGACGACTCCCTGCCGACGGCGAACGAGGGCGGGGTCGGTGGCGACTACGATCTCACCATCACCACGACGAGCGCCGCCGGGAGCACCGTCGAGACCGGAGCGCTGGAGATCGTGCCGACCACCGAGATCCCGGCCAGCGGCCCGGGGCACGCCGTGGACGGGGTCGCCGGCGCGGGCGAGTACCCCGGCGAGGAGCTGGACTTCTCCCGCATCTGGGAGGGGCAGGCGGTGACCCCGCAGGACGCCTCGGTGAAGGGCCGCGTCGCGTGGACCGAGGACGCGCTGAAGGTCTTCGTCCAGGTCACCGACGACGTGCTGGGCCGCACGGTGGTGCCGCAGGACTGCAAGCGGCAGCGGCGTACGGACAGCGTCGAGATCATCGTCGACCCGAAGGGGAACTCGACGGACACCTCGACGGTCTTCAAGGCGGGGATCTTCCCGACCACCGACGACCCGGCCAACGGCAACCCGCCCTGCTGGCAGCGGGACGCGGACAACCGGCAGGGGCCGGGTGACCAGACCGCACCCGGGATGCGGGTGGTCAGCAAGGTCAGCGAGCCGTACACGGGGTACACCATCGAGGCGAGCATCCCGTTCGACGTGCTGCCGGACGCGGTCGACCCGGGGCGGATGGGCTTCAACGTGCTCGTCTACGACTCCGACACCCAGGATCTGACCTCGCAGTCCCGGCTCGGCTGGTCGACCTTCACCGGCGTACGGGCCGACCCGTACCGCTACGGCCTGGCCACCCTGCCCGGCTACGACCCGCCGCGGCGCGAGGCGAGCACGCCGGTGTTCCCCGACACCGCCGCCCGGAGCGTGCACAGCCCCCAGACGATCGCCCAGTCGGCCGTCGACGGGGTGGCCCCGGCGGCCGTGGCGAAACTGCCTGCCCGTGCCCTCACCCTGAGCCGTCCCCGGGTGGTCCACGGTGGAATCGAGGTGACGGTGCGCGCCGACCGGTCCGGCACGGCGTACCTGTACTCCTGGGACGGCGACCGGTCACTGGGCAGCCGGAGCGTCGACCTGCGCACAGGCCGTCCGGTGACGGTGCTGGTGCCGGTGGACGGCGGTAGGCCGGCCTCCGTCCTGGCCGCCTTCGAGACCGCCGGCGGCGCGCTGGCGCGGCAGGTGACGCTGCGCTGAGTCCCCGGGCCCGGCCCGGCGGTGACCCGCCGGGCCGGGCCCACCCGAGCACGCGATCTGTAACAGCGCCGCGAGGCGCGACGCCGGTACAGATGGGAGGCCGGGCCGCACGGCACTTCCCGGGTGGACGGCTCCCATCACCGGCGTTCCCGTCCGCCCGCGACCTGGACGGCACGCGCACAGGAAGTTTCATGGCTGAGTCGACACCGCGGGTCTCCCCCGCACCACCACCGTCCCGCCGCGGCGGCACCGCCGCCACCCGCCCCGCCGCGACCCGTACCGCTCTCGACGGTCCGCTCCCCGAGGCGCAGTCGGCGCCGGCGCAGGAGAGAGCGCCGGAGCCGCCGGCCCAGGAGGGGCGCACCGGCACGTGCCGGCACTGTGGGCAGTCCCTCTTCGAGGACTCGCTCTGGGGATGGATGCACGACGGCGGCCGGTACCTGTGCCAGGACCCGGCCACGGGCGAGCTGCTCTGCCAACCGGCCACGCCGGGCTGAGGTCGCCGGGAGCGCGGGCGGCCCGTCGGCGAGCAGCCGCGGCCGGCCAGGCGCTACCGGGCGGCCCACCGGGCCAGGGCCGCCTCGCTGGTCGTGTGGTCGAGGCCGGCGACGGCGGCGCCGCGCAGCGGCCCCTGCTCCCCGTGCCTCGCGTCGACGACGGGTGGGGGCTCCGCACGGCGGAAGGCCATGAGGCCCTCGGTGTAGGCACGCCCGAAGGCCTCGGGGGCTCCGCGACGGATCGCGGGGCCGAGTCCACCGAGGGTGACCAGCTCGGGGTCGTGACTGTTGACGAGGCCCGCGATGCCGGCCGCGAGGGCACCCGCGACGGTGCTGACGGCACGTCGGGCGCGTGCGTCCTCCGTGGCGCGGTCGAGGACGGCGCGAGCGTAGCCGCGCGGGTCGGCGGGTGCTGGTTCGCCGAGGTGGCGGGCGAGCGCGCGGCCGTCGACGTCGAGGTCCCAGCAGCCCCGAGCGCCGCACGGGCAGCGCACGGCGCGATCCCCCAGGGGTAGGTGGCCGTACTCGCCGGCGGCGCCGTGCGCGCCCGTCAGCGGACGGCCGTCGACGGTGAGGGCGCCACCGACGCCGACCTCGATGATGAGGTGCAGGGCGGTGCCCGCGCTGGTGGCCGCGCCGGTACGGGCCTCGGCGACACCGGCCAGGGTGGCGTCGTTGCCGAGGAGCAGCGGAATCCCGGTGCCCCCGGTCACGGCGCCGAGGTCGATCTGTCCCCAGCCGAGCGTGGCGGCCTGGACCAGATGCTGGCGGTGGATCGTGCCGGCGATGGCGAGGGACACCGCGCGCAGCCGTCGGCCGTAGCGGGCGCGGGCCTGCTCGACCACGCCACGGATGGTGGCGAGTACGGCGGTCGGTCGGCGGTCGTGCGGGTGGCGGCGCGGGGCGTGCAGCTGCCCGTCGACGGTGGCGACGGCGTGGCTCCAGTCGTCGGAACGCAGGTGGACCGCGAGGACGACAGGCCCGTCGGGGTGCGGCGCCAGGACGGTGGTGGGCCGGCCCCGGCCCCGGGCCGGCGCCGGCGACTCGGTGAGCAGCCGCAGTTCCCGCATGCGGGTGGTGAGTTCGGTGGCGAATCCGCTGGTCAGGTGCAGCTCGCGGGCCAGCTCGGCGCGGGTGATGCCGGGCCGGCGGAGGAGCGTGGCCAACACCTGCGACACGGTGTGCCACCGGGCCGTGTCGGCGCGCTGTCGGGACGGGGTTGCCATCGAGGGCCTGCACCACCTTATCCTCGTGTCACGAGCATATTAGTGGAGGTGGGGCGTGGACCTGTCGACGGTCGCTGCCGTGCTGCTGGACATGGACGGCACTCTCGTGGATTCCGACGCGGCGGTCGAGCGGGCGTGGCGGGTGTGGGCCGCCGAGTACGGCGTCGAGCCGCACGCCGCCGTCGCGATCGCGCACGGCAGCCCCGCCGAGCGCACGGTGCGCCGGCTGCTGCCGCGACTGAACGACGCGGCGGTCGACACGGCCGCGGCCCGGCAGCTCGCGCTGCAGTACGACGACCTCTCCGACGTCACCGCCACCCACGGCGCACGGCAACTCCTGGCGACGCTGGCCCGGCTCGGCCTGCCCTGGGCCGTGGTGACCAGCGCCGACACCCGCCTGGCCAAGGCCCGCCTGGCGGCCGCCGGCATCGACGCGCCGGTCCTCGTCACGGTCGACGACGTGAGCGTCGGCAAGCCCGACCCCGAGGGCTACCGACGCGCCGCCGAGCTGCTCGACGTGCCACCCGAGCGGTGCCTCGTCGTCGAGGACGCCGCCGTCGGCGTGCGGGCGGGGCGCGCGGCCGGCGCGCTGACGGCGGGCCTCAAGGGCGTCGACGCCGACCTGCGCCTCGCTGACCTGGCGCACTTGGCCGACCTGCTGTCCCGGGCGCGCCGACAGCCGCTCGCGGAGTGACGACCCGACCCGGGACGCGTCCGGCCCCGGGCGGCGCTGGGAGGGCGCGGGGCATCGGCTGTGCGCCCGACCCCGTGCGGCGGGTCGGTGCGCACCGGCCGGGGCGAGTCAGAAGGGCACGGCCGGGACGGGTCAGAAGGGCTCGGCCGGGATCGCCTCGTAACCGGCGCGCAGCCGGTCGAGCAGCCGCGGCTCGGCGGCGAGCGCGCGGCCGTCGATCGCGTCCACCGCGCGGATCCCCGCGCCGGAGCTGGTGACGAAGGCCGCGTAGCCGGGCGGCAGGTCGTCGAGCCGGACCGGCACCCGGCGCACCGGCACGCCGATCGTCCCCGACACCCGGTCGAGCAGGCGGGCCGTCACCCCGGGCAGGCAGTCCGCCTCGGGCCACCACACCTCGCCCGACACGACGAAACCGATGTTCCAGGTGGCTCCCTCGCTGACCCGACCGCCACCGTCGACGAAGAGCACGTCGTCGAAACCGGCGCGCTGGGCCAGGCGCCGCTCGCGTACGGCGCCGAAGACGCCCACGTGCTTGACCCCCGGCAGGTCCCGCCGATGACGGACCGTCCGCAGGCGTACCGCGGGCGCCACCGCCGGCCCCGCCGGGCGCAGGCTGACCAGCACCCGGGGCCGCGCCTCGGCGCCGGGGCGGACGACGCCGAGATCCGGGTCGAACACGGTGATCCGCAGCATCGTCGGTGGATCGGCCCGGGCGGCCACCCGCCGGGCCAGCCCGCGCACCCGATCGGTGTCGAGACGGACGCCGAAGAGCGCGTCGCAGTCGCGCACCAGGCGGTCGAGGTGCAGGTCGAGCCCGCGCACCCCACCCCGCTCCACCCGGACGGTGGTGAAGTGGCCGTAGTTGACCAGCGCCAGCGCCGCCAGGTCCCCGGCGCGCGCGGGCTCGCCGTCGAGTTCCATCACCGCCCCATCCTGGCATCGCGGAGCGCTCGGGCCAGCCGCCCGTCACGAGCAGCGCCGGGTCGCTGTCGTGGTCGCCGCGCGGCGGCAGCCCGTCGGCACCGGGACGGCCGGCGTGCCGGCCGCGCCGCCGGCCCCCGCCGGTCGCGGGTCCTCTGGGGACGGGGGCCGCCGCTGGGTGCGGGCGGCATCAGCCGCCCTCCGATGACGGGCACCCGCCCGGACCCTATTCGACGAGAGGATCTCGACCGCCCACCCGGGCGGTGGTGCGGTGGTGGTGCCGGGACAAGGGACCCGCGTTGACGGAGCTGACGTGGGCGAGCACCGCCGCGGCCCCCGTCGGAGCGGGTGGCGGTGGGAAGTCGAAGAGCCGCCCGACCGCGCTGAGCGTCAGCACGCGCTCGGGCACGCCGACGGCGGCGGTGATGGTCACCCGCTGTCCGCGGGCCAGCGCGGTCTCCCGGAGCCGCACCAGCACGGCGAGCGCGGCGCAGTCGAGATACCGCAGCCCGGTCAGGTCGAGGGCCAGGTGCACGACCCGCGGCGCGGACAGCAGATGGCGGAGGTCGTGCTCCAGTTGGTCGGCGGTGGCCAGGTCTGCCTCACCACTCAGCGTGACCTCTCGCACCGCCGGGCCGGTGTCGTGGTGGTCGCAGCGCAGCACGCCACGATCGGCAAGCGTGTTCATCGAAGAACTCGATCCTCGCTCCGGCGAAGGGCGATCGCAGGGCCGGACGAGGTAGCCACCTTCGGTCCGGCGCCGGGGAGGACAAAGCTATGTGCGGCGGTGCCGACCTCGACGTGGCGCATGGGGCGCCACCCCGAACGGTACCCGCGACCACCGCAGCCCGCCATCGGTCGCGCCCCGGCGCCTGCGGCTGACGGCCGTCACGGATGCGGAACGGCCGACGTGTCGGTCTCGCCTCAGCGCAGGCGCCGCGCGGCGAATCGCGCCGGCGGGTCGGCGATCGCGTCCTGCGCGGCGATCAGCTGAAGCTCCCGGGTGCCGGCCGCGAGGGTCGCCTCGAGGACGGCGAAGACCGAGCCGACCGTGCGCTCCAGTGCCACGGCGGGCGACCGCGTCGTCCACAGGTGGGCGAGGTAGAGCGCCGCCGTGATGTCGCCGCCGCCGTTCGGGGTGATCGGCAGCAGCGGGGTGGTCACCGCCCAGGCGCCCTCGTCCGAGACGGCCACGACCTCCAGGGATCCCTCGGGCACGTCGCGGTGGAGCACGCTGGTGACCAGGACGTGCCGCGGGCCCGTCTCGCGCACCACGTCGACCGCCGCCAGCAGCTCCGCCAGGGAGTTCGTCGTGCGGTTGGCGAGGAAGTCCAGCTCGAAGTGGTTCGGCGTGATGATGTCCGCCCGCGGCACCACCACGTCGCGCAGGTACTCCGGGATCCCCGGCCGCACGAACATCCCCCGGCCGACGTCGCCCATCACCGGATCGCAGCAGTACACCGCCCGCGGGTTCGCCGCCTTGACCTTCGCCACCGCGTCGAGGATCACCGCGCCCATGGCCGGGTCGCCCTGGTAGCCCGAGAGCACCGCGTCGGCGCTGCCGAGGACCCCGCGGTCCCCGATGCCCTCGATCACCTCCGCCACGTCGGCCGGCGCCAGCAACGGCCCGCGCCACGCCCCGTACCCGGTGTGGTTGGAGAAGTGGACGGTGAGGACGGGCCAGACCTCGTGCCCGAGCCGCTGGAGGGGGAAGACGGCCGCGGAGTTGCCGACGTGGCCGTAGGCGACCGAGGACTGGATGGACAAGATCTTCACCGGCTCATCATGGCGGTTCCCGCCGGCGCCACGCGCACGACCCGGCACTTCTGTCGGCCAGGCCGCACCGGGCAGCCTCGCACGCCGGTCGACAGCACGCCGGACGACGTCGTGCCGCGCGGGCGACAGGTCCGGAAGAATGCCAGCCTGATGTCGTGTCCGGTCCCCCGCCGGTCGTCTGCTCTGTAGAGGGGCCGGCGCCCGCGGGCACCTCGCGACGAGGGGAAGGTGTGACCGATGAAGTACGTGCTGATGTTCGTCGACACGGAGGAGTTCGCCGCCGATCTGGCCGCCATGGACGAGACCGAGCGGGACCGGGCCTACGCCCGGGTCCGGCAGTGGTTCGCCGACAACCAGGAGAAGATCACCCACCACCGCTACCTGCTGCCGGCGGACACCGCGACCACCCTCCGGCTCGACCGGGCCGAGCCGTTGGTCACCGACGGGCCGTTCGTGGAGGGCAAGGAGGTGGTCAGCGGCTACGCCGAGATCGACGTCACGGACCTCGACGAGGCCCTGCGGCTGGCCCGGTCGTGGCCCGCCTGCCCGGTGGTGGAGATCCGTCCGATCGCCGGATGAGCGAGCCGTCGCACGCCGAGTTGGCCCGCGTGGTCCGCGACCACGCGGGCCGGCTGGCCGCGTCGCTCGTGCACCTGGTCGGGGACTTCGCCACCGCCGAGGACCTCGTCCAGGACGCCGTCGAGGCGGCGCTGGCCCACTGGCCGGTCGACGGCATCCCGGAACGGCCCGACGGCTGGCTCTACACCGTCGCCCGGCGCCGTGGCCTGGACCTGCTGCGTCGGGGGCACCGACACCGGAGGAAGCTCGCCCTCGTGCCGTGGCCGTCCGAGCCGGTGCCCGACGACCGGCTGCGGCTCATGTTCACCTGCTGCCATCCCGCCCTGCCGCGTCCCGCGCAGGTGGCGTTGACCCTGCGCGTCGTGTGCGGGCTCACGACCGCGCAGATCGCCAGGGCGTTCCTCGTGCCGGAGACGACCGTGGCGCAACGCATCACCCGCGCGAAACGGAAGATCAGCGACGCCGGCATCCCGTACCGCATCCCGGACGCCGACGAGCTCGGCGGCCGGCTGGCCGAGGTCCTCGCGGTGGTCTACCTGCTGTTCAACGAGGGCTACCTCACCAGCGGCGGCCCGCAGCCGCAGTCCCGTGACCTGGTGGACGACGCCGAGTTCCTCGCCACGCTGCTGCACCAGCTCATGCCCGCCGAGCCCGAGGTGGCCGGGCTGCTCGCCCTGATCCGGCTGCACCGCGCCCGCACGGCGGCCCGCTTCGCACCCGACGGTCGCATCATCCAGCTGCCCGAGCAGGACCGCGCCCGCTGGGACCAGGACGCGATCGCCGGCGCCACCCGGCTGCTGGCCCGTGCCGCCGCGGCCGGGCGGCCCGGGCCGTACCAGCTCCAGGCCGCGATCGTGGCCTGTCACGCGGAGGCCGACCGCTGGGAGGCCACCGACTGGGCGCAGATCGTCGTGCTCTACGACATGCTGCTGCGCCTCGCCCCGTCGCCCGTGACCCGGCTGCACCGCGCGATCGCGCTGCGCTACGTCGACGGCCCCGCGCCCGCCCTGGCCGAGCTCGACGGCCTGGGCGCCGCGCTCGACGGCTACCACCTCTTCCACGCCACCCGGGCCGAGCTGCTCCGCGCCCTCGGTCGGCAGGACCAGGCTCGCGCGGCCGACGAGCGGGCGCTCCGGCTCGCCACCAACGAGGCCGAGCGACAACTCCTCCGCCGACGCTTCGCGTGACCGGCGCCGCCGCCGCGGCCGGCGACCGTCCGGTGACCGCGGCCGGCGGCCGTCCGGTGACCGCGGCCGGCGACCGGGGACAGCGGCCGGGGCCGGCGACCGGGCGGCGGAGCCCGGTCGGAGCGACCGGCGACGCCGCGCGCGGGCGGGGTACGGGTCACATCCGCTCCATGGTGCGGATACCGAGCAGGTGCAGCCCCTGGCGCAGCGTCCGGGCGGTCAGCTCGGCCAGCAGCAGTCGGCTTCCCCGCAGCTCGTCGGGGGCCCGCAGCACCGGACAGCGCTCGTAGAAGGCGCTGAACGCCGTCGCGAGCCGGTACAGGTGGCCGGCGAGGTGGTGGAACTCCAGGCTCCGCTCCACCTCCCGCACGACCGTCGCGAGGCCGAGCAGCTCGATCGCCAGCGCCCGCTCGGCCGGCTCGGCGAGCACGACCGGGGTGTCCGGCCGGACGGCGGTCCCGGCCCGCCGCAGCAGCGACCGGATCCGGGCGTACGCGTACTGGAGGTAGGGCGCCGTGTCCCCGTTCAGGGAGAGCATCCGCTCCATGTCGAGGACGTAGTCCTTCGTCCGGTCGGTGGACAGGTCGGCGTACTTGATCGCGCCGATGCCCACGGCCCGGCCGATCTCGGCGGCGGACTCCGCGTCCAGGTCGGGATTCTTGGCGCGGGCGAGATCGGTGGCGCGGCGTACGGCCTCCTCCAGCAGCCCGACCAGCTTCACGGACTCGCCGGCCCGGCTGCGCAGCATCCGACCGTCGGCGCCGAGGATCGAGCCGAAACCCACGTGCTCGGCCCGGACGGGCGGGCGCAGCCAACCGGCCGCCCCGGCGACGGCGAAGACCATCGCGAAGTGGTCCCGCTGTGGCAGCCCGACCACGTACAGCAGCCGGGTCGCGCCCACGCCCTCGATGCGCTGGCGCAGCGCGGCCAGATCGGTGGCCGGGTAGCCGTAGCCGCCGTCGCTCTTGCGCACGATCAGCGGCAGCGGATCGCCGTCGCGGCCGGTGAACCCGGGCGGGAACACGCAGTCGGCGCCACCGCTGGCCACGAGCAGTCCCAGCCGGTCGAGGTCGTCGACCACGGTGCCGAGCCGGTCGTTGTACGCGCTCTCACCCCGGAAGTCCGCACCGGTCAGCGTCACGTCGAGCAGGTCGTACACGGACAGGAAGTAGCGCTCGGACTGCGCGACGAGCAGCCGCCACAGGCGCCGCGTGCGCTCGTCGCCGCGCTGCAACGCGACCACCCGCCGACGCGACCGCTCCCGGAACGCCTCGCTGCCGTCGAACTTCGACCGGGCCGCCCGGTAGAAGGCGTCCAGGTCACCCACCGACAGCTCGTGGGCGGCCCCGGCCTCACCGAGGTCAAGCAGGTGCTCGATCAGCATCCCGAACGGGGTGCCCCAGTCGCCCAGGTGGTTGACCCGCACCACGCGGTGACCGAGCCAGTCGAGCAGCCGTACGGCGGCGTCGCCGATGACGGTGGACCGCAGATGCCCCACGTGCATCTCCTTGGCCACGTTCGGTGCCGAGTAGTCGACCACCACCGTCTCCGGCGCCGGGGTGAGCGGCACGCCGAGCCGCTCGTCGCCGGCCAGCCCGGAGACCATCCGGGCCAGGGCGCCGTCGGCGACGGTCAGGTTGAGGAAGCCGGGCCCGGAGACCACCGCCGACACGCCGAGGTCGTCGAGCGCCGCGTGCTCCAGCACCTGGCCGGCGATGTCACGCGGGGGACGGCCGAGGCGCCGGGCCAGCGCCAGCGCCGCGTCGGACTGGAAGTCCGCACGCGGCGACCGGCGCACCAGCGGGTCGACCGGGGAGCCGGCGACGGTCGCGAACGCCGGCGCCAGCCGGTCGGTGAGCAGCCCTTCAAGATCCATGTGTACGCCGATCTCGCTCGGCCCGCGCACGACGCGGGCCACCGGATGGGGAGACGCGGGCGGATCGAGGGCGAACGGTGACCACCGGCGGCTCGATCCGCCGGTCGCAGGGGGAAGGTCAGCGCGGGCGGGCGACGGATCGCCGGCGTCGCTCCGCACCGACCTGGACGTCGTACGACGTTCCGGTGCACTGAGCGGTCGCGCTGGTCATGCAGGGCACCCTAGCGGACCAACGCGGCCGGCGGAACCGCGATCCCGAGTCGGGTCGGCCGGCCGGCGGCATCCGGCTCCGAGAACCGCCCGCGACACGGGCTCGTCCACGGACGGGCCGCCGAACGCGGGCGCCGGTCCCGGTGGTCCGGCGGTTGGCTCCGCCCGGGCGGGGTAGACCGGCCCGATGGCGGAGGCGTGGCCGACCGGCGTGATCCGGTCCGGCCGCCCAGGACGGCTCGGGGGGCCGATGTCCGATGCGTCGCGGTTCGGCGGGCCGGGGCCCGACGACGTGGTGGAGCTGCGGGTGCACGGGGCTGCCAGCGCGGACACGGGCCTGGTGTGGGACCTGCCGCGGATCGAGCAGGTCGCGGGTGACGTCAACGGTGGCTTCTACCGGGCCCGCCCCTGCGCCGACCCGCCCGGTCGACGCGTGACGGTGGAGGCGTACCGCTGGGCCGACCTGCCCTCCGGGACCGTGCTGCGGACCCTGTCGCTGGTGTTCCTGCTGCCGTTCATGCTGGTCAACGTGGCGATCTGGATGCGCCCGGACAGCCCTGCCTCCGACGCGGCGGTGCGGTCCGTGTGCCGGCTGCTGGCCCTCACGCTCACCGCGCTGTACGTGCTCGCCGTCGCCGGCGTCGCGCTGGACCTGATCGCGTGGCGGTGCATGGGCTCGCCGCACTGCCTGGCCGGGCGCAGTTGGCTGTCCTGGCTGGGCGGGCAGCCGGTCGGGCTGCGGCTGGCGGTGCTCGCGCTCGTCCCGGCCGCCGCCATCGCCGTGGTCTGGCGCCTCGGCGCCCGCCCCGGACGGGTGTTCGAGGCGTTCCGCGCCCCCGGGACGGAGGGCTCCGGGCACCGGCTCGGCACGGTCGGCCAGTGGGACGCCGAGCCGCTCGTGGGTCGGCTGCGCTCCCTCCACGTCGCGGCGGCGTTCGCGACGCTCGACGTCACCCTGCTCGCCGCGCGGATCCCGACCGGGGGCTCGGCCGGCACGATCGCGCTGCTGGTCGTCGCCGGGGCGGTCCTGGCCGCCTGCGCGGTCCTGCTGTGCACGCCCTCGCTGATCGACCGGGCCGCCGTGGAGTCGCGACGCGACCGGGTCGCCCGGACGCTGCGGACGGCCGCCGTCGTCCTGACGGTGGTGGTGGCGGCCCACGTCCTGACCGCCCCGCCAGGTTGGCACGACGGAGGTGGGCTACCGGGCTACGACTCGGTCCTCACGGGGCTGTTCGTCGCCCAGACGGCCCTGCTGGTCGTGCTGGCCGCCGTGCTGCTCTGGGGCCGGGACCGCCGGCCGGGAGCCATGCCGCTGCTCGGGCTGGGCGCGCTGGCGATCGCGGCCGCGGCGGTCAGCCTGGCGGTGGCGTTCTCCGCCGAACTCGTCTACCGGGTCGCGGACTACCTGGACCGGGACACGCCGACGGGCGAGGGTATCGCCACCGGTCCGCCGCGGGCGTACACCTGGGCGATCGTCGGGTTCTTCCGGGCGGTGCTGGTCACGCTCGTCGTGGCGGGCCTGGTGACGCTGATCTCCCGACGGGCGCGCCTGCGCGCCGCGGCGGCGGTCGTCGCCCGCGACCATCCCGATCCGCCGGCCGGAGCGGGCCCGCGGCTGCGGCAGGTGCGCAGGGCCGTGGCCCGGGCCCGGTTCTCCGAGAACCTGATCCCGCTCGCCGTGGTCTACGCCTGCCTCGCCGGGTTCGGCACGGCGACCACGACCGTCGGCCTGCTGGGGCTGCACCCGATCGGTGTCGTGGAGCGGTACGCGGGAGTGCCCGCCGGGGCCGCCACCCTCGCCATCGCGTTCGGCAGCTGGGTGATCGCCGGGATCGTCGTCGGCCTGGTGGCCGGCGGGATCTTCGCCTACCGCACCGTCCCGTTCCGGCGTCACATCGGCATCCTGTGGGACCTCGGCACGTTCTGGCCCCGCGCCGCCCACCCGTTCGCGCCGCCCTGCTACGCCGAACGGGCCGTGCCGGAGCTGGCCCGGCGGATCACCTACCTGGTGGGACGCGGGCACGCCGTGCTGCTCACCGGGCACAGCCACGGTTCGGTGCTGGCCGCCGCGACGGTGCTCCAGCTGCCGCCCGGGGTCAGCGGCCGCGTCGCGCTGCTGACCCACGCGTCGCCGCTGCGCCGGCTCTACGCCCGGCTCTTCCCCGCGTACGTCGACGAGGAGGTGCTGCACGAGATCGGCACGCGCGTCGGCTGGCGGTGGGTGAACCTGTGGCGCGAGACCGACGCGATCGGTGGTGGGATCTTCTCCGGCCACCGACCGGGCACGCCCGCCACCGTCCGCGGGCCGGCGGCCTCGGTCGACCGGAGGCTGCGCGACCCGGTGGACGTGGTGGCTCCGCCCGGCGACAGCGTCCCCCCGCCGATCCAGGGTCACCGGCCCTGCGAATCCGACCCCCGGTTCGCCGAGGCGGCGCGCGAGCTGGTCGAACGCCTGCGCGGCGCGTGACAGCCGCCGCGCGACAGTGCGGCGTCTCGCGGAGCCGAGAACTGTCACAGCGCCTCGGCAACGTCGCCCGCGTGACCGGCCCCGCAGACGTCCCCGCCCGCTCTCCTCGACTCAGGGTCGGGCGTCCAGCAGTTCGTCGAGCTTCATGGCCGTGTTGATCAGGGAGAGGTGGCTGAATGCCTGCGGGAAGTTGCCGGTCTGCTCGCCGGTGGGCGCGATCTGTTCCGAGTAGAGCCCGAGCGGGCTGCTGTAGGTGAGCATCTTTTCGAAGGTCAGCGTGGCGTCGTCCAGGCGCCCGGACTGCGCGAGGGCCTGGACATACCAGAACGTGCACATGGTGAAGGTGCTCTCGCTGCCGGGGAGGCCGTCCGGTGCGGCGCTCGGGCGGTACCGGTAGACGAGGCTGTCGGAGACGAGTTCGGCGTCCATGGCCCGCAAGGTGGACTGCCAGATCGGGTCGGTGGGCGAGACGAACCCGACGGCCGGCATCGCGAGCAGGGCCGCGTCCGGGACGTCCGTCTCGTAGTGCTGGGCGAAGGCGCCGCGTTCGGGTCGGAAGCCGCGGCTCATGATCTGCTCGTAGACCTGGTTCCGGTTGCTCGCCCACCGGGTGGTGTCGCCCGGCCTGCCGAGCTGGTGCGCGAGCCGGACCGCGCGGTCGAGCGCCACCCAGGACATGAGCCGTCCGTAGGTGTAGTCCTTCCGGTCGCCCCGGGGCTCCCAGATCCCGTCCTCCGGCTGGTCCCAGTGCCGGCAGAGCCAGTCCACCATCCGTACGGTGCTCAGCCACCCCTCGTGGCCGATCTGCAGGCCGTGGCGGTCAGCCACGAGCAGGGCGTCGAGCACCTCGCCGTAGATGTCGAGCTGCAGTTGGCCGGCAGCGTCGTTGCCCACCCGCACGGGCGCCGAGCCGCGGTATCCCTCGAGGTGGCCGAGCAGCTCCTCGGAGAGGTCGGGTGATCCGTCCACCCGGTACATGATCTGCAGCGGCGCCCCCTGCTCCCCCGCGTCCCGGATCCGGTCGTTGACCCAGCGCATGTAGTCCTGCGCCTCGTCGGTGAAGCCCAGGCCGAGCAGCGTGTGCACGGAGAACGACGCGTCGCGGATCCAGGTGTAGCGGTAGTCCCAGTTGCGTTCGCCGCCGATGTGCTCCGGCAGCGCGACCGTGGGCGCGGCGATGAGCGCGCCGGTCGGGGCGTACGTCATGAGCTTCAGGGTCATGGCGGAGCGCTCCACCATCTCGCGCCATCGCCCGCGGTAGCGGGAGCGGGCGAGCCAGCGCCGCCAGAACTCCCGCGTCTGGTACAGCATGTCGCGCACCTCGGTCGGATCGAGGAAACGCGGCCGGCCCAGTGACACCCCGGTCTCCAGGACGACGGCCCCGGACTCCCCCTCCCGCAGGGTGGCGGTCGCCCAGACGCCACCGTCGTCGACAGCGTGGGTGTCCCGCTCGTCGGGTCGACTCTCGGGATATCGCACGATGCTCACGGAGAGGGAGAGCAGGCGAGCGCGGAACACCGTCCCCTCGGGATACCTGTCGACCTCGTGCGGATCCCGGCCGTAGTTGAAGCGGGGCCGGCAGTCGACCCGGAAACGCATGACGCCCCGGACCACCCGCAGCATCCGCACCACGCGATGCCGGTCGGTCGGCTGGTCGCCCGCCACCGGCATGAAGTCCACGAGCTCACCCACGCCGTCGGCGCTGAGGAACCGGGTGATCAGGATCGGCGTGCCGGGCAGGTACAGCTGCTTGCTCACGTACTCGACGCCCTCGTCCGGCGACACCTGGAAGTACCCACCCCGGTGCCGGTCGAGCAGCCCGCCGAAGATGCTGGGCGAGTCGAAGCGTGGCGCGCAGAACCAGTCCAACGTCCCGTCCATCGCGACCAGCGCCGCCGTCTGCAGGTCGCCGATCAGGCCGTGCGCCTCCACGGCAGGGTACGAATCCACCCGGCCCCCCGTCGTCCTCATCGGGCAGAACACCCATCATTGCCGATAATCGGCACAGCCACGGCTCAACCGACCACTCTGGCCGCCGGCGCCGCCGGGAGGATGCGGCCGGCCGGGCACGCCCACGGCGTACGCCTATGGTGGACGGCATGGCCGGCTCCGCCCCCTCCCCCGACGGCTCCCCCGGAAACCCGCTCTCCCGGCTCAGCCTGCGCGAGCTGCGGGAGCGCACCAGCGTGAAGTGGCGGATGCACCCGCCCGACGTGCTCCCCCTCTGGGTGGCGGAGATGGACGTCCCCTCGCTCCCCCCGTCGCCGACGCACTACGCCGCGCGGTCGACCTCGGCGACACCGGCTATCCGCACGGCACGGCGTACGCGGAGGCGCTCGGCGACTTCGCCGCCCGGCGCTGGGGATGGCACGACCTCCCCGTCGACCGCACGACCGTCGTGCCCGACGTGATGATGGGCGTCGTCGAGGTCCTCCGGCTGGTCACCGACCCGGGCGACGCGGTGGTGGTGTGCTCCCCCGTGTACCCGCCGTTCTACGCGTTCGTCAGCCACGCGGACCGGCGGGTGGTCGAGGCCCCGCTCGGCCCCGACCTGCGCGTGGACCTGGCCGCGCTCGACGAGGCCTTCCGCCGCGCGCGACGGTACGGGCGCCGGCCGGCGTTCCTGCTGTGCAACCCGCACAACCCGACGGGCGTGGTGCACCGCCGCGACGAGCTGGAGGGTGTCGCCGCGCTGGCCGACCGGCACGGCGTACGGGTCGTCTCCGACGAGATCCACGCTCCCCTGGTGCTCCCCGGTGCCCGCTTCACCCCGTATCTCACGGTGGCCGGCTCGGCGACCGCGTTCGCCCTGACCTCGGCCTCCAAGGCGTGGAACCTCGCCGGCCTCAAGGCGGCGCTCGCGATCACCGGGCCAGAGGCCGCCGCCGACCTGGCCCGCATGCCGGAGGAGGTCGGCCACGGCCCCAGCCACCTGGGCGTCCTGGCGCACACCGCGGCGTTCCGCGACGGCGGCGGGTGGCTCGACCTCCTCCTCGACGGCCTCGACGCCAACCGCACACTGCTGGAGACCTTGCTGCCGGCGCACCTGCCGTCCGTCGGTTACCACCGTCCGGAGGGCACCTACCTCGCCTGGCTGGACTGCACGGGGCTGGGCGTCGACACCGCCCAGCCGACCGGCGAGCCCGGCGCGGCCAGCGACCTGGCCGGGCCGGCGAGGATGTTCCTCGACCGGGCGCGGGTCGCCCTCAGCTCCGGGCACGTGTTCGGCACCGGCGGGGTGGGCTTCGTACGACTCAACTTCGCCACCTCACCCGCGATCCTCACGGAGGCCGTCACCCGCATGGGCCGGGCCGTCGAGGAGCCGCAGCCGCCGGCCGGCCACACCACCGAGCGCTCACGGGTCGGCTGACGCCACCGGCTCCGGTGCCCGCGCCGGGCGGCAGCGCCAGCGCGTCCCGCCGGGGTCAGGGACGTGTCGTCTCCCGCCCGAGGGCGCGGGCGAGGCGGCCGACCGCCTCGTCCATGACCTCGGGCGGGGCGGCGGCGTAGGTGAGACGCAGGTGCGGCGCTGGCGGCTCGGCCGCGTACCAGGGGCGGCCGGGGAAGACGACGACGCCCTCGGCGGCGGCCGTGGCGGCCAGCGCGACGTCGTCGACGCCGTCGGACAGCCGGGCCCACAGGTGCAGGCCGCCGCGCGGGACCACGGGTGGGACGAGGTCCGGCAGCCGCCGGCGCAGGGCGGCCAGCAGCGCCTCGCGCCGGGCCCTTAGCGCCGTGCGCAGGGCGCGGCGGTGCCGCGTCCACGCGGGAGCGCTGACGAACTCCAGCGCAGCCTGCTGCATCGGGCCGGCGACGAAGAGGTCGTCGAGCAGCCTGGCCGAGCGCAGCCGGGCGCCGGCCGGGCCTCGGGCGCCGATCGCGGCGATGCGCAGGCCCGGCGCGGCGGCCTTGGTCAGGGAACGCAGGTAGATCACGTGCCCGTCGGGGTCGTCCGCGGCCAGCGGTGGCGGCGCTTCCCCGTCGATGGTCAGGTCACGGGCGTAGTCGTCCTCGATCAGGAACGCCCCGGCGTCGCGGGCGACGGCGGCGACCTCGGGCCGGCGGTGCGCCGCCAGCGTCGCTCCGGTGGGGTTGGCGTGCAGCGGTTGGCAGTAGAAGAGTCGTGCGCCGGTGCGGGCGAACGCGGCGGCGAGCTGGTCGGGCCGCACACCGTCCGCGTCGGCGGGCACCGGCACCACGCGCAGCCCGGCCGCCCGGGCCACGGCCAGCGCCCCCAGGTAGGTCGGGGACTCGACGAGCAGCGTGTCGCCGGGCGCGGTGAGGGCACGCAACGCCGACGACAGCGCCGCCTGCCCGCCCGGGCAGATCACCATGTCGTCGGCGCGCAGCCCGGCGCCGGCCTCACGCGCGAACCACGCGCGCAGGTCCGCGCGCCCCTCCGTCGGCCCGCGCAGCCACGCGGCGGGTTGGCGGGCGGCGCGAGCCAGCGCCGCGCCGAGCGCCGCGGCCGGCTGGAGGTCCTCGTCCAGGTAACCGCCGGACAACGGGATCATCCCCTGTGGAGGCGTCGCCAGCAGCGCCTGCAACTCCTCCTCACCGGGTCTGCGCGCGCCGAGCGCCACCGTCTGCCACGACAGGTCGGGCGCGCGCGGCTCGTCCGTGACGGCGGCGACGAAGGTGCCCTTGCCGGGTCGCGTCTCGACGAGGCCCTGTGCCACCAGGTGCCGGACGGCCTCGGAGACGGTGACCGGCGAGGCCTGGTGCCGCGCGGTCAGCTCACGCACCGAGGGCAACCGCGCCCCGGGGGCCGACTCGGTGACCACCCGACGCAGATCTTGGATAACGCGGTCAACAGCGTTACCGTTGTCCATGAGTGGTAAGAGTAGCGTTACTGTCGCCGTCCCGGTAACGGCGGATCGGGTCGTGGGCCTGTCCCTCGGCGCGCTGGGCGTGCTCGCCTTCAGCATGTCGCTGCCCGCCACCCGGGTGGCCGTGCAGCAGCTCGACCCGTGGTTCGTCGCCTTCGGCCGGGCCGTCGGCGCGGCGTTCCTGGCCTGGGCGTACCTGCGGGTCACCGGCGCGCCCCGGCCGACCCGCGGCCAGTGGCGCCGGCTGTCTATCGTCGCCCTCGGCGTCGTGGTCGGTTTTCCGCTGTTCACATCGCTGGCGTTGACGACCCAGACCTCGGCGCACGGCGCGGTCGTCATCACCGTGCTGCCCGCCGTGACCGCGGTGTTCGCGGTGCTGCGTGCCGGTGAGCGCCCATCGCCGTTGTTCTGGCTCGGCACCGTCGCGGGCCTGGTGGCCGTACTCGCCTTCCTGGCCACCAGCGGGTCCGTGCCCGGCTCGCTGTCCACCGCCGACCTGTTCCTGCTCGCGGCGGTCGTCCTGTGCGGGCTGGGGTACGCCGAGGGCGGCGTGCTGGCGCGGGAACTGGGCGGCGCCCGGACGATCTGCTGGGCGCTGGTGCTCTCGCTGCCCGCGACCCTGCTCCTCACGTTCGTCGCCGCCGCGGCGCACCCGCCACGCGCCGGCGCCACCGCCTGGTCGGGGTTCGCCTACCTCACCACGGTCTCCATGTTCCTGGGCTTCTTCGCCTGGTACGCGGGGCTGGCCCGCGGTGGCATCGCCCAGGTCGGCCAGATCCAGCTCGCGCAGCCCGTGCTCACCCTGCTCTGGTCCGCGCTACTGCTCGGCGAGCCGATCACCGCCGCCTCGGTCGGGGCGGCGCTGGTGGTGCTGGCCTGCGTGGTGCTGATCCAGCGCACCCGCGGCGGCGCGGCGGCCGTCCGGGAGTGCTGAGCGCGCGGGCGTCACCCGGCGGCGGTCCCGTCCCAAGCGGCGGCGAGCAGGGGCGGGAGGACCTGCGCGGCGGTGCCGCGCAGGTTGACGGCGCAGACCTCGTCGAGCGGGGTCCGCTCCGGGTTCACCTGGATCACGGTGGCTCCCGAGCGCGCCGCGACCCGGGGAAGCTCGGCGGCCGGGTGGACGACGCCGGAGGTGCCGACGGTGACGAACACGTCGCAGGTGGCGGCCGCCTCGACCGCCGCGGTCAGGGCCGCCTCCGGCAGCGACTCCCCGAACCACACCACGCCGGGGCGGACGAGCGCCGCGCAGGACCGGCAGCGGGGCGGCGGAATCCGGCCACCGTCGTGCGGCGGCGCGGACTCGACCCCTGCCGCGTCCTCGAAGGCCGCCGGGTGGGCGTCCGCGGCGACGCAGCGGGGCGCGAAGAGGCTGCCGTGCAGGTGGACGACGCCCGAGCTGCCGGCCCGTTCGTGCAGGTCGTCGACGTTCTGGGTGACGACGGTGGTGCCGGGGATCCGGGCCTGGATGGCGGCGATCGCCAGGTGCCCGGGGTGGGGCTCGGCCCGGCGCACCCGCGCGCGCCGCCACTCGTACCAGCCCCAGACCAGGTCCGGGTCGGCGTGGAACGCCTCCGCCGTGGCGAGTTGCTGGGGGGCGAAGCGCGCCCAGAGGCCGGTGAGGTCGTCGCGGAAGGTGGGCACCCCGCTCTCGGCCGAGACCCCGGCGCCGGTGAACACGACCACGCGACGGGCCTCGCCGAGGAGCCGCGCGGCGGGCAGCAGGTCAGCGTCCATAAGGGCGATCCTGCCACCGGGAGGAGGGCTACCCGGCCGGGCCCCGCCACCGCGTGGTGACGAGGCCCGGGCACGGATCAGCAGTAGAGGTTGGCACCGGCGGGCACGCCGAGGATGCCGACGAACTGCTGGTACCTCGTGACACGGCTCTGCACCTGCGCGGGGTTGCCCCCGTTGCACTCGATCGAGCCGTTGATGCTGCGGATGGTCTCGCCGAACCCGGCGCCGGTGACCATCGCGTGGTGCGCGGTCATCGTGCCCGGCCCGTTCTGGGTCATCCAGTACCAGATGGCGGTCTTCCAGGCCACCGCGGCGTCGTTCTGCACCAGCCACGGGTTGGTCAGCAGGGGCAGCCCGAGGGCGTTGCCGGCGGCGTTGTAGTTGAAGTTCCAGCTCAGCTGGATCGGACCGCGTCCGTAGTAGGCCGCCTGCCCGGCCGGGCAGCCGTACGGCTGGTTCGGGTCGCAGTAGTGCGGGTAGTTCGCCTGGTTCTGCTCCACGATGTGGACGAGCCCGCCGGTCTCGTGGTGCACGTTCGCGAGGAAGGCCGCGGCCTCCTGACGCTGGACGGTGACGCTGCCGGTCTTGGTGAACGCCGGGTACGCGCTGAGCGCGGCCACGAGACCGGAGTACGTGTAGAACGAGTTGCGGCTCGGGAACATCTGGTTGAACTGGGCCTCGCTGACCGCGAAGCCGCCGGTGGGGGGCGGGGTGGTCGGCGGCGTGCCGCTACAGGTGTAGGGCTCCCAGTACCAGGTGCTGATCACGGGGTCGTAGCCGGGATTGTCGTGCTCGGCGATGTAGTAGAGGCCGTTGGTGTACCGCACGATCGACCCGGCCGGGTACCAGGTGCCGGCGACCCAGTTCGGGTGGTCGCAGCCTCCGGTGGGCGGTGGCGTGCCGCCACCTCCGCAGGCGCCGAGGTCCTGCCAGACGCCGGTGCTGCCCGGCGGTGCCTCGTTCTGGGTCCACCACTTCGCCTGGTAGTTGCGGCCGTTGTGGGAGGCCTGGTCGCCTCCCCAGTAGACGGCCGAGGACTGCCACGGTGCCGCGCAGGCCGCGGCCGATGCCGGGGCCGACGGGATGATCGCCACCAGTGCGCCGGCGGCAGCCAGTGCCGCGAGCGCGACCAGGGCGCGCAGTCTCGACATGCGCTCACTCCTTTCCGGGATACCACGGGCCGACGGCGGGGGTACGCATCGACGACAATGACTGTAACACTTTCTGTTCACAAACCTAACTATTGGGCGGGCCCGGGCTCCCGCCATGTCGGACGCGGCTGAGATGATCAGCTCATGGAGTTCGTGCTCGATCCGCCGCGCGGCGTCGGACCGCTGCGGCTCGGGATGACATCCGCCGAGGCACGCGCGGCGCTGGAGACGCTCGCCCCGTTGGCGCCGACCGCTCACGGGGAGCTGGCCCTGCACCTGCCGAGCGGCCTCGGTTTCAGCGTGGGCTTCGGGGTCGGCCCGACCCGGGGCCGGGTGAACGCGATCGAGCTGTGGCGTCCGCACGAGCGCGACGTGGTGCGGTACCGCGACGTCGACGTCTTCGGCCTGCCCGCGCCGGAGGTCGTGCAGCGGTTGCGCCGCCACATCGACCTCGTGCCCGACGAGGACGACGACGCCTTCACCGCGCGCGAGGTGTACCTCGCGCTGTGGCGGCCGTACGAGGCGGACGACGACCCGGCCGACGAGCAGGGCCACTACTTCCAGTCCGTGCTCATCGCCCGCCCCGGCTACGACGACACGCCCGCCGAGGCGGCGGCCCGGCTGGCCGCCGGCGGCGAGCCGGGATACTGACCCGCGGGGCGGGACCGCGCGACCGGTTAGGCTGTCCGGATGCGGCGAGCGGCGTCCCGGAGGGATCTGGATGGCTGACGCCGACGACGTCCGCCGGCTGGCTCTGGCACTCCCGCATGTGGTCGAGATCGACAGTGCGGGCTTCGACTTCCGGGTCGGCGACAAGGGATTCGTGTGGTCGTATCCCGAGCGCCGCCCCGGCCAGCCCCGCCGGATCCGCACCGATGTCGCGGTGCTGTACGTCGGCGACGAGGCGGAGAAGCAGGCGCTGCTCCTCGGCGAGCCCGACCTCTTCTTCACCACCCCCGCGTACGACGGGCTGCCCCTGGTCATGGTGTGGCTGGCGCGGGTGACGGTGGATCGCCTGACGGAACTGGTCACCGACGCCTGGCGCATGCGCGCCCCGGAGTCGCTGGCCGGTGCCCTCGACGTCACCGATCCCGCGCACCGCGCCTGACCCGCCGACGGAGCGCCACGGCACGGCCAGCGCCCGGCGACGCTCAAGTCTTGCTCAAATCCTGATCACGCCGCCCATCGATGTGACGGATGCACATACGCTCACCGCAGCCGTCCACCCACGGCTCTCCCGATCCTTCTCGCGGCGGCGACCGTCGTCGTGCCCGGCCCCGCCGTGCGCGACCGGGCTCCACCGTCCCGGATGGATCAGCCCGGCCCGCACGAGGGCCGGACACACGTCGACACACGCCGCAAGCAGAAGGAGGGGAGAATGCGACGCAGACAACGCGTCATGGCGCTCATCGCGCTGCCCGCCCTGGTGGGGGGCATCCTCACCGCGACCACACCCGCGGGCGCGGACCCGAGCGCCACGGCGAGCCGGTCAGCGCTCGAGCAGCAGGACCAGGCACGCCTCGTACACCTGCGGCTGGCCGGCGCCGACATGCTCGACAGGGTGCTCGCCGCCGGCTTCGACCTCGAACACGGCCTCCGGCGCGTGCCGGACGGCATCGAGGCCGAGGCGGTGGTGACCGCCGAGCAGATCGCCCAGTTGGAGGCGATGGGCGCCGAACTCCTCGCCGACGGCGAAGGCTTCGTGTGGAGCGACGAGGCCGACGGCGGCTTCGGCGCCTCCGGCGCGCGAGCCGTCCAGCCGCTCAGCCACGAGGCGACGGTGCGGATCGTCCGCGCCGACTGGTTCACCACGAAGGGCCAGGGTTTCCTCTACGTCGAGGCGCGGACCACCGAGGGGCAGCAGTCGGACCCGGTCGTCGGGATGCAGCTCGAGAACGACTCGGGCCGGGGCACCGCGTTCGGCTTCGCCCGGACCATGAGCCGCTTCGTCGACTCCGGGCAGTACATGTTCCACCGGAACCTGTTCAAGCTCGACGCGCGGCCGAGCCAGATCCGGGTCACCAGCTCGACCGGCGGCGTCGCCAGCGGCAGCGTCTCGGACTGGCTGGAGGACGCGCCGCCGCCGCTGACGGAGAACCGCGGTTACCGGTACGACTTCGTCGACGGGTACCGGACCCCGCAGCAGCTCTACGCCCGCGCTCACGAGATCGCCCGGCAGTACCCGGACATCGCCCAGATCATCTACCTGCCGAACAAGACGAACGGTTACCAGCGCAAGGCGCAGGCCACCATCGGTGGCACCGGGCAGTCCGCGGTGGTGGTCAGCTCGGCGGCGTGGGGCCACGAGGGCGGCAACGAGATCACGGTGGAGTTCGTGGACCGGCCGGGAGCGGACCTGCCGCTCGGCGTCGAGGTGGCGGGCAAGGCGGTCCGGGTCCTGCTCGGCAAGGACTCCTCGGGCGCGCTCGCGAGCACCGCGGCGCAGGTGGCGGCGGCGCTGGAGAGCGGGTCCCAGGGCCTCATCGACCGGGCGCACCCGTACCGCACCAACGCGGGCACCGGCATCGTCGCCCCCACGGCCGCGCCCGTCGCGCTGACCGACTTCCTCGACCAGAAGCGCGCCGGCGCGCCGGAGGGCGAGGTGCCGCGCGGCCCGGCCACGATCCCGGTCCTGCGGATCGGCACGCACCGGGACGGCAGCAAGCCCGGCGTCCTGATCCAAGCGCAGGACCACGCCCGCGAGTGGGTGCCCGCGACGACCACGCTGGAGACGGCCGAGCGTCTGGTGCACAACTACCGGTCCGACCGGGAGACGAAGAAGATCGTCAACGACACCGACATCTTCCTCATCCTGTCCAACAACCCCGACGGCGCGAACTACAGCTTCTACAACAACAACATGCAGCGCCGGAACCTGACGAACCACTGCCCGGACGAGAACGCCGACCCGGGCCGGCGCAACTCCTGGGGCGTCGACCTGAACCGGAACTACCGGGTCGGGTCGGGTCACGACGGCTACGCGGGCGCGTCCACCAGCTGCGTCAGCGACACCTACCAGGGCCCGGAGAAGCTCTCCGAGCCCGAGGCGAAGAACATCATCTGGCTCGTGGAGAAGTACACCAACATCAAGTTCATGATGTCGGTGCACTCCAACGGCGGCCAGCTGTTCTGGCAGCCCGGCGCGTACATCGCGAACGGGCGGATCACCACGCCGCGTCCCCCGCTCGGCGACGAGGCGTTCTACTGGCAGTCGGCCGCCCGGATCCTGTCGCAGGTCAAGGCGCACCGGGAGACCGTCGTGACGCCGGAGAACGTCGGCGGGTCGTCGGACGTCCTCTACTCCTCCGCCGGCAACGTGCGCGAGGACCTGTACCACACGTACGGGATCTACGCCTTCGGCTGGGAGGTCGGCGGCTCGGTCTACAACCCGGCCACCGGCAACTGGCAGGGCGGCTCGTTCCAGCCGGAGTGGGTGGGCAACCCGGAGCTGGTGAGCGGGCACGCCGAGACGATGGAGTACGCCAACGGGATCATGGAGATGTTCCGGGTCGCGGCGGAGTGGGGCAAGGACAAGAAGGACCCGACGTCGCGCCTCGTTCCGGGCGGCGGGAAGTACCGCGGACCGGTCGACGTGCGTTTCGAGACGAACGAGCCGGCGACCATCTACTACACCACGGACGGCAGCCGGCCCACGCTCCAGTCGCCCCGCTACGAGGCGACCGAGTTCCGTGAGCCGGGTCAGGTGTTCCACGTGACCGAGACGACGACGTTCAAGTGGTTCTCGGTCGACGCCGCCGGCAACGTCGAGCGCAACTACGACCCGACGAAGAGCAACAAGCGCAACAACTACCGCACGGCCACGATCACCGTCAGGAATTAGGCCGCTGTCGTCGCCTCGTCGGTGTGGGTCCGCCCGCACCGGCGAGGCGCTGGCCGGTCGCGATCGGGTGGTCTCCCGTAGGGCCGACCCGCCGCCCCGTCAGCCGAGCTTGCGGGTCAGCGTCTCGAACGCGAGGTCGGGCCGGCGGGGCTGGCCGAACCGCTCGTCGCCGTACGGGAACGGGGTCAGCTCCCCGGTGCGGACGTAGCCACGCCGCACGTACCAGGCGATGAGGTCCTCGCGTTGGGTGATGACCGTCATCCGCATCTCGCCGGCGCCCCACTCGTCGCGGGCGAACCGCTCGGCCTCCGCGAGCAGGTGCCGCCCCAGGCCGTCGCGCTGCCGCAGCGGCGAGACCGCGAACATGCCGAAGTAGGCGTGATCGTCACGGCGCTCCAGTTGGCAGCAGGCCACGATGCCCGCGCCGTCCTCCTCGGTGACCAGCATCGTCCCGTTCGGGCTCGTCACCGCGGCCGCCACCATGTCGGGGTCGACGCGCTGGCCGTCGAGCAGGTCCGCCTCGTGGGTCCAGCCGACCCGACTGCGGTCTCCCCGGTACGCCGACTCGACGAGGTCGACGAGGACGTCGACGTCCTCGACGCGGGCGACGCGGGTGGTGCGGGCTCCAGGGCTGGTCATCAGTGGTGCTCCAGGTGTCCGGGAAGGTCGCCGACCAGCGTACGCAGGCCGACCCGCGGGCGCCCACCGACCCTGCGGCGCGCGCCAGGCGTACGGGCCCGTTCGGGAGGACGGGCGGCGGGCCGGTGGCGCCGCGGCGGCCTCGAGGGCGGGCGCGGGCGCGGTCGGGCCGTTGACGACGGCATCGACCTGCTTTAGGGTCCCCGGTTAACGGTCCGGGCCGTAATGTCGGGTGGCTGCGGGCAGCCTCGGTATCACACCGCTCGAAGGGATGCACGATGTCGGGAAACCTCTCACGGCGGGCCGTGCTCGCAGGCATCGGCGCGGTAACAGCCGGAGCCGTATTTCCACCGTCTGCGCATGCCGCGTCCGACGAGGACCCCGCTGACGCGCCCGGCGTGACGATCAGCGACCTCGGTCCCGCCTCCCAGGTGCTCAACTTCGGCAACGGCGTACGGGTCGGCGACGAGATCTGGTTCGCCACCCGGCAGATCCTGCCGACCCGTGTCGCCGCGTACGACCTCACCCAGCGCCGGATCACCAAGACCGCGCTGATCCCCGGCGTGCCCGGCATCTGGGGCATCGACGCGGTGGGCACCGACGTCTTCGTCTCCTCCTACTCCCCCGGCCTGCTGTTCCGGGTGGACACCCGCACTCTCGACGTGACCCGGGTGCTCGACCTGCGCCAGGAGGTCGGCTGGACCACCAAGGCCTCTCCCGACGGGCGGATCTTCGTCGGCACCTACCCGTCCGCCCGGCTCTGGGAGTACGACCCGGCGACCGGCCGCGCCACCGACCACGGCCGGATGGACCCCGACGACACCTACGTCCGCGACCTGGTGGCGACCGAGACCACCGTCTACTGCGGCATCGGCTCCCGGGCCGGGCTGGTCGCCTACGACCGGGCCACCGGAACGCGGACCGACATCCTCCCGGCCGGCCTGCGCGACCGCACCTTCGGCGCGGTCTGTCACCTCGCCGGTGACCACCTCGTGGTCGGCATCTCGCCCACCGCCGAGGTCCTCGTGGTCGACACCCGCGACCACAGCCGGCACCAGGTCCTCACGACGCCCGACGACTCGTTCGTCGTCGGCGTCACCAGCCGTGGCGACGAGATCTTCTACACCACCCGCCCGAGCGGTTCGCTCTACCGCTTCCGCCTCGGCGACAGCGCGCCCACACTGGTCGCAGTGCCGGTGGCGGAGGCGTCGAACGTGCGGCTCGGCTTCCTCGACGACGGCCGGCTGTGGGCCGTCCAGAGCGCTGGCGGCATCGTCTTCGACCTGGACGCCCGCACCACGGAGGCGCTGGACATGAGCTCGCCGGAGCTCGCCCCCACGCCGGAGCGGCCGATGTCGCTATGCCACGCCGGGGACCGCGTCGTCGTCGGGGGCACCCTCGGAGTGCAGGTC
Organism: Micromonospora xinjiangensis; assembly: GCF_056150165.1. Lineage (NCBI taxonomy): Bacteria > Bacillati > Actinomycetota > Actinomycetes > Micromonosporales > Micromonosporaceae > Micromonospora > Micromonospora xinjiangensis. The sequence continues at coordinate 141,619 of NZ_JAXCFO010000008.1, read as the reverse complement.
GTCTCCACCGAGGTCGACCCCGTCTTCCCCACCTTCCGGGTGCCCTTCGGCGGCGAGGCCAAGGACATGGTGGCGTCCGGCGCGGTGGTGCACATGGGCGTCTACACCCTGGCCCGCTACCTCACCATGCCCGCCGACGGACGGACGGCGACCGAGGTGGCGCGGGTCGACGCCGCCCAGGAGCAGACCCGGCCGACGGCGGTGGCCGTCGACCGGCGCCGCGGCCTGGTGCTGATGTCCACCGAGCCGGACTACGGCCGGTGGGAGGGCGCCCTCAACATCTTCGACGGCCGGCGGTTCCGCAGCTGGCGGGGCATCCTGCCGGACCAGACGGTGCAGTCCCTCTGCCCCGACCCGCACGGCGTCTTCCTCGGCGGCAGCATCGTCAACGGCTACGGCACCACCCCGACCACCACCCGCGCGAAGCTCGGCTACTTCGACCACCGCACCGAGCGGCTCGCCTGGCTCGTCGAGCCGACCGCGGGCGAGGTGATCGTCGACCTGAAGCTCATCGGCCGGGTGCTGGTCGGCGTGACCCGCGACGGTGAGCTGTTCGCCCTCGACCCGCGCACCCGGACGGTGCTCTGGCGAGTCGACGTCGGCGCGGTCGGCGGAAAGCTGGCGGTGATCGACGACCGGGTCTTCGGCACCGACGGGGGCAGCCTGTGGACGGTTCGCGTCGGTCGGCGGGCGCCGGAGCCGTACGTGCTCGCCGACGGGCTCGACCAGACCTGGTTCGGTGCGCCCGAAGTGGTCACCGACGGGGCGAGGAGCCTGTTCACCATCCGGGGCGTCAATCTGATCCGGGTCGACCTGGACTGACGGTCGCGGCGCGTCGGCGTCGGGGCGTCCTCCGACGCCCCGACGGCGGCCCCGCGGGCGGCCCGGCGGCCCCGCGGAGGTTGGCGTGTGGTCGTCAGCGCGGTGGGTAGATGTCCCGCATGCTGACGCGCGCGATGTGGCAGGGCATGCTGGCTGGTCTCGCCGGCACGGCCGTGATGACGATGGCGGAGAAGACCGAACAGCGGTTCACCGGCCGACCCGACTCCTACGTGCCGGCCCGCGTGCTGGAACGGGTGGCGAACCTGCCGGAGAAGCCGGGACGCCAACCCCGTTCGCTCAACCTCGCCATGCACTACGGGCAGGGCGCCCTCGTCGGCGTGCTGCGCGCGGTCATGGCGAACGCGGGGCTGCGCGGACCGTGGGCCTCGACGATGTTCAGCGTGGTCCGGCTGACGTCCGACCAGATCCTGGAGAACGCCACCGGGGTGGGCGCCCCGCCGCAGACCTGGCCGCGTCGGGAGCTCGCGGTCGACCTGCTTCACAAGACGATCTACGGGTTCGCGACCGGCGTCGTCGCCGACGCGTTGGCCGCGCGGAGCGGACCGGGGCCCGGGCAGCTCCACGCGGCCAAGCGGCCCGGCCGGCGGGAGGACGTGGGCCCGGTACGCCGCGCGGTGGCCGCCCGGAGCCGCCGCGGCTGAGGCTCCCGCTCCGCCTGAGCGCGCCGGCAGGTGCCGGCACGACACCGGCTACCACGACCGCCGCGCGTCCCAACCGCGCCGTGGTGGTCGTCCGCGGCGCCATCCGCCACGAGCGCCCGCGACTGGCGGACGAGCCGGAGGGCGACCGCGTGGGCGCCGGCCCCCGGCAGCCGGTGCGGGCGCGCGCCCCGTCACGCCGCCCCGGCCGGCCGGTGACGGTCGCCCAGGGTGAGCAGGTCCGCCAGGCCGAAGCCGGCGCCCGCGGCGGGCAGGTCCGGCGCCCAGTCCGGGTCCAGGTTGAGGTAGCTCCCCGGGTCGGCGCGGAGCAGCCCGATCAGCACCTCGGCCACGATCCGGCCGCCGACCGGCCCCAGCCGGTCGCCGCCGGCCCGGTGCTCGGCCTCCTTCAGCACGTAGAACCAGAGCGGGGTGCCCTGCGGCCACGTCTGCTCCAGTTCGTCGGCGGTCAACGGCGTCACGCCGAGGAGCCGGGCGACGGCCTCTCCGCTGGGCAGTCTCGTGGTCTCACCGCGCAGCAGGTCGCGTACCGCGAGGGAGCGGTAGGCGGCGGCGTCGACCGCCCCGGTGACCTGCTCGGGAAGCCCGATGAGGCTCGCGGCGAGCCGGCCGTCTAGGCGCTTGGCGCGCTGCGCGGGCGGACGGCCGGGCACGTCGAAGATCTGCGCGAGGTCCAGCCGACGGTCGGCCGGCAGCGGGCCGAACCCGACGAGGTCGGGGAAGAGGGGCACCGCCGGGCCGCCCTCGACGAGTCGGTAGGTGTGCCGGATCTGGCCGTGGCCGTAGCGGTAGGCCGCGTCGGCGAACTCCAGCGGGATGTACGCCTCTCCGGGCGGCGGCGCGAACCAACGGCCGCCCTCGTCGAGCACCTGCTCGACCAGGGGCGCGCCGACGAGCCGGGGCAGGAAGTCGTGCACCACGATCCACTGGTAGTGCCGGACGAGGCTGCCGCGCGCCCGCTCGAAGACCTCGGCCTCCGGCACCCCCTGCTCGCGCAGCAGGTCGACCAGGCCGTTGTGCGCGTGCAGCAGGGCGACGTGCAGGCTCAGCGAGAACAGGTGCACGTCGTTGCGGGGGTCGCCGATGAGGGCCACCCCCTGCTGGTTACGGGGGACGTCGCGCCCCTCCCCGCCGAGCAGGAACTTCGCCGGGTCGGCGACGTCGAACAGGTACGGCGAGCCGATCGGCCCGTCCGAATAGATGATCTCCAGGTTGAGCATCGGGGTGCGGGCGTTGCGCAGGGCCTCGGGGGCGACGCCGCCGGTCAGGGATGAGCGGTCGGCCGTGATGTCGTGGGCGACGAGCTGGCCGAAGAAGGGCCAACCGGCGGCCTCGGTGGCGTCGTCGCCCCCGGCGGTCAGCTGGTCCAGCACCGCCGCGGCGTCGCAGATCCCGCCGTCGCCGCCCGCGCGCACCAGCAGCTCGGGGTCGGTGCCCAGCGGGTCGAGGTCGCGGAACATGCGGCCGTAGCGGGCCGCGCCGGTGGGCCGGTCCACGGCGCGCAGCGGGCTGAGACAGTGGTCGCGGGACGCCCCGCGGCGGCCGTGCGGAGGTGGCGGAGCGCTGCCCACCCGTCGAGGGTATGCCGGCGCGACGTCCGGGCCGGCCCCGTTGGGCAACAGCGCCGCCGTCCCGCCGGCCGGCACCGACGCGGCGCCTTGCCGGGCGCCGCCCTCGACGGCCCGGTGACCGCCGTCCGCGGCCCGGGCGGCGTCGAGACGCGCGTGTGGGCAGGCTTGCCCGCCGGGGTTGCTCATGGTTCCTCCGTGGCAGGGGTGGGGTCCGGGACGGCGGTGACGTGCCGCCCTCCCGGTGCCAGCTGGGACCGGGCAGCGGCCCCGCCTGTGACAGCCCGGCGTGTCCCGCCGGGTGCCGTGGCGCTGTTCGCCGGATCACACCCGGCGCTGTCACAACCCGCCGACCAGTCCGGTCGTAGCGCGTGAGAGCGCATTTCTCCTCCGGGAAAGGGAAGGTCGAGCACATGAAGATCGCTGTCATCGGTGGTACCGGGCTCATCGGATCGCAGGTGGTCAAGATCCTGAACGCGGCCGGGCACGAGGCGGTGCCCCACTCCCCGTCGACCACCGGCGTGGACCTGCTCACCGGGCAGGGCCTGCCCGAGGCGCTGAACGGGGCCGACGTCGTCGTCAACCTGACGAACTCGCCGACCTTCGACGAGGCCTCCCCCGCGTACTTCCAGACCACCATGGACAACATGCTCGCGGCCGCCAGGGACGCCGGCGTCGGTCACGCCGTCGTCCTGTCGATCGTGGGCGCCGACGAGGTGCCGGACCTGGTCTACTACCGGGCGAAGGTGCTCCAGGAGGACATCCTCAAGGCCGGTCCGGTGCCGTACTCCGTCGTCCGGTCGACGCAGTTCTTCGAGTTCGTCGACGCGGTGCTGTCGTGGACCGCCGACGAGAACACCGTCCGCCTGCCCGCCACGCTCGTCCAGCCGATCGCCGCGGCCGACATCTCCCAGGCCGTGGCCGACGTCAGCGCCGGCGCCCCGCTGCAGGGCACCCGCAACGTCGCCGGCCCCGAGGTCTTCCCGCTCGACGAGCTGGGCAGGATCACCCTCGCCGCGCACGGCGACCAGCGCACCGTCGTCACCGACAACAGCGCCGGGATGTTCGCCGCCGCCTCGGGCGACGCCCTGATCGCCAAGGGCGACGCCGTGATCGCGAAGACGACCTACCGGGAGTGGCTCGCGCGCTGACCCCGGCGGGGCCCGCACGACACCCGTTCGTGCGGGCCCGCGGGCGGTTCGTGACACGGGCCTCAGGCCGGGGCCGAGACGGCCGTGTTCTTCTCCGGGTTCATCTGCCACAGCACCCGGTCGATGCCGTCGGCCGAGGCGGTGACCGTGAGCACCGCGTACACCTCGCCGTCGCGCCGCAGCACGGCGGACGTCCGGCCGTTGGTCTCCGCCCAACTCACCTCGACGTCCCGCCAGAACCAGGAGATCGCGTCCAGGAACCTCACGACGGGCGCGATCCCCACCACCGGCCGGCGGGCGACGCCCAGCGCGCCGTTGCCGTCCGACAGGCTGGTCACGTCCGCGGCGAGGAGCCGCTCCAACGCGGTCATGTCGCCGGAGCGGGCGGCCGCGACGAACGTGGTCAGCAGCTCCCGCTGCGCCGCGGCGCTGACGGGAGCACGCCGCTCACTCGCCATGTGCCGCCGCGCCCGGCTCACGAGTTGGCGGACCGCGGGTTCGGTCGACTGCAGGATGTCGGCGATCTGCCCGTACGGGTAGTCGAACGCCTCGCGCAGGACGTACGCGGCACGCTCGTGCGGCGTGAGCTTCTCCATCAGCAGCAGGGCCGCGAACTCCAGCGCCTCACCCCGCTCGGCGCCGAGGTACGGGTCGGCGCTCGTGTCGACCGGCTCCGGCAGCCACGGCCCGACGTACGTCTCCCGCCGGACCCGCGCCGACCGCAGCGCGTTGATGGCCAGCCGGGTGGTCGTGGTCGCCAGGAATGCGCCCGGGTTGACCACGGCACGGCGGTCGGTCGCCTGCCACCGCAGCCACACCTCCTGCACGAGATCCTCGGCCTCGGCGGCGCTGCTGAGCATGCGGTACGCGATCCCGAACAGGCGCGGCCGCACGCTGGTGAAGACGGCCGCGGCCTCGTCGAGATCGTCCGAGCCCACCGGCTCCTGGGCCACACCGGAATCCGTCACCGCTCGCCCCCGTCCGCTCGTGCCGTGGCCGCCGCCGAGCCCATGGTGGGCCGGTCGCACCGGGATCGCCAACTGCGGGTCCACGGCAGTGACGTTGGCGACGCCGCGCCTGTCACAGATACCGCGGCTGCCCTGTCTCGACTCGGTGAAGACACCGGAGACCTCCGAGCGGGGAGCCGCATGACCGACCAGAAGCCGACAGGCGGGCCTCCGGGCCGCCCGAGACGTGCCGACCGGCGAAGGGGGACGTGGTGAGAACCAGTCGACTGGAGGCCTTCAGCGACGGGGTGCTCGCCATCATCATCACGATCATGGTGCTGGAGCTGACGGTGCCGGAGGGTCACGACCTCTCCGACCTCGTCCACACCACCGGCGTGGGGCTGCTGACGTACCTGCTCAGCTTCGTCTACGTGGGGATCTACTGGAACAACCACCACCACATGTTCCACCTGGTCGCGCGGGTCAGGGGCGCGGTGCTGTGGGCGAACCTGGCGCTGCTGTTCGCCCTGTCGCTGTTCCCCTTCACGACGGCCTGGGTGGACGAGTCGATGTTCGCGCGGACCCCGGTCGTCGTCTACGGTCTGAACCTCCTCGGCGCCGCCGTCGCCTACTTCGTGCTCCAGACCGTGATCATCCGAGGTCAGGGGGCGGAATCGCCGCTGCGCAGAGCCGTCGGCAGGGACCTCAAGGGCAAGCTCTCCCCGCCACTGCACGTCGTCGGGATCCTCAGCGCCCTGACGGTCGACCGGAGCGGGCACGTCGGCGTCTGGCTCGCCCTGGCGTGCTTCGTCGCCGTGGCGGTCATGTGGATCGTCCCCGACCGCCGCATCGACCGGGTGGTCCGTGAGCACGAGGCGGCGACCTGAGGGCGCGGTTCCCCCGCCCCTGGAGGTGGGCCGGGCGCGTACCCGACGGTGGACCGTCGACGGGAGTGCCGCCCGCGTTAGCGGGGCCGGGATCGCGGGTAAGCGCGCCGGGTGTCCGCGGTCGCCATCGCCGACTACGGCCTGCTCTCCGACAGCACGACTGCCGCGCTGGTCAGCCGCGACGGCTCCGTCGACTGGTGGTGCCCGGGCCGGTTCGACGCACCGTCGGTGTTCGGCCGGCTGCTGGACCCCGACGCCGGGCACTGGGCGCTCGGCCCGGTGACCACCGGGCCGGGCACCCGCTCCGAACGGGCGTACGTCGAGGGCACCCTGGTGCTGCGCACCGTGCACCACACCGGCGACGGCAGCGTCGCGGTGACGGAGGCGCTCCTCGCCGAGCCGGGGGCGCGCGGGCACGAACTGGGGCGCACCTCCCCGATGGTCCTGGCCCGCGTGGTCGAAGGGCTCACCGGCCGGGTGCGGATGCGGTGCGAGTTCGTTCCTCGTCCCGAGTACGGGCTGGTCACGCCGTACCTGCACGGCGCCGACGGTGAGGTGCGGCTCGGCGCCGGTCCGCTCGCCCTGACTCTGCGCGCCCCCGTCCCGCTGGAGTGCACGCAGGGCCGGGCATACGGTGAGTTCACCGTGACCGCCGGCCAGGTCCTCGCCTTCGACCTGGCGCACGCGCCGGCCTACGGTCCGCCCCCGCGCCGCCTGGATCCGGTGGCGTCGCTCGCCGACACGATCGAGGCCTGGCGGGCGATGCGGGAGATGCACCCCTACCGGGGGCGCTACCCCGATCTGGTGCGGCGGAGCATGCTCGTGGTGCAGGGCCTGACCTACCAGCCCAGCGGCGCCGTGGTGGCCGCGGTGACCGCCTCGCTGCCGGAGGACCTCGGCGGCGCGCGCAACTACGACTACCGGTACGCCTGGCTGCGCGACTTCTTCCTCACCATGCGGGCCCTCTGGGTGGCCGCCTGCCCGGACGACACCGGCCGGCTCTTCGGTTGGGCGGCCCGCTCCGCCGGTCGCAGCGGCGACGAGCCGGTGCCGATCATGTACGGGGTGACGGGCGAGCGGAACATCTCCGAGTACACCCTGGAGCACCTGCGGGGGTACGCCGACAGCGGACCGGTCCGGATCGGCAACGACGCCTGGCGGCAGCGCCAGAACGACGTGCCCGGCGAGGTGTTGCTCTGCGCCTACCTGCTTCGGGATCACCTCGGCGAGCTGTCGGACGAGCTGCGGGCGCTGCTGATCGGTCTGGCCGAGCAGGCGACCCGCTGGCGCGAGCCGGACGCCGGCATGTGGGAGGAGCGGGGTGCCGGGCGGCACAACCTGGCCTCGAAGGCGCTGTGCTGGGGTGCGCTGGACAGCGCGGTCAAGCTGGCGCCCGTGCTCGGCCGGCAGGCGGATCCACGACGATGGGCGGCCGTCCGGGACGAGATCCGGGCCGAGGTGCTGCCGGCGGCCTGGAACGAGCGCGTCGGCGCCTTCACCGGTGTGCTCGGCTCACCGGAGCTGGACGCGTCGGTCCTGGTGCTGCCGTTCACCGGGATGGTGTCAGCCACCGATCCCCGGATGCGGGCCACCGTCGAGGCGGTCGCCCGGGAGTTGACGACCGACGGTCTGGTGCGACGGTGGCCCGACGACCCAGCCGGCTTCGTGGCGTGCACGTTCTGGCTGGTCGAGTGTCTGGCGATGGCCGGTGAGGCGGAGCGCGCCACCGCGCTGTTCGAGCGCACGGCTGCCCGGGCGAACGACCTCGGACTGTTCGCCGAGCAGATCGATCCCCGCACCGGCGCGCACCTGGGCAACGCTCCCCTGGCGCTCTCCCACGTCGCCCTGGTCGGCGCCGCGTGGCGGCTCACCAGGCCGAGCTTCGTCTGAGACGGGTGCCGCGGAATGCCCCGCGCCGCCGAGCCGTCCGCCCGCTCGCCGAGGTCGGGCCGGTTGAGGGTTTTGCCCTCTAGTCGTGCTGGAATCGGTGAAAAGTCTCCACCGATGGTTCAACGATACGGTCGAGGTCATGACTGCCGGCATCACCGACATCGCCCATCCCGTGACCGCTTCCACCGTCATGAGCCTGCTTCCGGGCCGGCCACGGCTGCTCGCCCTCGGCGAGCCCACCCACGGCGAGGACGCCCTGCTCGACCTGCGCAACGACCTCTTCCGGCAGCTCGTCGAAGAGGAGGGCTACCGGACGATCGCGATCGAGAGCGACTGCCTCATGGGTCTGACCGTCGACGAGCACGTCACCGCGGGCACGGGCACCCTCGACGCGGCCATGGAGCACGGCTTCAGCCACGAGTGGGGCGCCTTCCCGGGCAACCGTGAGCTGGTGCGCTGGATGCGCGCGTACAACGACGGTCGACCCGCGGCCGAGCAGGTGCGCTTCGCCGGTTTCGACGGCCCGCTGGAGATCACCGGCGCCGCGAGCCCTCGACAGGCCCTCACCGCGCTCCACCGCTACCTCGCCGCCCGGGTCGACGCCGACCTGCTCCCCTGCACCGCGGAGACGCTCGACCGCCTGCTCGGCGCCGACGACCGGTGGACCGAGCCCGCGGCGATGACGGACCCGTCCCGGTCCGTGGGGCAGACGCCCGAGGCCCGGGAGCTGCGGCTGCTCGCCGACGAGCTGGCCGCAACGCTCGATGCGCAGACACCCCAGCTCGTCGCGGCCTCCTCCCGGGAGGACTGGGATCGGGCGCGACTGTACGCGCGCACCGCGACCGGGCTGCTGCGCTACCACTTCGGGATGGCCGACGCGTCACCGAGCCGCCTGGCGCGGCTGGTGGGCCTGCGGGACTCGATGATGGCCGCCAACCTGCTCGCCCTCGCCGAGCGGGGCCCGGTGCTGGTGCACGGCCACAACGGCCACCTCCAGCGGACCCGGAGCAGCATGCGGATGGGCGGCCGAGCGGTGCGGTGGTGGAGCGCCGGCGCGATCGTCGACGCCCATCTGGGCGCGGGGTACGCCTTCCTCGCCACCGCCGTCGGCACGATCCGCCACCGGGGAGTCGACGCCCCGCCGCCGGACACCGTCGAAGGGCTGCTGTACGCGCTGCCGCAGGAGCGTCACCTCGCCGACAGCCGCCGGCTGGCCGGCGCCCTCGCCACCGCGCCGGCCGTCGCCCGGGTGTCCCCCTGGTTCGGCTACGCCCCGCTCGATCCGGCGCACGTGGCCGACACCGACGCGATCGTGTTCGTCAGGGACTCCCGGCGGAGCTGACCTACCGGGTGTTCAGCCCGGCAGGACCAGGCTCAGCCGCAGCCAGTCCGCCAGGTCGCCGATCTCCCGGCGGACGGCCTCGGTCATGGCCCGGGTGAACGGCACGTCCTCGTGGATCGCGTCCACGCGGAGCAGCCCGGCCCCGCGGTCGGCCGTCGCGTCGAGCTTGCCCACCAACCGGTCCCCGGACAGGATGGGCATCGCCCAGTAGCCCCAGCGGCGCTTGGCGGCCGGCTTGTACATCTCCAGTTGGTAGTCGTACCCGAAGAGCTCGGCGATCCGGGTGCGGTCGTAGACGAGCCGGTCCAGCGGGGACAGCAGCGCCGTCCGGCCGGTGAACGGCCGGTCCAGCAGGTCGGGGTCGACCCGCCACTGGCCCTTCACGCCGTCGACGACGGCGGGTTCGCCGGCGGCCGACACGTCGTTCGGCTCCCCCGGGCTCTTCGGGGCGCGGGCACGGGCGATCCCCAGTGCCCGGAGGCGGCGCGCGTCCCGCACGCGCGCCGCCTCCTCGTAGGGCACCACCTCGTCGGGGTAGACCCGCTCCGCGAGGTCCCACAGGCGCTCGGTGCCGCGGCGGCCGGCGGCCGCGACCTCACCGCGCCGCACCAGGAAATCGATCATCTTGGCGACGTTGCGGTTGTTGGTCCAGCCGGAGGAGCGCCAGGGGACGACGCACGTGTCGGGGAGGTCGCGCACGGTCAGCGGCCCGTCGGCGCGCAGGCGGGCGAGGATGTCCAACCGGCAGCCGTTGTTCGCCGCCAGCCAGTCCCGCAGCTCCTCCTGCCAGCCCCGCAGCGGAGGACGGCCGGGCCACTCGGCCATCTCGGCACGGTAGAGCGCGATGTCCTCCGGCGGGCGGACGTAGCCGTCCAGCTCCAGCAGGGTCTGCTCGTCGAGCGCTTGCCGGAGCCGGCCGGGCGAGTACGAGGAACCGAGCCGGCTCCACAGGACCAGGTCGGCGCTGGGCGCGACGGCGGCGGTCGGGTCGTTCTGCACCAGCGTCAACCGGCGTACGACACCGACCATCCCGGTCGGACGGGGCGCGTCCAGGAGTTGGGCGCGCACGGCGAGGCGACGCGCGTCGGCGCGGGACAGCGTGTGCACGGTCACCGCCTGACACTAGTGGCGCTGTCGTCGCCTGGGCGACGCCGGAGATGATGCAGGAGAGCAGAGGGCTCTCAGGGGAGGCGCAAGGATGGACTACCAGAGCGCACTGGCGTCGCTGTTCCAGCCCGAGGGACGCGTGGACCCGTACCCGGCCTACGACGTGCTCCGCGCGCACGCTCCGATCTTCCAGGCGCTCGACGGCCGCTGGTTCGTCACCACCCACGCGCTCACGAACCGGGTGCTGCGCGACCCGGGCCTGCGCGTCGCGGACGCCGCCGACTACGACGGCTTCTGGCCGGACTGGCGGCGCAACCGCGGCGTCGCCTCGATCGTGCTGTCCATGCTGCAGACCAATCCGCCGGACCACACGCGGGTCCGCCGCGCCGCGGCGGCCACCTTCACCGCCCGCCGGATCGCCGAGATGCGCGACGTCGTCAGCGGCCTGGCCGAGGACCTGATCAAGGCCATGCCGGCCCGGACCGACTTCATGAGCGCCTTCGCGTTCCCGCTGCCGATCGGCGTGATCTGCGCGCTGCTGGGCGTGCCGGAGGCGGACCGTTCCTGGTTCCGGCAGCGCGCCGCGGACCTGACCGTGGTGTTGGAGCCGATCAGCACGGAGGAGGAGATGCGGCTCGCCGACGTGGCCGGCCGCGACCTGGAGGCCTACTTCACCGACCTTATCGAGCAGCGGCGCCGCGCCCCTCGGGAGGACCTGACCAGCGCCCTCGTCGCCGCGCACGACCACGGCACCGCCGGCGCCGCGCTGACCGGCGAGACCCTGCTCGCCAACCTGATCCTGCTGCTGATCGCCGGCTTCGAGACCACCACCAACCTGCTCGGCACCGGCCTCCGGCTCCTGCTGGAGCGTCCCGAGCAGGCGGACCGGTTGCGCGCCGACCCCCGCCGCGCGCCGGCGTTCGTCGAGGAGATCCTCCGGTACGACTCCCCGGTGCAGCTCACGACGCGGTTCGCCACCCGCCCGACGGATCTCGGCGGCGGGGTGCGGCTCGCCCCCGGCGCGGAGGTGACCATGCTGCTGGGTGCCGCCAACCGGGACCCGGCCCGCTACCCGGACCCGCACCGGTTCGATCCGGACCGCCCGAACGTGCAGCCGGTCTCGTTCGGCGGCGGCGCGCACTACTGTCTCGGCGCCCCGCTGGCGCGGCTGGAGGCTCAGGTCGCGTTCCCGCTGCTGCTGACGATGCTGCCCCGGTTGCGCCTGGCCGGCCCGGCCGAGCGGCGCGACCGGCTGGTGCTGCGCGGCTACGCCACGCTGCCGGTCACGACCGACTGATCCGCGCCGGGGGTTCGGCCCGAGGCCCCTGCCGGTGACGGCGTCGCGATCCCGCTGGTCGCGGCGGTCGGGCCGGGACCGGATCACCAGCGGGTGCGGATGCGCCAGCGGGTGCGGTAGACCGGCCGCCCCCAGTGCGGAACGAAGGCGATCACCATCATCCCGACGGTGACGACGGCGGCCACGGCGAGCGCCGGTAGTCCTCCCGTGAACGGCACCGTCACCGCGAGGACGAGCAGGCCTACCGGCAGCCGCCACAGCATCGCCCGGAACACCACGAGCGCGTACACGGTGCGGCCGGCGAGGAAGACCAGCGGGCCGGTCACCACCACCGCCAACTGGGTGGCGTCGATCTCGCCGCCGGGATCGCTGGCCACGATGTCGCCACCGGCGGCGACCAGCACCACACCGGCCACCATGACCAGGTGCGCGTAGGCCGCCACGAGGGCGATGCGGCCGGGGCTGGTCGCCTCGTCGATCCCCGTGGCGAGGTGGTCGGCCACGTAGACGATGTAGATCCGCCACATCGTCACCGTCAGGACGAAGAGGAAGATCACTCCCACCGTCCGCAGCGACACGAACGGTGGGTCGCCGTAGTGCCGCACCCCGACCAGGATGATCTCGCCAAGGCAGACGATGAACATCTGGCGGTAGCGTTCCGCCAGGTGGTCACCGCCCACCCGAAGCTCCTCGGCGCCGGCGCGGCCGAGCCGCGGCAGCGGATAGCCGAAGAGGCCGACCGCGTAGTCAGTCGCGATCGCCGCGCCCCAGAGGACCAGCCGGATCGGGCTGGGCAGGAACGCGCCGGCCAGCCACAGCACGCCGGTCAGGCAGAACCAGACGAGCACCCGCAGGGGCCGTCTCTGCAGCGCGTGCCCACGCAGGGCCGTCACCAGGATCAGCCCGCGACAGAGGTGCAGGCCCACGTACGCCCCGGCGAAGGCGATCCCGCTGGCTCCCTCGAAGGCGCTGCTGACGGCCAACGACATCAGCAGGCCCCCGAAGAGCACGCCGAGGACGATCACCTGGACGAGCGGCTGACGCGGGTCGTACCAGTCCGTCGTGTAGGCGGTGACCGTCCAGACCCACCAGATCGCGGCGAGCAGGACCACGGTCTCCACCGCGTGGAGCCAGCTGAGGTGGCCGGTCAGCCGGTCGGAGAGCCGGGTCAGCGCGACGATGAGGCCGAGGTCGAACAGCAGCTCCAGGTAGGAGATCCGGCGGGGAGTCTCCTGACCGCGCAGGATCCACCCCGACCGCGCCCGCGCCACCGCCCCCGTTCCTCCGGACAATCCCGTCCAGAATTCGTACCACGGCCGGCCCGGCACTTGTGCCGGGTTGCTACCGGCGGCGGGGCAGCACCCGGCGCAGCTGCGCGGCGACCCGGGCGGCGGTCACCGGCACCACCGAGATCATCAGTCGGCCGGAGGCGTCACGGACCGGCGTGACCACGTACAGTCGGGCGCCCCGCCGGCGCAGCAGGGGCGCGGTCGAGCGTACGGCGGGGGCGCGCACGGCGGCCGAGCCGGCCGCGCCGGTCGCCGTGGCCGCGCCCACGGCGCGCGCCGGGTCGAAGGCGCCGACCTGGGCGGACAGCGCCCGGCGCTGGCCGGTGGCCCCGGTGTTCGCGAGCAGGTCGGCCACCCGGAACCGGATCCGCAGCGTGGTGCCCCGCGGTCCCCGGCCGGCGGGGGTGACCTCGCCGGGGATCTCCTCGGCGCTGACCGACAGCGGCTGCGCGCCCGCCGCGGGCAGCTCGGGCAGGGGGCTGACCGCGGTGACGGTGAGCACCCTCTCGCCTCGCTCGTCGGTCTCCCAGGCCAGCCCGGTGGCGTCGAGCTTCGCGGACCAGTCCGGCGCGTCGGTCACGTCGAAGCAGGAGTCCGGCAGGCCGCGGTCCGGTGCGCGGAAGCCGGGGTAGGCCGCGTACCGGCGGTCGCCCTCGACGACGGTGGGTGGCACGCCGCCGCGGGCGTCCTGCCGGATCACCGCGAGCAGGTCGTCGAGGGCGCCGTCGCGGGTCAACGCCAGCCGGATCCGGGTCTCGGCGTTGATCTGCGCGGCGATCGGCTCGGTGAGGTGCGTGCGGACCAGCCGTCCCACGCCGTCGTGGACGAGCTGCTGGGTGTCCCGGTCCAGGAGCAGCAGGTCGTCCTCGACCAGCTTGGCGATCTCGTGATCGAAGCGGCGGGCGAGGACGGCGTCGCGCTTCGGACCGGCCGGGATCAGTTCGGCCACGAACGCGGTGGTGGCCTCGACGGTCCGCAGCCGGTCGGCGTGCCGGCTGAGGTAGGTGATGTTGGTGGCCCGGTGCCGGCGGACGGCGTAGTAGTAGTCGTAGTCGGCGAGTACGGAGATGCGCCGGGCCCGGTAGCACGCCTCCAGCGTGAAGGGCAGGTCACTGCCGAGCGGCAGGTCCTCCCGGTACCGGATACCGTGCTTCTCCAGCAGCTCACGCCGGAACAGCTTCGTGTTGGCCAGTGAGCGCGGCAGCGGCGAGTCGAACAGATCCACGTCGGCCTGCGTTCGGGCGAAGATGTCCTGGTAGATGTGGCGGCTGTTGACCCCGACGACCCGGCCGAGCACCACGTCGGACTCCCACCGGTCGGCCGCCTCGACGAGCCGGCGCAGCGCGTCGGGGCCGAGGTGGTCGTCGGCGCCGAGGAAGAACACGTACCGGCCGGTGGCCGCGTCGAGGCCCCGGTTGAACGGGCCGGCCGGGCCGCCCGAGTTGGCCTGGTGGAGAACGGTGAAGACGCCGGGGTGCCGGGCGGCGTACCGGTCCAGCTCGGCGCCGCCGGCGTCGGTCGACCCGTCGTCGACCGCGACGACCTGGAGCCGGCCCGGGCCGATGGTCTGCGCCACCAGCGAGTCCAGGCAGCGGGTCAGGTAGGGCATGGTGTTGTAGACCGCCACCACCACGCTGACGTCGGGGACGGTCACCGGGGCGGCACCGCCAGGCCCGCTTCGGCGTCGGCGGGCGCCAGCAGCCGTCGGTAGAGCGCGTCCAACCGGCTCGCCTGGGCCTCCCAGGTCCAGCCCGGCAGCGGCGAGTCCGGCCCGTCGTAGACCGCCCGGTAGCGCGCCGGGTCGGCGAGCACGGCCCGCACGGCCCGGACCAGGTCGGCGACGTCCCGGGCCCGGAACACCTCGCCCTGGCCGGTGGCCCGGACGGTCTGCGCCATCGTCCGCACGTCGCTCACCACGATCGGCAGCCGGGCGTGGGAGTACTCGAAGAACTTGGTGATCAGGGCGATCTCGTGGTTGGGCCAGTGGTGCAGCGGGATGAGCCCCACGTCGGCGCCGCTGAGGAACGCCACGAGCTGCCGGTACGGCACGTACGGCACCGCGTGCACGCGGTCGGCCGCGCCGAGCCGGTCGGCGCGGGCCAGCACCTGTCGCACGTACGGCGCGTCGAGGTCGCCGACGACCAGGGCCAGGTGCACGCCGGGCAGCCGGGGCAGCGCGTCGACCACCGTGTCCACGCCGCGCTGCACCGCCATCGCGCCGCTGTAGACCAGCAGCGGGGTGTCCGGGGCGACCCCGCAGCGCTGCCGCAGGTCCGGGGCGGGCTCGTCGTCGTCGCCCGCCGCCTCGCCGGCCACCGGGGCGTTGAGCAGCACGGCCGGGCGCTCGGCCAGACCGTGGTCGCGTTGCAGGAGTTCGGCGAGGGCCTCCGACACGGTGACGACCGCGTCGGCCTCCCCCACGTACTCGCGCACGTACGCGAGGTGGGCGGGGAGCCAGCGGGCGTTGTCGCGGCGGGGCTTGGCGCCGGGCAGCCACTCGTGCGCGTCCCAGACCAGCCGCACCGGGCGCCCGTCGGCGCGGGCGCGTCGCACGGCCCGGGCGGCCACGCCGAGCATCCGGAAGTCGTGCGCGTGGACGAGGTCCGGCCGCAGCTCGTCGATGACCGGGCCGAAGAGGCGCTCGTAGCCCCAGAGCCCGGGTTCGAGCCGCCGCCAGGACCGGTCGCCCTGCACCGAACGCCAGAACACGACCTGGGCGTGCTCGACCGGCCGGCGCGCCAGCCGGGCGGCGCGCAGCGGCACCCCACCCCGACGCACCAGCCGCGCGCGCAGGCCGCGCAGCCCGCCGGGCGGCGAGGTGGCGGTGTTCGCGTGGCCGCCCATCGGCAGCACCCGCACCCGGGCCTCGCCGAGCTGCCAGGTCCGCTCGTCGTCGCGGCGGGCACACCCGAGCAGGATCACGTCCCAGCCCGCGTCCGCCGCCGACCGGGCCGCCTTCTGCACCCGGGAGTCGCCCTCGACCGCGTTGTCGACGAGCATGACCACCCGCCTCCGGCGCTCGTGCGGCGCGGCGTCGAGCTGCATGAACGATCTCTCCCATTCTCCGTCCGGCTGGTGCCCGGCGAGTGTACGGCAGATTCTCGCGGTCACGACAGGACCGGCAAGGGGCCTCGGAATTGTCCACCAGGCGCCCTTCAGCACCGCGTTGGCCTGGGAAGACACCCGGAATCGCCCTTTTCGGCAGACGATCGACACCCGCCATTAACCCGGCGCACACAATGCGCCCACTAGCGTTCCGATAGCCATTCGATCGCGAATTTCCAGGACACGACCGGATCGCCGGCTGGTTCGACGTCGGCGAATACATCTCGAAATCACGTACGAGTGAGCGAGTATTCATGAGCCGTACACCTGACGTCAGCGTGGTGATCCCCACCTGCGACCGGCCGGACCTGGTGATCCGCGCGGTCCGCAGCGCCCTGACCCAGACCGTCGACACCATCGAGGTCCTCGTCGTGGTGGACGGCGGCGACGAGGCGACCCGGCGGGCCCTGGCCGCCGTGCCCGACGACCGGCTACGGGTGCTGTCGCTGCCCGAACGCGGCGGCGCCCCCAACGCCCGCAACGTCGGTGTCGCCGCGGCCCGCGCGCCGTGGACGGCCTTCCTCGACGACGACGACGAGTGGCTGCCCGAGAAGCTCGAGGTGCAACTCGCCACGGCGGCGACGGCCCGGGAGAGCATGCCCGTCGTGGCCAGCCGGCTGGTCAACCGCACCCCGCGGGCGGAGTTCGTGCTGCCGCGTCGGCTGCCCGAGCCCGGCGAGCCGATCAGCGAGTACCTCACCGTGCGGCGGGGCCTGTTCCACGGCGACGGCTTCATCCAGACCTCGACCATCATGGCGCCGACCGAGTTGCTGCGCCGCGTGCCGTTCACCGTCGGGCTGCGCCGCCAGCAGGAGCTTGACTGGACGCTGCGGGCCGTCGCCCACCCCGACGTCGAGCTGCTGATGACCGCCGAGCCGCTGGTCGTCTGGCACCAGGACGAGGACCGCCCACGGATCAGCCTCCAGTCGCCGTGGGAGGCGCAGTTCGAGTGGCTGAAGGGCATCCGTCCGCTGCTCACCCCGCGCGCGTACGCGGCGCTGGCGATGAGCGTGATCAGCTCGATGGCGGCCACGACGCGCAGCCTCCGGGTGTTCCGGATGCTGCTCGCCGAGGCCCGCCGGCACGGCCGGCCCAGCCTCATCGACTACGTCACCTACCTGCAGATCTGGGTGCTCCCACCGGACCTGCGGCACACGCTGCGCGACCGCCTGCTCGACCGGCGGCGGGGCCGGAACACGACGCCGGACCCGGGACCGGTCCACGCCCCGCACGATTCACGGGCCGTGCACGCCGAGCCACGACCGGCCGTGTTCGCCGAACCGGATCCGGTCGCCGGTTCCGGTGTCCGGCCGCAGTAGGGTCCGGTCATGCCGCAGCCGACGGTGGTCGTCTGGCGCAGCCACCTGCTGCCCGGGTCGGAGACCTTCGTCCGTCACCAGGCCGACGCGCTGACCCGGTGGCGGCCCCGGTTCCTGGGTGCGGTCGGGGTCGCCTCGCCGGTGGCCCGCGACAGCGACGTCATCGCCTTCCCGGACGATCCGCCGGGCCGGGCCGAGCTGCTGCTGCTCAAGCTGACCGGCCGGTCTCCGCGGCTGGACGCGACGCTCGCCCGGCTTGCGCCGGATCTCGTACACGCCCACTTCGGTGGTGACGGCTGGCTGGTCAGCGCGGCCGCCCGACGGCTCCGCGTCCCCCTGATGGTGACCCTGCACGGCCAGGACGTGACCCGGCAGGCCGCCCTGCCCGGAGCGCGGGGAGCCCGCCACCGGCGGCACCTGCGGCAGGCGTTCGACCGGGCCGCCCTGGTGATCGCGGTGTCGGAGTTCATCCGGGACCGGGCGCTCGCTCTCGGTGCCGACCCGGCGAAGGTCCGCGTCCATCACACCGGCGTGCCGGTTCCGCCCCCACCGGCGACGGAGCCGCCGAAGCGGTGGGACGTGGTCTTCGTCGGGCGGTTCGTGGCCAAGAAGGGCGTAGACGACCTGGTGGAGGCGGCGGGAATGCTGCCCGTCGCCCGCCGTCCCCGGCTGCTCCTGATCGGCGACGGGCCGCTCGCCGCACCGGTGCGCGATCGCGCCACCGCGCTCGGCCTGGACGCCACGTTCGTCGGCGCGCAGCCACCCGACGTGGTCCGCCGCCATCTGGCCGAGTCGCGGATCCTGGCGGCCCCGTCGCGGACCGCCCCGGACGGCGACTGCGAGGGGCTGCCCACCACCATCCTGGAAGGGGGCGCGGCCGGCCTGCCGACCGTCGCCACCTGTCACAGCGGCATTCCGGAGGCGGTGCGGCACGGCGAGACCGGGCTGCTCGGCGCGGAAGGTGACCGGTCCGCTCTCGCCGAGCACCTGGACGCGCTGCTCGGCGACGAGGCGTTGCGGCGCCGGCTCGGCCGGGCCGCCCGCGCCCACGTGGCCGCGCACTTCGACGTACGGACCCAGACCCGGCGGCTGGAGGAGCTGTACGACGCGGCACGCTCCGGCGTGGGTGACCGGCCGGGGCGCTCACCGGAGGCGGCGGGGGTGGGCCGGTCACCGGCCTGAGGGTCCCGCGTCCCCCTGCCGGTAGCGTTGAGGGGTGACTGAGCCTGAACGGCTGAACGATCGCGAGCGGCGTGCCTGGTTCGGCTTCCTGACGATGCAGGAGGACATCCGGCGGCACATGAACCGCCAGTTGCTCCGCGAGGCGGGGATCTCCCTCGCGGACTTCGCCGTTCTGAGCAGTCTGCGGCTGCACAAGGAAGGCCCCATGCGGGTCTTCGAGCTGCGGGAGGCCCTGCGATGGGAGAAGACCCGCCTCACCCACCAGATATCCCGCATGATCCGGCGAGGGCTGGTGGAGCGGCGCAGCTGCGCCGAGGACGGTCGGGGGACGCACGTCGCGCTGACGGAGGAGGGGCGTGCGGTGATCGACCGGGCGACTCCCCTGCACCTCCGCTACGTGCGGCGGCTCTTCCTCGACGTGCTGAGCCCCCGGCAACTCGACACCCTGGCCGTGGTGTCGGAGACCGTGCTGGACAACCTGAAGGACGAACCCTTCGAGGAGTGACCCCTCCCGGCCGCGGCCGAGGCTATGGGTGACTCGTCACCGCTCTACCGCTGGAGTTCGGCGACCTCTCCCCGTCCGCGAAGCTGACGGATCACCACCTGGTCCGGCCCCGCGGAGCACGGCACCGATTTCGGTCTTTCCTCCCAGCTCGACCGTTGGTGGCGGATAGTACCGGCCCAACACCGCGTCGTCGGGGGTGCACGGGGGTCTTCGCGGCCGTCCCGCAGGCACGACGCGGCGAGTCGACGCACCCGTCGGTCGCACCGAAGGTTGATGTGTCATCTAACACTAAGCGATGACGCGTCACCCTCTTCTCGTTACGGTTGGCCCCGGCTCGCCCGCCCGGACGGCGCCACGGAAACCACACCCACGAGAAGGAGAGCGATCACATGTCCCACCCCGTCAAGCTCGCGCTGATCTACTACTCCTCGACCGGCACCGGCACGGAGATCGCCAGGACGATGGCCGACGCGGCCGAGGCCGCCGGGGCCGAGGTGCGTGTGCGCAAGGTCGCCGAACTGGCGCCGCAGGCCGCGATCGACTCGAACCCGGCCTGGGCCGCCCACCACGCGGCCACCGCGGACGTGCCCGCCCCGGCCCCCGAGGATCTGACCTGGGCCGACGCGGTCATCTTCGGGTCGCCGACCCGGTTCGGGAACGTCGCGGCCCAGTTGAAGCAGTTCATCGACACGCTGTCACCGCTCTGGCTGGCCGGTGGGCTGGCCGACAAGGTCTACAGCGGATTCACCTCGGCCGGGACGCGCCACGGCGGGCACGAGTCCACATTGCTCGCCCTCTACAACAGCATCCACCACTTCGGCGGCATCATCGTGCCGCCGGCGTACACCGACCCGGTCAAGTTCGTCGACGGCAACCCGTACGGCACCTCGCACCACGCGGTGTGGGGCCCCGACCTCGGCACGATCGACGACGACACCCGCAACGCCGCCCGCCACCAGGCCACCCGCGTCGTGCGGATCGCGGGCGCCCTCAAGCAGGGCAGCACCGCCTGACGCAGCGGCCACGACCCCGCGAAGATCGCCCAGGCCATCCTCACCGCACTGGCCCACGAGACACCCCGCTACGGCTGCCGATGGGCAACGAGACCCTCGACCGCCTCAACGCCGCCGCCCAGCAGACGCAGGACGAGCGGGCCGCCTGGGCGGCCGTCAGCAGGGGCACCGACTTCGAGGAATGAGACCACCCGCATCACGGGTGCGGGAGAGAGGAACTCGCAATGGAACGAGTGGCAGGAAAGACGGCAGTGGTCACCGGCGGCGCGATGGGCATGGGCGCCGCCACCGTCCGAAGGCTCGTGGCCGAGGGCGCGAACGTGGTCGTCGCCGACGTGAACGTCACGGCGGCCGAGGCCCTGGCCGCCGAGATCGGGCCCCGGGCCGTCGTCGAGCGACTCGACGTCCGGTCACCGGAGCAGTGGGCCGCCCTGGTCCGGCGGACGGAGGAGCGGTTCGGGTCCGTCGACATCCTCGTCAACAACGCGGGCATCGCCGATCCCGCCCCACTCGAACAGTGGGACACCGCGCGGCTGCAACGCACGCTGGACGTCAACCTCATCGGGGTCTTCAACGGCATCCAGGCCGTGGTGCCGGCGATGAAGCGGGCGGGTGGCGGCTCGATCGTCAACATCGGCTCCGTGGGCGCCCTGCAGGGGGTCCCCCGGATGTCCGGGTACGTCGTCTCGAAGTGGGCGGTCCGCGGCCTGACGAAGACCGCCGCACTGGAGCTGGGCGCGTACGGGATCCGGGTGAACGCCGTCCACCCCGGTCAGATCAGCACCCCGATGACGAGCGGGGTCACCTTCGACACCAGCGGCGTGGCGCTGGGTCGCGTCGGGCAGCCCGACGACATCGCCCGGATCGTCCTCTTCTTCGCCAGCGACGACTCGCAGTTCGTCACCGGCAGCGAGGTGGCGGGCGACGGCGGGCAGATCGCAGGCCAGGCCGACTACCAGGGCCTGCCGCGGTAACAGCCGCCGGTCCCTTCGGCCACGAGCCGGAGGACACGCCGCCGGTGCCCGCCGTCCGCCGGCCCGACCGGGTCGGGCCGGCAGACGGCCACCGCGACCCGTGACGACTCGCGACCGAGGAGTCCGGGGCGCGGCGCCGGCGGCGGGCCGGGCGGTGCCGGTCGGCCCGCACGCCACCTCATCGAGCACGAGAAGGCGTGGGCGCGGCGCTGATGGGCGGCGCCCTGAGCGCCCACACCGCCCGCCGACCGAGGCCCGCTACCGTCTCGGCTTCGCGGCGCTGGGCATCGCCGGTGCCATCGCCCTGCTCGCCGCGCTGGCGGTGCCGGCACGTCGGGCCACGCCGCCGGCCTGAGCACCCGGATTGCTTTCCTCCGATCCGCGACCGGCGGCACCCCCTCGCCGCGTACCGTGCGGGTTAGCGGCCGAAGCCACCCCCACACCGTCGGGGGCGCGGCGGCTGTGGGATCCCGCGATCGCCGGAGGGAGCCGCCGGAGCAGGTCGCTCACCTGGAGGAGTTCCATGGGAACGCTCGACGGAAAGGTCGTGCTCGTCACCGGCACCGGTGGTGGGATGGGCCGCACCGCGGCACTGGTCTTCGCCCGCGAGGGTGCGAAGGTCGTGGGCTGCGACATCCAGGCCGCCGGCAACGACGAGACGGCGGCTCTGGTCCGGCGAGACGGCGGGGAGATGACCGGTGTCGCGCCGGTCGACCTCACCGACCCGGACGCGGTACGGCAGCTCGTCGAGGACGCCGTGGCCGCCTACGGCGGGCTCGACGTGGTCTACAACAACGCCGCCTCGCTGCGGTTCGGTCCGATGCCCGACTTCTCGGTGGAGGACTGGCGGGCGACCATCACCGGGGAACTGGACATCCCCTTCTTCGTGTCGAAGTTCGCGTGGCCGCACCTGGTCCAGCGGGGCGGGGGCGTCATCATCAACGTGGCGTCGATGGCCGCGATGATCGCCGGCGAGGTTCCCCCGATGGTCGGGCACTGCGCGGCGAACGCCGGGATCATCGGCATGACGCGACAGCTCGCGCTCGAGGGCGCGCCCCACGGCATCCGGGTCCTGGCGATCAGCCCCGGGCCCGTCCTGACCCCGGCCAGCGACCGGGACCTGGGCGACGACCAGGCGGCCCGGGACGCGATCACCCGCAAGACGCTGCTCAAGCGCTTCGCGCGACCCGAGGAGGTCGTGGAGCTGGGCGCGTTCCTCGCCTCCGACCGGGCGGCGTACCTGACGGGATGCAACATCCCCGTCGAGGGCGGCGCGACCGCCTGGTAGCGTGCGGCGGCTCCCCGGCGCCGGGCGGGCCGGGCCGCGCGACGCGACCGATGGAGGGAACCTGTGGAGTTCTTCGTCGACATGGTGACGTCGGTGCCGGAGGGCACGACCGACGACGAGGTCGCGGCCATGCGCGAGCGGGAGGCCGCGCGGTCGGCACAGCTGGCGGCGCAGGGGAGCCTTCTGCGGCTGTGGCGGCCGCCGTTGGGGCCGGGCGAGTGGCGGACGTGGGGGCTCTTCCGGGCCGACGACGAGGACGAGCTGGAGGCGGTGCTCGCGTCCATGCCGCTGCGCGCCTGGCGCACGGAGACCGTCACGCCGTTGACGCCGCACCCGAACGACCCGGGTCCGTCGACCCGCTGATCAGACCGGACCCGCCGGGCCCGCCACCTACCTGGAGAGTCGAGCAGACGATCATGACCAGCACCGAGACCGGGATCCTGCGCGGCGTCCTCGACCAGTGGCGGTCCGCCGTCGACGCCCACGACCCCGAGCGGGTCGCGTCGTACTTCACCGACGACGCGATCTTCCAGGGCCTGCACCCCTACAGCGTCGGCCCGGGTGGCGTCGCCGCGTACTACGACGCGCAACCGATCGGCATGACGGCGTCGTACGAGATCCGGGAGACCCGGCGCCTCGCCGACGACGTCGTCCTCGGCTACCTGGACGTCGAGTTCGCGTTCACCGACCGGCCGGCCCTGAACGTTCACCTCGGCGTTATCGTGCGCCGGATCGGCGATCGCTGGCTCGTCAACCACTACCAGGTGTCCCGGCTCGGCTGACGGCGGAGCCCGGGCGGCCCGGGACGCGGGCCGGCCACCAGCGGCCCGGCCCGCGTCGCCGCGGGTCAGGTCGCGTCGGACGGAGCGGCTGCCGGGCCCGCGGTGGCGGCTGCCAGGACCCTGGCCTCCGGCGCCATCGTCGCGGTGGCGGGCTCCCGGCGCAGCTCGCGCAGCAGCCCGGCGACCATGCCGACCATCACGAACAGGAACGGCAGCGCCGCGAGGATGGTCAGCGACTGGAGGGCCGACAGGCCCCCGGCGAGCAGCAGCACCGCGGCGACCAGGCCGGTCAGGGTGCCCCACATGGCGACCAACCAGTTCCTCGGCTCGATGGCGCCGCGCGAGGAGAGAGTGCCCATCACGACGGAGGCGGCGTCCGCACCGCTGACGAAGAAGAGCGCCACCAGCACCATGACCAGGACGGCCGTGACCGTGAAGAGCGGGTACTCGCGCAGCACCGCGAAGAGCGCCGCCTCCGGGCTCTCGGCGACGGCGGCCGACAGGTCCGTCCCACCGAGTTGCAGGTGTACGGCGGTGCCGCCGAACACCGAGAACCAGACGACGCTGACGAGGCTGGGGATGAGCACGACGCCGAGGACGAACTGGCGGATGGTCCGGCCCTTGGAGATGCGGGCGATGAACGCGCCCACGAAGGGGGTCCAGGAGATCCACCACGCCCAGTAGAAGATCGTCCAGCTCGCCATCCACGCCTCGCCGCCGAACGCGCCGGTGCGGAAGCTCATGGGGATGAGGTCGTAGAGGTAACCGCCGGTGGAGGCGGTGAGCGTGTTCAGGACGAACACCGTCGGGCCCACCACGAGCAGGAAGAACAGCAGCGCCACGGCGAGCACCATGTTGGTGTTCGACAGAAACTGGATGCCCTTCTTGACGCCGGTCACAGCGGAGATCACGAAGGCGACGGTGAGCAGGGCGATGATGCCGATCGCGAGCGGGGTGGACGCGGGCACGCCCCAGAGGTTGGTGAGCCCGCTGTTGATCTGCAGGGCTCCCAGCCCGAGAGAGACCGCCGACCCGAACAGCGTCGCGAGAATCGCGAAGATGTCGATGGCCCGGCCCGGGCCTCGCTCGGCGCGGTCACCGATGAGCGGGAAGAAGGCGCTGCTGATGAGTCCGCGCCGCCCCTTGCGGAAGGTGAAATAGGCCAGCGCCAGCCCGACGACCGCGTAGATCGCCCACGGGTGCAGGGCCCAGTGGAAGAACGAGTACTCCATGGCGACCCGGGCGGCCTGCGGAGTGTTCGGCTCGTTCAGCCCGCGGGGCGGGGTGCCGAGGTGGGACAGCGGTTCGGCCGCGCCCCAGAACATCAGCCCGATACCCATCCCGGCGCTGAACATCATGGCCACCCAGGAGACGGTCGAGAACTCCGGCTGGTCGTCGTCGCGGCCGAGCTTGATCCGGCCGTACCGACTCAGCGCGAGCCAGGCCGACAGCACCACGAACCCGGCGCTGGCCAGCACGA
Organism: Micromonospora xinjiangensis; assembly: GCF_056150165.1. Taxonomy (NCBI): domain Bacteria; kingdom Bacillati; phylum Actinomycetota; class Actinomycetes; order Micromonosporales; family Micromonosporaceae; genus Micromonospora; species Micromonospora xinjiangensis. The sequence continues at coordinate 116,991 of NZ_JAXCFO010000008.1, read as the reverse complement.
ACACCCAACCGAACGACCCGCTCACCCAGTCCAGCGCGGCGCTCGTGACCGACGCCAGGCTGTCGGTGGCCACGATGCCCCACAGGACGAAGAGCACCGACGTGGCGGCGGTGACGCCGAGCACCACCCGGTCGACCTGGCGGGGCGGGCGCGCCGGGCGTACCGCCGGGTCGCCCGGTGGCAGGTCGTTCTCCGTCGCCGTCCTTCTCGCGGGCACGGTCATGGGCAGGGATCCTCCGTGATGTCGCGAGACCCCGGGCCGCCGCCGGGCGCTGTCCGCGCCGCGGACCCGGGTGCCTCTCGTGATCCTGGCGAGTCAGGCGTTCGGGAACCGGAAGCCGTCGCCGGTCACGCGCGTCGTCGCAGGGGTGGCGATGATCCTGGTTCCGCCGCGGCTCGCACTCCAGTCGTCACGACGAACGCGCCCACCACTCTGGGTGCGGATCGTGGAGAACCGTCTGCGGTTCCATGACGGTTTCGTGAAACCGGCGCCGGGTCGCGCCGCGCGTGCTCCCGGCGGGACCGTGGGAGCTCACCCGCGCCGGTTGAGGCTCACGATGGCGGTGTTGAGTGCCGTGGCGAACACCGTCCACGCGGCGTAGGGGGCCAGCGCCAGACCGGCGACCCGGTCGGCGCGGGCGGCACGGCGCAGCACGACGAGGTTGGACACGTTGAGCGCGCCGATCTCGGCCAGCGCGATGGCCGGCCTGCGGGCGCGGAAGAACAGCGCGGTCCAGCCGGCGTTGAGCGCCAGGTTCAGCGCGTAGGCGCGCGCGAACGCGGCGCGTTCGGCGCCGCTGCCGCGGTCCAGCGCGCGGGTGCCCGCCACCGCGATCAGCGCGTACACGGGGGTCCACACCAGGGGAAACGCCGCCGGCGGCGGCTGCCAGCGGGGCTTGCGCAGCCTCCGGTACCAGCGCGAGGAGGGGTCGGTGGCCACCGCGCCGGCGACCGCCGTCGCGGCGACGGCCGCGCCGGTCGTGATCCAGGTGGGTGCGCGCATGCCCTCCCCTACCCGTCGACGTGGCGGTCAATCCGGTCGCCGCACGCCGGGGCGTTCGCCCCGGCCGGTCGCCGCCGGCCGGCGCCGCGTCATCGTGCCCGCCGACCTGTGCCGGGGCGTGCGGGCGGCCGCACCCCGGCCGCCCGCAGGCCGGGGCGCTCAGAGGCGGCCGAGCACCGCGAACGGGTCGGCGTCTGCGCCGCTGTCGACGGCGACGATCCGCCGCCGCAGGGTGAACGCCGCACCCGGGGCGAGCGTCACCTCGTACTGGCTCATCACCCAGTTGTAGGCGGCGTACGCGCCGAAGCCGGCCGTCTCGTAGAGCAGGCCGTAGGTCTGCCGGTCGCTGCCGGTCATTCCGATCCACGGGGCCGCCGGCGGGTAGTCGGCCGGCGCGCTGGCCTCGATGGTTCCGTGGCCCGGCACCCCGCTGCGCTGGCCGGCGCCGTCGTAGTCGATGGCGTCGCCGGCCCAGAAGGTGCGGGCCGTGGCGCCCCGGTTGGTGAAGACGCTCTCCGCCGTCACCCACGGCTCGCCCGGCCGGACGGTGTACGTGGTGACCACGTCGAGGTCCGGGACGGCGGTGCTGGCGCCCACCGCCCGCACCGACGCCGTGGCGCCGCCGGGCGAGAGCACCTCGACACCGGTCGACCGGACGGTCCGCTGCTGCCAGGCGTTCGTGCCGCGCGGCCGGGTCGCCGACGCGTACGGCAGGTTGATCCAGTCGAGCTGGTCGAGGCGGCCGACGGCGGCCAGGTCGAGCGGCTTGCCGACGGTCGTCGGGCTCAGCTGGGAGTCCTCCGTCCCGGTGGAGACGGCCATGGCGATGAGGTCGTTGCCGATGACGATGTCGGCCGGGGTCGCCTCGGCCAGCGGGCCGGGCACCGCCCGGCCGGTGCCGGCCCGGACGGCGGCGCGGGCCAGCCGCAGGTCGAGCGTGGTCGGCCGCCCCTCGACGACCGTCGCGGGACGGGTGAGCGGCTCGTAGCCGACCCCGTTGACCGCCACCGTGTAGCTGCCGGGGGGCGCGAACGCGAGGACCTCGCCCGACGGGTCGGTGGTGTTCGACGCGAGGCGGCTCCCGTCCGCCCGGATCACCGCCACCTCGACGTTCGGCAGGGCGACACCGGTGGTCGCGTCGGTGACGCGCCCGACGATGCCGTCCCCCGCGTCGATCCGGCGGGCTCCGGGCCGGCCGTCGCGCACCTCGAACGCCGCGATCGTGTACGCCGGCGAGGCGGCGTCCCGGGCGTCGAGCACGATCCGCAGGTGGGACTGCCAGCGCTTCTCGGTGACGTCGCAGATCACGTACCCCCGGTAGCTGCCGTTGTAGAACCTGACGTGCGGGTTGGCCGCGAGGCCGGCGCGCACGTCGGCGTCCCAGCCGGCGCCGGACGAGATCGACGTGCCGACGAACTCGGTCGCGACGACCCGGGCGTGCGGGTCGCCGAAGTCGGTCTTCAGGTCGTTGACCCAGTGGGTGTGCCAGTCGCCACTGAGGACGATGGGGTTGGCGATGCGCTGCGTCGCGATGTGGTCGAGGATGCGCGCGCGGGCCAGCGGATAGCCGTCCCACTGGTCGAGGTTGACGATCTTCTTGGGGCCGAGGTCGTAGTCGAACTCCGCCATGATGGTCTGCTGCGCGATGACGTTCCAGCGCGCCCTGGAGTCGCTGAGCCCCTTGAGCAGCCAGCGTTCCTGCTCCGGGCCGGTCATCGTCCGCTCCGGGTCGAACACCTCGCCGACGGGCTCCTTGCGCCCGTCACCGAGCGCCTGGTCGGTGCGGTACTGCCGGGTGTCGAGCACGCTGAACCGCGCGAGCCGGCCGTAGTCGGCCCGGCGGTACATGAGGGCGTCGGGGCCGTCCGGGCGCTGGTGCGGGCGCAGCGGCAGGTGCTCGTAGTACGCCTGGTAGCCGTTGGCCCGGCGCTCCGGGAAGGGCCGCCCGTCGCCGGCGCTCCCGGCAACCTCACCGGCGTAGTTGTTCTGCACCTCGTGGTCGTCCCAGGTGAGGATGAACGGGAACCGGGCGTGCGCCTCGCGCAGGTCGGGCGAGGTCTTGTAGAGCGCGTGCAGCCGCCGGAACTCGGTGAGGCTGCCGTCGGTGGTCTCGTAGATGTAGTCGCCGAGGTGCACCACGAAGTCGAGGTCCTGGCCGGCCATGTCCCGGTAGGCCGGGTAGGGGCCGCCGACCCAGGACTGGCAGGAGGCGAAGGCGAACCGCATGTGGTCGACCTTCGCGCCCGGCCGGGGAAAGGTCCGGGTCCGTCCGGTACGGCTGTGCACCCCGTCGGCCCTGAACCGGTACCAGTACCAGCGGTCCGCCTTGAGGCCGTCGACCACGACGTGCACGGAGTGCGCCGACGCCGGTTCGGCGGTCACCCGGCCCGCGTCGACGACGTGCCGGAACTCCGGGTCGGTGGCGATCTCCCAGCGGACCTGGACCGGCTCCGGGGGCATGCCGCCGTCGACGGCGTTGAGCGGGTCGGCGACGAGCCTCGTCCAGAGCACGACGCTCTCGTGGTCGGGTTCACCGGACGCGACCCCGATGGCGAACGGCGCCGGATCCAGTTCGTCGGCGTACGCCGCGGGAAGTCGGCCGATCAGCTGGCTGACGGCGATCGCACCGGCGGTGCCCCCGGCGAGGGTGAGGAAATGTCGCCGGCTGATCGGGGAAGCGTCTGTCATGGACCACACCTGCTCTGTCGAAGCGAGATCGTGTCGACAGCGTGGTGGGTCCGGTCACCCGGCTCCTGAAGATGGTGTTGCCGCCGGGGGTACGGCACATGGCGACATCCCGTCGTCACGAGAGCGGCCACCGGGCCGGCGGTATCCGAAGTGGACGCGCCGTGGGTAGCATGCCCGTCGTGTCGACCAGTGGCACACCACAACCGATCGACGGGAGCCCGGCATGGCAGGCCGCGAGGCCGATCTGGCCGCGAAGATCCAGTCCGACGTGCCGCACGCGGCACGGATCTGGAACTACTGGATGGGTGGCAAGGACAACTTCCAGGCGGACCGGGCGGCCGGCGACGCGGTGGCCGAGGTCTACCCGGAGATCGTCGTGATGGCGCGGGAGTCCCGCCGGTTCCTGCTGCGCGCGGTGCGCTTCCTCGCCGCCGAGGCGGGGATCCGGCAGTTCCTGGACATCGGCACCGGCCTGCCCACCATGCAGAACACCCACGCGGTGGCCCAGCGGGTGGCGCCCGAGTCGCGCGTCGTCTACGTGGACAACGACCCCATGGTCCTCGTGCACGCCCGCGCGTTGCTGGCCGACTCGACCTCCGAGGGCGTAACGGCCTACGTGCCCGCCGACTACCACGAGCCGGACCGGATCGTGGCCGAGGCGGCGCGCACGCTGGACTTCGACCGGCCCGTCGCCGTGATGTTCATGGGGGTGATGGGCTACGAACCGGACCTGGACACGGTGCGCTCGATCGTCGACCGGGTCGTCGGCGCCACCGCGTCCGGCAGCTACCTCGTGCTGTGGGACGGCACGGACACCAGCCCCTCGGTGGTCGCCGGCGCCGAACGGCTGGCGCGGAGCGGGGGCGTCCCGTACATCCTGCGCAGCCCGCGCGACCTCGCTGGCTGCTTCGCCGGGTTGACCATGGTGGAGCCTGGGCTGGTGCCCATTCCGCTGTGGCGTCCGGACGACGCCGACGCCGAGGCGATCGACGCGTACGGAGCGGTGGCCCGCAAGCCCTGAGCAGGTCCGCCGCCCGCGTCAGCCGGCCGCCCGAGAGCCAATTCCGGCCTCTCCCCCGCGCCGTCCTCGGACCTCGGCCCTGTCGTGCCACACCCGGATTGCGGATCGGCCGTGCGGGCGACGGCAGCGCTGTCACGATCGGCGCCCTCCCGGACATGAGGTGGGTGTGAGCTCCGGGACCGACCACGAGGACCGCTTCCGACGCGTCTACGCCGGCAACTTCCACCCCTTGCTGGCGTACGCCCTTCGGCGCTCCGCGCAGCCCGAGGACGCCGCCGACGTCGTGGCCGAGACCTTCCTCGTGGCCTGGCGCCGCAGCCACGAGATGCCTCCCGACCCCGACGTCAGGCTGTGGTTGTACGGCGTCGCCCGCCGTGTGCTCGCCAACCACCACCGCACCGGCCTGCGCCGTGAGCGCCTGGGTGAGCGGCTCCGGCAACGGTTGAGGGACGTCGTCTCCGCCGACCCCGGCACGGAGGTGCCCGAACGGCTCGCCGTCCGGGCCGCACTGGCCCGCCTCAACGAGCTGGACCGGGAGGTCCTGACGCTCACCGTCTGGGAGGGCCTGGAACCGCGTGAGATCGCCGCCGTCCTCCAGGTGACGCCGGCCGTCGTTCGCACCCGCCTGTCGCGCGCGCGAGCCCGGCTGCGCGAGGTGATCGGTGACGACGTCGGCCCACCCGGACATGTACTCGACGTCCTGACCGCACGCGCCCCGAGGGAGGGCAGATGACCGACGAGCACCTCGACCAGATGGTCCGGGACGCCGACCCCTACCGACCCGATGCCATCGGACAGCTCGGCGGGGCGCAACAGCGCCTCCTGGAGGAGATCATGTCCGTGCCCACTCTCCACCGCGTCCTCGAACCGGCGCCGTCTCGCCCCCCGGCGCGGCGCGGCCTGGCCCGCCGCGCCGCCGGCGCGGTGGCCGCGGCGGCGGTCCTCACCGGCGCCGTCGCCGTTCCCGCCCGGCAAGGCGACCACCCGGACCAGCGCGCCGCCGTCCCCGCCGGAACCCCCGCTGGGTACGCGGCCGCGGCGATGAGGGCCGCCGATGAGAATCCACGGCTGCTCGTCAACCAGCCCGGCTGGACGGTGACCACGGTCTACGGGTTCGCGAAGCAGCAGGGCACGATCGCGTTCAGCAACGGCAGGCGGGGGCTGGAGATGAACTGGTATCCCGCCGACGCTCACGACGACTTCCTCACCGACCGCCTCTCCCTCGGCAGGCCGGAGCCGGTGACGGTGGACACCTGGCCCGGGAACCTCTTCACCTACCAGGCCGGTGACTTCGCCGTCATGCTCCAGCCCCGCGACGGTGTCTTCGTCGAACTGCGCACCGTGGGCCGCTGGACCCGAGAGGGGTTCGACCGGCTCCTCACCGACGTCGTGCGCGTCGACGCGCGCACCTGGCTGGCCGCGCTTCCGGCGGAAGTCGTCACACCGGACCGGGGCGTCACGGAGGCGACCCGGCTGCTCGCCGACGTGCCGCTCCCGCCCGCGTTCGACGTCGCCGCCCTCGGCGGCGTCGGCACCAACGACCCCTACCAGTTCGGCGCAGCGGTGACCGGTCGCGTCGGCTGTGCGTGGATCCGGGAGTGGCTGCGCGCGGAGCGCAGCGGCGACGACGCCGCGCTCCAGCGCGCGGGCGACGCGTTGCGCAGCAGCCACCGGTGGCAGGTGCTGCGGCGGATGGACGAGAAGGGTGACTGGCCGGAGGTGCTCTGGGAGATCGCCGACGAGGTCGCCGCCGGAAACCCACCGGCCGGCTACGCCGAGGCCCTGGGGTGCGACTAGTCGCACCCCGTCAGGTCCGCGCGCCCTACTGCCAGGTGGCGGTGTCGGGGTCGATGCCGTGGGCGCGCGCGCTGGCGTCGATGCTCTGCCGGAACCAGGTGGCGAGGCCGGGGCGGATGCCGTCGTAGTGGGCGGCGAATCCCGGGTCGGCCTCGAACATGCGGCCGAGGCAGACCTGCATCTGCCGGGTGAGGGGGAAGTACGACGCGAAGACCTCGCGGTGCCGCTCGACGAGGTGATTCGCCTCCGCGCTGCCAGGGGCGACACCGGCGTCCATCGCGTCCGCGAGGGCACTGTCGAACGCGGTGACGGTGTCGGCGACGGCCTGCCACTCCTCCGGGCCGCGCGAGGCCGCGCGTTCGGCGTACTGCTGCCACTGCGTCGTGTCCCCGTAGCGCCGGCGGGCCTGGGCGGGCCAGTCCGCGTTCCACCCGGGGCCGAAGATCGCGGCCTGCTGCTCGGCGGTGAGCAGCAGGCCGCGCTCGTGTGCGGCGATCATCCGATCCAGGCCGGCGCCGAGCTGCTGGAGGCGGTCGATCCGTTGGGCGACCTGGGTGCGCTGCGCGCGCAGCGCGTCGGTCACGTCCGCGGTCGAGTCGTCCAGGACGGTCCGGATCCCGTCCAGGCCCAGACCGATCTCCCGGTAGACGACGATGCGGTGCAGCCGCTCCAGGTCGCCTGCGGTGTAGAGCCGGTATCCGGCAGAGGTGCGCAGCGACGGACGCGCCAGACCGATGTCGTCCCAGTGGTGCAGCGCGCGGACCGTCACGCCCAGACGCGCCGAGACCTGACCGACGGTCAGGCCGTCGGCGTCGCTGGTGTCAGGCATGGTCCCCATTGTCGCCGCCAGCGACGCCGGGCGGGACGATGCCGACGGCTTCGAGGTTCCGCGCCTCCGCACTGGCCGGATCGAAGGGCTTCGCCGCGGTGAGGACGACCCGTGCGTTCTCCGGGGTGATCACCTCCACGTCGCGGGTGTTCCAGGGCGTGTCCCGTGGGCCGTCGACCGAGTTCGGGTCCACCGCACGACAGGCTTCGACAACGGAGTCGACCTGGTTGAGCACGCAGGCGAAACTGACGCTCATCGCCGGCGGCTCCGCCGGGACGCTCGCCGCCGAGACGAGGAGCACGTCCTGGAACGCCCACCGGCGCAGGTGCACGAGCGTGCCGGGGATGCGGAACAGCTCGATGAACCCGAGCCCGCGGACCCAGAAGTCCACCGACGCCGCCAGATCGTTCGTGGGGATCGTCACGAACGCGGGCATCCCGTAGATGCCCCGGAACGGCTCCGGCGCCACGGCGTCGGGGCCGGGGGTGGGCACGGGGCTGATCTCGAAGGCGTTGTAGTAGTCGCTCATGCACCCCACCCTCCGGCCTCACGCACCGTGAGGGTCAAGTCGGTTCCCGGGATCGGTCCCCTCGGTTCCGCCGCCGGCGCCACGCACACCGGGTCCTCGACTCCCGGTCGTTGACCCGACGCACTCGATCCCGCTCTGTTATAGAGGGAAGATGCCGGATTACCCCAGGGCGATCACCCCGGACCGCCGGGTCGAGCCGGTGCCGCGCCGCGTCCGTGCGTACCTCGCGGGCGAGTTGGTGCTGGACACGAAGCGGGCGCAGTACGTGTGGGAGTGGCCGTTCTACCCGCAGTACTACGTCCCGCTCGCCGACGTCAACCGCGACTTCCTGGTCGACGAGCACCGTACGGAGCGGATCCCGTGCGGCACCGGCCGGGTGCACGGGCTACGGGTCGGGGAGACCTCCCGCCCGTCGGCCGCCCGGTGGTACGGAGACGACGCTCTGCCCGGGCTGGCGGACACCGTCCGGTTCGAGTGGGCCGCCCTGGACAGTTGGTTCGAGGAGGACGAGGAGGTCTTCGTTCACCCCCGCAACCCGTACGCGCGGGTCGACGCCCTGCGGTCCACCCGCCACGTACGGGTGGAGCTCGACGGGCTCGTCCTGGCCGAGTCGGCGTCGCCGGTGCTGGTCTTCGAGACCGGTCTGCCCACCCGCTACTACCTCGACCGCACGGGGGTGAACTTCGCGCACCTCGTACCGTCGGAGACCACGACGGCCTGTCCGTACAAGGGCCGCACCAGCCGCTACTGGTCCGTCGACGCCGGTGGCACCCGCCACCCGGACCTGGCCTGGTCCTACGAGTTCCCCACCGGCGCCCTCCTGCCGATCGCCGGGCTGGTCGCCTTCTACAACGAGAAGGTCGACCTGATCGTCGACGGTGAGCGGCTCGCCCGGCCGAAGACGCATTTCTCCTGACGGTGGCGGCGGGCCGCGCGCGAGGGGTTCCCGTCGTCCTAATCCCCGTTGTGGGTCAGGTCCCGCGCGGGGTATCCGAGAAGCTCGACGAGGTCACCCGTGGCCGCGACGAAAGCCTCGTGGACCTCGTCGTCGAAATGGTTCCGCCAGTCGCCGGCCTTGCCTTTCCGATAGTGGTGACCCGATCGGTCCCCCGCGCCGCCGCCGCTCATTTTCGAGAAGCTGTACCGGGAGACGAGGGCGGCCAGTTCGTCGGGTGGGATCACGATTCCGCAGTGCCGCATCAGGTGATCGACCTCGTCGAGCTGCCGCTCTCCGGTCAGGTCCTCGTAGCGGAACAACCGGAAGGTCTCGGCGCTCGGCGCGACGGCCCACGACCGGAGGGAACGGAAGAGCCCCCTCTCGGAGAGGTAGGTGATGACGTGCAGCAGGCCGTCCTTCTTCTGGCTCTCCCGCAGGACGCCCCGGATCCGGGGGATGTCACCCATCGGGGCGTGCGAGCTGCGGAGCGAGAAGTAACTCGAGACCACGATGTCACGCGGGTCGCGCAGCACGAAGAACGCGCGGTGCTTGTCAGGTTTCGGGATGGCCCGGTATCGCTCGTAGGGAAGGAACACGGACAGGGCCATGTGACCGGGCGGGGGCACGGACCGTTGACGCCGTCTGGACAGGCGCGGGACGTAGGGCAACAGCCCGGAGTGGCGATACACGACGGGGTCGCTGAACAGCGACTTGATCCATTGGCTGCCGGTCTTGTGCACGGTGAAGTGGTAGATGTTCTCGTATTCGCAGCGCGTGGTCACCGGAACCGTGAGCCGGAGTCGCGCGTTGTGCGCTTCGAGCATCGAACGCCGGGCCAGGACCCGTACCGAATCAGGGGCGTGCTGCTTGGTCAACCTGACGGTCCAACCGATCACGCTGCGCACCCTACCGGCCGGCGCTGGCCCGGGAAACCCTGTCGCCGCCGATGTCCGAGGTCGGCATTCTCCCGCCCCTCCGGCCGGCGTTCGGGGCGCCGGGCGGACCCACCTGCGCGAGCATCCGGGAGGCGCATGATCGGATCGGACCGGAACGGTCGGGCGCAGCGCGGGGCCCGTCGCCCAGGCTTGACGTCGAAAGGAGGCCTCGTGATCTCGGCACTCAACCGGCTGGTCGATCTCGTGGAGGAACACCTCACCGAGGAGTTGGACATCGACGCGCTGGCCAGGGCGGCTGGCACGACCGAGTACCACCTGCGCCGGATGTTCTCGTCGTTGGCCGGCATGCCGCTGTCGGAGTACGTGCGCCGACGCCGCATGACCGTCGCCGCCGCCGACGTCGTCCGGGGTGAGGACGACCTGCTCAGCATCGCGGTCCGGCACGGATACGCCTCGACCGAGGCGTTCGGACGCGCGTTCCGGGCGGTCCACGGCACCGGCCCCGGTGACGTACGCCGAGACGGAGGCCCCCTTCGCACGCAACCACAGCTCAGGTTCCACCTGACCGTCGAAGGGAGCACCCCCATGCACACCCGCATCGTCGACCGACCCGCGTTCCGGCTCGTCGGACACGCCGCCCGAGTCCCGTTGATCCACCGGGGCGTCAACCCGCACATCCAACAGCACATCGCGGCGCTGCCGCAGGAGGAGCATCTGCGGCTCAAGGCGCTCGGCGACACCGAGCCCGCGGGGCTGCTGCAGGTCTGCGACGACCTCGACCCGGACGCCACGGAGGGGAGCGAGCTGACCTACCTGCACGGCGTGGCCGTCTCCGGCGGGGCGCCGGCCCCCGACGACCTCGACACCATCGAGGTGCCGGCCGGCACGTGGGCGGCCTTCCGCACCAGCGGACCGTACCCGCACGCCCTGCAGCAGACCTGGGCCGCGACCGCGACCGAGTGGTTCCCCTCCAACCCGTGGCGGCTTCGACCGGGCCCGTCGATCGTCGCGGTGCTCGAGCGGGCGGACGACTTCAGCACCGCGACCTGCGAGCTGTGGCTGCCCGTCGAACCGGCCTGACGCACTCCGGCGGGGCGTCGCGACGAGGGAGCCGCCCGCTCCCCCGTCGCGGCGCCCGGCCGTGGGCGCCGCGACGGTGCGGGGACGGGGCGCGTCCGTCGGCCGTCGGGTCCGCCGACCACGCAGAGGGTCCGGCGGTGTCAGAGGGTCGCGGTGTCGCCGGGCCGGGCGAGGTCGTGCCAGGTGATCCCGAGCTGCTCGACGTAGGGGCGGTAGGTGTCGTAGCGCTGGGCGACGAAGAAGTCCTTGGCGTAGCCGTCGTGCAGCGGTACGACGGCCTTGGGCTGGAGCTGGGCGATGAAGCCGGCGACGAGTCGTTCGGTCAGGTACGGGCCCATGACCGGCACCGCGAGCAGGTCGACGCCCCGGTGGGTGAACAGGACCGGGTGCAGGGAGTCGCCGCAGTGCAGGACACGGCCGTCGACGAGGTACGCCACGTTCGCGGGTGTCTCGTCGGCCAGCACGGGCTCGTGGTCCGCGGAGATCACGTCGATGCTCATGGCGCCGACGTGGTGCCGGCCGGGTGCGAGCACGGTGACCGTCAGCCCGTGCTCGCGGAGGTGATCGGCGGTCTGTCGGTTGCCGAGCAGGGGCGCGCCGGTGCGGCGCACGATCGCGGCCAGGGCCTCCGGGTCGGCGTGGTCGGGGTGGTGGTGGGTCACCGCGATCGCGTCCACGTCGCCGAAGTCGTCGGGTGTGACGCGGCCTTCGATGAAGGTGAAGCGGCCGGGGTCCACCAGTAGCCGGCTCCCGGTGGACTCCACGAGCAGACACGAGTGCAGGTACTTGGTGACGCGCATGGTGGTCGCCTACCCGGCCGGTCGCGGCTCATGCGGCCTCGTGCGCCCGGTCAGGCCGGCTGTGGCGCACGCCGCTCGTCCTCGTCCGGCCGCCGAGGATGCGGTGGACCGCCTCGACCGCCAGCGGCGCGCTGATGGCGTAGATGTCCCGCCCGCTGGCGGTGACGCGTCGTCGCGTGCCGCCGGAGCGGACGACGACGTCGACGTGAACGTCCGGGCGGGGCGGCCGCGCTCGTCGACCGCCGCCCGTGCGGGCGTGCCCGGGGCGGCCAGGTCGCTGGCCGCGTCGGTGGTCATGTACCTGCCTCGGGGATGGACAGGTTGCTGGGGACGGTGACGACCGAGCCCCGGCCGATCACGGGGATCGACCGGGGCTCGGCGGTGGGAGTGGGATCAGGCGAGGTCGAACCGGTCGAGCTCCATGACCTTGGTCCAGGCCGCGACGAAGTCGGCGACGAACTTCTCGCGAGCGTCCGCGCTGGCGTACACCTCGGCGAGCGCCCGCAGCTGGGAGTTCGAGCCGAAGATGAGGTCGACCGCGGTGGCGGTCCACTTCACCTCGTCGGTGGCCAGGTCCCGGATCTCGTACACGTGCTCGTCGGACTCCGACGCCTTCCACCGCGTGCCCGGGGAGAGCAGGTTGGTGAAGAAGTCGTTGGTGAGCACGCCCGGCCGGTCGGTGAGGACGCCGTGGCGCGTACCACCGACGTTGGCGCCGAGGGCGCGCAGACCACCGACGAGGACGGTCATCTCCGGCGCGGTCAGGTTGAGCATGTACGCACGGTCGACGAGCAGCACCTCCGGCTGGGTCTTCTCGCCGGCACGCAGGTAGTTGCGGAACCCGTCGGCGCGCGGCTCGAGGACCCGGAACGACTCGACGTCGGTCTGCTCCTGCGAGGCGTCGGTGCGGCCCGGGTGGAACGGCACCGTCACCTCGACGCCGGCGTCCCGCGCCGCCTTCTCGACCGCGGCCGAGCCGGCCAGCACGATCAGGTCGGCGAGCGAGATCTTGGCGCCACCGGCGGAGTTGAACTCCCGCTGGATGCCCTCGAGGACGTTCAGCACCGTGGCGAGCTGCTCGGGCTGGTTGACCTCCCAGCTGCGCTGCGGCTCGAGACGGATCCGGGCGCCGTTGGCGCCACCGCGCTTGTCGGTGGACCGGAAGCTCGCGGCCGAGGCCCAGGCGGTCGAGACCAGCTGGGCGGTGGTGAGGCCCGACTCCAGCACCTTCGCCTTGAGCGCCGTGATGTCGGCGTCGCTCACGAGCTCGTGGTCGACGGCCGGCACCGGGTCCTGCCAGAGCTGAGGCTCGGGCACCCACGGCCCGAGGAAGCGGCTGACCGGGCCCATGTCGCGGTGCAGCAGCTTGTACCAGGCCTTGGCGAACGCCAGCGCGAACTCGTCGGGGTTCTCCAGGAACCGGCGCGAGATCTTCTCGTAGGTCGGGTCGACGCGCAACGCCAGGTCGGTGGTGAGCATCGTCGGCTTGTACTTCTTCGCCGGGTCGTAGGGGTCCGGGATGATCGCCTCGGCGTCCTTGGCGACCCACTGCTTCGCGCCACCGGGGCTCGTGGTGAGCTCCCACTCGTAGCCGAAGAGGATCTCGAAGAAGCGGTTGCTCCACTGCGTCGGCCGGTCGGTCCACGTCACCTCGAGACCACTGGTGATCGTGTCCGGCCCCTTGCCGCTGCGGTAGGTGCTCAGCCAGCCCAGGCCCTGCGCCTCCAGCGGGGCGGCCTCGGGCTCCGGGCCCACGTGGTCGTCGGCGACGCCGGCGCCGTGGGTCTTGCCGAAGGTGTGGCCGCCGGCGATGAGGGCGACGGTCTCCTCGTCGTTCATCGCCATCCGGGCGAAGGTCTCCCGGATGAAGTGCGCCGCCGCGGCCGGGTCCGCGTTGCCGCGGGGGCCCTCCGGGTTGACGTAGATGAGACCCATCTCGGTCGCGCCGACGTCGCCCACCATCTCCTTCTCGGAGACGTAGCGCTCGTCGCCGAGCCAGGTGTCCTCCGGACCCCAGAAGATCTCCTCGGGCTCCCAGACGTCCTCCCGGCCGAAGCCGAAACCGAAGGTCTTGAAGCCCATCGACTCCAGGGCGACGTTGCCGGCGAGCACGAGCAGGTCGGCCCAGGAGATCTTCTGGCCGTACTTCTGCTTGACCGGCCACAGCAGGCGCCGGGCCTTGTCCAGGTTGGCGTTGTCGGGCCAGCTGTTGAGCGGGGCGAACCGCTGCGCGCCGTCGCCGGCGCCACCGCGGCCGTCGTGGATGCGGTACGTGCCGGCGGCGTGCCAGCTCATCCGGATCATGAGGCCGCCGTAGTGGCCGAAGTCGGCGGGCCACCAGTCCTGGGAGGTGGTGAGGACCTTGATGATGTCCTGCTTGAGGGCCTCGACGTCGAGCTTGGCGAACTCCTTCGCGTAGCTGAAGTCCGGGCCCAGCGGGTTGCCCTTCGGCGAGTTCGCGTGCAGCACCGACAGGTCGAGCTGGTTGGGCCACCAGTCCCGGTTCGTGCGCGGCCGACCGCCCGTCTTCGGAGTCGGCGAGTCGATCGCCGGGTTCTCGCTCTCGCTGCCGTGCGCGGTCACGGAGTCGTGCGCGACCGGGCAGCCAGCCGCCGCCTTCTTGTCCACGCCCTGGGCGCTGGCGGGAGCGTTGTCCTGAGTGTCGCTCATCTACTTCCTTCCGAACTGGCGGATCACTGGGACGTGCGTTCGGTCGCGCAGTCGGGGCAGGTGCCCCAGTAGACGACCTCCGCCTCGTCGACCGCGAAGCCGTGGTCGTCGGAGGCGGTGAGACAGGGAGCCTGACCGACGGCGCAGTCGACGTCGGCGATGGAGCCGCAGGAGCGGCAGATGACGTGGTGGTGGTTGTCCCCCACCCGGGATTCGTACCGGGCGGTGGCACCGGCGGGCTGGATGCGCCGCACCAGACCGGCGTCGGTGAGCGCCCGCAGCACGTTATACACCGCCTGGTGGGACACCGTGGGATGCTTCGCCCGGACCAGCGAGATCACCGTGTCGGTGTCGACGTGCGGATGGTCGCGCAGCGCTGCGAGCACCGCCAACCGAGGCTGGGTCACCCGCAACGAGACCGACCGCAGCTGGGTCTCGAAGTCGGACGTCATGACCCGAACATAGCCCACTCTTCTGGAACTGTTCAAGTTTGGTTTCGGTCCCAAGCGGTGCGAATTTCCTGAGAACGGTAGATAGCCGTGATTTCAGGCACGCACCGAGGGGTCCCCCGATGTCTTACCAGCCCGCGCCGCGACCGTCACCGCACGACGCGCCCGAATCAGCTCCGACCGGCGTCGGCGGCCGCGAAGATGCGCCGGTAGATCTCGTCGATGACCGGGGTCTTCGCGAGGCTGTAGTCGGTGGGCCGGTCGGCGGTCTCCCGCGCCAGTCGCCGCTTCGCCGCGGCGTAGCGCTCCCGGTCCTCGGGGTGCGAACGCAGCCGGTCACGGAACAGCCGGTGCCGGACGGGTTCGGGCGCGGCCCGCGGCCAGACGTGCAGATGGATGTCCTCCGCCGGGCCGACGAGCATCCGGTGCTCCTGCCACCACGGCTCACGGAGCACGAGCCGGTACCCGAGCCGTTCCAGCGCCGGCACGTAGCGGCTCTCCTCGGTCGCGTCCTCGACGAGGAGATCGATGTCGATGATCCGCTTCGCGTCCCGGGCGGCTCCCCCACGAGGGCGGCGGCCTGCCGCTCCGCGGTGCCGTGGCAGCGCTGCCTGATCTCCTGGGCGCACTCCACCGACCCGACCTCCCGTCAAGACCGAAGTCGATCAGGATACGACGCCGGGGAGCGCCGCGCTGCCACGGCGCTCCCCGAGGCGGTACGGCCGGAGCCGGGGCCGCCCGCTGCGGCGACCCCGGCTCCGGCGGTGGGGACTACTTGGCGAGGAAGGCCAGCAGGGCCTCGTTCACCTCGTCGGCGTGGGTCCAGAGCAGACCGTGCGGGGCTCCGGGGATCTCGACGTAGTCGGCGGCCGGCAGCCGCTTGTGGAACTCGCGGGCGGTGGCGTCGATCGGCAGGATGTTGTCCGCCGTGCCGTGCAGGATCAGCGCCGGAACGTCGATCTTCTCGATGTCGGCCCGGAAGTCGGTGACCCAGGTCGGCACGGCGGCGCTGGAGGCGTACCAGGAGGCACCGGCGGCGACGTTCCAGCTGTTGCGCAGGGCCTCTTCGGAGAGGCGGCTGCCCAGCGTCTCGTCGGTGTTGTAGAAGTTGCGGTAGAAGTCGGTGAAGTAGGCGTACCGGTCGGCGGTGACGGCGGCGAGGATCCCGTCGAAGACCTCCTGGGGCACGCCGGTCGGGTTGTCGTCGGTCTTGAGCAGGAACGGCTCCAGCGAGGCCAGGAAGGCGGCCTTGGCGATCCGGCCCGAGCCGTACCGGCCGAGGTAACGGCCCACCTCGCCGGTGCCCATGCTGAACCCGACGAGAACGACGTCGGTCAGGTCGAGCGTCTCGAGCAGGGTGTTGAGGTCGGCGGCGAAGGTGTCGTAGTCGTAGCCGACGGTGGGCTGGCTGGACCGCCCGAAGCCGCGCCGGTCGTAGGTGATCACCCGGTAGCCGGCGGCGAGCAGCGCGGCGCTCTGCTTCTCCCAGGAGTGCCCGTCGAGGGGGTAACCGTGGATGAGCACGACCGGCTGCCCCTGACCGTGGTCCTCGTAGTAGAGGTCGATGGTGGTGCTGTTCTCGGTCCCGACGGTGATGTAGGGCATGACGACTCCCCTGTACCTGCGGAGAACGGTCGTTCTCCGATCTGTGGACTAGACTAGAGAACGTGCGTTCTCGGCGCTAGTCCCTCAGCGGGCATCCGGCCGTGAGCGTCGTCACCAGGACCGGACAGCGGGAGGCGAACATGCCGGCACAGACCGACGAGGCGGTCCGCGAGAGGGTGCTGGCCATCGCGGACCGGCTCTACTACAGCCGCGGCATCCAGACGGTCGGCATGGATGCGCTGCGGGCCGAGGCCGGCGTCTCCCTCAAACGCCTCTACCAGCTCTTCCCCTCGAAGGAGTGCCTCGTCGAGGAGGTCCTGCACCGCCGACGCCAGACCTGGAACCGCCTCGTCGAGACAGCCGTCGCCACCGGGGAGACTCCTCGGGCCCGGCTGCTCGCCGTCTACGACATGCTCGCCCGGTGGTTCGACGAGGACGACTTCCGCGGCTGCGTCTTCATCAACACGTTCGGCGAGCTGGGTGGGAGCACACCCCGCATCGCCAACCTCGTCCGCGAGCACAAGGCCCAGTTCCAGGCCCGCATCGCCGAACTCGTCGCCGAGGCCGGCGGCCCCGCGTCGCTCGCCTTCCAACTCGCCATCCTGGCCGAGGGCGCGCAGACCACCGCCGCCATCGCCGGCACGAGCGAGGCGGCGGACCACGCCCGCGCCGCCGCGGCGACGCTCATCGACACCGCCCTGGCCTGAACGGCCGCCCTCGGGTCCGCCCGTGTCGCCGGGAGGACGTCGCCGGGGTAAATCCCTGGTCGCCGGCGGGCGCGTCACCGATGATTGCGGCCATGGCCACGACCCGACACGCTGGCACCTTCCCGGCCGGGGCGGTCGACGGCCAGCTCGGCGGCAACTCCGCCTCGATCCGTGCCACGGCCCGCGCGCTGGAGAAGGTCGAGTCCGCCGCCGCCGTGGTGCTCGTCGAGGGCATCAGCGACCAGATCGCGCTGGAGACCGCCGCGGCGGGCCGCGGCCGGGATCTGGAGGCGGAGCGGGTCGTGATCGTGCCGATCGGCGGAGCGCACGCGATCGGCCACTTCCTGGCACGGTTGACCCCCCTGGGCGACCAGGTACGACTCGCCGGCCTGTGCGACCTGCGGGAAGAGGAGGTGTACCGGCGCGGGCTGGAGTCCGCCCACGTCGGCTCACCGCGCACGCGCGCCGACATGGAAGACCTCGGGTTCTACGTCTGCGTCAAGGATCTCGAGGACGAACTGATCCGCGCCCTGGGCACCACGGGCGTCGAGGAGCTCTTCGACGCACAGGGTGACCTGCGGGTGTTCCACTCGTTCCAGAGCCAACCGGCCTGGCGCGGTCGGGAGCCCGGGGCGCAGATGTGGCGGTTCCTGCGCAGCAGCTCGCGCCGCAACCAGCGCTACGCGCGCCTGCTCGTCGAAGCGGCGGTCGACCGGGACAGCGTGCCCCGGCCCCTCGACGCGCTGCTCCGCGCGGTGTGATCCGCGGTTCGTCCAGGGACGGTACGCGGTCGGTCACCGCCGGACCGGCGTGCGCGACCGAGGGCCGGCTCCCGTCGTACGCTGCCACCTGACGGACGGGAGGCTGACGTGGCCGGGACGACGGTGGCCGAGGTGATGACGGAGCTGGCCGCGCTCGACGACCCGAAGACGCGCGGGGTGAACGAGCGACACGGCGACGACCACGGCGTGAACCTCGGCGCGCTGCGCGCGCTCGCGAAGCGGCTGAAGACTCAGCAGGACCTCGCGCGCCAGCTCTGGGCCACGGATGACACGGCGGCGAAGCTGCTGGCGCTCCTGATCTGTCGCCCGAAGGCGTTCGGGCGGGACGAGTTGGACGCCATGGTGCGCGGGGCACGTACGCCCAAGGTCCACGACTGGCTCGTGAACTACGTGGTGAAGAAGAACCCGCACGCCGAGGAGCTGCGCCTGGCGTGGTCGGCCGACCCGGACCCCGTGGTCGCGAGCGCCGGCTGGGCGCTGACCACCGAACGGGTGGCGAAGAATCCCGACGGCCTCGACCTCGCGGGGCTGCTCGACATCATCGAGGCGGAGATGAGGGACGCCCCGGGTCGCCTCCAGTGGGCGATGAACCACTGCCTGGCTCAGATCGGGATCGAGCACGCCGAGCACCGTGCCCGCGCGATCGACATCGGCGAGCGCCTGGCGGTGCTCAAGGACTACCCGACCTCACCGGGTTGCACGTCCCCCTACGCGCCCGCCTGGATCGCCGAGATGGTGCGCCGGCGGCCCTGACCGGGCCGGCGGGTCGAGGCTGACCCGACACGATCAGGGGTCCCGGCGGCTCCCCGTGCCCCACGCCGTCCAGCCTGTGCGGCTATCCGACCGACACCGGCGGGAGGTACGACCTGTGGGACCGGGTGCAGGTCTGCCAGGGCACGAAGACCGGTCCCCCGTTCCCCCAGTGCCTGCGTACCACCGCCACCTATGTGCTCCTCAACGGCTCGGGGTCGAACCACGACTTCCTCCTCGTCCCCGCCTGCCGGATCAGCGGCATCGAGTGCCCGTTCATCGCCACCGCCAACGCGCCGAACTGCTGGCTCGACGCGTGGATCAACGCGCAGCCGGGACAGCCCGGGCACGTCGTCTACCCGCACGTCGGCACCCCGGTCGTACCGGGTGCTGCACGTCGCGAACCTGAACGAGAACCTCTTCACGCTCCTGCTCGACCGGGTCGTGCGACCGACCGGGTCCACGATGGCGGCACAGATGCTGGCCGTCACACCCCGTCTGGTCGGCAACGGCGGGTTCTACGTCCTGAACAGCGAGCCCGGCCTGAGCGTCCCGCCCGGCCAACCCGGCGGTACGGGCACCGTCGACTTCCTGCTCGCGTACGCGTGAGGCGCACCGACCTCCCGACGCGCCGCGGCCCCCGTGCCGTGCTCGGACCCCGTCGGCGTACGGGGAAGCCCGGACGCATTAGCATGGCCGCGATCCGGGACGGCTCTGCTGAAACGAGGCGACATGCGGTGGCTCCGGCGGTTGCTGGGTGGCGGTGGGGTCCAGCTCGATCCGGTGCGGCAGCAGGCGCTGCTGCGGGACGTCCAGCACCGGTACGGCGCCGGCGCGCAGATCCGCTTTCCCGCGCAGGTCGAGGCGGTCACCCGGCTTCTCGACGGTGACGACGGCCTGGTGGTGGCGGCGCGGATCGTGAGCCAGGTCGCCGAGGAGGCCCACGGGGACCTGCAGGCCCAGGCCCACGAGATCCACCGACGGACGGGGCGCCGGCTGCTGGTGCACCGCCGCAACTACCGCCCACTGTGGAAGGAAGCAGGCCCGGCGCTGCGCTGGCCGCTGTTCACGTTGCCGTGCGGCTTCCACCCGTACGCCCAGGTCGCCGCCGCCGTCGCGGTGCTCGGCGACCGCGCCCCCCGGCTCGACCGGGTGACCGACCCGCACCCGCTCCTCACCCACGTGTTCGAGGTGCTCGACCTCACCACGGCCGGCTGGGAGTACGGCCGGGTGCGCGTGGACACCGACGCCGCCGCCCTGGCCGACCGACTGATCACGTGCGCCGCACAGCTCCTCGCGGCGGTGGACGATCCGCCCCGGCTGCCGCCCGCGGTCCGTGAGCTGATGCGCCGCAACAACACCCTCGACGTGCACGACCCGGCCGCGCCTCGGGTGGTCGGTGGGCTGAACCCGGGCGCGCGGATGCGGGAGTGTCTCCTGGTCTGAGGACCGGACGGCGGAAAGTTGTTGCCTCCTGCGCTGCGGAGGCAACAACTTCCCTGAGGTTGCGGGGAACCTGGCTGCGCTAGCGGGCGGCTCGGTTGTGGAACGCGCGCTTGGCCCACAGGTAGGACAGCAGCGAGATCGCCACGCACCAGGCCAGCGCGATGATCGCGCTGTTGCCGATCCCCGTGCCGAGCAGCAGTCCGCGCAGCGTCTCGGTGACCGGCGTGAACGGTTGGTAGTCGGCGAACCAGCGCACACCGGCCGGCATGGTGTCGGTGGGCACGAAACCGCTGCCCAGGAACGGCAGGAGGACCAGGAACATGGGCAGGTTGCTGGCGGTCTCCACGCTGTCGCTGACCAGGCCGAGCGCGACCGACAGCCAGATGAGTGCGAACGCGATCGCGGCGAGCACACCCACGGCGGCGAGCCACTCGATCGGGGTGGCGTTGGTGCGGAAGCCGATGGCCAGCGAGACGCCCAGCACGACGGCGATGCAGAGCATCGTCTGCACGAGGCTGCCGAGGACGTGCCCGGTCAGCAGCGAGGCGCGCGAGATGGCCATGGTCCGGAAACGGTCGACGATGCCCTCGGTCGTGTCCATCGCGATGGAGATGGCGGTGCCCTGCGCGGCGCCGGAGACGCTGAACAGCAGGATGCCGGGCACCAGATAGTTGACGTACGCGCCGCGGTCGCCGCCTCCGCCGGGAAGCCCGGCGCCGAGCGTCTCACCGAAGACGTAGACGAACAGCAGCAGGAAGACGACGGGCATGCCGATCAGCATCCCGGTCAGCGAGGGGTAGCGCTGGATGTGGCGGATCTGTCGGCGGAACATCGTCGCCGAGTCGGTGAGGGTGTAGGCGAGGCTGGTCATCGGTGTCCCTCGGTGATGTCGTGCCGCGCGGCGGCGGCGGTGGCGGACGTGCCGGTGAAGGCGAAGAAGACGTCGTCCAGGTCGGGGGTGTGGATCGAGAGCTGCTCGACCTCGACGTGCGCGTCGTCGAGCCGGTCGAGCACGGCCCGCAGCGAGCGGACGTCTCCGTCGCTGGGGACCTGCAGGGTGAGGGCGTCGTCGTCGCGTTGGGCGACGCTCAGCGTCCGGGCGGCGGTGTGCAGCGCGGCGGGGTCGGCGAAGCGCAGCAGGATGTGCCCGCCGGGGATGCGGCGCTTCAGCTCGTCGGGGGTGCCCTCGACGACGATCCGGCCGTGGTCGAGCACGGCGATACGGTCGGCGAGCTGGTCGGCCTCGTCGAGGTACTGGGTGGTCAGGAAGATGGTGACCCCCTCGGTGACCAGCCCACGGATGATCTGCCACATCGCCTGCCGGCTGCGGGGATCGAGGCCGGTGGTGGGCTCGTCGAGGAAGATCAGCTTCGGGTCGCCGACCAGCGTCATCGCCAGGTCGAGACGCCGGCGCATGCCGCCGGAGTAGACGGAGGTGGGCTTGCGCGCCATCTCGCCGAGGTCGAAGCGCTCCACCAGCTCGGCGATGCGGCGCCGGCCCTCGGTGCGGCCGAGGTGGTGCAGGTCGGCCATCAGCTTGAGGTTCTCCGCGCCGGTGAGGAGGTTGTCGACGGCGGAGAACTGGCCGGTCACCCCGATGGCGGCCCGTACCCCGTCAGGTTCCCTGCCGAGGTCGTGGCCGGCGACGCGGACCGACCCGGCGTCGGCGGGCACCAGGGTGGACAGGATGCGCACCATGGTGGTCTTGCCCGCGCCGTTGGGTCCGAGCAGCGAGAAGACCGTCCCCTCGGTGACCATGAGGTCGATGCCGTCGAGGACGACCTTGTCCCCGAAGGTCTTGCGTAGGCCGGACACCGAGATGGCCGGTCGTGTCGCGGTCGTTACCGCCATAGCTTCCTCCACTGATCAGGGGGTGGTTACGGGTACCGAGGCGCGCGTCATCGCCGGTCGGGCCACAGGGCGGCGACCGGGGGTACGAGGGCGCGCGGGATCTCCGGTGCGGGCGGGCACCCGCGACCGGTCGGACGGTTGTGTCTCGCCTAGGAGCGGTGGATCACGATGTCGCCGAAGGCGGTGCGAGCCCGCACCTCGGCCTGCTCGTCGCTGTCCGCGGGGCCGGCGGCGGCGTCGAGGTCGTTGCGCACCTTGCCGAAGTGGGTGTGCAGGTCGAGCCGGGCGGCGGTGCCGCGCCGGATGCCGACCTGGATGCGGCCGGCGGCGGTGCGCATCGTGGCGGATCCGCGGACCAGCTCGCCGATGCGGATGTCCCCGTTGGCGGTGTTGGCCGTGACGGAGGCCGCGGCGTGCTCGGCGGTGATGTGGCCGTTGGCGGAGTTGACCCGCAGCTCACCGTGGGCCTCGCCGATCCACGTGTCGCCGTTGCCGTTCTTCAGCACGGCGCGGCCGCCGACGCTGCGGACGCTGAGCTTGCCCGAGGCGGTGGTGATCTCGGCATCTCCGGCCACGTTCTCGGCGATGACGGCGCCGTAACCGGTGTGCAGGTTGAGGGTGTTCGCGTCCTCGACCTGCAGGTCTCCCGCGCCGGACTTGAGGCGGCAGTCCGCCAGGGGGCCGGAGCAGTTGATCGCCCCGACGCCCAGCTTCCCGTCCAGACCGGATCCGGCCGGCAGGTCGATGGTCACCTCGACGGATCCGATCTTGCCGAAGATGCCGAATCCGGGCTGCTTGGGGCCGCGTACCACGAGGTGGCCGGCCGCGTACTCCACGCGGGTCTGAGCGGCGGCGCGCACGTCGCGGTCGTCCGACTCGTCGGCGGGCCGCACGTGTACGACGGTGTCGGTCCGCGGACCGGTGGTGATCCGGAGGTCTCCGGCGACGAGTTCGACGGAGGCCGAGATCGGCTCCGGGGTGTCGAACCTGGGCATGGTTTTCCCCTTTCGGGTGTGGGGCCGGTGCGCTAGCGCACCCAACCGGTGTAGCGCTGGCTACCGGTCGGGGCGCCGGAGCGTCGGGGGATGTCGGACCGTGCCTGCTGGTTGCCGGCGTCGACGGCGGCGGCCGCGGCCCGGATCAGCCACGTGTTGATCGAGATGCCGGCGCTCGCCGCCGCGTGCTCGACGCGCGCCTTGAGGTGCTCCGGCAGGCGCAGGCTGATCCGTACGGTCGCCTCGTCCTCGCCGTCGGCGGGTGGCTGCGGCAGCGGGTGGGGCGGTGCCGGCGGTGCGGGCACCGCCGCTTGGGTGTCGTCGGCCCACTGCTCCGTCGGCGGTGGTGTCACGACGAAGCTGGGCTCACGGTCACGCAGGCGCAGGTCGACGGAGCCGGGCGCGAGGTCGCGGGTGATCTCGGTGGCCGCTTCGGAGAGCGCGTCCAGGAGGGCGAGCCGGATCGCGGACTCCAGCGGTGCGGTGAGCCGCTCGGCCAGTTCCCGGGCGTCGTCACCGCCGGCGGCCGCGGCGACCGCGAGCTGGTGCCGGATCGCGTCGACGTAAGCGCGAAGTTCCATGACGCCATCATGGCATCACAATGATGCCATGCGCAAGCGCCATCGTGATGCCATGTGGCGTCAGGCGCCCCGGCGGGGGTTACTCGCAGAACACCTGCACCTTGGCGTCGGGCTGGTCGACGTCGACGGTGACGTCGTCGAGATGCTCGATCAGCTCCTCGATGTGCTGCGGCTTGAGCTGCGTGAGGTCGATCGGCACGCCCGACCGGTGCAGTTCCGCGTTGGCCTTGGTGAGCGCCTGCGGAGGCACGAGGCTCGTGAGCCGGACGCCGGCGCGCAGCAGTTGCAGCGGGACCCGGACGTTGATCCGACTCGGCCCGTCGAAGTCGTCCGTCGCGTTCACCACGACGCGCAGGAACCTGGGCCGGGCCTTGGTGCGGGACGCCGCACCGGGCGGCGAATCGGGCCGGCCCCCGAGCGCCTCGATCAACCGCTCGGCCTCGTCCACGGTGATCTTGCCCTCGGCCAGCATCTCCAGGACCTGGCGGCGCTGCTCGTTCATCTGTCGCTCCTCCCCCTCCAACTCATCTGACGCTCACCAGCAGGGCGAACCGGCCCTGCTCGAACTCGATCAGGGTGCCGGGCAGCGCCCACAGCAGTCGCCCGACGCCGCGCAGCGCGCCCACCGGGCTCACCCGGGCGACGAGGCACGCGACCAGTCCGGCCAGCACGGCGAGCAGGAGCAGCGGCGACAGCACCAGCACCACCGGCAGGACGGGGACGTGCAGCCGCCGCCAGCGCCCGTCGGGACGGCGACGGCGCACGGTCACCAGCTGCGGAATCATCGGGATTTCTCCAGCTCGGCCAGCGCCTCCTGGACGCCGATCTCGCCCCGCCGCAGACGGTCGACGACGTCGGCGCCGGTGGGCGCCGGGTCGGTGTCGACGAAGTCGAGCTGCTCGGCGATGCGGTTCAGCCGGGACTTGATCGTCGGGTAGCTCACCCCGAAGATCCGCTCCATCTCCTTGATGGAACCGTGCGACCGCACGAACGCGGCGACGAACACCTGGTCCTCGACGCCGAGCTGCGCCAGCTGCGGCGGCTCGAACTGACCCTCGATCGCGACGCCGCTGTCGGGGAGGCGGACCCGCTCGACCACGAACGGCCGCCCGCGCGTCAGGCTCGTCAACTCCTGCCAGTCCACCCTCGACCCCCTCGCTCCCGGCCCGCTTCGCACGATAGTTGTATCTTGATTTTCTTAATCAGTCAACGCTCCGATCTTAATTTTGATGATTTGATCTTGAATATTCGGCCCGGTGGTACGCCGGGCTCCGGCCACACCGCCACACGTGCCCGAACGCACGAACATCGGGGCATTTCCGCCACCGATCGGGGAATGCGCCCCCGGTGCCGGATCTCGCCTCCCCGCCCTGGCCGCTCACCTGGAGCCTCGGGGTGTTCGTCGTCGCCGGAGCCGTCACCGTGGCCGGGAGCATCCGCCTGGCCGGCCTCGGTGACGCGCTGGCCGACCGCACCGGCTGGGGCGAGGCCCTGTTCGGCGTGGTGTTCTTCGGCGTCGTCACCGGCCTGTCCGGCATCGTCATGACCATCGTCGCCGCACACAGCGGCGAACCCGGCCTGGCCTACAGCAACGCCGTGGGTGGCATCGCCGCCCAGACCACGGCCGTCGCGGTGGCCGACGCCTTCCATCGGAGAGCCAATCTCGAACACGCCGCCGCGTCGGTGTCGAACCTGCTCTCCAGCTGCCTGCTCATCGCCCTGCTCGCACTCGCCCTGCTCGCCTCGTACCTGCCCGACGGCACCGTCGCCGGCGTCAGTCCCATGTCCGCCGTCCTGGTCGCCGTGTACGTCGGCGGGCTCGTCCTCATCCGCCGGGCGGGCGCGCAACCGATGTGGCAGGCCATCGCCACCGCCGAGACCCGACCCGACGTCCCGCACAACGAGAACCGGCTCAACCGCCTGCGCCCCGCGTGGTTGTGGAGTCAGTTCGCCGCGGTCGGCCTGCTCGTGGCCGGCGGCGGGTGGCTCGTCGCCATCGCCGCCGAGAGCCTCGTCGAGATCACCGGGCTCACCGCCGGATTCGTCGGCGGCGTGCTCATGGGCATCGTCAACGCCCTCCCGGAAACCGTCACCGCCATCGCCGCGGTCCGCCGCGGCGCGGTCACCCTCGCCGTGGCCGCGGTGCTCGGCGGGAACATCCTCGACGTGCTGACCCTCGTCGCCGGTGACATCGCGTTCCGGCACGGCTCCCTCTACCACACCGCGGGCGGTCCGGAACTGCTCGCGACCACCACCAGCCTGTTCATGACCGCCACCCTGCTCGGCGGGCTGCTCATCCGGCAGACCTGTGGTTGGGGCCGCCTCGGCTTCGAAGGTGTGCTCCTGCTGACCACCTACGCCGCCATGACGCTCATCCTCGCCCTCCAGCACGGCTAGGCCGAGGCCGAGGACCCCGCCTACCCGGAATCACCCGCGCAGGCGGGTCACGATCCCTTCGGCTTGGTCGGCGTCGAGCGGGTAGGGGCTGCCGTGCAGGATCGGGCCGGTGACGACGGCCGGGCCGGCCACCGGCGGCAGGCCGTGCTCGGCGGCGAGTCGGCTCGCCGCCGGGTTGGGCTCGCCCGCTCGGGGACGCCCGGGGCCGTCCTCGGCGTGCCACAGGGTGAGGTCGGTGCCGAGCCGGGTGGATCGGATGTTCTCCGAGCCGAGCAGCCGGGCCACCTCCGGCACGAGATCCATCCCGGACGAGGACGTCGCCACCTGCTGGACACCCTCGACGGCCACCACAAGCAGCACCGAGGACCGCTCCGGGGCCGGCGCCGGGGCCGGGGCCGGGGCCCTCCAGGATCGGCCCGGCGGTGCGCTGGGGGCGGCCGCCGGCTGGCCGGACGCGAGGTGCGGCTGAGGCGGCCGGGACGCGCCCCGGACCAGCACGACGATCCCGCACACCGCGGTGGCCACCAACGCCACCAGCCCGAAGGGCAGGGCCAGCATGAGGGGCCATCGCCAGCCGAGCGCACGCTGCACGAACGCCGCGACCACCGGGCCGAGCACCAGCGCCAGCAGCACCACGCCGGCGACGACGGGTAGCAGCCGCGCACGCCGGGCCCTCGACTCCGCGACCAACACACCGGTGACGCCCCAGGCGAGACCCGCGGCGAACCCGGTCACCCCGCGCCCGGCGAGCAGCATGCCGCCTCCCGAGGCCAGCGCGGTCAGCAACGCCCCGATGATCAGCAGCGCGATCGCGGAGAGCGCCACGGCCGTCGGCCACCGCCGGCCGACCACGGCCCCGACCGGAGCCGCCAGAGCCGCCGGCAGCAGGTAGGCGACGAAGACCCAGAGGATGGCCGAGGCCGGTAGCTGCACCTCCCGTTGGATCGCCGTCCACTCCGGTCCGACGGTGACGGCGAGCAGGAAGGCGCCCATCGACGCGGCGAGCGCCGGCCCGATCAGCAGCCAGACGGGACGGACAGCCCCCGGTGGATCACCGTCCATCGCTGCGGGGTCTGAAGTGTACGGGGGAATCTGCCTGGCGGTGCCGGGAACGGGCGCAGTCACCCCCGCAAATATAGTGCCCTTCCGTGCGGCGTCGCCGGCACCTCGTCGATCGCCGCCCGGCCCGCCCGCCGCCTGCGGGTCTCATCGGGGTGTCCGCCGCCGGCTGGGCCGGTCCGGGCGGACGGCATAACCGCCGAGCGAGGGTTCGAGCGCGTCGAAGGCGACCCGTGCGTAGTGGGTGAGGGCCTTCGCGACGTCCTCGCCGGTGTGTCCCGCGAGGGTGAGACGCATGGTCTCGTCGAACAGCAGCCGGTGGACGCCGGCGAGCTGGG
This sequence comes from Micromonospora xinjiangensis, assembly GCF_056150165.1. Lineage (NCBI taxonomy): Bacteria > Bacillati > Actinomycetota > Actinomycetes > Micromonosporales > Micromonosporaceae > Micromonospora > Micromonospora xinjiangensis. Next base: position 89,781 of record NZ_JAXCFO010000008.1, on the reverse strand, counting down.
CGGCGGCGACGCGGGGCATGACGTCGTCGTCCGGGCTGCCGGTCTCCTCGGCGAGGGCGGCGGCCAGGGCCTTTTCCCGGTCGTCGTGGAACTCGCGGAGGCGGGCCACGAGCGCCGGGCTGTCGGTGATCATTCGGGCGAACTGGGGACCCGAGAACCCGATGACCGGATCCTGGGCGGCCACGCCCGCCAGGTAGGTGCGGCGCAGGGCCGCCAGCGCCGACTCGCCGGGTAAGCGGTCCCGCACGGCGGTGGCGAGTTGCTGCACGAACACGTCGTGCATGTCCAGGGCCAGGTCCTCCTTGCGGGGGAAGTAGTTGGTGACGGTCATCTTGGCGACCTGGGCGGCGGCCGCCACGTCGGCGATGGTCACGTTGTCGAAGCCACGTTCCAGGAACAGGCGGGTGGCCTGAGCCGAGATGTTCTCCCTGGTCTGGCGCTTTTTCAGGGCCCTGAGGCCGGTGGTCTGCGCGGTCATGTCGGCACTATACCTGGGATGAGCCAACATTTATGCTTGACACGGGTTTGTGTTCGACCTAAGTTTGTGTCGTGCCGAACGACGGCACAGGAGGGAGCGCCACATGTCCGCCCACACCAGCGACCCCGCCATCACCAGCCCCTACGCCGGCCGGGCACGGCGGAGGCACGGCGACCGCGGCATCCCGGTGCGCCGCCCGCACCTCCCCGTGATCGCCCCCCGGCACCGACCGCACCGCATCCCCGGTCGCCGCTGACCACCCGTTGCGCGCCCCGAGCCGTCTCGGCATTCCCCGACCCGGAAGGACGTCGCCTCTTGCCCGTCACCACTCGCCCCGCCGGCCCCACCACCGACGCCGTCGCCGACTACCTCCGGACGATCGGGCGCACCCCCCTGCTGACGGCGGAGCAGGAGGTGCGCCTCGGCGAACGTATCGAGGCCGGAAGCCTGGCACAGCGCCGCCTGGACACCGACGCGGACCGGATCGGCCCGGCCGAACGGGACCGGCTGCACCGGGTCGCCGCCGACGGGCGGCGCGCCCGGCAGCACATGATCGAGGCCAACCTGCGGCTGGTCGTCTCGATCGCCAAACGGTACGCGGTCGCCGGTGGATTGCCCCTGCTCGACCTGATCCAGGAGGGCACCACCGGCATGATGCGAGCGGTGGAGAAGTTCGACCACCGGCGCGGCCTGAAGTTCTCGACGTACGCCACCTGGTGGATCAAGCAGGCGATCGGCCGGGCCCTGGCGGACCAGAGCCGCGCCATCCGCCTGCCGGCGCACATGGTCGACGTGCTCCACCGGATGACCCGGGCCCGCCGCACGCTGGCCCGGGAACTCGACCGGGAACCGACCGCCGCCGAGATCGCCGCCCGACTCGACGTGCCCGTCGAGAAGGTCGAACTGCTGCTGCGGCACGACCGGGAGCCGATCTCGCTGCACACACCGGTCGCCGGGGACACCAGCACGGCCGAGCTGGGTGACCTCATCCCCGACGAGGCGCCCGATCCCGCCGACCGGGTCGCGTCGTCCTGGCGACGGCGCTACCTGGACACCGCGCTGGCCACCCTGTCGGAGCGGGAGGCGACCGTGCTCTGCCAGCGGTTCGGCCTCGACGACGACCGGCCGAGGACACTCGACGAGATCGGCAGGAGCATCGGGCTGACCCGGGAACGCGTTCGCCAGATCGAGAGCCAGGCGTTGCGGAAGCTGCGCCATCCCACCCGGGCGCGCGTGCTGGCGGACCTGCACGCCTGACGGGCCACCCCACCGGATACACCGACCATCCCACTGGGAGGACACCCTTGACCCCGAATCCCATGACCGTCCACCCGCTCCCCGCCTTCGACCGCGTGGTGTTCCTCAAACCACTGGTCTCGTCGCCGAAGATCGTCGTGGGCGACTACACCTACTACGACGATCCCGACGAGGCGACCGACTTCGAACGCCGCAACGTCCTCTACGGCTACGGGCCGGAACGCCTGGTCATCGGCAGGTACTGCGCCATCGCGTCCGGCACCCGGTTCCTGATGGCGGGCGCCCAGCACCCGACCGTCGGCGTCTCCACCTACCCGTTCACCATGTTCGGCGGCGAGTGGGCCGAGCGGACCCTCGACATCGTCACCGCCATGCCGAGCCGGGGCGACACCGTCGTCGGCAACGACGTCTGGTTCGGGTTCCAGGCTCTGGTCATGCCCGGCGTCCGGATCGGCGACGGCGCCATCATCGCGGCCGGCGCGACGGTCACCGCCGACGTGCCGCCCTACACCGTCGTCGGCGGCAACCCGGCAAAGCCGATCCGGCAGCGCTTCGACGACGCCGACATCGCACGGCTGCGCCGTGCCGCGTGGTGGGACTGGCCGGCCGACCTCGTCACCGCGCACGCCCGCACGATCATGGCGGGCACGCCCGCCGAGATCGAACGGATCGCCAGCGAACACGGCCTGCTGCGGGCCGCCGACGCGGGTGCCGATCCGGCCCTCGACCAGCCTTAGGTCTGCTGTCCAGGCAGGTTGGTCGAGGTTGTGTGACGACACGGTCTGATGTCGTAGGGAGGTGAAGGCCTCCGACCGCGCCCGTGCCCGACGGCGACATCGAGCGTTTCCACCGCACCCTCAGCGATGGCCGGGCTCCGGCCGCGTTCGACAACTCGGACAAGCCCGCAGGAGAGCCTTACCGGCCACACCTACGACGCCTGGCCGACGGACGTCTCGGCCAGCCAGACGTCGGCCAGGTCGCCGAGGGGGACGTCGAGGGCCTGGCTCAGGCAGACCACCGTGCCGAACGCCGGCGCGGGAAGGCGACCCGCTTCGATCTTGCGGAGCGTCTCGGGAGAGATGCCGGCCGCCAGGGCCACCTCGACGAGGCTGCGACCGGCGCGCGCGGCCCGGAGGGCGGCTCCGAGGCGCTGGCCCGCGGCGATCTGTTCGGCGGTGAGCGGTTGGCGAACCATGCGAGCAGGATATCCCTCCGAACGGCCCCGACCCGACGTGGTATAAAAATACCGCACAGGAAGAGGGAGGCTGTCGTGATCGAGCTCAAGTCCGCCGAGGAGATCGACCGGATGGCGGTGACCGGCCAGTTCGTCGGCGAGCTGCTCGCCGAGCTGACCGAGGTCGCCGCCGTCGGCGTCAACCTGATGGACCTCGAACACCACGCCCGCCGGCGGATCAAGGAACGCGGTGCCGAATCCTGCTACTGGGACTACGCCCCCTCGTTCGGCCGCGGCCCGTTCCGCAACGTGCTGTGCCTGTCGGTCAACGACGCGGTGCTGCACGGCCTGCCGCACGACTACGTCCTGCGCGACGGTGACCTGCTCAGCATCGACATGGCCGTCGGCATCGACGGCTGGGTCGCCGACTCCGCGGTCTCCGTCGTCGTCGGCACCCCCGACCCGGCCGACCTGAAGCTGATCGAGGCCACCGAGGTCGCGCTGGAGGCCGCCATCGCCGCCGCCCAGCCCGGCGGCCGCCTCGGCGACATCTCCGCCGCGATCGGCGAGGTCGCCCGCTCCTACGGGTACGGCGTCAACGGCGAGTTCGGCGGCCACGGCATCGGGCGCACGATGCACGAGGCCCCGCACGTCTCCAACGACGGCCGCGCCCGCCGGGGCCTGAAGCTCCACCCCGGCCTCACCATCGCCATCGAGCCCTGGTTCTGCCGCTCCACCGACAAGATCAGGTTTGACGACGACGGCTGGACGATCCGCTCCGCGGACGGCTCCCGCACCGCCCACTCGGAACACACCGTCGCCATCACGGCGTCCGGCCCCCGGGTCCTGACCCGCCGCCCCGCTCACGGCGCGGCCTCGGCCGATCCCACCCGGAAGCCCGCCACGGCCTCCTGACCCTCACCCGCCGGGACGGTGTACTCGGTGCGGCCCGCAGAATTTTCGCTGATTCGGCGCCTCGAGGATGTCGAGAACCCGTGACCGGTTCCGTCCCCGGGGTGAACGTGACCAAGATGGGTCGCACCACAGCATCGAGGAGAGCCACGATGGCCAAGTACCTGCTGCTCAAGCACTACCGGGGTGCCCCGGCCGCGGTCAACGACGTGCCCATGGACCAGTGGACGCCGGAGGAGATCTCGGCGCACGTGCAGTACATGAACGACTTCGCGGCCCGCCTGGAGAAGAGCGGCGAGTTCGTCGACGGTCAGGCGCTCGCCCCCGAGGGGACGTTCGTCCGGTACGACGGCGAGGGACGCCCGCCGGTCACCGACGGCCCGTTCGCCGAGACCAAGGACCTGATCGCCGGCTGGATGGTGATCGACGTCGACAGCTACGAGCGCGCCGTCGAGCTGGCCGGGGAGCTGTCGGCCGCTCCCGGTGCGGGCGGGAGGCCGATCCACGAGTGGCTCGAGCTGCGGCCGTTCCTGACCGAGCCGCCCACCATCACGGAGTGACCGATGGATGAGGCCCTGCTCCGGAGCCTCACACCGAGCGTGCTCGGGGTCCTCGGCCGCCGCGGAGCCGACTTCGCGGCGGCCGAGGACGCCGTGCAGGACGCGCTGGTCGAGGCGCTCCGCGTCTGGCCGACCGATCCGCCCCGGGACCCGAAGGGCTGGCTGGTCACCGTGGCCTGGCGCAAGTTCCTCGACGCGACCCGGGCCGACGCCGCCCGCCGCCGGCGTGAGGAACTCGTCGACGAGGAGCCGACGCCCGGGCCGACGCCCGCGGTGGACGACACGCTCCAGCTCTACTTCCTGTGCGCCCACCCGTCGCTGACGCCGTCGTCCGCGGTCGCGCTCACGCTGCGCGCCGTCGGCGGGCTGACCACCCGCCAGATCGCCCAGGCCTACCTCGTGCCCGAGGCGACCATGGCGCAGCGCATCAGCCGGGCCAAGCGCACCCTCTCCGACGTACGGTTCGACCGCCCCGGCGACGTCGCCACCGTGCTCCGCGTGCTCTACCTGGTCTTCAACGAGGGCTACTCCGGCGACGTCGACCTCGCCGCCGAGGCCATCCGGCTCACCCGGCAGCTCGCGGCCGCGATCGACCACCCGGAGGTGGCGGGGCTGCTCGCCCTCATGCTGATCCACCACGCCCGGCGCGCCAGCCGGACCGCAGCCGACGGCAGCCTGGTGCCCCTCGCCGAGCAGGACCGCGGCCGATGGGACACCGCGGCGATCGCCGAGGGCATCGCGATCCTGCAGGCGGCCCTCGCCCGTGACCGGCTCGGCGAGTTCCAGGCCCAGGCCGCCATCGCGGCGCTGCACGCCGACGCGCTCACCGCCGAGGAGACCGACTGGGTGCAGATTCTGGAGTGGTACGACGAGCTGGCACGCCTGACCGACAACCCGGTCGTCCGGCTCAACCGCGCGGTGGCGGTCGGCGAGGCCGACGGTCCCCGCGCCGGGCTGGCGGCACTCGCGGCGCTGGACGACTCACTGCCCCGCCACTCGGCGGTGGCGGCGTACCTCCACGAGCGGGACGGCGACCTGGTGACGGCGGCGCGGCTGTACGCCGAGGCGGCTCGCCGGGCGCCCAACCTCGCCGAACGCGACCACCTGACCCGACAGGCCGCCCGGCTCAACGCCCGCCGGGGCCGCTGACCGGGCGCGCGCGGACCTTCGGGCGGGCGACGAGCGAGCCGGTCGCGGTCTCAGGTCTGCGACTGGCGGAAGACGACCTGCCAATCTCCGGTGACCTGCTCGGGGACGACCTCGACGGCGACGGAATCGCCGGGACGCAGGTCCAGGCCGAAGTCCCGCTTCCAGCGGCCGTCGGAGTCCCCGTACATGCTGTCGGGGTCCATCGAGTAGTCCCACCACCGGCCGGTCGTGATCTCGATGCCGTTGACGCGCAGGCGCAGCACCCCGGGCGTCTGGGCCACCAGGTGGATGGATTCGACGGCCTTCCAGCTCACGGTCTGCCGTACGGGGCGCGACGGGTCGGCGGGATCGGACCGGAGGATGAGGAAGCCCGGGCACGGCACCCCGGTGCAGCCGGCCGGCAGCGTCAGCGGGCCGAGGGCTCCCGCCGGTCGGGACGGCACCGGATACTTCTCGAGAGTGGTCCGCTCGCTGACCGCCAGCCCGAACGTGCCGCCGGTGTGCGGAACCTGCGTCTGGATCTTCCCCGACTGGTCCAACGGGCGGATCCCGGTGATCGTCAGGACGAAGGTGGCGGGCCTGTCGACCGCCACGTCGTACTCGGCCCAGCCGGGCCCCAGGTGGACGGCGCCGCAGTCGCCCCGGGACGTGACGTCGTGGCCGTTGACGCTGAGCTGCTCCTGGAGCAGCGGGTCGTCGCAGCGGGTGGAGACGACGAGGTCGAGGGTCGTCGGCACGATCGTCAGCTCGACGCGACGTTCGGGCAGCGCCGCGGACTTCGCCGCCACGAGCCGGGCGCCGTGGGCGTACTCGGGGAATCCCTCGATGGTGCGTACCGGTGACGGGCTGGTCGCCGGGGTGGGGGTGGTGTCCGGGCGGAGCCCGGGCACCACGGCGGCCGCGGCGACCCCGCCCAGGGCGAGCACCGCGCAGGTCACCCAGGTCGCGATCCGGCGGCGCCGTCGCGCGACCACCTTCGCCCGTACGCCGCGCAGCCGCTCGTCGTGCGGGACGTGCTCCGCCGGTTCGGTGGAACGCTCGTCGAGCACCCGGCCGAGATCGCTCAGGTTCATGGCAGCATCCCTTCCGGCGCCAGGGTCTCGTCGAGCCGGAGCTTGGCGACCGCCCGGCTGGCCTGGCTCTTCACCGTGCCGACCGAACAGCCGAGGACGTCGCCGATCTCGGCGTCCGACATGTCCTCGAAGTACCGCAGCACGAGCACGGCGCGCTGCCGCCGCGGCAGGCGGCCCAGTGCCCGCCAGAGTCGGTCCCGGTCGTCGAGGCCCGCGTACGGGTCCGCCGTCGCGGCCGCCTCGGGAAGCTCGGCCGTGGCCAGCTCGCCCCGCCAGCGACGGCGCCACGACGACGCGTACGAGTTGACGATGATCCGCCGGACGTACGGCTCGGGGTCACCCTCGATCCGCCGCCACGCCTCCCACGCCCGCGCCAGCGCAATCTGCAGCAGATCCTCGGCCGACGCCCATTCCCGCGTGAGCAGGAACGCGGTGCGCAGGAGCCGGGCAGAGCGGGTCGCGACGAACTCGTCGAAGCCCTCCGGTGTGATCACGTCGCCGCCCTTCTCCCCCGCCGGTCACCAGGTAGTACCGGATGTGACCGGAAAAGGTTGCACGACTTCGTGCCGTGGGGCGGCCCGGTGGCGGCCCGCCGGGAAACGTCGTCAGCTCAACGGCGCGTACCACTGGGCGCCGGTGACCCGGATCCGCTTGGACTGCTTGCGGTTCCACTCCACCCGCATGCCGTGCCCGCGCAGGACCGGGAAGACGATGTCGTCCAGCAGCCGTTCGAGGTCGGCCTGGTAACGGGCCTGCTGGTCGGCCTCGGGCAGGGCGGCGTAGGCGTCCTCGTCGAAGTCCACCGGCGGATAGGCGCCGTAGCCCAGGTAGACCTCGCCGTCCCCGCTCGCGATCAGCGACTCCGTGTCCTGCTGGTGGTACCACAGGTATCCGTGCCAGTGCCGGGAGTCGTCGCGCTCGTCGTGGATCTCGGCGGCCGCGCAGGTGCCGCAGCAGCTGAAGTTCTCCCTGGCCAGCACGCCCCGCTCGGTGAGTTCGGCGAAGGCGCGGGTGAGGTTGCCGCGCACCTCGCCCCACCCGCGCTGCTGCTCGCGACGGGCGGCCACGGCGCTGTCGTACGCCGCCCTGAGCTCCTCGTCCGTCGCGCCGTGGCGCTGCTCGTCCACATCGAAGCAGTCCAGGAACTCGTCGGCGTCGTCCTCGCCGCGCACGATCCAGCCCCAGATCTCGTCCTCGATCTCACCGCGGCCCGGCTCCGCGATCCGGTCGGTGAGGAACCTGACGCTCTCGGGGCGGTCGTTGTAGATCCATCGGGTCACGGCGGCGATCTTCACACGCGCCTGTGACGCTTCGCGCGCGCGGCCACGGCCAGCGCGGCGGCCTGGTGCGGGCCGCGCGCCCCGGTCAGGCAGGGGCCGAGGTCCCGGCCCGGCCCGGGCGACCGGTCGGCCCTGCCGGCACCCGCCGGCGGAGGCGTCCACTGGAGACGCCCGCCGGACCGGCGTCGGGCCGGCGGGATCGCGGCGTGACCGTGGGCCGGGTCGAACCGGCCCGGCTACGCCGCCGCGGCGCGGTAGGCGGCGAGCAGCGCCGGCACACCGCCGGTCCACGGCTCGCCGTGACCGGGGATGACCCAGTCGGCCTCGACGTGTTCCAGTCGGGCCAGCGCCTCCGCCGCGGCCGCGGGATCGTCGGTGAACGGCGCGGGCTGCGGGCCGGTCGCCCCGGTGAGCACGTGACGGGTGGTCAGGGCGTCGCCGACGAACAGGGCACGCACGGCGGGCACGTGCACGGCGACGCTGCCCGGGGAGTGCCCGGGCAGCGCGATGATGCGCGGTGAGCCCGGCAGCGGCAGCACGTCGCCGTCGCGGAAGGTCGTCACCTGTTCCGGATGCCGGGTCCGCAGGCCACCCTTGCGCGCGGCGTAGGTGAGGAAGCGCGCGGTCGCCGCCAACCGCATCCCGCCCCACGCGGGGCTGGTCCGCTCCTCGCCGCGCGCCCGGGCGGCGTCCGCCTCGTGGACGTGGATCGGGATCCCGTTCTCCGCGCGCAGGCGCTCGGCGAACCCCAGGTGGTCGGTGTCGCCGTGCGTGAGGACCACGGCGCGGACGTCGTCCAGGTCGCGGCCGGCGGCGCGCAGCTCCGCACGCAGCTCCTTGTAGTGGCCCGACAGGCCGGCGTCGATGAGGGTGACGCCGTCGTCGCCGATGATCAGGTGGACGGCGACGAGGTCGTTGCCGATGCGGTGCAGTCCCGGAGCGAGTTCCATGAAGGCTACGATAGTTAGCCATCATGGCTAATGGCAATAGCCAACGGAGGGAGGGCTCGTGCCCACGCCAGAACGCACGACGACCGAGGCGATCGTCGAGGCCGGCCGCGCGATCATCGAGGACCAGGGACCGGAGGCACTCACGATGCAGGCTGTGGCCGCCCGGGTCGGCGTGCGGGCACCGTCGCTGTACAAGCGCGTCCGCGACCGGGACGAGCTGATCCGCCGCATCGTCGAAGCCACCGCCGACGACCTGGGCACCCGGGTCCGGGGCGCCGCGGCACGGGCCGGCGACGACCCCCGGGCCATCCTGGTCGAGGTGGCACACGAGCTGCGCGCCTTCGCCCACACGCGCCCGCACGCCTACCGGCTCATCTTCGGCCCCCTGCCGGCCGGCGCGCGGCCGGACCCGGGCGTCCTCGCCCGGGCGAGCGCCCCGGTGCTGGAGGCCACCCGACGCCTCGCCGGCGACGAGCACGCGCTGGAGGCGGCGCGCACCGTGACCGCGTGGGCCAACGGGTTCCTGATGATGGAGCTCGCCGAGGCGTTCCGGCTCGGCGGCGACCTCGGGACCGCCTACCGATGGGGCGTGGAGAAGATCGTCGACGCGGTCACCGCCTGAGCCGGCGCGGACCGGCCGGCCGAGCCGCGCCCGAGCTGCCACGACCGGTCGGGCGGCGCCGGTCTCCCGAGGTGGTGCGCCGCCCGGGTGACGCGCGATCAGCCCTGATTCTTAACTCCGATGTCACCGGGCGATCCCGTGAGCGACGCGTCGGTGTCCGTCCGCAGGAGTTGGCTGCGAGGTCGTCGCACTTGTCTTGACCAGGAGCTGATCCCCGTGCCTTCCTCTCGCCGCACCTTCCTCGCCGGCGGTGCCGCCGCCGGTGTGGGCCTCGCCGTCGCCGGCAGCTTCCCGTCCCTGGCCCAGGCCCACCCGGGTCGGCCGCGCCCGCCGGCCGGCGCCGGCCACGTGCCCTTCCCGCCGCTCGTGGACGACCCCGACGGCATCCTGGCCCTGCCGGAGGGCTTCAGCTACACCATCGTGACCCGGACCGGTGTCACCCGCCTCGACCACGGCCAGGGCCTCACCCCCGCCGACCACGACGGCATGGCCGTCTACGACAGCGGCCACGGCCGCTACACCCTGATCCAGAACCACGAGATCGACCCGGGTGCGGAGTTCGGCGTGCCGCACGTCAAGGGCACGGTCTACGACCCGGGCGCCGTCGACGCCGGTGGCTGCACCGTCATCAAGACCGACCGTGCGGGCCGGAACCTCGGCGAGTTCGTGGCCCTCTCCGGCACGGTCGCCAACTGCGCCGGCGGTCCGACCCCCTGGGGCACCTGGCTCACCTGCGAGGAGACCGAGGACCGGGCCGGCGACACGTGGGAGGAGGGCGGCCGGTCCGGTGTCTTCCGGAAGGACCACGGCTACGTCTTCGAGGTCCGGGCCGACGGCGGCGCGGACCCGCGGCCGATCAAGTGCCTGGGTCGCTACTCCCACGAGGCCCTGGCGGTCGACAAGGACCGGACCAGGATCTACCTCTCCGAGGACGCTGACGGCCCGAACGGCCTCTTCTACCGCTGGACCGCGCCGCGTGGCGTCAAGCTCGGGCCCGGCGTGCTCACCGGCCTCGCCCCGAACGCGGGCGTCCTCGCCGCGATGCAGATCATCATGGACGACGGTTCGGTGCTGCCGGACGTCGCCTACCTGACGTCGGCTCAACTGGGCCGCCCGTTCCCGGTGAAGTGGATCGAGGTGCCCGACCGCGACGCGCGGACCACGCCGGTGCGCGAGCAGTTCGCCGACGGCCAGGTCACCCGTGGCCGCAAGTTCGAGGGCGTGTGGGGCACCGACGAGGGCGTGTACGTGGTCAACTCGTACGCGTGGGACGAGGGTGACCTCCCGGCCGACGCGGCCCCGCACGACGGCATGGTCTGGTTCTATGACTACCGCGCCCAGACCATCCAGCTGGTGACGTACTTCCCGCACCAGACCCAGTCCGAGGAGGGTGCGCCGGTCAAGTACAACGACCTCACCTTCGACGGGCCGGACAACGTGACCGTCACGCCGTGGGGAAGCCTGGTGCTCGCCGAGGACGGCTCGGGCGCCTCCCACGTGCTCAGCGCCATCCCGGGCGGCCCGACGTACGCGATCGCCCGCAACCAGCTCAACGACTCGGAGTTCTGCGGGCCGACCTTCACGGCCGACGGCAGGGTGCTCTTCGTCAACATGCAGGACCCGGGCCTCACCCTGGCCATCACCGGCCCGTGGGAGAAGTACCTGGGCTGACGGAACCGGACCGACCGGTGGGGGTCAGGCACCGCCTGGCCCCCACCGCACCCGTGGCGGGCCACCTCTCGACGACCGGTGGCACCGCCGACGAGCGGACGGCTACCCGTGGTCGGCGGCGTCGCCGGCGGGTGGTGCGGGTCGGGTGTGGAGGACGTCGCGGGCCTGCTCGGCGGCGCGCGTGATGCTCTCGCTGATGAAGTCGAGGAAGCGGGCGATGTTCTCCAGGCGGGTGGCGGCGGGGGTGTCGGCGCCCAGGATGGCGACGCCCCGGCGTGCGGTCTCGACGAGTTGGTCGTTGGCCCGCGCGCTGGCAATGGTCGCCTGGTAGAAGAGTTCGTCGTCGACGACGTAGCGGTCACGGCGGCGTTCGTCGCGTACTCGGCGCACGAGGCTCTGGCTCTCCAGGAAGGCGATCGCCTTGGAGATGGACGCCGGGCTGACCCCGAGACGCTGGGCGAGCTGGGACGCGGTGAGGCTGCCCGCGTCGGTGGTGAACAGGCAGGTCAGCACCCGGGCCGGCATCTTGGACAGGCCCGAGGCCATGAGGACCGTCGTGAAGGTCTCCTCGTACTCGGCCAGCGCCTCGGCGTCGCGTCCGTACGGCTGGGTGACGGCGACCGCGGCCCGGGACGCGGTGGGCCTGCGCCGGTGGGCACGCCGTTCGGTGGCGCGGTGGGCCAGGTCGGCGCGGTACGCGGTGGGGCCACCGTTGCGCATCACCTCACGGGTGACCGTCGAGGTCGGACGGTCGAGGCGTCGGGCGATCTCGGCGTAGGGGAGGCTGTCGGCCAGCCCCAGCGCGATCTGCTGGCGTTCCTGCTGGGTGAGTCTGCCTCCCGGCACCGCGATCTCCCTCAATCGTCTCCATGACGGTCCCGACTCCCGACCATAGCGTTCACTCCCGTGCTATTGCAACGCACGGCACCGTCGCGTTGCGTTGCCCTCAGGCCTGTTGCAATGATTTCGATCCTCTGACCTGCATCTTTGCCGCTCTAATGCAACGAGTTAGTTGCTGCTTTTTGGAAAGCAACGTAGCGTTTCCGGCATCAGAAAAAGCGAGCGAGCACGGGAGAGCACGATGGAGAAGTTCGACACCCCCGCCCCGATCACCGCCGTCCTGGACATCCCCGCAGGCCGCGTCCAGGTCATCGCCGCGGACCGCGCCGACACCACCGTCGAGGTCCGGCCCGCCGATCCCGCGAGGAGCCGCGACAGCAGGGCCGCCGCCCACACCAGCGTGGCGTACGCCGACGGCGTCCTGCGGATCACGACCTCGGCGCCCACCAGTCAGCTCCTCGGCCCCTCCGGATCCCTGGAGGTCACCGTCCAGCTGCCCGCTGGTTCCCGGATCGAGGCCAGGACCGCCAGTGCCGAACTCCGGGGCGTGGGACGCCTCGGCGACGTGACCTTCGACGGCGCGTACCGTCGAATCAAGATCGACGAGGCGGCGAGCGTCCGCCTCACGGCGATCGACGGCGACGTCGAGGTCGGCCGGCTCAACGGCCCCGCGGAGATCAGCACCGCGCGGGGCGACATCCGGATCGCCGAGGCCACTCGCGGCACGGTCGTGCTGCGCACCCACTCCGGCGACATCTCCGTCGCCGCCGCCGGCGGCGTCTCGGCCAGCCTGGACGCCGGCACCGGCCACGGCCGCGTCAGCAACGCGCTCAAGAACGACGGCGCCACCCAACTCGACATCCACGCCACCACCTCCCACGGCAACATCACCGCCCGCAGCCTCTGAGCCAGCGGAACCAGCGACACCCGGCCGGGCCACCGCGATCGAGGCCCGGCCGGTCACCGCCGACCACAGCCGTCGGCGCCCCAGGGCCTGCGATCCGCTGCCGGGCCCGGAGAAGTCGTCAGATCCCTCAACGCGAACAGGTGGAAGACATGACCGCGAACAGCACGTCCTCGGGAAGCGCGAAGTGGACCGGCATGGTGCCCGTGGAGGACACGGCCCTGGCCGTCACCGACAGCGGCGGCCCCGGTGTCCCCGTCGTCTACCTCAACGGCCAGTTCGCCACCCAGGGCTACTGGCGACGGGTCATCGCGGAGCTCGGCACCGGTTACCGGCACATCACCTACGACGAGCGGGCCCGGGGCAGGTCGAAGCGTTCCGCCGACTACTCCTTCGAGGCGGCCGTCCGGGACGTCGACGCCGTTCTCGCCGCCCGCGGGGTCGACCGGGCGCTGGTGGTGGGTTGGTCCTACGGAGCGGTCGTCGCGGCGCACTGGGCCAACCGGAATCCGGAGCGGGCCCTGGGCGCGGTCCTGGTCGACGGCGCCTTCCCGTACGACTGGCTCGACGAGGCCATGGAGCAGCGGATCCGGAAGCTGTTCCGGCGGCTGAACCTGTTCCTGCCGCTGCTGCGCCCGACCGGCCTGGCCCCCCGCATGACCGCCGAGCAGCAGGCGAACAGCAACATCGAGCTCGGCCGGCTCTCCCGGGAACGCGAGCTGGGGCCGGTGCTGGACGCCATCACCGTCCCCGTGCGGTACGTGGTCGCCTCGGGCACGTCCCTCGGGAGCCGCGGCGACGAGCAGGAACGGATCCGCACCAGTCTCGACGGGGTGACCGCCCGCAACCCCCACATCCGGGTCGGCGCGAAGGTCCCCAGCAACCACGGCGCACTCCTCAAGAAGGACTTCCGGGCCATCGCCGAGTCCGTACGCGAGGTCGCCACCCTGGACCGCGGGGACCGCTGACGACGCGGCCCGTCCGCCCGTCAACCGTCGTCCAGCGCGACCGCGTCCGTGCCGCACAGGGCCACAGCCCGCGCACAGCCGCGCCGGCTCGGCCTCGGTCTGACGGTGGCTCTCGGCAGCCACCGTCACACCGCGCTCCCCGCCCGTTCAGCGGCGGACGGCTCCCTCGACGATCTCGGCTATCGCGTCGAACGGGTCGTACTGCCCGATCTCCTTCGCCATGGTCGCGGCCCGGAAGCGGAAGCCCGGGTCGTCCAGCACCGTCCGCACCGCGGCGCGCAGGTCCGAGACCTCGGGCGTCGCGGTGCGCAGGTTGACGCCGGTGCCGCTCCACTCGACCCGGGCGGCCACCTCCGGCTTGTCCTCGCTGGCACCGGCGACCACCAGCGGGACCCCGTGGTAGAGGGCGGTCTGCACCCCGCCGTACCCGCCGTTGGTGACGAGCACGTCGGCGTGCGGCAGCAGCCGGTCGAACGGCACGAAGCCGGCCAGCCGCACGTTGTCCGGCACCTCGGCCAGGGCACGGCGCACCACGTCGGGCCCGTCCTCGCGTACGGTGGCGGCCACCACCAGGACGTCGAGGTTGGCGAGGGCGCGCACCGTGGGCACGACCAGGTCGGTCAGGTCGGCGTTGGCGACGGTGCCCTGGGTGACGACCACCACCGGCCGGTCTTCCGACAGCTCGGGCCACCAGGCCGGCTCCGCGTAGTCGCCGGTGGAGGCCGGCGGCAGCGTACCGACGAACCGGACGTGCGCCGGCAGGTCGCTGCGGGGGTACTCGAAGCTGGGCACCGTGAGCTGCAGGTAGTGGTCGGTGCGGTGGAACGGCGCGTCGAAGAGGTAGCCGGGCATCGTCAGGCCCAGCGACTCGAGCGTCGCCTCGCCGAATCGCTGCAGGTCGGCGAAGAGCCGGCGCACCTCGGCGTTCATCGCGCGATTGCGGGCGCGCGCCTCCCCGCCCGGCATCGGCAGGAGCCCGGCACCGAACGCGGGAGTGTCCTCGCTCTGGATCAGCAACGGGACGGAGCCGAGCGTCACGAGCGTCGGGCGTTCCTTCGGCGCGGCGGAGAGGCTGAGCGCCGGTATCGACCAGAACCCGAGCTCGCCGAGGACCACATCCGCGGGGAACTCCGCCAGGAGCGCCCGTAGACCCCGCAGCTGCGCGGGCAGGTGGCCGAGGAAGAAGTGGGTGAAGTCGAACGACAGCCGGGCCGGGCCGGGCGGCAGCGCGGCCCGTTCCGGGAAGAGCGTGTCCAGCTTCCGGTCGTCGAGGTCGGCCTCCGGCGGCAGCGCCCGGAACCGTGCCCCGATCGCCAGTACGCGCTCCGCGAACCGGGATCCGGTGTAGACGACCACCTCGTGCCCCCGCCCGACCAGGTCCGCCGCGACCGTGAGGACCGGGCCGACGTGCCCGTGGAAGGGGGTGGCCCCCACGATCACCCGGGCCATTCGAGTCTCCTCGCGTCGAGGTTGTCGCCAGACCCGGCGGTTATCCGCAAACGCCGCCCGGCACGTCCCGCACCGGTCACGGGTGCCGCGCTTCCTGCTCGTCCGCGACCAGGATGATGGTCTTACCGGGCGTGCGGCGGTCGCGGGCGAAGGCGGCGACCGCCTCGGAGAGCGGTCGCACCGCGCCGACGACGGGCCTGAGCCGTCCGGCCCGGACGCGCTCGGCGAGGTCGGCCAGCCGGGCACGGTCGGGTTCGACGACGAAGAAGACGGCCCGCCCGTCCTTCGGCCGCACGGCGGGCGGCGCGGCGATGGTGACGACGGTGCCGCCCGGGCGTACCAGTTCGGTCGACCGGGTGAGGACGTCGCCGCCGATGACGTCGAACACCACGTCCACCGGGCCGACGTCGTGCAGGTCGTCGGCGGCCAGGTCGAGGAAGTCGTGCGCGCCGAGGCCGAGCGCGGTGTCCCGGTCGTCGGCCCGGCCGGTGCCGATCACGTGGGCGCCCACCTCGCGCGCGAGTTGGACGGCGAGGGAGCCGACGCCACCCGCGGCGCCGTGCACGAGGACGGTCTGGCCCGTCGTGAGGTGGGCGTGGTCGAACAGTCCCTGCCACGCGGTCAGTCCGGAGATCGGCAGGGCGGCGGCCACGGTGTGGTCGATGTCGGCCGCGAGGGGGGCGAGGTTGCGGGCCTCCACCGCGGTGTACTCGGCCAGGGACCCGTCACGGGCCCAGTCGGTCAGGCCGAACACCCGCTGCCCCACGGTGAGGCCGGTGGTCCCGTAGCCGAGCGCGACGACGGTGCCGGACAGCTCGTGTCCCGGGACGCTGGGGGTCCGGTCGCGGCCGGCGCGATCGGTCCAGGTGGCCGGCCAGTCGAGTTCGCCGGGCGTGAAGCCCGCGGCGTGGACGCGCACGATGACGTCGTTCTCGGCGGCGTGGGGGTAGGGCACGTCGGTCAGGGTGAGGCCCCCGACACCCGCGTGCCGGTCCCGCACGGTGATCGCTCGCATGGGTATGACCTTTCGAGGAACGGGTGGACTCCGGTCAGCTGGGCCAGGGCGCGTTGAGGATGCCCTCGACTGTCGTCGTACGCCGGAAGCCGGGCATGAAGTGCTCGAGGATGTCGGCGTTCACGGTGCCGTTCGTGGTCTCGGGGCGATTCTTGAACCCCTCGAACTGCTCCCGCAGAAACCCGTTCTTGAAGTCACCACGCGGGTGGACGGCCAGGATCTCGGCCAGCTGGTCCTGCTCCAGGCCGTCCAGGCCCAAGCCCAGCACGTCGGTCAGCACGCCGAGCTGGGTGATCGCGATCTCCGGGCCCATCCGGTCGGGGATGCCCGGTGTGGTGTGCAGCGCGACGGCCGTCCAGACGGTCTCGGCGGCGGCCGCCGGGAAACCCCGGTCCAGCAGGAACGTGCGCGCGTGGTCGGCGCCGTCGACTTCGAAGCGTTGCTCGACGTCGGAGAAGGGTTTCAGGAGGCCGGCGTCGTGGAACAGGGCCGCCACGTAGAGCAGCTCCGGGTCGGGCGTCGCACCGAGCTTGTGGGCGTGGATCAGGCCGAAGAGGAAGACCCGCCGGGAGTGGTGGTAGATGAGCGGGCTGGTCATGTCCCGGACGAGCCGGGTCGCCTCGGCGACCGCCGCCGTCTGGGGAATCTCCAGTCCCGCGATGACCTCTGTCATGACCTCTGGCTTTCGGGGAGTGTGTGGGCCGTGGACCGGTTGTCCGGCCCCATGCTGCCCAACGACCAGCCCGGGGTGCCGCCTTCGTCCGGCCGGGAAGCACTCGTATCCGGACACGCGAGGGAGCGGCAGCACCTCGTGCCGGTCCCGCGGCCACCCGTTCCGGGCGGGCGTCCGCACTCCGCCGGTCGCTCACCCCAGCCGGCTGAACCGGTCGACCAGGATGGCCAACCGCCGCTCGTGCTCCTCCCGCCGCAGCCGGCCGCTGCGCATCAGCGTGACCAGGCCGTGCAGGCCACTCCAGAAGGTTTCGGTGAACGTCTCCAGGTCGTCGTCACCGGCGAACGGACGCAGGGTCTCGGCCAGCTCGGCGAAGGCCCGGGCCAGGTCGACCGGGACGTCCCGGCTGCCGAAGGGCAGGTCGACGGCCAGGTTGAACATCGCGTCGTAGAGCGCCGGCCGCCGCTCGGCGAAGGCGGCGTACGCCGCGGCGATGCCGGCGACCGCCTGCCGCGGGTCGGTCGCGGCGGCCCGGGCGGCGGCGAGGTCGTCGGCCATCTCCCCGCAGCCCTCCACGGCGACCGCCGCCATGATGGCGTCCTTGCCCTTGAAGTGGCTGTAGAGGACGGGCTGGCTGTACTCGATCTCGGCGGCGAGCCGGCGGGTGGTCACCGCTTCCCAGCCCTCCGACTCGGCCAGCTCCCGGGCCGCGGCGATGATCGCCCGCTCCCGTTCCGCCCGCTCCCGCTCCCGCCGCGCCTGAATCGACATGACCGAACTCTAGCACCGCTAGCCAATCTGCCAGCGCTCTGCTAGCGTCGCTCTCACATCTAGCAGCGCTAGCATCGGAGTCGACCATGCTCACCCCCATCGCCTACGGGCTCGCCGTCGTCCTCAGCCTTTTCTGTGTCCTCATCGGCGCCCGGTTCCTCCTGGCGCCTCGGGCCTCAGCCGCCGGCTACGGTGTGCCGGCCGCGCCGGACGGGGACCCGGCGTACCTCACGATCAAGGGCCTGCGTGACCTCAGCTACGGACTGCTCGGGCTCGCCCTGATCGCCTTCACCACCGCCGACGCCGTCGCCTGGTACATGCTGATCGTCGCGCTCAACCCGCTGGGCGACACCGTCGTCGTGCTGCGGCACGGTGGCACGAAGGCAGTCG
Organism: Micromonospora xinjiangensis; assembly: GCF_056150165.1. Taxonomy (NCBI): domain Bacteria; kingdom Bacillati; phylum Actinomycetota; class Actinomycetes; order Micromonosporales; family Micromonosporaceae; genus Micromonospora; species Micromonospora xinjiangensis. The sequence goes on along the minus strand of NZ_JAXCFO010000008.1, from coordinate 71,645 downwards.
CCTTCGGCATCCACCTCGCGACCGCCGTGGTCATCCTGCTCGACGCGGCACTGCTCTTCGCCCTCTGACCCACCCCCACGACCGGTGTCAGCAGATTTCCCTGATCACGCCCCGACGCCAACCGGTCGTCGTTCCGGGCAGGCGAACGGTTCGAGCACTTCCGCCGCCTGGAGCCGATGGCCTAGGCAGGGCGCCGCGAGCGACCGCGACGAGGCGGCGGTGCCGAGGTGCCGCAGCGGCACAACCCCGATGCGGGCCTTCACTCGGTGAAGGCCCGCTGCCGCGTCACGCTCGGGCTCGGGGAATGCTTCCGGCCTACAGCAGATTCGTGATCACCCAGTTGGACGGCCCGCCGTTCTGAGTCATGCCCTCCGGCGTGAAACAGGCCGTCTGGTCTCCGGTGGTCTCGGTGATGACCTGTCTCACCTGCGCACCGGCGTACAGGCCTGCGGTGATGGGCCCGTCGGCGATGGCGAGCAGTTGACCGTTGACGGTGTTGGAGAACCGGAGCGTCCAGTTCCAGTTGCTGGTCTCGCCGGTGTTCCACTGGAACGTCTGGGTTCCGGTTCCACCGGCGAGCAGGGCGGTGCAGGAGGTGGTGAAGGTCCCCGAGAACGGTGCGACGAACGACAGTGGGGTGAGTGGTCGAGCGAGGTCGACGCACGCCACGGCGGTGTCCTGTCCGCTGATCGTCACCGTCTGAGGCGTGTTGGTGAGCCCCGGACTGTAGTTGATGACATTCGTGCCGGTACAGGTGACCGAGATGAGGGTGGAGGCCGACGCGGGCTGGGCGACCGTGAGCGAGCCCAGCAGAAGCGCGGCAACGGTAGTGATCCGGAGGGCCATCTTTCTCATCGCGAACTCCTCTTGCGATGGTCGGGCGGGGTCGCCAGCTGACGGCACGGCGCGCGCGGCCTTTCGTCATCGTTGGTGACGGCAGAACCCGAGTGGTGTCGTGGAACGTCGGGGCGCGCACACCTGTGTGGATATCGCGCGCACCGCTCCCGTTATCGGCTGAACTGGATCGGATGGCCACCGACACATAGCGTAATCAGCCCTGGTCCGGCCGCACATCACCCGTTGGGACGACTCCGCGAGACCGCTGCCATCCCCTCCGTGCTGCTCCGATGCTGCCCCGCTCCGCCACCGCGGGTCTCCCACCGGACAGGATCCCCGCTCGTCCCCCGTGACCGTGTGTTAGCAATGATCGTGTCCATGCCTCCTGCGTCACCGACCGGACGGCGATCGGTGCCGCCCGGGTCCCACCCGTCACCGCGCCGAGCCGGCTCCGGAGGGACCAGGTGGTGAGCGCCGCCCCCCACCGCGTGGGGATCCTCGTCTACGACGGTGTGACGTTGCTGGACGTCGCCGGTCCGGCCGAGGTGTTCAAGGAGGCGAACCGGTTCGGTGCCGGCTACCGGCTCGTGTTGCTCTCCCCGACCGGTGCGGACGTCACGTCGAACCTCGGGATCCGGATCACGGTCGCCGAGCCCGTCTCCCCCGAGCCGGCCTTCGACACGTTGCTGGTGGCCGGCTCCGACCGCTATCCCCGCGCACCTGTCCCCGGCGACCTCGCGGACGCCGCACGGATACCGGCGGCCGCGGCCGGCCGGGTCGCGTCGGTCTGTACCGGCGCGTTCGTCCTCGCCGCCGCCGGCCTCCTCGACGGCAAGCGCGCGACCACACACTGGCAGGTCACGCACGAGCTCGCGACCCGATGCCCGACGTGCCGCGTCGAGCCCGACGCGATCTACGTCCGCGACGGCACCACGTACACCTCGGCCGGGGTGACCGCCGGCATCGACCTGGCGCTCGCTCTCGTCGAGGAGGACCACGGGCCCGCCCTGGCGCGCGACGTCGCCCGCGCCCTGGTCGTGTACATGCAGCGTGCGGGGGGCCAGTCCCAGTTCTCGGCGCCGCTGCAGGGACCGCCGCCCCGCTCGCCGGCGCTGCGCAGGATCACCGACCTGGTGACCGCGAATCCCCGTGGCAGGCACTCGCTCGGTGATCTCGCGAAACACCTCAACGTGAGCACCCGGCACCTCACGCGGCTCTTCCACGACGAGCTGTCCACGACACCGGCCCGCTACGTGGAGAGCATCCGGTTCGACCTGGCCAGGGCACTGCTCGACCAGGGGCACACCGCGACGCAGGCCGCGACGCTCGCCGGGTTTCCCAGTTACGAGAGCATGCGACGGGTCTTCGCCAGGAAGCTGTCGATCAGCCCCGCCGCCTACCAGCGCCGGTTCAGCACGACGCGCCGCGCGGACACCGACTCCTGAGACGACCCCGTGCGCCGACGCCCGACGCTCAGGTGAGGTCGCGGCGGCACCCGACGACCATGGCGGCGCCGGCCACACCCGCGGCGTACAGGCACAGGAGGCCGAACGCCACCGGCGGCGCCACCGTGCCGCCCAGGTGCGCGATCGTCGTCACGAGGCCGATCGGCAGGTAGTCGCCGATGCCGAGCGCCGTCCCGAGCAGCATCTCGACGAGCTGCCACCCGATGACCACGCCGACGGCGACGGCCGGATGAGGCAGCAGCACACCGATGGCCGCGCCGAGCGCGCTGAGGACGGCGATCGCGGCCGTCACGGCCAGGACGCGCAGGACGACGTCGCCCGCCCCGTCCAGCGCGACGTGCCGCCCCATCGCGATCGGCGTGACCACCGCCGTCGCCAGCACGGCGGAGAGCAGCCCGAGGACGGCGCCGACGCCGGCGAACGCCGACACCTTCGCGGCGAGCACGGGGACGCGCCGCGGCACCGCCAGGTAGTCGAGGCCCACCGTCCGGCGGGCGAACTCGCCGCTGACGAGAGCCGCGGCGAAGGCGGCCACCACCACGCTCACCACGGCGAGGGCGACGTCCATGAAGTCGACGACAGTCGTGTTGTGCTCCACCGGGTCCAGCGCGGCATCCAACAGGCTGACGACGGCCACGACCGGAAGGACCAGGAGCACCGTCCAGGTCGACCGGAGGGTACGGAGCTTCATCAGCTCGGCGCGGGTCAGTGCGCTCATCGAATCGATTCCTTTCCGGCGGTGAGGCGGAAGTAGGCCTCTTCCAGCGAGGGCTCCTCGACGAGGAGGCGGTCCACCCCGATGCCGTGGTCGAAGGCGATCCGGCCGACGGCGCGGGCGTCGTCCCCGGCGACGGTGACCGTGTCCCCGGCTCGTCCGAGGACCCGGTGGCCGTGTGCGTCCAGGAGGGCGGCGAGGCGGTCGGGCTCGGGGACGCCGATCCGCACCGTCGAGCCGCCGGCGAGCTTTCTCAGCTCGGCCAACGGCTGCTGGGCGATGAGCTGCCCGTGCCCGACGACGACAGCCTTGTCGACCGTGAGCGCAAGCTCGGCCAGCCCGTGGCTGGACACCAGCACGGACCGTCCCTCGGTGGCGAGGCCGCGCAGGAACCCCCGCAGCCAGCGGATGCCCTCGGGGTCCAGGCCGTTGGCGGGCTCGTCGAGCATCAGGATGGCGGGATCGCCGAGCAGCGCCGCGGCCAGCGCGAGCCGCTGGCGCATGCCGAGCGAGTAGCCGCGCACCCGGCGGTCGGCCGCGTGACCGAGACCGACATCGTCGATGACCTCCTCGACGCGCCGCCGGGAGATGCCGCCCTGGCGGGCCAGGATCCGCAGGTGGTTACGGCCGCTGCGGCCCGGGTGCACGGCTCCGGCCTCCAGGACGGCGCCGACGGTGCCCAACGGGTCCGCCAACTCCCGGTAGGGCCGACCGGCGACGTGCGCGCGGCCACTGTCCGGCCGGATGTGCCCGACGAGCGAGCGCATGGTGGTGGTCTTGCCGGCGCCGTTGGGTCCGATGAAGCCGACCACGCTGCCGTACTCGGCGGTGAAGCTCAGCCCGTCGACGGCCTTGAGCCTGCCGAATCTCTTCGTCAGCGCCTCGACCTCGATCGCGTGCGCACTGGTCATGGGTTCTCCTTCGGGGGGCTCAGACGTCGAGGGTGGTGCGGGGGCCGTGGGCGCCGGACGGTATGGCCGGATGGCGTCGGTACGGCTCGGGCTCACCGGGCCGGCGGGGCCCGCCCGTGGGGCGCCCCCAGCGGGTACGGCCGCCGGGCTTGAAGACGGAGAGGATCACCGCGGTCCACAGCAGGGCGGTGAACAACCCCATGGCGCCGGTCAGCAGCAACCCGGTGGTGCCGGTCTCGATCACGCCGTCCGCGCTGCGGGCCTCCAGCTCCTCGATCCAGGGCCCCTCGAAGGACGCGAGGAACGGCAACGCGAGCGCGATGATCAGCTTGGCCAGCACCCACCTGTGCTTGAGCAGACCCCACGGCGTGCCGAGGGAGACCACGACACCGGTGACGATCGTCAGGAAGGCGCTCGGAATGGCCAGGAGCACGTCGAACCGGTGCAGCAGCAGGTACGCCCCGTGCTGCGCCTCGTGGCTGTCGGCCGACGCGCCGATGATCGCCAGGACCAGCATGCCCGTGGCGACGCCCAGCCAGCCGACCCCGATGCCGACGTGCAGCGTCAGCCACACCTTGCGAGGCGTACGCCCCAACCGGGGAAAGCGCGGCTTCAACGCCACCACGATCGCGGACGAGAGCGCCATACCTCCCCACGGGAGTTCGTGGGCGAGCAGGAACAGGAACTGCGCCGGCACGAAGATCAGGTGGAAGACGATCAGGACCTTCCGGGCGAGGGCGGCGGCCGCAGGGTGTCCCAGCGCGAACCAGCTGCCGACCGACAGCGCGGCCGCGAGCGCGTACCCGTAGGTCCCCGCGGCGGTGAAGAGCGGGTGCGGCGGGTCGGTGCGCAACGCGATGGCGCATCCCGCGGCGAGGGCGAAGACACCGAAGACGAGCTGAAGTCCTCGCGGGTCGAGAAGTTTTCTACCCATACGCCGAGCGTCGTCACCGGCGGCCGCCGGGACATCGGCGGATCCGGGAGAGCCGGTCATCAGGTCGGTGATCATCCGCGCGCGCGGCGTACAACTTTATGCCGACGCCGCGTCCGTCCCGCGGCCCTACGCTGGGCACACGATGAGGTCGCGTCGTCTGCACCAGGTGGTGCGTCGGTTCCGCCGCCGTCCGGTGATCGACGCGGTGGCGGCGTGCGCCGTGGCGCTGTGCACGGCGACCGGTCAGTTCGGGGCGGACTTCTTCGGGCCCACACTCGCCGGATTCGACCCCGGCCTCCCCCCGGGCTGGCTCGGCGTGCCCCTCGGTCTCGCGGTCGGCGTGCTGGCCTGGCGGCGGCGCCGGGCACCGGTGGTCCTGCTGGCCGGCGCGCTGGCGGCGAACGCCCTGGTGCCGGCCCAGGTGACCGTCATGCTCGCGCTCTACACCCTGGCCGGCCGTACGGCGACGTGGCCGAAGGTCGCGGCCAGCATTCTGGTCTCGGTGGCCCTGGTCGGCGTACCGATCTGGTGGTACGCCGGTGCCGACGGGGCGATCCCGGTCACCGTCGCGGTGTGCGTTGCGCCGGCGCTTCTCGGCCTGTACGTCGGCACCCGGCGCAAGCTGGTCGAACGGATCCGGGAACGGGCCGAGCGGCTCGAGCGCGAACAACACGAGCGGGTGGCTCAGGCGCGCAGCGACGAACGGGCGCAGATCGCTCGTGACATGCACGACGTCGTCACCCACCGGGTGTCGCTGATGGTGCTGCACGCCACCGCCCTGGAGGCCTCCGGTGGTGTGGACGCCGTGAGCATGGGGAGGCAGATCGGCGCGATCGGGCGGGAGGCCCTCGCCGAACTGCGCTCCCTGGTGGAGGTCCTCCGCGGCGACGACGACACGCCACTCGCTCCGCAGGCCGGCCTCGCCGACGTGGCGGCGCTGGCCGAGGAGTCCCGGGAACTCGGCCTACCGGTCACCCTGGAGATCGAGGACACGTCCGGGACGCGTCCGCCGCTCCTCGTCGAACACACGGTGTACCGCGTCGTGCAGGAGGCCCTCACCAACGTGCACAAACACGCCCCGGGCGCGCGGACCCGGATCCGCATCCACCTGACCAGGCAGTCGCTCCGCGTTACGATCACCAACAGCCGCGGACGGCCGACCACCGGTGCGGCCCTGCCGGTCGGCGGCCACGGGCTGCTCGGCCTCGGCGAGCGCGTCCGGCTGATCGGCGGGAAGCTGACCTCGGGTTTCACCACCGACGGGGCGTTCGAGCTGGTTGCGCAGATGCCGATCTCACCCGAGAAGCACGATGACCTCACCGACTAGGACGCTGATCGTCGACGACGAATGGATGGTGCGCGCGATGCTGCGTACCATCCTGGAGGCCGCCCCCGACATCACGGTGGTGGGCGAAGCCTCCGACGGCGCCGAGGCCGTCGAGCTGGCGCGGACACTCCGCCCGGACGTGGTCCTCATGGACATCCGCATGCCGCGGACCGACGGGCTCACCGCGACCGAGCGGATGGCGCGGCTCGTCCGACCGCCGTACGTCGTCGTGCTCACCACGTTCGACCTCGACGAATACGTGCACGCCGCGCTCCGCAACGGCGCCGTCGGTTTCCTGCTGAAGGACGCGTCGGCCCACGACATGCTCACCGCGGTCCGCAGCGCGGCGCGCGGTGACGCGATGATCTCGCCACGGGTCACCCGCAGGTTGCTCCGGAAGTTCGCCGAGCCGACACCCGATCGGCGGGGCGAGGCCGAACAGCGGCTCGCGGTGCTCACCGACAAGGAGCGAGAGGTCCTGGTCACCATCGGACGGGGCCTGTCCAACAGCGAGATCGCGGCCACGCTCTACATGAGCGAGGCCACGGCGAAGACCCATGTCAGCCGGATCCTGGCGAAGCTGGACCTCGCCAACCGGGTCCAGGCCGCGATCCTCGCCCACCACGCGGGACTGCTCGACTGAGTGCCGGCGGTCACGGCCACCGTGCCCGACGGCGGACCAGGCTGGCCGGCGAGACGCGGTGCCGCGCCTGGCCGCCGCGGCGCGCTCACGCCACCGTCCTCGCATGATCGGTAGGATCGGGCAAGAGCTGGGGAGGATCTCTCTAACACCTTCCCTGGTAGGGCCGCAGGATTGAGTGCGTCAAGGAAACGCTCCTGCGACCACGATGGGAAAATCTGATGATCGTCAATCACGGTTTCCACGCCACCGTCACCGCCCGCCCGGGCAAGGGCGACGAACTGGTCGCACTCCTGCTCGACGCGCCGTCGTTGCGGCACGAGGACTGCGTCGTCTTCCTGGTCGGCCGCTCCGCCGGCGACCCGGACGTGGTCCACGTGACGGAGGGCTGGACCAGCCGGGACGCCCACGCCGCGTTCTTCGCCACCGAGGAGGCGCGGCGGCTGGTCGCCCGACTGCAGCCGCTGCTGGTCGGCGAGTCGCAGTACACCGACGAGGTGCCCGTCGGCGGCAAGGCCGCCTTCTGAGGGCGCACTCCCCCTCGTGTCCACTCCGGAAAGGACCCCGCACCGTGTTGACGCGACCCGACCTCGACCCCGAACTGCGCACCCTGCTCGCCGAGCTGCCGGCCGGGCCTCCGCTCACCGCCGGGACGCTGGCACAGATCCGGCCCTTCGCGGCGCAACCCGCCGAGGTGATGCTCGACGGCCGTACCGTCGACCGGCGCGAGCTCACCATCCCCGCATCGGACGGCACGCCGATCCCGCTGTCGATCCTGCGCCCGAATGCGGCCCCCACCGCCGCGCCGCCGTGCGTCTACTGGATCCACGGCGGCGGGATGGTGATGGGTAACCGCTACTCCCAGATCGACATCCCGCTGGAGTGGCTCGACCGGTTCGGCGCCGTCGTGATCTCGATCGACTACCGGCTGGCGCCCGAGGTCAGCGGCTCGACCCTGGTCGACGACTGCTACCAGGGCCTCACCTGGATCACCGAACACGCGGACGAGCTGGGCATCGACCCGGACCGCGTCATCGTGGCGGGCGCGAGCGCCGGTGGCGGTCTCGCCGCCGGGGTGACCCTGATGGCGCGCGATCGGGGCGTCCCGGGGATCGCCGCCCAGGTGCTGATCGGCCCCATGCTGGACCACCGCAACGGCACCACGTCCAGCCGGCAGTACGCGGGCGGACCGGGCGTGTGGACCCGCGAGATGAACGAGTTCGGCTGGCGCTGCGTGCTCGCGGGCATCGACGGCGAGGTGCCGGCGTACGTGTCGCCCGCGCTGGCCGGCGACCTCTCCGGCCTGCCGCCCACCTACATCGACGCCGGGTCGGCCGAGGTGTTCCGGGACGAGGACGTCGACTACGCCACCCGCATCTGGGCTGCCGGCGGACACGCCGACCTGCACGTCTGGGCTGGCGGCTGCCACGGCTTCGACGCCCTGTACCCGCGGGCGGAGATCTCGTCCGCCGCGCGCCGCACCCGTACCGAATGGCTGGCCCGCATCCTCGACGCGACCCTGGTGCCGTCCTGACGCCGCCCTGTCCGCCCGGGACGCCGGGCGGACAGGCGGAGGCCTTCCTTTACTCAGGAAGAGTAAGGACTCAGCCCTCGGCCGGGTCACCCGCGGTGACGATGCGCTGCAACGCGTCGCGCAGGCGCTTCCGATCCTGGGGGTCGAGTGCCGCGAGCAGTGCGCCCTCGGCCTCGTCACTGGCCCGGACCGCACGCCGCAGGGTCTCCCGACCGTGGTCGGTCAGGTCGATCACGTTACGACGCCGGTCCTCCTCGTGCGGGCGGCGGAACACCAGACCTTTGCCCTCGAGCACGTCGAGCACGGCGACCATCGTGGTGCGATCCACGCCCAACCGCCGCGCCGCCTGCTGCTGCGAGGCTGGTTCGTGGCTGTCGATGACGATGAGCACCCCGAGTTCGCGCCCGTCGATACCGAAGGGCGCCAACGCCCGGGCGTGGAGTTCCTGCAGCCGTATGGCGGCGTGCTTGAACAGGTAGCCCAGCCGCCTGCTCAGCTCCGGGCCTGGCCCGCTCTCGCTCGACATGGCACCGATCTTACCGCTAGGCTGATCGTCAGCCTCACTGACAATCAGCGGAGCGGACGAATGGAGGCGCCATGATCTTGGTAACCGGAGGCCTCGGCTTCATCGGATCGCACGTCGTGCAGGCACTCCTGGACGCGGGCGAGGAGTGCGTGCTCGTGCAGCGTCGGCAGGCGGAGGTGCCGGCCGGCCGCTTCACCGCACCGGTCCACCTGGAACAGGCCGACGTGACCGACCTCACCAGCCTGCGCGACATCGGCGCACGGCACCGGATCACCGGGATCGTGCACCTCGCGGGTTCGATGCCCTGGCCACCCAACTCGGAGCCCTCGGTCAACGCGGCCCGCCGCGCGCTCGGCGGGCTGCTCAACATCGTCCAGGTCGCCCAGGACTGGAGCGTGAACCGCGTGGGCGTCGCGAGCACGATCGGCGTCTACTCGGGCGTCACCGCCGAAGGGGCCCTCACCGAGGACCTGCCCCTACCCATGAGTTCACCCCACCTGATCCCGGCCTTCAAGAAGATCGGCGAGCTGCTCAACGATCACCTGGCCGACCAGACCGGTATCGACATCGTCAACTACCGGATCTCCGGGACCTGGGGACCGCTGGGCCACCCCGACCCGTTCTTCCCGGCTCCCGAACTGGTCCACGCGGCCGCCCGCGGGCGCACTCCGGACCTGTCCGGGCTCCGGGCTCCCGCGTACGCCGAGGACGGCCTCGACCTCTGCTACGTGAAGGACACCGGTCGGGCCATCGCGCTCCTGCAGACCGCCGACAAGCTCGCCCACCGCACCTACAACGTCGGCGCCGGTCGCGCCACGACCAACGCCGAGGTCATCGCCGCGATCAAGACCGTCGTCCCCGACGCGCGGATCGAGCTGCCGGCGGGCGGAACGACCGCCCACGGTTACCTCGACATCACCCGCATCCGGGAGGACACCGGCTACCAACCCGTCTACGACACCGAGCGGGCCGCCGCCGACTACATCTCCTGGCTCCGAGCGGGCCACGAACGCTGAGGCGCGGCCCGGTGGCCCGCCCGGTAACGGCCGGGCCGTCCGGTTTCCGCCCTGGCCCTGCGAGCGGACCGACCGGTAGGGCAATTTCCAGTGATCATTGCGCAATTCCGGGATAGCCCGGACCGGCCCTGAGCGGCAATTCTGGCTCTGGCCGGCGCCCATGCCGCCGCACGCCGTGACCAGGACGGCGGGACCCGATCCAGGGCCGTCCGCGCAACGCCAGCCCGGCCGCCGGTCGATACGCGTGGCACCCCACGTGCTCGACCGGGGCCGGTGGGGAATGGAGTATCGATGCATGCCGCTGTCGCGAGCGCAGTGAACGCGCCGCTGTCCGTCGTCGAGCGGGAGGTGCCCACACCCGGGCCCGGGGAGGTTCTGGTCCAGATCACCGCCTGCGGGGTGTGTTTCACCGACCTCAATCTCATTCGTGGGCACTTCCCGTTCGCCCGTTTTCCCGTCGTACCCGGCCACGAGGTCACCGGCGTCGTGGCGGCCGTCGGTGACGGGGTCACCTTCCCCACCGTGGGCACGGCCGTCGGGGCCCAGTTCCTCTACGACTCGTGCGGGCACTGCGACTACTGCGTCCGCGGCGACCAGATCCTCTGCCCGAGCAAGCGGATCACGGGCATCGTCGTCGACGGCGGCTACGCGGAGTACGGCGTGTTCAAGGCGGGCTTCGTCACCCCGCTGCCAGACGGGTTGGACCCGGTCGCGGCGGCCCCGCTGATGTGTGCGGGCATCACGGCGTTCAACGGGCTCCGGCAGGGCGGGATCCGTCCCGAGTCCCGGGTGGCGGTCATCGGCACGGGCGGGATCGGCGCGCTGGCCATCCGGTACGCCGTGGCGATGGGAGCACGCGTCGCCGTCCTCGGGCATTCGCGGCGCTCGGAGGAGCAGGCGTTGTCGCTCGGCGCGGAACGGTTCGTCGCCACCAGCGATCAGGACCCGGCGGTCGCGCTCAAGGCGTGGGACGGGGGCGCGAATTTGATCCTCAACGCGGCGCCCAGCACCGCGGCCGCCGTCGCGGCGTTCGGTGGCCTCGCCCCGGACGGCACGCTCGTGCTCTGCGGGTACGACAGCGAGCCGCTGGCGCTGCCCACCCAGCCGATGGTCCTCAACCGGCTGCACGTGCTGGCCAATCCGTCGGGCTCGCCGCACGACCTGCGCGACACACTCGCCTTCTCCGCCGCGCACGGCATCCTCCCCCAGGTCAACCGCATCTCGCTCGACGAGGCCCCGAAGGTCCTGGAGGCGATGGCCTCCGGCGGCGGCGGGGGCCGCAGCGTCATCGCGTTCTAGACCCGGCGTCGTCTTCCCCTGAGGAGTTCCTGTCATGTCCGTCGTTCTCATCACCGGCGCGTCCAGCGGGTTCGGCGCGCTCACCGCCCGGGCACTGGCCGAGGCCGGCCACACCGTCTACGCCAGCATGCGCGCCACCACCGGACGCAACGCGCAAGCCGTGGCCGACGCCGCGGCGTTCGCCGCGACCCGCGGCGTCGACCTGCGCACCATCGAGCTGGACGTGCAGTCGCAGGAGTCCGCCGACGCCGCCGCCGCGGCGATCGTCGCCGAGCACGGCGTCCTGGACGTCCTCGTGCACAACGCCGGCCACATGGTCACCGGGCCGGCCGAGGCGTTCACCGCCGAGGAGATCGCCCAGGTCTACGACGTCAACGTGCTGGGCACCCAGCGGGTCAACCGCGCGGTCCTGCCGCACCTGCGCGAGCGTGGGCAGGGGCTGGTGGTGTGGATCGGCTCCAGCAGCACGCGGGGCGGCACCCCGCCGTACCTCGCGCCGTACTTCGCGGCGAAGGCCGGCATGGACGCCCTGGCGGTCAGCTACGCCGCCGAACTGGCCCGGTTCAACATCGAGACCAGCATCGTCGTCCCGGGTTCGTTCACCCGGGGCACCAACCACTTCCTGCACAGCGGCCGACCGGCGGACGCCGCGACGGTCGAGGCGTACGAGAAGCACTACAGCGGCCTGATGGAGCAGGTGTCGCAGCGGCTGGCGGCCCTCGCGCCCGCCGACGCGGACGTCGCCGAGGTGGCGGCGGCCGTGGTGCGGGTGGTGGACACCCCGCACGGCAGGCGCCCGTTCCGGGTGCACATCGACCCGGCCGACGACGGCGCCGAGGTGGTCAGCGTGGTCGCCGACCGGATCCGCAGCGAGTTCCTCACCCGCATCGGTCTGGAGGACCTGCTGCACCCGCACGCCTGACCCGCCCGGCGAGCCGGCGGGCACCCGGTCGCTCGCGACCGCGTGCCCGCCGGCCCTCCCGGACGGCGTCGAGGCGGTCGGCGCGCGCCCGTGGATCAGGAGTCGGCGGGCGCTGCCCGCCCGGCCGTGGAGCGCCGGAAGATCGAGGGCGGGGCGCCGTACGCGCGACGGAACGACGCCGCGAAGTGCCCGGGGCTGCGGTAGCCGCAGGCCACGGAGATCTGGAGCACGCTCTGGTCGGTGCCGCGCAGCAGGTCGGCCGCGTGCCGCATGCGCGCCCGGGTGAGGTAGCGGTGCGGCGTGAGGCCCGTCGAACGGCTGAACATGCGCAGGAAGTGGTACTTGCTGACGTTCACCTGCGCGGCGAGGTCGTCGAGATTCACCTCGTCCTGCAGGTGCTCCTGCATGTACGCGGTCACGCGTCGAAGCTCGGCCCGGCTGAACGTGCCCGACCGGTCGGCCTCGGCCGACGACGAGCCCGGCACCGTGCGGTAGAGCAGATGGGTGGCCAGCATCTGCGCCAGGGAATCCGCGTACAACGCCGGCGCTCCGTCGCGCAGCGCACGTCCCAGCGTCTGCCCCGCCGCCGCGACGAGGGGGTCCTCCAGCAGCAGTGCGTCCGGAAACTGGCCGATCACCCGGTGAGCGTCCCGGCTGACCTCCTGGGCGGTTTCCGCCAGCAACTCCTCGCTCAGGCGCACGTGCAGTGACTCCATCGGCTGCGCCGAGGTCGAGCGCCACCGCAGCACGCTGACGTTGCCGGGGGCGGTCACTCCGAGGGAGCCGGGGTGGTAGGTCTCCCGGTGCCAGCGGCGCCCCTTGCGGCTCTCGATGGCGTACGTCCCGCTGGTCACGAGCACGACGAGCAGCTCCGGCGACTGGCCGGTGGTGAAGGGCTCCGCCCGGGCCGGGTCCCGGTAGGTGCTGGCCCGGACGGTACGCCAGCCGAGCCCGTCGCTGCCGAGCAGCCGCCGCGACGGCAGCGCCCCCTCGGCCGCCCGACCGCCGGTTTCCTCATGCGTGATCGTTGCAGACATCAGGGCTCCGATGATGGCACCGGAACACCGCGGGTGGCGACCGCGCCAAGATCCACCCGTGCCGCCGGGGCCGCGCGGGCCGCCGGCGAGGCGATCCGGCGCACCCTCCCCGGGCGGCCGTGCCGCCGCGCCCCGCGCACGTCCGCCGGCGCCGGCCGAAAGATCGAAGTCGGCCCGATCCGCTCGGGTGCCGCGCGCTAGCTTTGCGCGGTGCGTGGGTATCGGATCGGCGTCCTCGGACGGATCGAACTGAGCGTCGACGGAACGGAGGTGACGCTCGCCCCGCTGGAACGGGCCCTCGTCGGGAGCCTCGCCGCCCACCGTGGACGCGTCGTCTCCGTGGACCGCCTGATCGACGGTCTCTGGCCCGGGCACCCGCCCGCCGGGGCGCGTAACCGGGTGCAGGCGGTCGTCGCCTCGGTCCGGCGCAACGCCACACCGGAGCTGATCCTCACCAGGTCCCCCGGCTACCAACTGACCACCGCCGCCGTGGTGGACGCCGCGGAGTTCGCCGCCGACGTGCGGGCCGCCGCGGCCGCCACCGACGCCCGGTGTGCGGTGCGGCTGCTCGACCAGGCGCTGGCCCGCTGGCGCGACGACGCGTACCTCGACGTCGAGGCGACGCTTGTCGGCGTCGACCGCGACCGCCTCCACGAGCTGCGCGAACACGCCACCGAGCTGCGCGTCGAGGCGTTGCTCTCGCTCGGCCTGCACCAGGAGCTCGTGCCGGAGCTGACCATCCTGGTACGCGACCGCCCCCTGCGGGAGCGGCTGCGCGGCCAGCTCATGACGGCCCTGCACCGCAGCGGCCGGCAGGCCGAGGCGCTCGCCGTGTACCGGGACGGGGCCCGGGTGCTCGCGGAGGAGCACGGCATCGATCCGGGGCCGCAGCTGCGGCGGCTGCACCGGGAGATCCTCGCCAGCGAACAGGAGACGTCGCCCCGGGTGTGGGTGCGGCCCAACCAGCTCCCCGGTGTCGCCGGTGACTTCGTCGGACGGGACAAGGAACTGGGTCTGCTGCTGTCGCTGCTGGGGCGTACCCCGCCGGCCACCGGGGCCGCCCAGGTCGTCGTCGTGACCGGGCTCGCGGGCACCGGCAAGACCACCCTGGCGCTGCGTGCGGCGCACGAGAGCCGCCATCGCTTCCCGGCGGGTTGCCTCCACGCGGACCTGCGCGGTAACACCCCCGACCCGGCCCGGCCCGGGGCGGTGCTCGGCGCGTTCCTGCGCGCCCTCGGCATCGCCGGGGAGGCCATCCCGGCCGCGGTCGAGGAGCGCGCCGCGCTCTACCGGTCGGTGCTCACCGACCAGCCCATGTTGGTGATGTTGGACAGCGCGGCGGACGCGGCGCAGGTGCGCCCGCTGCTGCCGCCCGCCCGCAGCAGCGCGCTCATCACGAGCACCGCGGCACTGCCCGAGCTGCCGGGCGCGGTGGTCGTCCCGCTCGACGTGCTACCGGTCGGCGACGGTCTGGACCTGCTGGCCGGTCTCGCCGGCGCTGAGCGGATCAACCGGGAAGCCACCGCCGCCACCGAGGTCGTCGAGTTGTGTGGTCGGCTGCCGCTGGCGTTGCGTGTCGCCGGTGTGCGGCTCGCCGAACGGGAGGCGATGACCGTCGCGCGCCTGCGTGACCGGTTGCGCGACGAGCGGCGCCGCCTCGACGAGCTGTCGCTCGGCGACCTCGACGTGCGCAGCAGCTTCACCGTCGGGTTCGAGCGGATGCCCCCGCCCGCCGCGCGGCTGCTCGCCGTGCTGAGCCGTACATCGCTGCGCAGCTTCGGGATGTGGGACGAGAGCACCGAGCCGCTGCTGGAGCAGCTGTGCCGGGCCCACCTGCTGACCGCCGACCCCGGCGGCCGGGTCCAGATGCACGACCTGATCCGGCTGCACACCCGGGAACGCACGGACGTCACCCCGGACGAGGTGATCGACTGGTACGCGCGGCTGCACGCGCACGCCGCGCGCGCGGCCGCGTCACTGCCCTGCAAGGTCCTGCCGACCGAGGGCGCGGGATCCACGATGGACGCCTGGGCGGCCGTCGACTGGTTCGAGGCGGAGCGGGAGAACCTGGTCGCGGCGGTGCACGACCTGCTGGAGCTGGACGCGGTCGACCTGGCCGGGCGGCTCGCCTGCACGATGGGCAACTTCGCGATCATGCGGAGCCAGCACCTGCCCGAGGTCGCCGACTGCCTGCGGGGCGTGCTCGACCGGGAGGTCGACCTGCCCGCGCCGACCCGGATCTCGCTGCGGCTGTGCCTGGGCACGGCCTACCGGATGGTCAACCGGCACGCCGAGGCGGTGCCACTGCTGCGCGCGGCCCACCGGGACAGCCCCGCGCCGATGGTGGCGCACCGGCTCGCCGCGCTGCACGGCTACTCGCTGAGCTGCCGTACGCTCGGCCGGTTGCGCGCGGCGGACGCCGCGCTGCTGCTGATGGTGCGGCTGTGCGCCGCGCACTGGCCGGTCGGGCCGGTCGGCGGGCACGTGCTGCTGACCCTCGGCGAGCAGCACGGCCAGTACCAGCTCACCTCCCCGTTCGCCCACGCCGCCTTCAGCGCGGCCCTGCGGCACTTCCAGGAGAGCGGCGACCTGTGGGGCGAGGCGCTCGCGCAGGAGGGGCTCGGACTGCTGCACCGGCACGGCGCGCAGTGGTCGCGGGCGCTGGAGCACCTGGGGCGGGCGGTGACGGCCGCGCGTCGGCTCGGTGACCGGCTCAGCGTGACCACCGGCGAGCAGGCGCTCGCCGCGACACACCTCGCCGCCGGTGACATCGCCTCGGCCCGCCGGCTGCTGGCCCGGACTGTGCCCGCCTTCCGGGAGATGCGCTACGAGTGGGGTGAGGCGATCTCCCGCCGGCTGCTCGGCAAGGCGCACCTCACCGAGGGCGACGCGGATCTGGCCGTGGTCGAGCTGGAGGGCTCGGTGGCGACGCTGCGCGGCCTCGGACAGCCGTTCCCCCTGGCGAACTCGCTGAGCCTGCTGGCCCGAGCGCAGGCCGCGCGGCAACGGCACGACCGGGCGGTCGCCCTCGGCGAGGAGGCACTGCGCATCTTCGAGCACTTCGACGCCGCGTACGTCGATGAGCTGCGCGAACTGCTCGCGCGCTGGCGTGGCGCAGCCCGCGCGCAGTAGAAGCGCAGCGCGCGCGCAGCGGCGACCCGCAGAGTGGTCGGCAACCACCCACAAAGGAGGTCTGCCATGACCAGGATCATCACCCACGTCGGCGACGCCGTCCTCGGCAAGGTGCTCGGCCGCGAGGAGGCCGGCGCCTGCGTGCCGGAGAACGGCCAGGCCTGTTCGTGCGTCGCGTCCAACGGCTACTGCTCGGGGGGCACCTACTTCCGCTACTACCGGCAGGGCTACTACAACTGCTACGGCTCGTGCGTGACCACGACGTCGCGGCCGGTCTGCTACGTCAAGAAGGCCGGCGTCTGCTGACCTGGCTTCCCGTCGGGGGCCGCGCCGGGCGGCGCGGCCCCACCCCTCCGACTCGCCGAGGAGTTCCCATGCCGGGCTTCGTCTACGCCGCCCTCGCCGTCGTCGGCGCGGTGGCCGTGCTCAACCTCGTCCTGACCCTGGCTCTCGCACGGCGGCTGCGCGAGGTGCGGGCCGGCCACTCCCACGACGGGGAACCCGTCCCCGAGGTGCTGCCCGCCCCGGGCCTCGACGTCAGCGGCTTTCCCTACGCCGACCTGGTCGCCGGCCGGCGCACGGTGGTCATGCTGACCCCGACCTGCCCGCCGTGCCAGACCCTCCTGGACGCCCTCACCGCCGACGCCGAGCGTTACCGTCACGACACCCTCGTCGTCATGATCGGCACGCCCCAGGAGACGGCCCCGATGGTCCCGCGCCTGACCGGCTTCGACACCATGACGCTCTCCGAGGAGCTCGCCGAGAGGGAGCTGCGGGTCAAGGGGTTCCCCGCCGTGCTGTCGGTAGTCGACGGCGTCGTGGTGGACGCCAGCCACCAGCTCCCGGTCCTGGCCTGACCCGTGGCCACGCTGCGAGCGGCCCTCCGGCTGGGCTGCGCCGACCCGAAGGCGCTCACCGCCATGGTCGCACTCGTCCTCGTCGGCGCGGCGCCGCCGATCGGCGTCGCCTGGTTCACGAAGCTGTTGTTCGACGAGGTCAGCGCGGGTGGTTCGGCCAGCCCGTCGACCGCGACGTGGTACGCGGTGGCGATCGCCGCCCTGGTCGCCCTGGCGGCGATCGCCAACCGCCTCTCCGGCTACTTCACCACCGCGTTGCAGCACGCCATCACGATCGCCGCCGACGTACGCCTGTACCGCAAGCTGAACGGCTTCCTCGGCCTGGCCCCCTTCGAGCGACCCGCGCTGCGCGACCGGTTGGCGCTGGCCCAGCAGGCCGCCGACCAGGCGCCGTACGCGGTCGTCATGTTCACGGTCAGCGTGGCCCAGAACGTCGTCACCATCGGCGGCTTCGCCCTGATCCTCGCGTCACTCTGGCCGCCGGCCGGCCTGCTCCTGCTCGCCGTGGCGGTGCCCGAGTTCCTCATCCAGCTGCGACTGTCCCGGCGCACCGCCCGGGCCGTGGAAGACAGCGCCGGCCTGTTCCGGGCCCGGTTCCTGTTCCAGACCGTGCTGACCGACCTGCGCGCCGCCCGCGAGGTCCGCCTCTATCACCTCGGCCGGTTCTTCCACGACCGGCTCACGGGCGCCCTGCGGGCGGCCAACCGGCTCGAACTGACCGCGGCGCGGCACGTCACGACCGTGCAGGCCGGCTGGGCGCTGGTCGGTGCCGCCGTGGCACTCGCCGCCACGGTGATCGCGGTGAACGCCACGATCCGTGGCCGGTTCACCATCGGCGACCTCACCCTGCTGCTGGCCGCGTTCGCCGCCGCGCAGAGCGGCCTGGCGGGCATCGCCGGTCAACTCGGCGAGGTCGGCGCGGCCATGCGGCTGTTCCGCCACTACGTGGCCGTTCTCGACAGCCCCGTCGACCTGGCCGACGGGTCCCGGCCGGCACCGCCGCTGCGCAGCGGCATCAGGTTCGAGGACGTCTGGTTCCGCTACGACGAGGACGGGCCCTGGATCCTGCGGGGCGTCGACCTCACCATCAGCGCCGGCGAGGCCGTCGGGCTCGTCGGCCTCAACGGCGCCGGCAAGAGCACCATCGTGAAGCTGCTCTGCCGGTTCTACGACCCGGTCCGCGGCCGGATCACCTGGGACGGCGTCGACCTGCGCGAGCTGCGGGTCGAGACGCTACGACAACGGATGGGCGCGGTGTTCCAGGACTTCATGTGCTACGACCTCACGGCCGCGGAGAACGTCGGCGTCGGCCGGCTGCCGCACACGCCGGAGCGGGTCGAGGAGGCCGCCGTCCGCGCCGAGATCCACGACCGCCTCCGGGACCTCCCCCACGGCTACGCCACGCTGCTCAGCCGTACCTTCGCCGACCAGGACGGCGAGCCGGGCGTGACGCTCTCCGGCGGGCAGTGGCAGCGGGTCGCGCTCGCCCGTTCCCTCATGCGCGCCGACGCCGACCTGCTCGTCCTCGACGAGCCCAGCTCCGGGCTCGACGCCGACGCCGAGACCCGGGTGCACGCGTCGCTGGCCCGCATCCGCCGGGGCCGCGCCGGGCTGCTGATCTCCCACCGGCTCAGCACCCTGCGCGACGCGCGGCGCATCGTGGTGCTGGACGCCGGGCGCGTCACCGAGTCGGGCACGCACGACGAGCTGATGGCGGCCGACGGCGAGTACGCCCGGCTGTTCCGGCTCCAGGCCGGCGGCTACCAGCTGGCGGCGACGTGACCGGCTGGCTGCGCCGCCGCTGGCGCCTGGTCGTCGTACGCGGGCAGAGCATGGCGCCGACGCTGCACGACGGCGACCTGATCGTCGTGCGCGTCGGGCGCGCGCCGGCCGCCGGTGACCTCGTCGTCTTCCGTGCGCGCGACGTCGTGCCGGACACGGACGTGACGTGGATGGTGAAACGCGTGCACCGGGTCGAACCCGACGGGGCCGTGACGGTACGCGGGGACAACGCGCACAGCCAGGACTCTCGACATTTCGGCGCGGTGCCGCACGAGGCGATCCTCGGCGTGGCCAGAGGGAGGCGATGACACATGTACGTCGAGATCGGGTGCCGCGTGCTGCTCGGCGTGGTCCTGCTGGTCGCGGCCGTCGGCAAGGTCTCCGGCCGGGCCGCGTACCGCGAGTTCACGCGGTCGGTGGGCGACCTGGGCCTCCGGCCGGCCGGCGCGCTGGCCGCGGCGGTGGTCGCCGCGGAGTTCACCGCCGTCGTCCTGCTGGCGGTGCTCCCCCTGGCGGGCTTCCTCTGGTCGGCGGCGCTGCTGCTCGCCTTCACCGTCGCCATCGCCGCGAACCTGCGCGGCGGCGCCACCTGCCGGTGTTTCGGCCGGACGGCCGCGCCGCTGGGCCGGCACCACGTGTGGCGCAACGTCTTCCTGATCGGCTGCGCCGTCGTGGGCGCGCTCGCGCCGGCCGGGCCGGTGCGTCCCGCGGGAGCGGTCCTGGCCGTCGTGGCGGCGCTGGTCCCCGCCACGTTGGTCGTCATGCTGGACGAGCTGCGCTACCTGTTCGGCGCCTCCCGCCGGGCCTGACCGTTCCCGGCAGGCATCCCTTGCGAATGCTCTACAACGTTGTAATACTCTCCCCCACCACCGCCACCCGGGGAGGTCCCATGACTGTCGACAGCCGTCACCAGCAGCAGCTCGAGAGCGGCGAGGTCCCGGTCGAGGCGCTCGGCGACCTCTACCGCGACGGGATCACGGCGTGCCGCGGCGCCTTCCCCGTGGACTGGGTGGAGCGGATGGCCGAGGACATCGACGTGGCGTTCCGCGAGGCGCGCGCCCGGCCGGACGGGGCCGTCGGTCGCGGTCCCGAGCGCTGGTACGTCGAGATCCACCCCGAGCAGCTGCGCGGCTTCGTCGACCTCGTCACCCACCCGTGGGTGGTGTCGGTCTGCCGGGCGGTGCTCGGGCCCCGGTACGAGATCGTCGAGCTGGGCTTCGACATCCCGTTCCCCGGTGCCGCCATGCAGCCGTGGCACCGGGACTTCCCGATGCCGGCCGACACCCGCGAGCAGCGGCGGCTGACCTCCCTGGCGTTCAACCTGACCGCCGTGGACACCGTGGAGGAGATGGGGCCGTTCGAGATCGCCCCGGGGACCCAGTGGGACGAGGGCGACGACTTCGACCACGAGATGTTCCCGCCCAAGGACCGCTACCCCCGGTACGAGGAGCGCGCGGTCCGGAAGTACCCCCGCCGGGGCGACATCTCCGCCCGTTCGGCGCTCACCATCCACCGGGGCACCCCGAACGTCTCGACGGTGGCCCGCCCGGTACTGGTGCTCGGCGTCGACGCGCCCGGCGCGGGCAACGCCGCGCACCACGACATGGCCGTTACCCGGGAGTACTGGGAGAGCCTGCCCTCGTCGGTCCGCGCGCACCTGCGCTGCCCCGTGGTGGAGACGCTGACGCCGATCCGGCAGAAGCACACCATCGAGGGCCTGGTGATGGGCGCGGAGTGATTCGCCGAGGGCCCGCCACCCCGGCCGGCGACGTCGCCGCCGTGCGCCCCTCAGGCTGACTGGTCGAGCGCCGCGCGGATGCGTGCGCCGAGCTCCGCGAGCTGCTCCGGTGCCTGGTGAACGACGCCGTGCTCGGCCATGAGCGCGTGGTACTGCTGCTGGTCGTACGGCACACCCACCGGCAACGGCGCGACGTGCCAGTGCACGTGCGCGTTGCCCTGCATGCTGCCCAACGAGAGCAGGTACGTGCGCTCGGGCCGGATCACGTCGCCGACGGCGCGGGCGATCCGGTGCACCACGGCCTGCAAGCTCAGGTACTCCTCAGACGTGAGGTCACGGACCACGTCCTCGACGTGGCGGCGCGGAGCGACGAGAGCCGCGCCGCGCAGCGTCGGGTACCGGTTCAGGAAGGCCACGTGCACGCCGTCGTCGTAGAGCGGCTCGTGCGCGAAGCCGGGCTCCCCGGCGAGGAAGGCGCAGACGAAGCACGGCCCAGAGCGCACCCGGCGCCCGTAGGCGGCGAGGTCCATCGGCCGCCGCAGAACCGTCTCATCCACCCACCCACGGTAACGTCCGGCCCGCCCTCGGGGGCTTGCCGGCTCGCGCCGGCGGCCGCGCCGCCCGGCCGGGGGCGGGGCGGAGCGTGGGAGCCCACCGCAGCCCAGACAGCGGACCCGCGAGCGGGTGGCTGAGCACGAATCCGAGCCGATCTCGGCAATTTGTCCCTTAGGTTACTGCGCAGGAGGCTGTCGAGACCGGGGGGCGTCGTGGAGAGCTATCCGGCGATCGAGGATCACGGGCTCATCGGCGACCTGCAGACCGCCGCGCTGGTGACGTGCGACGGGACGATCGACTGGTTCTGCGCCCCGCGCTTCGACTCGCCGAGCATCTTCGCCGCGCTGCTGGACCGCGAGCGCGGTGGCTACTTCCGCATCGCCCCGCACGACGTCCGGTACGTCACCAAGCAGCTCTACCTGCCCGGCACGCCGATCCTGATAACCCGGTTCATCAGCGCGGACGGCGTCGCCGAGGTGACGGACTTCATGCCGGTCACCGGCGAGCGCGCCACCGACTCGCACCGCCTGGTCCGCCTGGTCAACATGGTCCGGGGCAGCATGCGCTTCCGGGTGGAGTGCCGGCCCCGGTTCGACTACGCGCGGGAGAGCCACGAGCTGGAGCGCCACCGCAACGGCTACCTGTTCCGCAGCCCGTCGGCGACGCTCACCTTCAATCCGGTCGACCCGGTGCGGCAGCTGTGGGCCCAGGTCGGGGACGTCCGGCTGGAGGGCAACGACCTGATCGCCTACGGCACGCTCAACGAGGGCGACACCGGCGGGGTGGTCCTGGAGACGGGCGGCACCGAACCGCGGTTCATCCCGCCGGAAGAGGTCCAGGGCATGTTCGAGTGGACCCGGGACTACTGGCGGCGCTGGGTCGACCGCTCCCGCTACACCGGGCGGTGGCGGGAGATGGTCGAGCGCTCGGCCATCACGCTGAAGCTCATGACGTACGCGCCGACCGGCGCGATGATCGCCGCCCCGACCGCCGCGCTGCCCGAGCTGGTCGGCGGCACCCGCAACTGGGACTACCGCTACACGTGGGTGCGCGACACGTCGTTCTCGGTGCACGCCCTGCTCGGCCTCGGCTTCACCGAGGAGGTCAGCCGGTACATGAACTGGCTCGACGAGCGGATCCGCGAGGCCGGCGACCACCAGGACCCACTGAAGATCATGTATCGGGTGGATGGCTCCTCGGACCTGCACGAGGAGGTGCTCGACCATCTGGAGGGGTACCGCGGCTCCCGACCGGTGCGGATCGGCAACGGCGCCGCCGACCAGCTCCAGCTCGACATCCACGGCGAGGCGCTGTACGCCATGCACCTCGCCGACGAGCAGGGCATCCGCGTCTCGCACCAGGTGTGGAAGAGCACCGTCCGCCTCGTCGACTGGCTCTGCCACCACTGGGACCAGGCCGACGCCGGCATCTGGGAGAGCCGCCACCACCCCCGCAACTACACCTTCGGCCGGGTGATGTCCTGGGTCGCGCTGGACCGCGCCATCCGCCTCGCCACCCGCACCGGCCGCCCCGGCGACGTCACCAGTTGGACCGAGCAACGCAACCGGATCTACAACCAGGTCATGGCGCGCGGGTACCACCGGGAACGCGGCAGCTTCGTGCAGGCGTACGACGAGAACATGCTGGACGCGGCGCTGCTCGCCATGCCGGCGGTCGGCTTCGTGACGCCCAGCGACCCCCTCTGGCAGTCCACCTTGAAGGCGATCGAGCGCGAGTTGGTCTCCGACAGCCTGGTCCACCGGTACGACCCGATCCACTCCCCCGACGGGCTTCCCGGGCACGAGGGCACCTTCAACATGTGCACGTTCTGGTACGTCGAGGCGTTGGCCCGCTCCGGCCGCCTGGACGACGCCCGGCTCACCTTCGAGAAGATGTTCACCTTCAGCAACCACCTCGGCCTCTACGCCGAGGAGATCGCCGCGACCGGGGAGCAGATCGGCAACTACCCGCAGGCATTCAGCCACCTGTCCCTGATAAACACCGCGCTGGCGCTGGACGAACTGCTCGACGTGGAGGCCGCTGCCCGACGCCGCCAGTGAAGCGCCTCCGCCCGGCCGCCCCGACCATGGCGCGGCCGCGGGTGCGGGCCGTCTCCGACCGATGACGCCCATACGGCGGGCGGCTGGATCCTCGCCCGAACAACCGGGGACGCGGCTCGTAACGCATAGGCGGTGGTCAGTAGCTCTATTTACGCATCCCTATCAGATGAATCCCTGGTCAAACCACGTTTATCGATCTGTTACCAAGCGGGGACGTCCCAGGCACTGCGCTACCTATACGGTCGAAAGAACACCTGGGGATATGGAGGAATTCATGAGGAAAGCAACGGCGAAGCGACTCGCAGCGGCGGGTGGAGCATTCACACTCGCATTTTCCGGCATTCTCCCTCTCGCGGCACCGGCGTCCGCTGCGGTCGGAAGCACTCCGAGCGCGACGGCGATCGAGATGGCCACCGAGTCGACGGACGTGGGAACCATGGCCTCATGCTCGGACTGGACGCCGCACATGAGGCGAGTCATCGTCGGCAGCGCCAAGGTGCACACCAGCTATTCCGGGTCGTCCCCCGTGATAGCCACCTGGAAGTCCAAGACGCTTTTCCGGGTCGACAAGCGCTGCGTGAACGATGCCGGAAATCTGTGGTGGCACTCGGATTGCTGCACTGGCGTCAAGGGCTGGATCTGGAACGACTACACAGAGTTCGCCCACTACAACTGACAGATCCACCCAGCACCGCGTGGTCGAGTTCTGATTTTTCCTCAATGCGACGCGCCCGGTGCTCAGGTTTTCCGGTAGTCGGCAGCGGTGCGACGCCGACGACCCGCAACCCGGGCACCGCGCACCTCGCGGCGGGCGAAGCGACCGCCGGGTGATCACGTGACAGCGTGACCAGTCAGACAGCGTCCGACCTCGCGCCCCGACGGTGCCGTGGCCGGGGCGCGAGGTTGGCGTCCTGCCGGGCATCCCATCTCGTCGCCCCGGCCCTGGCGCAAGCCCTCATTGTCGTCCGCCGCAACGAAGGCGTCCCGGGGCCCAGGGTCGGGAACGGATCGCGAATGTCCTGTTTGTCCTGCTGTTGTCCGGGGCCCGCGCCCGACCACAAGCGAGGGTGTCCATGCTGACCGCCTGGGCCACGGCGTCGCGACGGCACCGACGCGACAAGCCGATCGGCGTCATCCACCTCGACCCGGCCACCGTCCACATGCTCGCCGGCCTGGGGAGGCACCACGTACGCCTCGCCGCACGGGAGCCATCGCCGCCAGGAGCGGTCCGGGATGGAATCCGGCATTCCGGTGAAACCGGGGCAATGAGTGCGTAACGTGCCGGCCATGGTCTCTCGCACCTGGCGCAACCTGTTGCTCACCGCGCTCGGGATGGGCGTGCTCGCCGGCGCCGGCCAGCTCGGCATAGGGTTCGGCTTCGGCATCGTCCAGCTCACCGCGGTCTCCACCGGCGCCACCGTCAACCAGTGGCCCGCCCAGCTCGTCTGGGTGGGCTGGTTCGCGGCGCACGCCGCCATAGCCGGCACCGTCGTCACCGCCCGCCTCGCCCGCCGCTACGGAGTGCCGGGGAGCTCGGGAAGACTGGTGGCCCTCGCCGTCGCCGCCGCGCTGGGCGCGACCGTCGTGGCGCCGCTCTGCGTCCGGCCGGCCCAGGCCGCCGAGCACTTCTCGGTGGACCCGATCTGGGCCGTCAGCATCTGCGCGACCCTCGGCGCGCTGGTCGGCGCGGGCGCCGCGGTCGCCGCACTGCTGAAGCCGCCACTGGGATGGAACCTGGCGGCGGTCGGCGGCGTCGTCTGGCTGCTCGTGTTCGTCTCGGTCGTCCCGTCGCTCGCCAGCGCCGGACCCCTGCCCGCCGTACGGCTCGGTGTGCCGCAGCCGGCCGGGCTCGACGCCGACACGGCGCAGCGGCAGGCGATCCTGATCCTGCCGGCGGCGGCCCTGCTCATCGGCGCGGTGACCGGCGGGCTGGCCCGCTGGCGCGGGCATCCGCCGCTGGTCAACGGCGCGACCGGCGCGGCCGGCACGGCGCTGGTCGCGTTCGCCTACCTGACCGCCGGTCCCGGCAACGCCGTCGACCGGTACCAGATCACGCCGTACTACGGGGCGCTGCTCGCCGTCGCCGCCGGCGTGCTCGGTTCGGCCGCCGTCGCCTCCTTCCGCTGGCCGCTGCGGTCACGCGCAGCTGACGTGCCGGTGGCCGAGCCGACCGACGTCCTCCGTCCGCTCTCCGCCGCCCCCGCCGTACCGCGGGCCGCAGACGGTACGGCCGACGAGCCGGAGCCCGTCGACCTGGCCGGCACGTTGGCGATCACCGGCGCGAAGCTCCCGACCGCGACCGCACCGCCGGACTTCGGCACGCCGGGGGGCGACCGGGACGCCAGCGCCGCACCGGCCCACCCCGCGGCGGGGACCGCCGCGGCGACCGTCCCCGCCGCGTTGGCGGCCCCCGCCGCACCCGAAGACCTCGCCGCGCCCGCCGATGCCGACGACACTCCGGAGACGTCGGAACCGGCCCCGGCGACAGCAGCCCACCTCCCCCCGCGGCCCGACGGGGACAGCTCCGGGACGGCGCAGGCGGGGGCCGACAACGCCGGACCCGACGAGGTGCCGCCCGACGCGGCACTCGTGGCCCCCGGGACCCGCCGGATGTACCAGCCGCCGAAGACCGACCGGACACGGGTTCAGACGACGTGGCCGGTCGTGCCGGCGCGGAGGATGCGACCCTCGACCGAGCCCGCTCGGGGCGCCGAGGCGACCCACCCGGCCGGCACGCGGGAGAGGCTCGAACCGGCGCTCCCACCTCGGCACCGGCCGCCCCTGCCCAACCCGAACCGGGCCGCGAACTGGGACGCCCTCGCGACCGCCCCGCGCGTCGGGCCCCCGCCGGCGACCGACGCCGCGCCGGCCCGCCCGACCGGGGCCGATCCGGTCGCGAAGGTCCCCGCGCCGGCCGCCGCGGCACGCGCCGTCGAGGCGGGACGGGCCAGCGGGCGCGGCGGCGGCCGGTTGGGCCTGTTCCGGCGCAACAAGCCCCGGGCCGACGGGGGCGGAGCGGGCACCCCGGCGGACGGCGAGGCGCTACCGAGCCAGGACGCCGAGTTCGTCGACTGGGTGACCCGGCTGGGCAAGCCGGTGGCGGACAGCGATCCGGATCAGGGGAACCGCCCCCGGTCACTCCACTCCACCGGCCGCGACCACAGCGACTGACCTCCACCGTCCGGCCCGCCGCCGCGCGCACGACCCGAGCACGCTCGCGGGCTGCGCAACTGGGTCGTGGTCGGTGATGCTGGGATCGGCGGCCGGCGGGTGCGCTACCGCGGCGGCGCTCCACGGCCGCGCCGCTCCCGACGCTCGTCACCGACCACGGGCTCCAGCGCACCCTCTCCGCCGTGAACGCAGAGGGTGCGCGCTGCCGTGGATCTCAGCGCGCTGCCACCACCCTCCATCCCCACGGGGCATGCCGCACCACTCCCTCCCACGGGGGAAGCGGGTGGCTCGGTGGAGGGATTCACTCCTATCGACGTGCGGTGATGCTGAACAGGTCAGCCGACGGGATAGTCAGAAGGAGCGACATGTTCAGGTCAGCTTTGCGTGTGGTGGCGTTGGCGGCGGTGGCGGCAGCGGGGGTGGCGGGGTCGCCCTCCGTCGCGCAGGCCCAGCAGTCCGAGGCGATGAGCGTCGCGACCGGGTGGTCGGTCGTCGCCGGGTTGGGACATTTCGTGTACGACGAGCCGGGCGTGGTTGGGCACCGCATCTGGTTCGGTGTCCAGGCAGTGACGGCCCCCGAGGGGTCGACGCGCGGCCACTTCCTATACCGGCATGAGCTGCCGGACGGCACGTTGGTGGGGCAGGGACGAGCCGACGTGACGTGTCTGAAGGTCACCGGAAACGTCGCGGTGTTCACCGCGATCGTCCCTGAGGGCCAAGGCAATGTGAAGAACCACGGCTACTACGTGAAGATCATCGACGGCGGAAGTGAGCCCGACGAGATTGTCGACGCTCAGGCGCAGAACGGGCCGGAGCGGCCGCCCACCCACTGCCTCGACCCCGAGACCGACCTCCCCCCGGGATCCCCCCAGCGACCCCGGTACCCGGTTCTCACGGGCGGATACGCCGTCCATGGCTGAGTGATCCGGCACGCTGGGGCCCGGCATCTGCCCGGCCCCAGCGTGGGCCGATCGCCGGCGTCGCCATCCCGGTTCGTGTCGTTCCGGCTCGGTCGGTACCAGGCGGCAATGTGGGTGAAGTCGTCAAGACGCCGGGCAGATATCTACGAGTTCGGTGCTCGCCGGTCAGCCCACATGCCTCCGAGCAATCCGGGTCGCCGGACCGGTTGATGGGATGCCTCCAGTCACGTGGAGGTCGACGTGCCGCTCGGCGGCGCGGAGCACTCGTCACCACTTCGCAGCGGATCGCGATCGTCTCGTCTCATCAAGAGACCGGAGGTGCCATCTTGTTGGACTATATAGTCCATATAACTATGAAAGGAAGAGCTAGGGAGATTAGACATGGACTCTGTAGACCACTGCGGCGAGGGTTCATCGGTGGAACGTGGCAGACGCTCGGGCTCGTGGGGTGTCTCTGAACCGCCCGGCGATGCCCTGGCCTTGGGATGGTCACTGCTGTGCGGCCTGGATTCACTCGAAGACCTGGCGCGCTGGCGCGATGAGATCATCGACCTGCACCGGGAACTGATCCTCGGCACGTCCAACGTGCCCGATCTTGCCAGCCGCGTGCGGGACGGCGACAGATCGAGAGTGGCACATGCCATCGCGATCGCCACACGGGAGGCGTTGGCGGCCGGCATCAAGCGGATGCGGGACAACGGTGAACTGGCGGTCGACGCAGATCCGGCCAGGCTGGCGACGGGCTTGACGGCCGCTTTGCAGGGCGGATCGCTGCTGGCGAGAACAAGCCGGGATATCGCCCCGTTGGGGGCTGCGCTCGACTTGGCCCTGAGCTATGTCCGCTCGCATTCGGCCAGGTGAGCGCCGCACTTGTCAGGCCGGGAGTAACGGCGTCGGTCGCGAGTGTCCCGACATCCCGCACGGGACGCAGGCCGGCTTCGACCAAGGTTTTCCCACTCGACGAAGGCCTCTGCCAGGGCCATACGAGCGACCTCGTCTTGGTCGGAGACCTCTGCGGCGATCGAGCCGACGAGACAGCCGTACGCGCCCCTTTGCAGTACGTCGCGCTGGACGAGTACGTTCCGCTTCCATGATCTCTTCGGCGCGGAGCCGAACCGCGGCGCGGACCAGCTGTTCCCTGTCGGCGAAGTGGTGGTGAAGATGATGCGCCGCCTCGTCGCGGCGCCGCGAGGTGTCAGCCTCGGCTCCCCTGCTTGGTGTTCACACCACGAGTGACACCACACGTTCAGGCGGACACGGACTGACGACAGGTAACGTCGCGTCCCCCGGAAGGAATAGGACATGACCGAGCCACACGTCCACCACCTTGATTACTCGGCGTGTCGGCTGTGCCCAGTCGCCTCGGTACGCGGGTTCTGCGCCCCGATGGCGGTGAACAGGGTGGCGACGAGAGCGAGCGCGCCGTATCCGATGGCAATCTGCGGAAGCGAGAAGGTGTTGGAGAGCTGGCCGGCGACAAGGGCGGGGATCGTCGCGCCGCTGTAGCTGAGGAGGTAGATGACACTGAAGGTCGGTGCCCGGTCGGCCAGGGTGATGCCGTGCAGTAGCCCGCGGGTGGCAGCGCTGATGGCGATGCCTTGAGAGGTGCCTGCGACGATCGTCGCGGCGATGAACAACTCGAGCGTACCGGTGGCGATCGCCGCGACGATGCCGATCATTCCCGTCAGGAAGCCGATCATGCCGATGCGTTGGGCGGTTGCGGGTGCGAACAGGCCGCCGAGGGGAGCACCGAGGACGCTGGGACCCATGTAAGCGGCGAACACCAGTCCGACGACGAGTGGGCTGCTGGTGTGCAGTTGATCTTCGACCAGTGCGGGCACGAACGCTTGGTAGAAGGCGCCGGCCGCCCACGTGGCCAGGAATACCGCCGCCGCGACCGGGAGCAGACTCCTGACCCGTGCCGGCACGTAGACCCGAGGTCGCAGGGATCGGCGAGCACCCGGCATCCCAGTCACGGTCTCCGGGCTGACGGCAATGAGAGCAACAGACAGGAGCAGAAGGCCGATGACAACCAGGAAGGTGAGCTCACGCGGCCAGGGACCGAACTGGACCAGGGCGCCGGAGACGACAGCGCCGACGGCGAGACCGAGCATGACTGTCTGGCTGGAAGCCACCGACGTCAACCAGGCCGGTCTGGCCGGTGCCGCGTCGACGATGTAGGCGGTGAGGCTGCTACTGGCCAGCCCAGCGCCAAGGCCCATCAGGAACCGAGCCGCGGTCAGGATGCCGACGTCGTGCACATTCAACAGCAGCACACAGCCCAGCAGAAGCAGGACCAGGCTGGCGATCGAGGTGGGGCGCCGGCCCAGATGACTGGACAGGCGCCCCAGCACCAGCAGCGTGGCGAGAGTGGCGACGGAGTAGGCGACGACGGTCATCGAGATACCGGCGTTGGTGAACCCATCCTCCGCCCGGTAGATGTTGAACAGCGGGATCGTTGAGCCCACCGCCACGAACACGGCCGCCAGGGAGACCACCGCGGATATGAAGGCCAGCCGGAACGTTCTGTCCCCGCCGGCCGCGTCGGTCACCGGTGCCGTGTTGAGCATCGAGCTGCGCCTTTCTGTTGTCCTGAACCACCCTTTGGCTACCGCATGGTGCTCACCCGAGCACCAGATGCCTCGCGACCAGGAACGTCGCCCGATCGGTGTCAGGCGCCCGGAGCGATCGCACAGGCTGGTACACAGTCCCCGGTGCCCTCACGCTTCTGGTACACGTGGGCCGTGTGCGAACCAGGGAATGCCAGGTTCAAAACGTCGGCATATTCCGGATGGAAATGGACGAGAGCTGCGGCGGACGGGCACGTCGCGGTGGCGGTCCGTCGTTGCCCGCGCAGCTCGTCGAGCCGGCCACGTCCTGCTCCGCACTGGTCAGCGTGATCACGTCCTTGGGATCACCCGCCATGGTGTCTCCTGAGTTCTTACGGACGAACGCGGACGACCGTCTTCCCGTTGACCCGCTGGGTCGAGCTGAAGGCAGCGACCGCATCGTCGAGGTCCACGATCTGGCCGATGTTCGTCCGTAGGCGTCCGTCCCGCACGCGCTGAGCGATCTCACCCAGTTGGGCGCGATCGGAGACCACAACGAAGTCGACCGCAACACCCTCGGCGGGTCGCATCTCGGCCGGGCCGGTGACGGTCACCAGTGTTCCTCCAGTGCGGACCAGACCCACGGACCGCTTCTGGATGTCGCCACCAAGGACATCGAAGACCAGATCAACCCCGGCGACATCTTCAAAGGCGTCGTTCTCGAGGTCGAGGAAGTCGTGCGCGCCGAAATCGAGCGCCGCCTGACGGGCGGAAGCGCGTCCAGTGCCGATGACGTAGGCGCCGGCCTCGCGGGCGAGCTGGGTCGCCATCGAGCCGACCGCACCGGCCGCGCCGTGCACAAGGACGCTCTGGCCCGCCCGGAGGTGGCCGTGATCGAACAACCCCTGCCACGCGGTCAGGCCCGTCATCGCGATGCTCGCGCCCACCGTGAAGTCGACATCGCCCGGCAGCGGCGCGAGGTTGCGCGCCTCGACGACTGTGTACTCCGCGAGGGTGCCGTCACGAGTCCAGTCTGTGAGGCCGAAGACCCGCTGTCCCACCGACAGCCCCGTCGTTCCATAGCTGAGGGCGGTGACCACGCCGGCCACCTCGTGGCCCGGGATCGACGGCGTCCGGTCACGGCCGAAGCGATCGACCCAGGTCGACGGCCACTCCAGCTCATCCCGAGTGAATCCCGACGCATGAACCTGAACGACGACATCGCCGTAGCTCGCGCCCTCAAGGCTGGCGAGCCTCGCCGCGTCCGGTCCGGGCCGGTCCACCAGCCTCATGCCGGCCGTCCCCGCGGCCTCGTCCGTCACCACGATCGCTCTCACCCGCCACCTCCCTGTATCTCTAGTCCCGGCTCGCGGGCACCTTCGGTCCGCAGCCGTGAGCGGCGTCGGAGCGCGCGTCTGGTCGCGCAGATCGATCTGGCACCGTGGCCGTGGCTACGACGCCGCGCTCTGGTACCGGCCGTCGTAGCGGCCTCCGCTGCGGGTGTCGGTGAAGCTGACGCCCACAGGCACTCCGTTCTCGACGATCCAGCGGACGGTGTACGTCGCCCGGTACGTCGGTGGCCACCACGACGCGAAGGTCCCGTCACCCGCAACAGACCACTCGCCAGCTGACGGCACGCCTCGCTCGACGTAGGTGGTTCGACCATCCGCTGTGAACGATTGGGTCGCACCGTCCGGGAACACGAACTGTGCGGCGGTCAGCGCGGCGATCATGTCCGCCGCATCGACCAGCTGACCATCGACGACGTTCTTACCGGAGGGCGTGCCGTCCATCGAACTCTCCTGACATCGGGCACGACGCTTGCCGCCGCCCTCTCGCAGTTGCACCAACTCGGAACCTGAAACTCTAAGGACTATATAGTCCCGTGTTAGCCAGGCGCGAGGAGGGCCATCGGGCCTGGCTAACTCGCAATATGCTCCAAGCTACCGATGACCAGCAGGACCAAGGATGGACCAGATCGTCCAGCTAGGGTATCGTCTCGGGCGTCATCCACCGGACGCTGCCCCCGCGAGCGGCATCCGTGGGATGACGCCAGCGGCGCACGCTCGCGCTCGTGGCTCGGTGTCCAGCGGTGCCGCGGCAACCACGACGTCTCAGGCAAAGCGGTGCGACGAATCTGACGCCAACTGACCGAACAACCGCGCCCGCCGGCATCGCGTACACGGAACCGAAACAACGTACCCGCGGCGAACGCCGAACCACACGGAGAGGGAGTAAGAAAATGAACGACACGGAGCAGTCCACCGAAGATCTGGCGATCCTCGAACAGCTCAACCTCGACTACATCCGCTCGGACGAGACCAGCGATGCGAAGCGCTTCAGTGAATTCCTCGCTGAGGATTTCATCGTGCAGACGCCGGGTGTCACCCGCAATCGCGAGGAGTACCTCGAATACATCGCCAAGCCCCGACCCATCAAAGACATCACTCTGCGCGACATCAAGATCCGCATCCTCGGCGACGTTGCGCTGATCCACGGCCGCGTCACCTACACCATGATCGCCGATGGAGTGGAGCAGGAAGCGCTGTACACGGACGTGTACCAGAAGCGCGAGGGCAATTGGCTCTGCGTCTCCGCCTGCGCGATCGCCCCGGGCGCCTGACCCACCACCATCTCTGACATCGCAGCCCGGGGCGGACGGCTATCCCCGCCGAACTCCGGACGATCGGCGCCCGCCGGATCAGCGCACCCGGGTACTGGCGCAGTGGCCTCATGCCGCCAAACCGCAGGACGAATTGCTCTGACCGCTCGCGACTCGCACACAAACACGCCAGGCGTTTACAGGGAATAGCCCGCCGGGAGCATACGGTGGGCGAGGAGAACATGTGACCGTACCCAAAGAGGCGACGCCGACACAGCCCGCACCGCAGGTGCACGTGGTCACGGCGTCCTCGTGCACCGCGGCCGTCCCGATCGAACCTGCCACCGCCCGCGAGGCCGCTACTGCCGCAGAGACCGGGAGCAGGCGGGGCTGGTTCTCCGTCGGCGCGGTAGCGCTCGGCGCGTTCATCATCGTCATGACGGAGACGCTTCCGGTGGGGCTGCTGCCGCAGATTGCCGACGGACTGGACGTCTCGCTCGGCCTCGCGGGGCTGATGGTGCTCGTGCCGGGTTTCAGCGCAGCGGTGTCCGCGCCGCTCTTCTTCCTCGGTTCTGGCCGCTTCAACCGGCGCTCGGTCATCCTTGTCCTGGGTCTGACGGTGCTGGTGTCGAACGCGATCGTCGCGGTGGCGCCGAACTTCGTCCTCGTGCTGATCGCTCGTATGCTCTTCGGCGCCACCCTCGGAGCCTTCTGGACCGTGGTCTCACCGGTCGGACCCAAGCTGGTGGGTGCGGCCGGTGGCACTCGTGCCATCACCATCATCGCGGCCGGCATTTCGGGTGGGACGGTGGTGGGACTGCCTGCGGGACAGTTCCTCGGCGACCTCGTCGGCTGGCGCATCACTTTCGGCATTGCGGCGGCGGCGACACTGCTAGTCGTGTTCGTGCAGGCACTCGTGCTGCCAGGTATTCCGCCGGATGGGCGTACGCACCTGCGTGATCTCGTGGGAGTCGTGACACGGCGGGCCGCCCGGCTCGGGATGGCCGCGGGCGCGGTGGTGTTCATCGGACAGTTCACCGCCTGGACGTACATCACTCCGTTCCTGATGGACCACACACATCTGTCCAGCGGCGTGATCTCCCTGCTCTACGTCATCTACGGCTGCGGTGGCATTGTCGGCTCAATCGTCGCCGGATCGCTTTTCAGGCGCGGAGTGATCGGCAGCTTCGCCGGGGCAGCGGCGGTGGTGTCCACATTGCTCGTCGGGCTGGCGTTCGCGGGCACATTACCCTGGCTGGCCGGCCTGTTGCTCGTGCTGTGGAGCCTGTTCTGGGGAGTCGTGAACCCGGGAACTCTGGTCTGGATACTCGACGCGGCCCCGGAAACCCCAGAGGCCGCGTCGGCGGTGAATGTGACGAACCTCCAGATAGCCCTGGCGGCGGGATCTGGCCTCGGCGCGATCCTTGTTTCGTCGACAACCCTGCAGACGGTCTTCTTCACAGCGGGCCTCATCGTCCTCGCCTCAGCCGTGCTTGCCGCGGTGGCGGCACGGTTCGTGACACTTGCCCAGCGGAAATGAGGAGACCGGAACGAGGCGAGGGGACGCGGGCGCGTAGACGTGCCTCTGGCGAGGCAGATTCGCGGTCGTGGCACCGTTCATCAAGCTGGCGGCAACATGCGTTCGCCGTATACCGTCGCGCGAACGCGATATGTTACCGGATGGACTGCAAGGTGCCATTCTCCCTAGATCATCTTCCGTGCTAGATTACACTTCACAGATGAGCGACGAGCAGGTGACTGCGCCCGCGAATCTGCGGAGGATCGGTCAACGGGGCATCGCGACGCGAGAACGGATCCTCGAGGCAGCGAACCGGCTGATGTTCACGCGCGGAGTGAACTCGACGACCCTTGCCGACGTCCGTGAGGCAAGCCAGACGAGCAAGTCCCAGCTCTACCACCACTTCGCCGACAAGCATGAGCTCGTGCGCGCGGTGGTCAAATATCGCGGCGCGCTGGTGATTCAACGTGAGCGAGCACGACTCGAGCGACTGAGCTCATTCTCGGGACTGGTCCGGTGGCGTGACGCGTTGGTCCAGGCCAACTCGCTGAACAACGGCAAGTACGGGTGCGGCCTCGGGTCGATGGCTCTCGAGCTGTCTGATCAGGATGAGCAGGCTCGATCGTCGCTGTCGGAGACGTTCGCGGCATGGGAGAAGCTGATCAGTGATGGCCTGCACCGGATGCGCGACAGCGGCGCACTGCGCCGGGACGCCGACCCGGAGAAGTTGGCCACGGGATTGATGGCAGCGTTGCAGGGCGGCTACCTGCTGGCGAACGCCACGCACGACGTCGCACCCATGGAAGCCGCCCTGGACATGGCGCTGGACCACATCCAATCGTTCCTCGTGGAGCCGCCCGGCGAGCCGACACGTTAATTGATCCCTTTGGTCGTGATCAGTCTGCTCACGGCGGGTGCAAGCAACCGGAGACGCAACAACCCGGCACCGGTCCAGGCCGGCTCGCTTGGGCAACCGCCGCGACTGCCCCGAACGGTCGGTCCCGTCGACCGAGTGCTCTCCCCTTGAGCTACCCGGGCATGGGGATGACGGTCGGCCCGGGTGAGCCACTTTCCGCCGAGAGGGCTCTCGCCCATACCCGCCGCGTCACCGCACATAGCCCCACAGGTACGACGTGGCATACGATCGATACGGTCGCCACGGCTCGCTCCGCTGCTCCGCGCCCTTCGGCGTGATCTTGCTGTTCAGTCGATCGAGTGCCGTGATCGCTTCGCGCACGGCGAGGTCGCCGGCGAGGAAGATGTCCGGTCTGCGCAGGTAATGCAGCATGAACCTCTGCGCCGACGACGGGCCGATACCGGGCACGGCCACGAGGCTGGTCAGAATTTCGGCATCGCTCATCGTCGCGAGATTGTCGATCTCCAGCTCGCCGTCATGGATGCGCTCGCCGAGCGCCCGGATCGTCCAGGCCTTCTGGTGAGACAACCCGACGTCGCGCAGCGTCTGTTCGTCGGCGGAGATGACGCGCTCGGCAGTGATGGCGCCGCCGAGCTGTGCGATCAGTCGACGGTAGATCGCCAAGCTGGATGCTCTGCTGAGCTGCCGCGAGATGACGGCGAACGAGAACCACTCGAGGGGGTTGCCCACCGTGACGGGCAGGTGCGCGTCGTAGGCATCGATCGGCCCGGCCGCCCGCACCCAGCGAGCGAGGGGGTCGTCGAGCGAGCCCAAGTACTCCGCGGCTGCTCGCTGTTCCTTGGTCGCGCTCTTCCCCGTGCGAGTCATGGTCATGTTGCCAACCTTGCAAACTTGGACGATATAGTCCAGTAGGAGTCTTGACTCTGAGCAGGGCAGCCGGACACCACGCCAGCGGCGCGTTGCCATTGGCCCGTTCAGTCCAGGCAACAACGACGATGGAGTGGGTGTGATGTCGGAACGTACGGCCCTGATCACGGGCGGCACCAGTGGGATCGGGAAGGCGACCGCGCGGACTCTGCACGATCGCGGCTACCGCGTTGCCGTCACCGGGCAACGCCAGGAGAGCGTGGCTCGCGCACGGCAAGAATTGCCCAACGATGTCCTGGTTTTGCAAGCTGACGTGCGGTCGCTTTCGGACATCGACAAGGTCGTGTCCGAAGTCGGAGGACAGTTCGGGCGTCTGACCACGCTGTTCCTGAACGCCGGCGTCAACCGTCCGATGACGCTCGAGAATTGGGACGAATCGGGCTACGACGAGGTGTTCGCGGTCAACACGAAAGGGGTGTTCTTCACCCTGGCCAAAGCCTTGCCGCTGCTGTCCGACGGCGCCTCGGTCGTTGTGACGGTGGGTATCGGAGCAACGCGCAGCCTCACCGGCAGCAGCGTCGCGGCCGGGTCACACGGCGCGATGCTGGCCATGATCCCGACACTTGCGCTCGAGCTCGCACCGCGCCGGATTCGGATCAACGCGGTCAGCCCCGGAATGACCGACACTCCGATGACCAGAGCCTCGATCCGGACGGCAACCGATGACGTCGCGGGGACGATGACGGCGATGGCCGAGCACAATCCGTTCGGCCGCCTCGCGACGCCAGAAGACGTCGCGGGGACGGTCGCTTTTCTGGCTTCGGACGATGCCGTTTACATCACCGGGCAGGAGATCGTCGTTTCCGGGGGCGCCGGGTTGGCCATCTGACCGGATTGGTCCAGCCCAGGTGCGAACGTGCCGATCTGGTGGTCGCCATCGGAAGCGGGTTCGGAGCGAGGGCAAGGCGCCGGAGCGCGGATGGACCTTGTCGATCAGGCGGGCGGATTCGGGGTTGCGAATGAACTCACCGCCGACGGACCTACTATCCGTCCGCGCTACGGGAGGATGGTGTCGCGAAGGTCTCGACGTAGTCGAGAGCGGCTTCCAGGGCATCCCTGAGGGGGGAGATGTCCCGGGCGACTTGCGCGAGGAGCATGCCGCCCTGGAACGCGGCGAGGAGCAGGCTGGCGAGCTGCTCGGGGTTGGCCTCACTGCTCAGACGGCCCCGCCGCTGCAGGCGGAGCAGCGCGTCGCGGAAGATCTCTCGCCACTGGGCGAACGCATCCGCGAGCTCATCGTGAACGTCGAGGTCGGTCTTGATGATCTCGCTGGCGAGCGACCCGAGGCTGCAGCCTTCGTGGTAGGCGCGTTCATACCCGATATAGAACGCTGCCCACTTCCGAAACCCCTCGAGGCTCTCGAAGCCGTCGAACTGTTCGCCGCGATGAAGCCCGAGGACGCGTTCAGCCTGCCACTCGATCACCGCCAGGACGAGGCTCTCCTTGGTCTGGAAGTAGTGGTTGATCTGCGACCCGCTGACGCCGGCGGCGCGCCGGAGCTTGTCGTTGTTCGTGGCGTGGACGCCCTCGGCGTAGATGAGCGCGGCGGCGTGCTCCAGTATCCGGGCACGCGTCGCCTGCCCCTTCTCGGTGAGCTTGCGAGGCGCCGGTGCTGCCGTCGTGGACTTCATGAATCGAACCTTACCAAGAGTGGGCTTGACAGCCCAGTCTCGTTGGTGTTGTATCTGGGAAGTGGGCTGCGCAGCCCAAAACTGGCCCCAGGTCGGTTGCCCGACCCCCACTTGGTCCGGAGCGGAGTTCTCATGCCACGCCTGCACGCTCTTGCCGCCGATGAGCCCTCCGCCGACGTACGCAGCACGCTCGACCAGGTCAGCGCGCAGTTCGGCTTCGTACCGAACATGTTCACCATGCCCGCGTCGAACCCGACCGTCCTCGATCTCGTCATGACGGTGCAGACGAAGGCGAGCAGACTGCTGGACGCGAGGACGCGCCACACGATCGCGGTGGCCGTGTCCGAAGCCGATGGCTGCGCCGATGTCGACATCCCGGCCCCCGAGCCGGCATGAGCGCATACCGAACTCGCGAGAACAGCGGCCTGACCGGTCGAACCCCCACCCTGATCAACCTCGCCGGAAAGGGACGACATGTCCGGCTCTGAGCTCTATGAGAAATTCATGGCACTGCACACCCGAGCAGAGGCCCTCGTCATGCCGAACGCCTGGGATGGTGTCTCGGCATTGATCCTGGCGGAAGCCGGCTTCGAGGCCATCGGCACGTCGTCGGCGGCCCTGGCGGCCGCGCTCGGCCGCGTCGACGGACGCCACGGCATCACCCGCGACGAGCATCTCGACCACGCGCAACTGCTTGGCCGGCTCACGGGGTTGCCCGTCAACGGTGACTTCGAGGACGGCTACGGCGACACCGCCGAGGACGTCGCCGTGACCGTGGACAGTGCCGTCGCGCACGCGCTGGCCGGCATCGGGATCGAGGACACCACCGGGAATCCCGATGACCCGATCCGCGACTTCGACGACGCGGTAGGCCGGGTTCGCAGTGCGGTCGTCGCGGCGAAGCGACGCATCGTCGTCACCGCTCGCACCGACAACTTCATCCAGGGGCGCCCCGACCTCGATGACACCATCCGACGGCTGACGGCCTTCGCCGAGGTCGGCGCCGACGTGCTCTACGCGCCGTTCCCGCCCGACCTCGAGTCCCTGGTCGCGATCGTCACCGCCGTTGCGCCCACACCCGTGAATGTTCTCATCTCACCGGCGGACCGGGTGCTGACCGTCTCGGAGCTGCGCAAGGCCGGGGTCAAGCGCATCAGCCTGGGCCCCGCGCTCTACACGCATGCGATGGGCGCTCTCGAACAGGCGGCCGCGGCGCTGAAGGCCGGCGACATCGCCTCGGCCACAACAGGCATCAGCTTCGACCGGGTGGGCGAACTTCTCGCCGGCAAACCCTAGCCGCATCCGATTCTCACCAGCCACAACCGCTCAACTCATCACCACAGAAAGCGCGATGACATGGATCTCGACAAGCTCATGAGCAAGCACCTCAGCCGGTATTTCGACGGCAGCAAGACGATCCCGGACGAGACTCTTCAGCAGCTGCTGAGGTTCCTGCGCTCGGCTCCCACGTCGACGAACATCCAGCCGAATCACTTCTACGTCGTGTCCACCCGGGAGGGCAAGGAGCGGCTGGCTGCCAACCTCGGCGAGCGGTTCCAGGACAACGCCGAGAAGATCCTCAACGCCTCGCACACCATCATCCTCACCACGCGGGGCGATGTGACCGAGAACCACCTCGAAGCGGTGTTCGCCAAGGAGCGGGCGGACGGCCGGTTCGCGGATGAGGCCAAGCAGGAGCGGTGGGAATCGATGACGCGCGACTTCCTGAGCCTGCGCCAGTACAGCTACAAGGACACCTACCACTGGATGGAGAAGCAGACCTACATGGTGATGGGTCTGACGATGATGGCCGCCGCAGAACTCGGCGTCGAGGCCATGCCGCTCGAAGGCTTCGACCCCGTCACCGTTGACAAGGCCTTCAACATCCGCGAGACCGGACACACCACCACCGTGCTGCTCGCGCTCGGCTACCCCGACGAGGCGAAGCAGTACAAGACCCCGGTGTCGCGGTTCGAGCCTGAGCGCCTGTTCACCTTCGTCTGAGGCCTGGCCCAGGCGAACCGATCGCTAGAGGAGTTGATCAACCATGGACGGACAGGAACTCCAGAAGGTCGCGAACGAGTACGCGACAGAGCTGCCGCACGTGACGGTCGAGCACCGTGCTGGCCCGAATTGGGAGCTGTACAAGGTGGGCGGCAAGGTCTTCATGCTCATGACCGACATGCCGGGACACCCCGTCGTGATCCTGAAGGCCGATCCGGACGAGGCCGTTGGGCTGCGCGAGCAGTACGCAGAGATCACGACCGGCTATCACATGGACAAGAAGCACTGGATCACGGCAGCAGGTGGGCGCGGCCTCGACGAGAACCTGGTGAAGGAACTCATCACCGACTCCTACCGGCTCGTGGTGGACAAACTCCCGAAATCCAAGCGGCCTGCGGACCAGGGCACGAGCCCGGCCGCCTGAAACCCGAAGCACGCACGAACAGAATCAACACAGAGGGACAAATCATGATCGGACTCGGTGTTCGAGCCGCCAACGGCGCCCTGGAGATCCTGGACCTTCCGAACCCCCGCCAGCCTGACGCGGGCGAGCTCGTCCTGGAGGTGGTCGCGGCGGGGATCGGCCCGTGGGACGCCCTGCTTCACACGGGCGGATGGGACGTCGGCCTCGTTCCGCCCGCGGCTCTGGGTGTCGAAGCCGTCGGCCGCGTCATCGCGACCGGCCCGGACGAGACCGAATACCGCACGGGAGACCTCGTGCTGGTCCACGAGGCGCCCCTGCCGGGCGGCAGTGGCACCTGGGCAGAGCGCGTCCTGGTCCGTTCCGCGCACGTCGCACGGCTGCCCGATAAC
Organism: Micromonospora xinjiangensis; assembly: GCF_056150165.1. NCBI lineage: Bacteria > Bacillati > Actinomycetota > Actinomycetes > Micromonosporales > Micromonosporaceae > Micromonospora > Micromonospora xinjiangensis. Next base: position 31,344 of record NZ_JAXCFO010000008.1, on the reverse strand, counting down.
CTGGCTCCGGAGATCGCGGCGGCACTCCCGGTCGCCGGGCTCACCGCCCAGCAGGCCCTCGACGAGCTCCACGTCGACGCCACCACCCGCCTGCTCGTCGTCGGCGCCTCCGGCCCCACCGCGTCACTGGCCGTGCAACTCGCCCACCTCCGGGGCGCCGAGATCGTCGCCGGTGCAGGACCGGCCCGCGCCGATCAGCTCCGCGCCCTCGGCGCCAGCGAGGTCATCGACACCCACGCTGACGGTTGGGCGCACAGGAGCGATCGCCGATTCGATGCCGTCCTCATCGCCGCGACGGGCACCGCGGAGGACGCGATCGAACTGCTCACCGACGGAGGCCGCCTCACCTCCATCACCTCGGACGCACCCGACCCGGTTCGCGGAATCACCACCTCGAACCTCTACGTGCGGCCCGACGGACGTGCGCTCGGCGAACTCGCGGCACTCGCCGCCTCCGGCGAACTGAGACTTGACGTCCAGACGGCACCAGTCAAGGACGGCGCCGCGATCGCGGAGCAGGTCGCCGGCGGCCGCTCTGGTGGGGTCAAGTACGTCCTCGAGTTCTGACGTCCGCGGTGGAAGGGCGTCACAGATCGTCCGAAGTGATGGCGTTCGTCAGTCACGTGGGGCCAGCACCTCCGTGGCCCACCGCCCTTCTCCCCCGCCGCTGAGCCATCGACGCGATCGCACACCGGGCGGACACGTGCTGGCCGACTCGGAACGTCTCGAGGGCTTGGAGCCGGTTGACGAAGTCGTTCTTGCGGGGGCGGCGGCTGTGGCGACGCGTACTCCGTGGCGGAGCTTGGCTCGGGAAGAGTCTCGCGCCGCCCCTGTCGGTGGCTCCGATCTGCTCCGCGGCGGTGGGCCTGCGGATGCTGGCGTGGTCGACCGGGCCGACCTGGTATAGGCCGTAGCGTTGTTCAAGGTCGCGGGGGGCGGCGTGCGCCTTCAGGCGCTCGTTCCCGGCCAGGCGGTTTCGCCGACCTGTCGGACGAGCGTGGCCACGATGTGGATGTGGTCGTCGGCATGGCGTACTGCCACCCATCGCACGGCGTCCGGGTCGCCGGCGGGGCGATGCCGACGGCGGCGACAATCTCGCAGCGATGTGGCCCATGGAATCTGCTGCCCGGCCTCGGCCAGCGCCGCTCAAGGGCCGGCCGCCGCCTCCGCCCGGATGCCGTTCAGCAGCAGGCGCAGGCCGTATGCGAACTGCTCGGCCGAGCCCGTCACCGGCAGGTCGGCACCCGGCGGGGCGCCTGGCAGCGCCGAGAACATCTCGCCGAGCTGGCGCCAGCGGGCGTCCGGCTCACCGGCGGCGATGGTCATCGCGAGAGCTGCCGCGACGTACGCGATCAGGGCCTGAGTCGCTCGGACGACGTCGGCGGGTGAGAGCCCGGCCTCGGCGAGTGCGGCCGTCAGGGCGGCGGCGAGGCGCAGGCCGTTGTCCTGTAGGGGCGGACGGGCGGCGACGTGCGAGGCGATGCCCGGGTGCCGGAGGGCAGCCCCGCGCACCGCGGACAGGATGCCGCGTACCCGCTCGTCCCAGGCGCCCTGGGGCACGGTGACGTCGGCGAGGGCGAGGTCGGCGACCGAGTCGAGCAGTGCGGTCCGGTCGGGAAAGTGCCGGTAGAGGGCCATCGGGTCGCAGCGGAGTTCGGCGGCGATACGTCGCATCGTCATCGCCTTGGGACCTTCGGCATCGCCGAGCCGAAGCGCCGCGGCGGTGATCAGCTCAGGGGTCAGGCGACGTTGCACTCGCCCACCCTATCGCTTTCGTCTACAGCGTAGACGGCAGCGGTGGGCACGTCTACGGTGTAGACATGAGTCCTTCGCTCCTTCGCCTGGGCCGGATCGTCGCCGTCGCCGTCAGCGCCGGCACGCTCGCCTTCCTCGTGCCGAACTGGACCACCGACAACCTCTTCCTCGTGCCCGACCTGCTGCTCTCCGCAGCCCTGCTGGCGGCCGCCGCCCTGCCCGCGCGCCACGCGCGCCCGGCGCTGCTCGCCGCGTTCTGTTTCGCGTCCGGCGTGCTCATCACGGCCGTGGCGTCGTACGCGGTCCAGGGCCGGATCGGCATCGGCAGCCTGATCGGGGCGGTCGCGGCCGTCGCCATGGCCGCGGCGCTCCTCCGCCTCCGGTCGCCGGCCGGCGAGCCGTGACCACCGTGCGCCGCCGCGTCGTGGAGGCGTCGGCGGCCCGGAGGTTGACCGGGCATCCATGGTGGTCATTCGGAGTGAGTTGGTGCTATCGCGCAGCCGGAGACGTCCCCGAAGAGTCACGAGGCATTGACGCTTTTGACACGCTCCAGACAGCGACGTTAACATCACCGCAACACTGTTAGCGTTAACAGCCGCTCGGTCGCCGAACCCCTGCTGGACGAGACCGCGCCGGGGGACGTGCGCGCTGGATGGCCAACCGGTCGAGGGACAAGCTCTTCCCTTTTCCTGGCCACCCTCGATGGAGACACCTCACCACCAGCATCAACCACGCCACGCCGGGTGCCCCGGAAATCGCACGCTTCCGCCGTTGTTAGCGCTAACACCATCCAGACGGAGGGTAGGAGCTGATGGTTGTCGAGAGGACCGCCGGCAAACGACGTCGAGGGATAGCGGCTATTGGCCTTGCTCTCTTGGTAGGAGTGGGAGTGGGCCAACTGACACCGATCGTGGCGGCCTCGGCGGAGAAGCCGGCGCCCCCGGGATCGCGGGGTGTCGGGCCGCAAACCCCCGCCGCCAAGGTGCCACTGGCCGGTGTCGACATGACGCAGACCTATGTGAACCCGATCAACCTGCCCGGGATGGCGGTGCGCAACATCGTCGGGACGATGCCGCCCACGGACGCGAATGTCGCCAACACCTCGCAGATCCCGGCCAGCTTGAACCTGGAGACGTGGACGGCAGCGTCCGGGCGGACGCTCGCGAGCCGCTCCACCGTCGGTTTCACCAGGATCTCGGAGAACTCCGCCCGGACCGGGGCCGACTGGTCCGCGCTGAACGTCGACGGGACCATCTATCTCTACGCGTCAGGCGCGATGCAGAACGCACCGAACAACAACCGCACCGTCTGGTCCACCACCGACTACCTGACGTGGACGCCGCATCAGATGAACCTGGGCCTGGTCGCACCGACGGTCGTGCAGATCGGCGACACGTTCTACATGGCCGGCAACAACACGCCGGTCTATCGATCGGACTCGCCCACCGGGCCGTGGACCAGCATGGGGAGTTTCCTGCGCCCGAACGGCCAGACCCTGAGCGTCGGCGACGTGCAGTTCTTCCTGGACACGGACGGCCGGCTGTACCTGACGTACAACATCGGCTCACCGATCATGGGCGCCGAACTCGACCCGAACAATCCTCGTCAGCTCATCAGCGACCCGGTCGTGCTCTGGACCTTCGACCCGCGCCAGGAGTGGCAGCACATCGGTGACAACAAGGCGACCTACACGCACGGGTACGTGGAGGGTTCGCAACTGTTCAAGGTGAGGGACACCTACTACCTCTCGGTAGCGTCCGGTGGCACGGAGTTCACCACGTACGCGACCGGCGTGATGACGTCGGACAAACCGCTCTCCGGCTTCGAGGTCACGCAGCAGAACCCCATCGGCTACGGCAACAACCATCCGAGTGCGGTCTATCCGAACGCCGGACACGGCAGTTTCGTCCTGGACAAGTCCGGCAACCTGGTGTTCTTCTACACCTACGTCATCGGGTACGAGGAGTTCTTCGAGCGGCGCCTGGGAATGGACATCTGCACCGTGGTCCCCGCCGGCCCGAAGCAGGGGGCGATCGACTGCGAGTTGTCCAACACGCCGCAGCTGGCCCCGGGGAAGAAGATCTCGGGCCGGGACGACGTCGGGCTCTACAACGTGGCCACCAACAGCCAGGCGTACTGGGCGAGCAGCTACGCCCCCGGGCGCAACCCGTACTACGGCAGCGACCGGTCCCTGTCCACCTGGTGGGAGCCGGCTGACGGCGACACCGCGCCCACGTACATCAGGGGCTTCGGGACCGTCTTCCACATCTCCGCCGCGCAGATCCAGTGGAAGGAACTCGGGCGCACGTTCACCAAGGACAACGCGGTGCGGTACACACTGGAGTACAAGGACATCCCCACCAACACGTGGCGGCCCCTGGTCGACAGGAGCACGAACACCACCGCGTACACGGCCGACTACGTCACCTTCGACCGGGTGCTGACGAACGCCGTCCGGCTGAAGGTCCTGGGTACGACCGAGAACGTCAAGGTCGGAGTCCACGAGCTCAACGTGTTCGGGGAGAACTACAACCTGGTCGTCGAGAAGGGCATGATCACTCCGTAGCTCCGGTTGCGGGGCCGTGCCGTCAGGAGCGGGCGAGATCACCGGATCTCGCCCGCTCCCTCCTGTGGCCGAGCGCCTCGGGGCGCCTACGCTCGCTTGCGCACCGTCAGCGTCTGGTAGGTGGCGGCGTGGGGCTGGTAGGTCGGGTTGCCGGAGTAGGCGACGTGGACCCGGTAGCGCCCGGGCCGCAGGTCGGCGGTCGGCAGTTCGACGACGGCCTTACCGTCCGCCAGGGGCACGACCTGCACGGCGCCGCCGAAGGTGACGGTGACCTCGCCGGTCGGGGTCGGCGCCTTGTGCTTGCGCCCGCCCGCCGGCCCCACCGTCACGTTCAGTCGGAACGTGTCCCCGCGGACCACCGACACCGGCGCGGCCTTGGCGTGGACCTTGACGGCCGCCGGGCCGGAGGGCACCTCGAACGACGTCGTCGCGTCCGACGCCTTCAGGTAGTCGAACCCGAGGTACTCGGCCTTGACTGTCCGGGTGCCCGCAGGCAGAGCCGCCGGCAGCGTGACCGTGGCCGCGCCGTCGCTCAGGTGGGCGAGCGTCGACCACGAGCCGACGCTGAACCGCACCTGACCGCCGGTCTCGAACCCGTCGGCCGCGGTGACCGTGGCGGTGGCCGTGGTCGTCTGGGCCCCGCTCGCGTACGGCTCGACAGCCACCTCGGTGGTGGTCGTGACGTCGCTGTTCGGGATCCCACGGATGTCGTTCCACTCGCGGAGGGTCAGCGGGATCACGGTGCCGTGACGCGGACGGACGACACCCGCGTTGGTCATCGTGATCGCCTTGGCGTTCCAGGTCGGAGCCTCGATGTTCTCGTGGCACGCGGCCTGGTATCCCCCACCGTTGGTGTACCGGTCGCCCCAGAGGTAGAACTGGCCGGGGCAGGACGTGTCACCGGGGTTGGCCTTGAAGATGACCGGTCCCTCGTACCCCTGGTTGGCGACCCACGTCGTGCGCCCCAGAGCCGGCGCGACCAACGTCCAGTTGTTGATGTTGCTGTCCAGGAAGTTGGTGTGCTTCTCGGAGAAGATGTCCGAGCCCTGGTTGCCGGCCTCGTTCTTGGTCACCCGGTAGTAGTGGTCACCGACCCGGATCGCGGTCGTGTCGATCCGCGACAGCGGGGCCGGGTTCTGCCAGACCTGGGGAGCGGAGAACGTCTGGAAGTCGCGCGTCGTGGCGTACCACATCTGCGCGTTGCCCTGACCGGTGCGGTTCACCGGGTCGTTCCACAACGACTGCGCCCAGAACACGACGTAGGCGCCGATCTCCTCGACCCACAGCGACTCGGGTGCGAAGGCGTTGCCCGCGTTGTCGGGCGCGACCTTGACGTGCCGCTGAGGGGTCCAGTGCACCAGGTCGTGCGACTCGAACACCTCGATGTACTGGGTGTCGTTGATCGCGTAGCCGCCCTGGTCGTACCAGTTCAGGTCGGTGGCGATCATGTAGAAGGTGTCGCCGTCGGGTGAGCGGACGATGTGCGGGTCGCGAAGGCCCTGGTCGCCCAGCTGGGAGATGAGCGACGGCCGGCCTCCGGTCAGACCGGTCCAGTCCAGAGCGGTGTTTCCGTTGGACGTGGCGAACATGATCTGCTCGCCGTCGGCGATTCCCTCGCCCTTGAAGTAGCCCATGAAGTACCGCTCGTACTCCTCGGAACGGGGCAGGGCGGTGATGGTCACCGGGAACGACTTCGTCTGCGAGGCCGATCCCTTGGTGATGCTCGCGGTCAGGGTGGCGGCGACATCGGCGCGGCCGAAGGCCGGGCGGGTCACCTCACCCGTCGGGGTGACGAGGTCGGTGGTCGACCGCCAGGTGATCGTGGACCCGAACTCGCCGCGGGCAGGAAGGTTCAGGTTGCCGCGTACGTCGTCGGTGGCGTACAGGGTCAGGTCGAAGCTGTCACGGCCGACCGCCTGAGCGTCGTCGAACTCGGCCTTCACCACGACGGGGATCTCCCGCGTGGTCACCTCCTGGGCGCCCTTGCGGACGGTCGCCGTCAGCGTGGCCGTCGCGTCGGGTTGCCCCTGCGCGGGTCGGGTGATCCGGCCGGTCACCGCGACCTTGCGTGCGCTGGGAAGGGCCGGCGGGGTGTAGACCGCCACGACCGACGGGTCCGAGCTCGTCCACGTGATGGCCGAGCCCGCCACGGAGCCCACCTTGGGCAGGGTGATGTCACGGACGACCGCACTGGTCAGACCGAGGTCGATGGCGGCGGCGTCGGCGCGAACGCCATCGGAGACGGTCCTCTGCGCCAGGGCGAGTGTCTCGTCGAGGCTCACCGCCCGGTCATAGACCCGGAAGTCCCGGATCGTGCCGCGGAACGAGTAGTGGCCCGACGTCTGCGAGCGACCGAGGAAGTTGCAGTTGGTCCCCGCCGCGTTCACCGACGGCGGTGTGGTCAGGTTCGTCGACGTCGCGTGCAGCACGCCGTCGAGGTAGAGCCGGCCGGTCCAGCTCGTCCCGTTCGCGTTCAACGACTGGGTGTAGGTGACGTGCGTCCACGCCCCCTCGGGCATGCGGACCCGGTTCTGTTGCAGGTTCACCGAACCCACCGCGACCCGGAAGCGCTGGGTGTTCGACGCGAAGATGGAGCCCTGAGCACCGGTGTCGACGTCGCACGAGCCGGACTTGCGACCGAAGCCCCACATCTGGTGCTCGCCGACGTTCGCCGGGTCGATCCAGACGTCGTAGTCGACGGTGAGGTGGGACATGCCGGCGGTGATGTCGTTGGGCAGCTTCACGTACGCGCCGTCGAGGGCGCTCTCGTAGGAGTCGGGGTTGAACCTGACCCCTTCCCCGGTCAAGGTCGCCTTTCCGGGATTCACGAGCGTCGCGTTCGCCGCCGCGCCCGCGCTACCCGAGTTGACCAGCGTCGTCCCACTGGTCTCGTCGAGAGCGAAGTGGTGCACCAGACCCTCGGTGAGCTGCTCCTCGGCAGCGTGCGAGGGCGTCGCGGCGAAGGAGGCGGAGAGAAGCGCACCCAGTGCCAGGACCGCGACACCTCTGCCCTTCCCGCTCAGCCTGGGACGTGGCCTTCGCTGTCGCAGTCTCAATTGATCCTCCTCGACCGGTGGTGGGGCTCCTTCTGAAGTGGACGGTGCTTGTTAACGCTAACAACGGCATGCAGCCAGGTCAACGCACTCCGTGGCGGCCAGCCCGTCGGGCAGTTCTCGATGACAGCGCCCGGGTGCTCGGCGCCGCGAAGGTCATCGCCATCGACGAAGAGCCGTACCGGCTGCGGATGGCCGATCGGGCGGGCTACACCCCGGTCGTGCCAGAACCGCCGCGCCGCCGCACACGACGTTTGTTCGTGCCGATGCTCGCCCGCTCGGGCGGAATCCGTCGGTTGATCAATGCCTGCACCGTACTGCCAGGTAGCTACCGCCGCGGCCATGCCGGATTCACATCCGATTCACCAGGTCGATCGCTTCGGCTGGCTAGCGTCTCCCCGTGCATGACCTTGATCGAACCGGTCGGGTGGTCGCGTAGCGGCAGGTCCGCCGGCGGCGGGTTGACGCGGTTCGCGTGAAATGGGGACCAGATGGAACTAGACCGCAGACAGTTCATCGCCGTGAGCGGCGCGGTCGCCGCCGCCGGACTGCTGCCCGGGGCTGCGGCATGGGCGGACACCGGCGAGGAGCGCAGGCCCGGTGGGCACGACGAGCCGAAGGGCACGTGGCTGCCGGGTGACACCCACGTCCACGACGACCACTCGTCGGACGGGAGCGCCCCGCGCCAACTGTCGAACCAGCGTGATCCGGGGAACCTGCCGGTCAGTGACCAGATCAGCTACGCGGAGTCGGTGGGCCTGGCCTTCATGCCGCTGACCGACCACCGCACCTTCGACCAGCACTGGGATCCGCTCTGGAAGTCCGACCGGCTGATTCTGCTCAACGGTGAGGAGGCGAACGGACCACCACATGCGATCGTGCTGGGCGCGGTGGACACGGTGGTGGACGGTGCCAACCCGCCCGGCTCAGCGCCGTTCCGTCATGTGCAGCAGTCGATCTGGGACGCGCATGCCCAGGACGCGGTCTGGTCGGTCGCCCACCCGGACGACGGCGAGTACACCCCCGCGGGTGGTCCGAACGAGAACGCCAGCGCACAGGGCATCGACACCGTCGAGGTCTGGAACGTCAGCAGCAACCCGGAAGTCGAGATCGAGTACGCCGAGAACCGCTGGAACCACGGGTTCCGCTTCGGCGCGGTAGCGGCGAGCGACAGCCACTTCAAGGAGCTGCGGCCGGCCAACGCCCCCGGTCGACCGACCACCTGGGTCTTTGCCGCGGAACGCTCCGTCCGAGCGATCCTCGACGCGTTGAAGGCGGGCCGGACAACGGTGTCGCTGAGCCCGAGCGGACCCTTCGTCACCATCGAGGCTGACGTCAACGGCGATGGCCGGTTCGAGGCCATCTGCGGCGACGAGGTGATCGTCGCCGACCGCAAGCTGTCGAAGCACGCCGCGCTTCGGGTTCGGGCCAGGTCCGCCGTCGGCATGCGGGTACTCGTCTACGCCGCACCGGGTCGCTCGGCCGGTCCCCTCGCGACCTTCGTACCCACGAAGGATGACCAGACGTACCTGCTGCCGCTCACGCTGACCGGGGATCACAGCTGGTACCGGGTGGAGGTGCGCGGGCCGGGGGAGGTCTCCGGCCGCGACGTCGACCCGAACCTGCCCGACCAGTTGCGCGGTGCCACGTCGCCGGTGTTCGTGTCGGTCAGGCGGGGAGCCGAGCCGGCGCCCGAGATCGCGCTGCCGCAGCCTGCCGACGGTGACGACCGGGCCGAGCTGGTGCTGGGTGAGCCGGGCGAGTTCACCGGCTTCGCCGACGTCGCGGTGGCCGGCCAGGTCACCCACGTGGTCGCCCAGGCCCACCGGGACCACCGTACGACGGTGGTGTACCGCCGGTTAGACGGGCACGGCAACAAGCACGCCGGCAGGGAGATCGTTCTCTCCGGTGATTCCGGCACGGCGCGGGCACCCCGGGTCGCGGCCTCCGGCGAGGACGTCTGGGTGGTGTGGCAGGACTCCCGTGGCCACGAGCAGCCCCACCGGCCGGAGATCTACCTGCGCCACAGCCGCGACGGCGGTAAGAGCTTCGAGTCCGCGGTGCAGCTCAGCAACGGCCAGGGCCGTGCCGAGCAGCCCGCGCTCGCCCTGCTCGACGACCGGCACCCCGTGGTGGCATGGGCGCAGAACGGCGGTGGCGCGTTCGACGTCCACGTTCAGGTGGTCGGGGTCGACCCGACCCCGGTCAACATCTCCGCCGTCGGCAAGGCCATCGTTCCCGGTACGCCGGACGACGCCCGCTCGCCGATCCACCCGGCCTCGCTGTTCCCGTCGGTGGCGGTCACCGAGCACGGGGGCATCGTCGTCACCTGGCAGGACAACCGGTTCGATCCGGACGCGGGCTGGACCGGCCACACCCCGCCCCCCGGCCAGGCCGCCAGCGGTGGAACCAACCCCGACAACTGGGAGATCGTGGCGGCGGTCCGGAGCAGCCGGTCGGAAGGCTGGGGTGCGCCGGTGCGGGTCAGCGCCAACGACAACGCGGCCGACCGTCACCCGAGCGTCGCTGTGGGCCGTGACGGCACCCTGGTTGTCATCTGGGAAACCAAGGCACTCTCCGCCTCCGGGGCCAACCTGTCACTGCGGGCGAGCCGCTCGGCCGACGGCACGACGTGGTCGGCCGCCGAAGCGGTCGGTCTCGACGCGAACGCCATGAGCCAGCGTCCCCGGCTGGGCGTCGACCCGGACGGCTCCGTCCGCGCGGTCTGGTACGACTCCCGCTCCGCCGACTGGCGCTGGAAGGTCTTCACGTCCCGCCTGACGGCAACGGGCTGGACGCCGGCTGTCCAGGTGAGCACGCGGGGAAACGGCACCTGGCCGGCGGTCGACAACCGAACCGTGGTCTTCACCAGTGATCGAGAGGCGCAGCGCAGCCAGCGCGACGGCACGCAGGGGATCTACCTGTTCGCGTGACGCACGGAGAACGTCGACTGGTCGCATCCGCCCCATCCACGCTGTGCGCCACAGCGTGGATGGGGCCGGCCGAATGTCGTGACAGCCCCGCAGCGTCTCCACTTCGATCCGGGCCTGGAGGAATCACATGGCTGGCCCGTCATCACCGCCCCTCGGTCGGGAGGGGCGCGACGCCGGTAACACGCCGGACGGATGCCGGCCGCGGTCCTACCGCTCGTTGATCCCGCGGCCCACCCTGCGCGCCCGCCGCCTCAGAACGACGTCGAGGCCCCGTGAGCGGAATCCCACGGCGACCCGGGCGACGAGGCGAGCCCGGTTCTGACCGGCGTACACGAGAAGCAGCATGACGAGCAGGCCCGATCCGGCGACCCAGGTCGACCAGTCGGTGACCGACTCGAGGCGCGGGAAGGTCACGATCAGGCAGGCCAGCCCGGACACCGGGAAGATCAGTTGCAACCCGAGTTCGTAGAGCAGCGATCGGCCGGCCCTGTGGCGCGCGTAGTGCTCCTCCCACGTGAACATCCGCTCATCACCGGCGCACTCGGTGGCGATCGGTTTGAGAACCTCGAGAATGTAGGTGTTCGCCGCCTCCCGGTCCCTCCGGCGCCGCAGGATGGTCACCCCGGAGACCGCGGACAGGACGGGGAGCGCGAGGAGCAGCCGCGGGTCGGCGCCGTTCGCCAGGACCAGCCCCAGGAGCACCGCGACCACGGTCATGTAAGCGCCGACCAGGGCGTGCGACGCCGCCGCTTTCTGGGCGACGAGGGCGCGAATCGCGTTGTACTCCGCGATCAGGAGATTCGTGCGGGCGTCCGTGCGCGGGACCAGTTCGACATACTCGAAGCCGCGCGGGGCGCCCGGCTGCCTGACCAGTTTCTCCCACGCCATGACTGGATTGTGTCCATCGACCGCAACCACTCCCGGCGACTGCGCCGGACGGACGCGGCCGACGTGACAGGTCGTCACGTGGGCCACGTACGCCAGTGTCGTTTCCGGGTGCACCCGTGCGTCATACACGATCACCAGACTCCGCGGTTCCGCCTCCGGCGCGACCAGCAGCGGCACCGGACCGGAGAACGGCCCGGTCGGGCTCTGTGCCGTGTACGCGAACACCCGCGGGTCGAACACGAGGTTGGTGTCCTGGGTGACCAGCACGAACCCGGTGTCGAAGCGCTGCACGCCGTACGCGGTGCCCACCCCGCTGAGCAGCACCGCCGCGTCCGACTCGGTGGCCGACCAGGTCGTACCGTTCCAGAACTGCCACGCGCCGCCGAGGCTGTTGTACAGCACCTTCATCGAGCCGCCTTCGACCAGACCGTCGGCGACCCGGTAGTACTCGTCCGGATCGGCGGGAATCACCAGTGCCGTCGGTGGCGCGGCCGTTCCGCCGTGCCGCGTGGCCACCAGGATCGTCGCCGCGTCCTGCATCACGATGGTGTTGTTGACCATCGGCGTGTTCGCGGGCCGCGCGGCGTCCGCGTTCACCCTGCCCTGGAGGTGGCATTCGGGGGCGAACAGTTGCCGGCGACCATCGGCGCCAACAGGCGCCATGGATCAGGAGGAGCCTGTGGTAAGCCCGAACCCTTCGGCCACGAGGGCAAAGGAGCGTAGGCGGTCCGCAGGGTCGTAGATCATGGAGGTAAGCATCAGTTCGTCGGCCTGGGTTCGCTGTTGCAGCTCTGTCAGACCTCTGCGCACCGTGTCGGGCGCGCCGTGGATGACGTTGCCCAGCCAACTTTCGACGAACTCCTTCTCCTCGGGGGTGTAGGGGCGATTTACTGCTTCGTCCGGGGTGGGAAGGGCGACCTGCTTTCCCTGCCGCGCCAGCATCATCATCAGCGCACCTGGCCGAGCCAGGCGTTCGGCTTCGGGTCCGGTCGGGGCGCAGGTGACGTTCACGGAGACCATCACGTGTGGTGCGGCCAGGGCGGCGGAGGGGCGGAATGCTCTCCGGTATTCATCGATGGCGCGCATGGATTGCACGGGATTGATGTGGAAGGCAGCCGCGAACGGCAGGCCGAGGCGTGCGGCCACCTCGGCACCCGTGGTTCCCGAGCCAAGTGTCCAGACGGGGAGGTTGGGCGCCGCTGGCACCACGTGCACGTTGTCGCGCCGGTAGGCGTGGTTCTCCGGGAAGTCGTTGCGGAGGAAGTTGAGAAGCTCCTCAACCTGGGGCTGGAAATCGCTGCCACCTGAGCCCTCGCCGTTGCGGCGCAGCGCCCGCATGACCGATGGCAGGCCGCCGGGGCTTCGGCCGACGCCCAGGTCGATGCGGCCGGGGTGGAAGGCGTTAAGGACGCCGAACTGCTCGGCCACGATCAGTGGTGCGTGGTTGGTGAGCATGACCCCTCCCGACCCGAGCCGAATGGAGCGGGTCGCGGCACCAAGGTGGGCGAGGAGGACGGCAGGGGCCGGGCTACTTGAGGCGGGGAAGCTGTGGTGCTCGGCCACCCAGAAGCGCCGGTAACCCCACCGCTCAGCGGCCTGCGCCAGGGTCGTGGTCTGCTGGAGCGCATCGGCCGGTTGACTCTCATTGCCCCTTATGACCAGATCGAGAATCGATAGAGGCACCGGACTCCTCCCGTGCCGTTCGTTCGGGGCCGCAGCTGTCGACACACCGGTGTCACGTACATGTTCCATTGCCACTCCCTGACCTCAAACCGAAACGGACCCTAGGGTCTGCTTACCGTACCCACCGTACCGGACCCCGAGATCCGCTTAGCTGCCGGCGCTCGCCGCGTCCCGCTCCACCGACGACCAGCCCGAGGCCCCGCTTCGAACGAAAGGCGCCGGATATCCTCCAGGCCGCAGCGCGTTGCGGGGTGGAGGCCCGACATGCACCACCCCGTGTGCCTGGTGGCGACCTGGATCACGCGAGTCGGCGATAGCCGCCGCGGTGGTAGACGAGGGGTTCGCGGGAACCCGCCTGGAGTGCAAGCACCGCGGCAACGGCGATGTTGTGGTCGCCCCCGTCGTACTCGTTGATCAGGTTGCAGGTGATCCAGGCGCAGGCGTCCACCAGTAGCGGTATTCCGCGGTCGTCGAATGACCACTCACCGGCAGCGAACTTGTCTCCCCCGGAGCGAGCGAAGGCGTCGCTCACCCGATGCTGGTGCTGGGCAAGGACGTTGACGCAGAACCTCCCCACCTGGCGGATCTTCGGCCAACTGCGTGAGGTGCGGGCCATAGCGACGGAGATCAGAGGCGGGTCCAGGGAGAGCGACACGAAGGACTGACAGGTGAGCCCGACGGGACCGTCGGGACCTACGGCTGTGATGACGACGACACCGGAGGCAAAACGTCCGAGAACGTCGCGCGTGTGGTCGTACGGCCGGCTGCCGGAGGTTGAGGAATTATTCATGGCTCCGCTGGGGATGATTCGCCACCGCACGGCGCGACGACGTTCAGAGTGGCGCGGCAGCGGTCGAGTTCGTCGAGGGCCGTTGGCCAACGCGCGTGTGCGTCTCCGCCTTGGCCCGCGAGAAGCTCGACTTCCCGGACCTGGGTCTCACATGGCGGCAACTATAACCGAACCCTTGAGTCCGCTTACCGCCACCGGCAGCGTGGCGAGCCGCGCCCGGAGCGCCTTCGCTGCCCTGCGGCACACCCGCACAGTTGCCGGGAACGCAAACCTGCATGTCAGGGGGCCGCACTCCAGCCGGCACAATGGGAGAGTGAAAGTCGACGACAGCGCTCCTCCCACGTCCAGGGCGTTGGTAGCCCGCTTGCGCGCCGACGCGCGCCTCAACGACGAGCGAGTCTTCGCAGCCGCGCTGGAGATCTTCGAAGAGTTCGGCTTGCAGGGCACCGTCCCGCAGGTCGCCGAGCGCGCCAACGTCGGCAAGGCCACCGTCTACCGCAACTACCCCACCAAGGAGCACCTGGTGGAGGCTGTGGTGCGCCACCGCTTGGCCGAGTTGGAGCAGAAGACCGCGCAGGCGACGAAGAAAGCCGGCCCGGACCGCGCGTTCGCGGCCTTTGTCCTGTCGCTCTTCGGCCACCTGGCCCACGACCGTCTCCTGGCGGAGTCACTCGCAGCACGCCCCGCAGGCGCCCTCTTCGACCGGGTCGCCGCTCTCATGGAGGCGGCCAAGACCACCGGCGCCGTCCGAGCTGACGCGACCCCGCTCGACCTGCGCGTCATTCTCTGCGGCATGGCCGTGCAGCTGACCAGGATCACCGAACGGGACCCCGCACTGTGGCGGCGGTACGCGGAGATGACGCTGCAGGCGCTGGCGCCGCCGCTCTCGCCGCCTGACCTGCCGTAACTCCTCCACGCCGACTGCGTCCTCGTCGCCTGGAGCTCCGGCCTCTGACGGCTGCCAGGGGGTCTCGTGCCGCACCGCCGCTCGCGAAGGTGCGGCCTCGCGGGCGTGTCCCGTGGGGCGCCGGGACCGAGGTTCCGGCGCCCCACGGCTTCCGTTGCGGTAACCGGATCAGTCTGGGGTCGTCACCGATCCCATCAGCTTGTGGCTGTCCCACCAAGCGGTGACGATGGCGGCGTAATCATCCGGTGCGGACTCCCAGGTGAAGTGCCCGGCCTCGACGATGTCGAGTTTGCTGTTCGGCAGCCGCTCGTGCAGAAACTCGGCGTTGACCAGCGGCACCGCCGTGTCATGCCGTCCGGCGATGATCTGCACGGGCGTCTGGACTCCCGGCAGCAGGTCGCGCAGGACCGGAAGCTGCTTCGGGTAACTGCGTACGTAGGGAAGTGACCTGAAGAACCGGTCGCCTTCGTAGGACGACAGGTAGTCCTCGCGGACGTGGTCGGGAATGGCGTACCCCTCGATGTGGGGTAGCACGGCCTCGATGACGTCTCGTCCCTCGGTGCGGAACACCTCGACGTCGGGGGCCAGTACCCAGTCCCTCAGCACCTCCCCGAGTTGGATAGGCACCGCGGCGCCCCCGCTCCCCACGACGACGCTGCGCAGCCGGCCCGGATGCGCCGCCGCGGCGAAGAGCGAGGCCGAGGTGCCAATGTCGGGTCCGACGACATGGGGGTTGTCGAGCCCGAACGCGTCGGCGACGCGGATGATGAAGTCACCCATCGCCCGTGGCGTCAGCAGTGCATCGTCGCGTTCGGAATGACCAAAGCCGGGAAGGTCGACAGCGACCAGGTGGGCATGTTCGGCGAGCCTGGACCAGATCGGCCCGAAGGCGTACAGGCTCTCCGGCCACGGGCTCAGCAGGAGTGCGTGTTCGTCGCGTTCCTCGCTCTCGGCGAAACGGATCGATACTCCGTCGACGAGACGGGTTCGTGGCTGGATCGGTTGGATCGACGTGGTCGTCATTGCTGCCCCTTATCGTGAGCCGTTGACCAACGACCGGGTCAGGCCTCGACAGTCGCGGTGTCCCGCGACGCCGTGGGTGCGAACAGAATCTTGCCCGAGCGCCGCTCACGGCCCGCGTGGGCCAGGGCCTGGGCGAACTGCTCCAGTGGGTACGTCGCCTCCACCTTCGCCTTCAGCACGCCCTGCTCGACCAGTTCGGCGAGCTCGGTGTAGATCTGGGTCAGCCGCTCGCGAGGGGTGTCGCGAATCCAGGAGAGGATGAAGAAGCTGCGCAGTGAGATCGACCGGTAGATGAAGTCCCCGAGCGGGAGTACGGGTGCCTGTCCGGTGACTGCGCCGAACGTCACGACGCAGCCGCCGTCCTCGACCAGGCGTACCAGTTCGCCGACGCCCTGCGGGCCGCCGGTGCCGTCCAGCAGCAGCCGGAGCCGGTGGCTGCCGAGTGCGGCGGCGGCGCGGTCACCCAGGTCCGCACCGTCGAGCACGACGGCGTCGGCACCGTATTCGCGTACCTGCTCGGCGGCCTCTGCTCGGCGTACCACGGCCAGGACGCGCACCCCGATCCGCTTGGCGAGGGTGATGACGTGCTGGCCGACCGCCGAGTTGGCCAAGGTCAGACCGATCCAGTCGCCGGCCTTGAGTTCGGCGTAGTCGTGCAGCAGGCCGTACGCGGTCGCCGGGTTGACCGGGAGCATGGCGAGTTGCAGCGCGTCCGCGTTCTCGGAGATCGGTACGACGTCGCGGGCGGCAACGACCGTCCGCTTCGCCCAGGTGCCCCGGACGAAGGTCGGCAGGATGAGGACCCGACGCCCCACCAGGGACTGGTCCGCCTGGGGTCCGGCCCGCAGCACACGCCCGACGCCCTCGGCGCCGAGCTGCGCGGGAACCTGCGGCTGGACGCTGAACCAACCGGCGGAGAAGAGCAGGTCGGCGGGGTTGACGGGAGCGGCTTCCACCGCGACGAGCAGGTCTTCGGCCCCGAGGGTCAGGTCGGGATCGCGGTCGAGCTTGACGGTGTCGGTCAGGTCGCCGCCAACCTCGGTGAGGATGAGCTGGCTCATGGCTGAGGCTCCTTGCTGGCACCACGCGGCGCCGTAATGGGCTATCAAGTGTTGGCCATTACGTTATAGCGCAGCCGGCGGAGCGCGTAAAGGTCTTTGTTATTTAGACCATGTCGAGGTAGCGTGTGGCCCATGGCCAGGCACGAGAGTCCGGACACGCCGCGCCCGCGGATTCCCGCGTCCGCCGCGGCGATCGTGGACCTGCTCAACTCCCGGCCGCACGCGACGCCGCCACTGCCGGACACCCTCGACGACACCCGGCAGTCCGCTGCGATCCTCGGCCCGTTCGACCCCACGGGCCAGGGCGCCCCGACCCCGGCCCAGCTCGACCGGGTCCGCGCCCTGCGTGGTGATCTCATGGCGGTGCTGGCTGCCGACAGCCCGGCAGAAACGGCCCAGGCGTGGACAGCGGTGACCCGACGTATCGCCGACCTCACATTCCAACAAGTCTTCACACCGAACGGGCAGCCACAGCTGCGACAGGTGGCCGGCGATCCCCTCGTCGGCCAGATCGTGCTCACCGTCGCCGAACTCACTGCGGCAGACACCTGGTCGCGGATACGCATCTGCGGTAACGAGATGTGCTCCCACGTCTTCTACGACGCGACCCGCAGCCGTACGCAGCGCTGGCACTCCTACGAAATGTGCGGCAACCGGACAAACGTGGCCGCCTACCGGGCACGCGCCCGTGGCGCCCGCGACAGCGACGGTTAACCGTGTCCCCCGTCCCACCGCCTCGATCGGCGATCACGCTCAGGTCGGTTCACCCACCTCGGCCACGGCCGCGTCGCCGCTTCCCCACGACGGGGACGTACCCAGCCAGCCTGGCCCTGGGACCAGGTGCGGCTGGTGAGCGTACGCGAGGCCACGCGAGGACCGACGACAGTGATGTCGGATATCGCCGAGGAGCAGGCCGCCACGCACGTGCCGGGCGCCCGGCGGGAGGCGGAGGCGGCGGGAGGCGGGAGGCGCTCGTGGACCGGCGCACCGAGCGGCGGCCGGGATCAGCGGCATTCGCCGGGATCTGTCACCAGCACCGTGCACCCGGACGCCCGAGCCCGCACGCCTAACCCATGGCGCTCGGCCTGCACCGCCACGTCGCAATAGAAGCCTGGCCACGTTTCCGCGGGTCAAAAGCCTCTCGATCTTGTTCACGGACACCGCGAGGGTCGCCGCCTGGAAGTCGACTCTTAGATTCACTATGTAATCTATGGTCGGTAGGTCGCGGCTAGGTGGAGGTGGGCAGGTGAGTCGGGTATCTCGGGCCGAGGCGCAGGCTAATCGGGCGTCGGCGGTGGTTGCTGCCTCGCGGCTCTTCCGCGAGAGGGGCGTGCCGAACGTCAGTGTCGTTGACATCATGCGGTCGGTTGGCCTGACGCAAGGCGGCTTCTACAAGCAGTTCGAGTCCAAGGCGGCGCTCGTTGACGAGGCTGTGCGCCTGGGCTTCGCCGACATGATGCGATACCTGACGGATCTGCAGGAGGGGTCCGACGACCGCTCGACGGCGTGGCTGACCCTGCTGGACTCATATCTGTCGACGGAGCACCGTGACGACCCGGGCGGTGGATGCCCCGCGGCTGGGTTCGCCGGCGACGTCGCGAAGGAGCCGGCTCACCGTGACGCGTACGCCGCCGGGGTCCGCGAGATGGCCGCCTGGATCGCTCCGGGCGACGCCGGGCTGGCCGCGTTGGCCACCCTCGTCGGCGGCATACTCCTTGCTCGGGCGACGGCGGGATCCGAGGTGTCGGACGAGGTCCTGCGTGCCGTGCGGGACTCCGCCTCTCGGGTCGCCGATTGAACAGCCCAGCGCAGCCGCGGCTTCCCGCCGCGGCTGCGCTGCGCCGGTCAGTCAGTCGCCGGACCCGGCCGCGGCGACAGCGGCGCGGACCTGCTGGGCGAATCCCCGGACGGTGTAGTCCGCCGGAAGGCTGTCGATCAGCACGATGTCGGAGATCGCGTTGTTCACCCGCAGGGGCAGGATCTCTTGGTACTCGGGCGAGTTGTACCACTTCTCGGCGGCGGACCGGTCGGGGAATTCCATGAGGACGACCAAGCCCGGCCACGCTCCCTCCACAACGCTGGCCTCGCCGTTGGCGAGCCACTTGCCGCCGTAGGGCTTCACCGTTGCCTCGACCCGCTCAAGGTAGGTCAGGCCGGCATCGTTTGGGATGCCGCCGGGGATGCGCAAGTGATTGATCAGATAGGTGGCCATCTCGGACCCTTCCGGTTAGGCGACTGCCGGACGCAGCCATTAGATTACGAGCGTAATCTTACTGTGGTCTGATGCCCAGCCATGTGAGCCAGGACGCACGATGAATCTGACGTTGGACGTCGACTACAGGTCACGTATAGCACTCACGCCGCTACCAACGGATGAAGAAGCGGCAGCGCCGGTTGTCCGGCGTGGACGACATGGTGATCTCCCTGGCCGCCGCCGGTCTTCTGTGCCAGCGAACCGGATGGCAGCCGGTATTCGGCTGCCCGCGAAGTGCGCCGCCACAGTGGCGTGCCCGCAACTGGGGACCTCCGTCACCGGGGGTGAAGAACCGCACCCGTACGTCGTGGTCGTCGCCGTCGGCGGCCAGCACGAACGCCGTCTCGGAGTTGTTGAGCTCGCGCGCCACCGCGAGCATCTGCGCGTCCGTCATCCCGTCGGCCGCCAGCACCACGGCCGGGTTGCCGGTGAAGGGCCGCACGGTAAGGCGTCGACCTGGTACAGCAGCCTCATCACCGGCTCCGCCAGGCGACCCCGCCGGCGGCCACCCGGAAGCCGTGGTGCAGCCCGGCCACCTGCACCACCGCCCGCGCGGGGCGGTGGGCGCCGAACACCGCGGCGAAGACGGCGTCCACGGCGTCCCAGTCGGAGATGTCCGTGAGGTAGAGGGTGACCCGGGCGACCGAGGCGGCCCGGCCGCCAGCGGCCGTGACGACGGACAGCACATTGGTCAGTGCCTGACGTGCCTGCTCGGCGACCGTGGAAGCCGCCGAGACGCCGACCGGCAGCTGGGCGGATACCCAGACCGTACCGTCCGGCGTGACGGTGGCCTGTGCGCAGTGCCCGGACGGCTGCGGGGCTCCGGCCGTCGTGACCGTCTCAAGAGACATGGTGGTTCCCTTCGGCGAGGTCTTCGGCGAGCCGTACCAGGGTCCGCACCGCGCACCCGGTGCCGCCGCTCGGGGTGTAGCCGTACGGTGCGCCCTCGTGGAACGCCGGTCCGGCGATGTCCAGATGGGCCCAGGGCAGGCCGGCCGGCACGAATTCCTGGAGGAACAGGCCGGCCACCAGGCCGCCGCCCATCCGTTCGCCGAAGTTGGCGAGGTCCGCCACCCGCGAGTCGAGACTCGGCCGCAGCTCGCGCGGCAGTGGCATCGGCCAGCCTTGCTCGCCCGCCCGGCCGGCGGCTGCCAGCACCCGGTCGCGCAAGGAGTCGTCGTTGGACATCACGCCGAACAGGTGGTTGCCCAGACCGAACCGCATCGCGGCGGTCAGGGTGGCCACGTCCACGACCACGTCGGGTCGTTCCTCGGCGGCGCGAACCAGCGCGTCGGCGAGGACCAGCCGTCCCTCGGCGTCGGTGTTGAGCACCTCGACCGTCCGGCCGCCGTACATCCGCAGTACGTCGCCGGGGCGCAGGGCGGAGCCCGACGGCATGTTCTCGGCCAGCGCGAGCCAGCCGGTGACGGCGATCGGCAGGTCGAGCCGGGCCGCCGTCAGCACGGCGGCGAACACGGCCGCCGCTCCGGACATGTCGCGTTTCATGATCTCGTTGGCGCCGACCGGCTTCAACGAGATGCCGCCCGAGTCGTATGTGATGCCCTTGCCGACGAGAGCGAGACTCGCCCGCACTCCGGGAGGTGTGTGGGCGATGCGTACCAGCCGGGGCGGCCGGGCCGACCCCTGCCCGACGCCGAGGATGCCCCCGAAGCCGCCGGCTCTGAGCGCCGCCTCGTCGAGCACCTCGACCGCCGTCCCGAATTCCCGCCCGGCGGCGCTGACGGCGTCGGCGAAACTCTCCGGGTGGAGGTCGTTGGCCGGCATGTTGACCAGGTCGCGCGCCCGGTTCACCCCGTCGCCGAGCACCCCGGCCCGCCGCACGGCCGCCTCGGCGTCGGCCCGGCCGCCCGGGTCGGTGAGGATCACCAGCTCGCGGACCGGGGCGGCGGTCCCGCTGCGGTAGGTGGTGAAGGCGTAGGCACCGAGTAGCCCGCCCAGCGTGACCGCCTCCACGGCCTCGGGGGTCGGTGCGGGCAGCGCCAGGGCGACCGTTCCCGCGCCGGCCAGTGTCCGGGCGGCTGTTCCGGCGGCGCGGCGCAACACCTCCGGGTCGTACTCGCGGTCATGCTCGCCGACGCCGACCGCGAGGATCAGCCGGGTCGCGAAGCCGGCGGGTGCCGGCAGCTTCACCACCTCGCCCTCGGCGCCGGTGGCGCCGAGCGTGCCGAGGAGCTCCACGAGCCGGCCGTCGAACGTCCCGGTCGATGCCGTCGGCAGCGGTCCCCGGGGACCCCGGGCGACCCCGATCACGATGCAGTCCGCGCGCAGGGACATGGCGGGGGTGGTACTGACGTTCAATGCGGTCAACGTCGGGCCTCCTCTCGTCTCGGAGCGGCCGGTTCCCGGGTGCGGCGGCGGGTCAGGGCGACCCCGACGAGCACGATCGCCATGCCGACGACGACTCGTAGGCCGAGATCCTCGTCGAGGACGGCGGCTCCGAGGGCCACCGACACCACCGGCAGCAGATAGCCGATCGCCGCGGTGTTGGTCGCCCCTTCGGCGGCGATGCTCCGGTAGGTCAGGTGGAACGTGACCCCGGTGGCGACCACGCCCAGGATCACGACCGCGGCGAGCGTCACGGGGCCGACAGTGACCGGGGCCAGTCCCCCGGCCGGCAGGGTCAGCGTGGTCAGGCCGGTCGCCGCGAGAAGCTGCGCTGCGGAGAGCGAGATGGTCGCAGTGCCCTTGCCGACCAGGTGCCGGCCCATGTAGGCGAAGCCGACGGCATAACTCGCCGCCGCGGCGACGATGGCCAGAGCACCCCAGCCGACGGGCCCGGTCGTCCGCCACGGAGCGAAGATCAGCACGACTCCGGCGAACCCGAGCAGCAGCCCGGCCAGCCGTACCGGGCGCACCCCGCGCTCGGTGCCGATGATCACGCCGATCACCAGTGACCAGAGCGGGGTCGTCGCGTTCAGCACGCCGGCCACCCCGGAGGCGATGGTCTGCTGGCCGAAGCTGAACAGGGCGAACGGCAGGGCGTTGCAGAAGAAGGCGGCCACGACGACGTGACCCCAGGTCACCCGGTCACGAGGCAGGCGGCGGCCGGAGCCCAGGCAGGCGAGCAGCAGGGTGACTGATCCGAGCACACACCGGCTGAGCGTGACCTGGACCGGGCTGAGCGCCTCAAGGGCCAGCTCGATCCAAAGGAATGTAGAACCCCACAGCAGCGCCAGCGCGCCGACGCGTACCCATGGCCAGCCCTTCACGGCACCCCCTTGATCGACTTACGTCACGAAGGCTGCCCGAGCCGACGGTGAAGGACAAGCGAAAGATTTTGCACGTCCGTTAAGCTGAGCTACATGCTCGATGTCAGGCGTATGCAGGTACTACGGGCGGTCGCGGCCAGCGGATCGGTGACCGCGGCGGCGGCCCATCTGCGGTGCACCCCGTCGGCGGTCAGCCAACAGGTGGCGGCACTGGAGAAGGAGGCCGGAATCGAGCTGCTCGAACGCGCCGGCCGAGGCGTGCGGCCCACCGCGGCGGGGCAACTGCTCATCGAGCGCGCGACGATCATCAGCCGGCACGTCGCCGAGACCGAGACCGCACTGGCCGACCTGCGTGCCGGCCGCGCCGGCCGGCTGACGATCCACTACTTCGCCTCGATCGGCCCGACCCTGCTGGCCCCCGCCATCGCCCGGATCCGCCGGGAACATCCCGGCGTGGCAGTCGACCCCAGGCTCACCGATCCGCGCGATGCCCTACCCGACGTCGAGCGAGGCGACGGCGACCTGGCCATCGTGGTCGGTCGCCCCGGCGCTACGGGCCGGCCGGGGATCCGCCTGGTACATCTGCTCGACGACGCGTACCGGGCAGTGCTGCCGGCCGGGCACCCGCTCGCCGACCGCGAAGCGGTGGACCTCGCCGACCTGGCGGGCGAGCCGTGGGTCGGCGGCGAGCCGCCCGGCCCCTGCCTGGAGCCGATCGTCGAGGCCTGCGCCGCGGCCGGCTTCAGCCCGGACTTCGTGGCGAAGTCGCAGGACTACGCCACGGCCCAGAGCTTCGTGGCCGCCGGCCTCGGCGTCACCCTGATCCCACAGCTCGGACTGAGTGCCGGCCACCCCCGCGTCGCGGTCCGCCCGGTCCACCGTCCGGAACCGGTGCGGGCAATCTACGCCGCGGTCCGGGAGGGCGCACTCGCGCAACCCGCCCTCGGCACACTCATCGACGCCCTCATAGACGTCGCCGGCGTCAACTGACCTGGGCCGCGGGCTCAGCGAGGTGTTCGTTATCTCGACCGGTGAAAGGAAACGCTGGGCAGCCGTGCGACGGTAGCCGTGGGCGGTGACTGCGGAGTCGAACTGGCGCCTGTCGAAGCGGCGCTCGCCCGCTACGGGACCGGGCTTGCCGTCGTGTGGTTCGACGCTCACGCGGATCTCAACACGCCGGCGTCGTCGCCGTCCGGCGCATTCCACGGCATGGTCCTGCGCACCCTGCTCGGCGAAGGCCCCCGAGACCTGCTGCCGGTCCGGATACTGCAACCGGAACAGGTGGTTCTCGCCGGGGTCCGTGCGCTCGATCCCGAAGAGCGAGACTTCGTCGGTAGTAACGCCGTCGCGCACGTCGAGGCAGCACAGTTGGTAGACCCGTCACCACTCATAGCCGCTGTAGCCGCCACCGGCGCCCGGGCCGTCTATGTGCACATCGACCTCGACGTGCTCGATCCTCAGGTGTTCGCCTCGGTGGGCACCCCGGAGCCGTGCGGCCTGACCCCCGACCAACTCGTAGCGGCCGTGCGGGCCATCGCCGCCAGGTTCGCCGTCGCGGGACTAGGCATCACCGAGTACGAGCCCAACCGGCCCAGCGATGAGGACCTCGTCAGCGGTATCGTTCGCGCGCTCGTACCCCTGGTGCCGGCGGGTGACTGAGCGGGCGTCGCCCCTTCGCAGCCAGCAGCCGCGAGCGCGGCCGACCGTGCGATGCGGCGAGGCTCACAGATCCGACCATCGTGGAGGCCGGGACTCGTTCTGATCGCGGGCCGACAATCAGCCGATGGAAATGTCTCTGCCGGTTGACGGCTTCCGCTTGGCATTCGATCGGGTCGGCCAAGGTCCGGCCGTGGTGCTGCTGCATGGCTGGCCCGGCGACCGTACGGACTACCGGGACCTCGTCCCGCTGCTGGCGCCGGTCTCCGACGTGGTGGTTCCGGATCTGCGCGGCTTCGGCGGGTCGGACAAGCATGCGGCTGACCCGGCCGCCCAGTACAGCGCCGACGCGCAGGCACGCAGCGTCCTGGGGCTGATCGAGGAGCTCGGGCTCGACCGGCCGGTGCTGGCCGGCTATGACATCGGCAGCCGGATCGCCCAGGCCCTCGCACGCCTGCGGCCGGACCTGGTCCGGGCGCTGGTCCTGTCGCCGCCGCTGCCGGGAATCGGCAGCCGGATCCTCAGCGCGCCGGCCCAGCAGGAGTTCTGGTACCAGCCCTTCCACCAGCTCGGTCTGGCCGAGCGGCTCCTGGACAGCCGCCCGCACGCGGTGCGCGAGTATCTGTGGCACTTCTGGACGCACTGGTCCGGACCCGGTTTCCAGGTCACGGAGGAACGGCTGGACCACCTGGTCTCCCGCTACGCCGAGCCGGGGGCGTTCACGGCTTCCATCGGCTGGTACCGGGCCGGTGCTGGCGCGGTCAACCGGTCCGTCGCCGAGCAGCCGCCACCGGCGCGCGACCGGATCACAGCACCGACGACCGTGTTGTGGCCCGAGTTCGATCCGCTCTTCCCGCGGGCCTGGTCCGACCGGCTCGACGAGTTCTTCGCCGACGTCCGGCTGCGACACCTCGACGGCGTGGGTCACTTCACCCCGGTGGAGGCCCCGCACGAGTTCGCCTCCGCCGTCACGGCGACCCTCGTCGCATGATCCGCCTGACCGCTACCGCGCCCACGGGAGCAGAGAATCACTTCGGCGTGCGGCGGGGACGCGCCGTACCCCGTTATGGACGCTCGGTTCAGGTGGCGCGGGTAGCCGGGTCGTCTTCCCGTAGTCGCCGGTCAGTAGCTGCTGTCGGAGACGGTGGTGGGGGTAGCCGGGAGTTCGCCGCGTTCGCGGGCGGCGAAGTCGTCGAGGATGGCTTCAGTGGCGGTTGCGCCGAAGCGGGTGGCGCCGGCTTGGTGCAGCTTGAGCAGGGTGTCGAGGCTGCGGACGCCGCCGGCTGCCTTGACCTCGATGTGTGGGGAGACCGTGGCGCGCATGAGCTGGACGTCGGCCAGGATGGCGCCGCCGGGGGCGAAGCCGGTGCTGGTCTTGACGAAGTGTGCCCCGGCCTGTTCGGCGGTTCGGCAGCCGAGGATTTTCTGCTCGTCGTTGAGGTAGGCGTTCTCCAGGATCACCTTCACGACGCGGCCCTGCGCGGCGGCGACTACGGCGGCGATGTCGTCGTGGACGTAGGCGGTGTCGCCGCTGCGTAGCCGGCCGATGTGCAGGACCATGTCGATCTCGTCGGCGCCGGCCTCGATGAGCTCGCGGGTTTCGGTGGCCTTGATCGTGGTGGGGGTGTCGCCGTGCGGGAAGCCGGCCACGGTTCCGACGAGCACGCTGGTGCCCGCTAGGGCGGCCTTGGCGAGTTTGACATCGGAGGGGCGCACGCAGACCGAGGCGACTTGACGGCGGGCGGCGATCTCGAAGCCTTGCCGGATGTCGTCGGTGCCTAGTTCGGGGCGCAGCAGTGAATGGTCGATCATCTTGGCGATGTTCATCGGGTTTCTCCTGTTCGGGGTGGCTGCACGTCGAAGGTGACGTGCAGGTCGTAGCGGTCGCCGACGTAGCGGCTGACGGTGTACTCGAGCGGCACTGCGTGCTGGTCGACGATCAGCCGGGTCTCCACGAGCAGTGGTTCATCGGCCGGGACGTGCAGCAGCACGCCGTCGCGGCCGGCGCGCTGGGCGGTCAGTCGGGAGGAGCCCAGCGTGGGGCGCAGCCCTCGCTCGCGTAGGGCACGGTGCAGGGATCCGGTCTCCAGGTCGAGGTCGAGCAGGCCGTCCAGGTGCGACGGGAAACAGGCGTACTCGACTGCCAGGGGCACGTCGTCGGCGATGCGTACCCGCACGATGGAGACCACCCTCGGCGCGGCTGCGGTCAGCTGCAACGCTGCTGCCTCAGCGGGTGAGGCGACCCGCACCTCGCCCTGCACCAGTCGCGAGGCCGGGGTACGGCCCCAGCTCCGCACCTGGTCCTGGAAACTCATCAACGTCCCCGCGGCCCGTGGCTCGGGCCGGTGCCGCACAAACGTGCCCCGGCCCTGGACCCGCTCGATGAGACCATCGGACTCCAGGGCGTTGAGCGCCGCCCGCACCGTCATCCGGGCGACGCCGAACTCCTCAGCCAACGCCGACTCGGCCGGCACGACATCGCCCGGCCGCGCCTGACCCAGACGCGCCCGCAACTCCCGCTCGATCCGTACGTACAACGGCGGAGCCTTGGGAATCACTAGTCCTCCAGGTCATCTAGACAAATTTAATGTGACAGCTAACCACTGGCCCGTCAACGATGAACCAGAACTCCTCCACGAGGCCGACCGGGCGCCTGAGCACGCCCTTGCTCCTCGCTGCGCCACCGTGAGAGCTAGCGGCCGTCGGGCCCCGAACACGATGCGTACCGTGGGACAGCGGCGGCGAGGCGCGGAGCTGGAACAGGCGATCCTCCGCGCGGCCGCCGAGGAAATGACGGCCTCCGGCTACGCCGGCATGACGGTGGACAAGGTCGCCCAGCGGCGGCTGGCGCGTCTGCTCATCGCCTCAGACGCTCCGTCGCGAGGGCGACGTCAGGCACTTGCCCATGCTGATGTCGTCGACGTAAGCGCCGTCGATCAGGAACTCGTTGACGCATCGACCCTCGACGGCATAATCGTGCTGTTCGTAGAGCCGTATGGCGCCGGTGTTGGTCGCCAGGACGCGCAGTCCGACCTTCTTCGCGTCTCGTGAGGCGGCAAGGCGTTCGGCGGCCGAAAGCAGGGCTGAGGCGATACTCATGCGGCGGGCTTGCTCGGCTACCACCAGGTTCCACAGGCCGAAGACGTGAGCCCCTTCCGGGAACGGGGTCGCCTGGTGGGTACTCACGGTGCCGATGATCTGGCCGCCGAGGGCGGCGACCAGGTGGGTTGCGGGCTTCCGTCGTTCGTTGAAGTACGCCGTTCGCTCCTCGGCCCGGGTGGAGGGGAGCCCCGACCCGGCGGTCCACGCCGTACGGTCGAGGGCGAGGAGAGCGGCGTCGTCCTCGGTTGTGGCGGGTCGCACCAAGGGCAGCCAGTCGACGGTGAGCGTGTCCTTGGTCGCGAATCGCAGCAGGTGGCGGGTGATGGTGTCCTCCACCGCCGCGATGGCGTCCGCCGTGCCAGCCTTGACGATCATGTCGAAATGGGCGGTCGAGGCCACGAGCAGGCAGCTGCCGAGGCTGAACATGATGGACCCGCGGTCCTCGTCGAGTGCGGTGGGCACCTTGCGCCCCATGTGGGAGACCAGTTGCTTGATGTAGCGGTGAGGGCGGTCGGTGACGACGCGTGCGGTCGAGTAGAGCATCTGATGCCTTTCCGGCAGTCGTGACATCGGAACTGGTGGGTGCACCGATCAGGCAGAGACGACAGCATCGGTCACCCGGGCGGGGTGGCTGTCCTCTACCAAACTCTTACGGTCGGAAGAACCCCGTAGCGCCGCCTCGACCCGGCGGTTGCTGGTCATGGTCGACGTGACGGCGGTCATGGTGAGGAGGAGGCCGGCGGCGGTGTAGAGCGGAGTGCGTACGTCGTAGGTGGTGGCCAGCCAGCCGCCGAGGAAGGCGCCGAACGGGGCGGCGCACATGGCGAGCATGCGGGACGTGGAGGCAACCCGGCCCATCAGGTGGGCGGGAACGATCGCCTGTCGGAGGGAGGGGCCGAGCACCATCGTGGCGCCCATGCCCGCTCCGCAGACGGCGAGCGCGAGGCCCGCGACGTACGGGTTCGGGGCGGCGGCCAGGCCCAGGATGGCGAGGCCCTCGGCTGCGGCCGTGCAGGTGAGCGCGGTGCCGGTGCCGAGTCGTCGGCCGAGGAAGGAGGCGATTCCCGCGCCGAGCAGGCCGCCGGTGGCCTCCGCCGTGAGGAGCAGGCCGAAGCCGAAGGTGCCGATGCCGAGACGATCGTGCGCGAAGAGGGCGAGGACGGTCGCCACGGCGAGGAAGGCGATGTTCCCGACCGCTGGGCGCAGCGCGAGCCCGAGCAGCAACCGGTCCCGGAAGACGTACGAGGCACCGGCCCGCGCTTGCCGCAGCAACGACTCACGGACCTGCGGTACGGGCCGGGGTACGGCAGGAAGCGACCGTACGAGCAGTGCGGAGAGCGCGAACGACACCGCGTCGGCGAGCAGCGGAACCGCCCGCCCGAGGGCGAGCAGGGCACTGCCCGCGGGCGGCCCCGCGAAGCCGGACATGGCGGTCTGGGCGCCGCGCAGGCGGGAGTTGGCGCGCTCCAGGAGCGCGGGGTCGCGGCCGAGGAGATCCGGAAGATAGGCCGTGGCGGCCGTGTCGAAGAAGAGTCCGCCGAGGCCGAGCAAGAAGGCGACGGCCGCGAGCAGTGGAATGCTCAGCACGTCGAGCGCGGCGGCCGCCGCCGGTATCGCGAGCGACGCCGCGCGCGCCGCGTCCATGACCCACATCGTGCGCCGACGGTCCCAGCGGTCCACCAGCGCGCCGCCGAGCACCCCGAAGAGCAGCCACGGCAGCGTGCCAGCGGCGGTGACGACGGCGAGCGCCATCGGATCCCGCGTCAACGTCAACGCAAGCAGCGGCAGCGCGGCATGCGACACTCCGTCACCGAGCGAGGACACCGTCTGCGCAGCCCACAGCCGTCCGAAGCCGGTCGGCAACCTCCGCACGTCTGAGGTCACCTGGCACCTCCCTCGACGCGCTCGCGCGGTGCCGGGTGGCACAGAGCGACCGGGGCCTGTGACCGCGCCCCCAGCTGTCCCCGCACCTTTCGCGTCCGTACCACCCGCATCTGCGGATCCGCCAGGTGCGTGAAGTCCAGGTGCAGGGTGCCGAACGGAAATCCAGGGGCGACCTGGGGTTTGCTGCTGGCCTCCTCGAATCGCTCCAGAACTCCCCGGTGGCGCAGCAGGTCCAGGATCCGCCCGCCGAGACCGCTGGCCTTCGGGATGTCTCGCGGCTGCGGGTGGCGCTCCAGCACCACCGTCCGGGCTCCGGCCAGGCGCAATTCCCCGGCCAACATCAAGCCCGCCGGACCGGCGCCCACCCTGATTACGTCAGTCTCCATTACTTGCCATTCCCCTCTGAGGTTCTCTTCGCCCCTGGCACCGCCGTCGCGGCAGGTGCCGGCGTCAGCCGGTCCTCTCGCTGAGTTGTTCCACGTGGCCGGCACGTAGCTGTAGGTGCGTGGCGGCGAACCAAGCCCGCATCCGGCGGTCGTGGGTGACGACGACCACTGCGCCCTGGTAGTCGACCAGCGCCTGCTCCAACTCCTCGACCAGAGCAGGGCTGAGGTGATTGGTCGGCTCGTCCAGGAGGAGCAAATCGACCGGCTTGCTGACCAGGCGGGCCACTTCGAGCCTGCGGAGTTGTCCGTACGACAGCTCCCTTACCCGCAACCGCAGGTCAGCCGGCCGAAACAGGCCCAGCGACAGCAGTTCGTCCGGGTCACCAGCCGGCCCGCCGGCGAACGCTTCCAACACGGTCAGGTCCGGCGGCCACGGCGTCATCTGCTGCCGCAGGTGACCGATCCGGCCCTGGGTGTTTACCCTTCCCTCGTCCGGGCGCAGTTCTCCTGCCAGGACCCGGATGAGGGTGGACTTGCCGGCCCCGTTAGGCCCAGTGACCAGAAGCCGGTCCGTGCCGCCGATCCGCAGTGACGGCACGTACAGCCGGTCGGTGACGCGAACCTCGGTGAGCTCGGCAACCGTCTCCGGGGCGTCCTTGTCGACACCGGTGATGCTGGCCGAGAACACCAACGGGTCGGGCGGCGGCGCGACCGGGTTAGCCGTGAGGCGCTCGATGCGCTCCTTGGCGTTGCGGATGCGTCCCATCGCACCGTGATCACGGCCGCGGGCACGGAAGGCGCCGTGCCCGAACTTGGCCATCGGCGCCTTACGCGGGATCGCTTCCAGACGGAACGCGTTGGCGGCAGCGAGCTTACGGTTGCGGACCATCTGATGGCGCCAGTCTTCGTACTCCTGTAGCCGACGGCGGCGTTCGGCGGCCGTGGCGGTCAGGTACCCGTCGTAGCCGTCGCCGTGGCGTGTCACCGTGCCCTGACCGACGTCCAGGATCGTGTCGGTGACCCGGCTGAGGAACTCCCGGTCATGGGTGACCGCGAGCAGCGTGCCGCGGTGCTGCCGCAGGCGCGCCTCCAGCCAGCCCACGGCCTGATCATCGAGGTCGTTGGTCGGCTCGTCGAGCAGGAGCAGTTCCGGCTGGGAGGCCAGCGTGGCGGCCAGCGCCAGCCGGGACCGCTCCCCACCGGACAGGGTGCCGAGCGCCCGCGTACGGTCCAGATTCGGCAGGCCGAGCCGGTGCAACGCCTTCTCGACCCGGGTGTCCGCCCCGTACCCGCCCCGTGCTTCGTAACGGGAAACCAGCCCGGCGTAGTGCTCCAGGCCGGCGACGAGTTCAGCCCTCGACAGACCGTTCAGTCCGGCTTCGGTGTGCGTGATCAGCGACTCGAGCTCGCGGAGGTCGGCCAGAGAGAGATCGATCGCGTCCTGGACCAAGGCATGTGGCGGCAGCGCCAGCGATTGGGCCAGGTAGCCGACACCGCCGGGGGCAATCACCGTCAGTTCCCCGTTGTCGGGTCGGTCCACCCCGGCGATCAGGCGTAACAGGGTCGACTTCCCGGCGCCGTTGTCGCCGATGATGCCGACCTTCTCGCCCGGTTTGACGCTGAAGGACACGCCGGCCAGCACGGTGCGCTCGTCGTAGCGGCGGATGATGTGGTGCAGCGAAAGTTGCGACGTGAGCAAGACGGCCCCTGATCTGACAGCTTGACAAAGACATGCCGGTGACGGCCGTTCGGCCGCGACGGTCAGGTGCCGAGCGCAAGGGCTCTCGACCCGTTGCGGCGCCGCCTCGTCGGATTACGTTCACCGAACGGCGACGCAAACGCCCCGCACCGGCCCGGGTCACGCTCGCGTCGCGAAGGCGGAACGCGCCCACAGGTAGCCGACGAGGGCGATCGCCACGCCGCAGGCCGGAGACCGAGATTGCCGGGGTCGTCACGTGGTCACCTCCGGGGTGGCCTCGGCGCCGTCGAGCGCCGCGGCCCCGGATCACCGGGCGGGTCTCGGCTCCCGCCCGGGGCGGCGCACGTCCGGGGGCGGATAGCATCTTTCATGACAAACCTCTCTTCAGCGGGACGCGTCGGCCCGGTGCTGCTGGACCGGGGTCAGGGCCGCGGGTTACGGCAGGGTGAGTTCGTAGCGGAGACGCCGCCCGAG
>NZ_JAXCFO010000007.1:0-291052 GCF_056150165.1 Micromonospora xinjiangensis | reverse complement strand
AGTACTGGAACAGCTGACAACCCGCACAACCACAACCGCAACCACACACTGACACTGCTGGCCGGCACCCGAACCCGGGTGCCGGCCAGCGGCATGTCCAGGCACACCGCGCGGGCGGGCGGGTTCACGGACACGCCCGCGCCGGGTGGTGTGGGGAACACGGGCCCGGTATGCGG
The DNA here is from genome assembly GCF_056150165.1 of Micromonospora xinjiangensis. Classification (NCBI taxonomy): domain Bacteria; kingdom Bacillati; phylum Actinomycetota; class Actinomycetes; order Micromonosporales; family Micromonosporaceae; genus Micromonospora; species Micromonospora xinjiangensis. Next base: position 290,876 of record NZ_JAXCFO010000007.1, on the reverse strand, counting down.
CCTGGCGGGAGGGCGGCGGAGCGTACATTCGGGCGGTGGACCGTACCGAATCATTGCCGGCGCAGACCCGACCACCTGGCGTGGCAGCGGTCGATCCCGGCAGCGTGCTGTTGCCCGGTCACGACGTGCCGCTGGGGCGGTACACGACGGTGCGCCGCCTGCTGCCGCAGCGCCAACGGCGGATGGTCGGCGCGTGGTGCTTCGTCGACCACTTCGGCCCGGACGACGTGGCCCAGCGGCCCGGCATGGAGGTGCCACCGCACCCGCACACCGGCCTGCAGACGGTGACGTGGCTGCTGGACGGCGAGATCCTGCACCGCGACAGCCTCGGCAGCGTCCAGCCGATCCGCCCTGGCCAGTTGAACGTGATGACCTCGGGGCACGGGATCGCCCACTCCGAGCGGTCGCCGCAGGAACACCCGCCGGTGATGCACGGCGTGCAGCTCTGGATCGCGCTGCCGGACCCGGCGCGCGCCGGCGCGGCCGACTTCGCCCACCACGAGAACCTGCCGCGCTGGCGTGACGGCGGACTGGACGTGACCCTGCTGGTCGGCGAGATCGCGGGCGAGCGGTCACCGGCGGCGGTGCACACGCCCCTGGTCGGCGCGCAGCTCGAACTGGCCGGCGCCGGGCCGGTCGATCTGCCGCTGCGGCCCGAGTTCGAGTACGGGCTGCTGGCCATGTCCGGCTCCGCGGAGGTCGACGGGGTGCCGTTCGCGCCGGGCGCGCTGCTCTACCTCGGCACCGGGCGTGACCGGCTGACGGTGCGCGGCGCGGTCGGTAGCCACCTGCTGCTGCTCGGCGGCACGCCCTTCGAGGAGCCGCTGGTGATGTGGTGGAACTTCGTGGGGCGCTCGCACGAGGAGGTCGCCGCCGCGCGGGAGGACTGGATGGCGGGGCGGCGGTTCGGCGTGGTCGCCGACGATCCCGCGCCCCCGTTGCCCGCCCCGGCGCTGCCGACCACCCGGCTCAAGGCGCGCGACCGCAGCGGCGGCCTGCACGACTGAGCACCGCCGGGGCCGAGTGTGACCGGCGGCGGCGCGGGTAGTCGCCCTCATGCCGATCTCCAGCATCGAGGACAAGAAGCGTCTGGTGCGCCGCCTCGCCGGCAGCGGACGCGGCTTCGCCGAACAGTACGGCTTCCAGGTCACCAACAACCCCTCCAGCCTCTTCCAGGTGCTGTACCTGTCGGTGCTGCTGGCCCGGCGGGGCGACTTCCGCCGTGCGGTGGACAGCGCGCAGGCGCTGCGGGACGTGGGTTGGGACAGTGCGGCCCGGCTGGCCCGTTCGTTGCACGAGTCGCGGGTGCGGGTACTGCGCGACGCGGGCCAGCGCGGGGACGTCGACGCGCTCGCCGACCAGCTCGGCGACCTCGCCCGCGTGGTGGTGGACCGGTACCGCGGTGACCTGCGTCGGCTGCGCGCCCAGGCGCAGTACGACCCCGGCCGGGAGCGCGAACTGCTCGCGCGGCTGCCCGGGGTGGACGGTCAGGTGGTCGAGCTGTTCCTGCGGGAGGCGCAGGCGCTCTGGCGGGAGGTGGCCCCGGTGGCCGACCGGCGGGCCCTGGCCGCCGCGCGTCGCCTCGGGCTCGGCCGCTCCGCCGGTGACCTGGCCGGACTCGCCGGTTCGGGCGAGTCGGAACAGCTGGCCTGGCTGGTGGGAGCGCTGGCCCGGGTCGACCTGGAGAAGCGGTACGCAGAGGTGATGAGCTGAACAGCGTACGTGGGCTGGCCCACAGTCCTGGTTTTCCTGACCGTTCGGACGATGGGCATTGTATGATGATCGCGGCAGTCATGCCCGCCCGGTTCGGGCGTACCTGATTGCCTGGTGGCCCCGGCCCGGTTCGGGCCCTCCGGCCACCCAGGACAGGTTCTGCGTGGCGCCCCAGGTCGCGGTTCGCGGCCCGGGGCGCCCGCCTGTCTCTGGCGGCCGGCACCGCGTCGGCGGGCGCCGCCGCGTCGGCCGGCGCCGCCGGGCGTCACGCCCGTCCGGGATCAGGTCAGACCGGCCAGCAGGTTCACCGTCACCGCGATGACGAACGCTCCGAGCAGGAACGACAGCAACGAGTGCGTCAGGACGGCCCGGCGCATCTCCGCGCTGGTCAGGCTGGTGTCCGACACCTGGAAGGTGGTGCCGACGGTGAACGCCACGTACGCGAAGTCCACGTAGCACGGCGGGTCCGACTGGTGGAAGTCGATGCCCCCGTCCGGGCCGGTGTAGTAGACCCGGGCGTATCGCGCGGTGAACACCGTGTGCACGACCAGCCAGGACAGCAGCACGCTGAGCACCCCGGCCGCGCCGTACAGGTCGCGGGGCAGGCCCTGCGGCGCCGTGTCGGCGCCCCCGATGACCAGCAGCACGGCGACGAGACTGGCGACCCCCGCGCCGAGGAGCAGCACGTCGCGGATGGCCCGGTTCGCGTCCTGGAACGCGGCCAGCCGAGCCGTCTGCGCGGCGTCCAGCGGCCAGATCTTCCGCCAGACGATGACCAGCCAGGTGACCGCGGCGACGTCCCAACCCGCCAGCGGGGCCATCAGGGGCGAGACCAGGACGCCGAACGTCACGCCCACGCCCACGCCGACCGCCGCCACGATCACGATCTGGACCATGGCGGGGGTGTGCCCGTCGGGCATGGTGGGCCGGCTCGCCGCGGCGGTCACCCGCCTCCCGCCGTCGCCCTCTGGTGCAGGCGCGGGCACCGTCGGGTCAGATGCCGCGAAGATGCTGGGAGACGCGGGTGTGCGGCTCGCGCGCCTGCGCGGCCCGCTGGGACGGGCTGAGTTCGGGCGCGGCGTCGATGCCGGCGGAGCGGGCCACCTCGTTGCCGTTGGCGTAGTCCACCGGTGGCAGCGCCCGCAGCGCGCGCAGGACGTCCGGGGGCGCCCCCTCCCGCTCGGCCTCCCGGATCACGTCGTCCTTGCCGGCCGGGTAGTCCAGGCTCGACAGGTATTGCAGGACGTCGGCGTAACTCGCCATGGCGTCGTCTCCTCGGGCATCGATCCGGTCACGACCGGCGGCGGTTACCCGCCACCGCGCCCGTCACGCCGGCTCGCCCGAGGGAAATCCGGCGCCGAAGGGCCGGGACGGTTGTTTCCGCCGCCGGTCCGGGGGTACGCGCTGGCCCCGACGCAGCCCCCGAGGAGCACGCGATGAACTACGACACCTTCATCGACCAGGTGGCACAGCGGACGAGGACGTCGTCCGGGCAAGCCGCCGCCCTCACCGCGGCCACGCTGGAGACGCTGGCCGAGCGGCTGACCGGGGGAGAGGTGCTCGACCTTGCGGCGCAGCTGCCGAAACCGCTGCAGACGGTGTTGAAGCCGAGCCCGCGTACGGAGGCGGCCGAGGGGTTCGGCGCCGCCGAGTTCACGGCGCGGGTCGCCCTGCGCGCGGGCGTGGACGAGCGCACCGCTCGGGACGGCGCCCGCGCGGTCTTCACCACGCTGCGGGAGGCGATCACCGCGGGCGAGTTCGACGACGTGGTGACGCAGCTGCCCCGGGATTACCGGGCGATGGTGGAACCGGCCATGGCGCCGGGAGCCGCGCTGCGCCGCGGGGCCTGAGCCGGCGCGGGTCCGCACGCCCGTTCGCCGGGAAGGAGGCTGTTGACCTGGGCAACCATCGACACGCCCGCGACACCCCGGCTGGCGTCTCGATTGAGCCTGACCTAACCTTGTCCCCGCGAGGGGAGTACTTCCCACGAACCATTCCGGTCAGTACGGCGTGCCCGGCACGCCTCGGGTGGTTGCCCACCAAAGTGGGTGAAGGAGACCTCGAACATGGCACGGTGTTCGAGGAGGCCCCCATGTCCGAGCTGTCATACCTGTCCGCCGCCGAATTGACCACGGTCGGCACTCCCACCCTGTGGGCGGTGACGATCCTCGGCGTGCTCGCCCTGCTGGTGCTGGACTTCCTCGTCACCCGCCGGCCGCACGAGGTGTCGCTGCGCGAGGCGCTCGGCTGGTCGGCGTTCTACATCGCCCTCCCGCTGGCGTTCGGCGCCTGGGTCTGGAACCGCTACGGCTCCGAGTTGGGCGTCCAGTACCTCACCGGTTACCTGGTGGAGAAGTCGCTCTCGGTCGACAACCTCTTCGTCTTCATGCTGCTGCTGGCCGCCTTCGCGGTGCCCGCGGTGCTCGCCCAGCGGGTGCTCCTCTACGGCATCGCGGGCGCGCTCGTGCTGCGCGCCGTGTTCATCGCCCTCGGCGCGGCCGCGCTGGAGACGCTGGACTTCGCCTTCCTGCTCTTCGCCGTCATCCTCATCGCCACGGCGGTGAAGCTCCTGCGTGACGCCCTCAGCGGGCACCAGCAGGAGGTGGACATCAACAAGATGCGCTCGGTCCGCCTGCTGCGCCGGTTCATGCCGGTCACCGACGACTACCAGGGCACCCGGATGACGGTCCGGCAGGCCGGGCGGCGCGCGCTCACCCCGTTCGCCCTCGTGGTGGTGGCCGTCCTCGCCACCGACGTGGTCTTCGCGGTCGACTCGGTGCCCGCCGTCTACGGCATCACCGAGGACCCGTACCTGGTCTTCGCGACCAACGCGTTCGCCCTGCTCGGCCTGCGCGCGCTCTACTTCGTCCTGCACGCCGCGCTCAGCCGACTCGTCCACCTCAGCTACGGCCTGGCGATCATCCTGGCGTTCATCGGCGTCAAGCTCGGCCTGCACTGGGCGCACGGCATCTGGAAGGGCGTGCCCGAGATCCCGACGCTCGCGTCGCTCGGCGTCATCATCGGCGTCCTCGTGGTCGTCACCCTCACCAGCCTGCGCGCCACCCGCAACCGCGAGCCGTCGCAGCCCGAGGTCGTCGCCGAGCACCGGTGACCCGGCCCGCCGCGTGCCGGCACCGCCCGGCACGCGCGCCACGCCCCACGACCACGGGGTACGCGGAATGATCCCGCTCCGCGCCGTGTGGGTGGTACGACTGACGGGTGGGAATCGTGTCGCCAGGCTTCCAGGGCCGGCCCCGCTCGTCGGAGCCCGCCCTGCCTCCGGGGCAGTATCTGACCCAGGACTTTCCGGTGCTCTCCGCCGGCCCGACGCCGCGGGTGCCGCTGGACACCTGGGAGTTCGTCATCACCACCGAGGCCGGCGCGGAGTACCGCTGGTCCTGGTCGGAGCTCATGGCGTTGCCGCAGGAGACGCCGCACGTGGACATCCACTGCGTCACCCGCTGGTCGAAGCTCGGCACCAACTGGCAGGGCGTCTCCCTCGACACGCTGCTCGACGGCATCGACACCGAGGCCACGCACGTCCTGGCGCACTCGTACGGCGGCTACACCACCAACCTTCCGCTCGACGACCTGCGCGGTGGGCGGGCCTGGGTGGCGCACACCTTCGAGGGCGGTGACCTGCCCCCCGAGCACGGCGGGCCGGCCCGGTTGCTCGTGCCGCACCTGTACTTCTGGAAGTCCGCCAAGTGGGTGCGGGGCCTGCGGCTCATGACCATGGACCAGCCCGGTTTCTGGGAGACGGCGGGCTACCACGACTACGGCGACCCGTGGCGCGAACAGCGGTACCAGGGTGACTGAGCGCGCCGCCGCGGTGCGCCCCCCGGCTCGCGCGCCGCTCACCTGGCAGGTCGCCCGGCTGGTGGAACGCCGCGTGGAGACCCCGAGCGCCCACACGCTGGTGCTGGAGGTGCCCGGCTGGCCGGGGCACCTGCCGGGGCAGCACCTCGACGTGCGCCTCACCGCGCCCGACGGCTACCAGGCCGCCCGCTCCTACTCGCTGGCCGGGCCGGTCGTGGACGGCCCGGGCGGGCCGTGCATCGAGCTGACCGTGCAGCGGGTGCACGACGGTGAGGTCTCGCCGTACCTCATCGACGTCTACTCCGAGGGCGACCCGGTGGAGGTGCGCGGCCCGGTCGGCGGCTGGTTCGTGTGGCGGCCGGAGGAGACCGCGCCGGTCCTGCTGGTGGGAGGCGGCTCGGGGATCGTGCCGCTGATGGCGATCCTGCGTGCCCGCCGCGAGGTGGGCAGCCGGGCGCCGTTCCGGCTGCTCTACTCCGTCCGCACCCCGGAGGACCTCATCTACGCCGACGAGTTGCGCCGGCGCGGCCGTGACGACCTCGGCCTCGACGTGGCCTACCTCTACACGCGCCGCGCACCGGAGGGCTGGCGGGGCGAGCCGCACCGCATCGGGGTGGCCGACGTGAACAACCACGGCTGGCCCCCCGACCTGGAGCCGCTCAACTACGTCTGCGGCCCCACGGGGTTCGTGGAGACCGTGGCCGACCTGCTCGTCGGGCTGGGGCACCAGCCGCGGCGGGTGAAGACCGAACGGTTCGGCCCGACCGGCTGACCGGCGAGGAGACAGCGATGACCGAGATGTCCTACGTGGACGGGAACATGCTCGACGGGCCGCTGCGGGAGCTGTTCACCGTCGACCTGAGCGGTGCCACCGGCCGGTGCGAGACCTGCGGGATGATCGGCCCGATGGGCGAGCTGCGCGTCTACTCGCACGCCCCCGGCCTGATCGGGCGCTGTCCGAGCTGCGCCGAGGTGATGCTCCGCCTCGTCCGCTCGCCGACGTGGGCGCGGCTGGACCTGCGCGGCACGACCTTCCTCCAGGTGCCCATGCCGCTCGACCAACCGCACCCCGGCCCGCTGTAGGGCGGCCACGGGCCGGTCCCGTCCCGGCCACGCCGCGCGGTCGAGCCCCACCACGCGGGCGGGTCAACCGTTCGCGGCCAGGTCCGCCGGGCGGGCGGTCGCCGGGTGCGCCGCGACCGGGACCGGCGCGGTCTCCGGGCGCGGGGCGGGTACGACCGGCGCGGTACCCCGCAGACGGCGGCGCAGCCGGCTGGCCACCTGCCCCGCGGTCACCGGCACCACGGTCAGGACGAGTTGCCCGTTGCGCTGGTCGACGCTCGCGCCGACGCCGTAGACGCGCAGGCCGCGCCGGCCCGCCCGCGGGCGTCCGGTGATCAGGCGGGGTGCCCGCACCGGGGCGCTGCCGTCGCCGTGGGTCCCGGTCAGCTCGGCGCGCACCGGGAACCGCCTCCCGGACGCCGCGCTGGCCGCGAGCAGCCGCGCGATCGGAAAGCTGGCGCGGACGGTGCTGCCCGTACGGTCGGCCGGGTCGAGCACGGTCGTGCCGACCAGTTCACCGGCGACGAGCCGGACCGGGCCGGCGAGCCGGGAGAAGCCCGGGTGCGGGCTGCGGGCGGTGACGACCAGGGTGTCGCCGTCCTCCCAGCCAATCGAGATCGCGTCCAGCCGGGCCAGCCAGTCCGCCCGTACGTCGGTGACGTCGGCCCACTCGCGACGGCGGGTGCCCGGATAGTCCGCGTACCAGCGCTCGCCCGACAGTACCGTCGTCGGGACGCCCCGCTCCACGTCCTGCCTGATCACCGCGAGCAGCTCGTCGACGTCACCCACCCCGACGGCCCCGAGCCGCAGCCGCGCCTCGATGCCGAGCCGGTCGCGCACCCCGTCGGTGAGGTACCTCTCCACCAGCCGGCGGACGACCCCGTGCACGCGCTCCTGGGTCGGGCGGTCCAGGTGGCGGAAGTCGTCGCCGACCAGGTTGGCCACCTCCAGGCCGAAGTGCCGGCGCAGGACGGCGTCGCGCTGCCATCCGGCGGGGATCAGCTCCGCGATGAACGTGACCAACCGTTCCACGCTGACCAGCCGCTTCTCGACGCCGCTGTGGTAGGTGATGTTGCGCGCGTCCAGCCGGCGGACCGCGTGGTAGAAGTCGTAGTCGGCGAGCACCGAGACGCGCCCGGCCCGGTAGCAGGCCTCCAGGGTGAACGGCTGGTCGCTGAGGACCGGCATGTCCTCCGGGAAGCGCAGCCCGTGACGGTCGACCAGCTCCCGGCGGAACAGCTTGGTGTTCGCCAGCGACCAGGGCAGGGCCGAGGAGAACAGGTCCACGTCGACCGCGTTCCCGGCGAAGATGTCCTGGAAGACGTGCCGGCCGTTCACCCCCACGACCCGGCCCAGCACGACGTCGGAGCCGTGCCGGTCGGCCGCCGCGACCAGACGTTGCAGCGCCTCCGCGCCCAGGTGGTCGTCCGAGCCGAGGAAGAACACGTACCGGCCGGTCGCCAGCTCCAGCCCCCGGTTGCACGGCCCCGCGGGGCCGCCCGAGTTGGCCTGGTGCACCACCGTCAGCACGCCCGGGTGCCGGGCGGCGAGCCGGTCGAGCAGGCGCCCGCTGCCGTCGGTGGAACCGTCGTCCACCGCGATGATCTGCATGCGTTCCGCGCCGATGCTCTGGGCCAGCAGGGACGCCAGGCAGCGGCGCAGGTAGGGCATGGTGTTGTAGACGGGGACGATGACGCTCACGTCGGGCGGGGTCATCCGGTCGCTCCTTGCGCATCCGGCAGGCCGGAGGGCCCACCTGCTCCCCCGCCCGTCGCCGGTCCCTCCGGCGCGACACCCCACGCTGGCGGAGTCATGCGTACGGACGGCGACGGCGACGTGACGGCAGATGAACAGGCAGGCGGCGTTTGGTCGCGGCCGGCCCGACCCGGCAGCGGAGACCTCGGTCGCACGAGGGCGGCACGGCGCCGGCACGCAGCCCGAATGCGGTGGACATCGGCGGCCCCAGCGGTGAGAGTGGTCCGCCGTGAGGTACCTGCGCTCCGCCGGCCACGTCGCCATCCGCCGGCCCCGGCCCGACGACGAGGCCGAGTTCATCGCCGCCGCCCGCCGCAGCCGGGAGCTGCACCATCCCTGGCTCGCCGCGCCGGACACCCCCGAGCAGTACGCGGCCTACCTGCGCAAGAACCGCCGGCGGGAGAACACCGGCTACCTGATCTGCGACCGGGCCAGCGGGGCGATCGCGGGCTACGCGAACATCAGCGGCATCGTGCTGGGCGCCCTGCGCGGCGGCTACCTGGGCTACGCGGCGTTCCTGCCGTACAGCGGCACGGGGCACGCCTCGGGTGGCATCCGGCTGGTGATCGAGCACGCGTTCACGGTGCTGGGGCTGCACCGGCTGGAGGCGAACATCCAGCCCGGCAACGAGGCGTCCCGGCGGGTGGCCCGCAAGCTCGGCTTCCGACTGGAGGGGTACTCGCCCGACTACCTGTTCATCGACGGGGCGTGGCGCGACCACGAGCGCTGGGCGATCACCGCCTCCGGGTGAACCGGGCGTACCGCGACGACGCGGCCGGCCCGCGCCGAGCGGGGCACGGCCGCCCCGTCGGGGGGGCGGCCGTGCCCCGCGGGGGCTGTGGGTCAGCGGCCGGGGCCTCGCGCGCTCCTCGCCTCGACGGTGAGGCGCTCGAAGCGGCCCTGCTTCTGTTCGACCCGCCGCCGCTGCCGCGGCGTGAGCTGCTTGCGCCCGCTCTGCCGCAGGTAGATCGGCTGCCGCTGGTCGTTGGACATCGGCATGCTCATGACGCCCGTGTTCCTTCCCCTCGGCTGTCGGTGCGACCACCACCGTCCCGCGCGCCCGGGTGAGCCGGCCCCACCGGGATCGGGTGAGGCCGGCCGCGGCGTGATCAGCTGCCCGGTCGGGGGAAGGCCACCGGGCTGCGCAGACCGGTGCGCCCCACCGCCCGTACGCCGAAGAAGACGTTGTCCTTCGACAGGTCGACGGTCACCCGGGTGACGTCGCCGACCGCGATCACCTTCTGCCACTCGGCGGCGGTCGTCTCCCGCCAGAGGACCTCGTAGCCGGCCAGGTCGGGCTCGTCGCCGCGCTCCCAGCGCAGGGTGGTGTTGTTGGTCAGGTCGGTGGTGACGATGACCGCCCCCTTCGGGGTGCCGGGCGCCTGCGCCAGTGACCAGAGCGCCGCGCCGTTCACCCGGGCCACCCGGGTGATGTAGCCGAAGTCGCAGAATTCCGGCAGGTCGCCGTACTGCTGCCCGTCGACCACGCGGACGTCCTGGTGCTGGTGGGCGAAGTCCTCGTTCGGCTCGGTGAACCGCCCCGCCGGCCAGCCCTGGCGCAGGAACGAGATGTGGTCGCTGCCGCGCAGGTAGCGGTCCCGCCGGTAGATCACGCGGACGTCCATGCCGGTCGCGCCGTTCTCGGCGACGTCCTTGACGAACCGGGCGAGCTGCCGCGACGGGGAGTCGTTCTCGCCGCCCACCGACTGGCGGGTGGACGCCTCCGCGGGTGTCTCCGCCGTGGGCACCCCCTCGGCGAAGAGGCGGACGCCGCGCGGGTCCCGGGTGCCGTCGTCGGCGGTGCTGCTGCCCACGATGTCGTTGCTGAACATGCCCTGCACGTCCGCGCCGGCCGCCTTGAGCTGGGCGGCCAGGTACGTCGACCCGTAGAGGTTCTGCTCCTCGCCCGCCACCGCGGCGAAGACGATCGTGGCGGCGGTGCGCCGGGTGGCCATCAGGCGGGCCAGCTCCATCACCACCGCCACCCCGGAGGCATCGTCGTCGGCGCCCGGCGCGTCACTGACTGCGTCCATCACGTCCGAGGCCCGGGAGTCGTAGTGGCCGGTGATGACGTACGTGCGGTTCGGCGACGTCTCCCCGCGCAGGGTCGCCACCACGTTGGTGATCCGCGTCGGCACCGGGATCCGGGACGCCGGCTGCTGGACGTACGACTGGAGCTCCACCGTCATCCGGCCGCCGGAGGCGGCGGCGTACTCCCGCATCCGGTCGTGGATCCAGTCCCGCGCGGCGCCGATCCCGCGCTCGGGGTCGTCCTGGTCGGAGAGGGTGTGCCGGGTGCCGAACGCGGCGAGCCGGCGGACGATCGCCTCGATCCGGCGTTGGTCGACCGCGCGGAGCAGGTCCCGCAGCTCCCGGTCCGGAGGCTGCGGGCGGACGGGGTGACCGGGGCCGGGTGGTGTGGTGCCGCCGGACGCGGCGGCCGGCCCGGTGAGACCGGGGGCGACCACGGTGGCGGCCGTGGCGGCGGTGGCGGCGGACAGGAGGGTGCGGCGGGTCGGCCTCGTGGGCCGCGGGCCGCTGGCGTCATTTCCCATGACCGCATCCTCGCCATCGACGGACGTGTCTGTCTATATCGTCGTGGATGGATGTGTCTCCGGTTTCACCCCGCCGGGGTGATGCCGGCCCGCGTGACCGGTTCCTACGGTGAAGCCATGGCTGCCGTGCGTCCGACCCCCGCGAACCCCACTCCGACGCTGACCAGCGCCGCGGAGACCGGCGACCAGCGGGCGACCCCTCCCGAGCTGGGGCCGGACTCGTTGGCGGTGCTGAGCGGCCCGACGTTCATGTACGCCGACCAGTGCGGGGACGTGCCGCCGGGCAGCATCGGCGGGCTGGTGCACCTGGACACCCGGTTGGTGAGCGGCTGGGTGTTGTCGGTCAACGGCGACCGGCTGCTCGCGCTGCGCTCGCGCACGCTGGAGCACTACTCGGCCCAGTACGTGCTCACCAACTCCGCGCTGTGCGGCCTGCCCCCGAACAGCCTCGGCGTCCGCCGGCTGCGCGTCGTGAGCGACGGCTTCCAGGAGCGTGTGACGCTGGTGTCGTTCAGTCCCGAGCCGGTCCGGATCGAGCTGCGGCTGGCCGTGAGCGTCGACTTCGCGGACCTGTTCGAGCTCAAGTCCGGCGTCCGGGACCGCTCGGACCAGATCACCCGGGACCACCGGCCGGACGGGTCACAGCTGCTCTTCGCGTATGTGGCGGACGGGTTCGCGGCGCAGACGAGCGTGCGCGCCTCGGTGCCGGCCGACCGGGTGGAGGCCGACGACCTGGTGTGGGAGATCGACCTGCAACCGCGCCAGGAGTGGGAGGTGGACCTGCACGTGCCCCTGCCGCCCGGCATGGGGGTCGTGGAGCCGGTGCGGGGCGACATCGCCGACATCGTCCACGGCCGGGTGGAGGATCCGCTGCGCCGCTGGGCGGAGTCGCGGGCCGTGCTGCGCAGTGACCACGAGGGGCTGGAGCGGACCGTCCGCAAGTCGCGCGACGACCTCGCGGCGTTGCGCCTGGACCTGGAGGTCAGGGGCCAACGCATCATGCTCCCCGGCGCCGGCCTGCCCTGGTTCCTCACCGTGTTCGGCCGGGACACCCTGATCACCGCGTACCAGACGCTGGTCGGCGGCCCGATGCTGGCGAAGGGGGCGCTGCTCGCGCTGGCCCGGTTGCAGGGCAACGAGTGCGACGACTTCACCGACGAGGAGCCGGGCAAGATCCTGCACGAGGTCCGCAGCGGCGAGCTGACCCGCACCGGAGTGAAGCCGTACGCGCCGAACTACGGCACCGCGGACGCCACCCAGCTCTGGCTGATCCTGCTGTCGGAGTACTGGCGGTGGACCCGCGACGACGACACCGTCCGGATGCTGCGGGACAACGCGCTCGCCGCGCTGCGGTGGATCGACGAGTACGGCGACCGGGACGGCGACGGCTACGTCGAGTACGGCACCCGCTCGCCCGAGGGGCTGGGGAACCAGTGCTGGCGTGACTCGCCGGACGGGGTGTGCTTCGCCGACGGCCGGATCCCGGTGCTGCCGATCGCCACCAGCGACCTGCAGGGCTACGTCTACGACGCGAAGCTGCGCCTCGCCGAGCTGGCCGACGGGCCGCTCGCCGACCCGGCGCTCGCCGAGCGGCTGCGCGCCGAGGCGGCCGACCTCTTCGACCGGTTCAACCGCGACTACTGGATCGACGACCGGGGCGGCTACTACGCCGTCGGGCTGGACGCCGACAAGAACCCGATCGACACGAAGACCTCGAACATGGGTCACCTGCTGTGGAGCGGCATCGTGCCCCGCGAGCGCGCGGCGGCCGTGGTGCGGCAGCTGATGTCGAGGGGCATGTTCTCCGGCTGGGGGGTCCGGACCCTGTCCCGGGAGGAGCGGATGTTCAACGCCGTCGGCTACCACCTCGGCACCGTGTGGCCGCACGACAACTCGATCGCCGTGCTCGGCCTGGCCCGGTACGGCTACCGGGCCGAGGCGAACCGGATCAGCCTGGCGCTGCTGGAGGCGGCCGAACAGTTCGGCTACCGGCTGCCCGAGGCGCTGAGCGGGTTCGACCGGGATCGGCTCATCTTCCCGGTGCCGTACCCCACCGCGTGCAGCCCGCAGGCCTGGGCCACCGGAGCCCCGCTGGCGTTCGTCCGGGCGATGCTCGGCCTGGAACCGGTGGACGGTAGGCTGGTCATCGACCCCGACATCCCGGCGGAGATCGGCCGGATCACCGCGGACCGGGTCCGGGCCTTCGGGCACCTGTGGAACGTCGAGGCGGTGGGCAACGCCGGGTACGTGCGGCTCGCGAACGCCTGAGCCGGACGTTTGTCGGGCGGGTCGGCGGGAACGTGATCCCAATGACGAAGCCTCGTGTGGTGATCGTGGGGGCCGGGTTCGCCGGTTACCACGCGGCGAAGACGTTGAGCCGGCTGGCCCGCGACCGGGCCGAGATCGTCGTGCTGAACTCGACCGACTACTTCCTCTACCTGCCGCTGCTGCCCGAGGTCGCGGCCGGCGTGGTGGAGCCCACCCGGATCGCGGTGCCGCTGGCCGGGACCCTCGACGGCGTCCGCGTGGTCATCGGCGAGGCCGACGAGGTGGACCTGCAGAACCGGTGGGTGGGCTTCACCCAGCCGGAGGGGGACCGCAACCGCCTCGCGTACGACCGGCTCATCCTCGCCGTGGGCAGCGTCAACAAGCTGCTGCCGATCCCCGGGGTCACCGAGTACGCGCACGGCTTCCGCGGGCTGCCCGAGGCGCTCTACCTGCACGACCATGTGGTGCGGCAGATCGAGCTGGCCGAGCAGGCGGAGGATCCGGCGGAGCAGCAGGCGCGCGCCACCTTCGTGGTGGTGGGCGCCGGCTACACCGGCACCGAGGTGGCCGCGCACGGGCAGCTGTTCACCGACGCGCTGCACGCCCAGCGGCCCCGGCTCACGCAGCGCCCCCGCTGGATGCTGCTCGACGTGGCGAAGCGGGTGCTGCCCGAGCTGGACAAGCGGATGTCGGACACCGCCCACCGGGTGCTCCAGCGTCGCGGCGTCGACGTCCGGATGGGCACCTCGGTGGCCGAGGCGACCGCGGACGGGGTGAAGCTCACCGACGGCGAGTACGTGCCCACCTGCACCCTGGTGTGGTGTGTGGGCGTGCGCCCGGACCCGTTCGTCGCCGAGCTGGGCCTGCGCACCGAACGCGGCCGGCTGGTGGTCGACGAGTACCTGAACGTCCCCGGCTTCCCGGAGGTGTACGCCTGCGGCGACGCGGCGGCCGTACCGGACGCGACCCGGCCCGGGCAGATCTGTGCGATGACGGCGCAGCACGCCCAACGGCAGGGGAAGCTCGCCGCGCACAACATCGCCGCCTCGTACGGGCACGGCCGTCGCCGGCCCTACAAGCACCACGACCTGGGCTGGGTGGTCGACCTCGGCGGCAAGGACGCCGCGGCCAACCCGCTGAAGGTCAACCTGGCCGGCCTGCCGGCGAAGGCCGTCACCCGCGGCTACCACCTGCTCGCGATGCCGGCGAACCGGACCCGGATCAGCGCGGACTGGCTGCTCGACGCGACCCTGCCGCGGCCGTCGGTGCAGCTGGGCCTCATCCCGGCGAACGCCGTCCCGCTGGAGAGCACGGCTCCGGAGGTGCCCGTGCGCCACCGCTGAGCGGCGCCCACCGCCCGGTCTTCGTCGGCTCGACCGCCGGCGGGCCGGGCTCGTCAGCCGCTCGGTCGCGGGTCGGGTTCCGCCGGCGGGGGTGGCGGGCGCCGGAACGGGCCGTACTCGCGGACCAGGATCTGCACGATGCCCGCCGCGGGGATGGCGAGCAGCGCACCGATCAGCCCGGCCAGCTCGGCGGCGAGCAGGAGGCTGACCAGCACCGTCAGCGGGTTCAACCGGACCGCGCGGGACAGGATCACCGGCCACAGCAGGTGGTTCTCCACCTGCTGGTAGATGACGAAGAAGACCAGCACGACGATCCCGGCGGTGGGGGAGTGCACGAAGGCGGCCAGGGCCGCGATGACCGTGGCGAGCGTGGCCCCGACGAGGGGGATCAGGTCGGCGATCGCCACCAGCAGGGCGATCACGGCGGCGAACGGGACGCCGGTGACCAGCAGTACCACGAACGTCAGCAGGCCGCAGATCACGCTGATGAGAAGGTTGCCGGTCAGGTAGCCGGTGACGGTGCGCGCCGCCTCGTGCCCGATTCGCCGCCACCGTGCGGCCCGGGGCTCGCCGGCCGCCGACAGCAGCGTGCCGGTGATCCGGGGGGCCTCCAGCACCATGAGGTACGACAGGACGATCACGGTGATGAGCCCGATGACCCCCTCCGCCACGCTGCGCAGCGCCCCGACCGCGGGGCGGCGCAGGCGCTCGGCGTACTGGGTGATCTGGTCGGAGTGGTTGGCGAGGTAGTCGCGCAGCCCGATGCGGTCCAGCAGCCGCCCGATCGGGCCCTGCCCGGCGCGGGCCTCGCGCAGCAGTTCCGGGGCCCGCTCGGTGAAGCGCGCCAGGTCGTCGATGATCGGCACTACCATGACCGCGGCCAGGGCGGCGAGGACGACGAAGGCGACCACGAAGACCAGCAACGTGGCCAGCGCGCGCCGGTGGACCAGCCGGCGCTGCACGAGGTCGACCAGGGGCTTGAGCGCCACCGCGAAGAACACCGCGACCAGGGCCCAGGTCAGCACCCGGCGGGTGGCGTAGACGAAGGCCAGGGCGACCGCGGTGGCCAGCAGCAGCCCGATGACGATCAGCGCCCGGCGGGCGGTCCTGCGGTCATCGGTGCCGTTCACCCGCCGCGGCTACCCGGGACAGACCACGCGAAACCCGCGGGCGCGCGCGGATCGGGACGATCACGGCAGGGCCCACGGACGGGCGTAGCGGTCCTCAGCCGGGCGGATCGCCGCGATCGGTGCGATCGGCGTCGGTGCGGGGCCGGGCGCCCGCCACGAACCCGTCCAGGGCGGCGCCGTGCAGCACGCTGCCGGGCGCGCGGTCCCGGAGGGTCACCACGGCCAGCCGGGCCACCGGCAGCCGACCTGGTCGACGCGCGGCGGCGAGCACCAGGTTGCCGTACCGTCGCCCGCGCAGCATCCTCCGGTCGGCCAGCAGGCACACGTCGGCGAAGACCGCCCGTAGGGTGGCGACCTGCACGCGCGTGGCCACCAGCGGCGGGAGGTCGGTGAGGTTGACCAGGTAGACGCCCTCCGGCCGCAGGGTCCGGGCCACCTCGGCGGCGAACTCGGCGGTGCGGACGTGCGCGGGCATCCGCGCGGCCCGGTAGATGTCGGCGACCACCAGGTCGTACCGGCCCGGTGTCTCGGACGCCACCGCGGCGCGCGCGTCGGCGATCCGGAGATCCACCTCGGGCGGGAGGGGCGGCAGGTCCCGGGTGACCAGGTCCACCACCGCCGGGTCCCGCTCGATCACCCGCTGCGGCGAGCCGGGCCGGGTGGCCGCGAGGTAGCGGGGGAAGGTGAGCGCGCCGCCCCCGAGGTGCAGGGCGGCGAGCGGGGTGCCCGTGGGCGCCATCAGGTCGGCCACCGCGGCGAGTCGGCGCACGTACTCGAAGTGCAGGTAGCGGGGATCGGCCACGTCGACGTACGACTGCTCGACGCCCGCCGCGAGCAGCAGGCGCCCGGTGCGGCGGGCCGGGTCGGCGACCAGTTCGAGCCGGTCGCCCGCGGGGTCCATGCCCGGCACCGTAACCGATCACCGGACAGGCCGGGACCGGTGGGCCCCTGGTGGCGGGGACCGGCGGGCCGCGTGGCGGGCCCGCCGGTCCACGACGTCAGCCGCCGGCCATTCCGGCCCCGGCCTCGTCGATGGCGGCGTCGATCTGCCGGGCGAGGTCGACGTCCTGCGCGGTCACCGCGCCCGCCTGCCGGGACCGGACGGAGAGCACGGCGGCGGTCGGACCGGGCCGGCCGATCGTCGGTGCCCGTCCGGTGTCCTGCCGGAGCCGCTCGATGCGGTCCAGCACCCGGTCGAGGTTGTCGGCGGGCAGCGCGACGACCCGGTGCAGCCCGTCGCCGTCACCGGACCAGTACGGCAGGTCGGAGAGCGCCGCGGCCAGCTCCGCCTCGGTCAGCGGAGGCGTCGAGGTGGTCGGACCGACCACACCGCCCCCGGCCTGCGGCGGATCCAGCAGCTCGCGCAGCCCGTCCGGGACGTGCAGCGACTCGACCAGGTCGCCGTCGGCGTCGGCGAGCGCGGCGAGCGTCGCCTCCGCCTGGTAGCGGGCCTGCTCGGGGCTGTTGCCGCTGATCCGTCCCACCTCGGCGAGGAAGCCGGGCAGGTCGCGACGCCGCTGGATCCCGTCGACCGGGACCACGTCGTGCAGCGACGCGGGCACCGCGGAGAGCAGGCGCCGCCGCTCCGCCTCGTCCAGCGCGAACGCCAGCACCAGGACGGTGGCCTCGGCGCCCACCTTTGCTGTGCGGAAGTCCACGCCGGCGCGCCGGCGGACGCCGTCGACGAGGTCGTGGTAGCCCATCGTCGTCGTCGCGCCGGTGTTCACGCCCGGCGCCACCTGGGGCCGGGGATTCGTCGGCGTGCCGGTCGGCGGCGGGGACGGCCCACCGCGGTTGCTGTTCGCCTTGTGCCGGCTGCCGGCCGGCGGCGGCCCCGCACGCTTGCCCCGGTCGAGGTGGGTCAGCTGCTTGGAGGCGCTCAGGCTGGCGCCCGTCTCGCTGGGCTGGCGACCCTGCTCCCGCGCCTGTCGGGCGAGTGCCCGGCGGCGCTGGTTGTCGCCCTCCATCTGCTTGCGCATGGTGACACCCCTTCCGCTGGGGATCGTGGTTCCGCCGCTGCCTTCCCGAGGCCGCAGACAAGGAAACGGACGCGCCGCGCCGCCCGGTCCCGCCGGGGGGACCGGCTTCATCCGGCGGGGGTGAGGGACGGTCACCCGCCGGGGCCGCATGATCGGAACCAGGACCGGAGTTCTTCCGAGGTACGCGGAAGGGAAGGTCGTCATGAAGAGGATCGTCGAGATCGTCCCCGCGAGGCCCGGTTGGTACGCCCGCTGGCAGGTCTCACCGGAAACCACCCGCTGCTACCCGGTCAGCCTGTGGGCGCTGCTGGAGGAGGCCGACGGCACCGGACGCGAGGTGATCGGCGTGGACTGCATCGGCCAGTGGCCGGGGGCGGACGACAACGAGGCGGGCGGGGAGTTCGTCCGCTACCTGTTCCAGACGCCGGGCTCCGGCCCGCCCGAGGACGCCGAGCCGGAGCCCCCGGCGGGCGACCAGCGCGCTGACGGACCGCGACTGCAACCGGTCACCGCCACCTGAGACCACACTCCGGCCCCTGACCCCTGGTCCCAGGGTCGGGGGCCACCCGAGCGCCGGGCCGCCCCGCCACACCGGGGCGGCCCGCGCCGGGGCTCAGGCGTCGGCCGTGGGCCGGTCGGGCTCGGGCCCGGGCCTGCGGCGGGCGCGCCAGCAGGCCGGTCACCCCGGTCATGTCCAGGATCGTGTTGAGGAACCGGGGAAGCGCGCGCAGCTCGAGCGCGCTGCCGGCCTGCTGGCCCTCCCGCCACGCGTACACGATCACCGCTAGCCCCGTGCTGTCGATGAAGAGCAGGTCGGCGAAGTCCAGGACGAGGCGCGGTGGCGCGTCGGCGAGCAACCGGTCGATCTCGTCGCGCAGCGGTGCCGCCGTGGTGTAGGCCAGGTCACCGCCGACCCGGATCGACGGCGCCACCGGGTCGGTGCGGTCCACGGAGAGGCTGAGCGGTGTCTTCTCGGGTGTCGGCCCGTGGGATGCCACGCTCTTGCCTTTCCACGGGGTGCCGGTCCGGCCGGATCGGGCCGATCGTAACAACCTGCGGGACCATCCGCCCGGCGCCGCCGCCGGGTCCACCAGTGCGTGACGGTGGCGGTTCGGACCTGCCGGCGTAGGGTGGGCGTGGTATCGGACCAGGAGACAGTTGGTCCCGGCGCACCCGGGACGACGGGGATGCGGGGCTCACCGGGTGGTTGCTGCCGAGGTCAGGGACGGGGACCGGGGCGACGGGCACACCTCCCGGTGGAGCGGCTCCCGCGTCCCGGGCCGGCCCGCCCGCCCGGGACCGACGGCCTCGCCCGGCGCGTCCGACTGGTCCGAGATCGTCCCCCAGCTGCGGGAGGGTGTGATCGTCTGCGACGCGGACGGCCGCGTGCAGCACCTGAGCCCGCCCGCCGCGCAGCTGCTCCCCGAGATCTCCCCGGGTGCGCTGCTCGCCGCGGCCGGCGTACCCGGCCTCACCGCCGACCCCGCCGGCTTCGAGCACCGGTCGCGCCGGCTCAAGGCGCGCCGGGTGCCGCTGTCGGGGGGTCGCTGCTGCTGGTACGTCGAGGACGTCACCGACAGCGTGAGCCGCGCCGACGCCCTGCTGGCCGAGCGGGCCCGCACGGCCTTCCTCGCCGCTGTCGGCGAGAAGCTCGGCAACCCGTTGCACCCGGACCGGGCCGCCGCGGCGATCGCCCGGCTGGCCGTGCCCACCCTCGCCGACGTGGCGGTCCTGGTGCTCGCGCCCCGGGCCGGCCGCGCCCGCTGGTGGCGCGCCACCCGGGCGGACGACGAGGTCTCGACCGTGGACACGGGCGTGCTGCCCGCCGGCGACCTGCCCCCGGCCGTCACGGACGGGCTGGCCGGGGTGCCGACGCACACGGCGGACTGGCTGGTCGAGCACGCCGTCGAGGCCGGCTGGCTGCCCGCCCGGGGTGACCCGCACGTACGGCTCGTGCCGCTGCCCGGCGCCGACGCCCCGGCCGGCGTGCTGCTCGTCGCCCGCCCCGCCGACCCGTCCGACGACGAGGCCGGGGCGGACGTGCTCCAGGCGTTCGCGGTCCGGGCCGGCGCAGCCCTGACCGCCGCCACCCTGTACCGGGACCAGGCGGAGGTGGTCGAGACCCTCCAGGCAAGTCTGCTGCCGGTGGCGCCCGCCGCGACCGCGGGTGTCCAGTGGGGCACGGCGTACCGGCCGGCGCAGGCGGGGCTGCGGATCGGCGGGGACTTCCTCGGCGCGTACCGGCGCTCCGACGGCTCGGCGCTCTTCTTCCTCGGCGACGTGTCGGGCAAGGGGGTGGAGGCGGCCGTCCTCACCGGCCAGCTGCGCCAGTGCCTGCACGCGCTGCACCGCGTCGAGTCCCGGCCCGCCCCGCTGCTCGGGCTGGTCAACGAGGCGCTGCTGGAGACCGCTCAGGCGTACGACCAGGGCCGCTTCGCGACGCTGGTGCTCGGCGTGGCGCGACCGCACCCCGACGGCGGGCTGACGCTCACCATGGCCGGCGGCGGGCACCTGCCGCCGCTCGTGCTGCGGGACAGCGGAGAGGTGGAGACGGTGCCGCTGAGCGGGATGCTGATCGGCGTCGTCCCGGACCCGCGCATCGGTGAGGTGACCGTACGGCTGGAGCCGGGCGAGACGTGCGTGCTCTACAGCGACGGGGTGACCGAGGCGCGGGGCGGCCCCCGCGGCGACGAGTACTTCGGGACGGCGCGGCTGGTCGACGCGCTGACCGGCTGCCAGCGGGTGCCGGCGCCCGCGCTGGCCGAGCGCGTGGAGCAGGTGACCAGTGACTGGCTGACGTACGGCGACCACGACGACATCGCCGTGCTGGCGCTGCGTGCCACCGGGCCGGTGTCGCGGCGCCCGTCCGCCGGGACCGGGCCGGCACCGGCGCGGCAGGTCGCCCCGTGACGACGGTGCCACGGGACGCGTTCCTCGGCTACCTGGACCGCCTCGCCGAGCCCGACGAGGACGGCGCGATCGAGGTCGCCCTCGGCCTGCTCGACGCCGGCGTCCCGGCCGAGCGGGTGCTGCTGGATCTCGTCGCGCCCGCCCAGGCGGAGGTGGGGGAGCGGTGGGCGCGCAACGAGTGGAGTGTCGCCCAGGAGCACGCCGCGACCCACATCAGCGAACGGGTGGTGGCCGCGCTCGCCGGCCGCACGGGTTCCCGGCCGACCCGCGGGCGGGTGGTGGTGGCCTGCATGGACGGCGAGTGGCACGCGCTGCCGCCGCGGCTGGTCGCCGAGGTGCTCCGATTGCGCGGCTGGCGGGTCACCTTCCTCGGGGCGAGCGTCCCGGCCGCGCACCTGGTGGCGTACCTGCGCCGGCACGACGCCGACGCGGTCGCGCTGGCGTGCGCGCTGCCGATGCGGCTGCCCCACGCGCACCGGATGGTCGAGGCCTGTCGCCGCGCCGACGTGCCGGTCGTGGTCGGCGGGCGGGGGTTCGGCTCCGACGGCCGCTGGGCCCGCCGCCTCGGCGTCGCCTGGGCGGCGGACGCGCCCGCCGCCGCCGACCTGGTGGCGGACGAGCGGGCGTTGACCCGCGTGCCGCCCGCACGGCTCGCGCCACCCGACGACGAGTACGCCGCCCTGGCGAGGCGACGCGCCGAGCTGATCGACGGGGCGATGGCCGACCTGCGTGACCGCGTCCCGGCGACCCGCGAATACACTCCGGCGCAGCGTGACGCGACCGTGGCCGACCTGGGTCACCTCGTGGACTTCCTCGCCGCCGCGCTCTACGTGGACGACGGCTCGCTGTTCACCGAGTTCGTGCAGTGGCTGGTGTCGGTCCTGACCAGCCGCGGGGTGCCGGCCGGCGCGCTCGGCGTGACCCTGGAGCTCTACGGGCGGAGGCTGCACGACTTCCCCCGGGCGGTCGGTTTCCTCCGCCGGGGACGGGCGCTGCTCACCCCCGCCGGGGCCGGTGCCCGCCCCTGACGGTGACGCCGGCGGACGCGGCGCTGCTGCTTATACTTGCTCCACTGCAAACATCCTGCGCCGGAGCGAGGGGGAACACGGTGACCTTCACCGTCACGTACGCCGACCGCGACGGCGCCGGCGCGTGCCTGCGCCTCGCGGGCGAGCTGGACATGAGCACGGCCCCCGAGTTCAACGCCGCGGTCGACCGGCTCACGGCGGCGGGCGAGCACCGCCTGCTGGTGGATCTCACCGAGCTGACATTCTGCGACTCGACCGGCATCGCGGCGTTCGTCCGGGGCGACAACCGGGCCGCCGCGGACGGCGGGTGGCTGCGGGTCACCGGCGCCAGCGGGCGGGTCGAACGTGTGCTGCGACTGACCGGCGTCGCCGAGCTGCTCGGCTACGATTCGCAACCGGTCGACCCGGCGACACGGATCGCGCCCTGATCGGCTAGATTCCGCCAGCACCGCACCGAGAAGTCCCTTTCACCGCTGACCAGAGGCAGGTAGCTCATGGGCGCAGAAAGCCCGAACCCGGTCCGCATCCTCGTGGTCGACGACGATCCGGGTGACGTGCTCATGATCGAGGAGGCGCTGCAGGACTCCGACGTGGACAAGGTCATCGACGTGGTGAGCGACGGTCAGGAGGCGATGGAGTTCCTCCGGCGCGAGGGGCGGCACACCGACGCCGTACGGCCCGATGTCATCCTGCTCGACCTGAACATGCCCCGGATGGACGGGCGGCAGGTGCTCGGCGAGGTCAAGAAGGACGCGGACCTGCGTACCATCCCGGTCGTCGTGCTCACCACCTCGAACGCCGACACCGACGTGCTGGGCAGCTACACCCTCCAGGCGAACGCCTACGTCACCAAGCCGATCGACCTGGACGACTTCAACGACGTGGTGCACCGGATCGACGAGTTCTTCGGCCGGGTGGTCGTGCTGCCCAAGCGCCCCTGAGCCCGCGCCGCCCCGGGCCCGTCTCGCGGTCGCGAGGGCGCGCCGGTGCTCGCATGCTGAACATTTCCCCCGAACCTCCGCGCGGGCCCGCCCCGCCGCCGAGGATTTCAGGTGGGGAAGTATCGCCGGCTGTGTGGGGGGCGACAGCATGAGGTTCTCGGTCGTTGAGCGGGGCTACGACCAGCGGCAGGTGGACTCCTGCCTGGATGAGCTGGGTGTCCGGTTGACCCGGCTGTCGGCCTGGGTGGAGACCGTCCCGGGCGGCGGCCGCGACTGGGACCGGATCCGGCAGGAGGCGGCCGGGCTCTGCGGCCTGCTGCGCCGGCTGCACCTGGACGACGCGGGCGTCGTGGGGCAGTCCACCGGCGAGGTCGAGCGGGAGGCGGCCGCGATCCTCGCGAAGGCGCGCTTCGAGCTCGACGCGGCCCGTGAGGAGGCCCGGCAGGTGCGCGAGCGGGCGTACGAGGACGCCGTGCGGACCCGCCGGGAGGTCGAGGCGGCGCTGCAGGCGCGCCGTCGGCGCGCGGCCCGGGTCGACGAGCTGCTCGACGGGGTGACCGTGGAGCCGGTGCCGGTGGACACGCCGACCGCGGCGGCCGGGGCGACCGGGGTGCCGTCCACCCGGGTGGGCGCCGGCGACGCGGTCGACCCGCCGGGCGGGCGTGACGACGCCCGGCTGCGCTGACCCGCCGTCAGGTGAGCGCGTCGACGACCGTCGTGGCCCGCTCCTCGTGCTGCGCGTACGCGTCGGGGAACGCGGAGACCTGTACGGTCTGCGCGGCGACGGTGAGGCTCATGTCCTGCCAGCCGGGCACCTTCAGCAGCGCCAGGTAGAACGCGCGGGCCGCGTACGCGGGACGCATCAGGTCACGGACGGTGCCCCAGCCGCTGCTCGGCCGCTGCTGGAACAGGCCGACCGAGTCGTGGTCCCAGCCGATGGCCTGGTGCGGGTAGTCCTGCGACTCGGGCAGCACGCCGCTGGCGTAGTTGTAGAGGTTGCTCTCCTGCATCGCGGTGGCCACCGCGATGACGAGGCCCTGCTTGGGCACGCCCAGCTCGCGACCGACGTCGACGATGATCTTCGCGTTGTCCATCTGCGCCTGGGTGAGCCCGGCCACCGGGCGCGGGCGGCGCGGCTTCGGCGGCTTCTTCGGCGCGGTCTTCTTCTTGGTCGCGGTGGGGCTCGGGGTCGCGGTCGGGCTCGGGCTGACCGGGGTGGGCAGTGGGCTGCGCTCCAGCGACCGGGAGGCCCGGCGCTCGTCGGCGAGCGCCGCCCGCTCGGCGACCGCCTCGGCCGGCGGCTGCGGGCGGTCATCGCTCTCCGGACGGGCGCCCGCGTAGGTGGCGACACCGAGGCAGCAGGCGACACCGGTGGCGAGGGCCACCCGGGCGGGCGTCGAGGTCAGCAGCGCCCGGGCGCCGCTTCGCGGCGGTTCCGGAGCCCGGTGCCGGCCGATCGTCCGTTCGGCGGATGCGGGGTCGATCGTACGGCGACGGGTGGGGGTGGTGGTGAGCTCGTGGTCGGAGGGATGGTCGGGATGCACCCGCCGAGGCTAGAAAGCTGAGGGCTTCCTGCCACCCGCCTGGTTCGTGGCATGCGTCACAATTTGCCACCACTGTGCGGGGCATTGCGGTCGGGTGACGACGAAGGTGATGAAGCACGCGTCTCGGGTATTACCGCTATGACCGTAATGTGGGGATGAGCTGGGCAGATGGGTGATCTTGGGCGAGCGGCGCGCCGGTCCGCCGTTCCTCCACCGGACGGCCGAGGTGGCCCTGGGCCGGACGGACCGCCGCGCGGTGGTGCGGACGACGGACCCGCGCGTCGCCTCCGGCGGCGCTTCCCGTGGGGTGACGGTCGGCCGCCATCCGGCCCGGCGGCCGGACACGGCCGGCCCCGTGCGGCCCGGCCCGGGTGGTCCGGCGGGTGGCGGCGGGGACGGCTCCTGGCCGTGGCGGCCGTGCTGGTCGCCGGTGTCCTGGCCGGGCACCGGGCCGTGCCGAACGTCCGTGGGCTCGGCAGTCTGCTCGACAGCGTCACCCCGCTGCTCGGCGTCGCGGTGCCGCTGCTCGCGCTCGGCGCCCTCCTGCGCCGGTCGCGCCTCGCCCTCGTCGCCGTCCTGCTGCCGGCCACCGTCTGGACGGCGCTCTACGCGGGCGCCTGGCTCGGACCCGGTCCGGCGCAGGGCAGCGCCACCTTCCGGGTGGTCAGCCAGAACCTGCGTGCCGGCAACCCCGACCCCGCGGCGACCGTACGGGCCCTCACCGAGGCCGGCGCGGACCTGATCGCCCTGCAGGAGGTGTCCGCGGACGACCGGGTCGGCGCGGTGCTGGACAGCCGCTACCCGCACCGGGCGACCGTCTCGACCGTCGCGCTCTACAGCCGCTACCCGATCCGGGAACGCGACGGGTTCGACACGGGCCTCGGGTGGAACCGCGCGCTGCGTGCCGTGGTCGCCACGCCGGACGGCGACCTGACGGTCTACGTGGTGCACCTCGGGTCGGCCCGGGCCGGCGACACCGCCACCCGCGACCAGACGGTCGCGGCGCTGGCCGACCGGCTGCGCGGTGACCCGGCCCGGCACCTGCTCGTCCTCGGCGACCTCAACACCGCGAGCACCGACCGCGTCTTCACCCCGCTGACCCGGCTGCTGGACGACGCCCAGGCCGACGCGGGCCGCGGGTTCGGTTTCACCTGGCCGGCCGCCGTCCCGGTGACCCGGCCGGACCACGTGCTCTACCGGGGTCTGACCGCGACGTCGGCCGGGGTGCTGCGCACACCCGACAGCGACCACCGCGCGGTGACCGCGGGCTTCCACTGGTAGCGGCCCGCCGCCGGTTCGTGGACGGTCGCGCCGCTGCGGCGCCCCCGAGCCGGGTCAGTGACGGCCGTTCTCCGCCGGGGTGACGGTGAGCCGGTGGCGGCTGTTGTCGCCGCTGGAGAAGGGCCACAGCCGGTCGGCGTGCTCGACCAGCGCGGCCAGCTGTTGCCGGGTGAGCCCGGCCGAGGCGATCGACGCGTGCACGTCGGCCCGGTAGCGGCCGTCGACGTCGCGCCCGAGCTTGGCCTCTGCCCGCACCTGGACCGTGTGGGCCTCGTCGGTGATCCGGCCGGCGGCCTCCACCGCCGCGTGGTGCAGGCAGGACGCGAACGCCGCGGCGAGCAGCTGTTCGGGTCGCAGCCCCGTGCAGTGCGCCGCCAGCGGGGACGCCAGCGCGGTGGAGAGCCCGCCGTCGTCGGTGCGTACGTGACCGCCCTCGGCGGTCGCGGCGGCCTCATGCAGCCAGGAACTCGGATCCGGCATGGCGTTCCTCCCTCGATCACGCCCCGGCTACCCGGCCCTCGACCGGTGAAACCGCCGGCGACACGCCGGCCGGCCGGCCCTCGCCGTGGGCGCGCCGGCCCGAGCGCACGCGCGCGGCGGCCGTCCGCCGGGCGCCTCAGTGGTCGACCAGTCGGCCCGGGCGCTCGGGTACGACCGCGGCCTGGGTGGTCTCGGCGGCCGCGCGCTCGTTCCACGGCGACAGCGCGGCGCCCCGGCGTCGACGCGGCGTGGGCAGCTGCATCGGCACGTACACCCGGGCGTCGACCGCCTCGGCCAGCAGCAGCGCGGCGACCAGGCTGGACGGTCGCTCGGCCGGCTCGTCGGCCAGGCAGCGGCGGCACAGCTCGGCCACCTCCGGTGGCAGCGCCTCGATCGCCGGCAACGGCCGTGGTCGCTCCCGTCGGCGCTCGCCGAGCAGCTCCGTGGCGCTGCCCGACTCGTACGGCAGCCCTCCGGTGAGGCTGTAGTACAGCAGCACGCCGACGGCGTACATGTCGGCGGCCGGGGTGGCGGGCGCCCGGTCCAGCTGCTCCGGTGCGAGGTACGCGGGGGTGCCCACCAGCATCCCGTCCGGCGTCGGGTCGGGCGTCCCCGCCGGGGTGGCGATACCGAAGTCGAGGACCTTCGCTCCGGCCGGCGTGAGGATGACGTTGGCCGGCTTCACGTCCCGGTGCACGATGCCGTTCGCGTGCGCCGCGGCCAGCGCGGCGCACACCTCCGCGCAGACCCGCACCGCGATGCGCCAGTCCAACGGCCCCGCCCGCAGGTGCGCGGCGAGCGTCTCGCCCTCGGCGAGCTCCATGACGATGTACGGCACCACCCGCCCGGGTCCGCCCGCGCAGGTGCCGAAGTCGTGCACGCTGGCCACGTTGGGGTGCACGAGCCGGGCCGCGGCGCGGGCCTCCGACCGGATCCGCTCCACCGACGTCTCCTCGCGGTCGTGGCCCGGGGACATCACCTTCACCGCCACCGGCCGGTCCAGCACCACGTCGTGCCCGCGCCACACCTCGGACATCCCGCCGACGCCGATGCGCTGTTCGAGCCGGTACCGCCCGTCCAGCGTGCGCATCGGCCGGCTCCTCGTCCTCGTCGTCCCGCCCGTGGGGCGCCTGCCGTCGCGGTACCCGACCTCGGAGCAGGGCAAACCGCGATGATCACGAACCGGCCGGGCCCGCCTCGCGAGCCGCCTGCGGTCCGCGCGACGCGTGCGGTAGCTTCCGACGCGGAGCCGGGTCACGCCGGGTGCCGACACGGATACCGAGGGGAACGGCGATGGGTGAGGTGAGCGTACGATTCGTCGGCGGGCCGGCCCACGGCCTGGTCCGGGCCCTGCCGGGCGACGCCGACGGAGGCCCGCCGGCGCGCTGGGTCATGCGACACCCGGCTGGCGAGGGGCCCGTCGAGGGCGGCGGTCCCGACCACCTCTACGAGCGCGACCGGCCGGACGGCGCGGGCACCTGGACGATGCGCTACGTCCGCACCGACCCGCTCGGCGTCACCGAGTGACGCACGCTCCGCGCACAGCTGGCACACAGGCTACGCAGGGGCGCGGCACAGGAAAGCCGCCCACGATGAGGGGCATGGTCATGGACGGGCAGGCGGCCCCCGGCCGCATCGAGCTGCGCCGCCCGGACGGCGAGCCCGTCCGGGTGCTGGTGGTCGACGACGAGTCGACGCTGACCGACCTGCTCTCGATGGCGCTGCGCTACGAGGGCTGGCAGGTGCGCAGCGCGCACAACGGGATGACGGCGCTCTCCGCCGCCCGGCAGTTCGAGCCGGACGCGGTGGTGCTCGACGTGATGCTGCCCGACCTGGACGGCCTCCAGGTGCTGCGCCGGTTGCGCGAGCACGCGCCCACCGTCCCGGTGCTCTTCCTCACCGCCCGCGACGCCGTCGAGGAGCGGATCGCCGGGCTGACCGTGGGCGGTGACGACTACGTGACCAAGCCGTTCAGCCTCGAGGAGGTCATCGCCCGGCTGCGCGCCCTGCTACGTCGCGCCGGCCTCGCGGTCGCCGCCCGGGAGGCGGCGCTGCTCACCGTCGGTGACCTCACCCTCGACGAGGACAGCCACGAGGTGCGCCGGGGCGGGCAGTCGATCACGCTGACCGCGACCGAGTTCGAGTTGCTGCGCTACCTCATGCGCAACCCGCGCCGGGTGCTGAGCAAGGCGCAGATCCTCGACCGGGTCTGGCACTACGACTTCGGCGGTCAGGCCAACGTCGTGGAGCTCTACATCTCGTACCTGCGCAAGAAGATCGACGCCGGGCGGGATCCGATGATCCACACGCTGCGCGGCGCGGGGTATGTCCTCAAGCCCGCGCCGTGACACCCCCGATCCGCCGGGCGGTGTGCCGCGCCGCCGGCTGGCCGGCTGGTCGCTACGCCGCCGGCTCGTGTTGTCCGTGGTGGCGCTGCTCGCCCTCGTCAGCGTCGGCATCGGCGGCCTGACCACCGTGGCGCTGCGCCACTTCCTGGTCCTCCAGGTGGACGACCAGCTCACCATGGGCGAGCGGCGACCGGCCGACCCGCCCTGGTTCCGGGAGGGCGCGCAGCCGCCCTGGCCCGGCGCGCAGTCCAGCACCACGCCGCGGGTCCCGGAGCCGCCGCGCGGGTTTCCGCCGGGCTCCATCGCGGTGCGCGTCACCGACGGGGCCACCACGGCGGGCGCCCGCGCCGAGAACGGCGGCGTCGAGGCGGTGGGCGCCGCCGACGTACGCCCGCTCGCGGAGCTGGCCACCGACGGACGCCCGCACACGGTCGACCTCGGCGCCCGGGGCGACTACCGGGCGGTGGCCCGACAGCTCTCCTCCGGTGACGTGCTGGCCGTCGCCATCCCGCTCGACCGGGTCCAGGAGACGGTCATGTGGATGGTCGTGGCGCAGGCCGGCGTGGTCACCGTCGGGCTGCTGATCGCCGGCGGGCTCGGCGCGGTCGTCGTCCGGGCCGCCCTGCGCCCGCTGAACCGCGTCGCCGCCACCGCCACCCGGGTCACCGAGCTGCCGCTCGACCGGGGCGCGGTCGCGTTGTCCGTACGCGTGCCGGCCGCCGACACCGACCCGCGTACCGAGGTGGGTCAGGTCGCCGCCGCGCTGAACCGGATGCTCGGGCACGTCGCCGCGGCACTCGCCGCCCGGCAGGCCAGCGAGACCCGGGTCCGCCAGTTCGTCGCCGACGCCAGCCACGAGCTGCGGACGCCGCTCGCCGCGATCCGCGGGTACGCCGAGCTGGCGCGCCGCGGCCACGACCGGGTGCCGGCCGACGTGGCCCACGCGCTGCGTCGCGTCGAGTCGGAGAGCACCCGGATGACCAGCCTGGTGGAGGACCTGCTGCTGCTGGCCCGGCTCGACTCCGGCCGGCCGCTCGTCGCCGAGCCGGTGGACCTCACCGCGCTGGTGGTGGACGCGGTGAGCGACGCGCACGTGGCCGGGCCCGAGCACCGGTGGCAGCTCGACCTGCCCGAGGATCCGCTGACCGTGACCGGCGACGCCGCCCGGCTGCACCAGGTGGTGGCGAACCTGCTGGCCAACGCCCGGGTGCACACGCCACCGGGCACCACGGTCACCACCACGCTGCGCGCCGAGCCGGACGCGGCGGTGCTCAGCGTGGCCGACGACGGGCCCGGCGTCCCCGAGACGCTGCAGGCGGAGCTCTTCGAGCGGTTCGCGCGCGGCGACACCTCCCGGTCCCGGGCGCACGGCAGCACCGGCCTCGGTCTGGCCATCGTGGCCGCCGTGGTGGAGGCGCACCACGGCGTGGTCTCCGTGCACAGCCGCTCCGGCCGGACGGTCTTCACCGTGCGCCTGCCGGATCCCGCCGCGCACGCGTAGCCGGCCGCGCCGCCCGCGACGCGATCAGGCCCAGCCGGCGAACCTGCCGGCCCTGCGGCTCAGGAGCGGAGCAGGCCGGCGAGGACCTCGGCGACGCGCCGCGTGTGGCGCCCGTCGGGGTCCTCGTCGACGTTCAGGTCGGCCACGCTCATCCCCAGCAGCCGGTCGGCGCGGGCCAGGGGCGTGAGCAGCGCGACCAGCTCCGGCCAGCGCAGCCCGCCCGGCTCCGGGTAGGTCACGGCCGGCAGGTCGGCCGGGTCGACCGCGTCGAGGTCGAGGTGCAGCCACGCCGGGCCGGACCCGCCGGCCAGCGCGGCGCCGACCGTGTCCGGGCCGCGCCGGCGCAGCTCCGCGGCGGGCACCTGGTGGATCCGCGGGTCGACCCGGGCCGCCTCGATCCGGCCGGCCTCCTCCACCGCCGGACGGTGCCCGAGCAGGTGCACGCGGCCGGGGTCGACCAGCGCGCCGTCCACGCCCGCCGCGACGGCGGGCCCGTGCCCGGTGACGACGCTGAGGTCCATGTCGGCGCCCTCGCCGGTCTCGGAGGTCGCGCCGTCGTAGAAGTCGGGGTGGGCGTCGACGAACCACAGGTCCGTCTCCGGCGGCAGCGCCCGGCAGACGCCGGGAAGGATGGCGCAGTCGCCGCCGAGCACCAGGGGGCGCCGGCCGGCGGCGAGCAGCTCGGCGACCCGTGCGGCGATGGCCGCGCCGGCCCGGCGTACGGCGGCGGCGCCGATGAGCCCACTCACCGGGTCGCGCGTGGGGTCGTCGACGCGCGCGTCGACGACCCCGCCGTCGTCGGCGCCGAGCGCGGCGAGCAGACCCGCCCCGCGCAGGGCCTCCGGCGCCCGCTGCTCGCCCCGCCCCCGGCCGGACGAGTCCAGTGGGGCGTCGACCACCGTCCATCGCACACCCGTACGGTATCGGCGCCGCCCCGGGCGCGTCGGCGGTTCGCCGTTCGCGTCCGCCGGCCGGTCGTGGCAGCCTGGGGCGCGTGTACCGGGAACGTCCCGCCGGAGTCGCGGGCGGCATCCTCTGGACCGGCGGCGGGTCGGGCGGTGCCCGGACAACGCGGGTGCTGCCGGACGGCTGCGTCGACCTGCTCTGGTCCAGCCGGGCCGGGCTGCTGGTCGCCGGCCCCGACCGGACCGCCTTCCTGAGCGTCGGCGCGGCGGGGGAGCGGTGGGTGGGGCTGCGCCTCCCACCGGGCGTCGGCCCCGCCGTGCTCGGCGTGCCCGCCGACGAGTTGCGCGACCGCCGGGTGCCGCTGGCGGCGCTCTGGGGCGACCGGACGGTCGCCGAGCTGGCCGAGCGGGCGGTTGCCGACCCCGCGGCGGTGCTGCGGACGATCGCGGCACGGCGGCTCCGTGAGGTCGGAGGCCCGGATCCGCTCGGTGCCCGGGTCGCCGCCGCCGCGGCCGCCGGTCTGCCGGTCGGCGTGATCGCCGCCGAGGTCGGGCTCGACCCGCGCGTGCTGCTGCGCCGCAGCCGGCAGCTGTTCGGGTACGGCCCGAAGACCCTCGCCCGGATCCTGCGGATGCGCCGGGCGCTGGCCCTGGCCCGCGCCGGCACGCCGCTGGCGGAGGTGGCCGCCGCGTCCGGGTACGCCGACCAGGCGCACCTGACCCGGGACGTGCGGGACCTGGCCGGGGTGCCGCCGGCAACGCTGCTCGCCGGCGGCTGACCGGCCCGCCGCCCGGGCGGGTCGCGCGGTCGCCCGTCGCGGCCCCGCGGGGCTCGGATCAGTCGGCCGAGGGCAGCGGGGCGAACAGGTCGACGCCGTTGCCCTCCGGGTCGTGCAGCACGGCGTACCGCTGCCCCCAGAAGGCGTCCCACGGCTTCAGCTCACCGTGGAAGCCGGCCCCGGTCAGCTCGGCGTACCAGCGGTCGACCTCCGCCGGGTCGTCGCAGCGGAAGGCGAGGTTGATCCGGGGGCTGCCGGTCGGGGGCGTCCAGTCCGGGTCGAAGGAGCGGACCATGGTCACGTCGTCCCACGCGAGCCGGACGCCGGTGGGGAGGGTGACCTCCACGTGCGGCTGGGACTCGGCGCCGGCCGGGACGTCCAGCCCGAGGCGGCGGTAGAAGTCCAGCGTGCGGGCCATGTCCGTGGTGACCATTCCGATCAGGTCGAAGCGAGGCGTCATGGCCCGACGGTAGGAGCACCGACCGGCGGGTGTCTTGAACGAAACGGACCGACCCGAGTGGCCGGTGTCGCCGCACGACCTCGACGATCGGCGTACGGTGGCAGGAAAGCGGCCTTCCGGTCAAAAGCCTCAGCGCTGGACCTCCGGGACGCCGACGTCGTGACTGGTGAGGGGAAGGAGCGGTCGGTGAACCACCTGGCCTACCTGGACGCGGGATCCGGCAGCCTGATCGTGCAGGCGGTCGTCGGCGGTGTGGCGGGCGCCGCCGTCGCCGCCAAACTGTACTGGCGGCGCCTGGTCGACCGGTTCCGGCGGCAGCCCACCGACCAGCGCTGATCCGCCCGCGATGGCAGTCTCCCCCGCGGGCGTACGGCCCGAACCCGGCTCGTTCCGTGACCCGGCCAACCGGGTCTTCCACCTCGGCGACGACGTGCTGCGCGGGCTCGACGCGCAGGCCGCCGCGCACTGGCGGGCGCTGGCCGGCACCGAGTTCTTCGCGTCCCTGCTCGCCGCCGGCAAGGTCTGCGGCACCGAGACGGTCGAGCCGGGAGCCGTGCCCGGTGACACGTCGTGGACGGCGGTGCTGCGGCACGAACGCATCCCCTTCGTGTCGCACCCCTACGAGTGGTCGTTCGCGATGCTGCGCGACGCCGCGCTCCTGCACCTGGAGATCCTCCGCGAGGCGCTGCCCGCCGGCTTCACCACGAAGGACGGGTCGGCGTACAACCTCCAGTGGCGTGGCGTCGAGCCGGTGTTCATCGACGTCGGCTCGTTCGAGCCGGTGCGCGACGGCGAGCCGTGGGCGGGTTACCGGCAGTTCTGCCAGACGATGCTCTACCCGTTGCTGCTCACCGCGCACCTGGGCGTGGACTTCCAGCCGTGGCTGCGCGCCCGGGTGGACGGGATCGAGGCCGACGAGCTGCGGCCGCTCTTCCGCGGTCTGCGGCGGTTCCGCCCCGGTGTCCCGACCCACCTGCACCTGCACGCGGCCATGCAGAGCCGGCACGCCGAGGCCACCACCACCGACGTCCGCGCCGAGCTGCGCGCGGCCGGGTACTCCCGGGAGCTGGCGCTCGCCACCATCCGGGGCATGCAGCGGCTCGTCGGTCGGCTCGACCGGCCGGTCGCGGCCAGCCACTGGGCCGACTACCAGCGCACCTGCGGCTACTCGGCCCAGGACCGGGCCGCCAAGGAGCAGTTCGTCACCGCCGCAATGGCCGACGGGCCCCGCCCCCGGCTCGTGCTCGACCTCGGCGCCAACGACGGCCGGTACGCCCGCCTCGCCGCCCGGCACGCCGACCAGGTGGTCGCCGTCGAGCAGGACCCGGCCGTCGTCGACACGCTCTACCGGCAACTGCGCGCGGAGGGGGAGCGGCGCGTCCTGCCGCTGGTGATGGACCTCGCCGACCCGTCGCCCGGCGGCGGCTGGCGGGGGGTCGAACGGGCGTCGTTCGCCGATCGGTCCGCCGCCGACGTGGTGCTGGCCCTCGCCGTGGTGCACCACCTGGCCATCGGCCGGAACGTGCCGCTGCCCGAGGTGGTGGCGTGGCTCGCCGACCTCGGCGCGCCGGGGGCACGGATCGTCGTGGAGTTCGTCCACCCGGAGGACCCGATGGCCCGGCGGCTGCTCGCCAACAAGCCCGAAGGGCTCTTCCCGGGCTACCGCCGGGCCGAGTTCGAGCGACTGCTCGCCGCCCGCTGCCGGATCGCCCGGCGGGAGGAGCTGCCCTCGGGCACCCGGACGCTCTACACGGCGGTCGTGGGTGGCTGACCCGACGACCGTCGGTGCCACCGCGCCCGAGCCCGACCCGGCGAGCAGCGACGCCGCCGCCCCCGACCCCCGCCCCGGGCGTCGCGTCCGCTGGGCGGCGGCCTGCCGTACGGAGCTGGGCCGGCTGCTGGAGATCGTGGCGCTGGTCGGGCTGGTGGTCACCCAGCCGCTGCTGGACGTCCTCGGGCGCAGCCCCGACTTCTTCCTGTTCCACCGCGCCGGCCGCCAGGAGGTCCTGCTGCTGCTCGCCCTGGTCGCGGTGGCGCCCACCGTGCCGCTGGCGGTGCTCGGGGTGCTCAGCCGGCTCGCCGGCCGCGCGGCCCGCTCGGTGACGCACACGCTGCTCGTCGGGCTGCTGCTCGCCGCGCTCGCCGTGCAGGTGGGCCGGCACGTCACACCGCTGCGGGGCGTACCGCTGCTGGTGGTGGCGGCGGTGGCCGGCGCCGCCGGTGCGGCCGCCCACCGGCGGTGGCGGGCACCGGGCCGCGTGCTGCGGGTCGCCGCCGCCGGTCCGCTGGTCTTCGCGGGGCTTTTCCTGTTCCTCTCGCCCACGTCGGTGCTGGTGCTGCCCCGGGCGGCGGACGGCGCCGCCGGCACCGCCGCGACCGCCGTGCACCCGCCGGTCGTCATGCTCATCCTCGACGAGCTGCCGCTGGTCTCGCTGCTCGGCCCGGACGGTCGGGTCGACGCGACCCGGTTCCCGCACTTCGCCGAACTGGCGGGCGGGTCGACGTGGTACCGCAACGCCACCGGAGTCAGCGGCTGGACGCCGTACGCGCTGCCCGCCATGCTCACGGGCCGCTACCCGGCGCGGGAGGTCGCACCGCACTACTCGCAGTACCCGGACAACCTCTTCACCGCCCTCGGCGGCCTGTACGACATCCGCGCCGAGGAGAGCATCACCCGGCTCTGCCCGCCGAGCCGCTGCGAGCAGCCCGTCGCGCCGGAGCAGGGGCTCGGTGTGCTGGTGCGGGAGACCCGACGGCTGCTGGGCCAGGTCGTCGCGCCGCACGACAGCCGGATCGACCCGGAGGACTCCTACCGGGAACAGACGGCGGCCGAGGCCGGCATCGACGCGGCCGAGCCGATCCCCGACGACCCCACGTTCCGTTGGGACAACCTGGACGACAACCAACCCGCCCGGTTCACGAGCTTCCTGGCCGGGTTGAAGCCGTCGCCGCGCCCGACACTGCACTTCCTGCACCTGCTGATGCCGCACTCGCCGTGGACGTTCCTGCCCTCCGGCGCGCGCTACGACGGGCCGGAGGACCTGCCCAACGAGGGCGCCGGCTGGGTCGAGCTGGCCCGGCAACGGCACCTGGCCCAGCTCGGCTACACCGACCGGCTCATCGGGGAGACGCTGCGGACGCTGCGCGCCACCGGCCTCTACGACCAGGCGCTGGTGGTGGTCACCGCCGACCACGGGGTGAGCTTCACCCGGGGCTTCCAGGGGCGCGGCATGGACGCCATCAAGGCCGCGCCGGGGGAGGTCGCCTGGGTGCCGATGTTCGTGAAGGAGCCGGGCCAGCGCACCGGCCGTGTCGACGACCGCAACTGGGAGCACGTGGACCTGCTGCCGACCGTGGCGGACGAGGCCGGCGTCCGGCTGCCGTGGCGGGTCGACGGGCGGTCCGCGCGGGCGACACCGCGGCCGGCGGGGCAGAAGCACTTCTACGACCGACCGGCGCAGCCGATCACCATCCCGGACGGGGTGCCGAAGCCCGTGCCGCCGCCGGGCCCGCACCCGCTGGTGGGCACGACCGTGGGGCAGCGCCCGTCCGGCGGCTCGGCCCGGGTGGCCGATCTCGGCTCGTTCCGCGCCGTCGACCCGGACACCGGCACGCTGCCGGCGCTCGTGTGGGGAACGGTTCCCGACGAGGTGAACGACGGCACGCTGCTCGCGGTCGTCGTGAACGGTCGGGTCGGCGCGGTCGTGCCGGTGGTGCCCCCCGATCCGGGCGGCCGTCGCTTCGCCGCGCTCCTCGCCGACGACGCGCTCTTCCACGCCGGGGAGAATCGACTCGACGTCTACCAGATCGCCACCGACGGCGGGTTGCGCCATCTCGCCCTGTCCTGATTCGTTCGGGCGTTTCACCGGTTTCCCCATCCGGCCGGTCGGGAATCGGGTGACGCATACCTCACCGCAGAACCACGGCAAACGGTGTCCCAGGAACCACGATTACGGTAAAAGCGAAGGCAATTCAACGAGGATCTGCCGGCGAAGCGAGGAACCACATGACGGAAGTCAAGCTCGATCACCCCGGCGGGCAGCTGTCGATGCCGGTGCACACCGCGGTCGAGGGCCCCGCCGGTATCGGGGTGAGCAAGCTGCTGAAAGAAACCGGAATGACCACCTACGACCCCGGTTTCGTCAACACCGCGGCCTGCTCGTCCGCGATCACCTACATCGACGGCGACGCGGGGATCCTGCGTTACCGCGGTTACCCGATCGAGCAGCTGGCCGAGAAGTCCTCCTTCCTGGAGGTCTCGTACCTGCTGATCTACGGGGAGCTGCCGACCGAGCAGCAGCTCAGCGAGTTCACCGAGTGGATCCGGCGGCACTCGCTGCTGCACGAGGAGATGCGCCGGTTCTTCGACGGGTTCCCGCGCGACGCGCACCCGATGGCGGTGCTCTCGTCCGCGGTGAGCGCGATTTCGACCTTCTACCAGGACAGCCTGGACCCGTTCGACTCCGAGCACGTGGAGATCTCCACGGTCCGGCTCATGGCGAAGGTCCCCACCATCGCCTCGTACGCCTACAAGAAGTCGATCGGCCAGCCGCTGCTCTACCCGGACAACTCCCTCGGCTACGTGGAGAACTTCCTGCGGCTGACGTTCGGTGTGCCGGCGGAGCCGTACGAGGTCGACCCGGTGATGGCCCGGGTGCTGGACATGCTCTTCATCCTGCACGCCGACCACGAGCAGAACTGCTCGACCTCCACGGTCCGGCTGGTGGGCTCCAGCAACGCCAACCTGTTCGCCTCGGTGTCGGCGGGCGTGAACGCCCTCTTCGGCCCGCTGCACGGCGGCGCCAACCAGGCCGTGCTGGAGATGCTGCAGCGCATCCACGCCGAGGGTGGCGACGTCAAGACCTTCGTGCAGAAGGTGAAGGACCGGCAGGACGGCGTGAAGCTCATGGGCTTCGGCCACCGGGTCTACAAGAACTACGACCCGCGCGCCGCCATCGTGAAGAAGGCCGCCCAGGACGTGCTCGGCCGCATGGCCAAGCCGGACCCGCTGCTGGACATCGCGATGCAGCTGGAGGAGATCGCCCTCGCCGACGACTTCTTCGTGTCGCGCCGGCTCTACCCGAACGTGGACTTCTACACCGGCCTCATCTACAAGGCCATGGGCTTCCCCACCAAGATGTTCACGGTGCTCTTCGCCCTGGGCCGCCTCCCCGGCTGGATCGCCCAGTGGCGCGAGATGATCAACGACCCGGAGACCAAGATCGGCCGCCCGCGGCAGGTCTACACCGGTTCTCCCGAGCGTGCCTTCGTGCCCCTCGCCGAGCGCTGACCTCCGGCACACAGAAAACAGGCCGCCGGCCCCCACAGGGGACCGGCGGCCTGCCCATATCCCCGCCCGGGGGAGGGAGGCTGGGTCAGCGGAGGCCGGCGGCGGCGAGCAGGTTGCCCTCGCCGAGCGCCGGCAGGGCGAGGCCGTGCGCCATCCGCTGGGCCGCGCGCTCCGCCGCGAACGCCGGCCCGCCGGCGATCGCGGCCGCGTAGGTGGCGGCGGTACGCTGCGCGATCGACGCCCAGCCGTACTGCTCGTGCACCACGGCGAGCGCGCGGCGGGCCAGGGAGCGGGCCCGCTCCCGGTCGGCGAGCAGTGCGTGCACCGCCTCGACCAGCCCGTCCGGGTCCTGCGGCGCGAACGTCATCCCGGTGACGCCCGGCTCGACGATCTCGGCCAGCCCGCCGGTGGCGGAGACCGCGAGCGGCGCCCCGGCGGCGGCCCCCTCCAGGGCGACCATGCCGAACGGCTCGTAGATGCTCGGCACCGCGAAACAGTCCGAGGCGGCCATCACGGCCGGCAACTCGACCCCGCCGAGGAACCCCGGCATGCTCACCGCGCCCGCCAGCCCCAGCCGGCGCACCTCGGTCTCCAGCTCCCCGCGGTACGGGCCGTCGCCGGCCACCACGACGCGCAACCCCGGGTGCCGCTCCCGCAGCCGGGGCACGCCCGCGAGGAGGTGCTGCACGCCCTTCTCGTACACCAGGCGGCCGGCGAACGTGACCAGCGGGCCGTCCCCGGCGAACCGGGCCCGGGCCGACGCCACCGCACCGCGCGGCGCCCGCCAGCGCCGGGCCTCCACCCCGTTGGGGACCACGTCGACCCGGCCGTTCGGCACCCCGAACAGCCCCGTCACCTCGTCCCGCATGTACCCGGAGCAGACGATCACCCGGCCGGACTCACCGGCGAGCCAGTGCTCGACGCCGTGGATGGTGCGGTTCATCTCCTCGGGCAGCCAGCCCTGGTGCCGGCCGGCCTCGGTGGCGTGGATGGTCGTGACCAGCGGGACGTCGAGGTGCTCGCGCAGGGTCATCGCGGTGTGGGCGACGAGCCAGTCGTGGGCGTGGATGACGTCGTAGTCGGCGGTTTCGCCTGCGCGCAGGGCGGCGCGGGTGAGGGTGTGGTTGAAGGCCATGGTCCAGGCCAGGAGGGTGTTGGTGGCCAGGGGGAAGGTGACGGGGTCTTCGGCGGCGCGGATGACGCGGACGCCGTCGGCGTACTCCTCCAGGGGGGCGCCGTCGGCGTGGCGGGTGACCACGGTGACCTCGTGGCCGGCGGCGGCGAGGGCGACGGAGAGGGCGTGGACGTGCCGGCCGAGGCCACCGACGAGCACCGGCGGGTACTCCCACGAGAGCATCAGGATGCGCCGCGCCGGCGGGGCCGCGCCGGAGCCGGGGGACTGCGGGATCTGGGACCGGGTCAGGGTGGGCCGGCAGGTGCGGTCCGGCGCGGCGGCGAGCTGGTCGCCGACCCGCAGCGTCGTCACATTCGTCTCCGTCCAGGCAGGTGGGCACGCGCCGGCGGCGATGGCGGCGCGACGAACGGTGGTGGGTGGCCGAAGGCCGGGCGGTGACGCGCGGGCGCGCGCCCCCGGACCAGCAAAGGGCATGCGGCGGCGGTCCGCATCTCGAGGAGAGCCACCGTGACGGAAGACACCCGATCATCCCGCCTGTCCGACTCGGACGGATTTCCGGCAATCGGCTGACAGGATGGATTGGCCGGACCGGGCGCGGGGCATTACCGCCGTGCGCACCGCCCGGCCCGCCGTACGGTGCGCTCATGACGCGGTGCGCTCATGATCAGAACCGAAGGAGCGACATGCAGGTCTGGCCGGGCGAGCGCTACCCCCTCGGCGCCACGTACGACGGGATGGGCACCAACTTCGCCATCTACTCCCAGGTGGCCGAGAAGGTGGAGCTCTGCCTCTTCGATGAGTGGGACACCGGCGCCGAGCGCCGCGTCGAGCTGCGCGAGGTGGACGCGTACGTCTGGCACGCGTACCTGCCGGGGATCGAGCCGGGGCAGCGGTACGGCTACCGCGTGCACGGCCCGTACGACCCGGCGAACGGGCTGCGGTGCAACCCGCACAAGCTGCTGCTCGACCCGTACGCCAAGGCGATCGACGGCGACGTGACCTGGGACCCGGCGGTCTACGACTACGACCTGGGCCAGCCCGAGCGGATGTCGGAGGTCGACTCGGCGCCGTTCATGCCGAAGTCCGTGGTCGTCAACCCCTACTTCGACTGGGGCAACGACAAGCCGCCCCGCACCCCGTACCACCACTCGGTGATCTACGAGGCGCACGTGCGCGGCCTGACCATGCGCCACCCCGACATCCCGGAGGAGCTGCGCGGCACCTACGCCGGGATCGCGTCGCCGCCGATGATCGAGCACCTGACCCGGCTCGGCGTGACCGCGATCGAGCTGATGCCGGTGCACCAGTTCGTGCACGACCACCGCCTGGCCGACCTGGGGCTGCGCAACTACTGGGGCTACAACACCATCGGCTTCTTCGCCCCGCACCACGGCTACTCCGCGATGGGCCGGCTCGGCCAGCAGGTGCAGGAGTTCCGGGGCATGGTGCGGGCGCTGCACTCCGCCGGCATCGAGGTGATCCTCGACGTGGTCTACAACCACACCGCCGAGGGCAACCACCTCGGGCCGACGTTGAGCTTCAAGGGCATCGACACGGCGAGCTACTACCGCCTCTCCGAGTCCGACCGGCGCTACTTCGTCGACTACACGGGCACCGGCAACAGCCTCAACGTCCGCAGCCCGCACTCCCTCCAGCTGATCATGGACTCGCTGCGCTACTGGGTGCGGGAGATGCACGTCGACGGGTTCCGCTTCGACCTGGCGGCCACCCTGGCCCGCGAGTTCTACGAGGTGGACCGCCTCTCCACGTTCTTCGAGGTGGTGCAGCAGGACCCGGTGGTCAGCCAGGTGAAGCTGATCGCCGAGCCGTGGGACGTGGGCCCCGGCGGCTACCAGGTGGGCAACTTCCCGCCGGAGTGGACCGAGTGGAACGGCAAGTACCGGGACACCGTGCGGGACTTCTGGCGCGGCGAGCCGGCCACCCTCGCCGAGTTCGCGTCGCGGATCTCCGGCTCCGCCGACCTCTACCAGGACGACGGCCGGCGCCCCTTCCACAGCATCAACTTCGTCACCTGCCACGACGGGTTCACGCTGGCCGACCTGGTGTCCTACAACGACAAGCACAACGAGGCCAACGGCGAGGAGAACCGGGACGGGGAGAGCCACAACCGGTCCTGGAACTGCGGCGTGGAGGGCCCCACCGACGACGCGGCGGTGCTCGCCCTGCGCGCCCGCCAGCAGCGCAACTTCCTCGCCACCCTGATGCTCTCCCAGGGCGTGCCGATGATCGGCCACGGCGACGAGCTGAGCCGTACGCAGCGGGGCAACAACAACGCCTACTGCCAGGACAGCGAGCTGTCGTGGATCGACTGGGAGCACGCCGACGAGGCGCTGCTGGAGTTCGTCCGGCGGCTCGTGGCCTTCCGCCGCCGGCACCAGGTGTTCCGCCGCCGCCGCTTCTTCACCGGCCTGCCCGTCGGCGGGCGGGACGTCGGCTCACCCCTGCCCGACCTCGCCTGGTACACCCCGGACGGCCGGGAGATGACCGGCGAGGACTGGGGCAACGACTTCGGTCGCTCGGTGGCGCTGTTCGTCAACGGGGAGGGCATCCGCGAACGCGGCACGTACGGCCAGCGCCACCACGACGACTCGTTCCTGCTCTGCTTCAACGCCCACGACGCGCCGCTGGACTTCACCCTTCCGCCCGCCGAGTTCGGTCAGCGCTGGGAGCTGGTGATCAGCACCGCGGACCCGGACGCGGAGAAGACCACAGTCGTCGAGGCGGGCGGCGCCCTCTGCGTACCGGACCGCTCCCTGGTGGTTCTGGAGAGGACGATCTGAGATGCCCGCGGCACCCCTCCCGCGCCCGGCCCGGGTCGGCGCGACCTACCGCGTCCAGGTCCGCCCCGGGTTCGACCTGGACGCGACCGCCGGCCTCGCCGGCTACCTCGCCGACCTCGGCGTCACCCACCTCTACAGCGCGCCGCTGCTCACCGCCACCCCCGGCTCGGCGCACGGCTACGACGTGGTCGACCACCGGGCGGTCAACCCGGAGCTCGGCGGCGAGGCGGGCCGGCGGCGGCTGCTGCGCGCGCTGCGCGCCGCCGGGCTCGGCCTCGTGGTGGACATCGTGCCCAACCACGCGGGGGTCGCCGCGCCGGCGGCCAACCCGGCCTGGTGGGACGTGCTGCGCCGGGGACGCTCGTCGGCGTACGCCCGCTGGTTCGACATCGACTGGGAGCGCGGCCGGCTGCTGCTGCCGGTGCTCGCGGACACCCCCGACGCCCTGGGCGACCTCAAGGTCGTCGACGGGGAGCTGCGCTACCACGAGCACCGTTTCCCCGTCGCCGACGGCACGGGCGACGGCACCGCCCGCGAGGTCCACGACCGGCAGCACTACGAGCTGGTCAGCTGGCGGCGCGGCGACGCCGAGCTGACGTACCGCCGCTTCTTCGCCGTCTCCGACCTCGCCGGGCTGCGGGTGGAGGACCCGGAGGTCTTCGCCGCCACCCACGAGCTGATCCTGGCGTGGGCGGCGGCCGGCGAGGTCGACGGCATTCGCGTCGACCACCCCGACGGGCTGCGCGACCCCGCCGGCTACCTGGCCCGGCTGCGGGCCGCGGCGCCGCGGGTCTGGCTCGTCGTGGAGAAGATCCTGGAGTACGGCGAGGAGCTGCCCGACTGGCCGGTCGAGGGCACCACCGGCTACGAGTCCCTCGCGGCGGTGTCCGGGCTGTTCGTGGACGCCGACGCGGAGGCCGACCTCACCGCCCTGGACACCCGGCTCGTCGGCCGGCGCACCTCGTGGGAGGACCTCACCCACGACACCAAGCTCGCCGCCGCCACCCGGCTGCTCGCCGCCGAGCTGACCCGGCTGGCCGCCCTCGCCCCCGAGGTGGAGCCCGACGCCGCCCGGGCGGCCCTCGCCGAGCTGGCCGCCGCCTTCCCCGTCTACCGGGGCTACCCGCCGCACGGCGCCCGCCACCTGGCGGCCGCCCGCGCGGAGGCCGGCCGCCGCCGCCCCGACCTCGCGGACGCGCTGGACGCGGTCACCCGGCGGCTGCGCGACCCGGACGACGAGCTGGCGGCGCGATTCCCCCAGTTCACCGGCGCCGTGATGGCCAAGGGCGTGGAGGACACCGCCTTCTACCGCTGGAGCCGGTTCGTCGCCCTCAACGAGGTCGGGGGCAGCCCCGCCCACTTCGGCGTGCCCCCGGCCGAGTTCCACCGCTTCGCCGCCGCCCGGCAGGTCCGCTGGCCGGCCGCCATGACCACCCTGTCCACCCACGACACCAAGCGCGGCGAGGACGTGC
Source organism: Micromonospora xinjiangensis (assembly GCF_056150165.1). Taxonomy (NCBI): domain Bacteria; kingdom Bacillati; phylum Actinomycetota; class Actinomycetes; order Micromonosporales; family Micromonosporaceae; genus Micromonospora; species Micromonospora xinjiangensis. The sequence continues at coordinate 248,377 of NZ_JAXCFO010000007.1, read as the reverse complement.
GGGCCCGCCTCGCCGTCCTCAGCGAGCTGCCCGACCGGTGGGCGGCCCGGGTCACGGCCTGGACGGCCCGGGCACCGCTGCCCGACCCGGCGTTCGCGCACCTGCTCTGGCAGACCGCCGTCGGCGCCTGGCCGATCGAGCGCGAGCGCCTGCACGCGTACGTGGAGAAGGCCGCCCGGGAGGCGTCGGTCTCCACCAGCTGGGCCGACCCCGACGCCGCCTTCGAGGGGGCGCTGCACGCCGTGGTGGACCGGATGTACGACGACCCGGAGCTGCGCGCCGAGCTGACCGCGTTCGCCGACGAGATCACCCCGGCCGGCTGGTCGAACTCCCTCGGGCAGAAGCTCGTGCAGCTCGCCATGCCCGGGGTGCCCGACACCTACCAGGGCAGCGAGCTGTGGGACAACTCGCTGGTCGACCCGGACAACCGGCGGCCGGTCGACTTCCCCGTACGTCGCGAGCTGCTGGCCCGCCTCGACGCGGGCTGGCGGCCGCCCGTCGACGCGAACGGCGCGGCGAAGCTGCTCGTGGTGTCGCGGACCCTGCGGCTGCGCCGCGACCACCCGGAGCTGTTCACCGGCTACCGACCGGTGCCGGTGCACGGGCCGGCCGCCGCGCACGCCGTGGCCTTCGACCGGGGCGGCGCGATCGCGGTCGCCACCCGCCTGCCGGTACGCCTCGCCCGCGCCGGTGGCTGGCGCGACACGTTTCTGTCACTTCCCGGACACAACGTGAGCGACGTGTTCACCGGACGGGTCTACAGTGGGTCTGAGCTGCTCCTTCATGATCTGCTGAGCACCTACCCCGTCGCCCTCCTCGCTCCCACCGATTCCGTGGAGGCTGCCGCATGACCGAGTTCACGGTGTGGGCGCCCGAGGCCGCCCGGGTCCGGCTGCGCCTGTTCGACGGCACCGACCACGAGATGCGCGCCGAGGCCGGCGGCTGGTGGCGGGTCGAGGCGCCCGGCACCGGCCCGGGCACCGACTACGCGTTCCTCCTCGACGACGACGACTTCGCCCTGCCCGACCCGCGCTCGCTGTGGCAGCCCGACGGCGTGCACGGCCCGAGCCGGGTCTACGACCACGCGGCCTTCGAGTGGACCGACGGCGCGTGGACGGGCCGGCAGCTGCCCGGCAGCGTCCTCTACGAGCTGCACGTCGGCACCTTCACCCCCGAGGGCACGTTCGACGCCGCCATCGGCCGGCTCGACCACCTGGTCGAGCTGGGCGTCGACCTCGTCGAGCTGCTGCCGGTCAACGCCTTCAACGGCGAGCACAACTGGGGGTACGACGGCGTCTGCTGGTATACGCCACACCAGCCCTACGGCGGCCCGGACGGGTTGAAGCGGCTGGTCGACGCGGCCCACGCCAAGGGGCTGGGGGTGATCCTCGACGTCGTCTACAACCATTTCGGGCCCTCCGGGGCCTACGCGCCGATGTTCGCGCCGTACCTCACCGAGCAGAGCAACACCTGGGGCCGCACGGTCAACCTGGACGGGCCGCACTCCGACGGGGTGCGCCGCTACATCATCGACAGCGTGCTCATGTGGCTGCGGGACTACCACGTCGACGGTCTGCGGCTGGACGCCGTGCACGCGATGCCCGACTCCCGCGCCGTGCACCTGCTGGAGGAGGTGACCGTGGAGGTGGAGGCCCTCTCCACCCACCTGGGCCGGCCGCTGTCGCTGATCGCCGAGTCCGACCTGAACGACCCGCGGCTCATCACTCCGCGGGAGGCGGGCGGTTACGGGCTGCACGCCCAGTGGAACGACGACGCCCACCACGCGCTGCACACGCTGCTGACGGGGGAGCGGCAGGGCTACTACGGCGACTTCGGGTCGCTGGAGGCGCTCACCGACGTGCTCACCGGCGGCTTCTTCCACGCCGGCACCTGGTCCAGCTTCCGGCAGCGGCACCACGGGCGGCCCGTGGACCGGCAGCGGCTGCCCGGGCACCGGCTGGTGGCGTACCTCCAGAACCACGACCAGATCGGCAACCGCGCCACCGGCGACCGGATCTCCGCGTCCCTCTCGCCCGCCCTGCTGCGGGTCGGGGCGACGCTGCTGATGACGGCGCCGTTCACACCGATGCTGTTCATGGGGGAGGAGTGGGCCGCGTCCACGCCCTGGCAGTTCTTCACCTCCCACCCGGAGCCGGAGCTGGCCGCCGCCGTCGCCACCGGGCGCCGACGGGAGTTCGCCTCGCACGGTTGGCCGGAGGGGGAGGTGCCCGATCCGCAGGACCCGCAGACGTTCCTGCGGTCCCGGCTCGACTGGGCGGAGCTGGACAAGCCCGAGCACCGCGAGATGTACGAGTTCTACCGGCGACTCATCGCGCTGCGGAAGGCGCGGCCCGACCTGTCCGACCCACGGCTGTCGGCCGTGGACGTGCGGCACGGCGACCAGTTCCTGCTGATGCGCCGGGGGGAGTGCCTGGTGGCGGCGAACCTGGCCGGAAAGCCGCAGCGGATCACTCTGCCCGGGGTGGTGCGGAAGGTGCTGCTGGCCACCGGCGACGGTGTGACGGTGATGCGCGACCGCATCGAACTACCGGCGGAGACAGCGGCCGTCGTGGCGCTGTAGTGGGGCCCGGGATCGTCCCGGTGGCGGACGCCTGTCGGGGAGCGTGAAGTCGGCGCCTCTCGACGAGGCGTAGGGGCAACGTGAGGACGAATACGGCGACCGTGCACAAGTACCCCTGGATGGTGGGTACTGGTTCGTTCTCGCTCGAAGCGGGCACACGGGGCCGGCGCAGGGCATAGCGTCACGGTGGCGGCACCCGCAGCCGGCGGGTACGCGCCCCGAGCGGAGGGATCCACGTGAGCCGTATCGACGGAGTGCTCCTGCCCGAACTGGACGATCCGACCCGCGACCCCTGGCTGCCCCGCGCGCTCGGCTGGCTGAGCCTCGCCCTCGGGGCGGGAGCGGTCGCCGCCCCCGGGCCGGTCGCCCGCCTCACCGGTGTGGACGACTCACCGATGGCCGGCACCATCATCCCCGCCGTCGGAGCCCGCGAGCTGGGCCACGGCCTCGGTCTGATCACCGGCCGGCGCCCGTCCGCCTGGGCCTGGACCCGGGTGGCCGGTGACGCCGCGGACCTGACCCTGCTCGCCCGCGCGATGGCCGACCGCCGCGGCGAACGGCGTCGCCGCGTCGCCCTGACCACGGCCGTGGTCGCCGGCATCACCGCCGTCGACGTGCTCGCGGCGCTCGGCGCGTCCCGCGCGCGCCGGGCCCGGGACCGGAAGATCCGCATCGACATGGCGGTGACGGTCAACCGCTCGCCGGCCGAGGCGTACCGGTACTGGCGCGACATCGAGAACCTGCCCCGGTTCATGTCGCACGTGGAGTCCATCCGCGCCGACGACCTGCGCCGGTCGCACTGGACGGCACGCGGCCCGGCGGGCCGTCACATCGAGTGGGACGCGGAGATCGTCGACGACCAACCGAACCGGTCGATCGCGTGGCGGTCGCTGCCCGGCACGCGGGTGCCGAACGCCGGTCGGGTCCGCTTCGTGCCCGCCCCCGGCGACCGGGGCACCGAGGTCCGCGTGCAGCTCGGCTACGCGCCGCCGGCCGGCGCGCTGGGCCGGGCCGTGGCCAAGCTCTTCGGCGAGGAGCCCGAGCAGCAGGTCCGGGACGACCTGCGCCGGTTCAAGCAGGTGCTGGAGACCGGCGACATCGTCCGCTCCGAGGGCAGCCCCGACGGGATCTCGGTCCGGCAGCAGGTCATGCAACGCCCCGCGCAGCCGTTGCCCAGCGGGCTGCGGCGCTGACCCGAGGAGAGGACGACGATGAGGGCCACCGCCTGGATGGGCAAGGACAGCGTCAAGGTCATCGACGTGCCCGAGCCGACGATCATGAACCCCCGGGACGCGATCGTACGGATCACGACGACCGCCATCTGCGGCTCCGACCTGCACCTCTACCACGGCTACATCCCGGCGATGCGCAAGGGCGACATCCTCGGGCACGAGTTCATGGGCGAGGTGGTCGAGGTCGGCCCGCAGGTGCGCAACCTGCGCCCCGGCGACCGGGTCGTGGTGCCGTTCCCGATCGCCTGCGGGCACTGCAACTCCTGCCAGCGCGGCCTCTACTCGGTCTGCGAGAACTCCAACCCCAACGCCGGCATCGCCGAGAAGATCATGGGGCACTCGCCGGGCGGCATCTTCGGCTACTCGCACCTGCTCGGCGGGTACGCCGGCGGCCAGGCCGAGTACGCCCGGGTGCCGTTCGCCGACGTCGGACCGATCAAGGTGCCCGACGACGTCTCCGACGAGCAGGCGGTGATGCTCGCCGACGTCTTCCCCACCGGCTACATGGGCGCCGAGATGTGCGACATCCAGCCCGGCGACGTGGTCGCCATCTGGGGCGCGGGCCCGGTCGGGCTGCTCGCCGCGGCCAGCGCGCGGCTGCTCGGCGCGGAGCGGGTGTTCGTCATCGACCGGTACCCGTACCGGCTGCGGTTGGCGCGCGAGCACACCGGCGCCGAGACGCTCGACTACGAGGAGACCGACGTCCTGGACGCCCTCAACGAGCTGACCGCCGGCCGGGGGCCGGACGCGTGCATCGACGCGGTCGGCCTCGAGGGGCACCACGGTAACGCCGCCATCTACGCGTACGACCGTGCGAAGCAGGCCGTCCGGGCGGAGACCGAGCGGCCCTTCGCGCTGCGCCAGGCGATCCTGGCCTGCCGCAGCGGCGGGACGGTCTCGGTCATCGGCGCGTACGGCGGCTTCGTCGACAAGTTCCCGATGGGCGCGTTCATGAACCGGGCGCTCACCATGCGGACCGGGCAGTGTCACGTGCAGCGGTACACCCGCCCGCTGCTGGAGCGCATCCAGCGCGGGGACGTCGACCCGAGCTTCATCGTGAGTCACCGGATGCCGCTCAAGGACGCCCCGAAGGGCTACAAGATCTTCCAGAAGAAGCAGGACGAGTGCAGCAAGGTGCTGCTCACGGTCTGACGCCGGCGCTCGGCGTCGGCGACGGCGGTCGGGGCCGGTCGATAGGCTCTCGCCATGCGCGTTGTGATCCACGACCCCGGTGACGAGACGCTGGCGGCGGAGCTGTCCGGGTCGTGAGCCGCCGCGGCACCGTGCCCCGCCAACGGCAGGCGACCACCGCGCCCGCGTCCCGCTTCTCGATCCTCTCGGTTTGGTGCGCGCGGGCCGTCCGGTCCCGGCCGTTCGAGATCGCCATCGTCGTCCTCATCGTCGCCAACGGGGTCGTGCTCGGCGTCGAGACGTTCCGGCACCTCGGGACGGCCGGTCCCGCCCTGCACTGGCTGGAGTTGTCGTTCCGGGCGGCCTTCGTGGCGGAGATCGTCGTCCGGGTCCTGGCGTACGGGCGCCGCCCGCAGGACTTCTTCCGGCACGGCTGGAACGTCTTCGACTTCCTGGTGATCCTCGCGATCTTCATTCCCGGCCTGCACGGCGACCCGGCGCTGCTGCGCGTGCTGCGGATGGCCCGGGTGCTGCGGCTCGTCCGCTTCAGCCCGGGCCTGCGGACCATCGTGGCGGCGCTGTGGCGCAGCATCCCCGGCGTCGCCGGTTTCCTCGCGCTGGCCGTGGTGACCCTGTACGTCTACGGCATGGCCGGCTGGTTGATCTTCGCCGACCACTACCCCGAGCAGTACGGCGACATCGGACGGTCCCTGCTGACACTGTTCGTGCTGCTCTCGCTGGAGACCCTGCCGGACCTGATCGAGCAGGGGATGGCGGTGTCGCCGTGGACGCTGGTCTACTACGTCAGCTACGTCATCATCACGGTGAACCTGCTGCTCAACATCCTGATCGCGGTCATCGTCAACTCGATGGAGGAGGCCCGCCGGCTGGAGATGACCGAACGGTTGGCGCCCGGGTACGACGAGGACGGTGACGGCGTGCCCGACGAGGTGGACCGGATCGCGCTGACCCAACGGCTGGACGACCTGCGCGCTGTCATCGCCGAGCTGGAGCGGGAGCTGCGCATCGACCGCGACGACGGCCACGCCCGGCACGGGGCCGCGCGCGACCCCGCCGGCCGCTAGCCGGTCCGCTGTGGAGGCCGCCCGCCGCCGGGTGGGGGTGCGCCGGCCCGGGTCAGGGCAGCGGCCACTCGTGCACCGGCCGGTTGCTGTGCATCAGGTCGACGTAGTGGCGCACCACCTCGCGCAGCGCCGCGGGCCGGTCGAGGTGGTCGGCCGACTCCAGCCGGTGCAGCGTCTCCACCTGCCAGCTCGCCCCGTTGCGCCCGGTGAGGCAGCGCCGTTCGACGATGCCGAGCAGCCGGTCCCGCTCCGCCGGGTCCAGCCCCCACCGGTCCAGCCCGTGGTGGGCCAGCGGCAGCAACCGCCGCAGCACCAGCTCCGTCACCGGCAGGTAGCCCAGGCCGGGCCAGAAGACGTGCGCGTCGATGCCGTGCCGCGCGCAGGTGAGGAAGTTCTCCTCCGCGGCGCTGAACGACATCTGTGACCACAGCGGGCGGTCGGATTCGGCCAGCGCCCGGACCAGACCGAAGTAGAACGCGCCGTTGGCGACGGTGTCCACGACGGTCGGCCCCGCCGGGAGAACCCGGTTCTCCACCCGCAGGTGCGGGCGGCCCCGCAGCACGTCGTAGACGGGACGGTTCCACCGGTAGACCGTGCCGTTGTGCAGCCGCAGCTCCGCGAGCGTCGGCACGTCGCCGGCCGCGAGCGCCTCCGCCGGGTCCTCCGGCTCGCAGACGGGCAGCAGCGCCGGGAAGTAGCGGACGTTCTCCTCGAACAGGTCGAACACGCTGGTGATCCAGCGTTCGCCGAACCAGACCCGCGGGCGTACGCCCTGCGCCTTGATCTCCTCCGGGCGGGTGTCGGTGGCCTGCTGGAACAGCGGGATCCGGGTCTCGCGCCACAGCTCCCGGCCGAAGAAGAGCGGTGAGTTGGCGCCCACCGCCACCTGCACCCCGGCGATCGCCTGCGCGGCGTTCCAGTAGTCGGCGAACTGCGCCGGGCTCACCTGGAGGTGGAACTGGGTGCTGGTGCAGGCCGCCTCCGGGGTGATCGTGTCGGCGGTGACGGCCAGCCGCTCCACCCCGTTGATGGCGATGCGCAGGTCCTCGCCCCGGGCGGCGAAGATCTGCTCGTTGAGCAGCTCGTAGCGGGGGTTGGCGGAGAGCGTGTGCCCGGTGAGGTGCTCGGGGCGCAGGGTCGGCAGGATGCCGATCATCACCATGTGGGCGCCGACCGTCCGCGCCTTCTCGTCGGCGGCGTTGAGGCTGGCCCGCACGTGCTCCTCGAACTGCGCGGTGCCGGTGCCGTTGAGCCGGCGCGGCGCGACGTTGATCTCGACGTTGAACTGGCCCAGCTCGGTCTGGAAGCTCGGGTCGGCGACGGCGGCCAGCACGTCGGCGTTGCGCATCGCCGGCTGCGACTCGTCGTCGACGAGGTTGAGCTCGATCTCCAGCCCGGTCATCGGGCGGTCGACGTCGAAGTGGGACTCGCGCAGCATCTCGGCGAAGACGTCCAGGCACCGGCGGACCTTGTCCCGATAGCGCGTCCGATCCTCCCGGCTGAAGGTCCGCGCGCCGACGTCCTCACCCATGGCCACCATCCGTGTCACCGCTGGTATCCCTAACCTCCCATGCCGGCACGGGCGGGGGAAGGGCACGAGGATTGTTCTGTACCCATCCGTGTCCCGGGTGATTCCCGTCGCCTCCGGCCGGTCGCGTCCACCCGTGGGCGCCGGTGCGGCTAGCATGGCCGGCCGAGAGGGTGGTGGCGGTGGCGAAGCGCGACGGAGTGACCAGGCTGTTCGTCGGGGCGGCGATCGCCGAGGCGTGTTCCTGGCTCGGCCTGCTGGTCGGCATGGCGGTGAAGTACGGCCCGCCCGGAAACGAACTCGGCGTGAAGGTCTTCGGGCCGATCCACGGCGGTCTGTTCGTCGTGTACCTGGTGCTGGTCCTCGCCGTGGCCCGGCGGCACCGGTGGAGCCTGCTGGCGACGGGCGTCGCGCTCGCCTGTGCGGTCCCCCCGTTCGCCACCCTGGCGTACGAGCGCTGGGCCCACCGCCGCGGGATGCTCGGCACGACGGCGGCGTCGTCGCCCGCGCGTCCCGAGCCCGCGTCCGTGCGCTGAGCCCGCCTCACTCCCGGAGGAAGTCGGCGAGCAGCGCGGCGAGCTGCTCCGGCGCCTCCTCGGCCATGTGGTGGCCGGAGTCCACCGACGCGACCCGCACGTCGTCGGCCCAGTCGCGCCAGATCGCCGCCGGATCCCCGTACAGCTCCACGAGATCGTCCCGCTCGCTCCACAGGAAGAGGACCGGGCACCCGATCCGGCGCCCGGCGGCCCGGTCGGCGTCGTCGGCCGCCCGGTCGGGCCCGAGTCCCGCCCGGTAGTCCTCGCACATCGCGTGCACGGTGGCCGGGTCGTGGATCGCCCGCCGGTAGTCGGCGTACGCCTCCTCGCCCATCTGCTCGGGCGACCCGCCGTACCAGGCGTCCGGGTCGGCGTTGATGACCCGCTCGGCGGGCTTGTCGAGCTGCCCCAGGAAGAACCAGTGCCACCACGCGGCGGCGAACCGGGCGTCGGCCCGGGCCAGCGCCTCGCCGATCGGCACCCCGTCGAGCACCCCGAGCCGGCTGACCCGGTCGGGGTGGTCCAGCGCCGTCCGCGTCGCCACGTAGGAACCCCGGTCGTGGCCGACCACCGCGGCCCGGGGGTGTCCCAGCGCGTCGAGCAGCGCCACCACGTCGGCGGCCATCGCCCGCTTGGCGTACGACGCGTGGTCGGGAGTGTCCGGCGGCGCCGTCGAACCGCCGTAGCCGCGCAGGTCGGGGCAGATCACCGTGTGCCGCTCGGCGAGCAGCGGCGCGACCCGGTGCCAGGTGGCGTGGGTGCGGGGATGACCGTGCAGCAGCACGACGGGCGGGCCGGAGCCACCGTGGCGGACCCGCAGCCGCACCGGGCCGACGTCGACGTGCTCCAGCCTGAATCCGGGGAACATGGCACCCCCGGTGCCCCGCGGTCGCGCGCCGGAAACGTGCCGCCGGCCGGGCGCCCGTCAGGTCAGCGCGGACCAGGCGGCGATGCCGAGCACCAGCAGCGTTCCGAGCGTGGCCTGGAGCAGCAGGGGCGGACCGAGGTGCGTCCAGAGCGTCGCGGGCCGGGGGGTGAGCAGCTGGCCGGTGGTGAGGTTGACGATCCGTTCGATCCGCGGCGGCAGGTCCGGATCGGCCTGCGCCCGCAGGGTCAGCTGCACGTGGTCAGCGGGGTGCAGCGCGCTCTGCGGCAGGTGGCCGTGCAGCTCGACCTCGTGGAGGCGGCCGGTGGCGTCGCGCAGGCGCAGCGGGGTCACCAGGTATTCGGGTCCCTTGCGCAGCTCCTTCCAGCGGCGCCGGGCGCCGCCGCCCGCGCCGGGGAAGACCGCGCGCACCAGCAGCATCAACAGCGCTCCCACGCCCGCCGCGGCGAGCACGCCGACGAGCACGGGCTGGCTGACGGCCACCTCGCGGGTGTAGCCGTCGAGCAACCGCACGACGCGGCCGGTGAAGGTGCGCTCCGTCGGGTGGGCGATCCGCCGGGTATCGAGTCCGCTGTCCATGACCACCACCGAGAGTCCTGATCCGTTCACTGATGGTATCGGCGTGCGAGGTTGAACGGCGTGAATGAAACCTGGTCACGCGCTCACGTCCGGGCCAGGTGACATCCGGGGCGGCACGGGTATGCGCAGGGCCGAGCTGGAAAGGGGTCGAGCATGCAGCTGTCCTTCCTGCGTCCGCTCTACGACCGCCCCGGGCCCTGGTGCTCGGTGTACCTGGACGCGTCGGCCGACACGCACGACGCCCACCCGGCGCTGGACCTGCGGTGGCGGGCACTCCAGGGCCAACTGATCGACCAGGGCGCGGACGAGCCGACGGTCGCCGCGCTGGACCGGGTGGTACGGGGACACGACCCGGTCGCGGGCGACTACGGGCTCGCCGTCTTCGCCACGGCCGGCCGGGTGGTACTCACCGAGTACCTGTCCGCGCCGCCGCTGCGCGACCTCGCCTCGTACGCGCCGCTGCCGCACGTGATGCCGCTGCTCGCCCAGCGGGGCGAGCAGGTGGCCTGGGTGCGGGTGCTCGCCGACCGGACCGGCGGTGACGCCATGGCGGTCAGCGCCGGAGGCGTGCCCCGCCGGGCCACGGTCACCGGCCGGGAGGACTTCCAGCTGCGCCGGGTGCAGCCGGGCGGCTGGTCGCAGTCGCGCTACCAGCGCGCGGCCATGGAGGCGTGGCACCACAACGCCGGCGACGTGACCGCCGCGACCGTCGAGCTGGCCGAGCGGGTCGGCGCCGACGTCGTGGTGGTCGCCGGTGACGTCCGCGCCACCGGCGTGATCGCCGCGCAGATGCCGCCCCGCTGGCAGGACGTGCTCGTCCGCACCGACGCCGGCTCCCGGGCCGCGGGCGCCGACCAGACCCTGCTGGACGACGTGACCGTCCAGACCATCGCGGAGGTGGCCGACCAGCGGATCGCCGCCGCCCTCGACCGGTTCGGCATGCAGGAGGACGTCGGGGCCGGCCTGGAGGCCGTGGTCGGCGCGCTGCAACGCAACCAGGTCGACACCATGCTCATCGTGGACGATCCGTCGGCCAACGGTGAGCTGTGGATCGGCCCCGAGCCCACCGAGATCGCCGTCGACCCGGGGCAGCTGACCGCCATGTCGATCGCCGACCCGCAGCGGGTACGCGCCGACGCGGCGCTGGTGCGCGCGCTGGTCGGCACCGACGCGGAGCTGACCGTGCTCGGTCCGGAGGAGGCGCCGGAGCTGACCGACGGGGTCGGCGCGGTGCTGCGGTACGTGGACGCGAGCACGCCGGGACGCGGCAATGGCTGAGCGGACCGCGGCCGATCTGGTGGTCGAGCGCCTGCGCGCCTGGCGGGTGCCGCGGGCGTTCGGCTACCCCGGTGACGCGATCGCCCCGGTCGTCGCGGCGCTGGACCGGGCCGGCGGGGATCCGGAGTTCGTGCCGGCGCGGCACGAGGAGACCGCCTCCTTCATGGCGACCGGGCACGCGAAGTTCACCGGTGGCATCGGCGTGTGCCTGGCCACCCAGGGGCCGAGCGCGGTGCAGCTGCTCAACGGCCTCTACGACGCCAAACTCGACAGCAAGCCGGTCGTGGCGATCGTCGGCGAGGACGTCTCCGGCCCGCTGGGCGGCGCCCACCAGGAGATCGGCCTGAGCCGGCTCTTCGCCGACGTGTGCAACCAATTCGTGCGGTACGCCCGCGGTCCCGGGCAGGTGCCGACCCTGCTCGACCAGGCGTTCCGCACGGCCGCCGCGACCCGCAGCCCGGTCTGTGTGGTGCTGCCCCGGCAGGTGCAGGAGGCGGTCGTGCCCGACCTGGAGGCCCACGCCGCCGGGGTGATCACCGCGATGCCCGGGGAACCGCTGGCCCGGGTGATCCCGCACGACGAGGACCTGGCGGCCGCCGCGCAGATGCTCGGCAGCGGGCAGCGCGTCGCGATCCTGGTGGGGCAGGGCGCACGGGACGCGGCCGACGAGGTCCTCGCCCTCGCCGACCGGCTCGGCGCCGGCGTGGCCAGCTCCCTGCTGGGCAAGCCGGTGCTCGACGAACGGCTGCCGTTCCACACCGGCGTCCTCGGTGAGGTGGGCACCCGCGCCGCCGCCGAGCTGATGGGCGGCTGCGACACGCTGCTGCTGGTCGGCACGAACGACCCGTGGACGGGCTACCTGCCGATGCCCGGGCAGGTGCGGACGGTGCAGATCGACATCGACGGTCGCCGGATCGGCAGCCGCTATCCGGTCGACGTGGCGCTGGTCGGCGACGCCGCCGAGACCGCGGAGGCGCTGCTCGCCCGGATCCCGGACCGGCCGAACCCGCGGTGGCGGGCCACCGTGGAGAACTCGGTGGACCGGTGGCGGCGGGAGCTGGCCGACCGGGCCGCCGCGCCGGCCGAGCCGGTCAACCCGCAGCAGGTGCTCCAGGAACTCTCGACCCGGCTGCCGGCCAGCGGCGCGATCGCGGTGGACGTGGGATCGGTCATCTACTGGTACGCGCGCCACCTGGAGCTGCCTCCCGGAGTGAACGCGCAGCTCTGCGGCACGCTCGGCTCGATGGGCTGCGCCCTGCCGTACGCGGTCGCCGCCAAGCTCGCCGCCCCCGACCAGCCGGTGATCGCGCTGGTCGGCGACGGCGCCATGCAGCTCAACGGCCTGGCCGAGCTGATCACGGTGGCGCACCACTGGACCCGGTGGCGCGATCCCCGGCTCGTGGTGCTGGTGCTCAACAACCGGGACCTGTCGGGCATGGGGGGCGGGCGGCAGCCGCTCACCGGGCCGTCCGAGCGCCGCCCCGACGTGCCGTACGCCGGCTGGGCCCGGCTGCTCGGGCTGCACGGCGTGCGGGTCGACCGACCGGAGCTGGTCGGGGCCGCGTGGGACGAGGCGTTGGCCGCCGACCGCCCGTGCGTGGTGGAGGCCGTGGTCGACGCCAGCGTGCCGCTCGCGCCGCCGGAGCCGGCCTTCGCCGACCTGCGGGGCGTGTTCGCCGACGGCGCCGCGGCCCGGCGTGTCCGGGAGCAGACCGACCGGCAGCTCTCCGTGGCCGCGGAGGACCTGGTCTAGCGGCCCGCGTCACGAGGCCGGGCGGCCGGAGCCCACGGTGGGGTCCGGCCGCCCGGCGTTGCCGTTCACCACCCCTGCGGCCCGCCGCCGCGCCGTCCCGGACCGGCCGGCGACGGGGCTTGCGGGTCGCTCGCGGACGTCCCGCGCGGCCGGGTCGAGCGCGCCGGAAGGGCCCGGACGGGGCCGCCGTGGACGATCCCGCGCGGCCGGGACGGCCCGCTCGCACGTGGCGGGACACCGCCAACCACCAGGGATCGAGCGAAGTGTCCCCGATCAGCGGATTGGTCCCGGCAGGTGGAGGAGGGCCCGTTTGAACCGCATCGGGACGGGAAGCCGGGCCGCGTGGTGAGCGAACGAGGCAAGGTGGAGCCGGTGCACGAGGTGCGCGAGGGGCTCACGGCCGCCGACGCCGGTCTGGCCGGTGACCGGGTGGTGTCGGCCGGCAGCGCGGCACGTGTCCTGGTCGCCGCCGCGGCCCGCGCCCTGCGCGGCACCGACTGCGCCGATCTGGGGCACCCGGGTCCGGTGTCCCGGTTCCCCGGCGCGCCGGAGCCGGTCCGCCGGGCGGCCGCCACCCGGGCCGTCGGCCGGGTCGCGCTCACGCCGGCCCAGGTGGCCGAGGTCGACGCCGAGCGGGTGGCCCGCTGGTTCGTGGACCAGTACCCACGGCGCAGCTACCCGGGCGCGGTGCTCGGCTCGCCGCACGGCGCGGCCGTGCACCTGGCGGTGGCCCTCGGGGTGCCCTGGCTGCCCGCCGGCTTCGAGATGACCGTGCACTGGGCGCAGGGCGCGGTGGACCGGCCCGGCGCGGCGCTGGACCACGGGGCGGCCCTCGCCGCCCGGCTGCTCGCCGGCAACGACGACCTGCACGTGCGCCAGGTGCACTGCCCGGCGAGCCGGGGCGCGCTGGCCGGTGCCACCGTCCTGCTCGCCGCCCGGTGGCGGAGCCTGCCGGCCGCGTACCGGCGGTTCCTGTCCGAGCGGCTCGCTCCGGGCGCGCCGGTGCTGCTGCTGCGCGACGCGCGCACGTGGCCGGTGGTGGACCCGGGGCAGGGGCACAGCTTCCAGGCGGGGTGCCCGGCCAGCGGGCTCGACCCGGTGGATTTCCACCCCGACAGCCACGCCCTGCGCCAGGTGCTGCGCTCGGCGGGCGGGGACGCCTCCCGGTGGGAGCCGCCGGAGGTCTCCTCGCCGTCGGGCTACGCCGAGCACGGCGTGGAGTCCGCCTTCGAACTCAGCGCCCGGGACTGGTCCACGCGCAACGGCCACCCGCTGCACCGCGTGCTCTTCCCCCGGCCGGACGGGCTCAGCGCCGCCGTCGCCGACCTGTACCGGCGGTGGCTGCGCGCGGCGGGCAAGACCGGCGACCGGCTGGTGGTGGAGTGCGGGCGGCTGCTCGACCCGTGGCAGGTGGTGCGGGCGGGGCTGGTGCCGTACTGGTGCGAGAACGCCACCCGGCGCAGCGTCGAGGGGGCCGAGTGGTGGCTCGCCGGCAGCGAGCCGTTCACGTCCGTGGACGTGCTGCCGGAGCCGCCCGGCATCCGCTCCCCGGCGCTCGCGGGACTGCCGCAGTGGCTGGCCGTGGCCGGATTCGGCCGCCGTCGCCGCGCCCTGGACCGCGCCTCCGCACGGGGCTACCCGATCACCTCCGTGCCCACCCGTCGCGCCACTGAGGTGCTCCGGGCGCAGCCGTACGACCTGCCGGTGCCGCCCCCGCTGACCGTGCCCGAGGCCCTCGACGTGCTCCGCGACAGCGGCACCCACCAGGGGTTGCTCGTCTCTTGAGGTGAGCCCAGCGAAACATCCTCGCGAACCCGGGATCCCGTGATTGAGTACCTACGGAGCGGGAACATCGCAGGCTGCGATGGACTGATCACGTTGCGCAGCGTGGTGTCGTCGCCCGCTGGCGTCCCAGTCACGTAACCCAACTTCCGGCCCGGTGCGTGGCCCGACCACGCGCACGACCGGCTTTCCCGATCCGGGCGGGGGACCTTCCTGAGGGAGGCGCGGATGTTCGGACAGACCACCACAAGCACACCACCACCGACCGAGCGGGGCCTGGAGGACCTCGACGCGGCGGCGCTCGCGTACGCGGCACGGATCGAAGGGCTGCCACCCGAACGGCGGCAGGAGGCCCGGGACGATCTGGTCCGGTTCGCCCTGCCGTTCGCCGGCCGCCTCGCGCGCCGGTACCGCGGACGGGGGGAGCCGCTGGAGGATCTGGAACAGGTGGCCCGGCTGGGGTTGGTGAACGCCGTTGACCGGTACGACCCGGAACGGGGTTCCTTCACCGCGTACGCCGCCATTACCATCGTGGGTGAGATCAAGCGGCACTTCCGGGACCGCACCTGGGGTGTGCACGTACCCCGTCGGTTGCGCGACCTGATCCTCGAGGTGGGACAGGCGACGGCGGCGCTGACCAGCGAGCTGTCCCGGGCGCCGTCGGTGGCCGAACTGGCCGAACGCCTGGAGACCCCGGAGGAGGAGATCCTCGCCGCGCTGGAGTCCGCCGCCGGCTACAGCCCGGCCTCACTGAACGCACCGGTGGGCGGGGAGAGTTCGGCGGAGTTCGGTGACCTGGTCGGCGAGTCGGACAACGCGCTGGAGTCCGTCGACGACCGCGTGACGGTGAGCGGGCTCCTGCACCGCCTGCCCTGGCGCGAGCGCCGGATCCTCGCGATGCGCTTCTACGGCAACCAGACCCAGGCGGAGATCGCGGCGCGGTTCGGCATCTCCCAGATGCACGTCTCGCGGCTGCTGTCGCGCGCGTTGACCTGGCTGCGCCAGGCGATGCTCGCCGACACCCCGCCGCCGTGGCAGAACGGCGCCGCCGAGACGGAGTCGACCAAGCCGCGCATCTCGGTGCGGCACAACGGCGACCGGGTGGTGGTCGAGGTCGGCGGCGACGTCAACCGCGACGGCGCCGACCAGCTGCGCCGCGCCATGCTGGAGGCGGTGACCGGGCAGCCGAGCGAGGTGGTCGTCGACCTGGTCGGCGCGGGCGGGGTCGACGCCGGTGGGATCGCCGCGCTGGTGGCGGGCCGCGAGGCGGCCGCTCGTACCGGCGTGCCGCTGCGGCTCACGCGGGTGCAGCCCGCGGTACGCCGCTCGCTCACCGCCGCGGGCCTCGCGCCGGCCCGCGACTGACCGACCGGCCGGCGCACTCGGCGACGACGGGGGCCGGCACCCGTACGGGTGCCGGCCCCCACCGCGTGCCGGTCAGCGCTCGTGCTCCGGCGGGTCGCCGCGACTGCCCGGGTGCCGCCACTCCTCGTTCTCCTGCGGCGCCCGCTGGGCCCCTAAGCGGGTCTCCTCCGGCTCGTCGGTGTCCTCGAAGCTCGGCCGGCGGACCTGCTCCGGGTCCGGCACGTCGACGGGGCGGGCACCCGACTGCGGCGCGGGCGTGTAGTCGGCGGCCTCGTGCGGCCCGTGCGCCCCCTCGGCGGCCGGCGACTCGGGCACCTGCGAGACGTGCCGCAGCTCGTCGCGCAGTTCCTGCGGCGGCCGGGTGGTGCGCTGCGGCAGGTCCCGGCCGAGGTCGGAGACGAGCGCGCCGTACTTGGCGTCGAACGCCGGGCGCTCGGAGCGGATGCGGGGCATCCGGTCGAAGTTGCGCAGCGGCGGCGGGCAGGTCGTCGCCCATTCGAGGGAGTTGCCGAACCCCCACGGGTCGTCCACTGTCACCCGCGCCCCGTACCGCCAGGACTTCCAGGCGTTGTAGATGAAGAACAGCGTGGACGCGCCGAGCACGAAGGCGGAGATGGTGGAGAACGTGTTCAACGCGGTGAAGCCGTCCGTCGGGAGGTAGTCGGCGTAGCGCCGGGGCATGCCCTCGTTGCCGAGCCAGTGGTGCACGAGGAAGGTGCCGTGGAAGCCGAGGAACATCGTCCAAAAGTGCACCTTGCCGAGCCGCTCGTCGAGCAGCCGCCCGGTGATCTTCGGCCACCAGAAGTAGTAGCCGCCGAAGAGCGCGAACACCACGGTGCCGAAGACCACGTAGTGGAAGTGCGCCACCACGAAGTAGGTGTCGTGGGTGTGGAAGTCGACCGGCGGGCTGGCGAGCAGCACGCCGGTGAGGCCGCCGAGCAGGAAGGTCACCAGGAAACCGATCGCGAACAGCATCGGCGTCTCGAAGGTGATCTGCCCCTTCCACATCGTGCCGATCCAGTTGAAGAACTTCACCCCGGTCGGCACGGCGATGAGGTAGCTCAGGATGCTGAAGAACGGCAGGAGCACCTGGCCGGTGGCGAACATGTGGTGCGCCCAGACGGTCATCGACAGCACGGTGATCGCGATGGTGGCGAGCACCAGGCCGGTGTAGCCGAAGATCGGCTTGCGGGAGAAGACCGGGATGATCTCGGTGATGATGCCGAAGAACGGCAGCGCGATGATGTACACCTCGGGGTGGCCGAAGAACCAGAAGAGGTGCTGCCAGAGCATCGGCCCGCCGGTGGCGGCGTCGTAGACGTGCGCGTTCAGGATCCGGTCCGCGGTCAGTGCCAGCAGCGCCGCGGCCAGCAGCGGGAACACCAGGATCACCAGGACGCTGGTGAAGAGCATGTTCCAGGTGAAGATCGGCATCCGGAACATCGTCATGCCCGGCGCCCGCAGGGTCAGGATCGTGGTGATCAGGTTGACCGCGCCGAGGATGGTGCCCAGCCCGGAGATGACGAGCCCGACCACCCACATGTTGGCGCCCACACCGGGGGAGTGCTCCACGTCGCTGAGCGGGGTGTACGCCGTCCAGCCGAAGTCGGCCGAGCCGCCCGGCGTGGCGAAGCCGGCGACGACCATGATCCCGCCGAAGAGGTAGAGCCAGTAGGCGAGGGCGTTGAGGCGGGGGAAGGAGACGTCGGGGGCGCCGATCTGGATCGGCACGATGAAGTTGGCGAACCCGAACGCCGCCGGGGTGGCGAAGAGCAGCAGCATCACCGCGCCGTGCGAGGTGAACAGCTGGTTGTACTGCTCCGGCGACAGGATCTGCAGGCCGGGTCGGGCCAGCTCGGCGCGCATCACCATCGCCTCGAACCCGGCCACCACGAAGAAGCCGAACGAGGTCAGCAGGTAGAGGATGCCGATCTGCTTGTGGTCCGTGGTCGCGAGGAACCGGATCAGCGACGAACCCGGAAGGGGGGCACGCAGCGGGCCAGGGTAGCCGCCGAACTGGGCCGGCGCGAGGATCGCCGGCCCGCGGTCTCGCCCCGGATCCGTCGTGACCTGCTCGGGCATGGCTTCTCACCCCGTCGTCGCTGGAAGAGGACGGCCGTGCCTACCCGGCCCCGTCCCCTATGTAACCAGCCTCAAGGGGTAATTTCGGTCAATTCGCGCTGTCGGTCACGACGCCGGCAGCATGGCCCAGACCGCCTTCCCGTCCCCGGCCGGGACGCAGCCCCAGCGCTGCGCCAGCTGGCGGACGAGCAGCAGGCCACGGCCGCCCTCGGACCGTACGTCCGGCGCGCGCTCGCGCACCGTCGACCGGCTGCCGTCGACCACCGCCAGGTGCAGGTACGGCCGGCGCAGGGTCAGCGTGACCTGCATCGGGGTGCCGGCGTGCCGGACCACGTTTGCCACCAGCTCGCTGAGCACGACGGAGGCGGGCCCCGTGACCTCGGGCAGGTTCCACCGAGTGCAGGCGTCACCGACCAGCTCCCGGGCCCGGCGGCACGCGCCGGCGACCGGCTCCAGCCGGGCCCGCAACCGGGGCGCGACGGCGGCCCCCGCGGCGCGGGTCGCCTCCACGCGGTCGCGGCGCACCGGCAGCGCCCGGCACGCGGTGGACTCGGCGAGCCAGCGCGCGGCGGTCGGCGGCGGGGCGCAGAGCACCACCGGCACGGCCGGCCACTCCTCGGCCCGCCGGGCCGCCGCGGCGAACACGGCGAGCGCCAGCCGGTCGTGCACGGTGAGCCCACCCAGATCCACCACGAGGCCGTCGGGCTGGGCGGAGAGGCAGTCGTCCAACGTCCGGTGCACCGACCGCATCGTGCTCAGGTCGAGGGCACCCTCGAGCCGCACGACGGTCACCGGCGAGGTGTCGTGCACCTGGCAGGTGATCCGGCTCGACATCAGGGACCTCTCGCGTCTCGTCGGTGGGACTCGGAAACTACCCTCGCGGCCGATCGGCCAAACCGCGTCGGCCGCCACACCGGACCCCGGTCCCGTCGACGCCGTGCGGGCCGTCGTCAACGACGCGGTGGCCGCCCGGCCAGCAGCCCGAGGGCGATCATGACGACGCCCAAGCCCAGGTGCAGCCAGTTGTCGGCGGCGTTCAGCGGGAGGAAGTTGGCGCCGCTGTCCGCGTCCACCGCCAGCCCGTAGAGCCAGAGCACCAGATAGATCGCGCCGCCGCCCACCAGGTAGGCCCTCGCCCCGGTCACCGTGCGGGACGCGACGAGCCCCGCGATCGCGAACGCGAGGTGCACGAGGTTGTGCAGCACCGACACCTGGAACGCGCCGAACAGGACGGCGCCGGAGTGGTGGCCGGCGAACCGCAGGTCGCCGTACGAGGTGGTGACGCCGGGAACGAAGCCGAAGAGCCCGACGAGCAGGAACAGCACCGCCACCACGCCCGCCGCCCGGCGCACCGGCGCCTTGCCGTCGGCCGGGTTGGCCCGGGCGCGGGAGTGTGCCATCGGTCCGGCCACCACCGTCTCCTCCCGCTGCGGGCCCTCGGCGGGGCGCGGCTACCCCCGGTGCGGTCGGCCAAACCCCCGGCCGGTCGGCCGTCGGCGGCGAGCGGCCCTCAGGCCGGTTGGAGACGGGGCGCCGCGGCCAGCCGACGGACCCGCTCGTAGAGGGCGAGGTACTTCTCGGCCATCACCGCCGGGGTGAAGCGGGCCGCGGCCTCCCGGCGGCACTCGTCCGGGTCGACCAGGCCGGCGGCCAGCACCAGCTCGCCCAGCTCCGCCTCGTCGGCCGTGAGCAGCCCGGTGCGACCGTGGGTGATCAGCTCGGGCAGGCAGCCCCGCGCCATGGCGACCACCGGTGTGCCCAGGGCCAGCGACTCCACCACCGCGGTGCCGCCGGGCTCCTCCCAGCGCAGCGGGAAGAGCGACGCCCGCGCCCCGGCCACCAGGTCGTCGCGTTCCCGGCCGGCGACCGTGCCGACCCAACGGACCAGGTCCCCGTCCACGTAGGGCGCGACCTCGTCGTGGAAGAAGCGCACGTCGGGGTTCTGCCGGGCCTCGTCACCGGCGGCGGCGAGATCCTCGGGCCGGTGGTACGGCCCGACCGGCCCGGCCAGCACCAGCGGGAACCCGACCTGCCGGGCGAGTCGCACGCCGAGGTCCTGCCCCTTGCCCGGGTTGATCCGGCCGAGCACGACCACGTGGTCGCCCTTCTCCGGCCGGGGCCGGCGGTCCGCCCCGACGGCGAGGGGGGTGGACAGGTGCACGTGCCCCACCGAGTGATCGCGCAGCGCCTGCGGCGCGCGGGCCAGCTGGGCGGCGGACACCCCGTTGACCCGGACCCGGTCACCACCGTCGTAGCCACCGTAGAGCGCCGGGTGCTTGGCCAGGTCCCAGTGCAGGGTGTGCAGCACCGGAGGGGCGTCCGACCCCATCGCGGTGAGGGTGGCCAGGCCGACCGCCTCGACGTGATCGTGCACCAGGTCGATGTCGTCGCGGGTGTGCAGCGTCCGGACCACGCCCGCCAGGTGTGCCTGGGCGACGCCGCACACCTGGTTGTACGGCCGTTGCAGGGAGGCGAACTGCCCCTCGGGGAAGACCGACAGCAGCTCGTCGACGGGCAGGGTGCTGTCGCCCACCGAGGCGAGCACCACCCGGACGCCGAGCCGCCGCAGCTCCGGCACGAGCGTCGCGACCACGTTCTCGATGCCGCCGTATCCCGGGGGCGGCACGGACAGCCAGGGACCGGCGTTCATCAGCACGGTGAGGCTCATCGGGACGCCCGCCTCTCCCCGGTGCCCCCGGTGCGTCGCGGGCCCGGCCCGGGGGGTTCCGATCCGCCGGCCCGACCCGGCCCGGTGCTCACGCCGCCGCCATCCGCCGCCGCGGCACCCGGTGCCGCAGCTCCGCCAGGGGCGGACGCTCCTCGACGGAGACGTCGCTGACCACGATCTCCCGCTCCAGGTTCGGCAGTGCCTCGGAGCCGCCCCGGCGGAACTGGGTCAGCAGCGGGGTGGGGTCGACGCCCGGGGCCGCCCAGCCGCGCCGCTGCAGCCGCGACCAGACGGTCAGCAGGATCTGGGCGGACATCCGCCCCAGCGCCGCCGTGTCCTGGTGCCGGTGCTTGCGCTCGCCGAGGTCGACCTGGGCCAGCGCGTCCAACCCCACCAGCTCCAGCAGGTCGATGAGCATCGCCGTCTCCACCCCGTACCCGGAGACGAAGGGCACCCGGGCGAGCACGTCGCGGCGGCCGGCGTACTCGCCCGCGAGGGGCTGCACGAAGCCGGCCAGTTCCGGCCAGAAGAGGTTGAGCAGCGGCCGGGCCATCAGCTCGGTCACCCGCCCGCCCCCGTCGGGCTCCACGCCCGTCGTGCCCACCAGTGGTCGGTGGTAGAACCCCTTCACGAACTCGACCGACGGGTCGGTCAGCAACGGGCCGACCAGCCCGGTCACGAAGTGTGGCCGGAACTCCCGCAGGTCGGCGTCGACGAAGGCCACCACGTCCCCCTCCGCCGCGGCGAGACCGGCCCAGAGCGCGTCGCCCTTGCCGTCGAGCCGGGGCAGCCCGCGGGTCATCGCGTCCTGGCTCACCACCTCCGCCCCGGCGGCTCGGGCCACCCGGGCGGTCCGGTCCGTGGACCGGGAGTCCACCACGATCAGCTCGTCGACCAGGGGGATCCGGTCCATGAGGTGCTCGCGGATCGTCGCCACGATCGCGCCGACCGTCGCTTCCTCGTTGCGCGCCGGCAGCACGACGCTGACCCGGCTCTCCCCCTTGGCCCGGGCCAGGCGCCGGGCGTTCCAGTCGCCCGCGGAGGTCGTCCGGTAGGTGGCCCACGCCTCCACCACCGGCGAGACGGTCGAATCAGTATCCCGCACGGGCACACCCCCAGATCGTGGCCGAGAACGCCGACGGTTTTTCCCACTCGCGCCCTCGCGCTAACCGGATCATGCCTAACAGCTTGATCACGACAGCCTCCACGCCGGGTTCCCGGGTGGTGAACGTTTGATTGCGCGGCCGTGGGGGGAGTGCTTGTCCGGGACGCGACATCGCGGGGCGGAGAGGGCGGATCGATGCGGACGTGCCGGGTGGGACTCGTCGGTGCCGGAGGGGTGGCCCAGCGCCACGCCCGGGTGCTCGCCGGGTTCGAGGACACCGAGATCATCGGGGTGACCGACGTGCGGCCCGCGGCCGCCGCCGCGCTCGCCGGCGGGCACGGCGCGCGCACCTTTCCCGACGTCGACGCCCTGCTCGCGGCGGGGCCGGACGCGGTGTACGTGTGCGTGCCGCCGTTCGCGCACGGCCCGGCGGAGGAGGCCGTCGTGGCCGCCGGGGTGCCGATGTTCGTGGAGAAGCCGGTCGCGCTGGACCTGCTCACCGCCGAGCGCGTCGCGGACCTGGTCGCCCGCCGCGGGCTGCTCACCGCCGTCGGCCACCACTGGCGGTACCTGTCGGTGGTGCGGCAGGCCCGGGACCTGCTGGAGGGCCGCCCCGTCCGGATGGTCAGCGGCACCTGGTGGGACAAGGTGCCACCGGTCGACTGGTGGTGCCGGCGGGACCGCTCCGGCGGCCCGGTCGTGGAGCAGGCCGCCCACGTGCTCGACCTCGTCCGGGTGCTCGTCGGCGAGGCGGTCGAGGTGACCGCGTACGGCGACGGCGCCCCGCCACCCGTCGAGGGCGCGGACGTCGACTCGGTGACCGCCGCCACGCTGCGCTTCGCCGGGGGAGCGGTCGGCACCCTCACGACGGCCTGCGTGCTCGGCTGGAAGCACCGGGCGGGGCTGGAGATCCTGGCCGACGGGCTGGCGCTCACGCTGACCGAGGACGGGCTGCGCGTCTGCGACGGTGAGGGCGAACGGCGGATGCCGGCTGATCCCGAGGCCGCCCGGGTGGCGGTGGACCGCGCCTTCGTCGACGCCGTCCGCGGCCTCGGCGACGACGTGCGCGTGCCGTACGCCGAGGCCCTCGCCACGCACCGGCTCGCCCTGGCGGTCGCCGACTCGGCCCGCACCGGCCGGCCCGTACGCCTGGACCCGCCGGCCACCACGACGCCGCACCGCACCGGGGTGACCGTCGATGCGTGACCGGGTGGTGGTGGTCGACGGCCCCGGCCGGGTGCGCCTGGTCGAGCAGGACCCGGCACCGCTGCGCCCGGGCACGTTCCGGGTGCGGACGTTGTTCAGCGGCATCTCGGCGGGCACGGAGCTCAGCTACGTCAAGGGCACGAACCCCTACCTCACCGTCACCTGGGACGCGGACCTCGGCCTGTTCCGCCCCGGCGCGCCGGACAGCCCCTACCCGGTGACCCGGCTCGGCTACATGCAGGTCGGCCGGGTCGTGGAGAGCGCCACCCCCGCGGTGACCGAGGGCACGATCGGCGCGATGACGTACGGCCACCGCACCGGCTGGGTCGCCGATCCGGTCGCCGAGCGGTTCGTGCCGCTCCCCGACGACCTGGACCCCCTGCTCGGCGTGTACGTGGCACACATGGGCCCGATCTGCGCCAACGGGCTGCTGCACGCCGCCGCCGACCTGCACGGCGCGGACGTGCGGTCGCTCGGCGACGGGGTGCGCGGGCGCCGGGTGGCGGTGGTCGGCTGTGGCGTGGTCGCCCTGTTCACCGCGCTGTTCGCCCGGGAACACGGCGCCGCCTCGGTGGTGGTGCTCGACCCGACCCCGCACCGCCGCCAGGTCGCCGAGGCGCTCGGCCTGGCGACCCTCGACCCGGAGGCGGAGGATCCGGCCGTGGTGCTCAAGACGCGCTGGGCGCACGCGGCCGGCGACCGCGGCGCCGACGTGGTGTTCCAGTGCCGCGGGCAGGCCTGGGCGCTGCACCTCGCGCTGCGGCTGCTGCGACCACAGGGCACCGTGATCGATCTCGCCTTCTACCAGGCGGGGGCGGACGAGGTGCGGCTCGGGGAGGAGTTCCACCACAACGGGCTCTCCGTCCGGTGCGCCCAGATCGGGCGCGTGCCGCGTGGTCTCGCTCCCACCTGGGACCGGGAGCGGCTCTCCGCGGCGACCGTGGACCTGCTCCGCGCCCACGGCGACGCGATCCGCAAGCACCTGGTCTCGGCGGTGCTGCCCTTCGAGGAGGCGCCCGCCCTGCTGACCGCTCTGGCCGCCCGTCGCCGACAGGAGATGCAGGTCGTCCTCACCGTCTGAGGGTGTCGTCCGTCACCCGTTCCGTCCGGGGTCGGACATGCCGCCGGGCGGGACGCGGAAACCGGCCCGGTTCGCGTACCGTTGCCGCTCATGGGTGTGTCGCAACGGTTGAAGACCAGGTTCCGGCGGTTCCTCCAGCGCCCGGGGACGACGGTCGACCTGGCCCCGCTGGAGAAGCTGCTGCCGGCGATCGAGGCGCGCGAGGAGGAGCTCGCCGCGCTCGACGACGCCGAGCTGACCGAGGCCGCCGGGAAGGCCGAGGGCTACGTGGAGATCTGCGCCGTCGGCCGCGAGGCCGCCCGGCGGGGGCTCGACCAGCGGCCGTACGACGTGCAGCTGCTCGGGGCGATGGCGCTGCTCTCCGGCAAGGTCGCCGAGATGGCCACCGGTGAGGGCAAGACGCTCACCGCCACGATCGCCGCGTACGGGCACGTCCGGCTGGGCAACGGGCCGGTGCACGTGCTCACCGTCAACGACTACCTGGCCCGCCGCGACGCCCAGTGGATGGAGCCGGTCTACACCCTGCTCGGCCTCAGCGTGGGCTGGGTCAACGAGGCGTCCACCCCGCAGGAGCGGCGCGCGGCCTACGCCTGCGACGTCACCTACATCTCGGTCAGCGAGGCGGGCTTCGACTTCCTCCGCGACCAGCTGGTCACCGACATCGAGGACCGGGTCCAGCCGCCGCTGCGCACGGCGATCGTGGACGAGGCCGACTCGATCCTGATCGACGAGGCCCGGGTGCCGATGGTGCTCGCCGGCGCGGTGCCCGGCGAGCAGGACCCGGTGCACGCCGCCGCCGCGCTGGTGCGCGGGCTGCGCAAGGGCAAGCACTACACGGTGGCCGAGGACGGCCGCAGCGTGGCGTTCACCTCCGCCGGCCTGGCCGCCGTGGAGGCCAAGCTCGGCCTCGACCTCTACGACGAGGAGCACGTCGAGCACCTGTCCGCGGTGAACGTGGCGCTGCACGCGCACGCGCTGCTGCACCGGGACGTCGACTACATCGTCCGCGACGGCTCGGTCGAGCTGATCGACGAGATGCGCGGCCGCGTGGCCCAGCGCCGTCGTTGGCCGGACGGGCTCCAGGCGGCCGTGGAGGCCAAGGAGGGGCTGGACGCCACGGCCGAGGGCGAGGTGCTGGGCACCATCGCCGTGCAGGCGTACATCGGGCTCTACCCGAAGGTCTGCGGCATGACGGCGACCGCGGTGCTGGTCGGCGACCAGCTGCGCGAGTTCTTCGACCTCGAGGTGGCGGTGATCCCGCCGAACACCCCGTGCATCCGCGAGGACGAGCCGGACCGCATCTACGCCACCCGGGCGGAGAAGGAGGAGGCGCTGATCGACGAGATCCGGCGCTGCCACTCCGCCGGACGGCCGGTGCTCGTCGGCACCCTGGACGTCAAGGAGTCCGAGCAGCTCGCGGCCGGCCTGCACGCGGCCGGCGTGCCGTGCGTGGTGCTGAACGCCAAGAACGACGACGAGGAGGCGGCGATCATCGCCGAGGCCGGCGCGTACGGCGCGGTGACCGTCTCCACGCAGATGGCCGGTCGGGGTGTCGACATCCGGCTCGGCGGCAGCGACCAGGCCGACCGGGAGCGGGTCGCCGAGCTGGGTGGTCTCTACGTGATCGGCAGCGGTCGCCACGACAGCCGCCGGGTCGACGACCAGCTGCGCGGCCGGGCCGGCCGGCAGGGCGACCCGGGCGGCTCGGTCTTCTTCGTGAGCCTGGAGGACGACCTCGTGGTCCGCCACGCCGCCGACGCGGTGCCGGCGTCCCCCCGGATGCACGCCGACGGTCTGGTCACCGACGAGCAGGTCGACTACGCGGTTGAGCACGCCCAGCGGGTCGCCGAGGGCGTCAACCACGAGATCCACCGCAACACCTGGCGCTACAGCGTGGTGATCGAGCAGCAGCGCAAGGCGCTCGCCGAGCGGCGGGAGCGGCTGCTCACCAGCGACGTGGCGGCGCTCATGCTGCTCGACAAGGTCCCGGAGAAGGCCGGCGAGATGGACGAGGACCTGCTCGCCCGGGTGGCCCGGTCGATCGCGCTCTACCACCTCGACCGGCTCTGGGCCGAGCACCTGGCCGAGCTCTCCGAGGTCCGCGAGGGCGTGCACCTGCGCGCGCTGGGCCGGCTGGACCCGCTGGACGAGTTCCACCGCGCGGCCGTCCCGGCCTTCAACGCCCTGGTCCCGGAGATCGAGGCGCGCACCATCGCGACCTTCACCGAGACCGACTTCGACGAGGACTGGGAGCCGGACGAGGCGAAGCTGGTGCGCCCGAGCGCGACGTGGACCTACCTGGTGCACGACAACCCGTTCGGTTCGGAACTCGACCGGCTCATCGCCTCGGTCGGGCGCCGGCTCACCGGCGCCGCTCGCTGACGAGGAGGAGCCCGGCCGGCGCCGGTACCGCCGGCCGGGCCCCCTTTTAGACCGTTTCGACCCGGCTGAGCCCGGGTATGAGGCCGGGTCCGAACATCCGGGAGAGCAGACGATGACACACGTGAAGGCACCGACCGGGCGTGCCGTGACGGGGCGCGGGGTGGGGGCTGCGCGCCGGTGAACCTCGACACCGACCAGCCGACGGCGCCGACCGTCGGCGTGCTGGAGACCGCCGCGCTGCTGCGTGAGCTGACCGCCGGTCTCATCTCCGTGACCGATTTCGATGAGGCTCTGGCCGCGCTCGTCCGGATCACCCGCGACGCCGTGGCCGGGGTGAGCTGGTGCGGGTTCACGGTCCTGCGCGCCGGTGAGCCGGCCGGGGCGGCCGCCTCCGATCCTCGCCTCGCCGGCCTGGACGACCTCCGGCACGGCCCCGACACCCCGGCCATGGACGCGATCCGGCGTCGGGAAATGGTCATCTCGGAGAACCTCGGCCGGGACCGGCGCTGGCCGGACTGGACCGCCCACGCCGTCGACCTCGGCGTGCGCGGCGTGATCTCCGCTCCGCTCGACGTGGACGACCACGTGCTCGGGGCCATCAACCTCTACGCGGGCGCGTCCGACGTGCTCACCACCCAGCACCAGCTCACCGCCATGCTGCTCGCCGAGCACGCCGGACTGCTGCTCGCCGCCGTCCGTGACCGGGCCCGGCAACTCGAGGTGGCCGGCGAGCGCGACACCTCGCTGCTGGACGACGGTGTGGTCGGCCAGGCCATCGGCGTGATCATGACTCAGCGCGGCTGCCCGGCCGAGGAGGCGCTGGAGGTGCTGCGCACCGCCGCCTCCTCCCTCGACATCCCGCTGCGCCAGGTGGCCGAACGGCTGGTCCGCACCGTCTCCCGGTCCCGCGACAACTGACCGGGCGCGGTATCGCGCCGTTTCGCCCCGGATGCGCCCGGGTAGCACCCTGGACTGACCGACCGATCGAACCAGGGGAGGGAACGATGCAGAGCCGGCTGCGGGTCCAGGGGCACCCGATCCAACCGATGCTGGTGACGTTCCCGTACGGGCTCTTCGTCAGCGCTGTCGTCTTCGACCTGACCGACGTGCTCGGCGGGCCCGCCTTCCTCGGCGAGGTCGGTTACTGGACGGCGGTGGCGGCGCTGGTCGCGGCCGGGCTGGCCATGGTCGCCGGCATGGTCGACCTGTGGGACGTGCCCGGTGGCCGCACCCGGCGCACCGCCGTCGCCTTCAACCTCGTGAACCTCGCGATGGCCGGGCTGTTCCTGCTCGCCTGCCTCATCCGGGCCGACTCGCCGGAGCGCGGCGCCACGGTGGCGCTGCTCCTCACCGAGCTGGTCGCCCTCGCCGTGGGCGGGGTGGGTGTCCGACTCGGCGCCCGGCTGGTGCACCGCTTCGACGAGGGCCGCGCCGAGGCCACCACCTTCGACGCCCTGAACGGGGTGCACGGCTCGACCGTCGAGATCATCCCGCCTCGGCCCTGAGCCCACCGGGCACGGGACAAACCCGTTGCCGGGGTGAGCACGGCCCGGCAGGCTTGCCCGGATGGAGACCGACTCCGACTTCGCGCACCTGGTCGCCGACGGGGCTGCCGCGCCCGTCGAGGGCTGGGCGTTCGACTGGCTGGCGGGCCGCGCCACCGAGGAGCGCCCACCCTGGGGCTACGCGCGGCTGGTCGCCGCCCGCATGGCGTCGGCCGACGCCGCGCTGGACGTGGACACCGGCGGCGGTGAGGTGCTGTCCGAGGTGCCCCGGCCGCCCCGGCTGCTCGTGGCCACCGAGGGCTGGCCGCCGAACGTCGAGGTCGCCCGCCGGGTGCTGCGCCCGCTGGGCGCCACCGTGGTGTCGGTGACCCCGGACGCCCCGCTGCCGTTCCGCGACGCCAGCTTCGACCTCGTGGTCAGCCGGCATCCCGTCCGCACCGACTGGGCCGAGACCGCCCGGGTGCTCCGGCCCGGGGGCACGTTCCTGTCCCAGCAGATCGGGCCGGGCACGGTACGCGAACTCAGCGAGGCGATCCTCGGGCCGCTGCCGCCGCCCACCGCGCGGCACCCGGCCCGGGCGGTGGCCGAGGCCCGGGCCGCCGGGCTGGACGTGGTCGACCTGCGGGAGGCGACCCTGCGCACGGTGTTCCACGACATCGGGGCGGTCGTGTGGTTCCTGCGCAAGGTGGTCTGGACCGTCCCCGGCTTCACCGTCGAGCGCTACCGGCGCGAGCTGTACGCCCTGCACCGGCGCATCCTGGCCGAGGGTCCGTTCGTCGCCCACGCCCGCCGCTTCCTCATCGAGGCCCACCGTCCCTGACCGGCGCCCACCCGCGTTCCGGTCGCGAGGGCGTGCCGGGGTCAGTGTGCGCGGTGGTGGTCGGCCAGGACGTCCTGGCCGAAGTCGCTCGCCGGTCGGCGCAGCACGGTGTGCGCGTGGTTGCCGTCGTCGGTGGTGTTGTCGTACTCGATCAGCAGGTCGTCGCCCTGCACCCGGTAGTAGTGCCGCTGCCCGGGGCGGGTCGGGCCGGCCCAGGCGAAGTGCAGCTCGCGGCCGTCGAGCCGGCGCGCCTCGCGGATCGCCAGCTCGGGTGGGAGCCGGTCGAGGTAGACCGCCACCAGCTGCCCGAGCAGCGCCCGGCCGGTCGGGCCGAGCCGGTCCGCCGGCACGCCGAGCGGCTCCAGCGGGGCGTCCACGTGGGGCCGGGTGGCGCTGATGATGTCCCGGGGAGCCTCGTCGGCGACGATCGCCGCCGCCCGCGCGGCCGGGCCGATGGCGTCCAGCAGGGCGCGCGCCAGGTCCTCCTCGACGGCCAGTGGCCGGGAGACCGGCCGCCCGGCGTGCCGGACGGCGGCCGGGTTCGCGCCGAAGAAGATCGGGGCGGGGGAGACCTGGTCGTCGACGACGGTCATGCTGACCGAGAGGTGGTGCCCCTCCAGCCGCCAGGCCCAGCGGTCGTCGCGCGCCGGGTCGCCGAAGACCGCCACCCAGTAGTCGCCGCTGTGCCGGCCCTGCCGCCATCCCTCGGCCCGGTCCAGCACCTCCTCGAGGGCGACGATCGCCATGGCCTGCGCGTACGCCGCGGGGCTCAGCGCGGTGGCCAGCAGCCGGTGGGCGGCCTTGCGCCCGGCGCGGCCCAGGTCGTCGAGGCAGACGCCGGGCCGCGGGTGGGGCCGATACTCCAGCCAGTGCCGGGCCTCGGTGTCGTCGAAGCGGTAGGTGGCGCGGGCCCGCGCCGGCTCGTCGAGCGTGGCCAGCAGCGCGGCGCCGGCCGTGCGCATCTGCTCGGGCAGCGGATCTTCCACCGCCCCTGTATACCGGGCGCGGGGCGAGCGCGCTCGGGGATGCGGGGGCGCGCCCCGGTCGTTGGCGCGGGTCTGGTCGGCACCCCGGGCCAGCGGCGCCGCCCCTCGCTCACCGGTCCAGGTTACGGGCCGGGCCGCGCTTGGTACCGTCTGCGGCGCGTGGGGAGGATCATGGACGAGACGGTCTACGTGGGCAACGCCGCCGTCGACGGCGCGACGAACGGTGGTTGGCTGCTGGGGCACTTCATGCCGGTGGGCGAGGTCCGGCACAGCACCGACGTCGAGATCAAGTGGGGGGTGCACCCGCCGGGGGAGACGCGCTCGCGGTGGGCGACCGGCGAGCGCCGTACCGCCCTGCTGGTGCTGGTGAGCGGCCGGTTCCGCGTCGAGTTGCGCGACCGCACCGTGGTGCTCGGCGCCCCCGGCGACTACGTGGTGTGGGGTCCCGGCGTGGACCACTCCTGGTACGCCGAGCGGGAGTCGGTGGTGCTCACCGTCCGGTGGCCGTCGGTGCCGGGCTACCGGGTGGAGCCGCCCGTCCTCCGCTGACCGGGCCGGGGCGAGGGGCCGTCCCAGCATCCGGAATACCTACTAAACCTATAGGGTTTATATCCTAGGCTGGCGGTGACGCACCTGCCCGACCCGTGAGGACGCCATGAGCCACCGCAGCCGCACCGAGCCCGACCTGCTCGCCGTCGCCGCCCGATGGGCCGACCCGTCGGCCTGGCCGGTGCCACTGCGCTTCGACCCCGCCGAGCGCTGGTACGCCCGGCTCGCCGCCGGCGCCGACCACGAGGTGTGGGCGCTGAGCTGGCTGCCCGGTCAGGGCACCGACCTGCACGACCACGG
The DNA here is from genome assembly GCF_056150165.1 of Micromonospora xinjiangensis. Classification (NCBI taxonomy): domain Bacteria; kingdom Bacillati; phylum Actinomycetota; class Actinomycetes; order Micromonosporales; family Micromonosporaceae; genus Micromonospora; species Micromonospora xinjiangensis. The sequence continues at coordinate 217,957 of NZ_JAXCFO010000007.1, read as the reverse complement.
CGGCTCGGCGGGAGCCTTCCTGGTCGTCGCCGGGGTGCTCACCGAGGAGACCGTCTCCGGCGGGCGCCTGCGCCCCCGGCGGCTGCCCGCCGGCGCCGGCCGCCGCTTCGGCGTCCGGCACGTGCACGTCGTCGCCAACCGGCACGCCGAGCCCGCGGTCAGCGTGCACGTCTACCGCCCGGCGCTGCGCCGGATGACCCGCTACCACCTCGTCGACGGCCGGCTGCGCGCCGCCGAGGTGGCCGAGGCGGGCGTCGCCTGGTGATCCGCGCCGCGGGTCGCCCGGCCGCCCCCGACACCCCGTCCGACGGCCCTGCGCGCCGTCCGCATCGGAAGGAACCGCACATGCAGCAGTCCCGTCCCGCCGGCTGTCCGGCCCGGGTGCCCCCGCCGGGATCGCGCGGGATCGACGAGATCCTGGCCGCCGCGCGCGCCCGGCTCGACCGGCTCGAACCGGAGCGGGCGCACCTGGCGTACCGGTCGGGCGCGCTGCTGGTCGACATCCGGCCGGCCGCCCAGCGCGCCGCGCACGGCATGGTGCCGGGGTCGCTCGCCGTGGAGCGCAACGTGCTCGAGTGGCGCCTCGACCCGCGCTGCCCGTCCCGTCTGCCCGAGGCGGTCGGCTACGACCTGCCGGTGGTGATCCTCTGTCAGGAGGGCTACACCTCCTCGCTCGCCGCCGCCTCCCTCCAGGACCTCGGCCTGTGGCGGGCCACCGACATCGTCGGCGGGTTCGCCGCCTGGCGGATCGCCGGCCTGCCCGCCCTCGGCCCGACCCCGCTGCCCCCCACCCCGCTCCCGGTGACCGCCGGCCGAGCGCTCCGCTGACCGCCGCGCTCCACCGGGCGTGGCGGACGTACGCCGTCACAGGAGGCACCATGTCCGTCGTCGCCATCTCTCCGCGGTCCCACCCGCCGGCCCGCGCCGACCGGTCCGTCCGCTCCGCGGCGACCCTCACCATCACCGTCGACCTCCAGCCCGGCCCGCTCCCGCCGCGGCTGGCCCGGCTGCTCGACCTGATCGGCGAACTCGCCGAGTCCGGCGAGGGGCGGCTGCGCGGCGCCCCCACGCCCCGGACGCCCCGGGTGGTCCCCGCGCCGCCGCGGCCCGACGAGATCCACATCCTCGCCGGCCCGCGCGTCGTCCGCCACGGCGAGCGGGTCGTCCCGCTGACCCGCATCGAGTACGACCTGCTGCTGTTCCTCGCCGAACGCCCCCGCCGGGTCTTCACCCGGCTGCAACTGCTGACCAACGTCTGGGGCTACGAGCACGCCGTGGCCCGCACGGTCGACGTGCACGTGCGCCGGCTGCGCGCCAAGTTCGGCACCGGGACCCCGCTCGTGACCACCGTGCACGGGGTGGGCTACCGCCTCGCCGACGACGCCCGCGTCACCGTGGAGCGCCTCGCCGAGGCCGCGGCGGGAGGGTGAGCCACGCCAGCGGCGGCGTCCCGTGCGGGTGACGCGCCCGGTCCACATGGGAGCGCGTCCGAAGCGGTGGTGAGGCCCCAGGGATGCCGTCGGCCCCGCCAACGTCGAATGTGAACCGGGAGGGGACCCCCCGTATCGGGTCATCCGGGCGGCTCTGCTGTAATCATCAGGCCTCGTACACAGAGCGAGCAGGCGGCTCCGATGCGTTCGTCAATTGTCACATTCATGCAACGCAGCCGCCTCTTGACCCTCGCACGGGCGCCGGGAAGCATCGATGAAGCGGCGTCCCGGGCCGTGGGGATAAACCCGGATCAGCCAAGGAGGACCATGTCGGTCAGCCCCGCCTCGTCGCGCGCCGGATGGCATACGTCCCAACCCGCGGTCCCCGGTCGACCCCCCGGTGGTCAGCGCCGTCCGGCCAACAATCCGGCGCCGGTGCTCACCGTCACCCTCTCGATCCCGCTGACGTGCGAGGAGTCGCTGACCGCGCCGGCCCGCCGCCTGCTGGAGGCCGCCCGCGAGATGATCGAACGCGGCGAGGGCGTCGTCTCCGGCCTCCCCGCCCCCGCCGTGGAGCGGCGCGTCGACGTGCCGGCCAACCGGGCCGCCTCCCGGTCGCTCGCCCCGACGATCCCCACCCTGCACATCCTCGCCTCGTCCCGCTCCGTGCTGCGCGACGGTGAGCCGCTGCCCCTGACCCGCCTCGAGTTCGACCTGCTCCTGCACCTGGTGGCCCACCCCCGCCGGGTCTTCACCCGCCTGCAACTGCTCAACGCCGTCTGGGGCTACGAGCACGCCGGCGTCCGCACCGTCGACGTGCACGTGCGCCGGCTGCGCGGCAAGGTCGGCGTGGACGTCCCGCTGGTCACGACGGTCTACGGGGTCGGCTACCGGCTCGCCGACGACGCCCGGGTGACCGTCGACCGCAGCGGCTGACCGCGCGAGCGCCGGGCAGGATGGTCGGGTGCGCATCCGCCCCATCTCGCCCGAGCGACTCGTCACCGAGCTGACCGACCGGCTTGCCGAGCAGGCCGCCCACACCGACGCCGCCGCCGCGCCGGCACGGCTGCGGGTCGGCGTCGACGGCCCCGCCGCCGCGGCCCCGGACGCGCTGGCCGCCGCGCTCGTCGACCCGCTGCGGGCCCGGGGCCGCCCCGTCCTGCACGTGCGCGCGGAGGACTTCCTGCGGCCCGCCTCGGTCCGCCTCGAGCAGGGCCGCACCAACCCGGACGCGTACTACGAGGGGTGGGTCGACGAGGCCGGGTTGCGCCGGGAGGTGCTCGACCCGGCCGCGCCGGGCGGGTCCGGCCGGATGCTGCCCTCGCTCTGGGACGCCGTGGCCGACCGGGCCAGCCGGGCGGCGTACGTCGACCTCCCGCCCGGCGGGGTGGTGCTGGTCAGCGGCGCGCTGCTGCTCGGCGGCGGGCTCCCCTTCGACGTCACCGTCCACCTGGCGCTCTCCCCGGCGGCGCTGCGCCGGCGCACCGATCCCGCGCAGCGGTGGACGTTGCCGGCGTTCGACCGGTACGCCGCCGAGGTCGACCCCGCCTCCTTCGCCGACGTGGTGGTACGGGTCGACGACCCCCGCCATCCCGCCCTCGTGGAGGGGGACTGAGCGGGCGGACGATCGTGCCCCGGCGTCCCGGAAATCCCCGGTTTGATCGCGAGATCCGGGGGGTAATCGCCCGGCTCACAGAGCACGGGTGATCGCCCGTGCACCGGACGCGACCGTGACCGGGGCCACCGCGCGCCGGGCCCCCGGTTGACCAGAGGCCAGGAAAGGCAGGCAGCCATGCTCGTCCACGACACGGTAGGAACGGGCCGAACCGAGGCGGAGATCGACCAGATCCGGCAGTCCCTCCAAGCGCGCTACGACGAGCTGTCCGCGGAGTACGAGCAGGCGGTGCTGCAGAGTCAGGTGCTGCGGCTGGTCGAGGTCGGCGACACGGCCGGCGACGACCAGGCCGACAGCGGCACGAAGACCGCGGAGCGCGACACCGCCCAGTCGCTGCTGCGCACCATCCTCGACCGCCGCGCCCAGTACGAGCACGCCCTCACCCGCCTCGACGAGGGCACCTACGGCTTCTGCGAGGGCTGCTCGGCACCGATCCCGGTCGAGCGGCTGGAGATCTTCCCCTCGGCCACCACCTGCGTCTCCTGCAAGCAGACCCGGGAGCGGCGGGCGGCCTGACGGCACGGCCCGGTTGCCGGTCGGTCCGGAGCGCGGTGGACTTCACCCATGGGTGACATCAAGGTGGGCACCGCGTCCTGGACCGACCGGACGCTGTTGGACTCCGGCTGGTACCCGCAGACCGCGGACACCCCGGAGAAGCGGCTGGCGTACTACGCCCGCCAGTTCCCCCTGGTCGAGGTGGACGCCACCTACTACTCGCCGCCGGCCGAGCGGACCGCGCGGCTCTGGGCCGAGCGCACCCCGGCCGGCTTCACCTTCAACGTGAAGGCGTTCAGCCTGCTCACCGGACACCCGACCCGGGTCAGCGCCCTCTACAAGGACCTGCGGCCGCAGACGGAGAAGCGCAACGTCTACCCGGACGCCCTCGCCCCGCAGGCGTACGAGGAGGTGTGGACGCGCTTCCTCGCCGCGCTCGACCCGCTCGTGGAGGTGGGCAAGCTCGGCGCGCTGCTGTTCCAGTTCCCGCCCTGGTTCACCATCAAGCGCGACAACAAGCAGTACCTGTTGGAGGTCGCGAGGCGCTGTGCCCCGCTGCGACCGGTGTACGAGTTCCGGCACGCCTCCTGGTTCGACGGCGACAACCGGGACGAGACGCTGGAGTTCCTCCGTAAGCACCGGTTGCCGTACGTCTGCGTGGACATGCCGCAGGGGCACCGCTCGTCGGTGCCGCCGGTGCTGGCTGCCACCGCGGACCTGGCGGTGGTGCGCTTCCACGGGCACAGCGAGAAGTGGACCAGCACCGACATCCACGAGAAGTTCGGCTACCGCTACTCCGAGGCGGAGCTGCGCGACTGGGCGCCGAAGCTGCGCGAGCTGGCGGACTCGGCCGCAGAGACGCACGTGCTCATGAACAACTGCTACCGCGACTACGCGCAGACCAACGCCGCCACCCTCGCCGGCCTGCTCGGGGACGACTGAGCGCGGCCCTGTCGACCGCGCGGCCCGCCTCACCCCACACGGGTGACGCCGGGTCACCCCGCGGGGAGGCACCGTGGAGAGTGCGTGCGGTCGGTGGACCGGCCGGCGCACCACGAGGAGGTGACCGGTATGACTCGGGTGGTGGCGGATCCCCGACGCGGGTCCGTGCTGCACGTGGTCGGCTCGTCCCGGGACGCCCGGCAGGCCGCACCGGCCGGCCGGCGCAGCCCGATCCGGACCCGGCCGGGCCCGGTGGGGCCGCCGCGGCGCGACGACGACCGACGCTGGGTCACGGACGAACGGGGGTGGGAAGATGGCTGAGCAGTTCATTTCGGCGTTCGAGTCCTCGCTGGACAAGACGAACCTGATCCTGAAGGACATCGAGAGCGCCTACGGCTGGCCGAAGGCGCAGCGCAACCAGTCCTACGCCGCGTTGCGGACCGTGCTGCACCTGCTGCGCGACCGCCTGCCGGTGCAGGAGAGCGCCGAGTTCGCCCAGCAGTTGCCGGTGCTCGTGCGCGGCATCTACTTCGACGGGTGGCGCCCGTCCGACGTGCCCGTCAAGCTGAACCGTGACGACTTCCTCTACGAGGTCCGTCAGGGCTTCCCGTACGACGTGGAGGGCGGTCCGGAGCGGGTGGTGCAGGTGGTGCTCGACACGCTGCGCCGGCACGTCACCCAGGGCGAGTGGGAGGACGTGAAGGACACCATGCCCCGGGACCTGGCGCGGATGATGCCGTGAGGCGACGCCGCCTCCGTGAGGTGACGTCGGCCCGCCCCGCTGCGGGGCGGGCCGCACATCACCCGGCCGGGACGCGGCTGACCCGCAGCCCCGCCCGGGCGGCCAGGGCGGCGAAGGCGACCGCGTCCGCGATGGCCGCGCCGCCCGGATCGTTGTTGAAGTAGACGTACGTCCTGCCGTCGCCGAACGTGTCGGCGAGCCGGCGCACCCACGAGGCCAGCGCCGCGCGGCCGTAACGCGGGTGCGGTCGCGCCCGGCCCTCGTGCAGCCGCAGGTAGCCGAAGTCGGCCGTCCGCCACAGCGGCGTGACGGGCCGACCGGCCCGGTCCGCCCAGACCAGCGCCGCCCCGTGCCGCTCCAGCGTCGCCCGGGTCTGCGCCGTCCACCAGGAGCGGTGGCGCGGCTCGACCGCCACCCGCACCTCGGCGGGGAAGAGCCGCAGCGTCGCGTCGAGCGCCGGTGGGTCCGCCGCCAGGGTGGGCGGCAGTTGCAGCAGCACCGGGCCGAGCCGGTCGCCCAGCGCCGTGGCCCGGCCCAGGAACCGCGCCACCGGCTCGGCCGGGTCCCGGAGCCGTTTGATGTGGGTCAGGTAGCGGCTCATCTTCACCGCCACGCAGAAGTCGTCGGGGGTACGCGCGCGCCACGCGGCGAAGGTCTCCCGCTCCGGCAGCCGGTAGAAGGCGTTGTTCACCTCCACGGTGGCGAACCGCTCCGCGAAGTGCTCCAACCAGAGCCGCTGCGGCAGCCCCGACGGATAGAACCGGTCGCGCCAGTCGCGGTACTGCCATCCGGAGGTGCCGAGCAGGATCATCGGCGGCTACCAGAGGTCGAAGTGGAACACCTCGAACGCGACCCCGTGGCGGGTGCCGAGCCGGACACCGGCCGGCCGCGACAGCCCCTCCAGGAACTCCTCGGCGTCGAAGCTCCCGTCGCCCAGCCCGGCCAGGTACGCCTCGTGCGCCCGCAGCGAGTCGACACCCCGGTCGAACGTGTCGGTGACGTCGACCCCGTGGGCGGCGCGCGGCGACGAGGCGGCCCACACCTGCCGCACCCCGGCCCACCGCCGCACCCCGTCGGTCAACTGCTCCGGGAAGACCCACCGGTTGCCGGCGTCGCGCACCGCGTCCAGCACCGCGCGGCCGGTGGCGATGTGGTCGGCCTGGTTCAGGGCGTACGCCCCGTCCCACGTCTCGCGGAAGTTGTTCGTGATGACGATCTCGGGTTGGTGCCGGCGCACCACCTCGGCGATCGCCCGGCGCAGCGGGACGCCGTACTCCAGCACACCGTCGGGCAGACCCAGGAACTCGACCGTGTCGACCCCGACCAGCGCGGCGGACGCCCGCTGCTCCTCCTCGCGCACCCGCCGGGCCTGCGGCGGCGGCATCCCGTCGATGCCCGCCTCACCGCTGGTGACGAGGCAGTAGACGACCTGCTTGCCCTGACCCGTCCAGCGGGCCACCGCCGCCGCGGCGCCGAACTCCAGGTCGTCGGGGTGCGCCACCACGGCCAGTGCGCGCTGCCAGTCCTCCGTCACGGGTTCGAGCGGGGTCACTGTCGGCTCGGTCATCGACACCTCCTGGGCCGTCCGGCCCATCCTGCCATCCCGGGCGGCCTCCCGCCGATCCGCGTGGCACGGCGCTCACCCGGCCGGTCGGCCGCCGCGGCACCGGCGGCGGACGGCCCGCGGGCGCGGGTCGCGCGCTCCCCGCGAACCGGCCGTGCCCGCCCTGCCGGGCGTCTACGGTGTGGTTAGAGAAGCGAGCGTGGGGTAGCACCCGCTGCACGAGAGTCCCCGGCGCACGGCGGGGCGGCACGAGGGAGCACCGATGGCACTCAGCGACGACGACATGACCACGAGCGGCGCCGGTGGCGCCGAAGGCCCCGCCGACGGGGGCGCGACGCCCGGCAAGCGCGACGGCGGTGCGGACGGCAGCGCCGACCAGGGCGTCGAACGCGGCATGGACCGCGGCGCCGACCAGGGCGCGGAGGGCCCGGCCGACGGTGGCGCGACCCCGGGCAAGCAGGACGGCGGCGCGGACGGTGGCGCCGAGGGCCCGGCCGACGGCGGCGCGACGCCGGGCAAGCAGGACGGTGGCGCCGACGGCCCCGCGCGCTGACGGATGGCCGTGACGCACGTGGACTCGCCGGGCGGCACGGGCCGCCCGGCGGCGGCGTCGGCGGCGGACGCGCTCGCGCGGTGCGTGGCCGTCGAGCCGGCGAAGTTCGCGGCCGCCCACTGGGGTCGCACCCCGCTGCTCTCCCGCGCCGACGAACTGCCCAACCCGGTCGGCTTCACCGACCTGTTCAGCCCCGCCGACGCCGACGAGCTGCTCAGCCGCCGCGGTCTGCGGACGCCGTTCCTGCGGATCGCCAAGGACGGGGAGCTGGTGCCCTCGTCGCGCTGGACCGGGAGCGGCGGCGCCGGCGCCGAGATCGACGACCAGGTGCTCGACGAGCGGGTCCTGGAGCAGTACGCCGCCGGCGCGACCCTGGTGCTCCAGGGTCTGCACCGCACCTGGCCCGCACTGATCGACTTCGCCCGGGACCTGGGGCTCGCACTCGGCCAGCCGTTGCAGGTCAACGCGTACCTGACGCCGGCCGGCAACCAGGGTTTCGCCACCCACTACGACACGCACGACGTCTTCGTGCTCCAGGTGGACGGTCGCAAGCACTGGCTGATCCACCCGCCGGTGCTGCCCGACCCGCTGGAGAAGCAGCCGTGGGGCGGCCGGGCCGACGAGGTGGCCGCCACCGAGCAGGGGCCGCCCGCGCTCGACGTGGTCCTCGCTCCCGGCGACGCGCTCTACCTGCCCCGCGGTTGGCTGCACCGCGCGCAGGCGCAGGACTCCAGCTCACTGCACCTGACCGTCGGCGTCCGCGCGCTGACCCGCTACGCCCTCGTGGAGGAGCTGCTGGCGCTGGCGGCCGACGACCCCCGGCTGCGGGCCGGTCTGCCGCTCGGCACCGACGTCGCCGATCCGGACGCCATCGAGCCGGAGCTCACCGAGACCGTCGAGGCGCTGCGGGACTGGCTGCTGCGCGTCGACCCGGTGGCGGTGGCCGCGCGGCTGCGGCGGCGCGCCTGGCCGGCCGCCCGACCCGCCCCGATCCGCCCGCTGGCGCAGGCGGCGGCGCTGGCCGCCCTCACCCCGGACAGCCGGGTCGCCGCGCGCCCCGGGCTGCGCTGGCAGCTCGCGCCCGAGGGCGAGGAGCGGATCGTGTTGCGCCTCGTCGACCGGACGATCACGCTACCCGCTCCGTGCGAGCCGGCGCTGCGCGCGCTGCTCGACGGCACGGGGAGCAGGGTCGGGGACCTACCCGGCCTCCCGGACGACGCCGACCGGCTCGTGCTGGCGCGGCGCCTGCTCCGCGAGGCGGTGATCGTCCCCGCCTGACCCCGCGCCGCCGCGGCCTCCCGCGCCTGTGCGCCGGTCCGGCGGGACCGGGGGACGCGGACAGCGGGGGCGGCACGGGGCGTCAGCGGACCAGCGCCAGCAGCAGCGCCGTGGTCAGCAGCCCGGCGCCCAGGACCACGGTGATCGGGCGGGGGCCGAGCACGGCGTGCCGCCGGTCGGCCAGCACCTTGGCCGGCACCAGGCCCACCAGCGGGCCGAGCAACGTCACCACCAGCGCCAGCACGGGCATACCGACCGCCAGGTCACCGCCGTAGCCGACCCCGGCCGCCCGGGCGCCCGCGCCGAGGGCGTACGCCAGCACGGCACCGGCCACCCCGCAGAGGGCGAGCAGCGGGTTCACCCCGCCGGGCAGCTCACCGGGCTGCCGGGTGCGGTCGAGCAGCTCCCGTACGCGGGCCAGCAGCAGCACCGGGTCGGCGTCCACACCGGCGGTGGGAGCGGGTGGGTCGGCGAGTCGCCGCCCGCCGGGACCGAGCCGTTCCCGCAGCACCTGCCACAGGTGCGCGACCTCGGCGTCGACCCGCTCCTGGAGTTCCCGGGCGTCGGCCAGCTCCCGCTCCGCGCGCCTCACCTGCTCCGCGGCCTCGGCGACCGCGCGGTCCGCGGCGGCGCACTGCCGCTCGTACCAGGTGCGCGCCTCCTCCCGCTGGTCGTGCACGCGGGCGGTCAGGTCGGCAAGCCGCCGCAGCTGCGCCGCGTACGTCTCACTGGCGACGGGTCGGTTCATCGCGATGGTCCATAAGGGATGATCACCTGGCCGGTGCGGTGGACCGCCCGGTCGAAGAAGAGGCCCCGCCACGGTCGGGGATACCAGTCCGGGCCGCCGGTGCCCGGGTAGAGCGACGAGCCCAGCTCGCCGCCGTGCGCGTCGAGCGCCACCCACGCGCCGATCTGGTCGGTGCGCGCCGCGGGCCCGCCCAGGTCGGCGCGCATCCGGGCGACGCCCCGCCACCAGGCCAGCACGTGGGTACGCCGCTCCGGCCCGTCGTGCAGGATCCGGCGCAGCTGCTCCAGCCCGGTACGCCGGCCGGCCCGCGCGGCCAGCGAGCCCGCCGCGGCGTCCACCGCGAAGAGCAGCAGGTAGTGCGGTTCGCCGGCGGTGGCGAGCCCTTCCACGGTCTCGGCCATCAGCTCCGGCACGGTCTCCTCGTCGTACCAGGCGGCGTCGTCGGCGAGGTCCTCGTAGAGGGCCCGCGCGACGGGGTCGGCGTCCGGGTCGAGGCAGGCGATGGAGAACCGGGCGGTCCCGGGGCGGTGCTGGCGGGCCAGCGAGCGGGCGGCCGCGTCCAGCACGGCGCACGCCTCGTCGACCCGGGTGCCGAGCACCGCGAGGTTGCGCCCCGGGGCGCGGGGCAGCCGCAGCGCCGCCGAGCGGGCCTGCACGTCGATGATCTCGCCGAGCAGCGCGACCGGCCCCCGCCCCGTGCCGTCGCCGGGGGTGAGCGCGCGGAAGTCCGGGGCGTCGACCAGGCGGGGGATCGCGTCACCGTCGAAGAGCCGCGCCGGTGCGGCATCCTGCGGGCGCATCCGCCACAGCCGGTGCTGCAGGCCGCTCCACGTCTCCCAGTCGCTGGCCGACGGGATCCGGGCCACCTCGTTGCCCTCCGGCAGGCCCGACTCGGCGTTGATCACCGCGTGCCAGCGGGGCAGCGACTGGGCCGCGTCGTTGCGTTCGGCGAGGATCCGCAGCGCCTTGGGCAACGCGATCCGCAGGGTGAACTGGGCGACCAGCGCCGGCCGTCCCCACAGCGCCTCGATGCCCCGGACGTCCTGCGAGGCGAGCACCAGGTGGATGCCCTGCGACCGGCCGCGTCGGGCCAGATCCTCCAGGAGGTCGGCCGCCTCCCGGGCGACCACGTCCCGCCCGGCGAGCAGCATCTGGAACTCGTCGACCACCGCCACGATGCGCGGCCAGCGCCCGGTCGGGTCGACCGCACGCAGTTCGGCGAGCTTGGTGACCTCGTGCTTCTTGGCGGCGTCCGCCCGCCGCCGCAGCTCCTCGGCGAGGAACCGCAGCAGCGCCAACCCGAACTCGCGGTCGGTGTTGACGTTGATGCCGACCAGGCGCATGTGCGGCAGCCAGCTCGGGTCACGCCGGCCCTGGGCGAACCGGGCGAAGGACACCCCCTCCTTGAAGTCGAGGAGGTAGAACTCCAGCTCGGCGGGGGAGTAGCGGGCGGCGAGCGCCCCGATCCAGGCGAAGATCAGATTCGTCTTGCCGGTGCCCGACGGCCCGCCGATCAGCGCGTGCGGCGGGTAGTCGCCCAACGTCAGCAGCACCGGCCGGCCGTGCGGTCCCTCGCCGATGGGTGCCGTGAGCCCCGTGGCCGAATCCTCCTGCCACATCCGCTCGGGCGGCGGCAGCAGGTCCGTGAAGGGGGTCGGCGCAGGCCCGGCGTTGACGCGGGCCGCCACGTCGCGGCAGGTCTCGGTGACCAGCGTCGACGGTGGCGGCGGGTCGAGTCGTACCAGGAGGCTCGGCATCGCATCGATGCGCGCGCCGCCCGGCTCGACGACGACCCGGGTGACCGTCGGGTCGTCCGGGAGCGTCACCCCGCGCACCACCAGGTGCACGCCGCACGCCGCGCCGGTGCGGACCACCCGGTCGAGCTGGCCCCGCTCGTGTCGGGACAGCTCGTCGCCGCCGAGCAGCACCGCCACCCGCCACGGCTCGGGTCGGCGCCCCGTCGCGGCGGCCAGCTCGCGCAGTGAGCTGTGCTCGCCGGCCAGCACGGTCTCGTTGATCCGGCGGATCTGCTCCACCAGGTCGTCCAGCAACCGGCCCAGGCCGCCGGGGCCGACGAAGGTGAGCAGGCCCGCGGTGCCCAGGGGCGCGAATCCGGCCAGGCCGCCGCCCAGGTGTTCCGGGTCGTACCCCATCAGCCGCACGGTGCCGGGCCCGGCCCGGCCGAGGGCGCGCAGCAGCAGCGCGGACACCACCGCGTCGCAGCCGTCCCGGTCGTCCCCGACCAGCTCCACGTGGCCGGCGTCGAGCAGCGGCACGAGCGCCGGCACCGGCTCGGCGCCCGGCAGGCCGAGGGTGCCGATCCGCAGCGCGCCGGGGGGTTCGCCCCGGTCGACGGGGGTCGGGTGCCAGCGGCCCCACTCCTCGACCGCGGCGCCGGGCGCCTCCCGCCAGGCGGCGTCGGCGGCCCGGCGGGCCAGCTCGGTGATCCGGGCCGCGTGTCGCTCGTCGAGCTCGGCGAGCCGCCGGTCCCGCTCCGCGCCGACGCGGGCCGGCACGGCCGCCGAGGCCTCGCGCACCCGCACGAGTCGCTCCCGGCCGGCGGCCAGCTCGGCCTGGGCGGCGAAGAGCCGGGTGCGGGCCGCGCCGAGCGCGTCGGCGAGCGTGTCCCGGACCCGGCTGACCAGCTGCGCGCGTCGGTCAGCCATCGCCGTCCCGGCGCGGGGTCCGCCGCGGCGCGTCCACCCACGGTCCGGGCCGGTCGGATCGGGCGCCGAAGGCCGCCGAGGTCCGGCCGACCATCCCTGCCGAGGCCGCCCGCCCCGGTCTCGCGTCCGCCGGCCCGGCCGGCGCCGCCCGACCCGGCTCCGCCGCCGTACGGCCGGCGCCGGTGCGCCCCGCGCCCGTCCGGCCACCTCCGCCGTCGCCGGCCTGATCCGGGGTGCCCTTCGTGGCCACGGCGTCGGCGGGCAGGTCCCGGCCCAGGCGGGCGAGGAGCACGCCGGTCAGCACGCCACCGGCCACCGCGGAGTCGGCGGCGTGCGGCGGCTCCCCGGAGCGGCGTGGCGGGGGCATCCGGCACACCCGGGTCAGCAACGTCTCCAGCACCGGTGCCGGCAGTCCGGGCAGCAGGTCGCGGACCCGTCCGTCCAGCTCGCCGCGCAGGCGGCCGAGGTCCTCGGCCCGCGGCGGGCGCCCGAGCAGGTCGCCGGCGAGATCACGCAGCAGCGGCGGGGCGAGCGCGGCCAGCCCGAGCCCGACGTCCGCGTGCGCCCGGCGCAGCTCGGCGTGCAGCCGGTCCCGGTCGCCGGCGCGTACCCCGCGCACGACCCGGCGTAGCAGCTCGGCGGAGTCGGTGATCCGCTCGTCCGGCTCGTCGGCGCCCTCCCGCCCGCCGGTCAGCTCCGCCACCCGCACCGACCACCAGCGCCGCAGCCGCACCTGCTCGGCCGGCGCGACCGGGGCCGCCGCCGGGGCGCCCTCCCGCGGCGCGTCGTGCCGGGTGCGCTCCGGCTGCGCCGGCCGGGCCGGCGCAGCCCCGTCGCCGCCCAACCCGATCGCCGTCAGGTACGCCCCGAGCTGCTCCTGCGCCAGCCGCAGCGCGTATCCGGCGGTCTCGGCGTGCTCCGTGGCGGCGGACAGCTCCGGGACCCCCATCGGGTCGGCCGACTCCTGGCGCACCCAGCGGAGTCGCTCGCTGGCCAGCCCGAACTTCTCCAACGCCTGCGCCACCAGGCCGAGCGGCAGCTCCTCGGCGGCGGCGCGGACCTGTGCGCCGACATCCTCGACGATCGACACGGCCGGGCCTTACAGCGCCGCGACGTAGAGCTGCGCCTGCTCGACGGCGACCAGGGTGGCCGCGAGGCACTCCTCCAGCTCCTGGCTGGCCTGGGTCAGCGAGGCCTGCGCCGCCTCGACCGTCTCGTGGCCGCTGCCCTCCAGCGCGCCGGCCAGCGTCTGCTGCGCCTCGGCCAGTTTCTCGCCGGCGGCCTGCACGGCGCTCTGGCCGTCGCCGATCTGTTGCAGTGCAACGTCGATGGCTGCCTTCAGCTCGGCGACGCTCGCCACGGGGGTACCTCCTGGGGGCGGGGAGGCCTTCATTAGAGCCTATCCGTGCGGTGCGGAGACATCCGCCCTGTCAGTGTTCCTGCCCCGGTGACCGCTTGTCACCATGAAGCGCCGGGAGTCCGATTGGTGGGACCACATGCATGGTGCGCGTCAGTCCCCGGCCGTCTCGTCCGTGTCACGCGCCGTGTCGCGCAGCCAGCGGGGCCCGTACACCTCGGCCCCCCGCGCGGTGACGCGTTCCCGCAGCTCACGGTCGGCCGTGACGACCACCCGTCGCCGCCGTGGCGCGGCGCTGACCAGCTCGACGACCGCGTCGTCGCCCGATCCGCGCGCGGCGACGACCCTGACCCCCGGCGCGGCCGGTACGTCCCGCGCGCGGCCCTCGACCACCAGGACCACCTCCACCGGAGGCGGCAGGTCGGGGAGCAGTCCGGCGCCGGCCACCCCGGTCAGCGAGTCGCGCAACCGGGCGGTGGCGCCGGCCCGGTCCCGCCACCACCCGTCCGGCCGGGAACCGACCACGTTGGCGGCGTCCACGATCAGCAGCGGTGGTTCGTCCATGGCCCCAGCCTGCCATCCGCGCGGCCGTCCGCCCCGCCGGGCGGGTCCGCCCCGGCGTTTGTCGCGCCGACCGCCGGGTAGCCCCTGCCGACCGTGCCGCACGACTGCGGAGGACAGACATGATGGGACCCGGCGACTTCGGCACCGACCCCTGGGACGAGTTCCTGGCCCGGTACTTCGGCCGGGGCGAGGGTGGGCGCCGGCCGGCGCACCGGGTCGACATCACCCGGCTCATGACCGCCGACGCGCGGGAGATGCTGGCCGACGCGGCCCGCCGCGCGGCGCAGAAGCAGAGCACCGACCTCGACACCGACCACCTGCTCTGGGCGGCGCTGCAGCGCGAACCGCTGCGCGACCTGGTCCGGCGTGCCGGCGCGGACCCCGACACGCTGCTGAACGCCCTGGGCGGGCGGGGCGACGGAGCGCCGCGCGGGGAGGTGCCGCCGAACCTGTCGCTCACCCCGGCGGCCAAGCGGGCGCTGCTCGACGCCCACCAGCTCTCCCGGGCGATGGGCGCCAACTACATCGGGCCCGAGCACATCCTGATGGCGCTGCCGCTGAACCCCGAGTCCCCGGCCGGCCGGATGCTCGCCGCCGGCCGGGTCCAGCCCGAGTCGCTGCAGGCCGCCAACGCCGAACGCGGGCCGATGACCGGGCCCCGTCCGGACCGGGGCACGCCGACCCTCGACCAGTACGGCCAGGACCTCACCGACCTGGCCCACAACGACCAGATCGACCCCGTCATCGGCCGGGCCGACGAGATCGAGCAGGCCGTGGAGATCCTCTCGCGGCGGACGAAGAACAACCCCGTGCTGATCGGTGAGGCCGGCGTCGGCAAGACCGCCATCGTCGAGGGCCTGGCCGAGCGGATCTGCGACGGCGACGTGCCGCAGACGCTGCTGGGCAAGCGGGTCGTGCAGCTCGACCTGGCCGGGCTGGTCGCCGGCACCCGCTACCGCGGCGACTTCGAGGAGCGGCTGAAGAAGGTGATCGACGAGATCCGGGCCCACCGCGACGAGCTGATCATCTTCCTGGACGAGATCCACACTCTGGTGGGGGCGGGTGGCGCCGGCAGCGAGGGCGGCATGGACGCGAGCAACATGCTCAAGCCCGCCCTCGCCCGCGGCGAGCTGCGGGTGATCGGCGCGACCACGTTGGACGAGTACCGCAAGAGCATCGAGAAGGACGCGGCCCTGGCCCGCCGGTTCCAGCCGGTGCTCGTGCCCGAGCCCGGCGTGGACGACACGGTGGCCATCCTGCGGGGGCTGCGCGACCGGTACGAGGCACACCACCAGGTCCGCTTCACCGACGAGGCGCTGATCGCCGCGGCCGAGCTCTCCGACCGGTACATCACCGACCGCTACCTGCCGGACAAGGCGATCGACCTCATCGACCAGGCGGGCGCCCGGGTGCGGCTGCGCACGCGGACCCCGGCGGCCGACGTGCGGGACCTGGAACGGCAGCTCGACGAGGTGCGCCGGGACAAGGAGCAGGCGGTCGCCGACGAGAAGTACGAGCGGGCGTCGACCCTGCGCGACCGCATCGCCGAGCTGGAGGACCAGGTGCGCCGGGCGCACGGCGAGGACGGCAACGGCTCGCAGGTGCCCGAGGTCGGGCCGCAGGAGATCGCCGAGGTGGTCTCCCGGGCGACCGGGATTCCGGTCGCCCAGCTCACCGAGGAGGAGCGGGACCGGCTGCTGCGCCTGGAGGGGCACCTGCACGAGCGGGTGGTGGGGCAGGACGACGCCGTCTCCGCGGTGGCCGAGGCGGTCCGGCGCTCCCGCACCGGCCTCGCCGACCCGGAGCGGCCGATGGGCAGCTTTCTCTTCCTCGGCCCGACCGGCGTCGGCAAGACCGAACTGGCCCGGGCCCTCGCGGAGGCGCTCTTCGGCGAGTCCGACCGGATGGTCCGGGTGGACATGAGCGAGTTCCAGGAGCGGCACACCGTGAGCCGGCTGGTGGGCGCGCCGCCCGGGTACGTCGGCTACGAGGAGGCCGGCCAGCTCACCGAGGCGGTGCGCCGCCGCCCGTACGCGGTGGTGCTGCTCGACGAGATCGAGAAGGCGCACCCGGACGTGTTCAACATCCTGCTCCAGGTGCTCGACGACGGGCGGCTCACCGACGGCCAGGGCCGCACGGTGAACTTCAAGAACACCGTGCTGATCATGACGAGCAACCTCGGCTCGGAGCTGATCACGGGCGCCCAGCGGGCGGTCGGCTTCGGCGCCGGCGAGCCCGGCAGCGCCCAGGAGAGCGACGAGCTGCGCGAACGGCTCATGCGTCGCCTGCAGGAGAACTTCCGGCCGGAGTTCCTCAACCGCATCGACGAGGTGATCATCTTCCGCCGGCTGGAGGCCGCGCAGCTGCGCGAGATCACCGAGCTGCTGCTGGAGGAGACCCGCCGACGGCTGCACGCCCAGGACATCGACGTGGACTTCACCACCGCGGGCATCGACTGGCTGGCCGAGCACGGTTACCAGCCGGAGTTCGGCGCCCGGCCGCTGCGCCGGGTGATCCAGCGGGAGGTGGACAACCAGCTCTCCCGGATGCTGCTGGAGTCGGCCATCTCACCGGGCCAGAAGGTCACGGTGGACGCCCGTGACGGCGCGCTCGCCTTCGACGTGGGCGCCGGCGACCGCGGCTACACGGCCGCCTCGACGACCCACCCGCGATGAGCCGGCCGGAGACGCCGGAGCCGGAGGAGCCCCGGGAGGCGCAGGCCCCGGAGGAGTCCGAGCACCCCGAGCCGATCCGGGCCCGCCCCACCGCCAACCCGGCGCGGGTCCGCATGCCGGCGGAGGGCTGGCGCCGCAAGAAGGACGAGGGGGACCCGGAGGCGTCCGGGCCACCACCCGGAGAGGAGGCCTGATGGCACGAGAGCAGCGGCTCGATCCCGAGGTGGAGGTGCTCTGGGAGGACTTCCACGCCCAGGTCAACGTCCCGTCCGCGCAGCTGCGGCAGTGGCTGCTGACCCGGGGCTCCGGCGAGGAGGCGTTCGGCGCGGACCCGGACCTGGGTCTGCCCGAACCGGGCCGGCAGATCCTCCAGGTGCTGACCAAGCGCAAGGTGGACCTCACGCCGGAGGACATCGAGGTGATGCGCGACGCCGTCGCGCGGATCCAGTCCCTGGTCGAGGCCCGGCCGCCGCGCGGCAACGCGGACGACGAGTGGCGGCACTCCCTGCTGGACCTGGGCCACGACGTCCTGGTGGAGCGCTGAGCGGCACGTTCCCGCACCGACGTCACGAGGTCGTCGTCCCGGCTCCCCGCGAGCCGCGACGACGGCCTCGTAACCGTCCTCAGGTGCCCTGGTCGGACTCCAGGCTGTAGATGGTGATGCCGGCCGCGTCGGCGGCCGCGTCCCGGTCGGCGCGCATCCGCTCCTCCCGGGTGAGCAGGTTGGCGTACTCGGTGATCTCCGCCGGGCCGGGAACCTCCGGCAGCCGGCGCAGGAACGCCTCGACGTCCTGGGCGGCGGCGGTGTGCGCGGCGGCCGCGCGGCGCAGCAGGTCCCGGTCGTCGGCGGTGGGAGACACGTCGGTCATGAGGGCCGTGATACCCGTCGCTACGCGGTTCGCACCCCGTTGCCGCCGGAGACCGGGCCGAGCGCCGGGGACCGGCGCACGCCGAACTCCGGGTTGCGCACCAGCCAGGCCAGGTACGCGGGGTGCGGGGCCAGCGAGTCGGTGTACGCGGCCTTCGCCGTCTCCAGCACCAGCTCGGCGACCCGGGCGGCGGGGGAGTCGGGGTGCCAGCCGAACATCAGCCGCCAGCGCAGCGGCACCCCGGCCAGCCGCCGGGTGACCAGCCCGGCGGGCGGGCGGAACGTGGCCTGGCACAGCGCCACCGCCTCGCCCGCGTCCACGAGGTCCACGCAGCCGCGGACGTCGGTCTCGTACACCTTCCTCGGGGTGAAGCCGGCGCGGGCGCAGGCCGCGGCGAAGCAGTCACCGAAGCAGCCGTCGCCGGGCGCCGCCACCCACTGCTCGTGGCACAGGTCGACCAGCCGCACCTCCTCCCGCTCGGCCAGCGGGTGGGTCTCCGGCAGCAGGACCAGCACCGGGTCGACCGACACCTCCCGCCAGCTCAGCCCGAACTCACCCGACGGGCTGGAGTCGCCGCAGACGCCGGTGAGCACGAAGTCCAGCCGGCCACCGACCACCAGCTGCGCCAGCTCGTCCACCGACCAGGAGGCGTACGTGGTGATCTGGGCCTGCGGCTGCTCGGCGGCGAGCCGGTGCACGAGCCGGCCGAGGATGGGGCTGTTCACCCCGCCGAACCGGTACCGGCGGGGGGCGTCGGCCGCGCCGGCCAACCGGGCCGCCTCGTCCTGCAGTCCCTTCATGGCCGGCAGCAGCACCCGGGCCCGGGCGAGCACCAGCTCGCCGAGCGCGGTCGGCCGCGCGCCGCGCCGGTCCCGCTCGAACAGCGGGCCGCCCAGGGTGCGCTCGATGCGTTGGAGCTGGGCGGTGAGCGCCGGCTGGGCCAGGCCGAGCGTCGACGCGGCCTTGGTCACGCTCCCCGTCTCAGCGATGGCGCACACCACCCGCAGGTGTCGCAGCTCCAGATTCATACGGTGACGGTATGACCCCGCTCCGGCCTGGGGAAGGGCCGGACGTATCGGCGATGGTGGATGACCGGCGATCCGGGGGCCGGGTCAGTCGCGCGGCGGCTCCGACAGATCCTCGACGTACGTGGGGCGGCCGGTCACCACGTCGCGGACCTTGTCCACGACACCCAGCGCGGGCTCCACGATCCGGTTCCACGGCGGGGTGGCCGGGGTGTCCGGGTGCGGCCGGGTCGGAGCCGCCTCCTCGGCGATCTCCAGCCGGTTGCCGAGCCGGATCAGCTCCTCCTCGCTGGCCACCTCGCGCAGCGCCGTGACCAGCGCGTCCACCTCGTCGACGTGCCGGCGCACCCGCTCGGCCACCGCGCCGAACCCCGTCGGGTCGAGGGTCTTCAGGGCGGTCAGCAGCGCGGCGTCCGCGTCGAGGACCGCGTCGACGCGTTCGTCGCAGGCGGGCACCGCCGCCCGCACGGCCGGCAGCAGGTACTGCTCCTCGGCCGAGAGGTGCCGCGACAGCGTGGCCGTCAACACCGCCAGGTGCTGGTCCGTGGACGGCTCGGGGTCGGTGAGCCGCCCGACGAGGTCCCGCAGTTCGCGGTGCTCCTGCGCGACGATGTCGGCGATGCTGCGTCCGCCGGGCCGGTAGCCCTCGTCCGGGGCGGGCGGCAGCGGGGGCAGGGGGACGGTCATGGTGCCCTCCTCGTCTGGCGGGCCGTGCGTCCGCCGACGCACGGTCGCGGGCGGCGGTACCCGGGTCGACCCGGCGCGAAACCGGCACCTGGCCCGGGGCGTCCCGGCCGGGTGACGCGGCTGGTATGAAGAAGCGATGACGAGCGACGCCGCCTCCGCCCCACCC
Source organism: Micromonospora xinjiangensis (assembly GCF_056150165.1). Classification (NCBI taxonomy): domain Bacteria; kingdom Bacillati; phylum Actinomycetota; class Actinomycetes; order Micromonosporales; family Micromonosporaceae; genus Micromonospora; species Micromonospora xinjiangensis. Next base: position 198,521 of record NZ_JAXCFO010000007.1, on the reverse strand, counting down.
GCGCCGACCGACGAGGTCGTCGACCTCTGCCGCGACCTGCTCCGGATCGACACCACCAACACCGGCGACAACGACACCAGCGCGGGCGAGCGCCGCGCCGCGGAGTACGTGGCCGAGAAGCTGGCCGAGGTGGGTCTCACCGCCGAGATCCACGAGTCCGTGCCCGGCCGGGCCAACGTGGTCGCGCGGATCGCCGGCACCGATCCGAGCCGGGACGCCCTGCTGGTGCACGGCCACCTGGACGTGGTGCCGGCCGACGCGGACGAGTGGTCGGTGCACCCGTTCTCCGGCGAGATCCGTGACGGCTACCTCTGGGGCCGGGGCGCCATCGACATGAAGGACTTCGACGCCATGGTGCTCGCCGTGGTGCGGCACTGGCAGCGCAGCGGTGTCCGCCCCGAGCGTGACATCGTGCTCGCCTACACCGCCGACGAGGAGGCGGGCAGCGACTACGGCGCCCACCACCTGGTCCAGCACCACCGTGACCTCTTCGACGGCTGCACCGAGGCGATCGGCGAGGTCGGCGGCTTCTCCTACTCGGTCAACGACTCGCAGCGGCTCTACCTCATCGAGACCGCCGAGAAGGGCATCGACTGGCTGCGGCTGCACGCCAAGGGCCGCCCCGGGCACGGCTCGATGGTGCACGACGACAACGCGGTGACCGCGCTCGCCGAGGCGGTCGCCCGCGTCGGCCGACACCGCTTCCCGGTCGTGGTCACCCCCACCGTGCGGGCCTTCCTGGAGGAGGTCTCCGACCTGCTCGGCATCGAGCTGGACCCGGACGACCCGGAGACGGCCATCTCCAAGCTCGGGCCGATCGCCAACATCATCGGCGCGACGATCCGCAACACCGCCAACCCCACCCGCCTCGCCGCCGGCTACAAGGACAACGTGATCCCGGGCCGGGCCACCGCCACCATCGACTGCCGCAGCCTCCCCGGCCAGTCGGAGTTGCTGGAGTCGCAGCTGCGCGAGCTGATCGGCCCGGACATCGCCATCGAGTACATTCAGCGCCAGCCCGCGCTGGAGACCACCTTCGACGGTGACCTGGTCGACGCGATGTCCGCCGCGCTGCGCGCCGAGGACCCGGGCGCCCACCCGGTGCCCTACATGCTCTCCGGCGGCACCGACGCCAAGGCCTTCTCCCGGCTCGGCATCCGCTGCTTCGGCTTCGCCCCGCTGCGACTGCCGGCCGACCTGAACTTCTCCGCGTTGTTCCATGGCATCGACGAGCGGGTCCCGGTGGACGGACTACAGTTCGGCGTGCGGGTTCTCGACCGGTTCCTCCGCAGCTGCTGACCCGTCCTCCCCGCTGCGCCCGGCGCGGCACCTCCCCATCGTGAAGGGAACACCTCGCATGACCGACCAGCACGGCGAGCTGGATGCCGCCCTCGAGCGGGTGATCGAAGCGGCCCGTCGCCACCTGGCCGCCGTCCGCTCCGCCCAGGGCCGCATCGACGACGACGACGTCTGGCAGGCGTACGTGGAGCTGAACAACGCCTCCTACGCCTACGACGAGCGACTCCTGGACGCCTTCGGCGAGGTCACGCCCTGGGACGTGGAGTCGATCGACCCCGACGAGGCCGACGAGCGCTTCGGCGGCGGCGCGGAGGGCGTCGAGGCCACCGACCCGCACCCGCGGGTGATCTCGGTGCGCCAGCGCCGCGACTACCGGGTGCCCAGTGTCTCGGCCCTCATGAAGGTCGCCGAGATCGCCCGCCGGGAGGGCACCCCGGAGGACGACGAGCCGGCGCCGGTGGAGGGCGTCGGCGAGGCGGTGCTCGAGCTGCTGCAGAGCGGCGACGGCTCACTCGGCGCGCTGGACATCCCCGAGCTGGAACCACTCGACGGCGTGGTGATGGTCAGCGAGGTCGGCACCCCGGTCGACCTGGAGTCGTTCGAGGACGACGACGCGGTCGGCCCGTTCCAGCCGGCCGCCGACGACCGGCTCATCGGCCGCCTCGACGAGCACCCGTTCCTCGAGCTGGACGACGAGCACGACCACGTCCACTAGGCGACGCCGCGCCGGGGCCCGGCCACGCGGTCGGGCCCTGGCGCGTACGGCGGAAACCGCCTCAGTACGACAGGCCCGGCTGCGGCTGGTTGACCCGCCGACGGCGCAGCATGACCTGCCGCGTGCCGTCACGGAACAGCCGCACCCGGGCCAGCTCCCATCCGGAGAACTCCGCCTGGATCGCCAGCTGCGCCGCGGCGGTCAACCGGTCGACGTTCGGCGGCAACCGCAGCGGCGCGTATTCGTAGTCCATGGGACCTATGCTGCCCAGCTCGGCGGCGGTCCGCCACCCCCTGCGGGGTGACCGCCGCCGCTGCCGGCGCGTTTCGTGCCGCCCCGTGCCGCCACGACGGGTTCACCTCCCGTCCGGCACCGGTGCACGCGCCCGGTCCCGCCCGCGCGGGAGCCCGCCGCCCGGCGTCAGCTGTCGCGCTCGGGGTAGCCGACCGGCACCGCCGACACGTCGTCCAGCGCCGTGATGATCTCCTCGGGCAGCGTCATCCGCTCCACCTGGAGCGCGCCGAGCAGCTGGCCGACCGTGCGCGCGCCGAGGATCGGGGCGGTCACCCCGGGCCGGTCCCGCACCCAGGCCAGCGCCACCTCCAGCGGCGAGACGCCGAGCCCGCCGGCGGCGGTGGCCACCGCCTCGACGATGCTGGAGCAGCGCGGCTCCAGGTAGGTCGCCACGAAGCGCTCGAAGTGCGGCGACGCGGCCCGGGAGTCCGCCGGGCGGCCGTGCCGGTACTTGCCGGTCAGCACGCCCCGGCCCAGCGGCGACCAGGGCAGCACACCCAGGCCCAGCGCGTCGCAGGCGGGTAGCACCTCGCGCTCCACGCCCCGCTCGAGCAGCGAGTACTCGACCTGGGCGGCGACCACGGGCGCCCGCCCCGGCCAGGCCGCCTGCCAGGCCGCGGCCCGGGCCGTCTGCCACCCGGAGAAGTTCGACACCCCCACGTACCGCACCCGGCCGCTGGCCACCGCGTGGTCCAGCGCGGCGAGGGTCTCCTCGAGCGGGGTGTCCGGGTCGTAGCCGTGCACCTGGAAGAGGTCCACGTGGTCGGTGCCGAGGCGGCGCAGCGACGCGTCGAGCGTACGCAGGAGATGGCCCCGGGAGTTGTCGCGGCGCCGGCCGTTGCCCGGCCGCAGCCCCGCCTTGGTGGCGATCAGCAGCTCGTCGCGGGGGACCAGGGTGCCGAGCAACGACCCGATCACGGACTCGGCGTCGCCGTCGCCGTAGACGTCGGCCGTGTCGATCAGGTTGCCGCCCGCGTCGAGGTAACTCTTCAGCTGGGCGGCCGCGTCGTCGGCGTCGGTGTCCCGACCCCAGGTCATGGTGCCGAGGGCGAGCCGCGAAACCGCCAGCCCGCTTCGGCCGAGCGGTCGCTGTTGCATGGGTGAACCTTATTTCGAACCTGGCGCAACCGATATCCTCGCTCCCGTCATGTCTACCGGGTTCTGCCGGTGTTCCTGCCGCCGGAGTCCCGGCAGCCGCCCCCCGCCGCCTTCGCGGTGAGCCGGTGATCCAGTCGGACGCCGGCATTGCGTAACCTGGTGCGACCTGTGGTGCGGATGGGGGAGGACGATTGCGACTCGGGCTCAGCCTCGGATATCAGACGGCGTGGAGCACGCCGGCGGATCACCTGGCTCTGGCGCAGGAGGCGGACCGGCTCGGCTACTCGGTGGTGTGGGCGGCGGAGGCGTACGGCTCCGACTCGCCCAGCATGCTCGCCTGGATCGCCGGCCAGACCGAACGGATCGACGTGGGCAGCGCGGTGATGCAGATCCCCGCCCGCACCCCCGCCGCCACCGCGATGACCGCGGCCACCATCGACGCCCTCTCCGGCGGCCGCTTCCGGCTCGGCCTCGGCGTGTCCGGGCCGCAGGTCTCGGAGGGGTGGCACGGCGTACGGTTCGCCAAGCCGCTGGCGCGCACCCGCGAGTTCGTGGACATCGTGAAGCTGGCGGTCGGCCGCAAGGAGGTCGCGTACGACGGCGAGCACTACACCCTGCCGCTGCCCGACGGCCCCGGCAAGGCGCTGCGACTGAGCTTCCACCCGCCGCGCGAGCACATCCCGATCTACCTGGCCGCCGTCGGCCCGAAGAACCTCGAGCTGGCCGGTGAGATCGCCGACGGTTGGCTGGCCGTCTTCTACGCCCCCGAGTTCGCCGAGGAGCAGCTCGCCTCCGTCCGCGCCGGCCGGGCCCGGGTCGGCAAGGAGCTCGCCGGCTTCGACGTGGTGCCGTCCGTGCCCGTGGTCGTCGGCGACGACGTGGCCTCCTGCGCCGAGCTGGTCCGCTGGTACGCGGCCCTCTACGTCGGGGGCATGGGCAGCCGGAAGCAGAACTTCTACAACCAGCTCGCCACCCGGATGGGCTACGGCGACGCCGCCCGCGAGGTCCAGGACCTCTACCTGGCGAAGCGGCAGCGGGACGCGGCGGCGGCCGTGCCGCTGGAGTTCATCGACCGGACGTCCCTGCTCGGGCCGAAGGAGCGCATCGCCGAGCGCATGCGGGAGTACGCCGCGGCCGGCGTCACCACCCTGTCGGTGACGCTGTTCGTGGCCGACCGGGACAGCGGCGTGCAGACCCTGCGTACCGTCGCCGAGGCGCTGGACCTCTCGGGAGTCGGCGAGTGACCTGGGTCGAGGCCATCGTCCTGGGCATCGTCCAGGGGCTCACGGAATTCCTGCCGGTCAGCTCGTCCGGGCATCTGCGGATCACCTCGGCGATCTTCTTCGACCGCGACGCCGGGGCGTCGTTCACCGCGGTGACCCAGCTCGGCACCGAGGCGGCCGTGCTGATCTACTTCGCCAAGGACATCTGGCGGATCACCCGCACCTGGGTCGTCGGCATCTGGGACAAGTCGGTGCGCTCCAGCCTCGACTACCGGATGGCCTGGTACGTCATCATCGGCTCGATCCCGATCGGGATCTTCGGCTTCCTGTTCAAGGACCAGATCCGCACGGCGGGCCGCAACCTGTGGCTGGTCGCGACCACGCTGATCGTCTTCGCGTTCGTGCTGGCCTTCGCCGAGTACTGGGGCCGGCAGACCCGCACCCTGGAGAACTTCCGGATGCGCGACGGCGTGGTGATGGGCTTCGCCCAGGCCATGGCGCTGGTCCCCGGGGTGTCCCGCTCCGGCGGTACGCTCACCGCCGGCCTGCTGCTGAACCTGACCCGGGAGGCGGCGGCCCGGTACTCGTTCCTGCTGGCCATCCCGGCGGTGGTGATGTCCGGGGTGTTCAGCATCCCGGACGTGTTCGAGCCGGCCGCCCCGGGCACGTCGGCGCCGAGCGTCGCCCAGATGATCGTGGCGACGATCATCGCGTTCGGCATCGGGTACGCGGCCATCGCCTGGCTGCTGCGCTACGTCGCCCACCACACCCTGTACGTCTTCGTGCTCTACCGGGTGGCGCTGGGCACACTGGTGCTCGCGCTGCTGCTGACCGGTCAGATCAGCGCGACCTGACCGGCCGGTCCGCTCGCGGACACGCCGCTGGCCGGCACCCTGGTGGGTGCCGGCCAGCGGTTTTTCCCCCTTGTGTGTGATGTCTGTGGGTGGTGCCGGGTTCGGCTGTGGGGGTTCGGCTGTAGGGGGTTGTCAGCTGTTCCAGTGCTGGGCGACGAGGTCGGCGGCCTGCTGTTCCCACTGGGCGTAGGCGTCCGGGTAGGCCGACACCTGCACGGTCTGCGCGGCGTCGGTCAGCGGCATGTCGTGCCATCCGTCGACCTGCTTGAGGCCCTTCAGGAACGCCATCGTGGAGTACTCGGGGTCGGTGATCTGCTCCGGCGTGCCCCAACCCGAGGACGGGCGCTGCTGGAACAGGCCCAGCGAGTCGTGGTCGTTGCGGTCACCGAGGTGGCCGAGGTTCTCCAGCTTCGACTCCTGCAGGCTGGTGGCGATGGAGATGACCGCGGCCCGCTCGTCCAGGCCGGACTTCTTCGTCGCCGCGATGATCGCCTTGACGTTCGCGATCTGCTCGTCGTTGAGGTCGATGTGCGACTGCGCGCCCTGGGTGCCGTGGGGGATCAGCTTGGTGGTGTCCACGCCCGGCTTGTCGGCCTGCACCACCGCGACGGGCTTCACCTCGGGGGTGGGGGTGGCGGCGTGGGCGGCGACGGGGCCGCCGATGATGCCACCGGCGAAGGCGAGACCAGCGATACCGAGGACGCTCTTACGCATGATCGTGTTCATGGGGAAGCTCCTTGGGGGTCAGGCGCCCGGCTGCCGTCCGGGGGGACGGTGGGGGTGCGGGCGCGAGCACCAGCAGGCGCTCAAAACAACAAGGGGGGGAAAGTCTCTGGGCACGCGAACCGGGGGTTCACGCGATATCCGGGGTTCGGCGGTCGGGAGGCCGGGGCCTCACCGCGCCGGGATGGTGTGCAACGACCGGGGGCCGGCCGTCATTCCCCGGGGTGGTCGGTCGCTCCGGCAGCCCGGGTTCGAGCGGCCCTTGATCGGCTGCCCGGGGCTGCTACCTCGATCGTCAGGGGTGTTCAACGCCCCCACCCCGCCACCGATTCCGCCCCCCGCATGCCGCCGGTCACACCCCGAAACCACCCAGACCGGCCCACCCGGGTATCGACTGCCCGATCCCGAACCGGACACACGTCACAGACCACAAGATCGCGCTACTTCCGGCATGGTGTGGCCTCGGGCGGGTGGTGAGGCCACACCATCCCGATAGTCGCGTGATCTCCCGCTAGTGGTGTGCGACCCGACGGGCCTCGGCCGGGGTGGCGTCGCCAGGGTGCGCGGGGGCGGTGGGCCGCCCCGCGTTGATCCAGCTGGCGACGGTGTTCAGCCTCACCGCGATCGGGCGGGAGCACGTCGCGCGGGCCCACCAGGTGGGGCAGCTCCGCGCCATCCGGTCGGCGCCCGCGCCCGTCGGTGTGGGCGCCTGGACCGCCCAGGAGCTGACCGGGCGCGAATTCGAGGTGCTGCGGCTGGTGGCCGGGGGCTACACCAACCGGGAGATCGCCGGCGCGCTGTTCCTCGCGGAGGGGACCGTGAAGAACCACGTCTCCACGATCCTGCTCAAGCTCGGCGCGCGGGACCGGACCAACGCGGTGCTGCGGGCCCTGCACGAGGGCATCCTGCGGTGAGACCCGGCGGCCGCGGCGCGTGGCGACCCTGGGCCCGGGTGCGTGACGGGCGGCGGCGCAGACCCTGGGGAGTCGCCGTCGCGACCCTGCGCCGGGGCGCGCGACGGGCGGCGGGGCAGGCCCTAGGGTGGTCACCGTGGCGACCCTTCTGCTTCTGCGACACGGCCGGACGACCGCGAACGCCGACGGCGGCCTGGCCGGTCGGCAGCCGGTCGAGCTGGACGAGACCGGCCGGGCGCAGGCGGCCGCCGTCGGCGAACGCCTGCGCGGGCTGCCGCTCGCCGCGGTGGTGACCAGCCCGCTGATCCGCTGCCGGCAGACCCTCGAACTGGCCCTGCCGGACGCCTCCCCGGTGGTCGAGGAGCGGCTGATCGAGTGCGGCTACGGCAGCTGGGAGGGGCAGCCGCTCAAGAAGCTGGCCAAGGAGCCGCTCTGGCCGGTGGTGCAGCAGCACCCGAGCGCCGCGGTCTTCCCGGAGGGGGAGGCGATGGCCGAGATGGCGGCGCGGGCGGTCGCGGCGGTGCGCGCGTGGGACGCGCGGATCTCCGCCGAGCATGGCCCGGAGTCGATCTGGCTCGCGTGCAGCCACGGCGACGTGATCAAGGCCATCGTGGCGGACGCGCTCGGCGTACACCTGGATCTCTTCCAGCGGATCGTGGCCGACCCGGCGTCGGTGACCGTGATCCGCTACACCCCGCTGCGGCCGTTCCTGGTCCGGCTCAACGACACCGGCGGTGACCTCTCCGGCCTGGTCGCGCCGCCGAGCAAGCGGCGCCGGCGGGCGCCGCGCCGCGCCGACTCGGACGCGGCGGTGGGCGGCGGGGCCGGCGCGTCCCGATGATCACGGCGGGCGCTCGGCGGGCCGGGCGTCCCCCGGTGGTACGCCGGGCGTGGCGCGCGGCGGCGATTCGGGTCGGTGGGGTGCGCGACGCGGTGACGGGCCGGATAGGGTCGTGGGTATGACCCACCAGGTGCACGCCTTCGAGCCGCCGGAGCGGTTCGTCGCCGGGACCGTCGGGCCGCCGGGGGAACGGACGTTCTTCCTCCAGGCCCGCGGTGGAGGCCGGCTGGTCAGCGTCGCGCTGGAGAAGGTCCAGGTGTCCCTGCTCGCCGAGAAGCTCGAGGAGCTGCTCACCGAGGCGCACCGCCGGTTCGGGGTGGAGCTGCCCGAGGCGCCGGCGACGCTCGGCGACAACGACCCGCTGGACACGCCCGTCGACGAGGAGTTCCGGGTCGGCACCCTCGGCCTGGCCTTCGACGTCGACAGCGCGACCGTCGTGATCGAGGCCATCGCCGCCGGCGAGGCCGAGGCCGAGGTGGAGCTGGGCGGCTCCGACGACGACGAGGATGACGACGACGAGCCGGACGAGGACCTCGACCGGCTGCGGGTCCGGCTCACCCCGCAGGCGACCCGCGAGTTCATCGAGCGGGCCCGCCGCGTCGTCAACGCCGGCCGCCCGCCCTGCCCGCTCTGTGGCCAGCCGCTCGACCCCGCCGGGCACCTCTGCCCGCGGCACAACGGTTACCACCGGTGACGTCGTCCGGCATCCAGCCACGGCAGGACGGCAGCGCCGCGCTCCGGTTGCTGCGCGACGGCGAGCTCACCCTGGAGGGGCGGCTCGTCGACGCGTCGAACGCCACGCTGCGGGGGGTGCTGACCCTCGACGGGGTCAGCGCCCACTGCGTCTACAAGCCGGTGCGCGGCGAGCGGCCGCTCTGGGACTTCCCCGACGGCACCCTGGCCGGCCGGGAGGTCTCGGCCTACCTCGTGTCGCGGGCCACCGGGTGGGACCTCGTCCCGCCGACCGTGCTCCGGGACGGCCCGTTCGGCCCCGGCTCCTGCCAGCTCTGGATCGACGAGCCGGCCGAGGCCGAGCCGCTGGTCGGGTTCGTGCCGGCCGACGCGCTCCCGCCGCGCTGGTTCGCGGTCGCGGCCGCGCGGGACGACGACGGCACCCCGTACGCCCTGGCGCACGCCGACGACCCGCGGCTGGCCCGCCTCGCGGTGCTCGACGCGGTGATCAACAACGCGGACCGCAAGGGTGGGCACGTGCTGGTCGGCCCGGACGACCGGATCTACGGCGTGGACCACGGGGTGAGCTTCCACGTCGAGGAGAAGCTGCGCACGGTGCTCTGGGGCTGGGCGGGCCGGCAACTGCCGCCGGACGCGGTGGAGATGCTCGACGGGCTCGCCGCGCAGGTCGCCGGGCCGCTCGGTGAGGAGCTGGCCGAGCATCTGACGATCAGCGAGGTCGCCGAGGTGGCCGCCCGGATCGACCGGCTGCGCGAGAGCGGGCGGTTCCCGCTGCCGCCGCAGGAGTGGCCGGCGATGCCCTGGCCGCCGATCTGACGGCCACGACGACGGTGGCGCTCGGCGCCCGCCGCTGTCATGTTGATCACCCGTGGGCCCGCCCGCCCCGCCGCGCGCGGCTCGTTAGGCTGGCGGGCATGGAAGCGTGGGCGGGACACGAGGTGCCGCGGCTGCCCGGCAAGGGCGGGCCGCTGGCGTTGTACGACTCGGCGCGACAGGGCGTTCACCCCAGTGACCCGGCCGACGTGGCGCGGATGTACGTCTGCGGCATCACCCCGTACGACGCGACCCACCTCGGCCACGCCGCCACCATGATCACCTTCGACCTGGTCCAGCGGGTGTGGCGTGACGCGGGGCTCCCGGTGCGGTACGTGCAGAACGTCACCGACATCGACGACCCGCTGCTGGAGCGCGCCGAGCGGGACGGCGAGGACTGGGTGGTCCTCGCGATGCGGGAGACCGCGCTGTTCCGGGAGGACATGGAGGCGCTGCGGATCATTCCGCCGGAGCACTACGTGGGCGCGGTCGAGTCGATCCCGGACATCGCCGAGAAGGTGCAGCTGCTGGTCAAGGACGGCGCCGCGTACCGCCTGGACGACGGCACGGGCGACGTCTACTTCGACATCGCCGCCTCGCCCCGGTTCGGCTACGAGTCCAACCTCAGCCGGGAGGAGATGCTGAAGATCTTCCCGGAGCGTGGCGGCGACCCGGACCGCGCCGGCAAGCGGGACGCGCTCGACCCGCTGCTGTGGCGCGGCGCCCGGGAGGGCGAGCCGTCCTGGCCGGGCGGTGAGCTGGGCGCGGGGCGGCCCGGCTGGCACATCGAGTGCGCGGTCATCGCGCTGAATCTGCTGGGTGACCGGATCGACGTGCAGGGCGGCGGCAACGACCTGCTCTTCCCGCACCACGAGGCGTCCGCCGCGCACGCCGAGCGGCTGACCGGCGAGGCGCCGTTCGCGCGGCACTACGTGCACGCGGGCATGATCGGGCTGGACGGCGAGAAGATGTCCAAGTCCCGGGGCAACCTGGTCTTCGTCTCCCGGCTGCGCGCCGACAAGGTCGACCCGATGGCGATCCGGCTGGCGCTGCTGGCCGGGCACTACCGCAGCGACCGGACGTGGACCGACGAGCTGCTGGCCGCCGCGCAGGAGCGCCTGGCCCGCTGGCGGCAGGCGGCCGCGGCGCCCGCCGGGCCGTCCGGGGCGGAGCTGCTGGCGGGCGTACGCGCTCGCCTCGCCGACGACCTCGACAGCCCGGGTGCGTTGGCGGTCGCCGACGCCTGGGCGGAGCAGACCCTGGCCGGCGCGGCCGACGACCCGGCGGCCCCGGCGCTCTTCCGCGACACGGTAGACGCCCTCCTCGGCATCCACCTCTAACCCACCCACCCCCCGGCACCCCGCACCCCGCGCGCCTGGCCTCGGGGGCGCCCCGCCGGGGCGTGGGGTTAGCCCAGGACGAGGCCGGGGTCGGGGTTCGGGTCGGGGGTCGGGGCGGGGATCTTGTACTCCTCGGTGAGGGTGGTCATCGGGCCGGGCCAGGTGGCCTGGGCCACCTCGATCGGCTTGCGGCTGCCGTCGTAGGCGACGTGCAGCAGGTGCAGCACGGGCGTGTCCGGACGGATCTGCAGCGTCTCCGCCTCCTCCCGACTGGGCTGGCGGGCGCTGATCGTGTCGGTGGCCGTGACGTACCGCCGGCCGGTGGCCTCCTCGGCCTCCTGGTAGAGCGGCCGGCCGAACGCCTCGGCCCGCTCCAGCGTGGTGCCGGCGGCGTCGGTGGGCAGGAACCAGGAGGCGCCGACCTCGACGGGGGAGTCCTCGGTGCGCACGAGGTGCCGCCGGCAGACCAGCTCGGTGCCGTCGGGCACGCCGAACGCGTCGGCCACCTCGGGCGGGGCGGGGGCGCGGCCGACGGAGACGAGCTGCTGGCGGTACCGCGCGGCGAGGTCGGTGTGGTAGCCGCGGAAGCCGCCGTACCGTCCGCGGGAGAGGCGGTTGAGCCGCCGCCGGGTGCCTCGGACGTACGTGCCGGAGCCCGGCTTGGTGATCAGGACGCCCTCGACCCGCAGCTGGTCGACGGCGCGTTGCACGGTCTGCTTCGCCACCCCGAAGAGCTCGGCCATGGCGGGGATGGACGGCAGCCGCTCGCCCGGCGCCCAGTCGCCGCGCCGCACCCGCGCCTTCAGCTGGTCGGCGATCTGCCGGTGCGGGAACTCGGCCGCCCCCGGGTTGATCTGCACGGGTCCCTCCTTCATCACAGCTAGGTTCCTAGGATGCCGTAGAGGGTGTGCCCCGCGCGACCCGACACGCCGGCCGAGGCCCGGCGCACGGTCGGGCGACCGCACGAGAGCGGTCGGGCGTGGACGCGTACGACCGGCGAGGCACAGAGAAGCCCGGGCGGTACGACCTGTCGTCGTACCGCCCGGGCCGGACGTCGGGGGAGAGCCGCGCCGGCTACCAGGAGCCGGCGGTGGGGCCCGCCGACCCGCCGCGGCGGCGGAGGTACTTCTCGAACTCCTGGGCGATCTCGTCACCGGTGAGCGGGGTGATCCCCGCGTCGCCGACGCGCTCCTCCAGCTCGCGCACGTACTCGCCGAGCTCGGCGTCCTGCTCGGCGGCGTTGCGCACCCGCTGCTCCCACTCGGCGGCCTCCTCGGCGAGGTCGGCCATCGGCACCGGCAGGTCCAGCACCTCCTCGACGCGGTGCAGCAGCGCGAGGGTGGCCTTGGGGCAGGGCGGGTTGTTGGCGTAGTGCGGCACGTGCACCCAGAACGAGACGGCGTCCACCTCGGCGCGGGTGCAGGCGTCGTGCAGCACCCCGACGATGCCGGTGGGCCCGTCGTAGCGGGTGGGGGTGAGCTGGTAGCGCTCGGCGGCCTCCGCGTCCGAAGCGCTGCCGCTGATCGGCAGCGGCCGGGTGTAGGGCACGTCGGCCAGCAGCGCGCCGAGCAGCACCACGCGGTCGACCTCCAGGCTGTGGCAGATCTCCAGCACCTGCTCGCAGAACGTGCGCCACCGCATGCTCGGCTCGATGCCGCGGATCAGCACCACGTCCCGGTCGGTGCCCTCCGGGCTCGCGACCATGAACCGGGTGGTGGGCCACTCGACCCGGCGCGTCTCGCCCTCGGCCATCGTGATGGTCGGACGGCTCACCTGGAAGTCGTAGAAGTCCTCCGGGTCCAGCTCGGCGACCTGCCGGGCCTCCCAGACCTGCTCCAGGTGCTCGACCGCGGCCGTGGACGCGTCGGCGGCGTCGTTCCAGCCCTCGAACGCGGCGATGGCCACCGGGGAACGCAGCACCGGCAGTCCGTCGAACTCGGTCACGCCGTCACCTCGCCCCGCTCGTGGCGGCGGGCCCGGCCGAGCCCGGTCCGCCGGTGGTGCACCCTGGCGTCCCTGTTCTCCTTCACGTCCGTAGCCTACGTGCCGGGCGAGGATGGGGCCCGTCGGCCGCGCCGGTCGGGGTGCGGGACGAGACGGGGCGTCGGCGGTGGAACCGGACAGAGTGATCCAGCTGACAGAATGTGGGACGGCGCGCCAGCGGGGATCAGTGCGCCGTTCACCGCATTAGCCTGAAGCCGTGCAGACTCCGTTTCTCGACGCGCTGGCCGACCGGATCCTCGTCGCCGACGGGGCGATGGGCACCATGCTCCAGGCCGCCGACCTCACCCTCGACGACTTCGAGGGCCACGAGGGCTGCAACGAGATCCTCAACGTCAGCCGCCCGGACGTGGTGCGCGGCGTGCACGAGGCGTACCTGGCCGCCGGCGCGGACTGCGTCGAGACGAACACCTTCGGCGCCAACCTGCCGAACCTCGCCGAGTACGGCATCGCCGACCGGATCCGGGAGCTCTCCGAGGCGGGGGCGCGGCTGGCCCGGGAGGCCGCCGACGGGTACGCGACGCCGGAGCAGCCGCGCTACGTGCTCGGCTCGATGGGGCCGGGCACCAAGTTGCCCACCCTCGGCCACGCCTCGTACGCGAGCCTGCGCGACGCCTACCAGGAGAACGCGGCGGGGCTGATCGCCGGCGGCGCGGACGCCCTGATCATCGAGACGTGTCAGGACCTGCTCCAGGTCAAGGCCGCGGTGGTCGGTTCCAAGCGGGCACGGGCGGAGCTGGGCCGGGACGTCCCCATCATCTGCCAGGTGGCCGTGGAGACCACGGGCACGATGCTGCTGGGGAGCGAGATCGGTGCCGCGCTGACGGCCATCGAGCCGCTCGGGGTGGACCTGATCGGCCTCAACTGCTCGACCGGTCCGGCGGAGATGGGCGAGCACCTGCGCTACCTGTCTCAGCACTCGCGGATCCCGGTCTCGGTGATGCCGAACGCCGGCCTGCCGGTGCTGACCGCCGACGGGGCGTACTTCCCGCTGAGCCCGGTCGAGCTGGCCGACGCCCTGGAGCAGTTCATCGGCGACTACGGCGTGGCGCTGGTCGGCGGCTGCTGCGGCACCACGCCGGAGCACATCCGGGTGCTGGTGGAGCGGGTGCGCGGCGCCCGTCCGGTGGCCCGGCGGTCGGCGCCGGAGGCGGGCGTCTCCTCGATCTACCACCACGTGCCGTTCGCCCAGGACGCCAGCGTGCTGATGGTGGGGGAGCGCACCAACGCCAACGGGTCGAAGGCGTTCCGGGAGGCGATGCTCGCCGGCGACTGGCAGGCGTGCGTGGAGATCGCCCGGGGGCAGGCCCGGGACGGCTCGCACCTGCTGGACCTGTGCGTCGACTACGTGGGGCGCGACGGCACGCGGGACATGCGGGAGCTGGCCGGCCGGTTCGCCACCGCGTCCACGCTGCCGATCATGCTGGACTCGACCGAGCCGGCGGTGATCGAGGCGGGGCTGGAGATGCTCGGCGGCCGGTGCGTGGTCAACTCCGTCAACTTCGAGGACGGCGACGGCCCCGGTTCCCGGTACGCGCGGGTGATGCCGGTGGTCCGGGAGCACGGTGCGGCAGTCGTGGCGCTCCTGATCGACGAGGAGGGCCAGGCGCGCACCAGGGAGTGGAAGGTGCGCGTCGCCGAGCGGCTCATCGAGGACCTGACCGGCCGGTGGGGGATGCGCCGCGCGGACATCCTGATCGACGCGCTGACCTTCCCGATCGCCACCGGGCAGGAGGAGACCCGCCGCGACGGCGTCGAGACGATCGAGGCGATCCGGGAGATCGCCCGCCGGTGGCCGGGGGTCAACTTCACCCTCGGCGTCTCGAACGTGTCGTTCGGCCTCAACCCGGCGGCCCGGCAGGTGCTGAACTCCGTGTTCCTGCACGAGTGCGTGCAGGCCGGGTTGACCTCCGCGATCGTGCACGCCAGCAAGATCCTGCCGATGTCGAAGATCCCGGAGGAGCAGCGCGAGGTCGCGCTCGACCTGGTCTACGACCGGCGGCGCGAGGGGTACGACCCGGTGCAGCGCTTCATCGAGATCTTCGAGGGCGTGGACGCCGCCTCGGCGCGCGCCACCCGGGCCGAGGAGCTGGCCGCGCTGCCCCTGGAGGAGCGGCTCAAGCGGCGGATCATCGACGGTGAGCGCAACGGCCTGGAGGCCGACCTGGACGCGGCGATGGCCGAGGGGCGCACCCCGTTGTCGATCATCAACGACGTGCTGCTCGACGGCATGAAGGTGGTCGGCGAGCTGTTCGGCTCGGGGCAGATGCAGCTGCCGTTCGTGCTCCAGTCGGCCGAGGTGATGAAGTCCGCGGTCGCGTACCTCGAACCGCACATGGAGAAGGCCGACGACGGCGGCAAGGGCCGCATCGTGCTCGCCACGGTGAAGGGCGACGTGCACGACATCGGCAAGAACCTCGTGGACATCATCCTGTCCAACAACGGCTACGAGGTGGTGAACATCGGCATCAAGCAGCCGATCGGCGCCATCCTCGACGCCGCCGAGGAGCACCGGGCCGACGCGATCGGCATGTCCGGGCTGCTGGTCAAGAGCACGGTCATCATGAAGGAGAACCTGGCCGAGATGGCCAGTCGCGGGGTCGCGGAGCGCTGGCCGGTCCTGCTGGGCGGCGCGGCGCTGACCCGGGCGTACGTCGAGGACGACCTGCGGTCGATGTTCCCCGGCCAGGTGCACTACGCGCGGGACGCGTTCGAGGGGCTGTCCCTCATGGACCGGGTGATGGCGGCGAAGCGCGGCGGGGCGCCGGTGGTCGACGCGGAGCGGGAGGCCGCCCTCGCGGCGCGCCGGGCCCGCCGGGAGCGGCAGCGGGCGATCGTCACCGACTCGCTGCCGGCGCTGGACGACGCCTCCGTCCGCTCCGACGTGGCGCGGGACGTGGACGTGCCCACCCCACCGTTCTTCGGCACCCGGGTCGTCAAGGGTGTGCCGCTGGCCGACTACGCGGCGCTGCTCGACGAGCGGGCCACGTTCCTGGGCCAGTGGGGGCTGCGCGGCGTGCGGGGCGGCAAGGGCCCGTCGTACGAGGAGCTGGTGGAGACGGAGGGGCGCCCGCGCCTGCGCTACTGGCTGGACCGGCTCATCGCCGACCAGGTGCTCGAGGCGGCCGTCGTGTACGGCTACTTCCCGGCCTACTCCGAGGGCAACGACCTGGTGGTGCTCGACGAGAACGGCCACAGCGAACGCGCCCGGTTCTCGTTCCCCCGGCAGCGGCAGGAGCGCCGGCTCTGCCTGGCCGACTTCTTCCGCCCGCGCGGCGAGGAGCTGGACGTGGTGGCGTTGCAGCTGGTCACGGTCGGCCAGCCGGTCAGCGAGTACGCGGCGAAGCTCTTCGCCCGCAACGAGTACCGCGACTACCTGGAGGTGCACGGGCTGTCCGTGCAGCTCACCGAGGCGCTCGCCGAGTACTGGCACAAGCGGGTGCGCGCGGAGCTGACGCTGCCCGGGGGGCGTACGGTCGCCGACGACGACCCGGCGGACCTGGCGGGTCTGCTGCGCACCGACTACCGGGGCTGCCGGTACGCGTTCGGCTACCCCGCCTGCCCCGACCTGGAGGACCGGGCGAAGATCGTCGAGCTGCTCGGCGCGGACCGGATCGGCGTGCAGCTGTCGGAGGAGTTCCAGCTCATGCCGGAGCAGGCCACCGACGCGATCGTGGTGCACCACCCGGAGGCGAGCTACTTCAACGCCAAGTGACACGGTGACCGCGTCGGCCCGTGGCGCGAGCAGGTCGGCGATCCGGGGACAAGGCCGGGGTTCACCTAGGTGGTGCGTTCAGGGTGCATCTCGCCTCGGGCCACGGGACGCCCGGGGACGCTGATGCACAGTTGACCCGCCTCGGCGCCACAGACGGGGCAGGGGCGGTACGACTCGACGGGGCCCGGGTCGAGGCCCCTGGCCAGGGCGGCCCGGACGATGTCGTCGGCCGCGCGGTGTAGCTCGGGGTCCCGATGCCGGACGGCAGCCTCATGGATTCGCTGGAGAGCGCGTCGCGCCAGCTCCGACGGATCAGTCATCCCGCCGACGTTCCCGCCGCGCTCGTCGTCACACCCTGTGCTCACCCTCCACCACCCTCCGACGGAGAGCGTGGGCGCATGATCCACCTTGCTGGCAGAGTTGACGGATGGCCGTCTCTCTGCGCTCCCGCCTGACCGACTGGACCGTCGTCGTACCCCTGCTGGCCGTGCTGCTCCTGGCGTTCACCTGGGGCCGCGACCTGCCGCTCGCCGTGACCGTCGTGGTGGCGGGCTTCCTCGCGGGGGCGGTGCTGGCCGCGGTGCACCACGCCGAGGTGGTGGCGCACCGGGTGGGTGAGCCGTTCGGCTCCCTGGTGCTGGCCGTGGCGGTGACGGTCATCGAGGTGGCGCTCATCGTCACGTTGATGATCAGCGGCGGGGAGAAGACGCAGTCGCTGGCCCGGGACACGGTCTTCGCCGCCGTGATGATCACCTGCAACGGCATCTTCGGCCTCTCGCTCCTGCTCGGCGCCCTGCGCCGCCGGGTGGCGATCTTCAACTCGGAGGGTACCGGCGGCGCGCTCGCCACGGTGCTCACCCTCGCGACGCTGAGCCTGGTCCTTCCGACGTTCACCACGAGCCGGCCCGGGCCGGAGTTCAGCCCGGCCCAGCTGACGTTCGCCGCGGTGGCGTCCCTGGCGCTGTACCTGCTGTTCGTGATGGTGCAGACCGGGCGGCACCGGGACTACTTCCTGCCGGTCGACCCGCAGGGGCGGGTGGTCGACACCGAGGCGCACGCGAGCCCGCCCAGCAACCGGGCCGCCCTGTTCAGCCTCGGTCTGCTGCTGGTCGCCCTCGTGGCCGTGGTGGGGGACGCCAAGACGGTCTCCCCGGCCATCGAGGCGGGGGTCTCGGCGGCCAACCTGCCGCAGTCGTTCGTCGGTGTGATCATCGCCCTGCTGGTGCTGCTGCCGGAGACCATCGCGGCGGCGCGGGCGGCCCGCCGCGACCGGGTGCAGATCAGCCTGAACCTCGCCCTCGGCTCGGCGATGGCGAGCATCGGGCTCACCATCCCGGCCATCACGATCGCCTCGATCTGGCTGGAGGGGCCGCTGCTGCTCGGCCTCGGCGGCACCCAGCTCGTGCTGCTCGCGCTGACCGCGGTGACCGGCGTGCTCACCGTGGTGCCGGGGCGGGCCACACTGCTCCAGGCGGGTGGGCACCTGCTACTGCTCGCCGCGTTCGTGTTCCTCGCCGCCAGTCCCTGACCGGCCCGGCACGGCCCGGGCGCGCGTCCGGCCCGGTACGCCCCGCCCGTGTCCGCCCCGGGCGGGCCCGTGGCCGACCGGCCCCACCGCCATCTCGCCACACCGGTGTCCGGTCAGTCGCCGCCGGCCAACCGGTCGGCGCGGGCGTGCAGGTAGCGCTGCTGCGCGAGGTTCGTCGACCGTGCGGCGGCCGTGCGGTACGCGTCCCGCGCGGCGGCACGGTCACCGAGGCGCTCCAACAGGTGGGCCCGGGCGGCCGGTAGCCGTGGGTCGTGCGCGAGCCGGCCCTCGGCGGCCAGCGCGTCGAGCAGGGCCAGCCCGGCCGGCGCGCCGCGGCTCATCGCGACCGCGACGGCGTGGTTGAGGGCCACCACCGGGCTGTCGGCGACGCGCCGGAGCACCTCGTACAGGGCGGTGATCTGCGCCCAGTCGGTCTCGGCGGCGCTGGGCGCCTCGTCGTGCAGGGCGGCGATGGCCGCCTGGAGCTGGTACGGCCCGACGTTTCCGCGGGGGAGTGCGTCGCTGACGAGCGCGACGCCCTCGGCGATCTGGTCGGCCTTCCACCGGCGGCGGTCCTGCTCGCCCATCGGCACCAGTTCGCCCTGCGGGCCGATCCGGGCCGGTGCCCGCGCGTCGGTGAGCAGCATGAGCGCCAGCAGACCGGTCACCTCAGGATCGTCGGGCAGGAGCCGGTGCACGAGCCGGGCCAGCCGGATCGCCTCGGCGGCCAGGTCGGCGCGGAGCAGGCCCGGCCCGGACGTGCGCGTGTAGCCCTCGTTGAAGACCAGGTAGAGCACGTGCAGGACGGCGGCGAGGCGCTCGCGCCGCTCCGGGCCGGTGGGCATCCGGAACGGCACGCCGCTGTCGCGGATGCGTTGCTTGCCGCGGCTGATCCGCCGGGTCATCGTCTCCTCCGGCACGAGGAACGCACGGGCCACCTCGGCGGTGCTGAGCCCACCCACCGCGCGCAGGGTGAGCGCGATCTGCGACGCGGGAGACAGCGCCGGGTGGCAGCACAGGAAGAGCAGGATGAGGCTGTCGTCGGCGTCGGACGGCGGTGCGTCGGCGGCCGGCGCCACCCGGTCGGCGGGCAGCGCCCACCGGGCGACGGTCGCCTCCCGCCGTGCCCGCGCCTGCTCCCGCCGCAGCAGGTCGGTGAGCCGCCGGGCGGCCACGGTGATCAGCCAGGCGCGGGGGTTCTCCGGTACGCCGTGGCGCGGCCACCCCGTCGCGGCGGCGATCAGCGCTTCCTGGGTGGCGTCCTCTGCGGTGTCGAAGTGGCCGTAGCGGCGTACGAGCGCGCCGAGGACCTGCGGCGCCAGATCGCGCAGCAGGTCCTCGACCCCCGTCCCGCACACGTTCAGCCGGCCAGGTCCTCGACGCCGTCGAGGACCGGCCGCACGTCGACGTACTCCCCGGAGGCGTCCGGGTTCACGAAGCCGGCGGCGATCTCGGTGGCCCGGTCGAAGCTCGCGCACTCCACGATCGTGTAGCCGGCGAGCACCTCCTGCGTCTCCGGGTACGGTCCGTCGGTCACCACCGGCAGGCCGCCGTTGAGCTGCACGCGGCGGGCGTGCACGGGCGCGGTCAGCCCGCGGGCGTCGACCAGCTCACCGGACTCAGCCAACGCCTGGTGGATCTTCTCCATGTGGGCGTGCATGGCCGCCACCTGCTCCGGCGACATCGCCGGCTTGTCGCCGGGGTGCCCGCTGAGGACGTCGTAGTCCTGCTGCGAGCCGTACAGCATGATCATGTACTTCACGGTGTGCTCCTTCCGCCGACGCCGGGTGGCGCCGCTCACCGGAGACGTCGTCGCCGCCGCTGCGTTCCGGACATCGGCGGGTCAACGGGCTGACGTTGTGGACGGTTGCCGGCCGCGCCTAGCATCGGTGCCGGTCCGCGGCGGCGCGACAGAGGCGGGTGGATGGACGGCGCTCAACTCATGAACGTCCTGACGTTGGCCTTCTCCCTGCTGGCGGTGATCGTCTCGACGGTGCTCGCGCTGCGGCAGGCGCGCCTGATGCGACACAACAACCTGCTGCCGGTGATTGTCGACATCTTCACGGAGTTCCGGGACCCCGTGTTCAAGGAGCACCTGGACTATCTGCAACACCGCCTCTGGGCGGAGTATCCGCCCGCGGAGACCGGGACGTCCCAGCTCGACGGCGAGGCGCGGCGGCACGTCATGGCGGTGGCCGGCTTCTTCAACACGGTCGGGCTCCTGGTGGCCAACAACGTCATCGACGACGTGGTGCCCACCAGCGCGATGGGCGGGTCGATCCTGCGCTCGTGGGCGAGGTTGTCGCCGTACATCGCCAACGAGCGGCGGCGGCGCAACGACGCGAACTACCACATGTACTTCGAGGATCTCGCGCGTCGCGCCCTCGACCTCCCGCCGTCGAAGCTGCGCGCCCGGCTGACCCTGCGCCGGATGCCCGGGCGATGGCACTTCGAGGGCTGGGAGGGACGCAGCCCCGAGGAGGTGGCCGCGATGTTCACCCCGCCGGCACCCCGGCCCGGGCAGCCCGCGCGTACACCAGGCCCCGGGACCCCCGTCACGCGGCCGACGCCCGGCGGGCCGACGTCGCGCGACGGCGACCGGGCGCCGGCGGCGGACTGACCGGCCGGGTAGTGGATCATTTCGCATGAGCGACGTGCCGCCGGGGTACTGGATGCGGCAGCGTGGACGCCGGGGAGGGCACCGTGGGGAGACACTCGGCACGTCGGTCTCGTGGCCCGCTGGCCGGGCTGGTCGCGGCGATGCTCGCCGTCGGCGGCTGCTTCGTCGGCGGGGTGAGCGGGCCGCAGGGCGAGGAGCCGGCGCCGCCGCCTCCCACGGCGGCGCCCGACGCGACCACCACCCGCGCCGACGGCACGACGAGCGTGGAGGAGTTCGCCCAGGACGTCGCCGACGCGCAGGCGGTGGCCGAGCGCTACTGGGCGGCCCGCTTCCGGGCGTCGGGGCAGGCGTTCCGGCCGATCCGGCGCATCATCCCCTACCAGCGGGCGGGGGAGGTGTCCTGCGGCGGTCAGGCGCTGCCCCGCAACAACGCGGTCTACTGCTCGCAGGGCGACTTCATCGCGTACGACGTCGCCTGGTCGGTGGGCGCGTTCCGGCAGGTCGGCGACGCGTTCGTGTTCTACCTGCTGGGCCACGAGTACGCCCACGGCATCCAGGTGCGCCTCGGCATCCGCTACGACTTCACCATCCAGCAGGAGCTGCAGGCGGACTGCATGGCCGGGGCGTACCTCGGCGACTCGGTCCGGCAGGGCACGCTGACCCTCGCCGAGGGTGACCTGGAGGAGTTCCGGGAAGGCCTCGCCGCGGTCGGCGACGACCCCGACCAGCCGTGGTTCGCCGAGGGCTCGCACGGCACGGCGGAGCAGCGCACCGAGTCGTTCTTCCGCGGCTACGAGCGCTCGCTCGAGGCCTGCGGGCTGGGCTGAGGTTGACCCGGGTCACCCGGGCGGGTGCCGCGGGGGCCGGCCGGGTGCGGCCCTGAGAGGATCCCGGGATGTCGCAGGACCCGCCGAACAGCCGTCACCCCGCCGCCGTGCTCTTCGACATGGACGGCACGCTGGTCGACAGCGAGAAGCTGTGGGACGTCGCGTTGCAGGAGCTCGCCGAGTCGTACGGCGGCACGCTCTCCGACGACGCCCGCAAGGCGATCGTCGGCACCAGCATGGCCGACTCGATGCGCATCCTCCACGACGACCTGGGCCAGCCCGAGCGGGACCCGGCGGCCAGCGCCGCCTGGATCGACGGGCGGATCCTCGAGCTGTTCCGCAGCGGGCTGCGCTGGCGCCCCGGCGCCATGGCGCTGCTGCGGGCGGTACGCGCGGCCGGCATCCCGACCGCGCTGGTCACCTCCAGCGGCCGGCCCCTGGTCGAGGTGGCCCTGGACACCCTGGGGCGGGACAGCTTCGACGTGGTGGTCTGCGGCGACGAGGTGGTGGCGCCGAAGCCGGACCCGGAGCCGTACCTGACGGCCGCCCGGCTGCTCGGGGTGCCGATCGCGCGCTGCGTGGCGATCGAGGACTCGCCGACCGGCGTGGCGAGCGCGCTGGCTGCCGGGGCGGCCGTGCTGGCCGTGCCGGAGGCGCCGCTGCCGGAGCTGGCGGGCGTACGCCAGCTGGAGAGCCTCACCGCGGCCGACCTGGAGCTGCTCGCCGCGTTGCTGGGGGAGCGGGCCGTCGGGGAGTGAGGCGCGCCCGCGCCGGAGCGCACGACGTGGGCCCCTGCCGACGGCAGGGGCCCACGTCGTGGTGGATCAGTCGTGCGCGATCGCGCCCAGGACGTTGATCCGGGCGGCCCGGACCGCGGGCAGGACCGCCGCGATCACGCCGACGAGCGCGGCGAGCCCGAGGAAGATCCCCATCTGCGACCACGGCAGGATCAGGTCGGTGATCCCCTCGTCCTTGAGGGCCTCGACCACCGCGGCGCCGAGGCCGGCGCCGACGACGACGCCGAGCAGCGCGCCGAAGACCGAGATCACCACGGCCTCCACCGTGATCATCCGCATGGTCTGCGCCCGGCGCAGGCCGATGGCCCGCAGCAGGCCCAGTTCCCGGGTGCGTTCCAGCACCGACAGCGCCAGGGTGTTGACGATGCCCAGCACCGCGATCACGATCGCCAGCGCCAGCAGGATCTGGATCATGGTGAGCAGGCCGTCGAGCTGGCCGGCCTGCTGCTCGATGAACGCGTCCCGGTCGGCGACCGAGACCTCGGGCGAGTCGGCGAGCAGCGCCTCCACCTGCGGCTGCACGCTGGAGACCGGGGTGCCCGGGGCCAGCTGGATGTAGCCCTGGATCGGCTGCGGGATGGCGAAGTCGCGGGTGGCCTCCGCTGGCAGCACGACCGGGTTGGTCAGCTGGCTGCTCTCGTAGATGCCGCTGACCGTGTAGGTGCGGCTCTCGCCCCGCGCCAGCTGCACCGGCACCGTCGAGCCGACCGACAGCCCGCGCGCCTTCGCCGTGTCCGAGCTGACCAGCATCTGGTCGGGCGCGAGCCGGTCGATGTCACCGGCGGTGGGCTTCGCGCCGAAGATCTGCCGCAGGGCGCTGTCGTTGCTGCTCGCACCCACCCAGGTGCGCTCGCCGCCGACGACGGCCATGTCGCCGTACTCGCCGTCGACCAGTTGCACGCCCGGGATGGCGGCCGTCTTCTCCAGCACCGCCGGGTCGAAGGTCGGCGGCCGCGGCCCGCTCTGCACCCCGGCGATCACCAGCTCCGCCTTGATGCTGTCCTGGGCGAGGCCGCTGATGCTGCTCTTGGCCGAGTCCAGGATCACCGTCACGCCGGTGACGAGGGCGATGCCGACCATCAGCGCGGCCGCGGTGATGGCGGTGCGGCGCGGGTTGCGCCCGGAGTTGAGCCGGCCCAGCTTGCCCGGCACCGACCAGGCGAAGATCGCCCCGAGCAGGCTCACCACCGGCCGGCTGATCAGCGGCGTCAGCAGCGCCACCCCGATGAAGGCGAACAGCACGCCGCCGAGGATCGTCACCAGCGTGCTGCCGCCGGCGTTGCCGGTGAGACCGAGGAAGAGCAGCACCGCGCCCACGGCGGTGACCAGGCCACCGGCCACCGTGATCTTGGTCAGGGGCCGGTCCGGCGTGGCCACGTCCTGCATCGCCGCGATCGGCGGGATGCGCGAGGCCCGCAGCGCCGGCAGCAGCGCCGCCACCACGGTGATCACCACACCGACCGCGAACGCCCCGATCACCGCGGAGAGCGGCACGCCGAGCCCGGCCAGGCTGAGCCCCCCGGCGAGGTTGCCGAAGAGCCACGCCAGCAGCGCGCCGATGCCGATGCCGGCCGCCAGGCCGAGCACCGAGGCGATCAGGCCCACCGCGACCGCCTCCAGCACCACCGAGCCGACGATCTGCCGCCGGTTGGCGCCGACGGCCCGCATCAACGCCAGCTCGCGGGTGCGCTGCGCCACGATGATCGAGAAGGTGTTGAGGATCAGGAAGGTGCCGACCAGCAGCGCCACCGCCGCGAACCCGAGCAGGATGCGGTTGAAGAACGACAGCGCCTCCTTGAAGCCCTCCGCGGCCTCCTTCGACAGCTGCTCGCCGGTCTTCACCACGTACGTGTCGCCCACCGCGGAGGCCACCGAGTCGCGCAGCGAGTCGGGGGACACCCCGTCGGCCGCGGTCACGGAGACGTTGCTGAAGGTGTTCGGCTCGCCCAGCATCAGCCGCTGCGCCACCGGCGTGGTGAACATGATCTCGTTGGAGCCGCCGATGGAGTCGCGGTCACCGCTGTAGCCGAAGATCCCCACGATGGTGAACTCCTGCTTCGGCTCCATGGGGGTGAGCACCCCGACCCGGTCACCGAGCTTGACCTTGCCCGCCGTGGCGAGGCCCTTGTTGATCACGATCTCGGTGTCGTTGTCGGGGCCGCGCCCCTCCCGCAGCTGGACCAGGTCGGACTCACCCGTCCAGTTCTCGCCGAGCTGCGGCGGGCCGAACGAGGCCACCGCCTTGCCGTTGCTGCCGATCAGCCGGGCACCGTCCGCTGCCACGATGCCCGTCGCCTCGGCCACCCCGGGCACCGCGCGGACCTTCTCCACGACGGCCGCCGGCAACGGCGGCGCGCTCTGCTCGCCTTCCATCTCCGACATCGCGATCTTCGGCTTGGCCGCCACGTTGACGTCCACGCCCTCGTACGCGTCGGCGAAGACCGAGTCGAAGGTGCGCCCGAGGGTGTCGGTCAGCACGAAGGCACCGGAGACGAACATCACCCCCAGCACGACCGCCAGGCCGGAGAGGATGAGCCGCAGCTTCCGCGCCAGCAGGCTCTTGAGCGTCGCCCGGACCATCAGCCGTTCACCTCGGTCGGCGCGTCCAGCTTCTTCATGGTGTCCAGCACGGTCTCCGCGGTCGGCTCGATCAGCTCCGAGACGATCTGGCCGTCGGCCAGGAAGACCACCCGGTCGGCGTACGCGGCGGCCGTCGGGTCGTGGGTCACCATGACGATCGTCTGCCCGTGCTCCCGCACCGAGTTGCGCAGGAAGTTGAGCACCTCCGCGCCGGCGCGGGAGTCCAGGTTGCCCGTCGGCTCGTCAGCGAAGATCACCTCGGGGCGGCTGACCAGCGCCCGCGCGCACGCCACCCGCTGCTGCTGGCCGCCGGAGAGCTGCGCCGGCCGGTGGTCGAGCCGGTCCCGCAGACCGACCGTGTCGATCACCGTGTCGTACCAGGCCGGGTCCGGCTTGCGCCCGGCGATCGACAGGGGCAGCAGAATGTTCTCCTTGGCGCTCAGCGTGGGCAGCAGGTTGAACTGCTGGAAGATGAAGCCCACCTTGTCGCGGCGCAGCTTGGTCAGCCCGGCGTCGCCGAGGCCGGTGACCGTGGTGTCGCCGATCGACACCGTCCCCCGGGTCACCGTGTCCAGACCGGCCAGGCAGTGCATCAGCGTCGACTTGCCGGACCCGGACGGGCCCATGATCGCCGTGAACCGGCCCCGCTCGAACTCGGCGCTGACCCCCCGTAGCGCGACGACCTGTGCCTCGCCGCTGCCGTACACCTTCCACACGTCGCTCGCCCGGGCCGCGGCCTGCGCCTGCTGGCCTACCGTCGCGGTCACGTCTTCTCCCTCGTTCATCCGGTTGATCCGCGCCGCCCCCCGCTGGAATCGGCCCGGCAGTCCCATCGTCCGTGCTTCCCGCCCCGGATCCGTCCACCTCCGGGCGGAGCCGGCGCGGATTTCCGCGCTGCGGGTGCCCCCGATCCCGACTCAGGGTTGCCCCTGATCACCGCAGGTCACCGGGCCCGCCGCGCAGCCGTCACCGGACGGCGCGAGGCCCGACGCTACGAGCTCACGCCGCGTGAGAGTCAACAGTGCCGGGCCGTCTGCGGTCACGGTACGTGACGACGACAACAGGTTCGTCGGACGGTGGGCGGAGCTTCGGGTACGCCGGCGGGCGTAGACCGGCGCCGCCGGCTACCCCCGGGGGCGGACCAGGCCGGTCTCGTACGCCAGCACCACGGCCTGCACCCGGTCGCGCAGCCCCAGCTTGGTCAGCACGTGCCCCACATGGGTCTTGATCGTCGTCTCGCTCACCGAAAGCTCCGCCGCGATCTCGGCGTTGGACAGCCCCCGCGCCACCTGCACCAGCACCTCCCGCTCCCGGTCGGTCAGCGCGGCCAGCGAGCGCGGCGGCGCCGCCGACGGGTCCGGCAGCACGTCGGCGAAGCGGTCCAGCAGCCGCTTCAGGATCCGCGGCGCCACGACGGCCTCCCCAGCGGCCACCGTGCGGATCGCCGTCACCAGGTCCTCGGCGGGCACGTCCTTGGCCAGGAACCCGCTGGCGCCGGCCCGCAGCGCCCCCACCACGTACTCGTCGAGGTCGAAGGTGGTGAGGATGAGCACCCGCACCGGCAGGCGGGCGTCGACGATCGCCCGGGTCGCCGCCACCCCGTCCATCCGGGGCATCCGGATGTCCATCAGCACCACGTCCGGCAGCAGCCGGCGGGCCAGGTCCACCGCCTCCACCCCGTCGCCGGCCTCGGCGACCACGTCCAGGTCACCCTCCGCGCCCAGCACCATCCGGAACCCGGTGCGCAGGAGAGGCTGGTCGTCGGCGAGCAGGACGCGTACCGGCCGTGCCGCCCGATCGGTCAACTCCGCCTCCCTGTCCCACCCGGTCACGCCGGCACCGACCCCGGCTGCTCCACCGGGATCCTCGCGTACACCCGGAAGCCGCCGCCGGAGCGCGCGCCGGCGCGTAGGACACCACCGTAGAGCCCGACACGTTCCCGCATGCCCACCAGCCCGTGCCCCGTCCCCGGCGCGCCGGGCGCCGGGCCGCGCCCGGTGTCGGTCACCTCCACCTCCACCGCCGCCTCCTCGTAGGCGATGCGGACCTCGGCGGTCGCCGCCCCCGCGTGCTTGAGGACGTTGGTCAGCGCCTCCTGCACGATCCGGTAGACCGCCAGCTCCACCCCCTCCTCCACCGGCCCCGCAACGCCCTCGACCCGCACCGTCACCGGCAGGCCCGCCTCGCGTACCTGCTCGGCCAGGAGGTCGATGCCCGCCAGGCCCGGCTGCGGCGCGAGCTCGGCGGCCGGCTCGGCCTCGGTGCGCAGCACGTCCAGCAGCCGGCGCAGCTCGCGCAGCGTCGCCCGGCCGGTCTCCTCGATCGTGCCGATCACCTCGTCGGCCGCGTCCGGGTCGCGGCGCAGCACCCGGCGGGCCCCGGTGGCGAGCACCCCCATCACGCTCACGTGGTGCGCCACGACGTCGTGCAGCTCCCGCGCGATGCGCCGGCGCTCGTCGGCGACCGCCTGCTCGGCCAGCGCCCGCTGCCGCTCCTCGGCCACCCGGGCGCGTTCCCGCAGCGCCTCCGTCGCCGTCTTGCGGGCGTGCACCACCCGCCCCACCGCGTACGACAGCAGCCCCACCAGCAGGTTGTTCAGCACCTGGAAGGCCGGGCCGGCGGCCGGCACCTCGCGGGCCGGGGCGACGAGGCCGGCCAGCACCACCGGCCCCCAGAGCAGCGCCGTCGCGAGCGCGGCCGCCCGGGCCGGCCGCCGTGCCGCCAGGGTGTAGGTCAGCACGATGAACGACAGGGCCTGCGCCGTGGGGCCCCGCCCGGTCAACGCCGGCACCACCAGCGTCACCACCGCCGCGCCGACCGCCGGCCAGGGCGCCGCCCGGCGCAGCACCACCGGCGCGGCCCCGAGCACGCTGAAGGCGACCGCCTGGGGCAGCGTCCCCACCCGGTACTCGCGGGGGGTCAGCACCGTGAACAGCACGTCCAGCGCCACCAGGGCGGCGGCGAGGAGCGCGTCGGCGGCCAGCGGGTGCCGGCGCAGCACCGCCCGGGGGCGCTCGGTCATACCGCGACGCTAGCGGCCGTGCGGCCGAGGTGATCGTCGCCGCAGACGAGTCCCGTCTCCTCCCCGGGGATGAGGGCTTCTCGTCCGCCCCGGAGACCGCCGGCCGGGTGGCGTCACTCGTCCGCGCCGGGCGGGGCCGGCCGGGACCGGGCGTCGCGCAGCGGGTCGGTGTCGGCCGCCGCGACCGGGAACGGCGGCGGGGTGCCACCGAAGCTCGGGCAGAGCGCCTGGTGGCTGCACCAGTCGCAGAGTCGGCTCGGCCGGGGCCGGAAATCCTGCTGCGCGGTGGCCTGCTCGATGGCCCGCCACAGCGCCACCACCGTGCGCTCGAAGCGGACCAGCTCCTCCGCGTCGGGGGTGTAGTCGCAGATCTCGGCGTCGCGCAGGTAGAGCAGGCGCAGCACCCGGGGCACCACGCCGCGGGTGCGCCACAGCACCAGCGCGTAGAACTTCAGCTGGAACAGCGCCCGCGCCTCGAACGCCTCCCGGGGCGCGCCGCCGGTCTTGTAGTCGACCACGCGCAGCGCGCCGTCCGGCGCGACGTCGAGCCGGTCGAGGTAACCACGGATCAGCAGCTCGTCGTCGACCACCGCCGAGATCAGGCTCTCGCGCTCGGCCGGCTCCAGCCGCCGCGGGTCCTCCACCGCGAAGTAGCCCTCCAGCAGCGCCGCGGCGGAGCGGAGGAAATCGGCCCGCGCGGCCGGATCGGCGTCATCGGGAAAGAGCCCGGCCAGCTCCGGCTGCTCGGTGACCAGCCGGTCCCACTGCGGGGCGACCAGGTCGCCGGCGGCGGCCGGCGTGCGGCCGCTGGACGGCAGGTCGAACAGCCGCTCCAGGACCGCGTGCACCAGTGTGCCGCGCGCCTGCTCGACGGTGGGGCGCTCGGGCAGCCGGTCGATGCTGCGGAACCGGTAGAGCAGCGGGCAGGTCTTGAAGTCGGCCGCCCGCGACGGGGAGAGCGACGCCCGCACCGTGGCCGGCACCTCCGCCGTCGCCGTGGCCTGCTGGGTGGTCACCGGATCCGCCGTCATGTCCGGAAGGTTAGGACACCGGTGTGACAGCGCCCGCCCCGCCGCCCCGCGCGTGCTCCCAGGTGTGGTCCGTAGCATCGACCCGATGGAGCAGACGTCCCGGCCGCGGCGCCGGCCCGGCCGCACCCCCGGCCTGACCCTGGGGCGGGTCTTCGGGGTGCCCCTTCACCTCAACGGCTCGATGCTCCTGCTCGCCCTGCTGGTGACCGTCCTGTACGCCGAGTTCGCCCGCCACCAGCTCGCCCTGTCGCAGCTGGGCGGGTACGTCATCGGCGCCGGGTTCGTGGTGTCGCTGCTCGGCTCGGTGCTGCTGCACGAGCTCGGCCACGCCCTCACCGCCCGCCGCTACGGCATCGGCGTACGGGGCATCACGCTGGAGCTGCTCGGCGGCTACACGGAGATGGACCGGGACGCCCCATCCCCCCGGGTCGACCTGCTCGTGTCGCTGGCGGGCCCGGCGGTCTCCGCGGTGCTCGGCGTGCTCGCGGTGGCGGCCACCCTGGCCCTGCCCGACCGGACCGTCGCCAACCAGCTCGCGTTCCAGCTCGCCGTCAGCAACGTGATCGTCGCCGTGTTCAACATCCTGCCCGGGCTGCCGCTCGACGGCGGCCGGGCGCTGCGCGCCGCGGTCTGGGCGGTGACCCGCGACCGGCACCGGGGCACCGAGGTGGCCGGCTGGGTGGGCCGGGCCGTCGCCGCCGGCACCGCGCTGCTCGTCGCCGCGCTCACCCTCACCCGCCACCTGGCCCCGCTGGCGCTGCCGCTGATGCTGCTCGTCGCGTTCACCCTGTGGCGCGGCGCCGGCCAGTCGATCCGGTACGCCCGGGTCAGCCGGCGCTTCCCGCTGATCGACCTGGCCCGCCTCGCCCGCCCGGTCTGGCCGGTGCCCACCGGCACCCCGCTGGCCGAGGCGCAGCGCCGCCACGCCGAGGGCGGCGCGCCGAACGCCGCGCTCCTCGTGACCGACGGCACCGGCCGCCCGGTCGCCCTGGTCGACCCGGCCGCCGCGGCGGCGGTGCCCGCCGAGCGCCGCCCCTGGCTCGCCGTGGACGCGGTGTCCCGGTCGCTGGCGGCCCTGCCCGCCCTGCCGGTCGGACTCGACGGGGAACGGGTGATGGAGGCCGTGCAGACCCACCCGGGCGCGCAGTACGTCGTGACGGCAGGCGAAGATGTCGTCGGCGTTCTGCACATCGCGGATCTCGCCCAGCTCCTCGAACCCGACCGGAAGATGAACACGTGAGCGCAACTCCCTCCGCCGTACCGGCCGACTCGGGCGCCCCCCTGCCCGCCGACCGCACCGGGCCGACACCGGTGCGCCGGGGCCCGTTCCAGGTCGGCGACCGGGTGCAGCTGACCGACCCGAAGGGGCGGATGCACACGATCACCCTGGAGCCCGGCAAGGCGTTCCACACCCACCGCGGCATCCTGGAGCACGACGCGCTCATCGGTCTGCCCGACGGCAGCGTGGTCACCACGACCGGCGGCGGCACCGCGTTCCTCGCCCTGCGCCCGCTGCTCGCCGACTACGTGCTCTCCATGCCCCGCGGCGCCCAGGTGATCTACCCGAAGGACTCCGCGCAGATCGTCGCGATGGGCGACATCTTCCCCGGCGCGAAGGTGCTGGAGGCCGGCGCCGGCTCCGGCGCGCTCAGCTGCTCCCTGCTGCGCGCCGTCGGCACGGAGGGGGAGCTGCACTCGTACGAGGTGCGCGAGGACTTCGCCGAGATCGCCCGGCGCAACGTCGAGTCGTTCTTCAACGGCCCGCACCCCGCCTGGAACCTGCACGTCGGCGACGTGGCGCGGTGCCCGGAGACCGGCTTCGACCGGATCATCCTCGACATGCTCACCCCCTGGGAGACCCTCGACATGGTCGAGCGGGCGCTCCTGCCCGGCGGCGTGTTCATCGGCTACGTGGCCACCACCCCGCAGCTGTCGGAGCTGGTCGAGGCGCTGCGCGAGCGGGGCGGCTGGACCGAGCCGCGGGCCTGGGAGTCCCTGGTGCGCGACTGGCACGCCGAGGGCCTCGCCGTCCGGCCCGACCACCGGATGGTCGCGCACACCGCCTTCCTGGTGTCGGCCCGCAGGCTCGCCCCCGGTGTCACCGCGCCGCCGCGGCGGCGCAAGCCGAGCAAGGGCGCCGAGGCGTACGTCCAGCGCCGCCAGGTGCTGCGCGAGGCGGAGGCGGCCCGGCAGGCGGCCGTCGCGGCCGCCGCGGCGGGGCCCGAGGCAACGGAGGAGATGGACACGCCGTGACGGGTCACGGGCGGCCTGGCAGGAGCGGACGGCACACCCGCCCGCGCGCGGTCCACCGGTGCGCCGACCGGGAGGGGGTGGCGGCATGAGCAACCCGGGCTACGGCGGTGGGGACCTGCCCGCGGTCTTCCCGGACTGGTCCCCGTACCAGGACCTGGAGTCCGCGGCGCGGGCCTACCTGCGGGACCCGGACATCGCGCTGGAGGCCCTCGGCGGGGTGCTGCGTGGCGCGTCGGTGCTCGGCTTCACGCTGGAACGGTTCGTCAACGAGGTCAACGGCGTGTGGCAGGAGGTCGTCGTCTGCGACGGCAGCCGACTGATCCTCTGGCACGGCGAGGACGTGCCGCCGGGGGAGGGGCCGCCCGGGTCGATGACCTCGTCGCTGCGGGTCGTGCCGGTCTCCACCGTCACCGAGGTCGGCTGCCGGCGGCGGCTCACCCGCGCCGACGACGGGACCATCCGGGTCGACAGCATCGACGTCTACCTGCTGCTCACGTCGCTGGACGAGGCGCCGCCACCGGAGGAGGCCGCCGGCGCGCCCCGGCACGACGCGCTGCGCTTCGGCAAGACCCTCGACGACGGCGGCGCCGGGCAGATCGCCCGGTTGGAGGAGTTCGCCCGGCTGGTCGCCTCGGTCGTCGGCCGCCCGATGCTCTGAGCCGCCCGGGCCGGGCGCGCGCTCGCGCGTCCCCCGGCCTGGTGGCTCGCCGGTGTCGCTCAGTCCGCGGCGTCGGGACCGGCGACCTCGACGCCGTCGCCCCCGCGCACGACGTGGATGCACTCGCCCGGGCACTCCCGCGCGGAGTCGATCACCTCGAGCCGCAGGTGCTCCGGCACGTCGACGCGGCTGCCGGGCGCCTGCCGCAGCTCGCCGTCGGGACCCTTGACGTAGGCCAGGCCGTCGATGTCGAACTCGAAGACCTCCGGCGCGTACTGCACACAGAGCCCGTCGCCGGTGCAGAGATCCTGGTCCACCCAGACCTGGAGCTGGTCCGTCGCGACCTGCGCCACCGGCGCACCCCCCATGTTCTCCCGTCCCACGCCCCGACGGTACCCGAACACCCGTACCGGTCCCCGCGGCCACCCTTTGCGATCAAGGTTCGGTGACAGGGGCGTTGCGCGGGACCGAATCGGCCTCATAGCGGCTAGTGTTAGGGCAGAACGTTCAAGCCCCCCGGGGAGGTGGGACGTGGCACGCAGCGACGACGCGGACTCGCGCGCCGCACGGTGGGAGAAGGAGGCCCACGATCTCTCCACGCAGGTCGCGTTCCTTCAAGAGGAACTCGCTCTGGTGCGGCGCAAGTTGACCGAAGGCCCCCGACACGTCCGGCAGCTCGAGGAGCGGCTGGCGGCCACCCAGGCACAGTTGGCGCGGCTGACCGAGAACAACGAACGGCTCGTGAGCACCCTCAAGGAGGCTCGCGCGCAGATCGTGACGCTCAAGGAGGAGATCGACCGTCTCGCCCAGCCACCGAGTGGCTACGGTGTCTTCCTGGCCCGGCACGACGACGGTACCGTCGACGTCTTCACCGGCGGCCGCAAGCTGCGCGTCGCCGTGTCGCCGTCGCTCGACGTCGGCGAGCTGCGGCGCGGCCAGGAGGTCCTGCTCAACGACGCGCTCAACATCGTCGACGCGTTCGGCTACGAGCGGGTCGGCGAGGTGGTGATGCTCAAGGAGGTGCTGGAGAGCCCCGGCGGCGCACCCGGCGACCGGGCGCTGGTGGTCTCCCACTCCGACGAGGAGCGGGTCGTGCACCTCGCCGACACGCTCGTCGGCTCTCCGCTGCGGGCGGGCGACTCGCTCATGATCGAGCCCCGCTCGGCGTACGCGTACGAGCGGATCCCGAAGAGCGAGGTCGAGGAGCTGGTCCTGGAGGAGGTGCCCGACGTCGACTACACCGACATCGGTGGCCTCCAGGCGCAGATCGAGCAGATCCGCGACGCCGTGGAGCTGCCCTTCCTGCACGCCGACCTGTTCCGCGAGCACCAGCTCCGCCCGCCGAAGGGCATACTGCTCTACGGGCCGCCCGGCTGCGGCAAGACGCTGATCGCCAAGGCGGTGGCCAACTCGCTGGCGAAGAAGATCGCCGAGCGGCGGGGCGAGGAGAAGCACACCAGCTTCTTCCTCAACATCAAGGGCCCCGAGCTGCTCAACAAGTACGTCGGCGAGACCGAGCGGCACATCCGGTTGATCTTCCAGCGGGCCCGTGAGAAGGCCGGCGAGGGCACCCCGGTGATCGTGTTCTTCGACGAGATGGACTCGGTGTTCCGCACCCGCGGCTCCGGTGTCTCCTCCGATGTGGAGAACACCATCGTCCCGCAGCTGCTCAGCGAGATCGACGGTGTGGAGGGCCTGGAGAACGTCATCGTCATCGGTGCCTCCAACCGGGAGGACATGATCGACCCGGCCATCCTGCGCCCGGGCCGGCTCGACGTGAAGATCAAGATCGAGCGGCCGGACGCCGAGGCGGCCAAGGACATCTTCTCCAAGTACATCCTCTCCGGGCTGCCGCTGCACCCGGACGACCTGGCCGAGCACGGTGGCGACGCGCAGGCCACCGTCGCCGCGATGATCGACGCGGTCGTGCTGCGGATGTACTCGGAGACCGAGGAGAACCGCTTCCTCGAGGTCACCTACGCCAACGGCGACAAGGAAGTCCTCTACTTCAAGGACTTCAACTCCGGCGCGATGATCCAGAACATCGTCGACCGGGGCAAGAAGATGGCCATCAAGGAGTTCCTCACCTCCGGCCGCAAGGGGCTGCGTCTGCAGCACCTGCTCGACGCCTGCGTCGACGAGTTCCGGGAGAACGAGGACCTGCCCAACACGACCAACCCCGACGACTGGGCCCGCATCTCCGGCAAGAAGGGCGAGCGGATCGTCTACATCCGCACGCTCGTCTCGGGTGGCAAGGGCGCCGAGGCCGGCCGGTCCATCGAGACCGCCAGCAACACCGGCCAGTACCTCTGACCGGCGGCGTGCGATGACGGGGTCCGGGGTGGCCACCACCCCGGGCCCCGTCGTGCGTCGGTCCCACCCGCACGTCCACCCGGGCCCTCGCGGGCCGGGTCGGGCCGCCGGCCGCGCCCCGTCGCGGCGAACCCTTCACGCCACGCGCGGACGCCGCGAGCCCCGGCACGCCCCCGCCCGCCGCGTGGCCGACTACGCTCGACGGGACGGGGGACCGGACGGGCGAGCGGAGCGAGCAGGTCGATGAGCGTACGACGGATCATGGGCACCGAGGTCGAGTACGGCATCTCCGTGCCCGGCCAGGCCGGTGCCAACCCGATGGTCACCTCCTCGCAGGTGGTCAACGCCTACGGGGCGCGCCCCGAACTCAACCGGGGTGGCCGCGCCCGCTGGGACTACGAGGAGGAGTCGCCGCTGCGCGACGCCCGCGGCTTCACCTACTCCGGCGCCGCCTACGACCCGGCCGAGGCGCTCGCCGACGAGGACCTCGGGCTCGCCAACGTCATACTCACCAACGGCGCCCGCCTCTACGTCGACCACGCGCACCCGGAGTACTCCACTCCCGAGGTGACCAACCCGCTGGACCTGGTGCGCTGGGACAAGGCCGGTGAGCGGGTGATGGCCGAGGCGTCGCGGCGGGCCGCCACGATCCCCGGCACCCAGCCGATCCACCTCTACAAGAACAACACCGACAACAAGGGCGCCAGCTACGGCGCCCACGAGAACTACCTGATGCGGCGGCAGACCCCGTTCGCCGACATCGTCGCCTACCTGACGCCGTTCTTCGTGACCCGGCAGATCGTCTGCGGCGCCGGCCGGGTCGGCATCGGCCAGGACGGCGGCCAGAACGGCTTCCAGATCTCCCAGCGGGCCGACTTCTTCGAGGTCGAGGTCGGTCTGGAGACCACGCTGAAGCGGCCGATCATCAACACCCGCGACGAGCCGCACGCCGACGCGGACAAGTACCGGCGGCTGCACGTCATCATCGGCGACGCCAACCTCTCCGAGATCTCCACCTACCTGAAGGTCGGCACCACGGCGCTGATCCTCACCATGATCGAGGAGAAGGCGCTCGGCCCCGACCTGGGCATCGCCGACCCGGTCAACGAGCTGCGCGCGGTCAGCCACGACCCGTCCCTGACCCACCTCATGCGGATGCGCGACGGACGGCGGCTCACCGCGCTCGACGTGCAGTGGGCGTACTACGAACGGGTCCGGTCCTTTGTCGACGACCGCTACGGCACCGACGTCGACGCGCAGACCGCGGACGTGCTGACCCGGTGGGAGAGCGTGCTCGACCGGCTCGGCCGGGACGCGATGCTCTGCGCCGACGAGCTGGACTGGGTCGCGAAGCTGCGGCTGCTGGAGGGCTACCGGGAGCGGGAGAAGCTCGGCTGGGGGTCGCACAAGCTCCAGCTGGTCGACCTGCAGTACGCCGACGTGCGCCCCGAGAAGGGCCTCTACCACCGGCTCGTCTCGCGAGGGGCGATGAAGACGCTGCTCAGCGACGATGACACGCGCTCGGCGATGACCGAGCCGCCGGAGGACACCCGCGCCTACTTCCGCGGACGCTGCCTCGCCCAGTACGCCTCCGAGGTCGTCGCCGCGAGCTGGGACTCGGTCATCTTCGACGTGGGCCGCGAGTCACTGGTGCGGGTGCCGATGATGGAGCCCGAGCGGGGCACTCGCAAGCACGTCGGCGCCCTGTTCGACAGGTGCGCCAGCGCCAAGGACCTCCTGGAGACGCTCACCGGCGGCTGACGCCCGTTCCCGATCAGCCCGCCGCGGGTGCCGACAACGGCGCGCGGCGGGCTTTTCGTCGCCGTCGCGAGGTAAGTTTCTCGCAAGAGATCGTTGGAGGAGGCACAGATGGCCACTCGTGACAGCGGCGGTCAGTCGCAGTCGGGCAAGTCCCGCCAGGGCGAGGAGATCGAGGACGTCACCACGGAGGCGAACCCGGAGGTCGCCGAGCGGCACGCCGAGATCACCGAGGACGTCGACGACCTGCTCGACGAGATCGACTCCGTCCTCGAGGAGAACGCCGAGGAGTTTGTGAGGGGGTATGTCCAGAAAGGCGGCGAGTGAGAGGAATATTCGATTCCGACTCCCCGACTTGCCGGACAGCCGTGCCCCAGGTGCGGCCGGTCGCTCCCGGCACCGGCCTTCCACCGCAACCGACGCCGGCCCGACGGCCTCGCCCTCTCGCCGAGCCCGTGCGGCGGCGGTCTCCGAGGCGAGCCGTCTCAGGCGGGGGATCGCGCCGCAGCGGAGGGCCGCCGCGCCGGTCGCCGATGGACTGAAGTGGTGCCCGGACTCGACGAGCTCCTCGCCGAACAGGGCGGCGTGTGCGCGGTCCGCGGCGTCCCCGATCCGGAACATGTGGACCACGATCATCGCACCGGGTGGGTGCGCGGGATACTCTGCTTCAACTGCAACGGTGGTCTTGGCCAGTTCCGCGACAGTCCCGAGCGGCTGGGCAGGGCGATCACGTATCTGAGAGGAACCACGTGGCAGCGGGTTTTGATCCATCCGGGCGTCTACCAGATGTGTTCACCAACGCGGGGACGTCCTCCTTCACCTCGTTCCTGAGCAAGGTGGCACCCGAGATGCTGCCCGGGCGACGGCCGCTGCCCCCCGGCATGGCGGCCGACATGGCGCCGCACGCGACCACCATCGTGGCGATCGCGGCCGACGGGGGCGTGGTGATGGCGGGCGACCGCCGGGCCACGATGGGCAACCTGATCGCCCAGCGTGACATCGAGAAGGTGCACCCCGCCGACGCGTACTCGCTGGTAGGCATCGCGGGCACGGCCGGCATCGGCATCGAGCTGATGCGACTGTTCCAGGTGGAGCTGGAGCACTACGAGAAGATCGAGGGCGCCATGCTCTCGCTCGACGGCAAGGCCAACCGGCTCGCCGCGATGATCCGCGGCAACCTGGGCGCCGCCATGCAGGGGCTCGCGGTGATCCCGCTGTTCGCCGGGTTCGACCTGGCCGCGAGCGACCCGGCGCGCGCCGGCCGGATCTTCAGCTTCGACGTGACCGGCGGCCCCTACGAGGAGACGGGATACGACGCGATCGGCTCGGGATCCCTCTTCGCGAAGTCGGCGTTGAAGAAGCGGTTCCGCCCCGGGCTGTCGATCGACGACGCGGTCCGGCTCGCGGTCGAGGCGCTCTACGACGCCGCCGACGACGACACGGCCACGGGCGGCCCCGACCTGACCCGCCGGATCTACCCGGTGGTGATGACCGCGACCGCGGAGGGCACCCACCGGCTCACCGACGCCGAGACGGGCGCGATCGCGGAGGCCGTGGTCTCCGCCCGCATGGAGAACCCGGGCGGCTGACCCCGGCCCCCGTCCGCATTCGTCAGCAGTCGTCCGCACAGCGCTAAGGAGAACCAGCCGCCGTGGCCATGCAGTTCTACGCCTCGCCCGAGCAGATCATGCGCGACCGTTCCGAGCTGGCCCGCAAGGGCATCGCCCGGGGGCGGAGCGCCGTGGTGCTGAGCTACGAGGGTGGGGTGCTCTTCGTCGCCGAGAACCTCTCCAGCGCCCTGCACAAGGTCAGCGAGATCTACGACCGGATCGGCTTCGCGGCCGTCGGCCGTTACAACGAGTTCGAGAACCTGCGCCGCGCCGGAGTACGGATGGCCGACCTGAACGGGTTGTCCTATGACCGGCGCGACGTGACGGGACGGGCCCTCGCCAACGCGTTCGCGCAGACCCTGGGGGCGATCTTCACCGAGCAGTCGAAGCCGTTCGAGGTGGAGATCTGCGTGGCGGAGGTGGGCGCGAGCCCCGCCGACGACGAGCTCTACCGGCTCACCTACGACGGTTCGGTCAACGACGAGCCGGGCCGGATGGCGATGGGTGGCCAGGCCGAGGCGATCACGGGGGTGCTGAAGTCGGAGCACCGGCCGGACATGTCGCTGGGCGAGGCCGTGAAGGTGGCCGTGAAGGCGCTCAGCAGCGTCGGCGGCGAGGGCGGCGCGGCCCGTACCATCGCGGCCAACCAGCTGGAGGTGGCGGTCCTCGACCGTCGCCGGATCGGGCGTACGTTCCGACGGATCACCGGGGCCGCGCTGACCGCGCTGCTGGACGGCGGAGCGGCCGCCGGCGAGGAGGCGGCCGGCGGCCCGCAGACGCCCACCGTGCCGACGGGGGAGGCGAACAAGCCGACCACGTCCGCGGCCTCGGCCGACCTGGAGCGCCGCGAGTCGGAGGGCGACGCCTGACGGCGCGCCCGCGCACGCCGGCCCTCGCCCACATGGGTGGCCCGCCTCGGCGTCGCACGCCGAGGCGGCCGTTCACCGGGAGTGCTTGAGCGGCTCCCACCACGCCCGGTGCTCCCGGTACCAGGCGATGGTGTCCCGCAACCCCCGGGTGAACTCGACCCGGGGCGTGAAGCCCAGTTCCCGGCGGGTGGTGCCGGTGTCGAGGGAGTAGCGCCGGTCGTGGCCCTTGCGGTCCGCGACCGGCCGGACCCGCTCCCAGCCGGCGCCGAAGGCGTCGAGCAGGTGGCCGGTCAGCTCGCGGTTGGTCAGTTCGGTGCCACCGGCGAGGTGGTAGATCCCGCCCGCGCGCCCCTTGAGCTGGGCGAGGGCGATGCCGTGGCAGTGGTCGTCGACGTGCAGCCAGTCGCGGACGTTGCCGCCGTCGCCGTAGAGGGGCAGGTCCCGCCCGTCGAGCAGGTTGGTGACGAACAGCGGCACCACCTTCTCGGGATGCTGGTAGGGGCCGTACGTGTTCGCGCCCCGGGTCACCACCACGTCGAGGCCGTGGGTGCGGTGATAGGCGAGGGCGAGCAGGTCGGCTCCGGCCTTGCTGGCCGAGTACGGGGAGCTGGGGTCCAGCGGGGCGGTCTCGGTCCACGAGCCGTGCGCGATCGAGCCGTACACCTCGTCGGTGGAGACGTGCACGAAGCGGCTCGTGCCGTGCCGCAGCGCGGCGTCGAGGAGGGTCTGCGTACCGAGCACGTTCGTGGTGACGAACGGCGCCGCGCCGGCGATCGAGCGGTCCACGTGCGACTCGGCGGCGAAGTGCACCACGACGTCGTGGCCGGCGACGGTGGCGTCGACGAGCGGGCCGTCGCAGACGTCGCCCGCCACGACGCGCAGCCGCGGGTCGTCGCGCACCGGGTCGAGGCTGCCGTGGGTGCCGGCGTAGGTGAACTTGTCCAGCACGGTGACCGCGCGGGGGTGCAGCAGCGGCTCGGCGCCGGTGAGCAGCCGCCGGACGTACGCCGAGCCGATGAACCCGGCTCCGCCGGTGACGAGGACCTTCACGGCTGCCAAGGTACCGGCTCCTCGGCGGCGCCGATCGCGGAGCGAGGGTGCCCGCCGAAGGCCGCGGGGTTGAGCGCTGCCCAATCCGGGCCCCGGGCGGCTAATGTCACACCATGGAGCGGCGAATCTTCGGCCTCGAGACCGAGTACGGCGTCACCTGTACCTACCGCGGGCAGCGGCGGCTCTCTCCCGACGAGGTCGCCCGTTACCTCTTCCGCCGCGTGGTGTCCTGGGGCCGGTCCAGCAACGTGTTCCTGCGCAACGGGGCCCGGCTCTACCTGGACGTCGGGTCCCACCCGGAGTACGCCACCCCCGAGTGCGACTCGGTGGTCGACCTGGTCGCCCACGACCGGGCCGGCGAGCGGATCCTCGAGGGGCTGCTCGTCGACGCGGAGAAGCGGCTGCACGACGAGGGCATCGCGGGTGAGATCTACCTGTTCAAGAACAACACCGACTCGGCCGGCAACTCCTACGGCTGCCACGAGAACTACCTGGTCTCCCGGCACGGGGAGTTCGGCCGGCTGGCCGACGTCCTGATCCCGTTCCTGGTCACCCGGCAGCTGATCTGCGGGGCGGGGAAGGTGCTCCAGACGCCACGGGGGGCCGTCTACTGCCTCTCCCAGCGCGCCGAGCACATCTGGGAGGGTGTCTCCTCGGCGACCACCCGCAGCCGGCCCATCATCAACACCCGCGACGAGCCGCACGCCGACGCCGAGCGCTACCGGCGGCTGCACGTGATCGTCGGCGACTCGAACATGAACGAGGTCACCACGCTGCTGAAGGTCGGCACGGCCGACATCGTGCTGCGGATGATCGAGGCGGGCGTGGTGATGCGCGACCTGTCGCTGGAGAACCCGATCCGGGCGATCCGCGAGGTGTCGCACGACATCACGGGGCGGCGCAAGGTGCGGCTCGCCTCCGGCAAGGAGATCAGCGCGCTGGAGATCCAGCAGGAGTACCTGGCCAAGGCGACCGAGTTCGTCGAGCGGCGCGGCGGTGACCAGACGGCCAAGCGGGTCGTGGAGCTGTGGGGTCGGGTGCTGCGCGCGGTGGAGACCGGCGACCTGGACCCGGTGGCCCGCGAGATCGACTGGGTGACGAAGCTGCGGCTGATCGAGCGCTACCAGCGCAAGCACGACCTGCCGCTGTCGCACCCGCGGGTGGCCCAGATGGACCTGGCCTACCATGACCTGCGCCGCGGCCGCGGCCTGTACGCGCTGCTGGAGCGGCGCGG
The DNA here is from genome assembly GCF_056150165.1 of Micromonospora xinjiangensis. Lineage (NCBI taxonomy): Bacteria > Bacillati > Actinomycetota > Actinomycetes > Micromonosporales > Micromonosporaceae > Micromonospora > Micromonospora xinjiangensis. Next base: position 157,848 of record NZ_JAXCFO010000007.1, on the reverse strand, counting down.
CGACGTGGACCGGGTGGCCACCGACCCGGAGATCTTCGAGGCGAAGGAGACGCCGCCGCAGACGACCCGGGCGCGGCTGCGCGGGGAGTTCATCCGGCACGCGCAGGAGAAGCGGCGCGACTTCACGGTCGACTGGGTGCACCTGAAGCTGAACGACCAGGCACAGCGGACCGTGCTCTGCAAGGACCCGTTCCGGGCGTACGACGAGCGCGTCGAGCGGCTGATCGCCAGCATGTGACCGGTGCCCGGCCGGCCCGGCGACGGTGCGCGTCGCGGGGCCGGCCGGCCCGGTAGGCTGACCGGGCCATGACGACATCCCCGAGTCCCGAGCCCACCGAGGGCGGTCAGCAGCGCCAGAACTGGGTGGAGCGCCGCCGGGCGAAGATCCGCGCCGAGATCGAGCGCAACCGGCGCGGTGAGTACACCGTGCCCACCTGGGTGCTGGCGCTCGCGCTGGTGCTGATCGTGGGCGGCTGGCTCGCCCTGATCTTCCTGGCCTGACCGCGCCTCCACGCGTCGCCGCGCGTCTCCGCGCCAGCGCGCGTCTCCGCGCCGCCCGCGCTGCCGCCTCCGTTCCTGCGCGCCTCCGCTCGGCGGGACGGACGGCGCCGGGGCCTGGCGGCCCGTGCGGGCCAGGGGATGGCCCCGTCGGGTCGCGGCGGCGGGTAACCGCCCGTCGCCGCCGCGGTCGGGGCCCGCACCGGAACGTCCGCGTCGGCGACCACGGACCGACGACGCGGGAGGCGACGGATCATGGCCGACGAGACGAGCGTTCCCCAGCCGACGCGCGACGGCAAGGGGTGGCGGGACCCCGGGCCGCGGGACGTGACGCGGGACCGGGAGAACCCGGACCTGCTCGTCGCGCCCGCCACGGACGCGGGCACCGTACCGAACCTGCGCTTCTCCTTCTCCGACGCGCACACCCGCATCGAGCGCGGCGGCTGGACCCGCGAGGTGACCATGCGGGAACTGCCCATCGCCACCGAGTTGAGCGGCGTGGACATGGCCCTGGAGCCGGGCGCGTACCGGGAGCTGCACTGGCACAAGCAGTCCGAGTGGGCGTACGTGCTGCGCGGCAGCTGCCGGATCAGCGCGGTCGACCAGGAGGGGCGGACGTTCCTCGACGACGTGCGGGCGGGGGACCTGTGGTTCTTCCCGCAGGGGGTGCCGCACCACATCCAGGCCCTCGACGAGGGCGTCGAGTTCCTGCTGGTCTTCGACGACGGGGCGTTCTCCGAGAACGGCACCTTCCTGATCAGCGACTTCTTCGCCCACACCCCGCGCGACGTGCTGGCGAAGAACTTCGGGTGGGCGCCGGAGCAGCTGGACCGGCTGCCGGAGCGGGAGAAGTACATCTTCGCCGGGCAGGTGCCCCCACCGCTGGAGCAGGACCGGGTGATCAGCCCGACCGGCGACGTGCCGCGCACGTTCAGCCACCGGATGCTGGCGCAGGAGCCGCAGCGCTTCCCGGGCGGCACGGTCCGGGTCGCCGACGTCAGCAACTTCGCGGCGGCGACCACGATCTGCGCCGCCCTCGTGGAGATCGACCCGGGCGGCCTGCGCGAGCTGCACTGGCACCCCACCGACGACGAGTGGCAGTACTACATCTCCGGGCAGGGGCGGATGGGGGTCTTCGCGAGCACCGGGGTGGCGCGGACCTTCGACTTCCGCGCCGGCGACGTGGGATACGTGCCGTTCGCGTACGGCCACTACATCCAGAACCTGGGCACCGAGCCGCTGGTCTTCCTGGAGATGTTCCGCAAGCCCCGCTTCGAGGACATCTCCCTGGCCCAGTGGATGGCGAACACCCCGCCGCAGGTCGTGTCCGACACGCTGAACCTGCCGCGCGACCTGGTCGAGGCGCTGCCGAAGGTGAAGCGGCCCGTGGTCCGCTGACTCAGCCGAGCAGGGCGGCGGCGTGCCGGCCGGCGGCCGCGGCGGCGAGGAAGTAGGCGTGGTCGGCGTCGAGGCCGCGCCCCATCGTCGACAGCGGCACGGCGCTGGCGCGCAGCGCGCCGTCGAGGCCGTCGCTGGGTACCCGGACGATCCGGTGCCGGGCGGCCAGCGGCGCCAGGGCGGTGTCGACCTCGGCGGCGAGCGCGGGGTCCAGGCCGTCGGGCACCACCAGCTCCGCGGGGGCCAGCGCCACCCGGCCGTACGCCGTGAGGCTGTGGTGGGAGACGCCGCGGTGCCGGGGACGGGGGTCGGCCGCGGAGATGCGCAGCGAGCCGACGGGGCGACCGCCCAGCGTGGCGACGGCGTTGACCGCCTCGCCGACGGCCACGCCGGAGAAGCCCCAGCGGGTGCCGGTGCCCAGGTTCCCCGGCCCCTGCGTGACGATCGCGATGTCGGCGTGGAGCACGTGGCGGGCGGCGAGCAGCCCGACGTGCAGCGTGCTCGCCTCCAGGTCGCCGCCGAAGGCCTGCCCCACGGTGATCGTGCCGGCGAGATCGTCGCGCAGCCCGGCGAGGGTGCGGGAGAACCAGGCCGGCAGGGCCCCGCCGTCGGTGAGCAGGTACGCGACCCGGGCGCGCGGCGCGTCGGCCCGGATGCCGGCCAGGATCGCCGGCAGGGCCGAGTGCAGGTCGGCGGTGACCACGGGCAGGCCGGCCACCTCCTCGGCGGCCTCCAGGACGGTCCGGTGCGGTGACGCCTCCTCGTCGACGCCGAGGAGGATCGGTTGCAGCGGGGTGTAGCGGGCCTTCACGAGGTGGCCGGCGTCGCGGGTGTCGACGGCCTGCGGCGGGTCGGGCGGGAGCCGGTCCGGCAGCGCGACCACCAGCGCGTACCCGCCGGTGCCGAGGCCCATCAGCAGCGCACCGGCGTTGAGCAGCACCCGGTCGCCGGGCTCCGGGTGGCCGACCAGGTGGGGGTAGGCCAGCGCGCGCATGGTGGCGCCGTCGGGCAGGGCCACGTCCAGCTCCACCGCCCCGGCCCACCGCCGCCGCAGCGCCGTCACCGTCCCGGACCGCCATCGCACCATGACGGGCACGCTAGCGGGCGCGCCCCGCCGCGGGCACGGCCGGGGCCGGTCCGCGGTGCGGCCGTCAGCCGACGCCGGGGTCCACGACGCCGTCGTCGAGCGGGGGTTCGGGATCGGGGCGGGCCCGCCGGGTGGCGCCGGGCAGTGAGTGGGTCGGGTCGAGGAAGAGGTAGCGGATCTCGGGGTAGTGCTCCCGCAGCCGCCGTTCCGCCTCGTCGGCGGTGGCCTCGATGGCCGCCCCGGTGGCCTCGTCGCGGAAGTCGACCTTGGCGGCGACCAGGATGTCCTCCGGGCCGAGCTGCATGGTGAACAGCGTGTCGATGCCCTGCACCTCGGGCAGCGCGGCGAGGGACCGCTCGATCTCGCGGCGCAGGCGGTCCGGGACCGCGCGCCCCACCAGCAGGGACAGGTTGCTGTACGCCAGGATGCCGGCGACGGTGAGCAGCAGCAGGCCGATGAGCACCGAGGCGATGCCGTCCCACAGCTCGTCGCCGGTGAGCTCGGACAGGGCGACACCGCAGCCGGCCAGGAACAGCCCGACCAGCGCCGCGCTGTCCTCCAGGAAGACCGCCTTGACCGTGGTGTCGGCGGTCAGCCGCAGGTAGCGCCGGGGTGTGGTGCGCCACCGCCGGGACTCGCGGCGCACCTGCCGTACCGCCCGGGCCAGCGAGATCGACTCGATGACGAACGAGACCACGAGCACCACGTACGAGATCAGGAAGTCGCCGCTGTGCTCGTGCACCAGGATGGTGGTGACGCCGTGCGTGATCGCGAAGCCGGCGCCGGCGACGAAGGTGAACAGGGCCGCGAAGAAGGCCCAGATGTAGCTCTCCTTGCCGTAGCCGAAGGGGTGCCGGGCGTCCGCCGGCCGCGCGCCGCGGCGCAGGGCCATGAAGAGCAGCACCTCGGTGGTGGTGTCGGCCACCGAGTGCGCGGCCTCGGAGAGCATGGCCGCGGAACCGGAGACCAGGCCGGCGATCAGCTTCGCGACCGCGATGGCGAGGTTCGCCGCGCCGGCGACGACCACCGTCGCGACGCTCTCGGTCTTCACCTCCGGCTGGGACATGGGGAAACCCTATGGCCGTCCCCGGCGGCCCGCCCGGCGAGCGGCCCGACCGGGTGGAGGCTTCGTTCGCGTTCACCGCGCGCCGCGCCCGCGCGGGTGCACGACCACGCGGTGCCGGCTGCTAGCGTCTATGCGTGTCCCGGACCCGTACCGAACGCCTGGTCAACCTGGTGATCTGTCTGCTCTCCACGCGACGGTTCCTCACCGCCGCGCAGATCGCCGCGACCGTGCCCGGCTACGAGCACGATCCGACCGACGCACGTGACCACGAGGCGTTCCAGCGAAAGTTCGAGCGGGACAAGGCCGAGCTGCGTGAGCTGGGCGTCCCGCTGGAGACCGGCACGGCGAGCGTCTTCGACGCCGAGCCGGGCTACCGCATCGCCCCCCGCGAGTACGCGCTGCCCGACATCCCCCTGGAGCCCGACGAGGCGGCCGCGGTGGGCATCGCCGCGCGGCTCTGGCAGCACGCCGGGCTGGCCGCCGCGGCGTCGTCCGGGCTGGCGAAGCTGCGTGCCGCCGGGGTGGACGTCGACCCGCAGGCCACCCTCGGGCTGGAGCCGATGGTCACCGTCGACCCGGCCTTCGCCCCGCTGACCGCCGCCGCCCGCGACCGCCGGGAGGTGGGCTTCGACTACCGGGTGCCCGACCAGGACGCGCCCACCCGCCGCCGGCTCCAGCCGTGGGGCGTGGTCTGCTGGCGCGGCCGGTGGTACGTGGTGGGTCACGACCTCGACCGGGGCGCCACCCGCTGCTTCCGGCTCTCGCGCGTCGTGGGCCCGGTGCGGGTCACCGGTGACGCGGGCGTCTACGAGCCGCCCGCCGGGGTCGACCTGATCAGCCACGTGGCGCGCTGGTCCGGTCCGGTGGAGCGCACCGGGCGGGCCACCGTGCTGGCCGCGCCGGGCCGGGCCGCCGGGCTGCGCCGGTGGGCCGTGGACGTCACCGCCGGCCCGGACGGCGACCGGCTGGTCCTGCCCTACGCCGACCCGGACTCCCTCGCCGCGCACCTGGTCGGCTACGGCCCGGACGTGCGCGTGCTCGACCCGCCGGAGGTGCGTGAGGCCGTGATCCAACGGTTGAAGGAGATCGCGGCCCGGCACGAGGATCTGGCGCCCGCCGGAGGCCCGCGATGACCCGCCCGGCCGCCCGTGGCGGCTCCCGCGCCTCCGCGGACCGACTGGCCCGGCTGCTCAACCTGGTGCCCTACCTGCTGGCCCGCCCCGGCATCGAGATCGCCGAGGCCGCCGCCGACCTGGGCGTCACCGAGCGGCAGCTCCGGGAGGACCTGGAGCTGCTCTGGGTCTGCGGGCTGCCCGGCTACGGGCCGGGCGACCTGATCGACATGGCCTTCGACGGCGATCGGGTGACCATCACCTACGACGCCGGCATCGACCGGCCGCTGCGGCTCACCCCGGACGAGGCGCTCGCGCTGGTGGTGGCGCTGCGGATGCTCGCCGAGACGCCCGGTGTGACCAACCGGGAGGCGGTGGAGCGGGCCCTCGCGAAGATCGAGAACGCGGGCGGTGATCTGGTCGCCGCACCGGTGGAGGTGCGGCTGCCCGCCGACACCCGCCGGGTGGAGGAGCTGCGCACGGCCGTGGAGGGCGGGCGGGCGCTGCGGATCACCTACTACACGGCGGCCCGGGACGAGACCACCGAGCGCACGATCGACCCGCTGCGGCTGCTGATGGTCGGCGGCCGGGCCTACGTGGAGGCGTGGTGCCGCCGGGCCGAGGCGGTCCGGCTGTTCCGGGCCGACCGAATCGACGCGGTGACCGAGCTGGACGAGCCGGCGGCGGTGCCGCCGCAGGCCCGCCCGCACGACCTCAGCGACGGTGTCTTCCGCCCCTCACCCGACCTGCCGCTGATCACCCTGCGGGTGGGCCGTGGCGAGCGGTGGATCACCGAGTACTACCCGTGCGAGCACGTGGAGGCCGGCGACGGCGACCAGTGGTTGGTGTCGCTGCGGGTCACCGACCTGGGGTGGGCGCGCCGGTTCGTGCTGGGCCTCGGCCCGGACGTGACCGTGGTGGCCCCCGCCGAGCTGGCCGAGCAGGTCCGCGCGGCGGCGAGCGCGGCGCTGGACGCGTACGCCAGGCCGGCGCCCACGGCGCGACACGACCCCGAGCCGGCCTCCGCCGACCCGGCGGTCGCGGCCGGCCACCGGTAGGCTGGCCGCCGTGCTGTGGTGGATCGTGCTCGCGGTGGTGCTGGCCGCCCTCGTCCTGCTCGCGCTGGCCGTGCGGGGGGTGCTGGCCCGGCTGCCCGGGCTGCGCCGGGCGGCGCTGAAGCTGCAGCGTCGCCAGGCCGAGGCGATCGAGCTGGCCGGGGCCGCCCACGTGCTCCAGGAGCGGGCCGAGACGCTCCAGGAGCAGCTCGCCACCACCCAGCGCCGGATCGAGCTGATCAGGGCCAAGCGGCAGGGCTGACCGGCGGGGTGGGCGATCTCCTCGCGCTCCGGGCGGGAGGCGCCGGGCGCGGAGGCCCCGATCGACCATGCCGAGCGGCCGGACGAGGCCGGGGAAACGAACCGTCATCGCCTGTTGACGGGACATCCCGGGTTGGTCAAGACTTCACCGGCCGGGACGAACCACCGCGCCCCGGCGGGTGGCATCGGGCCGATACGCACGTACGATGGGCTCCGACACACCCCTTGCTGTCTCACAAGCGACTGGAGCTTCCCATGGGTGCCCTCAAGCCGTGGCACATCGCCGTACTCGTGGTCGTGCTGATCCTGCTCTTCGGCGCGAAGCGGCTCCCCGACGCGGCCCGCTCGCTCGGCCGCTCGCTGCGGATCATCAAGGCCGAGACCAAGAGCCTGCACGACGACGACCGCGACCTGGCCGAGAAGGCCGACGCGCAGGCCGGCTACCAGCCGCTGCCGCCGCACGCCGCCCCGCAGCAGGCGCCCTACCAGGCCGCGCCGCAGCAGCCCCAGCAGGCGCCCTACCAGGCCGCACCGCAGCAGCCGGTCGTCGACCCGGTGCAGCGCGTCCGCGACAACTGACCGAGGGGCCCGAAGACCGTGGCCTTCGCGCTGCGTAAGCGCGGCCCGAGCAACTTCGAACGGGCCGCCGACGGCTCGATGACACTCATCGAGCACATCCGGGAGCTGCGCACCCGCCTATTCCGCGCCTCGTTGGCGGTCGTCGGCGGTCTGATCGCTGGGTTCTGGCTCGCCGACCCGGTGTTCCTGCTGCTCAAACGCCCCTATTGCCGGTTGCCCGGCACGACCGACGCGTTCGGGAAGTGCCAAGACCTGCTGGCGTTGGCACCGACGACCGGTTTCGTACTCAAGCTCAAGCTCGCGCTCTGGCTCGGGTTGATCATCGGCGGGCCGGTCTGGCTCTACCAGCTCTGGGCGTTCATCGCCCCGGGTCTGCACCGGCACGAGCGCAAGTGGGCCTACGTCTTCGTGGCGATCGCCGCTCCGCTCTTCGCGGCCGGAGCGGTACTGGCCTACGTGGTGGTGGACAAGGGCCTCGGTTTCCTCATGGCGTCCGGGGTCGGCGGGTTGTCGAACCAGTTCGAGGTGAGCGCCTACATCGCGTTCATCACGAACATGATCCTGCTGTTCGGCGTGGCGTTCGAGTTCCCGCTCATCCTGCTCATGCTCAACTTCACCGGGGTGGCGAGCGCGCGACGGCTGCTGAGCTGGTGGCGGGTCGTCATCTTCATCTCGTTCGCGTTCGCGGCCGTCGCCACGCCGGACCCGGGCCCGTTCGGGATGACCCTGCTGGCGGCGTCGCTCTCCCTGCTCTACTTCGTCGCGGTGGGTGTCGCGTTCCTCAACGACAAGCGCCGCGGTCGGGGCAAGGAGGTCTACGCGGGCATCGCCGACGACGAGGTGTCGCCGCTGGATCTCGACTCGGAGCCGGTGGAGGCCGGCGGGCGGGTCGAGGCGCCGGAGCCGATCTCCGCGCCGGAGCCGATCGCCGCACCGACGCCGATCGAGCGCCGCTACGACGACATGACCTGACCGATCCGGTGGTGCCGCGGCGCGGCGCCGCCCCGACACGACGACGCGCGAAGGCCGCCCGGACCGGGCGGCCTTCGTCGTACCGGTAGGTTGCTCGCCATGACCGCGGACGATCACCCCGCCGTCGATCCCGACGGTCCCGTCGCCGTGCTGGCGAACCCGAGCGCCGGCCGGGGCCGGCACCGGGGTCTCCTGGCGCCGCTGCTGTCCCGGCTGGCCGGCGCCGGCCGGGAGGTCCGACTGTTGGAGGCGCACAGCGCCGAGCAGGCCGAGACGGTCTGCCACGCCGCCGTGGCCGGCGGTGTGTCGGCGCTGGTGGCGGTGGGCGGCGATGGCACCATGCACCGCGCGTTGCAGGCGGTCGCCGGCACGGCTGTCCCGTTCGGGGCGGTCCCGGCCGGCACCGGCAACGACTTCGCGACCGACACCGGGTACCCGCCGGACCCGTTCGCCGCCGCCGAGGTGATCGCCGGGGCGCTGCGGGCCGGCCGCGCCCGCCCCCTCGACCTGGCCCGCCTGACCGGCCCGACCGGCCCGCCCCGGTGGTACGGGGCGGTGCTCGCCGCCGGCTTCGACGCGATCGTCAACGAGCGGGCCAACCGGATGCGCTGGCCGAGAGGGCCGCGCCGGTACGACCTCGCGATCGTCGTGGAGCTGGCCCGGCTGAGCCCGCGCCGCTACAAACTCTGCCTCGACGGCGAACCTCACGAGGTGGACGCGGTGCTGGTGGCCGTGGGCAACTGTCCCACGTACGGCGGTGGGATGCGGATCTGTCCGGACGCCGACCCGGCCGACGGGTTGCTCGACGTGGTGGTCGGCGGCCGCCTCGACCGGCGCACCCTGGTGCGGGTCAAGCCGAGTATCTACCAGGGCACCCACGTGCGGCACCCGCTGGTCACCACCTACCGGGTGCGCACCGTGGAGCTGGCGGCCGAGGGCATCACCACGTACGCCGACGGCGAGCGGTCGCTGGACCTGCCGGTGACGGTGACCGCCGTTCCGGGCGCCCTGCGGTTGCTGCGTTGACCCGCACCGCGCCGACGCTCGCGGCGATCACCAGGGCGATCGCCGCCACCTCCACCGCCGTGAGCCGCTGCCCGAGCACCAGGTAGCCGGCGAGCGCGGCGACCGCCGGGCCGAGGCTCATCAGCACCGCGAACGTGGCGGTCGGCAGCCGGCGCAGTGCGAGCAGTTCGAGGGTGTACGGCAGCCCGGAGGCGAGGACGGCGAGGGCCGCCCCCAACGCCAGCACCGGCGGCTCCCACAGCACCGGCCCGGCGGTCACCAGCCCGGCCGGAAGGGTCACCAGGGCCGCCGCGGTGAGCGCCAGGGCCAGCCCGTCGGCGCCCCGGAAGCGGGCGCCCACGCGGGCGCTGAGCACGATGTACGCCGCCCACATCGCCCCCGCGCCCAGCGCCAGGCCGGCCCCGAGCGGATCGAACCGGGTGAGGCCGCCCTGCCCGAGCAGGGCCACCCCGGCCAGCGCCACCCCGGCGCAGGCCCAGCTCGCCGCGCGCCGGGCGGTGACGACCGACAGCGCCAGCGGACCGAGCACCTCGAGGGTCACCGCCGGACCGAGCGGGATCCGCTCGATGGCCTGGTAGAAGATCGAGTTCATGCCGGCGAGCGCCAGCCCGAACGCCCCGACCGCCGCCCAGTCGGCCCGGCCGTGCCCGCGCAGCCGGGGGCGGCACACGAGCAGCAGCAGCGCGGCCGCGATGGCCAGCCGGAGGGTCACCGCACCCGGCACTCCGACGCGGGGGAAGAGCAGGGCCGCCACCGCGGAGCCGAACTGGACGGAGAGCGCACCGGCGAGCACCAGCCCGACCGCCCCCGCGTCGGCACGTCCCGCCGGGCGGGAGGCAGCCACCGGCCGCTCGGGAAGGAGGGTCTGGGTCACGCCGCCGACCCTCGACGGCCCGAGAGCGCCGGGCCGACGCGCCGGCCTCGTCGATGAAAGGAGCGGTCGCGGTGCACGCTCCTGACGCTAGCCCGGCCGTTGCCCCGGATACCCCCGGGTCCGGCGCGGGTGGTCTGCGGCACGTCCACGCCGCCACCTGCGAAGACGCGCAGTCAGCGCCGGTCGCTGTCCGGGCTCAGGCCCCCGCGGCGAGGTCGAGGACCGCGCCGAGACCGTTCGCCCGCCCCGGCTCGGCCGCCGGCAGCACCAGCACGGCGCAGCCGGCCGCGGCCGCGCCCGCGTCGGCCGGGGTGTCGCCCACCATCAGGGTCTCCTCCGGGTCGACCCCGAGCATCCCGCAGGCCCGCAGGAAGATGCCCGGGTCGGGCTTGCAACGCCCCACCTCGTAGGAGAGCACGAACGCGTCGACCAGCTCGCCGAGCCGCCAGGCGTCGAACAGCGGCCGCAGGTCGAAGCCGATGTTGCTCACCACGGCGACCCGGACGCCCGCCTCACGCAGCGCCGCGAGCGTGGGCGCGGTGTCCGGGTAGGGCACCCAGCCGTCGGGGACGAGCAGCCGCTCGTAGAGCGCCTCGGCGAAGCCCTCGATGCCGGCGTCGACGGTGCCGGCGAGGCCCGTGTAGGCGGCCCGGTGCGCGTGCGGGTAGAGGTCGCGGGCGGACCAGTCCTCCGCGAGCCGCGGCGGCACCCGGGCCGGCAGCGGCCCGCCGGCCCGACCCGCGGTGAGCAGCCGGTCGGCCAGGGCGGTGGCCTTCACCCGGTCCAGGGTGACCCCGCACGTCGCCGCGGCCTTGAGCACCCACTCCAGCGGGTCCTCCACCTGGGCGAGCGTGCCGTGGAAGTCGAAGAGCACCGCCTTGACCGGCCGGCGCGACGGCCGCGGTCGGGCGGCCGCGTCGCCACCCGGGGCGGGGGTCTGGGGCGGTTCGGGTTGCTCCGGCACGTGGTGCACCCTACCGACCGCCCCCGACGCCCCCTCCGGTCGGCCTTGTCCGGTGTCGTGTCCCGGCACGCATTAATCTTGAGGCCATGTCGAGTCCCGCCGAGCGGTACGCCGCGGCGCGCCGCCGGGCCGCGCAGGCCTCCATGTTTCCGGCGTTGGACGAGTTCGCCCTCGACCTGGGGTTCGATCTCGACGACTTCCAGCGGGAGGCGTGCCAGGCGTTGGAGAAGGGCAGCGGCGTGCTGGTCTGCGCCCCCACCGGCGCCGGCAAGACCGTGGTCGGCGAGTTCGCCGTACACCTGGCGCTGCGCGGCGGGACGGCGACGCCGGAGGGCGGCGCGGAGGGCGCGCCCGGCGGCGCCCGGCGCAAGTGCTTCTACACCACGCCCATCAAGGCGCTCTCCAACCAGAAGTACCACGACCTCGTGGACCGTTACGGCGCCGAGCGGGTCGGCCTGCTCACCGGCGACAACGCGATCAACGGCGACGCGCCGGTGGTCGTGATGACCACCGAGGTCCTGCGCAACATGCTCTACGCCGGCTCCAGCACCCTCGAGGGGCTCGCCTACGTGGTCATGGACGAGGTGCACTACCTCGCCGACCGGTTCCGCGGCGGCGTGTGGGAAGAGGTGATCATCCACCTGCCGGCGTCGGTCACCCTGGTCTCCCTGTCGGCCACCGTCTCCAACGCCGAGGAGTTCGCCGACTGGCTGGTCACCGTGCGCGGCGAGACCGCCGTGGTGGTCAGCGAGCACCGGCCGGTGCCGCTGTGGCAGCACATGCTGGTCGGCAAGCGGATGTTCGACCTGTTCCACGACGCCGACGCCGCCCGCAAGCACGACGTCCACCCGGAGCTGCTGCGCTACACCCGGGACACCATGCGCCGGTTGGAGCTGGGCGAGGGACGCAGCGCCGGCCCGGGCGGCGGCCGGCGGGGGCCGCGCTGGCGGGGCCCGATGCGCCCCGACATCGTCGACCGGCTCGATCGGGAGGGGCTCCTGCCGGCGATCCTGTTCATCTTCAGCCGGGCCGGCTGCGACGCGGCCGTGCAGCAGTGCCTCGCCGCCGGGCTGCGGCTCACCTCGCCGGAGGAGCGGGCGGAGATCCGGCGGGTCGTCGAGTCCCGGGTGACGGCGATCCCCGGCGAGGACCTCTCCGTGCTCGGCTACTGGGAGTGGCTCGACGGGCTCGAGCGCGGCCTCGCCGCCCACCACGCGGGCATGCTCCCGGCGTTCAAGGAGGTCGTCGAGGAGCTGTTCGTCCGAGGGCTGGTCAAGGCCGTCTTCGCCACCGAGACCCTCGCCCTCGGCATCAACATGCCGGCCCGGTGTGTCGTGCTGGAGCGGCTGGTCAAGTACAACGGCGAGGCGCACGTCGACCTCACCCCGGGGGAGTACACCCAGCTCACCGGCCGGGCCGGCCGTCGCGGCATCGACGTCGAGGGGCACGCCGTGGTGGTCTGGTCGCCCGAGACCGACCCGCGGCACGTGGCCGGCCTCGCCTCCACGCGCACCTACCCGCTGCGCTCCAGCTTCCGGCCCTCGTACAACATGGCCGTCAACCTGGTCGGCAGCGTCGGCGCGGAGCCCGCCCGGGCGCTGCTGGAGTCGTCGTTCGCGCAGTTCCAGGCCGACCGCTCGGTGGTCGGCCTGGCCCGGCAGGTGCAGCGCAACACCGAGACCATCGAGGCGTACGGCGCGGAGGCCGCCTGCCACCACGGCGACTTCGACGAGTACTTCGCGCTGCGGGTGGCGATCGCCGACCGGGAGCGGGCCCTGGCCCGGCAGGGGCAGACCCAGCGCAAGGCCGCGGCGGTGGCCTCACTGGAGCGCCTGCGGGTCGGTGACGTGATCCGGGTGCCGTCGGGGCGCCGCGCGGGCCTGGCCGTGGTGCTGGACCCGGCCACCGGCGGCTTCGGTGAGCCGCGCCCCCTGGTCCTCACCCAGGACCGCTGGGCGGGCCGGGTCAGCTCCGGCGACTTCACCACCCCGGCCGAGGTGCTCGCCCGCATCCGGGTCCCGAAGCACTTCAACCACCGGTCGCCCGCCGCCCGCCGGGACCTCGCCGCCGCCGTGGCCGCGACCGGCCTGGACCGGCACGCGGGCCGGCGCGGCGGTCGCTCCCGGCAGGCGGTCGGCGAGGACCACCGGCTCAGCCAGCTGCGGACCGAGCTGCGGCGGCACCCCTGCCACGCCTGCCCGGACCGGGAGGAGCACGCCCGCTGGGCCGAGCGGCGTCGCCGGTTGGAGCGGGACACCGAGGAGCTGCGCCAGCGGGTGGCCGGGCGGACGGGCTCGCTCGCCCGGACCTTCGACCGGATCGTCGCCCTGCTCACCGCCCGCGGCTACCTGACGGCCGACGGCGAGGTCACCGACGCCGGCCGTACGCTCGGCCGGATCTGGAGCGAGGCGGACCTGCTGGTCGCCGAGTGCCTGCGCCGGGGCGTCTGGGACGGGCTCTCCCCGGCCGAGCTGGCCGCCGCCGTGTCGGTGGTGGTCTACGAGGCGCGCCGTGACGTGGACGAGCGGGCGTCGCTGCCGCGCGGCCCGGTCGCCGACGCCGTCGACGAGACGCTGAAGCTGTGGGGCGACATCGAGGCGGACGAGAGCTCCCGGGGCCTGTCGGTGACCCGCGAGCCGGACCTCGGGTTCGCGTGGCCCATCTACCGGTGGGCGCGGGGTGAGGCGCTCGCGAAGGTGCTCGCGAGCGGCCACGAGTTCGACGGCGAGATGCCGGCCGGGGACTTCGTGCGCTGGGCGCGTCAGGTCGTCGACCTGCTCGGCCAGCTCGCCGACTCCGGCGGGGCGTCGCCCGACCTGCGCTCCACGGCGCGGCAGGCGATCGCCGCGGTCAACCGGGGTGTCCTCGCCTACCACGCCGCCGCCTGACCCACCCCCGCCCCCACCCCACACGCTCCCTGCCGCCCGCCCCGCCCACCCGGCCCCGTCGATCATGCAGTTGTGGCACGGCCGGGTGCGGGGTGCGGGGTGGGGTGGGCGGGGTCAGGGGGTGTCGGCCAGGGCGTCGACGAGGCGCCGGGTGGAGCCGGCGAGGTTCCACCGGCGGGCCAGCTCCAGCAGGCCGTCGGGGTCGACGGGCGCGCTCGGGAGCGCCGTGGGCAGCGCCGGCAGCGGCACGTCGAGGGCCACCCGGACCACCTTCGGCGCCACCGCGAGGTAGTCCCGGGCGGCGTCGAGCTTCGTCCGCAGGCCCGGCGCGAAGCCCGAGCGTGGATCGTCGAGGGCGGCGAGGATGCCGGCCAGGTCGCCGTAGCGCTCGATGAGCCGCGCCGCGGTCTTCTCGCCGACGCCCGGCACCCCGGGCAGCCCGTCGCTCGGATCACCGCGCAGGGCCGCGAAGTCGGCGTAGCGGCAGGCGGGCACCCCGTAGCGGGCCCGGACGGCGGCGTCGTCGCAGTCCTCCAGCTTCGCCACGCCGCGCCCCACGTAGAGCAGCCGGACGGGGCGGTCGTCGTCGACCAGCTGGAACAGGTCGCGGTCACCGGAGACGACCTCGACCGGCGCCGGCTGGGTGACCGAGAGGGTGCCCAGGACGTCATCGGCCTCGTAGCCGGCGGCACCGACGGTGGTGATGCCGACCGCGGCGAGCACGTCGAGGATCACCGGCACCTGCGGGGTGAGCGTGTCGGGCACGACCTCGCCACCCTCGGGGGCGAGCCGGTGCGCCTTGTAGGACGGCAACAGCGCCACCCGCCACTCGGGCCGCCAGTCGTGGTCGAGCGCGCAGACCATCCGGTCGGGTCGACGGGTGCGGATCAGCGTCGCCAGCATGTCGAGGAAACCGCGCACCGCGTTGACCGGGGTGCCGTCCTCGGCCCGGGCGGCCGACTCGGGTACGCCGAAGTAGGCCCGGAAGTAGAGGCTCGGGGAGTCGATCAGCAGGATCGGGGGTCGGTGTGCCACGCCGGACAGCCTGGCACAGGCCACTGACGAACGACAGCACCGACCGCCCGCGACGCGCACCGGCAGCCGGGGCCGTTCGCGGCGGTACCGGGCCGCCCCGACGAGGGGGCGGTGCCGTCAGCGCCGGTCGTCGTCGCGGCGGTACAGCGTCTGGCGGCGGGCGGCGGCCTGCACGAGGTAGGCCACGACGAGGAGCACGCCGGCGACGACCACCTCGACCCAGGCCGCCACACCGTCGGCCACGGTGAGCCCGATGACCAGCAGCACCAGCCCGGCGAGCGCCAGCACGCCGGCCCAGAGCTGTGCGCGCCGGCGCACCACGTGGCGGTTCGGCTTGTCGGCTGCCACCGTCGGTCCTTCCCGGTCCGGCCGCCCGTGCGGGGACCCGGTTCCAGGCTATCGACGCACACCCCACCGTTGCCCCCGAACCGACATCCCACGCGGCCGTCGCCGGCCGGACCGGTCAGGCCAACGGCGCGGGCCGTCGCTCCGGCGCGGTGTCCCGGTCGTGGTCGGTGAGGTCGCGCAGCCGGCGGATCGGGGAGAGCAGCAGCACCAGCGGCGCGCAGATCACCGCCGCGGCGAAGACCAGCAGTGTGGTGCGGGCGCCGACGAAGCCGGCCAGCGCACCGGCGACCAGACCGCCGACCGGGATCGCGCCCCAGGAGACGAAGCGGACCGTGGCCATCACCCGGGAGAGCAGGTCGGGCGGGCTGGCGATCTGCCGGTAGGTCCGCGTGGTCACGCTGAGCACCACCACGCCGACGGAGAAGACGACGTTGCCGACCGCGAACGCCGCGTACGCCGGCCAGCCGACGCCCAGCGGGACGACGAACGCGCCGCCGACGGCGACCAGACCGGCGACGACCAGGGCCCGCGCGGTGCCGAGCCACCCCGTGATCCGCGGGGTGAGCGCGGCGCCGAGCAGCGAGCCCACGCCCTCGACCGCGAGCAGCACGCCGACCAGACCGGCCGGGGCGTGCAGCTCCCGTACGAGGTAGAGCGGGTAGAGGGCGTGCTGCGCGCCGCAGACGAAGTTGACGGCGGTCGCGGCCCACATGCTCGGGCCCATCACCGGGTGGTACGCGACGAAGCGCCAGCCCTGCCGGATGAGCGCGCCCATCGGGGGCCACCGGTCCGGCGCGTCGGCGCGGCGGGCGGGCAAAGTGCGCAGCAGCACGGCGGAGACGAGGTAGCTGACCGCGTCCACCAGCAGCGTCGGCACCGCTCCCAGCGCCTGTACGGCGACGCCGCCGACCGAGGGCCCGCTCAGCTGGGACGCGGCGTGGGTGGCGGAGACGAGGCTGTTGCGGGACTGTAGCTGGTCCCGCTCGACGATGCCGGGCAGGAACGTCGCGTTGGCCACGTCGAAGAGCACGGTGGCGAAGCTGACCACGAGCGCGGTGACGACCAGGTGGGCGACCGTGAGGTGCCCCCACCACCAGGCGAGGGGGACGGACGCGACGGCCAGGGCCCGGAGCAGGTCGGCGGTGACCTGCGTGCCGCGCAGCGGCAACCGCTGGGTGATCACCCCGGCGGGCAGCCCGATGACGATCCAGGCGACGTAGCCGGCCGCCGCGATGAGCCCCATCTCGAAGGGGGTGGCGTCGAGGACGGTCAGCGCGGTCAGGGGTAGCGCCACGGCGCCGACCGCCGACCCGACCATGCTCGTCGTGCCGGCGGTCCACCACCGCCAGAACACCCCGGCCCGCGCTCCGACGCTCATGTCATCCGCCCCCGTCCGCGTGAACCGGTGAGTTCCAATTTGAAACGCACTATAGTCGAGTCGGACCGGAGCGGCGGAGGTGGGATGTGCGGCGAGCCGACCTCGCGGACGCGGACTGCGGCATCGCGCAGGCGCTGGGCGTGCTGGGCGACTGGTGGACGTTCCTCATCGTGCGCGACGTCGCCGGGGGTACGACCCGCTTCGACGCGCTCCAGCGGGAGCTCGGGGTCAGCCGGCGGGCGCTGACCGAGCGGCTGGCCGCGCTCGTCGAGCACGGGGTGCTGGAGCGCCGGCCGTACTCGCAGCACCCGCCCCGCTACGACTACCTGCTGACCCGCAAGGGCGAGGGGCTGCTACCGGCGCTGATCGCCCTGCAGGACTGGGGCACCCGGCACGTGATGGGCGACGGGGACCTCACCGCGACGGCCGAGGCCGGGTCGGCCGAGGCGCGGCGGGTGCACGACCTCGTCGGGCGGCGCCTGCCGGAGGTGGCCCTGCCCGGGGCGGACGGCCGGCCCGTCGCGCCGGCGGTCGCCGGCCGGTGGACCGTGCTCTACGCCTTCCCCGGCGCGTACGCGCCGGGCGTCGAGGACTATCCGCCCGGCTGGGGCGAGATCCCGGGCGCCCGGGGCTGCACGGTGGAGTCGGCGACGTACGCCGACCGCCACGCGACCTTCGAGGCCACCGGCGCGGCGGTGCGCGGCGTGAGCACGCAGCGCCCGGACCAGCTCGCCGACTTCGCGGCGTACGCCCGCCTGCCGTTCCCCCTGCTGTCCGACCAGGACGGTCGCCTCGCCGCGGGGTTGCTGCTGCCCACGTTCCGCGCGGGCGGGGTGGCCCGGTTGAAGCGGCTCAGCCTGCTCGTCGACCCGGGCGCGGTGGTCCGCGCGGTCCAGTTCCCGATCACCGACCCGGCCGGCTCGGTGGACGAGATGCTCGAGCTGGTGCGCCGGCACCGACGCGCCTGACCGGCGTCGGGGAGAGGCCCCTGCGAGGTGCCGACAGGGGCCTCTCCACACGGGTCAGGGCAGGACCCACCGCTGGTTGGCGCCGGCGAAGCAGTCCCAGATCTGCAGCCGGGTGCCGTCGGCGGAGCTGTTGTCGGTGGCGTCGAGGCACCGGTTCGACTGCGGGTTGCGCAGGGTGCCGTTGGACTGGGCCTGCCAGACCTGCGAGCCGGTGCCGTTGCAGTCCCAGAGCTGGACCTTGGTGCCGTTGGCGGTGCCGGCGCTGGTCACGTCGGCGCACTTGCCCAGCGCCCGCAGGGTGCCGTCGGTGCCCACCGTCCAGCGCTGCGCCGCGGTGCCGTTGCAGGTGTAGAGCTGGATCGGCGTGCCGTTGGCGGTGCTCGCCGCGGCCACGTCGACGCACTTGCCCCCGATCCCGGTGATCTGCCCGGTCCGCCCCGTCGGCGGCGGGGTGCCGCCCATCACGGTGTCGTAGATGGCGCTGACCAGCGAGGTCGAGTCGTTGCGGTCCTGCGACAGCTCCCAGTTCATCATGCCGCCGGCGTTGGCCATGGCCCACTGCGTCTTGCGCTTGACCGTCGGCACGCCGTTGTAGCACTGCTGGACACCGTTGACGGTGGTGCAGTCGCGGTTGGCGTTGGCCGGGTCCATGTCGACGAGCGCGCTGTAGGTGTAGTAGCCGGGGCGGCTGTAGAAGGGCACCCCGAGTACGGCCTTGGCGGCCGGCAGGCCGCGCGCCTTCCAGCCGTTCACGCTGTTGATCGACCAGTCGTAGTTGGCGTGCGGGCTGCCACCGTCGTACGCCATGATGTTCAGCCAGTCGACATAGCCGAAGACGGCGGCCGGCACGCCCTGGACGTAGTAGCCCTCGGAGACCACGGCCGCGGTGAGCAGCTTGCCCTGGGGCCGCAGCGCGTTGCTGAGCTGCTGCATGAGCAGGCTGTAGTTGGTGGCGGAGGTGCCCGGGTCCGGGTACTCCCAGTCCATGTCGACGCCGTCGAGGTTGTACTGGTTGACGAAGCTGACGACGCTGTTCACGAACGTGGTGCGGCTGCTCGCGTTGGCGGCGAGCGCCTCGAAGGCGGAGTCGTCGCCGTTGTTCCAGCCGCCGATCGCGATCGACACCTTGACGTTGTTGGCGTGCCCCAGCGACACCAGTTGGGAGAGCTTGCCCGGGTTCTCGACGGCCCGGAGCGTGCCGTTGCTGTTCGGCAGCACGAACGCGTAGTTGATGTGGGTGAGCTTGTTGTACTGGACGGAGGTGACGTTGCCGCTCCACGACGGCAGGTAGCCGACGCTCTTGAAGTTGTTCGGCAGCACGACCGCCTCGGCGGTGGCGGGGGACAGGGCGAGGGTGGCGCCGGCGGTCGCCAGCGCGAGCAGGCCGGCGGCGAGGGCCGAGCGCCGGGGTCGTGGTGTGGACATCGAGGGCCTTCCCGTGGACGGGGTTGCGGAGCCGTGCCACCGGACCCGGGGCCGGCCGGTGCGGCCGGACGCCGGGTCGGTGGGCGTACGGGTGGGGACAGGGTTCCTCGAGGAAGCCAAATCTTAAAGAGTGTTAACTGTCAGAGTCAACGATGTCATTCAATGAATGGGAGAGCGCTTCCCGACGCGCCGGTCGGCTAGGTCGCTCCCCAAACGACCGTTAAGCTGACCGCGTGGGAATCGACGAGCTCTACCCGCCGGAGAGGCTGGAAGTTGCCCGCCGCGCCACCGCCGCGGCCGGGCTGGACGCGCTGCTGCTCACCCCCGGCTCCGACCTGCGCTACCTCACCGGCTACGACGCGCACGCCGGCGAACGGCTGACCTGCCTCGTGCTGCCGGCGCAGGGGGAGCCGACGCTCATCGTGCCGACGCTCGAGCGGCCCGCCGCGGAGGCGTCACCGGCGCCGGCCACCGGCGTGCGCATCGTCGACCACGCCGACGGCACCGACCCGTACCCCCTGGTCGTCGCCGCCCTCGGCGGCCCGGCGCGGGCCGTGGGCCTGGCCGACCGGATGTGGGCCGAGCAGGTCCTCGCGCTGCGCGCGGCACTGCCCGACGCGCGGCAGCGCCTCGCCGGCGAGGTGCTGCGCGAGCTGCGGATCCGCAAGTCCCCGGCCGAGGTCGCGGCGCTGGCCGAGGCCGGTGCGGCCATCGACGCGGTGCACGCCCGGATGGGGGAGTGGCTGCGCCCCGGGCGCACCGAGACCGAGGTGGCCGCCGACATCGCGTCGGCGATCCGCGACGCGGGGCACGTGACGGTCGACTTCGTCATCGTGGCCGCCGGCCCGAACGGCGCCAGCCCGCACCACGGCACCTCGGAGCGCCCGATCGGGGCGGGTGAGCCCGTCGTGGTGGACATCGGCGGCACCATGCCCTCCGGCTACCGCTCGGACTGCACCCGCACCTACGTCGCCGGCGGGCCCGCCCCTGCCGAGTTCACCGACTACTACGCGGTCCTGCGGGAGGCGCAGCGCGCCGCGGTGGCCGCCGTACGCCCCGGGGTGAGCGCCGAGACGGTCGACGCGGTCGCCCGGGACGTCATCACGGCGGCCGGCCACGGGGCCGCCTTCCTGCACCGCACCGGGCACGGCATCGGCCTGGACGGTCACGAGGAGCCGTACGTGGTGGCCGGCAACCCGCGGCCCCTGGAGGCCGGCATGGCCTTCTCGATCGAACCGGGCATCTATCTCGCCGGGCGGCACGGGGCCCGGATCGAGGACATCGTCGTCTGCACGACGGACGGCGTCCAGCGGCTCAACACCACCACCACGGAGCTCATCGCGCTATGACTGTCGACCGGATCCTCCCCACCGACGAGGCCCGCGACCTGCTGGACCTCGCGACGGAGCTCGCCGACCGCGAACTCGCGCCGAAGGTCGCCGGGTACGAGGAGCGCGGCGAGTTCCCCCGCGAGGTGCTGCGCACCCTCGGCCGGGCCGGGCTGCTCGGCCTGCCGTACCCGGAGGAGTACGGCGGGGCCGCCCAGCCCTACGAGGTCTACGTGCAGGTGCTGGAGATCCTCGCCAGCCGCTGGCTCGCGGTCGCCGAGGCCGTCAGCGTGCACACCCTGTCGTGCCACCCGGTGGCCCAGTTCGGCACGGCCGACCAGCGCAAGCTGCTGCCCGACATGATCGGCGGGGAGCTGCTCGGCGCGTACTGCCTCACCGAGCCGCAGGGTGGCTCCGACGCCGCGGCGCTGACCACGAAGGCCGTCCGCGACGGCGACCACTACGTGGTGACCGGGACCAAGGCGTGGATCACCCACGCGCAGGTGGCGGACTTCTACAACGTGTTCTGCCGCACCGGCGGGCCGGGCCCCAAGGGCATCTCCTGCCTGCTGGCCGACCGGGGCACGCCCGGCATCGCGCCGCAGGCCGCCGAGCGCACGATGGGCCTGCACTCCTCACCGGTGGCGCAGATCGCCTTCGACGACGCGCGGGTGCCGGCCGAGCGGCTGATCGGCGGTGCGGGCCGGGGCTTCACCATCGCGATGTCGGCGCTGGACTCGGGCCGGCTGGGCATCGCGGCCTGCGCGGTGGGCCTGGCCCAGGCGGCGCTGGACTACGCGATCGGCTACGCGCGGCAACGGCAGCAGTTCGGCCGGGCCATCGTCGAGTTCCAGGGGCTCGGCTTCGTCCTGGCCGACCACGCCACGCAGATCTCGGCGGCGCGGGCGTTGACGCTGGCGGCCGCACGGCTGCGCGACGCCGGCCGGCCTTACTCGGTGGAGGCGGCGAAGGCGAAACTCTTCGCCACGGACGTGGCGATGCGGGTGACCACCGACGCGGTGCAGGTGCTCGGCGGCGCCGGCTACGTCGCCGACCACCCGGTGGAGCGGTACATGCGGGAGGCGAAGGTCCTCCAGATCGTGGAGGGCACCAACCAGATCCAGCGGATGGTGATCTCCCGGGCGCTGGCCAAGGGCTGAGTGGACCGACGGTGGCGGGGCCGGTGCGGTGCGTCGATCGCGCCGCGCGGCCCGGGCCGCGTCGTCGCCGTCCGGCGTTTTTCCCGGTAGGTTGCACGCCGTGGAGGAGACCGACCGTGCCATCGTCGCCGCGCTGACCGCCGACGGCCGCCTGTCGTACACGGATCTGGCGGAGAAGGTGGGCCTGTCGGTCTCCGCCGTGCACCAGCGGGTGCGCCGGCTGGAGCAGCGGGGCGTCATCAAGGGGTACGCGGCGCGCGTGTCGTTCGAGGCGCTGGACCTGCCGCTGACCGCCTTCGTGGCGATCCGGCCGTTCGACCCCTCCCAGCCGGACGACGCCCCGGAGCGGCTGGCGCACCTGCCGGAGATCGACTCCTGCTACTCCGTGGCGGGGGAGGACTTCTACCTGTTGCTGGTGCGGGTGGCCGGCCCGGCCGACCTGGAGCGGCTGCTCCAGGAGATCCGCACGGCGGCGAACGTCACCACCCGCACCACTGTGGTGCTCTCCACCCCGTACGAGAACCGGCCTCCGAAGATCAGTGGCGACTCGTCGAGTCGGGCGCGGTCCCGGGTGCCGGAGGAGCGGGCTGGTTCCACCGCAGGATGACCCGCCGCCCGTGCTCGTGGCCGAGCACGCTCACGGTGGCGGTGTCCAGGCGGAGCAGGCCGCCGGCGGACGGCGGCAGGCCGATCCAGCGGGCGCCGAGCACCCGCAGGCTGTGCGCGTGGCCGACCAGCGCGACGGTGCCGCGGTCGAGCAGCGGAGCGACCCGGGCGAGCACCCGGTCGAGCCGCTCGCCGACCTGGGCGGGCGACTCCCCGCCGGGGCAGCCGTCGGTCCAGATGTTCCAGTGCGGGTCGTCCTCGTGGATGTCCACGGTGGTGCGCCCCTCGTACTCGCCGTAGTTCCACTCGACGAGGTCCTCGTCGACGGAGTCGACGGTGAGGCCGGCGAGCTGGGCCGTGCGCAGCGCCCGCATCCGGGGGCTGGCCAGCACCTTGACGAAGCGCCGGCCGGCGAGGAACGCGGCCAGCGTGCGGGCCTGCCGCTCGCCGTCGGGGGTGAGCTCCAGGTCGGTGTACGACGTGTGCCGGCGACTGGCGCTCCAGGTCGTCTCGCCGTGCCGGATCAGCAGGATCTCGCTCACCCGCCCAGTCAACCACGACCGGTGGACCCCGGCCGGTGGGCGGGCGGTTACCCGGCCAGGGACTGGGTGCCGAGCACGGTCAGCAGGGCGAGGCGTTCGGCGTCCTCGGTGCCCGGCGCCGCGGTGTAGACCATGATCCGCAGGTCGCTGCCGGCCACGGTGAGCACGTCGCAGTCCAGCGTCAACGCGCCGACGCGCGGATGGTCGATGGTCTTGCGGGCGGCCTCGTGCCGGCCCACGGCGCCGGTGTCCCACAGCTCGGCGAACCGGTGGCTGTGGGCCCGCAGCTCACCGACGAGCCGGCGTAGGCGCGGGTCGGCCGGGTAGCGCGCGGTGGCGGCGCGCAGGTCGGCCACCAGGGCGGTCTCGAACGCGCGCCGCTCGGCCGGGTCGAGTCGGGCGCGCGAGCCGGTGCCGAGGAACTGCCGCCACACGCCGTTGCGTTCGTCGCCCCGCCAGCCGGACGGGT
Source organism: Micromonospora xinjiangensis (assembly GCF_056150165.1). Lineage (NCBI taxonomy): Bacteria > Bacillati > Actinomycetota > Actinomycetes > Micromonosporales > Micromonosporaceae > Micromonospora > Micromonospora xinjiangensis. The sequence continues at coordinate 134,809 of NZ_JAXCFO010000007.1, read as the reverse complement.
CGCCCATGAGGGCCGCGTACGGCGGGTTGGCCACCAGCAGGGTCCAGGACGCGTCGTAGACGGCGACCGGGGTGCCGGCGAGCCGGTCCAGCAGCCGCTGGACGCTCGGGGTGACCTCGGTGGGCATCGTCTGCGGGTCGGGCTGCGCGAGCCCGGCCAGCCGGTGCAGGTGGGCCCGCTCGGTGTTGGACAGCCGCAGCGCCCGGGCGAGGGCCGCGACGACCTGCGCCGAGGGGTGGGACGCCCGGCCCTGTTCGAGGCGGGTGAGGTAGTCGACGGAGATGCCGGCCAGCATCGCCAGCTCCTCGCGGCGCAGCCCGGCCGTCCGGCGGGGACCGCCGGCGGGCAGGCCGGCCGCCTCGGGTCGCACCCGGTCGCGCCAGCGGCGCACCGCCCGCCCGAACTCCGCCGTCGTCATGTCCCCCAGTCTGCCGCGCGACCCGGCGCCGAGGGTGGCCCTGTCGTTCCCAGGAAGCGGGGACGCCTGGCTGACCGCCGGATCCGGGCGGAGCGTGGGGGCATGACGACGACACTGATCACCGGAGCGAACAAGGGGCTCGGCTACGAGACCGCCCGCCGGCTGCTGGGCGCGGGGCACACCGTCTGGGTCGGCAGCCGGGACGCGGAACGCGGCCGTCGGGCCGCCGAGCGGCTGGGTGCGCGGTTCGTCCTGCTGGACGTCACCGACGACGCCTCGGTCGCGGCGGCCGTGCGGGTGGTGGAGGCCGGCGGGGGACTGGACGTGCTGGTCAACAACGCCGGCATCGAGGGGCGTACCGCCGACAACGGGGTGGTGGGCGCGGCTGAGGTGACCGCCGAGCACATGCGGGCGCTGTTCGAGACGAACGTGTTCGGGCTGGTCCGGGTCACCCACGCGTTCCTGCCGCTGCTGCGGCGCTCGGCCGCGCCCGTGGTGGTGAACGTCAGCAGCGGACTCGCCTCGGCGAGCCTGCTGACCGACCCGGCCGCCCCGGCCTACGGCTATCCGGGCGTGGCCTATCCGGCCTCCAAGGCGGCGGTCAACGTGGTCACGGTGCAGTACGCGAAGGCGTTCCCCGGCATGCGGATCAACGCGGTGGAGCCCGGCTTCACGGCGACGGACCTGAACGGGCGAACCGGCACGCAGACCGTCGAGGAGGGCGCCGAGATCATCGTGCGGATGGCCCAGGTGGGCCCGGACGGCCCGACAGGCGGCTACTTCGACGTGGCGGGCCCGCTGCCCTGGTGAGACCCTCCCCACCTATCATCCTAGGATGCCGTACGCGGTGTGCGGGTCCGCACACCCGTTTGCCTTACCGGGGACCGGGCATGCAGCGACGGAAGGCCGCAACCGAGGAGGCGAGATGAGCTTCACGGAGAAGGCGAAGAACCGCGTCCAGGAGCTCGCGGGCGCCGCCCGGCAGCGCATCGGTGACGTCACGGACAACGAGCGGATGCGGGCCGACGGCGCCAGCCAGCAGAGCACCGCCGAGGCCCGGCGGCGCGAGGCGGAGCGGGACGTCGGGAACGCGTTCGACAGGTGACCCGTACGTCGGCGGGCCCCGGGATGCCGGGGCCCGCCGACGCGTGCCCGGGGTGCCGTCCGGTGCCCGGGCAGGGGCTTAGCCGGCGGTGGAGCGGCCGCCGGGGTCGGCCGAGTCCGACGCGTTGCTGCGGGGGCGGCACGCGGGCAGCGCCGGCTCTCGCCGCGGCGGCTGCGCCGGGAGCCGGCGGGCGACGCGGGGTTGGCCGTGCGGTGCGGTCATGACCGGGCTGCGCACTGGTTAGGGTCGCGGGGTGACGGTCCTGCGTTCGCTGCTGCTGTTCGTGCTGGCCGCGCTGGCGGAGATCGGTGGGGCGTGGCTGGTCTGGCAGGGCTGGCGGGAGCACCGCGGGCTGTGGTGGATCGCCGCCGGGGTGATCGCGCTCGGCGTCTACGGGTTCGTGGCGACGTTCCAGCCCGATCCGAACTTCGGCCGGATCCTCGCCGCGTACGGGGGTGTGTTCGTGGCCGGCTCGTTGCTGTGGGGTGTGCTGGTGGACGGGTTCCGCCCGGACCGGTGGGACGTGACCGGCGCGGTGATCTGCCTGCTCGGCGTCGGCGTGATCATGTACGCGCCGCGCTGACGGTCGGGGCGGCCCGGTGGCCGTCGACCACGAGCATGGCGGTCATGAGCGTGATGAGGACGCCCAGTTGCAGGGCGGCGTTGACGGTGGCGCCGACGGGGGTGCTGGCCAGGACGAGGGCGGCGGTGACGAGGCGGCTGCGGAGGCGGCCGGTGTGGAGGACCCGGCGGGCGTCGGCGATGGCGAGCAGGAAGAGGGCGACGCCGCCGCAGAGCGCGAGGGCGCGGGGCCAGCCGGCGGGCTCGGTGGGGTGGGCGACGACGGCGTGCAGGCCGGTGGCGGTGGCGATGACGCCGATGAGCAGGACGAAGTGCAGGAGGATCCAGACGCGGGCGGCGTACCGGCTGCGGGTGCCCGGTTGCGCGCGGTCGAGCACGGCTTCGGCGGCGGGGGTGTCGGTGAAGTAGGTCCACCAGAGGGTGGCCGGGAGGGCGAGGGCCATCACGACGGCGGCGGCGGTGCCGGCGCCGAGGTGGTCGAGGGGCGTGCCCATGCCGATGCCGACGACGATCTCGCCGAGGGCCACGATGACGAGCAGGCCGTGCCGTTCGACGAAGTGGGGTGCGGTGATGTGGAAGCTCGCGGCGGCGCTGAGCCAGGAGTGGCCGGGGAGCAGGTACGGCAGGACGGTCTGGGTGAAGACGGCGGCGGCCCAGAGGGCTGGTACGGCGGGGCCGTCGAGCAGGCCGGCGGTGATGACGAGCAGCGCGGCGGCGAGGTTGTAGGGGGCGAGTCGGCGGACGCCGGCGCGGGCGGTGCTCTGGCTGAACAGGGTGAGGTGGACGACGACCACGACGAGGTAGCCGATGCCGAAGAGCAGGCCGCTGTCGGTGAAGGCGTCGGGGATGGCGACGGCGGTGAGCAGGAAGCCGGCCATGCCGGCGAAGAGCAGGATTTTGCGGGCGGGCCGGCGGGGTGGGACGTGGTTGGTGAGCCAGGCGTAGCCGGTGTAGAGGTACCAGAGCAGGCCGAAGATGAGCAGGGTGCGGCCGAGTCCGGTCCAGTCGAGGTGTTCTTCGAGGAGCCGGACGAGTTGGGTGATGGTCAGGACGAACACCACGTCGAAGAAGATCTCGACGGGGGTGGCCCGGTCGGCGGTTTCCGGGTCGGTCTCGCGCCGCGCGGGTTCCATGTGTGTGGAGGTTAGTCGGTTGCGCGTCGGCCCCCGCCCGGTGTGCGGGCGGGGGCCGACGGTGTCGCTGGTCAGTCGTCGCGGTGTTCGGTCCACCAGCGCTGCCCGGCTTCGGGCAGGGTGTCGATCGGGTCGTAGTAGGCGTAGCGCCGGTTGAGCGCTTCGAGGTCGGCGGACTCGATCGAGGTGCGGTAGTTCTTGGTCCAGTAGGAGATCCCGCGTTCGCGGTCGTACTCGGTGAGCATGTGCACCCAGCGTTTGCCGACGAAGGGGACGTCGCAGACGATGCGCGGGGTGGCGTAGCCGGGGAGGTAGCCCATGATGTCGTGCTGGAGCTGCTGGGCGTGCCAGACGGGGACGCGCCAGTGCTCGGCGTTGGGGATCATGTCGCACATGTAGAAGTAGTAGGGCAGGATGCCGGCTTCGCCCTGGAGTGCGAAGCAGAGGTCGAGCAGGTCGCGGCTGGTGGCGTTGACGCCGCGCATGAGGACGCCCTGGTTGCGGACGTCGCGTACGCCGACGTCGAGGGCGGTCTGGGCGGCGCGGGCGACCAGTGGGGTGAGCGACTGGGCGTGGTTGACGTGGGTGTGGATGGCGAGGTTGACGCCGCGGCGGGCGGCGGTGCGGGCGACGCGTTCGAGGCCCTCGACGACGTCGGGCTGGAGCCAGTGTTGGGGCAGGCCCATGAGGGCCTTGGTGGCGAGCCGGATGTCGCGGATGGTTTCGATCTCGAGCAGCCGCATGAGGTAGGTCTCGAGGTTGCGCCAGGGCACGTTGGCGACGTCGCCGCCGGAGACGACGACGTCGCGGACGCCGGGGTGGGCCTTGAGGTAGGTGATGTGGGCGTCGTAGCGGTCGACGGGCTTGAGGCTGAGCTTGAGCTTGTCGACGGTGGGGGTGGAGTTGCCGACGAGGTCCATCCGGGTGCAGTGGCCGCAGTACTGCGGGCAGGTGGAGAGCAGTTCGGCGAGGACCTTGGTGGGGTAGCGGTGGGTGAGGCCCTCGGCGACCCACATGTCGTGTTCGTGCAGGGAGTCGCGGCTGGCGTAGGGGTGTGAGGGCCAGTCGGTGCGCCGGTCGGAGGCGACGGGGATCATGTAGCGCCGGATGGGGTCGGCGAGGAACGCGTCGGTGGTGACCGGGGCGAACGGGACCATGGTGTTGAGCATCTGCGGCGGCACCAGCATGGACATGGTGGCGTGGGTGGCCTGGTCGGCGGCGAGGTCGTCGTAGAAGGTGTCGTCGACGAGGTCGCCGAGGACGGCGCGCAGTTGCTTGATGTTCTTGACGCAGTTGACGCGTTGCCACTGGGCGGATTCCCACTGTTCGCGGGTGACGTGGCGCCAGCCGGGGAAGCGGGTCCAGTCGGGTTCGACGAGTGGGGCGCGGCGGTATTCGTAGGGCTGGCCGGCGGTGGGCACGGCGGTGGGGATGGGGCGGGCAGTGGGGATGGTCTCCACCGGTTGTGTCTGGGTCACGGCCCCTCCTCGGCGCGGTGCGGGTGATCAGCAGCCGGAAGGCTACTGGAAAATCTCCGGCGTAGAAATTAGTCTGCCGGAAGTTTTCCCGCGATGCGAGCCTTGACCGGGGCTTCGAGCGGCTGGACAGGGGAGGTCGGCGTGACGTCACCGGTGGGTCTGCACCGTGTCGTGGAACCGGTGGGCGTGCTGCCGCAGGCGGCGTGGCGGCTGGACGCGAGCCCGGAGATCGCGGCGAACGAGGTGCGGATCCGGGTGGAGCGGCTGAACCTGGACGCGGCGAGTTTCCGGCAGCTGTGGGAGAAGCACGGCGGGGACGGCGACGCGGTGCGCGCCGAGGTGCTGGAGATCATCGGGACGCGGGGCAAGATGCAGAACCCCGTGACCGGCTCGGGCGGGATGCTGATCGGCACGGTGGAGGAGGCGGGGCGGCGGTCGCCGCTGGGGCTGGCGCCGGGGCAGCGGGTGGCGACGCTGGTGTCGCTGACGCTGACACCGCTGGTGATCACCGACGGGTTGGCGCGGTGGGACGGGCGCAGCGAGCAGGTGCCGTGTGACGGGCACGCGATCCTGTTCGCGCGGTCGATCGCCGCCGTGCTGCCGGAGGACGAGGACCCCCAGCTGGCCCTCGCGGTGCTGGACGTGTGCGGGGCGCCGGCGCTGACCGGGCGGGTGGTGTCGCGGTACGTGGCCGACCGGGCGCGCGAGGGGGACGCCCGGCCGGTGACGGTGGCGGTGATCGGCGGTGCGGGCAAGAGCGGGTCGCTGTCGTTGGCGGCGGCGCGGCGGGCGGGCGCCGCCCGTACGGTCGGGGTGGTGCCGGTGGCGGCGGAGCGGGACGCGCTGGCGGCGGCGGGGCTGGCCGACGTGGTGGCGGTGGCCGACGCCCGGGACCCGGTGGCGGTGTCGACGGCGGTGACCACCGCGCTGGGGGTGCCGGCGGACGTGACGGTGGTGTGCGTGGACGTGCCCGGCTGCGAGCACGGGGCGATCCTGGGCACCGCGGACGGCGGCACAGTGATCTTCTTCTCGATGGCGACGAGCTTCGCGGGTGCGGCACTGGGCGCGGAGGGCCTGGCGGCGGACGTGACGATGCTGGTGGGCAACGGGTACGTGCCGGGGCACGCGGAGTTGGCGTGGGGTCTGCTGCGCGCGGAGCCGGGGATCCGTCGGCTCTTCGCGTCCCGGTTGGCGGCAGACTGAGGTCATGACGAACCCCTCGACGCTGTACCGCGGCGGAGTGCTGCACTGCCCCGCCGACCCGAACGCGACGGCCCTGCTGGTGTCCGGTGGGCGGATCACCTGGCTGGGGGTGGACGCGGACGCGCCCGCGGCCGACCGTGTGGTGGATCTGGACGGGGCGTTGGTGACGCCGGCGTTCGTGGACGCGCACGTGCACGCCACGGACACGGGCCTGGCGCTGTCGGGCCTGGATCTCGCGGGGGTGCGCTCGGCGGGGGAGCTGCTGGACGCGGTGGCGGGGTTCGCGGCGGGGTTGCCGGCGGACGCGGTGGTGTTGGGGCACGGCTGGGACGAGTCGACGTGGGCGGTGCCGGAGCTGCCGGACGCGGCGGCGCTGGACCGGGCGGGCGGCGGGCGGCGGGTGTACCTGTCGCAGGCGTCGATCCACTCGGCGCTGGTGTCGGCGGCGATGCTGGCGGCGGCGCCGGGGGTGGCGGACGCGGCCGGGTACGACGCGTCGGGGTGGCTGCGCCGCGACGCGCACCACGTGGTGCGGGCGGCGGCGTTCGCGTCGGTGACCCGGGCGCAGCGGGTGGCGGCGCAGCGGGTGGCGCTGGCGCACGCGGCGTCGTTGGGCATCGCGGCGGTGCACGAGTGCGGCGGGCCGGACATCTCCGACGAGGAGGACTTCACGGGCCTGCTGGCGGTCTCCGGTGCGGGCGTGCCGGAGGTGTACGGGTACTGGGGTGAGCTGGGCGGCGCGGCGCGGGCCCGGGAGCTGGGTGCGGTGGGCGCCGGTGGTGACCTGTTCGCCGACGGGGCGCTGGGGTCGCGTACCGCGCACGTGTCGCAGCCGTACCTGGACGGGGACGGGTGCGGGCACGGCTACCTGTCGGCGGGGCAGGTGCGCGACCACCTGCTGGACTGCGCGGCGCACGGCCTGCAGGGCGGCTTCCACGCGATCGGTGACGCGGCGATCGGCACGGTGCTGGAGGGCTTCGCGGCGGCGGCGCGGGAGCTGGGCGTGGAGCGGGTGCGCGCGGCCCGGCACCGGGTGGAGCACGCCGAGATCATGAGCAAGCGGTTGATCGCCGGGTTCGTGGAGTACGGGATCGTGGCGAGCATGCAGCCGGCGTTCGACCGGTTGTGGGGCGGCGCGGGCCGCATGTACGAGTCGCGGCTGGGGTTGGCGCGGTCGTTGGCGTCGAACCCGATGGGGGCGATGCACGGTGTCGGGGTGGCGTTGGCGTTCGGGTCGGACTCGCCGGTGACCCCGCTGGACCCGTGGGGTTCGGTGCGGGCGGCGGCGGCCCACCACAGCCCGGTGCAGCGGATGAGTGTGCGGGCGGCGTTCGCGGCGCACACCCGCGGCGGCTGGCGCGCGGTGCACCTGGACAACGAGGGGGTGCTCGCGTTGGGCGCGCCGGCGACGTTCGCGGTGTGGGACACCCCGGCGGGGGTGGACCGGGGGCTGCCGGTGCTGCTGGCCGAGGACCCGGAGCTGCGGGGGCCGCAGGACCCGACGCCGCTGCCGGTGTGCCGGCGCACGGTGCTGCGCGGCGACGTGATCTACGGGGAGGGGTCCGCCTGATCGGGCGGGCCGTCGGGTACAGCAGCGGGGTGGCTCGGGCCGCCCCGCGACGGAGTGGAGCGGTGGCGTGAGCGGGAAGTTGGACCTGGATCCGGCGTTGGTGGGCCGGGCGCGGGAGTTGGCGCGCCGGGCCGGGCAGCCGGTGGTGGATCTGGCGCGCAGCCACACCACGGTGTCGGTGGAGCGGGCGGTGTTGCGGCTGGCCGGGGTGGTCGGCGCGGACCCGGACGGCATTCCGTGGGTGAACCGGCTCGTGGACGCGGTGGTGGGGGACGTGGGCCTCGGGCACGGGGTGGCGGCGGCGGTGTTCGACGCGCTCGCCCGGGAGGACCTGACGGACGTGACGTTGCTGGCGCAGAAGGCGGCGGCGGGGTCGGTGCGGTTCCGGCAGCCGACGGGGAAGGACGCCACCGTGGCGCGGCGGGCGGCCCGCCGGGCGGTCGCGGCGGGTGTCCGGCAGATCGACCGGCGGCGGGCCGACCGGGAGCGGCTGGTCAAGCGGTACGGGGATCCGCGGCAGCGGCCGTGGATCTACCTGATCGTGGCGACGGGCGACATCTACGAGGACATCCCGCAGGCGCAGGCCGCGGCGCGGGCCGGCGCGGACGTCATCGCGGTGATCCGGTCGACGGGGCAGTCGCTGCTGGACTACGTGCCTGAGGGGGCGACCCGGGAGGGGTTCGCCGGCACGTACGCGACGCAGGAGAACTTCCGGCTGATGCGGGCGGCGCTGGACGAGTCGTCGAGGGAGCTGGGCCGGTACGTGCGGCTGACGAACTACGCGTCGGGGCTGTGCATGCCGGAGATGGCGACCCTCGCCGGCCTGGAGCGGCTCGACATGATGTTGAACGACTCGATGTACGGGATCCTGTTCCGCGACATCAACCCGATCCGCACGTTCGTGGACCAGCGGTTCTCCCGGCAGGTGCACGCCCGGGCGGGGATCATCATCAACACCGGGGAGGACAACTACCTCACCACCGCCGACGCGGTGGAGGAGGCGCACACGGTGACGGTGTCGCAGCTGCTCAACGAGTTCTTCGCGCACGAGGCGGGGTTGGCGGACTGGCAGTTGGGCCTGGGGCACGCGTTCGAGATCAACCCGGACGTGCCGGAGTCGTTGCGGCTGGAGCTGGCGCACGCGCTGCTGGCGCGGGAGCTGTTCCCGGACGCGCCGCTGAAGTGGATGCCGCCGACGAAGCACATGACCGGGGACGTGTTCCGCGGCAACCTGCTCGACGGGTTCTTCAACCTGGTGGGGACGCTGACCGGGCAGGGCATCCTGCTGGTGGGGATGATGACCGAGGCGGTGGTGACGCCGTGGCTGTCGGACCGGGACATCGCCCTGCAGAACGTGCGGTACGTGCTGGGCGCGGCGGGCGGGCTGCACGAGGACTTCGTGCCGGCGCCGGGCGGGTTCATCCAGCGGCGGGCGCACCAGGTGCTGCGGGAGGCGGTGGAGCTGCTGGAGCGCATCGGTGAGCAGTCGCTGCTGACGGCGATCGCCGAGGGCACGTTCGGCATCATGAAACGCCCACCGGACCGGGGCAAGGGCCTCGACGGGGTGGCCCGGCACGAGGCCGACTACTGGAACCCGGCCACGGAGATCCTCGAGGGGCGGCCGGTGGGCGCCGGCGCCGGGAAGGCGGCCCGGTCGTGAGCGCCGCGCAGGGCGCCGCGGGCGTCGGCAAGAAGATCGTCCGGCCGTACGGGGACACCACCGGCGACGGGATGGTGCAGGTGTCGTTCACGCTGCCGGTGCCGCACGACAAGCGGGCCGAGGGCGCGGCGATCCAGTTGGCCGGGAAGATGGGCATCGACCCGGCGATGCTGGTGCACGCCAAGCAGATGGGCGACGGCTACACGTTCTTCGTGGTGTACGGGCGGGTGAACCACCTGGTGGACCTGTCCGCGGTGCAGGTGGTGGAGCGTGACTTCCCGCTGCTGTCGGCGAAGGACGTCAACGCCCTGGTGAAGCAGAAGCTGCGCCGCAAGCTGTCGGTGGTGGGGGCGTGCATCGGCACGGACGCGCACACCGTGGGCATCGACGCGATCCTGAACGTCAAGGGCATCGCGGGCGAGAAGGGCCTGGAGTACTACCGGGAGTTGAAGGTCGTCAACCTGGGTGCGCAGGTGAGCGTGCCGGAGCTGGTGGAGGCCGCCCGGGCGGAGCGGGCCGACGCGGTGCTGGTGTCGCAGGTGGTGACGCAGCGCGACGCGCACCTGCACAACACGCGGGAGATGTCGGCGGCGTTCCGGGAGGCGATGCCGGCGGGGAAGCGTCCGCTGCTGATCGTCGGCGGGCCGCGGTTCGACGAGACGATGGCCGAGGAGCTGGGCGTGGACCGGATCTTCGGGCGGGGCACCACCCCCGGTGAGGTGGCCAGCTACCTGGTGCACGCGTTGATCACGAGCAGGAGGACGACGGCGGCATGAGCGACACGAGACTCGGGTTGACGGTGACCCACCGGCGGTATGTGCCGTACTCGCACGCCCACTACGCCGGTGACCTGGTCGACGGGGCGTACGCGTTGGGCCTGTTCGGTGACGTGGCCACGGAGGTGTGCATCCGCACCGACGGCGACGAGGGGCTGTTCGCGTCCTATTCGGACGTGCAGTTCCGGGCGCCGGTGCGCGCCGGTGACGTGCTGGAGGTGTCGGCGACGGTGACCCGGGTGGGCAGCCGCAGCCGCACCCTGGACTTCGAGGCGCGGGTGGTGTGCCGGGGCCGCCCGGACCGGGGCGGGTCGGCCGCGGAGGTCCTCGACAGCCCGATCGTGGCGGTCACCGCGACCGGCACGGTGGTCGTCCCGCCGCCGGCGTGAGCGTCGCCGTCTGCGCCGACGTCGGGTCGACGTACACGAAGGTGGCGGTGGTCGACCTCGACGGCGGTGAGCTGGTCGCGGCGGCCGCGGCGCCGACGACGGTCGGCACGGACGTGCTGCGCGGCCTCGACGCGGCGGTCGCGGCGGCCACGGCCGGGCTGGGCGCCGGCGAGGCGCCCTGGTATGTGTGCTCGTCGGCGGGGGGTGGGCTGCGGCTGGCGGTGGTCGGCTACGAGCAGCTCGTCACCGCGCAGGCGGGCCGTCGGGTGGGCCTGTCGGCCGGGGCGGACGTGGTGCACGTGGCGGCGGGGCGGCTCGACGCGGCCGGGCTGCGCGGGTTGCGGGCGGCCCGACCGGACGTGGTGCTGCTGGTCGGCGGCACCGACGGCGGGGACGCCGACACGTTGACCCACAACGCGACCCGGTTGGCGCGGGCCCGCTGGCGGGTGCCGGTGGTGCTGGCCGGCAACGGCGACGTCCGCGACGACCTGGCCGCGGTGCTGGCCGCGGCCGGGGTGCCGGTGACGGTCGCCGACAACGTGCTGCCCCGCATCGGGGTGCTCGCGCCCGCGTCGGCGCGGGCCGCGATCCGGGAGGTGTTCCTGCGGCACGTCATCGGCGGGAAGCGGCTGTCGCGGGGTGGCCGGTTCGCGCGGCTGGTGCGGGCGGCCACCCCGGACGCGGTGCTGACCGGGGTGGAGGTGCTCGCCGACCGGATCGGCGGGGACCTGGCCGTGGTGGACGTCGGTGGGGCCACCACCGACGTGTACTCGGTGCTCACTCCGGACGAGCGGGCGACCGGGCCGGGCCGGGAGGTGGCCGGCAGCCTGTGGCGGGCCCGCACGGTCGAGGGTGACCTGGGGATGCGGTGGAGCGCGCCGGGGGTGGTGCGGGCCGCCGCCGAGGAGCGGCTGCTCGGCCCCGGCGAGCGGGAGGACCTGGCGCAGGCGGCCGCGGTGCGGGCGGCCGAGCCGGGGTTCCTGCCCGCCGACGAGGCCGCGCGGGCGGCGGAGCGGCGCCTCGCGGAGCTGGCCGCCACGGTGGCGTTGCGCCGGCACGCCCGCGGCGGCGCCACCGGTGAGCGGGGCGGGCGGGATCTGCGGGACGTGCGGCTCGTCGTCGGGTCCGGCGGGGTGCTGCGGCACGCGCCGCCCGGGGAGGCGGTCTCGGTGTTGACCGCGGTGCTCGCCGACCACGCGGGCGGGTGGGCGCTGCCCCGCGCGGCGCGGGCCGTGGTGGACGTGGAGTACGTGCTGGCGGCCGGCGGCCTGCTGGCGCAGGACCATCCGGAGGCGTCGGCCGCGTTGCTGGAGCGTCACCTCACCGGCTGACCGTCCCCGGTGGAAGCCGCGGCCACCCGGGGGACAGCGGTTGCCGGCGCGACACGCCGTAGGTGCGACACGCGACAGGCCGGGGGCGGGTTGACAGGGCCCGGGGGGCAGCACGTACCGTCTTTGAGTCCTACTACGGGAAGCGGCTGTTGTTCGCTTCGTCCCTTCGTCCGCTGGCCGAGCGACACGATGATGTCGCGGCGGCCAGGTCCAGCGGGCGGGGGTCGGCGGGGCGGCGCGAACCGGCCGCGGTTACCGGTGTACGGGTGGAGTGAGGCGCACGGCCAGTAGACAACGGCCCGGCGGGGGCAGCCAGTCCGCGTCCGGTCGGTCCGAAGGTCGGCGTGCCGCATTCTCGCCCCACCGGCCGGGAAGGGCCTGGGAGCATCGGGGCGCGGCGCGAGCCGCGCCCCGATTTTCATGCCCGCCGGCGCCGGTCAGCGGGAGCGGGCGCGCACGTGCAGCCGTTCCCCCTGCGGGCCGAAGAGGCTGATGGCCTCGGCGGTGCCGGGGCCCGGGTTGGTGATCCGGTGCGGCACCCGCGTGTCGAACTCCGCGACCTCCCCGGGACCCAGGGTCAGGTCGTGCTCGCCGAGCAGCAGGCGCAGCCGGCCGGACAGCACGTAGAGCCACTCGTAGCCCTCGTGGGTCTGCTGGCCCGGGTCGCCGCTGGGGGTGCCGGGCGGCAGGATCTGTTTGAACGCCTGGAGCCCGCCGGGGCGCCGGGTCAGCGGCAGGTACGTCACGCCGTGGCGCACGATCGGGCGGGCGCGCACCCGCGGGTCACCGACCTGCGGGGCGCCCACGAGCTCGTCGAGGGGCACCTGGTGGGCGCGGGCCAACGGCAACAGCAGCTCCAGGGTGGGGCGGCGCCCGCCGGACTCCAGCCGGGACAGGGTGCTCACCGAGATGCCGGTGGCCTCGGCGAGCTGGCCCAGGGTCGTGCCACGCTGCTTGCGCAGGGCCCGCAGCCGGGGCCCGACGGCGGCGAGCACCGCCGCCTCGTCGTTTGCCATAGCGGCAACAATACTTGTCGTCCTCGCCGGTGGGCGTGCACCGTGGTCGACGACGTGACGACCAGGAGGTGCCAGGTGGACGACAGGTACGACGTGGTGGTGGTCGGCGGTGGGCCGGCCGGGCTCTCCGGCGCGCTCGCGCTGGCCCGCGCGCGCCGCTCAGTGCTGGTGGTGGACGCCGGGGAACCGCGCAACGCCCCGGCCGGGCACGTGCACAACTACCTCACCCGCGACGGCACCCCGCCCGCCGACCTGCTCACCGCCGGCCGGGACGAGGTCACCGGCTACGGCGGGCGGATCGTCACCGCCCGCGTCGAGACCGCCGCCCGCGACGACGGCGGGTTCACCCTCACCCTCGACGACGGCGCCACCGTGCGGGCGCGGCGGCTGCTGGTCACCACCGGGCTGGTCGACGAGCTGCCCGACGTGCCCGGCCTGGCCCAGCGGTGGGGCCGGGACGTGCTGCACTGCCCGTACTGCCACGGGTGGGAGGCACGCGACCGGCGCGTCGGGGTGCTCGCCACCGGGCCGTTCGGGGTGCACCAGGCGCAGCTGTGGCGGCAGTGGAGCCCGCACGTGCTGCTGCTGCGCCACGGCGCGCCGGAGCTGACCGCCGACGAGACCGAGCAGCTCGCCGCCCGGGAGATCACCGTCGTGGACGGCCCCGTCCAGGAGCTGCTGGTGACCGGCGACGCGCTCACCGGCGTCCGCCTGGCCGACGGCTCGGTCGTCGACCTGGACGCCGTGGTCGTGGCACCCCGGTTCACCGCCCGCGCCGGCCTGCTCGCCGACCTCGGCCTGACCCCGGTCGAGGTGGAGATGGGCGGGCACGTGTTCGGCACCCAGATCCCCGCCGGCGCCGACGGCGCCACCGCGGTGCCCGGGGTGTGGGTGGCCGGCAACGTCGCCGACGTACGCGCCCAGGTCGTCAGCTCCGCCGCCGCCGGCCTGACCGCCGGCGCGGCAATCAACGCCGACCTGGTGGCGGAGGACACCCGCGAGGCCGTGCGGGAGCGCCGCGAGCGGCTCGCGACCATGTTCACCGAGGACGCCTGGGAGGAGCGCTACTCCTCCCGCCCGGCCGTGTGGAGCGGGCGACCCAACCCGCAGCTCGTCGCCGAGGCCGCTGACCTGCCGCCGGGCCGGGCCCTGGACGTGGGCAGCGGTGAGGGAGCCGACGCGCTCTGGCTCGCCGAGCGGGGCTGGCGGGTCACCGGCGTCGACATCTCCCGCACCGCGCTGAAGCGGGCCGCCGGGCACGCCGACGCCGCCGGCCCCGAGATCGCCGCCCGGATCGAGTGGACCCACGCCGACGTCCGCGAGCAGCCGCCCGCCGAGGCCGCGTACGACCTGGTGAACGCCCAGTACATGCACCTGCCCGCCGACGAGCGGCGGGAGCTGTTCGCCCGCCTGGCCGCCGCCGTGGCCCCCGGCGGCACCCTGCTGGTCGTCGGCCACCACCCGTGGGACCTGCGTATCAGCTCCCTGCGGATGCACATGCCGGAGATGATGTTCACCGCCGAGGAGGTCGCCGCCCAGCTGGACCCGGCCCGGTGGGAGATGCGGGCGGCGCAGGCGCGGCCGCGCGTCGCCACCGGACCGGAGGGACGCGAGATCACCGTCCACGACGCCGTGCTGGTGGCCCGCCGCCGCTGACGCGGCCCCGACGGACCCGCGCGCGCCGGATGTGGCCCGCCCCACCCGGCCCGCGCCGGTCCCGGTGTCGGCCGGGTAGCCTTCACCCCCGTGATCGTGCAGAGGCGCCCGTGACGACCGTCGACCGGGACGAGAAGCCCGCCGACGCGGCCGCGCCGCGTCCGGCCGCGCGCCCGCGCCCCCTGCCGCTGCCCGTCGCGGTGGCCGCGGCCGTGCTGGCCGGCCTGGCGCTGCTGGCGGCGTTCCCCCCGTACGGGGTGTGGCCGCTCGCGCCCGTCGGGGTGGCGCTGCTGGCCGCGGCGGTGCACCGGCGGCGGCTGCGCGCCGGCGCCGGCCTGGGCTTCCTGACCGGAGTGGCGTTGTTCGCGCCGCTGCTGGCGTGGACGAACCTGCACACCGGCTACCTGCCGTGGGTGCTGCTGTCGCTGCTGCAGGCCGGCTACCTGGCGCTGCTCGGCGTCGCCACGGCGTGGGTGTCGCCGCTGGCCGACCGGTTCCGGTGGTGCTGGGCGCCGCTGACCGGTGTGCTGTGGGTCGGGCAGGAGGCGCTGCGCGACCGGACCCCGTTCGGCGGGTTCCCGTGGGGGCGGCTGGCGTTCAGCCAGGGCGACGCGCCGCTGCTGCGGCTGGCCGCGCTCGGCGGGGCGCCGCTGGTGAGCTTCGCCGTCGCCACCGCCGGCGGGCTGCTGCTCGCCGCCGCGTGGCGGCGGTGGGACGCCCCGACCCGGCGCGACGTCCGCCGGTGGGGGCCGGCCGCCGGGCTGGTCGCCACGGCGGTGCTGGTGTGCGCGTCGGGGCTGCTGGTGCCGGTGGGGCACGCCGGCGGCGGACCCACGGTGACCGTGGCGATCGTGCAGGGCAACGTGCCGCGGCTGGGCCTGGACTTCAACGCGCAGCGGCAGGCGGTGCTCGACAACCACGTCGACGCCACCCTGGAGCTCGCCTCGCGGGTCGCCGCCGGAGCGCAACCCCGCCCCGACCTGGTGGTGTGGCCGGAGAACGCCAGCGACATCGACCCGCTGCGCAACCCGGAAGCCGGGGCCCGGATCTCGCAGGCCGCCGACACGATCGGCGCCCCGATCCTGGTCGGCGCGGTGCTGCTCGGCCCCGGCGACGGGCAGGTCCGCAACGCCGGCATCCTGTGGCGGCCGGGCAGCGGCGCCGACCTGGAGCAGCTGTACGTCAAGCGGCACCCGGTGCCGTTCGCCGAGTATGTGCCGCTGCGCGACATCGCGCGCATGGTCAGCAAGCAGGTCGACCGGGTGCGCGCCGACTTCGTGGCCGGCAGCACCCCGGGCGTGGTACGCGCCGGCCCGGTGCTGCTCGGCGACGTGATCTGCTTCGAGGTCGCCTACGACGAGGTGGTGCGCGACACCGTCACCGGCGGCGCGCAGCTGCTCGTGGTGCAGACGAACAACGCCACGTTCGACGAGGCCGAGGCCCGCCAGCAGCTGGCCATGGTGCGGCTGCGGGCGGTGGAGCACGGCCGGCCCGCGTTGATGGCCTCCACGGTCGGCGTGTCCGGGTTCGTGGCCCCCGACGGGCGGGTAAGCGACGCCACCGGGTTCAACACCCGGGAGGTGGTGGTGCGGCAACTGCGCCTCGCCGACGGGCGGACCCTGGCCACCCGGGTCGGGCTGTGGCCCGAGGTGGTCCTGGCCGGCCTGGCCGTGGCGGCCCTGGCCGGTGCGGCCGTGCCGCGCCGCCGGCACCGCGTCGGGCCCGCATAGAACCAGCCGGTACGCCGGCGGGAGCGGAGGGGGACCGTGAACGAGGCGACCGGGCAGCACCGGCGTACGGGAGGCGTCAGCGGCGTCGGCCGGGTGCTGGTGGTGATCCCCACCTACAACGAGGCCGACAACGTCAGCGACATCGTGGCGCGGGTACGCCGAGCCGCCCCGGCCGTGGAGGTCCTCGTCGCCGACGACAACAGCCCCGACGGCACGGGCGTGATCGCCGACGCGCTCGCCGGGACGGACCCGCAGGTGCACGTGCTGCACCGGGAGGGCAAGCAGGGGCTGGGCGCGGCGTACCTGGCCGGGTTCGCGTGGGCGCGTGAGCGCGGCTACGACGCGGTGGTGGAGATGGACGCCGACGGCTCGCACGCGCCGGAGGACCTGCCCGCCCTGCTGGAGGCCGCCCGTGCGGCGGACGTGGTGATCGGGTCCCGGTGGACCAGCGGGGCGCGGGTGGTGAACTGGCCACTGCGGCGCCTCGCGCTGTCCCGCTGCGGCAACCTGTACGCGCGGCTCGCGCTGGGCATGCCGGTCTCCGACGCCACCGGCGGGTACCGCGTCTACCGGCGCGGCGCGCTCGACGCCATGGACCTGGAGTCGGTCTGCTCGCAGGGCTACTCGTTCCAGGTGGAGCTGTCGCGGCTGGCGCACCGGGCCGGGATGCGGATCGTCGAGGTGCCGATCACCTTCGCCGAGCGGGAGCGCGGCGACAGCAAGATGAGCCCTCTGATCGTGGCCGAGGCGCTGTGGCGGATCACCACGTGGGCGGTGCAGGACCGGCGGCAGGCGATCCGCCGCGGCCGGCACGGCACCCCCGACGGTCAGGCGCGGTGACCCTGAGCGCCGCCGTGTCATCCTTGAACGGGACGACGCCGGCGCCGCGGGCGCCCCGGGACGACCGATGAGGTGACATGGGCCGAGGAGTGAGGTTCGTACCACTGGCGATGCTGGTCGCGGTGGTGCTCGAGCTGGCCGTGTTCGTCCTGGTGGGGCGGGCCGTCGGGTTCGGCGTGGCGGTGCTGCTGGTGTTCGCCGCGTCGCTGCTGGGGCTGGTGCTGCTGCGGCGGGAGGGGATGCGCGCGTGGCGCGGCTTCCGCACGGCCGCGCAGGCCGGCCAACCGCCCGGGCGGCAGGTGACCGACGGGCTCGTGGGGTTGGTGGGGGCGCTGCTGCTCGCGGTGCCCGGCCTGGTCACCGGCGTGGCCGGCCTGTTGCTGCTGATCCCTCCGGTGCGCGCGGTGGCCCGCCGGGGCGTGCAGCGCGCCACGGAACGCCGGGTGTCGTCGATGGTCGCCGGTGACCTTTTCGGGCCGCGGCGGGTGCGGGTGCGCCGGGGTGCGCCGCAGCCGCAGCCCCGTCCCGAGTCCGAGGAGCCGGTGGTGGTCGACGGCGGCCGCGCCATCGAAGGCGAGATCGTCGAACGCTGACCGCAGCGACGACGGCGCCCCCGGGGTTCTCCCCGGGGGCGCCGTCGTTCGCTACGGGTTGTCGCGCTCGCTCGGTCAGGCCCGGCCGCGCCGGGTCCGGACCTCCTGCAGCCGCTCGGCGAGGATGTCCTCCAGCTCGGCGATCGAGCGGCGCTCCAGCAGCATGTCCCAGTGGGTGCGCGGCGGCTTTGCCTTCTTCTGCTCCGGCTCGCTGCCGTCGACCAGCCGGGCGACGCTGCCGTCGAACTTGCACTCCCAGGTCGTCGGGACCTCGGCGTCGACAGCGAACGGCACCTCGAACTGGTGACCCTTGGCGCACAGGTACTCGCGGGTCTGCCGCGGCGCGAGCTCCGTGTTGCGGTCGGACTCGTAGCTCACCGCGCCAAGGCGGCTTCCGCGCAGCATGCGCTCGCCCATGATCGACTTCCCCTCGTTCGTGGTGCTGGTCTTCTGGTGTAACGGTCGGTGCCCGCCAGGCCATTCCCGCCAGAGGGCGCGTGACGCCCACGGCCGAGCCTGAACAAGGGTAGCCGGCCGTCACGGCAACCCGGCGAGATCGTCGACGGCCGGGTCGCGGCGGTGGTGCTGCGTGTCGACTGCCACCGGCGATGTTAACCGCCGTGGCGGCGCGCAGGTTGCGCCGGCCCACGCCACCGGGTGCGGCCCGGGCTCGCGGCGTCGTCGCCCCGGCCCGGCGCCGCCGCCTCAGACCGGCGTCGGTGGCAGCGGCAGCGGCAGCCCGGGCAGGCCGTCGATGCTGGACGCGACGTGCTCCTTGCCGGCGAAGTAGTCGCTCAGCGACGCGTCGTCCTCGCGGGCGAAGCGCCGGCCGTGCAGGTCCCGGTCACCGTCGTAGCTCATGAACGGCACCGCGTAGCCGCAGGTGTCGCGGATCAACTCGGCGCGTACCACGATGATCGCCCGCAGGCCGTGCACGCTCGGGTCGATGTCCGGGAAGTGGCCGACCAGCTCCCGCCACCGCGGGTCGTCCCGGAACACCGGCTCCCCACGCCCGTGCACCCGAACGATGTTCGGCGGCCCCTGGAACGCGCACCACATCAGCGTGATCCGGCCGTTCTCCCGCAGGTGGGCGACCGTCTCGGCGTTGCTCCCGGCGAAGTCGAGGTACGCGACGGTGCGCTCGTCGAGGACCGCCCAGGAGCCGCGCAGCCCCTTGGGGGAGAGGTTGATGGTGCCGTCACCGGCCAGCGGCGCGGTGGCGGTGAAGAACATCGGCTGCTCCTCGATGAACGACCGCAGCCGGCCCTCGATGCGCTCATGTGTCTTTCCCACCCGGCCATCCTCCCGCGCCGCCCGCCGGGGCCGCCGCCCCGCCCGACCCCGTCCCAACCCCCGGTCCTGGCGGGCGACGCGGCGACTCAGGCCACCGGAGTGTCGGCCACGCCGGCGGTCCCGGCGCCGGAACCGAGGCGGGCCAGCGCCGCGGCCAGGTCACTGACCTGGGCGGCCAGCTGCGCCACGCGCTGCTGCGCGGTGTCCCGGTCCGTCTCGGCGGCCCGCAACCGTACGGTCAGCTCGGTCAGCCGGCCCTCCGCGGTGGCCGCGGCGTGCCGCGCGGCGGCCAGGTCGGCGACGAGCGCGTCCCGCTGCGCGGCCACCGTGGCGAGTTCGCCGCGGAGGTGGCCGGCCACGGCCTCCGCCTCCGACCGCGCGGCCTCGGCCTGCCGGGCGGCCGTCTCGGCGCGACCCCGGACCCGGTCGGCCTCCTCGCGGGCCCGGACCGCGTCGGCGGCGTTCGCCCGCGCCCGCGCGGTGTCGGTGCGGGCCTGCTCGATCTGGCGGCGTACGTCCTCCACCTCGGACCGCCACCGCTCGGCGCGTTCGGCCGCGGCCCGCGCGTCGTGACCGGCCCGGTCCGCGTCGGCCCGGGCGGCGTCCCGCTCGGCGGTGAGGTCGGCCGCACGCTGCCGCTCGGCGTCCCGCTCGGCGCGTACCGCCCGCAGTTCCTGCCGCGCCGCGTCGCGGTCCCGCTCGGCCTGCACCCGCAGGGCCTCCGCGGCGCTCGCCGCCCGACGCGCCTCGTCGCGGGCCGCCTCGGCCCGCTCGGCCCGCTCGGCATCGCGGGCGGACCGTTCGGCCGCCCGGTCGGCGTCCGCGCGGGCGGCGTCGCGCTCGGCACGGGCGGCCTGGGCCTCCTCGCGCGCCCGTGCCGTGGCGGCGGCGGCGTCCTCGGCCTCGCGGAGCGCCTCGTCGCGTTCGGTCTGCACCGCGGCGATCTCGGCGGCGGCGTCGGCACGGGCCTGGGCGAGCTGCCGTTCCACGCCGACCGGGGACAGCTCGGCGTGCAGGGCCTCGGTCAGCGTCTCGACGATCTGGTCGAGGCGGTCCACCGCCTCCCACGTCCGCGCCACCTGCCCCGGCAGGCCGGGGGCGTTGCGGTGCCGCATCCGGCTGTTGCGGGAGGCCCGCTGGCAGGCGCCGTCGTTGTCGCGGCAGTAGCGGAACGGCCGGCCCGCGCCGACCCGCTGCGGCACCGGCCGTCCACAGTGGGCGCAGGGACGGGTGTCGGGGGTGGTGGGCTGGGCGTCCATCGAGGCCGCAGTCTAGTGCGCGGTGGGGCGCCCGGCCGCGCGGCGGTGCCGCCTCCAGGGAGGCGGCGCGACCGCCCGGCATCGTCGGGAGGCGGCGGCGGGACCGGCTCGGTCAGGAGACGGCGGCGCGACCGCCCGGCCCGGTCAGGAGACGGCGACCGCGGCGCGGGACCGGTCGGCGGCGATGCGGACCGCCAGGGCGCCCAGCACGGTGCCCATCACCCAGCGCTGCACCCGCAGCCACGACGGCCGGCGCGCGAAGAACCCGGCGAGCGTGCCGGCCGTGAGCACGATGAGGCCGTTGACCGCCAGCGCGATGCTGATCTGGGTCAGGCCGAGCAGCAGGCTCTGCACCGCCACGTGACCGCGCTGCGGATCGATGAACTGCGGCAGCAGCGACACGTAGAGAATCGCGATCTTCGGGTTGAGCAGGTTGGTCACCAGGCCCATCGTGAACAGCCGCAGGGGCCGCTCCGGCGGCAGCGGCGCGGGAGTGAACGGCGAGGCGCCGCCCGGGCGCAGCGTCCGCCAGGCCAGCCACAGCAGGTACGCCGCGCCGGCCAGCTTCACCGCCGTGTACAGCGCCGGCACCAGCACGAACACGGTGGCCAGCCCGGCGACCGCCGTCACCAGGTAGATCCCGAACCCGGCCGCGACCCCGAGCAGCGAGATCAGCCCCGCGCGGCGCCCCTGGGTCACCGAACGGGACACCAGGTACACCATGTTCGGACCGGGCGTCAGGACCATGCCGATCGCCACCAGTGCGATTCCCACCAATGCGCCCGTACCCACCATCGACGGCCCCCCTCGTACTCGATCGACACCGTCGACCGTACGGGTCGGGCCGCCGTCGACCGAGCGCCACCCGGCCGACGGTGGCCCTCGTCCGGCGGTCTCGGGGAATTCCCGGCACGGCCCGCACGCTGTGGATACGGATCGGGCGCCGCCGCGCGCCGCGTTACGGTGGATCGGGGAGGTGACAGGTGACGAACATGTGGGAAGCGGCCGTCGAGGCCCAGATCCGCTCCGCCCAGGAGCGCGGCGAGTTCGACAACCTGCCCGGCGCGGGCAAGCCCATCCCGGGCCGGAACCTGCCCTACGACGAGTCGTGGTGGATCAAGAGCTTCATGGAGCGCGAGAAGCTCCCCGGCGATCTGCTGCTGCCGACACCACTGCAGCTGCGCCGCCGCATCGAGCGGCTGCCCGACGAGGTGCGTGACCTGCCCACCGAGGAGGCCGTACGGGCCTTCTGCGGGCACCTGAACAGCGAGGTCCTGGCCTGGCTGCGCACGCCGACCGGCCCGCGGGTCGTGGTGCGGCCGGTCAACGTCGACGAGGTGGTCCGCCGCTGGCGCGAGCAGCGCCGTGCCGCGTCGCCCGCCCCGGTCGCGCCGGCCACCACCCTGGCCGAGCATGCGCCGCGGCGCACCTGGTGGCCGTGGCGCCGCCGCTCGGCCGCCTGACCGCCCCTCCCGCCGGCCCCTCGGCCGGGTGAGCGCCGCCGCCGGCCGCGCGACCGCCTGAAGGCGTCGCTGCGTCGCCTCGGCCGCGTGCGCGTCGCCGTACGGTTGCCGGTCCTCCTGGCCGGTGTGGCCGCGGGCGGCCCCGGGCGCCGGCGCTGTGGCGGCGGGGCAGACTGGGCCAGTGTCGATCATCCTCCGGGCACCGGCGACGGCGTCCGCACCGGAACTGGTCCTGCGACCCTGGCGCGACGACGACCAGGACGCGTTGCTGGCCGCCCACCGGGACCCGGTGCTGCGGCGCTGGACCCGACACCCGGTGACCACCCCGACTGAGGCGGGCCGCTGGCTCGCCCGGGCGCGCGAGGGCTGGCAGCGCGGTGACTGGTTGACCTTCGCCGTGCACGAGCCGGACCCGGACGGCGGTGAGCGGCTGGTGGCGAACGTGGTGCTGAAGAACGTCACGCCGGGGCGGCCGGACGCCGAGGTCGGTTACTGGACGGCGGCGGCCGCGCGCGGGCGGGGCATCGCCGGCCGGGCCGTCGACGCGGTCAGCCGCTGGGCGTTCGCCCGCTTCGCCGCCGCCGGCCTGAGCCGGCTGGAACTGCTGCACCAGATCGACAACCCGGCCTCCTGCCGGGTCGCCGAGAAGGCGGGCTTCCGGTTCGTGGAGGTGCTGCCGGCCCGGCCACCGTTTCCCCGTGACGGGCACCGGCACGTACGCCGTCCGGCAGCCTGACGGCAGGCGGGCGCGCGGGCCTCGGTGTGCTCGTGACGGATGCGGGGATGACGACCGTGGCCGTGCCTGGACGACGTCGGACCGACCGCGACCGGCCGGCCCGACGGGCGACGCGTCGGGGGCCGGGCTGGCAGGATGGGCGGCATGGCTGAGGCGACTGAGGCCGTACGGCAGCTGTACGAGGACCTGTTGACCGCCTGGAACGACCGCGACGCCCGCCGGTACGCCGCGCTGTTCGCCGACGACGGCGCGCTGATCGGCTTCGACGGCGGCCAGGTCGACGCGTCCGAGGTGGAGGCCCACCTCACGCCGATCTTCGCGGACCACCCCACCGCCGCGTACGTCTGGAAGGTGCGGGAGATCCGCCCGCTCGGCGCCGACGTCGTGCTGCTGCGCGCGCGGGTCGGGATGATCCCGCCCGGTCAGGCCGACCCCAACCCGGCGGTGAACGCGGTGCAGTCGCTCGTCGCGGTCCGGCGCGACGGCGGGTGGCGCGTCGCTCTGTTCCAGAACACGCCGGCCCAGTACCACGGGCGCCCCGACCTGGCCGACGCGCACACGTCGGAGATGCGCGACGCCGCGGGCGCGGCCGCTCCACGCGGCTGAGCCCGGCAGCCGGGTTCCTCAGGCGAGAGCGGCCCGCCAGCTCCAGGAGGTGCGGCGGGGGTGTTCGGGCAGCTCACCGCGGCCGGTCAGCCAGCGCAGCACCTGCGGCGGCGGGCCGGCCGGGGCGTCCGGGAAGAGCCGGTCGACGGCCGCGGCGCACAGGTCGGCGGGGGGCTCCCACGGCACGCCGAGCCCGTCGGCGATGTCCCCGGTGTGCAGCAGCGTCTCGGTCACCCCCATCGCGGCGAAGCCGGCCGGGTCGCACGGCCCGTAGTGCCACGCGCGGGCGGCCGGCCCGGCCGTGTCGACGGCGGCGGCGAGCAGGCCGGCGCACGCGGTGGCCACCGTCAGCACCTCGCGGGGGCTCGCGGTGGCGCGGATCCGCAGGTCGAAGGGGAGGTACCCGTCGGTGGGCCGGCCGGTGACCTGCCCGGCGTACGCCAGCAGGTCGTGCGCGACGTGCGCGGCGGTCGTCCAGCAGCTCCACTCCAGGCCGCCGGCGGGCACGCTCCAGTCGCGACCGGCGTACGGCTCGAGCACCCGGACCATCTCGCCGGCCGCCCGCAGAACGTCGCGCCCGTTCATCCCCGCCATGCCCCGACCTTGGCAGCGGGGCCCCTCGGGCACAAGCCGGTCCCCCTCGGTGTCGCGGGTCGGGGTGCGCCCGCGGGCCCGCCGCCCGGTGCGCCCCGCGGGCGGCCGACATCGGGGTGCCTTCCCCGCACCGTCCGGTAATCCCGCTCCGGGATGCGGGTGTCGGTAACGGCGTTGCCGCCGGCCGGGCGCGGCACTAGGGTCGTACGCGTGACTGCCGGGTCGGCCATGGGCCACGAGCGAGTGAGGCACCCGGCCGCGGAGTGACCGCCCGGCGGGCCCGCGGCCCGCCGTCCTCCGTCCCGCGCCCACCTCACGCACGACCGCTGCCGTCGTGCTCTCCCTTTTCCGTCGCGGACGCCGCCGCCGGCGTCGCGCGTTCCGTGCTGTCCAGATCCAGAAAGTGGAGCATTGCCGAACGACTTCAACCAACAGATCATCGACGAGTTCCGCGCCAACGCGGGCCGGGTCGGCGGCCCGTTCGAGGGTGGACGACTGATCCTGCTCACCACCACCGGCGCGCGCTCCGGCGCGCCGCACACCACCCCGCTGGCCTACCTGCCCGACACGGGCGGCCGGATCCTCGTCATCGCCTCGGCCGGCGGCGCGCCCCGGCATCCGGACTGGCTCCACAACGTCCTCGCCGACCCGCGGGTCACCGTCGAGGACGGCATCTTCACCTACCCGGCCCGCGCGACCGTCCTGTCCGGCACCGAACGCGACGAGGTGTTCGCCCGCGCGGTCGAGGCGGATCCCGGCTGGGCCGCGTACCAGGCGAAGACCAGCCGGGTCCTTCCCGTGGTCGCGCTGACGCGGATCGGCGGCGGGCCGCCCGAGGCGCCGTCGTGGGGCGCGGCGCTCGTCCGGATCCACGACGCGTTCCGCCGGGAGCTGGAGTTGATCCGTCGGGAGGTGGCCGCCACCGGCCCCCGCCTCGGCGCCCAACTGCGGGTGAACTGCCTCGTCGTCTGTCAGGGCCTGCACCTGCACCACAGCCACGAGGACGGGGGCATGTTCGTCGGCCTCGCGGCGCAGCGCCCGGAACTCGCGCCGACGCTGGACCGGCTCCGGGCCGAACACGTCCGGGTGTCGGCGCTGATCGACCAGCTCCAGACAGTGCTGGGTGACGGTGCCGCCGACCCGACGGACGTACGCCGGCGGGTCGACCAGCTCACCGACGAGCTCGAACGACACCTGGCGTACGAGGAGGAGCAGCTGGTGCCGATCCTCGACGCGATGGCCTGACCCACCCCGCCCGCCGAGCCCCGCGCCGCGTCGACCAGGACAGGAGCACCATGGACCAGCCACCCCGCCGCGCCCGCGACCTCGGTGTCGTCATCGGCGCGCTGCCACCCGGGCGGCACAACGCGATCACCGACGTGCCGGGGGTGCTCGTGGGACACACCACCATCGACGACGGGGCCGACCTGCACACCGGCGTCACGGCGATCGTGCCGAGCCAGCTCGGCCCGCGGCGGTGGACCCTCCCCGCGGCCGTGTACCGCGGCAACGGCTACGGCAAGCTCGTCGGCTCGACGCAGGTGGACGAACTCGGCGTGCTGGAGTCGCCGATCGTCCTGACGGCCACGCTGTCGGTGTTCCGGGCCGCGGACGCGCTGCTGACATATCTCATGCGACGACGGCCGGACGGGGTGTCGTTCAACCCGCTGGTGGGCGAGACCAACGACGGTCACCTGTCCGACATCCGGCGGCGGCCGGTGACCGAGGAGCACGTGCTCGACGCGATCGACCGGGCGGCGGACGGGCCGGCGGCGGAGGGCTGCGTCGGCGCGGGAACCGGCACGACGGCACTGGGCTACAAGGCGGGCATCGGCACCTCGTCCCGGCTCGTGCCGGTCGGGGACGGGCCGGTGACCGTCGGCGCCCTCACCCAGTCGAACTTCGGGGGAGTGCTCACCGCGGCGGGCGTGCCGCTGCCCGTGGCGGAGCTGATCCCCGAGGCCGACCGCGCCGAACCGCCCGGCAACTCGTGCATGATCGTGGTGGCCACGGACGCCCCGCTGGACGCCCGCCAGCTCGGCCGCCTCGCCCGCCGCGCCATCTTCGCGATGGGCCGCGTGGGCGCGTCGTACAGCAACGGCAGCGGCGACTACGCGATCGCGTTCAGCACGGCCCGATCGGACCAGCCGGTGATACCCGACGCGCAGCTCAACCCGCTCTTCACCGCCGTCCTGGACACGGTCGAGGAAGCGCTGCTCAACTCGCTCTTCACCGCCACGACCACTCGTGGGGTCGGCGGTCGCGTCCGCCATGCCGTGCCGCACGACGCGGCGGTGCGGCGCCTGGCGGCGGCCGGCCGGCTGGCCCGGCCCGCCTGACGCGCCGCGGCGGCACCTCAGAGCCGTCGCACGCGCAGCACACAGGTCCGCATCGGGAGGGTGAACTCACCGTCCGCCGTCTCGGGTCTGCTCGCGAGGAAGGCGCGGATCCGGCCGAGCGTGTCCGCTCGTTCCCGTTCTGGCATGACCAACATCCCGGCCCTCGTGGCGAGCGTCGCCACGAGGGAGTCGGCGGTGCGGCGCTGCCCGTGCGGGAACTCGGCCTGCTCCGGCGAGCCGAACCGGGCGGCCCCGCCGGTCCTCGGCACGTGCATGTCCGCCGTCTCGACGCGCCAACCGGCGGGGGTGTCGCGCGGGCCGACGACCGCGCTCCCGGCGGCCCGCGCGAGCCCGGCGACCCAGCCGACCGTGTCGTCCATGACGTTCCACAGGCCGGCCAGGACGCCGCCCGGCGCCAGCACCCGGGCGATCTCCGGGCCCGCCACGGCCATGTCGAACCAGTGCAGGGCGTTGCCGGCCAGCACGGCGTCGACGGACGCATCCGGCAGCGGGATCGCCTCGGCGCTACCCGCGAGTGCGCGGACCCGCGGCAGCGTGCGGCGCAGCTCGGTCAGCATCGCCGGGTCCGGTTCGACCGCGGTGACGTCGGCGTCTACCGAGGCCAGCGTGGCGGTCAGCTTGCCGGTCCCCGCGCCGAGGTCGAGCACCCGCCGGCCGGGCGCCGGCTCGAGCGCCCAGCGCACCGCCGCCCGCGCGTAGTCCGGGCGGTGCTCGGCGTACGCGGTGGCCGCCGCGCCGAACGACGAGGAGTGGCGCAGCCGTTCGTCCTCTTCCACACGCCCACCCTAGGTGGATGTCTGGCTTCGTTGCAGTGGCGAGGCCGGATCAGGTGGGCCTGCCGAACCAGCGGGAGAGGTGCTCGTCCAGGTCCTGTTGGTCGTCGCCGATCCAGGCGACGTGGCCGTCGGGGCGTAGCAGGACGCACGGGGCGTCCAGTGCCACGGTGGGATCCGCGAGGTGATCGACCCGGTCCGACCAGCCGCCGACGGTCAGGCGTTCGGTGCGGTCCAGCAGCAGGCCGCGGCCGCGATGCAGCAGGTCGTAGAGGTGGCCCTGTTTCACGTCGACGTCGCGCAGGCGGCGGCCGAGCAGGTCGGGGCCTGCGCCGAGGTCGTAGCGGACGCCGATCCCGGTGATCTTCTCGATCAGGAAGCGGTTCACCTCGTCGAAGTCCATCAGCTCGGTGAGCAGTCTGCGTAGGGCCCGCGGGCCCGGTCCGGTGGACAGCAGCTCCGTCTGGGCGCGGGTGTTCTCCAGCACGTCCCAGGCGACCGGTCGGCGTTCGGCCTCGTAGGTGTCCAGCAGCGCCTCCGGCGCCCAGCCGCGAACCTGTGCGGCCAGCTTCCAGCCGAGGTTCACCGCATCCTGGACGCCCAGGTTGAGGCCCTGCCCGCCGATGGGTGGGTGGATGTGCGCCGCGTCGCCGGCCAGCAGCACCCGCCCGACCCGGTATCGGTCGGCCAGCCGGGTGGCGTCCCCGAAGCGGGACAACCAGCGCGGGGAGTGCACGCCGAAGTCGGTTCCGGCGATGGCGCGCAACTGCCGTCGGAAATCCTCGATCGTGGGCGGCTCCGCACGATCGCTGACTCCGGCGGCGGGCACCACGACGCGATAGACCCCGACGCCCGCGGGGCCGACGCTGAACCGCCGGTCGGTCGCGCGGATCTCGGCCATCCTGGCGGCGACCTCCTCCTGCGGCACGCCCACCTCCATCTCGCCCATCAGCGTCTCGGTGCGCGCGGGCTCGCCGGGGAAGCCGACGCCGAGCAGCTTGCGCACCGTGCTGCGCGCGCCGTCGCAGCCGACGAGATAGCGCGACCGCAGCTGTTCCCCGTCGGCCAGCGTCACCGTCACACCGTCGTCGTCCTGCGCGACGCCGGTCACCGCTCGGCCGCGCCGGACCTGCGCACCCAGCGCGATCGCGTGTTCCTCGAGCAGCTGGACGATGACCGGTTGCGGGATGCCGAGCAGATAGGCGTACGCGGAATCCAGGCCCTCGGGCGCGGGTTTGTCGATGGCGGCGAAGAACCCGGCGGCCGGACGCCGGCGTCCATGTTCGAGGATGCGTTCCAGCAGCCCGCGCATCGCCATCAGCTCGATGCTGCGAATGTGTAGACCGACTATCCGGACGTGCGACACGGGCTCGGTGTCCTTCTCCAGGACGAGTACCCGCACGTCGTGCAGCCGCAGCTCGGCGGCCAGCATGGCGCCGGTCGGCCCGCAACCGGCAATGATCACGTCGAACGGGAGGGCCGTCCGATCGCGGCCGGCGGCGGGCGACGGGAGTCGGGGGACGTCGCGCTCGACCGTGTCGCCGGACGGCGGCTCGGCGGTGAACTGCTGAGGGTGCATAGGTGTCGCCCTTTCGGGAGTGCCTGGTGGCGAGGCGCTCCCGGCGACACCTACGTCGATCGCCCGACCGTGACGCGAAGGGGGAGCACCCACATCGATGCAACGTTCATGGGTCTCACCTCCTCGGGCGGTGTCACGGGCACCTGCACGTTACGAGCCTGCCCACCATCTGGTCCACTCCTTTCCCTGCCGGAGGATCACGACCCCGAACGGGCGGATCTCGGTGACGGCTGCGGCAGAACAGCCACCGCTCGGCGCCGTCCGTCAACGGCAGCGCAGCAGCGCTGGTGAGACGGATCGGATACGCGCCGGCTGAGAACGAGCCGTCATCACTACCCGTGGCTCGGGTTGCCCGGCCCGCGCGGTGGGGACTGGTCGCGTGTGGGGGGCGAGGCCACCGTTCCCGCGAGTCGGTCGACACCGAAGCCGCTGATCAGAAGGCGTTCCTTGCGGTTGCCGGTGAGGAGTTGACTCCAGTCGACGAGGCCGCCGTCGGCGACCTCCAGGTGCTGGTCTTCGACATCGGCATAGATCTTGAAGCAGATGCCCGTGTAGTAGCCGCGCCCGGTCGTTCGCTCGGCATCCTCGACCACGGCAACGCCTGGAAGCGTGGCGAGGTCTTGACGTAGCCGCTCGATGACCAAGCGGCTCGCGTCGTCGAGGCAGGTGAGCTGGATCCGGGTGCGGCGGGCTCCGGCGGCGGCCAGCGCCCGGGTAGCGAACCGCAAGTGTTCGGTGAGATGCCGGTGTTCGAAGGATCGGTTGCCGGTATCCCGTCCCGCGGTCACCACGCCGAATATCTGGAAGTGAGCCAGCATCCCGGGGCCGTCGAAGTGCTGTGCACGAGCCACACGCTGGCTGGCCGCCAGCCGCACCGGCACCTCTGAACGGGGATCTGCGGCCAGGGCCAGGGCGCGCCGCACGGACGCCTCCAGGGCCAATGCGTTCGTCGGGTCGGCGGCAACCTCGCTTCCGCGAACCGTTGCGATCACCTTGCGCGGGTCGACGGTCGCGACGGCTGAATGGGCTGCCAGAGGCAGGACCGGGGCAAGCACGAGCATCTCGAAGTCGTCGGGCAACGCGGATATCAAGGCGTCCTCGGCGCGGCGCAGTGCGGCGACGCTGATCGGTGCCGGTGTGACGAACCGGTCGCTGCGGTAGCGGCGCATCACCTCTGCCGGCGAGAGCCGGTCGGCTCTGCGCCGGAACACCTCGAGCAGCAGGGTGGTCAGGTCGCTGCCAGACATACCGTCGGCCAGTAGGTCCAGCAGCTCCGAGCGATGGCTTCGCAGGATTCGCCGCAGTGCTGGATTGGCGGGGATGTCCCGATCGGGACCGTCAGCCGTCATGTGTAGGGAGTATCGCCGGACGGGCTTCGGCACGACGAGGCAATATCTGGCGCGTCGACGGCACGCCACCGCAGCCCCGGGGTGTTCGACGGGGGCACTTCGGTCACCACCGCCGACTCGCGGCACCCCGACCGGCGAGGGCAACGCCGGAGAGCCCTCGCGCCTCTGTTGGCGGCGACGTGGTCCGCACACGATCCGGATCGGGGATTGAGCGCGGCAGGCTCGGATTATCGGAATATCGGCAATGGCAATTCAATAATAAGGCCCGGGTTATTCGGACATAACGCCCCAGCACCATAATCACTGTTATGTGCGCCCGCCGCCTCATGGCGGGTTACGAAACCGAGCGGCCGTGGACGCCCCGGAAAACCGTTTGAGCGGTGCCGGCGGGCTCCCGTAGGTTGCCTGCACCCGTAGCCGTGAGGACAGAGGACAAGATCGCGTGACCCCGCCTGCCCTGTAGACCTGACACCTTCTTCCGCTCATCCGTGGCCGACGCTCCCGTCGGCTCCGCCGGGCTGCCCCCGTGCGCCCGGGCCTACAGCGTGTGAGGCCCCGCGTAATCGGCCTCGTGTCAGGTCTACAGAGATCAGGTCTCGAGATCATGTCTTCACGACCCCATGTCGTGCTGCCCTGGGTCGTTCGTCGGACCAGGCTGCCCCTGCTGTCGTTGCGCTGCGTCGACTGCGGGTCGGCGTCGGCCACCACCGGCGACGGCAGGTTCCGCGTCAACGCCAACCGCAAACTGCTGGACGTGTGGCTGCTGGTCCGCTGCGTGTCCTGCGACCGGACGAGCAAGCTCACCGTGCACGAGCGAACGCCGGTCAGTGCCCTCGACCCGGTCGAGCTCGACGGCTACCGCGACAACGATCCCGCACTGGTGGCCGCCAGACTGCTGGATCCGCTGCTGGCCCGGCGCAACCGCTTCGCCCTGGACTGGACGGGGGCGTGGCGGCTGGACGCCCCGCCGGCACCGCTCGACGAGCCGTGGCCGGTCCGGGTGGAGGTGGCGTTCGACGACCCGGTGCCGGTGCGCCCGGAACGGCTCATCGCGCACGGGCTCGGGTTCAGCAGGAACGAGGTACTGCGGCGGATCAAGTGCGACATTCCGCTGCGCCGTCGGACCAGCGCCGGATTCCCGTTCACCGTGCTGGCTGGGGACTAGCGGCGGTGTGGCGGCGGCGGGCCGGGCGTCCGCCGCCGCCACACCGGTACCGCCCACCCGGGCGGGCCGCCCGACCGGCGGGAGGGGCTAGTCCGCGCGGGTCCAGGCGGGCGCGATTCGCGTCTCGCGGAAGCGCCAGCCCGCGGGCGTGCGTACGGCGGTGCGGGCCGGCTTCAGGCCGCCCGCCTCGTGTGGCGCCTGGCCGTCGCGGGTTGACGAACACGAGCGAGTTCGCCGAGGCGTTCGCCTTCGACGTCCTTGGCGTGACCAACAATTAGTGGTCGCGGTCACCGCCGTCCCGCACCGGTGGAGGTGGTAATAGGTAGGGACTTCCCCGATTCGTTCCGCCCGCCGCCGGCCTACGGTCAGGGGGTCCCGCGGTGTCCCGTCGCGGCAGGCCCGAGGACGAGCCCCGGCGCCGGCCACAGGGGAGGTGCCATGTCCTGGTCTGCTCGTCGCCGGACGGCCGGCGCGCGATCCGCCGGTCGCGCGTGGGCCCGGACGGCCGTCGCCGCGTGCGGCGTCCTGGCGCTGGTCGGCTGCGGGTCGGCCGCCGGCCCCCGGCCGCAGCCGGTGTCGCCGGAGCTGGAGGCCCGCTACGGGCAGGCGCCGGCGGAGAAGCCGACCGGTCTGACGTACCAGCCGGACGTGGTCGTGGTGGGCGGGGGCGCCGCCGCCGTCCGCTCGGTGAGCGGCGACGGACTGATCTGGACGGTGGACGCGGGCGCGCGCGGCGTCGACGCGCTCGACGTCGGCGACGTCATGTTCCTGACCTCGCGCGCGGTCGGGCGGGTCGCCACCCGGGAGATCCGGGGCGGGAACGTGGTCGTCTCGCTGGCGCCGGTGCAACTGCAGGAGGTCGTCCGGGACGGCCGCATCGCGGTCAGCACCGGGATCGGCCCGGAGGACATCGACGCCGGCCGGGTCACCATCCAGGAGGTGCCCGGGATGCCGGGCCCCGTCGGCACGCCGGGTGCGGGGGAGAGCGACCTGCGCCCGGTGCGCGCCACGTCCGCTCACGCCGCCACGACCGTCCTCGCCGGCGGCCGCGTCGCCGGATCGGCGTCGGCGCGTCAGCCCGCGCCCGGGGAGCTGCCGCCGCCGGCCAAGGGCAAGCTACGGGCGACCATCGGTGCCTGGCAGGTGGCCGCCGCGCTCGACGGGGCCGGGTTGAGCCTGTCGCTGCTGCACAACCGCCACGAAAACCTCAGGTTCGGGGCGGACGTCACGCTCGGCTTCACGAACCTTCGCTTCGACACCGACATCTCGCTGCGCGACGGTCGCCTCGCCGCCCACACCGGCACCGCGGTACGCGGCATCGACTCGTTGACCGTCAAGGTCCAGGCCGGCCTCGGCGCCACCGACGGCAACGCGAAGCTCCGGCTGGAGGTGCCGTTCGACCTGCTCAACAAGCCCGTCGTGGTGGGCGGCGTACCGATGATGCTGATCGCCAAGGGCAAGGTCATCGTCCAGACGGCGCTGGCCGGCCTGCACACCACCATCAGCGCCGCCGGCACCTGGGGGCTCTCCGGCGCGATCGGCGTCGCCAGCGGGGCGGGGCTGACGCCCGCGTTCTCCACCATCCGGCCGATGCTCGACTCGATCAGCGGAATCGCGCTGGCCGGCGCCGGTCTCGTCATCTCGCCGGAGTTCCGGTTCCTCGTCGGCTTCGGGATCCCCGGCGCCGCCGCCGGGCCGTACGTCAAGTTCCGGGCCAGCGTCGGCGTGGCCAACGGCTCCGCCCTCGGCGCGCCGCTGGTCCGCTGCCGCCGGGTCGACGTGGTCCTCAAGGCGGGCACCGGGGTCGGGCTCAACATCAGCGGGGAACTTGCCGAGCTGATCAGCGGGCTCCTGCCCGGCCGGCCCACGATGAAGCTCGACCTCGAGGCCGAGGTGCTGCGGACCATCAAGCAGGCGACGCAGACCATCCCGGACGTGCCGCTCTGCGTTTCCTAGCCGCCGGCCTCCGGCCGGCGACGCTCACGTCGGTCCCGATCCGCCCTGGCCGGACTGCTCGTCCAGCATGTGCCTGGCGTACCAGTCCGGCCAGTCCGGGTCGGCGTGCCCGAGCTCCTGCTCGTACCGGCCGTGCGCGTCCGCGGCGCGCCGCAGCGCGGCCGCCAGATCTGCCGCCGAGTCGTAGGTGGCGCTCATGTGGATCCTCCTCCTCTGCGGGCGCCGCTCCGACGCCCGGCACGCTCCGGCCCGGTCACCGCCCGGGCAGCCGGGTGGTGATCTCCTGGAGGTACCAGCCGTTGCCGTCCGGGTCGCTGAAGGAGGCGAACGAGGCGTAGCTCTTGCGGTCGGGAGCCGGGCCGAGGACGCGCGCCTCGAGTCCGGCGTGGTGGAAGCCTCCGCCCGCGTCGTGGAACACCTCGCTCACGTCCACGCCGCGGCCGGCCAGCTCGGCCCGGGCCGCCTCGATGTCGTCCACCACCAGGTGCAGGCCCTGCGTCGCGCCCGGCGCGGCCGAGGTGATGCCGCTGCCGAAGATGATCGAGCACGCCGATCCGGGCGGGGTCAGCTGCACCACGCGGAAGTCGCCGTCGGCGAAGTCGGCGTCCTCCCGCCAGCCGAGGGAGGCGTAGAAGTTCTTGGCCCGGTCAACGTCAGTGACCGGCAGCACGATCACCTCGAGCTTCATGTCCACCCGCCGGCTCCTTCCCCGATGAAGGCCCCTGGTCGGTCGGCGGGCCTTCCCCCTGGCGCCATCTTCGGCCACCGGCGGCGGGGATTCGCCCGGAATCCGCAGATCGCCGCGGTTCCGGTCGGGGCCACCGCCGGGCGTACCCCGTGACGAGGCCCTTCCCGGCGCCGGTCGGCCGCGGCCGTACGCCGACAAGGGGTGTTGGTGGGAACCGCCCAGGGGCCAGAACTTGATCTGCCGCACCCTGTACTGCTCCGGACAGACCGCGATAGGCGGCGACGGCAAGCCCCAGCATGACGGTGACATGGCCGCACAGTTGGCGTTGAGCCTCGACAACCTGGAGGCCGTCCTCGGCGAGGCCGGCATGTCCCTGGCGAACCTCATCCGCCTCAACGTCTACACCACCGACGTCGACCTGCTGTTCCCGCACTACGGCGTGCTCGCGTCGCGGTTGGGCGCCGCCGGGGTGGCGCCGACCACCACGATGCTCGGGGTGACACGGCTGGCCGTCCCCGGCCAGATGGTCGAACTCGAGGGAACCGCCGTCGCGTGATGCGACCTCGCCGCCGCTGCTGCTCGTGCCGGTTCGACCGGCACGAGCAGCAGGCAGGGAGATGATCTGCGGCGCTCGGCGTTCCGGCGGGTGTTCGACACCGGCCGACGGGGACGGGCGGCCTCAGCCCGGACGGGGCGCCGGCCGTCGCCACCGGACGACCACGATGTCGCTGAGCACGACGCCCACCAGCACGAGGGTGGCCGCGAGGGAGACCGTCACCGGCGGCCATCCGCCCGCCCAGGGCGCGAGGGCGGCCAGCACGGGCAACCAGAGCAGCCGGCGCCACGGCACGCCCTCCTTGACGCGGTAGGTGAACAGCGCCCGGCCGGCGATGAACAGCGCGGGACCGCCCAGGGCCAGGGCGAGCTGGCGTGGCGACGTCTCCCCGGTCGGTTGGACGATGAGGCGGTCGAAGGCGGCGGCGACGCAGACCACGCCCGCCAGCAGCACCATGTGGGTGTACGGGGCGATCCGGGTCGCCCGGGAGAGCAGGCGCCGGGACGTGATCTGGAGGATGTAGCCGGCGCGGTGCACGTAGATCTGCCAGAGCAGCAGCATCGTCACGATGGCGGTGAGGAAGGCTATCAGCTTCGGGGCGGCGAAGTCCGAGGTGCTGATCTTCAGGGTCGGCACCAGGATGATGTCGCCGAGAGCCAGGATGACGAACTGCTGGTACCGCTCGCCGAGGTGCGGGGTCGTCCTCTCGAACTGGTCGAGTGGCACCCGACCGAGCCACGGGGTCGGGTAGCGCGCCGCGGCCGACACGTAGTCGATGGCCACCGCCGCGGCCCAGAGCGGCCAGTGCGGCTCGCCGGGCGGTAGCGCCCCGACGATCCAGAACACCCCGGAGACCGCGAACCAGAAGAAGAACCGGGCCGCCCGCTCCTGGGCCTTGTGCCGGTGCCGGTGCAGGGCGCCGACCAGGATCACGCCGCGCACCAGGTGCGGTGCCACGTACGCCACCGCGAAGATCAGCGCGTGCCCGCTCCCGGCTCCCGGCAGCGCGGCGGCCGCCACGACGGCGCCCAGCATCGTCACCATGAGGACGGTCTGGATGGGTCGCTGCTCCGGGTCGTAGAAGTCGGTGGTGACCGACGTGACCGACCACGTCCACCAGATGGCCATGAGCAGCAGCAGGCAGTGCCCGGTGTCCGCCCAGGTGCGCTCCTCGGCGACCAGCATGGAGACCAGCGCGAGGGCGGCCACGAACACCACGTCGAAGAGCAGTTCCAGCAGCGTGGCCCGGTTGGAGGCGTCCGGCCGGCGCACCAGCCCGGCGGCGTCTCCGGTCGTCATGCCGGCCTCCCGCCGTCGCTGTCCCGCCCGGTCGCAGGGCGGACGGCGCCTCACCGTCCACTGCCCGTGCGGCGCCCTCACGTGGCGCGGGAGGCCGCACGTTCCCCCCGATTATCGGCAGCCCGGTGGCAGCGGGCCGCCGCTTCGGCGATATCACGGCCGCGGTCGCGGCCCGGTCAACCGGCGTGGCGTACCTCGGTCTGCCAGATCTCGGCCCACGGCCGCCGCAGGCCCGTGCAGACCCAGATGGGGCCGCCGTTCTCGTCGTTGTCCACCTCGACGCCCTGGTCGACGCGGCCGGCGAGGGTCACGTCACGGAACCACGCCCGCAGCTGGTCGGGGTGGTCCCAGCCGACGGCGATCGCCACGTCGGCGTCCGCCGGCGGCTGGCCGAAGTCGGCCATGCTGTTGTGACCGGAGTAGGCGGGCGGCAGCCGACGGGCCGGCCCGAAGCGGGCGACGGCCCCGGCCTCGCCGTAGTTGGCGGTGAGGATCACCGCCCGCTGGCGCTGCTGGTCGGGCAGCGCCCGGTGCACCGCGGCGAGCGAGTCGGCGAACTCGGGCCAGCCGATCGTCTCGCCGGCGTCGTAGTTGACCTCGACGACGAAGCCGGGCAGCCGGTCGGCGGGCAGGGTCGGCAGCAGCAGCACGCCATTGGGCGCGACGAACAGCAGCGTGCCGAGCACCAGCAGGCCGCGTCGCGCCAGGACCGCGCCACGGCTGGCCCAGGCGACGGTGAGCACGGCCCCGGCGCCGGCGAGCACCAGCAGCAGCGGCGCGTCGTAGTAGCCCTTGCCGCCGGCGACCAGGACGACACCGACGACCACCAGCCAGGTCCATGCCAACGCCCGGTACGCCCGCCACGCGGGCCGGCGCAGCAGCGCCACCAGCCCCGCGATCCAGATCGGCACGGCGTACGGGCTCACGATGACGAACTGGAGGACGAGCGCGTCGAGGCGCCCGCTGTAGGAACTGTCGCCGTCGGAGATGGCGGCGGCGACGGACAGCTGCGGAAAGCCGTGGGCGGCCTGCCAGATCAGGGTGGGCGCGGCGAGCAGCAGCGCGAGGCCCGCCGCGGCGAGCACCCACCGGTCGCGCAGCAGCCGGCGTGGCCCGGCGATCGCCACGCCGGCCACCAGCCCGGCGGCGAGCAGCGCGGGCAGCAGCTTGTTGAGCATGCCCACGCCGATCGCGAGCCCGATGCCGAGCGCCCATCGGGTGTCGCCCGTGCGCAGCATCCGCGCCGCGCACAGGGCCACGAGCAGCCACACCAGCATGTCGACGGTGGTGGTGCTGAGCAGGTGGGCGCTGGCGAGCACCAGGCCGGACGTGCCGGCGAGGAATGCCGCGAACATCTGCGCGCCGCGCCCGGCGCCGAGCTCGCGGGCGATCGCGGCGACGAGCAGCACGCAGCCGCCGCCGATCAGCGCCGACGGGGCGCGCAGCGCCACGAGGTTGCCGGGCGCGACGGTGTCGAGCAGCCGGGCCAGGGCGGGAACCAGTGGGCCCTGGTCGACGTAGCCCCAGTCGAGGTGCCGGCCGCAGAGCAGGAAGTACAACTCGTCGCGGTGGTAGCCGTAGCGACCGGCGAGGGCCAGCAGCACGGCCGTCACCGCGCCGGCGACCAACCAGGGGCCACGGGCTCGGGGGCCGGGGAGGGGCGGGTCGGTGGCCGGGGTGGGCGTGCCGCGGTCGGCGCGCTCCACGTCGGCAACGGATTCGGGCACGTCCATATCATGGCCGCCGGGGCGCACCGGCGGTACCCCGGCGGCCCGGGACCGACCGGACGGCCCATCGGGCGGGTCATGCGTTCCGCGGCGGCCGGGGGGTCGCACCGGCCGCGTCGGCCGGTGAGTGGGGGACACGCGAAATCGTGTGGCGTGGGCCTCGGGGGCGCTGGCAGGGTGTCCGGCATGACCGCACACGCGCTGGCCGGGGCGCTGGCCGACGACGCACGCCGACGGGCCTTCGCGGCGATCGTGCTGGGCGCGACCGACACGGCGCAGGTCGCCGCGCGCACCGGCCTGCCGGCTCGGGAGGCGGTGACGGCGGTGCGCCGGCTCACCGAGGCCGGGCTGGTCGCCGACTCCGGCGGCACGCTCGCGATCGACGACGGACGCCTGCGCGAGCTGGCCCGCGTCCCGCGCCCCGACCGGCCCGCCGAGAGTCGTGAGGAGACGGTGTTGCGGACGTTCGTGCGCGACGGTGTGCTGGTGGGGCTGCCGGCGCAGCGCGGGCGGCGGCGGATCGTGCTGGAGCACATCGCGCGGCGGTCGTTCACGCCGGACACCTCCTATTCGGAGCGGGCGGTGAACGACGCGCTGCGCCCCTGGTGCGCCGACGGCGGCTCGGATCACGTCACGCTGCGCCGGTACCTGGTGGACGAGCTGCTGCTCACCCGCGACCAGGGCATCTACCGCCGGGTCTGAGGGCCAGCCGGCGGGGCGGCGCTGCCGGAAAACGGTTTGCCCCGGTGGGGACGATCAGCGGGTGACCACGGGTAGCCGATCGGCCTGGTGCGCGGCTCCGGCGCACCCCGACCACCCCGACGCGGCGACGCTGCTGCGGGAGTACATCACGGAGATGGTGGAGCGTTACCACCGTCGCCCCGCACGGCCCGGCGAGGTCGACGCCGCCCTGGTCGAGTCGCCCAGCGACGATCTGGTGCCGCCGACCGGGGTGCTGTTCCTGGCCCGCTGCGACGGCCGTCTCGCCGGCTGCGCCGGGCTGCGGTTGCGGCCGGGCTGGGCCGAGCTGACCCGGGTGTACGTCCGCGCCGGGCATCGTGGCCGCGGCGGCGGCGCGGCGCTGCTGGCGGTCGCCGAGGCGTACGCGCGCGACGCCGGTGCCGACCGGGTGCGCCTGGACACCCGCGGCGACCTGGTCGAGGCGCGCGCCCTCTACGCCCGCCACGGGTACCGGGAGATTCCGGCGTACTCGCAGGCCAGGTACGCCGAGCACTGGTTCGAGAAGGTGCTGCCCTCCGGTTGACGACGGCGCCGGGTCGCGCTATCACAGAAAAGGAAGTTGAGTCATCCCGACTCAACTTAGACCTTGGGACAGGAGAACCGAGGAGACAGACCATGTTGATGCGTACCGACCCGTTCCGTGAGATCGACCGGCTCGCCGAGCAGTTCTTCGGCACCACCGCCCGCCCGGGCGTCATGCACATGGACGCCTACCGCGACGGCGACCACTTCTACGCCGCGTTCGACCTGCCCGGTGTCGACCCGGAGAGCATCGACTGCACCGTCGAGCGCAACGTGCTGACCGTACGCGCCGAGCGACGCCGGCCCACCGACGACAAGGTCGAGCTGGTGGCCGCCGAGCGGCCGATGGGGGTCTTCACCCGGCAGCTCTTCCTCGGCGACACCCTCGACGCCGACCACCTCGAGGCGGGCTACGAGAACGGCGTGCTCACGCTGCGGATCCCCGTGGCGGAGCGGGCCAGGCCGCGCCGGGTGCCGGTCGCCGTGGCCGGCAACGGCCGCAAGCAGATCAACGCCTGACCGGGCGATCGGGGCGGAACGGCCGGCGAGGCCGCGCCGCCCCGGTCGCGTCCGTCCACCGGTCACCGCGCCAGGAACGCCTCGGCGGCGGCGCGGACGGCGCCGACGAACGCGGCGACCGCCGGGTGCGCCGCCGCGCCCCGGCGGTAGGCGACACGGGTGCGCCGACGGGTCGGCAGCGGGACCAGCCGCACCCCGTCGGGCGGCCGGACGGCGCCCAGCTGCGGCACCAGCGACACGCCCTGGCCGGCCGCGACCAGGGCGAGCACCGCGGCGAAGTCGTCGGCGCGGTGCCGCACCCGGGGCGTGAACCCGGCGCCGCGGCAGACGTGCAGGGTGACCGTGTGGCACAGGGTGCCCGGCGTGGCCATGATCCAGTCGGCGTCGCGCGCCACGCCGAGGGGATCGTCCACCCCGGACCGGGACCCGACGCCGGACGGCTCCGGCAGGGCCAGGAAGACCGTCTCGTCCAGCAGCGGCATGGTATCCAGCGACGGGTCGGGCTCGACCGGCACCACGTCGTAGTCGTGCAGCAGACCGACGTCGAGGCGCCGCTCGCGCAGCGCGTCGGGCACCGCCACCGGGTCCAGCTCGGTGACGGCCAGCTCCAACCCGGGGTGCTCCCGGCCCAGCGCCACCAGGGCCGCCGGCAGCAGCGTACGGACGGCCGTGGGGAAGGCGCCGATGCGCAGCGGCCCGGTCAGGCCGGTCGCCACCGCGGCGAGCGCGGCCGTGGTCTGTTCCAGTGCGGCCAGGACGGTCTCGGCGTGCGCGACGAGCACCCGGCCGGCGGTGGTGAGGGCGACCCGGCGCCCGGTGCGTTCGAGCAGCGCCACGCCGGCCTCGCGCTCCAGGGCGGACAGCTGCTGGGAGACCGCCGACGGGGTGTAGGTGTGGGCCTGGGCGACGGCGGCGATGGTGCCCAGCCGGGACAGGTCGTGGAGCAGGCGCAGCCGGCGCACGTCGAGCATCAGCTCAGCTTACGCACCAGGCAAGCAACGTGAACTGGACCTTACGCTTCTGCTACCGGAGGCTGAGGCCATGACGTTCTCCGGTGTGTACGTACCGTTGATCACCCCGTTCGACGCCACCGGCGCGGTCGCCCGCGACGCGCTGGAGTCGCTCGGGCGAGAGGTGCTGGACGCCGGCGCGGCGGGTCTGGTGGCACTCGGCACCACCGCCGAGCCGACCTCCCTCGACCCGGCCGAGCAGCGCGCGGTGGTCGATCTCCTCGCCCGCGTCTGCCGGGAACGCGACGCCCCGCTGCTGGTCGGGGCGAGCACGGCCGGGGCGCTGGCCGCGCTGCGCGGCCGAGCCGAGGTGAGCGCCGCGCTCAGCCTGGTGCCGCCGTTCGTCCGCCCCGGCGAGGCGGGGGTGGTGGCCCACTTCGCGGCGCTCGCCGCCACCAGCCCGGTGCCGCTGGTGGTCTACCACGTGCCCCACCGCACCGCGCAGCCGCTCACGGTCGACACCCTGCGCCGGCTCGCCGCGCTCACCGGCGTGGTGGGTGTCAAGCTCGCCGTCGGCGCGGTCGACGCCGACACCGTACGGCTGCTGGCCGACCCGCCGCCCGGCTTCGCGGTGCTCGGCGGCGACGACGCGGTGATCTCCCCGCTGCTCGCGCTCGGCGCGCACGGCGGCATCCTGGCCTC
Organism: Micromonospora xinjiangensis; assembly: GCF_056150165.1. NCBI lineage: Bacteria > Bacillati > Actinomycetota > Actinomycetes > Micromonosporales > Micromonosporaceae > Micromonospora > Micromonospora xinjiangensis. The sequence continues at coordinate 94,492 of NZ_JAXCFO010000007.1, read as the reverse complement.
CGCGCACCTCGCCACCGCCGGCTTCGTCGACCTGGTCGCCGCGTGGCGGGCCGGGGACGTCGCGCGGGCCCGGTCGCTCGGCCACCGGCTGGCCGGCCTGTCGGCCGCGCTGTTCGCCGCGCCGAACCCCAGCGTCGTCAAGGCCGTCCTGCACGCCCAGGGGCGGATCCCGACCCCCGCGGTGCGGCTGCCGCTGCTGCCTCCGGATGAGGCGATGGTACGGGCGGCGCTGGCCGCCCTGCGCCACGCCGATCAGCAGGAGCGGTCGCCCGCGGGATAGAGCGCGGCCAGCCGCTGGGCGGTGGCGGTGAACCGCTCCCGCAGCTCGGGCGGGTCGAGCACCTCCACGTCGGCGCCCAGCTTCAGCAGCTCGATGTGGCCGTGCTTCACCGACTCGATCGGCACCGTGGTGAGCAGCCAGCCGTCCGCGTCCGGCTCACCGGCGGCCGCCCGGGCCGCCCGGCTCATCGCCGGTGGGAAGACGAACGGCATCAGCTCCAGCGCCCCAGCCGTCATCCGCACCCGGGCCTGCGCGCGGTAGACCCCCTGCTCGTAGCGGTCGGCGTGCTCCTGCCAGCAGCGCGCCAGGTCGAAGTCGGGCGGCCGGTCGACCGGCTCGTCCAGCACGGCCAGCTCCAGGATCGCGCCGACCCGGTAGGTGCGCACCTGACCGTCGACGGCACCGACGAGATACCACCGCCCGGCCTTGAGCACGAGGCCGAGTGGGTCGAGCATCCGCGTCACCTCCCGCGGCGCCCGCCACCGCCGGTAGCGCACCCGCACACGACGGTCGGCCCAGACCGCCTCGGCCAGCGCGGACAGGTGCGGGGTGGGCTCGGGCTCCCGGAACCAGGTCGGCGCGTCGAGGTGGAAGCGCTCGCGGATGCGCCCGCCCCGGTCGGCCAGCTCGCCCGGCAACGCGGCTCGCACCTTCAGCTCGGCGGTCGCCAGCACGGACCCGAGCCCCAGCTCGGCGGCCGGGCCGGGCACTCCGGCCAGGAAGAGCGCCTCCGCCTCGGCCGGGGTCATCCCGGTCAGCCGGGTGCGGTAGCCGTCCATCAGCCGGTAGCCGCCGGCCGGGCCGCGCTCGGCGTAGACGGGCACACCGGAGGCGCCCAGCGCCTCCACGTCCCGGTAGACCGTCCGGACCGACACCTCCAGCGCCCCGGCGAGCTCCTGCGCGGACATCCGGCCGCGCGTCTGCAGGAGCAGCAGCAGGGACACCAGGCGACTCGCACGCACCGCTCGACCGTAGCGGCAATCCGTTCGGGCGCGCCTTCCCATTCTGCCCACCCGAACCTGAGAACCTTTTTCACATGGTTTCCTCCGAGGCCCCGGCGCTCGCCCGCCCGTCGCACCACCCCGCACTGCCCGCCGGTCCCGTCGAGTTCACGGAGGCGTGGCTGCACAACCGCCGGTTGTCGGCCCACACGCGCGACGCGTACCGGCGGGACATCGCCGGTTGGCTCGGCTGGTGCGGCGACCGTGGCCTGGACCCGCTGCGGGCGACCTTCCTGGACGTCAACGAGTACGCCCGTGCGCTGGAGTCGACCCGCAACACCCGGACGGGGCGTCCCCTCACCCCGGCGTCCGTGGCGCGCAAGCTCTCCGCGCTGTCGAGCTGGTACGACTTCCTGGCGAAGCTGCGGGCCGTCGACGCGAACCCGGTCACGGGCGCCGACCGCCCCCGCGTGGACCGCGACTACTCGGCCACCGTCGGTCTGACCCCGGACGAGGTGGACGCGCTACTGGCCGCGGCGGAGGCGGAGACCGGCCCCACGGCGGTGCGCAACCGGGCGGCGATCGCCCTGCTGGCCGACCTCGGACTGCGGGTGGGGGAGCTGGTCTCGCTGGACGTCACCGACCTCGGCACCGAGCGGGGGCACCGCAGCGTCCGCTTCGTCGGCAAGGGCGGGAAGCCGCGGCGTCGGGCCCTCACCCCCGGCACCGCGTACGCCGTCGACGCCTACCTCGCGCAGCGTGCCGCGACCGCGGGCGTGCCGGTGGCCGAGCTGACCGGACCGCTGCTCGTCACCGCGACCGGCGCGAGGCTGGACCGGCACGCGGTGTTCCGCCTGGTGCGCCGGCTGGCGCGCACGGCCGGGATCCCGGCCTGGGCGAGGCTGTCCCCGCACTCGCTGCGGCACGCGTTCGCCACCACTGCGCGCGCCGAAGGGGTGCCGCTGGAGGACGTGCAGGACGCGATGGGGCACGCCGACCCCCGCACCACCCGCCGCTACGACCGGGACCGGCACAACCTCGACCGCGATCCCGCGTACGTCATCTGGGCGGCCCGGTCGCGTCGCCGCGGCTGACCCGACCCGGCCGAGGCCGCCGCCGGCGGGCCGGGCACCGCCGCCGGCGGGCGCGGCGCCCCGCCGGCGGCGGCGATCTCCGGTCAGTCCTGCGGGCGGGGGCAGATGCAGAACGGCTGGCCGATCGGGTCGATGAGCACCACCCACCGCCCGTCACCGGGCTGGAAGTCCGGCCTCGTCGCACCCGCGGCCACGAACTCCTTCTCGGCCCGCGCTAGGTCGTCGACGTAGAGGTCGAGGTGGTAGCGCTTGCCGGCGGTGGCGTCGGGCCACGACGGCGCGCGGTACCCCTCGACCAGCCCGAAGCCGATGCTCACGCCGCCCCCGCTGAGCATCGCGTACTCGGGCTGGCTGTGCGTGATCTCCCAGCCGAGGACCCGGTGGTAGAAGGCGGCGTGCGCGGCGGGGTCGGAGCTGTCGAGGTTGACCATGGCGAGGTCGGCTGTCGTTGTCATGCCGGCAGCCTGCCGCAGGTACCTGACATCCTGTGTCAGGTACCTGCGGCGGTGTTCACGGCTGGTCGGGGACGAGCCGGCTGCTCAGCGCGCCGACACCGGCCGAGGTGCCCGCGACCACCAAGGCGTCGCCGTGCGTGACCCGATGCTCGGGCCCGGGGGCCGTCGCCGTGTGCCCGTCGGAGAGCACCGCGACCACGGTCACGCCCCGCAGGTCCGCGACGATCTCCCCAAGGGTGCGGCCGACGTGCGGCGAGGCGGCCGTGACCGGCACGACGGCCACCGTCAGCGACCCGGCCCTGCGTTCCAGCTCGGGCACGTGCTCCAGGGTCGCGACCGGGTGCAGCAGTTCCCCCAGCTCCCGCGCCTCGGCGACGGTCAACGTGAGCGACCGCTCCACCGTGTCCGGGTCGCCGGGCGTGTAGAGGACGAGGTCGCGCCGGCCACCGCGGCGGCAGACGACCCCCAGGCGCTGCCCCTCGGCCGTCTTCAGGGTGTAGCTGACACCGATTCCGGGCAGCGTCACGCGTTCGATGTGCACTGTCGCCTCCTGTCGGGTCGGGTGGCGGGTTCAGGGTGCCCGGTCTCGCCGAACCAGCCGGCCAGGCGGCCGGCGCGGGCGACGGCCCGCAGCCGCCGTTCGGTGGCGTCCCGCACGGGCGGTGTGGTGAGCACGACGAGCTGGTCCCCGACGCGCAGCCGCGTGTGCTCGTCGGGGACGAACGTGTCCGGGCCGCGCACCACGAGCGTGGTCGCGGCCGGCGGCGGCAGCCGCAACTCCGCCAGGTACACGCCCTGCAAACGGGAACCGGGATCCACGGTGACGTGGATCAGGTCCGCGTCCATCGCGTCCAGCGGTGCGAGCTCCACCTGGAGGTCCGGCCCGACGCCGTGCGGCGTGAGCCGCAGCCGCCGGGCCAGCCAGGGCAGCGCCGGCGCCTGGATGACGGTGAACACCACGACGAGCAGGAACACGATGTTGAACACCTGCTCGCTGCCGGGGGCGCCCGCCACCACCGGGATGGTGGCCAGCACGATCGGCACCGCCCCGCGCAGCCCCGCCCAGGAGAGGAACGCCTGCTCCCGCAGCGGCACCCGGAACGCGGCGAGCGACGCCAGCACCGACGCCGGCCGGGCGACCAGCAGCAGGGCCGCGCCGACCACCAGCGCGGGCACCACGCTCGAGGGCAGTTCGCTCGGCGTGACCAGCAGCCCGAGCATGACGAACAGCCCGATCTGGGCGATCCAGCCGAGCCCTTCGGCCACGGAGCGGGTGGCCCGCCGGTGCGGCAGCCCGGCGTTGCCGAGCACCAGCCCGGCCAGGTAGGCGGCCAGGAAGCCGCTGGTCTGGGTCAGCCCGGCCACGGCGTACGCGAGCACACCGCAGCCCACGATCGCGATCGGGTAGAGGCCGGAGGTGGGCAGGGTGATCCGGCGCAGCAGCCACACCCCGACCACGCCGATGAGCAGGCCGATCGCGCCGCCCCCGGCGAGCTGGACGAGCATCGCGACCAGCAGCGGCAGCGGCTCGACCGCCGCCAGGCTGGTGGCGCTGAACGTGAGCACCAGGATGAACGTCGGGGCGTCGTTGAGACCGGACTCGGCCTCGACGAGGCTGGTCAGCCTCTTGGGCAGCGGCACGGACCGCAGCACCGAGAAGACGGCGGCGGCGTCGGTGGAGGACACGATCGCGCCGAGGAGCAGCGCCGTCCGCCAGCCGACGTCCAGCAGCAGGTACGCCGCGGCGGCGGTGACCGCCACGCTCACCAGCACGCCGAGCGTGGCGAGCACGGTCGCGGGCGCCAGCACCGGCCGGACGTCGCGCACGTCGGTGGTGAGGCCGCCCTCGACGAGGATGACCGCGAGCGCCGCCAGGCCCAGGGCCTGGGCCAGGGCGGCGTCGTCGAAGGGCAGGCCGAGCCCGTCCTGCCCGAGCAGCAGACCCACGCCGAGGTACGCCAGCAGGACGGGCATGCCGAGCCGGGTGGCGAGTCGGGCCGCGGCGACGCTGACCAGGATGACGCCGGTGCCCACGGCGAGGACGACGTACAACTCCGTGAGCGTCATCGCGGCCCCCTCCCGCCGGCGGTCCGCCTCACGCGAAGTAGCGCAGCCACACGTACCCCCAGGCGATCAGGGTGGTCAGCACGGTGGTGGCGATGCCGTAGCGGGTGAACCGCCAGAAGCTGATCGGTTCGCCCGCGCGGGCGGCGATGCCCAACACGACGATGTTGGCGCTGGCCGCGACGGCCGTGCCGTTGCCGCTCAGGTCGGCGCCGAGGGCGAAGGACCACCACAGGGCCTGCCCGGTGTGCGGGTCCGCCTCGGCGACGATGTTCTCCACGATCGGCGCCATCGTCGCCGTGTACGGGATGTTGTCGAAGAAGGCGCCCAGGACCGCCGACCCGAAGATGAGGCTTGTCGCGCCGGCGAACCAGCTGTCGCCGACGGCGCTGGTCGCCCACTGCCCGACCTGCTCGATGACGCCGGTCTCGGTCAGCCCGGCGACCATCACGAACAGGCCGAGGAAGAACACGAGGGTCGACCACTCGACCTCGGCCAGGTACCTCGCGGTCTCGACGCGGGTGACCAGGACCATCAGGCCGGCACCGACGAGGGCGACGATCGCCACGTCGACGCCGGTCACGGTGTGCAGGCCGAACCCGACCATCACGAGGGCGAGCACGACCAGGCTGCGGGTCAGCATGGCCGGGTCGGTGATGGCGGCGCGCGCGTCCATGTCGCGGACGGCCTCGAACCGCTCCGGGTGGTACTCGAACGACCGGCGGAACATGATCCGCGCCAGCACGAGGAAGGCCAGGAACATCAGCACGGCGACCGGCGCCATGTGCACCAGGAAGTCGTTGAAGCTGAGCCCGGCGCGGCTGCCGATGATGATGTTCGGGGGGTCGCCGATGAGGGTCGAGGCGCCCGCGATGTTCGACGCCAGCACCTCGGCGATCAGGTACGGGACGGCGGAGATGCCGAGCCGGCGGCAGACCGAGATGGTGATCGGGGCGACCAGCATGACCGTCGTGACGTTGTCCAGGAACGGCGAGGCGACGCCGGTGATCGCGACGAGGAGCAGCATCAGCCGGTAGGGCCGGCCCTGTGAGCGCTGCGCCGCCCAGATGGCGAGGAACTCGAACACGCCGGTCTGTTTGATCACGCCGACGATGATCATCATTCCGAGGAGCAGGAAGATGACGTCCCAGTCGATGCCGGCATGGTGGCCGTAGAAGACCTCGGAGCCCGGCACCAGGTTGAGCAGGGCCATCAGGCCCGCGGCTCCCAGCACCACCGCCACCCGGTTGATCTTCTCGGTGGCGATGAACAGGAACGCCACCGCGAAGATCACGGTGGCGGCGATGGCGGGCCAGGCACTCACGGGCGCCCGCCCGGCGGGCCGTGCTCAGCGCCGGGACGCGCCTGGGCGGCTGCGGGCGGACGCGCCGCCGGTACGGGCCGTTTCTGTCCGGAGATCACGGTTTCCTCCACGGGGTCGACCACCGGGCCCTCCCCGGCGGGCTCGGGACCACCGGGGAGGGCCGTGGGGGTGGTGCGGGGTGAGGGCCGCAGGTCGGGTCGGCCCCGGTGCCAGTTCATCCCGCCGAGGCCGCCCCCGGGCATCGGGTCTGACACCCATTTGCCGCCGGTGGCGGCCCGCAAATCCGGGTATCCGTCGCTCGCGCGGGTTCGGCCGTCGCCGTCGCCGCGTGGCATGCTGGCCCTGGCCTGCCCGTACTGGCGGCTCCGGCGACGGGGCGGCGCGGCGGGCGGGGGCAGGTGGGGTGTGCCACCGAACGCGAATGGGTGTGGGCACTCATTTACACCCGCACCCGGCCCCCGACAGGCTGGCAACCGACAGTGGCGGACGGCGAGCGTGGCCCGGTCGCGGCGACCGACCGGGGGAAGGAGACGTACTGGTGTCGCTGTTCTGGCGGATCTTCCTGCTCAACGCCGCCGTGCTGGTCACCGCGACACTGCTGCTGCTCGGCCCGGTCACCGTCTCCACCCCGGTGCTGCTCACCGAGGCGATCGTCCTCACCGTCGGGCTCGCGGCGATGCTCGTCGCCAACGCCGTGCTGCTGCGGGTCGGGCTGGCGCCGCTGCGGCGGTTGGCCCGGGCGATGACCACCATCGACCTGCTCCAGCCGGAGCCGCGCCTGGTCGCCGCCGGTCACGGCGGCACGGCCGAGCTGATCCACGCCTACAACGCCATGATCGACCGGTTGGAGGCGGAGCGGGCCGCCAGCGCGGCCGCCGCGTTGTCCGCGCAGGAGGCCGAGCGGCGGCGCGTCTCGCAGGAGCTGCACGACGAGGTCGGGCAGACCCTGACCGCGATGCTGCTCGAACTCAAGCAGGTCGCCCGGCACGCCCCGGAGCCGATCCGGGCCCAGCTGGCCCAGGTGCAGGAGACCACCCGCGACAGCCTCGACGAGATCAGGCGGATCGCCCGGCGGCTGCGCCCCGGCGTGCTGGAGGAGCTGGGCCTGGTCAGCGCGCTCAAGGCGCTCACCACCGAGGTCACCGGGCACACCGACCTGAGCGTCGAGCAGCACCTCGCCACGGATCTGCCCGCGCTGGGGCGGGAGGCGGAGCTGGTGATCTACCGGGTGTCGCAGGAGGCGCTCACCAACACGGTGCGGCACGGCAAGGCCACGGCCGTCGACCTGTCCCTGGAGCACCGCGGCGGGTACGTGCGGCTGCGCGTACGCGACGACGGCCGGGGCATCGGCGCCGCACCGGAGGGAGCCGGCATCCGAGGCATGCGGGAGCGGGCCCTGCTGATCGGCGCGCACCTCGGCATCGGCCCGGCGGATGGCGGCGGTGGCACCGAGGTGCGGCTCACCGTGCCCGTCGACGCCGCGGGAGGTCGGTCGTGACCACGCGCATCCTGCTCGCCGACGACCACGCCCTGGTCCGCCGGGGGGTACGGCTCATCCTCGACAGCGAACCGGACCTGACCGTGGTGGCCGAGGCCGGTGACGGCGCCGAGGCGCTCAGCCTGGCCGCCGCCGAACGACCCGACCTGGTCATCCTGGACATCGCCATGCCCCGGATGACCGGCCTACAGGCCGCCCGGGAACTGGCGCGGCAGCAGCCGGACCTGCGGATCCTGATCCTGACCATGTACGACAACGAGCAGTACTTCTTCGAGGCCCTCAAGGCCGGCGCGAACGGGTACGTGCTCAAGTCCGTCGCCGACCGGGACCTGGTGGAGGCGTGCCGGGCGGCCATGCGCGACGAGCCGTTCCTCTACCCGGGCGCCGTCAACGCCCTGATCCGCAACTACCTGGAGCGCAGCGCGCAGGGCGCCGACCCGCCCGCGCGGGCCATCACCGAGCGCGAGGAGGAGATCCTCAAGCTCGTCGCCGAGGGGCACTCCTCGAAGGAGATCGCCCGGCTGCTGTTCATCAGCGTCAAGACGGTGGAGCGGCACCGGGCGAACCTGCTGCAGAAGCTCGGCCTGCGTGACCGGCTCGAACTGACCCGCTACGCCATCCGGGCGGGCCTCATCGAGCCGTAGGCGGTCCAGACGGCCAACCGGCCGGCGGGATCACGGCAGACCAGCACGCCGGTGACGGTCCGGCAGTCACGTACGCCCGCCGGCAGCACGCCGACCACCCGCGGCCCGTCCCGGCCCACCCGGGCGACGAGGCTGCGCCGGCCGTCCTCCGCGGCCCGGGTCAGCAGGTGCGGCCCGCCGCCCCGCCCGCCGGGCAGCCCGCGCCAGGCCGCCGCGGCGGGCCACCGCCATACGGTCGCGCCGCCGGCCGGGTCGAGCGCCCACCGGTCCCGCCGGTCCTGACCGCACAGTAGCCCGTCGCACGGCTGCATCGTCACCTCGCCGCCGTCGACCGGCCGCCGCCAGCGGGCGGTGAGGCCCGGCAGGTCGTACCCGACGAGTTCGGCGCCGCCGGGCACCGGGTGACGCAGCACCAGGTGCCCGCCGGCGACCTGCGGGTTGTCCGGGTCGTAGTCGGCCGGCGGCAGTCGCCCCTCGCCGAGGACCCGCCCGTCGTGGACGTCGTGCACCCGGGCCACGCCGTCGTCGCGCAGCAGCAGCACCCGCCCGGGTGTGCCGGGCAGCACCGTGAGGACGGCGGTGGACGGCAGCCGTACCCGCCAGCGCGTCGCGCCGCTGGCCGGGTCGACGCCGTGCACGGTGCCCTCGATCCGCCGGCCCGGATCGCCCACGCTGCGCACCTCGGTCACCGCGACCGCGCCGTCGCCGGCCGCGTACACCCGGTCGGCCCGCCGCCAGCGGGCCTCGCCGGTGCGCGCGTCGCGGCCGGTGGTCGCCACCACGCGGCGGGCCGGATCACGCTCGGCGACGAGCACCAGGTCCCCGGCGGGCTCGGCGGACCAGCCGACGGCCGGCGGCACGGGCACCCGCCAGCGCGGCGGCCGGTGCGGGGCAGCGGCGTCGTACGCGGTCATCGACGGAGGGCGGACGCCGCGGTCGACGACGAGCACCAGCGGGCCGCCGCCGAGCAGCACGGACCACTCGGGCAGCACCGGCCCGGCCACGGCCGGCAGCCGGGCCGGCGGGGCCGCCCCGGCCAGCAGCGCGCACAGCAGCAGCAGGGCGACCGCCCGCCACCAGCGGGGCGCGGCGGGCGGCGGCCCGTCCAGCTCCGGGGCGCCACGCTCGGCGCCCAGCTCGATCACGGGTTCCACGTCACCCGTCCCGACCTCGACGCGACAGTCCGGGTCAGCAGAGCAGCTCCAGGTGGTGGTGGGCGTCATCCGCGATCTCCTCGTGCCGCAGCCGGCGACGCGCCCACAGCCGGGCGGCCAGCTCCGCCTGCTCGTCACCCCAGGCCGCGTGCTCCACGAGCAGCGCGGTGGTGAGTGCGTACGCCAGGCGCAGCGCCAGGTCACGCGCCCCGGCCACGACCGTCACGCCCTGCGGGTCGGCGGCGACCGCGTCGAGGCGCTCCCGCAGCTCGCCGCCGACGGCGGCGAGGGTGTCGGCCAGCGCGGGCGAGAGCGGCCGGGCCAGGTCGGCGGCGGCGTCGAGGCGGCGCAGCAGCGGCGCGCCGGCGTCCTCGCGGGCGACGGCGCGCAGCACGTCCAGGGCGAGCACGTTGGTCGTGCCCTCCCAGATCGGCAGCACCTGCGCGTCGCGCAGCAGCCGGGGCACGCCGGTGTCCTCCACGTAGCCGGCGCCGCCGAAGCTCTCCACGTACTCGCTGGCGGAGCCGACCGCGAGCCGGCCGGTGGCCAGCTTCGCCAGCGGCGCCACGATGCGCAGCTCGGCGGCGGCCGCCGGGTCGGCGCCCACCTCCACCCGGCCCAGCAGCGCGAAGGCGTGCCCGGCCAGCACGAACGCGCCGGCCGCGTCGACCGCGAGCGTGCCGAGGGTGGCCCGGTGCAGCGGGTTCGCCGCCAGCGCCCCGCCGGCGACGTGCCGCGCGGAGGCGTACGCGCGGGCGTACGCCAGGCCGCGGCGCATCCCGCCGGCGGCGGCTGCCGCGTTGTGCACCCGGGTCACCACCACGAGGGTCATGGCCCGGGCCAGGCCGGGCCGCGCGGGGTCGCCGAGCGGCAGGGCGTAGGCGTCGCGCAGCCCGATCTCGGCGGTCGGCAGCGCCCGCGTGCCCAGCTTGTCCTTGAGCCGGTGCACGGTGACGCCGGGCGCGGGCGCGTCCGGGGCGGCGCCGCCCGCGAGGGGTGAGTCGGCGGCGTAGCGGGGGACCAGGAAGGGGGCGAGGACGCGGCTGCCCCGCCCGGCGCCCTCGGGCCGGGCCAGGGCCACGGCCATCGCCGAGTCCGCCGCCGAGCAGAACCACTTCTCCCCGGTCAGCCGCCAGGAGCCGTCGGCGGCGGGGCGGCCGGTGGTGCTGGACCGGGCCAGGTCGGAGCCGCCCTGCGACTCGGTCATCCACTGGCCGCTGGTGATCGCCGTGTCCGGGTCGGTGGAGACGAGCCGGGGCAGCCAGGCGTCGCGTACCGCCGGATCGACCTCGGGGAGGCTGAGCAGCGCGGCCGCGCCGTCGGCCATCGCCACCGGGCAGGAGAAGGTCGCCGACTCCGGCCCGTACAGGTGCAGCAGGGCGTGCTGGACCACCCGCGCGGCCGCGCCCCACGTGCCGCGGGCCGACTCCAGGTAGGGCAGGGCCACCACGGCGTGCCGGGCGGCGGCGGCGCGTTGCGCCTGCCAGCCGGCGGAGGTGTCGACGCGGTCGATCCGGGCTCCCCACGGGTCGTAGCGCACCAGCGTCGGGGGGTGGGCCTCCGCGTCGGCGTGCGCGGCGCGCAACGGCCCGGCCACGTCGGCGGCGAGGTGGGCGAGCCGGTCCTTGGCGGCGGCGTGCCCGGCGGCGCCGAGCTGCCGCTCCAGCCAGGAGCACAGCAGCGTGTCGGCGGTGTACGGGTCGTCGGGGGCGGGAACCGGCTGCACGTAGCGGGTCATGCTCGCTCCTGGCGCGTGCGGGGGGGTGGTGGCCCGACGGTAGACGATGCGGCGGCGCGGGCGACAGAGGCGAATGCCGCCCGCGGACCGGCCGCGTTCTCTACGGTCGGGGCGTGGGGGCGGGACAGCCGTGGAGCCGGCCGGCCCGGCGTCACCGTCGCGTGCGTACGGGGCTGGTGTTCGCCGGTGTCGGCGTCGCGTTGTGCTGTGTCGGCGTCGCCGGTCTCGCGGTACGCAACCTCCAGGTGGTCACGCAGGCGGCCGGCCCGGTGCGGGAGACCGCGGAGGAGTTCCTCCAGGAGGTGACGCTCGGCGACACCGGTGGCGCGTACGAGCGGCTCTGCGCCGACGCCCGCGAGAAGTGGAGCGAGGGTGGCTTCACCAGTTGGGTGCGTACGCCGCCGACCGTGCGGGACTTCGAGATCGTGGACGTGTCGGTGACCACCCGAGGCGGGCGTCCGTGGGGCACCGTGGTCGTCCAGCTGACCCGCGAGAGCGGCCTCACCGAGCAGCGGGAGGTGCCGGTGGTGCAGGAGGACGGCGGTTGGCGGGTGTGCGGCGACCCGTTCTGAGCCGGCCCGCCGCGCGCCGTCGCCCGGTCAGCGTCGCGGGCCGAGGTCCCCGCTGCGGTAGTGCCGCCGGCAGAGCACCTGGTAGCGCACCTCGGCGCTCTCCACCGTGTCGCCGATGACGACCTGCTCGCCCTCGCGGACCACGCGGCCGCCGACCACCCGGGCGTTGAGCAACCCTTCCCTGCCGCACCAGCAGAGCACCTCCACCTGGATGCGGGCCACCTCGTCGGCCAGCTCGAACAGCCGCTGGGCGGCGGGGAACAGGCAGGAGCGGAAGTCGGTGGCCAGGCCGAACGCGTACACGTCGACGTCGTAACTGTCCACCAGGTCGGCCATCTGCTCGACGTGCGCGACGGTGTAGAAGCTCGCCTCGTCGCAGACGAGGTAGTCGACCCGTTCCCCCCGATCCCAGCGGTCGCGCACCAGCGTCCGCAGGTCCAGGTCGTCGGTGATCTCGATGGCGGAGTGCGCCAGCCCGATGCGGGTGGTGACCTGCGGGCCCATCGACCGGTCGATGCGGGTGGTGACCAGGCCCCGGCGGCCCTGCCGGGCGTGGTTGTAGTTCATCTGGAGGGCCATCGTGGACTTCCCGCAGTCCATCGGCCCCCAGAAGAACCGCAGCGCCGCCGCGTGCAGCGGTCGTCCGTCCATGCCGCGCGCCGCCGCGCACCCGGCGGGGACGTCGTCCGGTACCCCGAGGGGGCGGGCCAGGCAGGTGGGTGCGGCAGCGGCGTCGTCGGTCACGGTCGGGCAGCCTAACCCATCGACCGGGGCGGATCAGGGCTGCGGATCATGGTTGCGGCCCGCGCCGCCGGCCTCAGAGCACCCGGGGCGGGGTGTTGCCGGCGGCGACGATGGCCCGCCGGATCGGCACGGCCAGCAGCAGCAGGAAGCCGACCACGAAGAAGATCAGCAGCGAGACCAGGCCCACCCGGTAGGAGGAGGTGAGCTGGAAGACCAGGCCGAACGCGAGCGGCCCGAGCCAGCTGGTGCCCTTGTCGCTGATCTCGTAGAAGCCGTAGTACTCGCCCTCCTTGCCGGCGGGGATGAGCTGGCTGAACAGGGACCGGCTCAGCGCCTGGCTGCCGCCGAGGACCAGGCCGATGGCGGCGCCGAGGACCATGAACGGCAGCGGCGCCTCGGCGGGCAGCCGGAACGCGGCGACGATCACGACGGTCCACAGCACGAGGCTGAGCAGCACGGTCTTCCACGCGCCGACGCGGCGGGCGAGCGCGCCGAGCAGCAGCGCGCCGCCGAAGGCGAGGAACTGCACCAGCAGGATCGTGGTGATGAGGGTGCTCTGCTCCAGCCTCAGCTCCTCGGTGCCGTACTGGCTGGCGAGAGTGATGACGGTCTGGATGCCGTCGTTGTAGACCAGGAAGGCGAGCAGGAAGAACAGTGTGAGGGGGTACGCCTTGATCTCCCGCAGGGTGCGGCCGAGCTGCCGGAACCCGTCGGTGAGCACGTTGCCGCGGCCGGCCAGGGCGGCGGCGGTCGGGCGTTCGCGCAGCCAGCGCAGCGGTACGAGGGTGAACACCGCCCACCACACGCCGGCCGAGACGATCGACCAGCGGGCCAGGTCCAGGGTGCGCTGGGGGTTGCCCTCCTCGCTGAACATCGTGACCGCGACCAGGTTCAACGCCAGCAGCAGGCCGCCACCGAGGTAGCCCAGCGCCCAGCCGCGGCTGGAGATGCCGTCCCGCTCGTCGGGGCCGCCGAGCTGTGGCAGGAACGAGTTGTAGACCACGATCGCGGCGCCGAAGCTGATGTTGGCGATCAGGAAGAGCGCCCCGCCGAGCAGGTAGCGGTCGCCGGTGACGAAGGCCATCGCGGTGGTCGCGGCGGCGCCGGTGAACGCCGCGCCCGCGAGCAGCCGCTTCTTGTGCATCGACCGGTCCGCGATGGCGCCCATGACCGGCAGCACGAAGACGGTCAGGAACACCGACAGCGAGATGAGGTACGGGTAGTACGAGCCCGCGGCGACCCGGATGCCGAGCGGGTACACGTGACCGTCGCAGGTGTCGGCGCCGAGTTCGCAGCCGGCGGCCAGCTCGGTGACGGTGGTGAGGAACGGCCCGAGGAAGACCGTGATCACGGTGGTCTGGAACGCGGAGTTCGCCCAGTCGTAGACGTACCAGCCGGTGCGTTCCCGGCGGGTGCTGGCCGGCTGCGCGGGCTCGGCGACGGCGGGGGTGACCGTTTCGGCCATCGGGGTCCTCGGGGGTTTCAGGCGGCCCAGTGGCCGCGGCTGCGGTAGACGTCGCGCAGCACGCCGACGTGATCGGTCATGATGCCATCCACGCCACGATCAAGTAAGTCGTGCATCTCGGCGGGTTCGTCGATCGTCCAGACGTGCACCTGCAACCCGAGCCGGTGGCAGTAGGTGAGGAAGCGCCGGTCGACCACCGGGATGCGCCCGTACCGGACGGGGACCTGGGCGGCGACGACGGACGGGGGCAGCCGCAGCGGCCGCCCGTGCAGGGAGGCCAGCCGCAGCCGGGCCACGCCGCGCACGCCGAGGCTGGTGGCGACCTTCGGCCCGGCCAGGGCGCGCAGCCGGATCAGCCGGGCGTCGCTGAACGAGGCGAGCAGCACGCGGTCACCGGCGCCGACGCGGGTGACGGTGGCCACGGCCGGTTCGACGCCGCCGTCGGACTTGACGTCGACGTTGAACCGGACCTCGGGCCAGGCGCCGAGGACCTCGTCGAGGCGGGGCACCACGGCGGCGCCGCCGACGCGCACCGAGGCGAGGTCGCTCCACCGCAGGTCGGCGATGCGCCCCGGCTCGCCGGTCACCCGGCGCAGGGTGGGGTCGTGGAAGATCACCGCCACGCCGTCGGCGGTGGCGTGCACGTCGGTCTCCACGTACCGGTAGCCGAGGGCGATGGCGCGGGCGAACGCCTCGGTGGTGTTCTCGTCGCCCTCGGCGGCGCCCCCGCGGTGGGCGAAGGCCAGTGGCGCGGGCGCGTCGAGGTAGGGGTGGCGGGGTCGCACGCCGGAAGTATGCCGGGCGCGGGTGGCGTGCAGGTGACGAGCCGGCCAACTTCCCTACCGCTCCCTAATGCGCCTAAGATAGGGTGCGATGCGTAACGACATGTATTCGGCCGAGCAGGTGGCAGAGCTTCTCGGCCTGCACGTGCGCACCGTGCGGGGCTACATCCGCACCGGCCGGTTGCGCGCGGTGCGGATCGGCAAGCAGTACCGGATCGCGCGGGCCGACCTCGACGCGATGACCGGCGGGCCCGCGCCGGCGCCGGCGGCCGCCGGGCCGGCGCTGGAGGTGTCGAGCATCGTGCAGGTCGACGGCGTCGACCGGGCCGCGGCCGACCGGCTCGCCACCCTCGTGCTGGCCGGCGTCAACACCCACCACGACCCGGCACGCCCGATGCGCGTGCAGACCCTCTACGACGAGGAGCGCCACCGGATGAAGATCGTGATCCTGGGCGACGCCGCCGACACCGCTGACCTGCTGCGGCTGGTCGACGCCCTGCTGCGCGGCGGCACCGACCTGCTCTCGAAGGAGCCCACCGATGGCTGACGTGCTGGAGGACCGGGCCGGGGTGCCCGTGCTGCGCTGCGACCCGGCCGGCCCGCCGGTAGCCACCGTCGATCAGGTCCTCGACCTGATCGGCAACGCGTCCTTCGGCGGCGCCGAGGTCGTGGCCGTGCCCGCAGGCCGGCTCGACCCGAGCTTCTTCTCCCTGGAGACCCGGGTCGCCGGGGAGATCATGCAGAAGTTCGTCAACTACCGCCTGCGGCTGGTGGTGGTCGGCGACATCTCCGCGCACCTCGCGACCAGCGGTGCGCTGCGGGCCCTGGTGGCCGAGTCCAACCGGCACGACCACGTCTGGTTCGTGCCCGACCTGGCCGCGCTCGACGCCCGGCTGGCCGCCTGATCCCCGGGTCCGGCCGGCGTCGACGTCCGGCGCTGCGCCGTCGGGTGAGGCGCCCCACACCGGGCGGGTGGACAGGTCAGCTCCAGTCGGTCTGGTAGCCCTCGCCGCGCAGCAGCTCCAGCAGTTCGGCGTCGGTGGGCCGGTGCGCCCGGTCCAGCGCGGCGCGCAGCACGTCGACCTCGACCGGGTCCGGCCCCTGCACCTCGACCGCGCGCACCCGGCCCCCGTCGGTGCGGTAGAGCGCGGTGGAGGGGCTGCTGTTCTCCGTCCGGTGGGTGACCATCAGCAGCTCGCCGTCGCCCAGATCCGTGCAGGTGCGCAGCCGCGGCGATCCGCAGTCGACCCCCTCCGGCAGCCCGGTGCGGGGCTGCGGGACGTACAGCCCCCACACCACCGGCACGCGCCGGCCGTGACCGGCGTCGAGGTCGTACGCTACCTCCAGGCCCTCGCGGTGCAGCCAGGCCACGTTTCCGGGGCGGGCCGTCCCGTCCGGGATCAGCAGGTGCTCGCGCGGCCACGGGGACCGCGCGGTCAGGTCGAGCAGGTCGCGCTGGTCCTTGGCCCGGTGGTACGCCGAGCGCAGCCCGGCGTACCCGATCCCGCCGACGACGAGCAGCACCAGGACGACCAGGGTGAGGCGGTGGGGCCTGCTCATCCGGCCGGCCTGCGGCGGTGCGAGCGGCTGGTGTCGACGGGCCGACCGGGGTCGACGTGCCGGGGCCGGTCGGGCTCCTCACGGCGCAGCGGCACCAGCGCGTCGGTGATCGCGTCGATGATCCGGTCGGTGGCGCGGCGGGCCGCGCCGGGGGCGCCGGTGGCGAGGTCGGCGAGGTCGACCGGCGCGCCGAAGTGCACCCGGATCACCGGGCGACGCACGATCGAGCGAGCCAGGCCGCGCAGCAGCCCCTTCGGCGCCCGGTACGGCACCACCTCGTGCGAGCCCCACTGTGCCACCGGGATCACCGGGGCGCCGCAGGCGAAGGCGAGGCGGGCGGCGCCGGTCTTGCCGCGCTCCGGCCACAGGCCGGGGTCGAGCCCGATGCGCCCCTCGGGGTAGACCAGGATCACCGAGCCGGTGGCGACGGCCGCCGCGGCGTTGTCGAGCGCCCGGCCGACGGCGGCCGTGCCCCGGTCGACGCGGATGTGCCCGGCGTGGCGCATCAGCGGCCCGACGACGGGCGCCCGGAACAGCCCGGCGGTGGCCATGATCCGGGGGGCGACGCCGCGGGCCCGGCAGGCGGCGGTGAGCACCACCGGGTCGAAAGGGCTGATGTGGTTGGCGGCCAGGACCAGCGGCCCGCGGCGCAGCGCCTCGGGCACCTCCCCGCTGACCTCGAGCCGGGCGAGGGCGGCGACGACCGCGCGGGCGAGCATCTGGGCGACGCGCCAGATCGCGGGCGGCTGCCAGGTGGCGTGGGCGGTGTCCATCAGCGGGACATGGTCGCACGCCCGCCGGGGCGCGGTGCCGAGGCCGGCCATCGGACGCGCCGGCGATGTTCGCGTCGCGCTCCCCGGGGCCGGGCGGCCCGGGGTGATCAGGGTCATTGGTCCCGGGGCGGTTCGGGACCACCGTCCCTGCCGAATCCTCTACGACGAGCGGTAGTATTTACTACGTCTCGTAGTATGAACCGCAGGGGGTTCCAGGTGGACGCGTTGGACGTCGCCCGCTGGCAGTTCGGTGTCACCACCGTCTACCACTTCCTCTTCGTGCCGTTGACAATCGGCCTGTCCGTGCTGGTCGCCATCCTCCAGACCCTCTGGCACCGCACCGGCAACGAGCGCTACCTCAAGCTCACCAAGTTCTACGGCAAGCTCTTCCTCATCAACTTCGCCATGGGCGTGGTGACCGGCATCGTGCAGGAGTTCCAGTTCGGCATGAACTGGAGCGACTACTCCCGGTTCGTCGGGGACATCTTCGGCGCCCCGCTGGCCATCGAGGCGCTGGTCGCGTTCTTCCTCGAGTCGACCTTCATCGGCCTGTGGATCTTCGGTTGGGACCGGCTGCCCAAGCGGCTGCACCTGGCCAGCATCTGGGCCGCGGCGATCGGCACGAACCTGTCCGCGTACTTCATCCTCGCCGCGAACTCGTTCATGCAGAACCCCGTCGGCTACCGGATCAACCCCGACACCGGCCGGGCCGAGCTGACCGACTTCGTCGCCGTGCTCACCAACAAGGTCGCCCTGGTGACGTTCCCGCACACCATCGCCGGCGCGTTCCTGGTGGCCGGCTCGCTGCTGGTCGCCGTCGCCCTGTGGCACCTGATCCGCGATCGCGACTCGGCCGACACCTCGACCTACCGCTTCGCCGCCAAGTTCGGCTCCTGGGTGACCCTGGTCGCCGCCGCCGGCGTCGTCATCACCGGCGACATCCAGGGCAAGATCATGACCCAGGTGCAGCCGATGAAGATGGCCGCCGCCGAGGGGCTCTACAACACCGAGAGCCCCGCCTCGTTCTCCGTGCTCACCGTCGGCAGCCTCGACGGCAGCCGGGAACTGTTCGCCATCAAGATCCCGTACCTGCTGTCGTACCTCGGCACCGGCGACCTCAACGGCACGGTGCACGGCATCGACGACCTCCAGGCCCAGTACGCCAGCCAGTACGGGCCCGGCAACTACGCGCCGATCATCCCGGTCACCTACTGGAGCTTCCGGTTCATGATCGCCTTCGGGATGGCCGCCGCCGCGATCGCCCTGCTGGTGCTCTGGACCCACCGCAAGGGCCGCGCCCCGCGCAGCAGGTGGCTGCTGCGCGCCGGCCTGGCCATGCCGGTGCTGCCGCTGGTCGCGAACTCCTTCGGCTGGATCTTCACCGAGATGGGCCGCCAGCCCTGGATCGTCTTCGGCGAGATGCTCACCCGCAACGGCGTCTCCCGCAGCGTGTCGCTGACCGAGGTGCTCACCTCCTTCACCGCGTTCACCCTGATCTACGCCACCCTCGCGGTGATCGAGTTCAAGCTGCTGGTCCGCTACGCCAAGGCCGGCGTCCCCGACGTCACCCCGCAGCCCGAGATCGACGACAGTCACGACGACGCCGAGCGCCCGCTCGCGTTCGCCTACTGATCACAGGGAGCCCCTCGTGGAACTCACCACCATCTGGTTCCTGCTCGTCGCCGTGCTCTTCACGGGCTACTTCATCCTGGAGGGCTTCGACTTCGGCGTCGGCATGCTGCTGCCCGTGCTCGGCCGCGACGACCGGGAACGCCGCGTGCTCATCAACACCATCGGCCCGGTCTGGGACGGCAACGAGGTCTGGCTCATCACCGCGGGCGGCGCCATGTTCGCCGCCTTCCCCGAGTGGTACGCCACCCTCTTCTCCGGCTTCTACCTGCCGCTGCTGCTGATCCTGCTGGCGCTGATCGCCCGTGGCGTCGCCTTCGAGTACCGGCACAAGCGGCCCGAGCCGTCGTGGAAGCGGCGCTGGGACGCGGCGATCTTCTTCGGCTCGCTGGTCCCGGCCGTGCTGTGGGGCGTCGCCTTCGCGAACATCCTGCGCGGCGTGCCGCTGGACGCCGAGCACGAGTACGTCGGCGGACTGCTCGACCTGCTCAACCCGTACGCCCTGCTCGGCGGCGCGACCACCGCGGCGCTGTTCCTCACCCACGGCGCGGTCTTCATCGCGTTGAAGACCGTCGGCGAGGTCCGCGAGCGCGCGGGCAGGCTCGCGGTGCGCGTGGGTGTCGTCGCCGCGGTGCTGGCGGTCGCGTTCCTGGCCTGGACGCTGGGCATCCGCTCCAGCACGGCCGCCGTCGCGCTCGCCGCCGGCGCGGCGGTCGCGCTGCTGGCCGGTCTCGCCGCCGCCCGCGTACGCCGGGAGGGCTGGGCGTTCACCGGCACGGCGGTGGCCATCGGCCTGGCGGTGGCGACCCTGTTCGCCGCGTTGTTCCCGAACGTGCTGCCCTCCACCCTGGACCCGGCCGGCACGCTGACCGCCACCAACGCCGCCTCCACCCCCTACACACTGAAGATCATGAGCTGGATCGCGGTGGTGTTCACCCCGATCGTGCTGGCCTACCAGGGCTGGACGTACTGGGTGTTCCGCAAGCGCATCGGTGTCGCGCACATCCCGCAGCACTGAGCCGCCACCGAAGGGGCGGCGGCGCGGACCCGCGTCGCCGGGTGCGGCGGCGGTGGCGGGCGTCGACCCGGCGGCGCGGACTCGTGGGCCGCGCCAACGGCTGGGTTAGGCTCGCGCCATGCGGCACACCGGCGAGCAGGAACCACCCGCGCGGCTACGCGCCACCCCGAGCTGGCTGCTGACCCAGACCGCCGCCCACGCCGGCCGGCTCGTCAGCGACGGCTTCGGCGGCATCGGCGCCCGCGGCTACCACTTCCGGATCCTCGCCGCCCTCGACGAGTTCGGCCCCGCGAGCCAGGCCGACCTCGGCCGGCGGGGCGGCATCGACCGCAGCGACGTGGTGGCCACCGTCAACGACCTCGTCGCCGCGAAGCTCGTCGTCCGCGCGCCCGACCCCGCCGACCGGCGTCGCAACGTCATCACCGTCACGCCCGCCGGGCGGCGGGAACTCGAGCGGATGTCGCAGACCCTCGACCAGGTGCAGGAGACGCTGCTCGCCCCGCTGACCGCCCCGGAACGCCAGCAGCTCGTCAGCCTGCTCGACAAGCTCCTGACCCACCACCGGCAGCGCCACTGACCGCGAGCGGCAACCGGCCGCCCGCCGGCCTCCTGCGGCCCGACCGCCGGACCGCGCCGCCCGAGGTCGGCCGCGCGCCGGGGGAAGCCCCGCCACCCTCGCGCCCTCCGGCCGGGTCGGCCGCGTGCTGACGGCGGTGTCGGCGCCTCGCGCCGCCCGAGGTCGGCCGCGCACCGACGGCGGTGTCGCTGCCTCGCGCGGCCGACCCGGCCGGTGCGGGGCTCAGCCCGCCTCGCGCAGCTCCGCCAGGCGGGCCTCGATCTCGGCCAGCTCGGCGCGCAGCTTCTCCGCCTGCTGCTCCGCCTCGGCCCGCTCGGCGGCGAGGATCTGCTCGACGGCCTCGTGCACCCCCGGCACGTCCACCAGCGCCACCATCCGCAGCGCCTCCGCCGGCTTCACCACGTACGGCTTCGCGAGGGCCTTGCTGCCCTGCTGCGCCGCCACCGTCCACTCGCCGTCGGCGTAGGCCAACGTGACGGTCAGCCCGGCGGGCCCCTTCGGCTTCGCCGCCTTCACCGCCCGGCGCGCCGGCTTGGCCGCCTCCACCGTCTCCACCTTCGACTCCTCCCGCGGGGCCGGCCGCGGCGCCGGCACCCGGTCCAACACGAACTCCGGCTCGGCGGGCGTCGCGGCCGGCTCGGGCTCCGGCTCCGGCTGCGGCTCGGCCACCCGGCGCCCCGCGCCGCGCGGCGCGACCGCCACGTCGGCGGGGGAGAAGGGCAGCTCGTCGCGGCCGAACCGCACGACCACGAACTCGTCGGACTGCGCCGGGTCGGTCAGCTCCACCACCTGACCGACCTGCCCGGCGATCTGCCCCGCCGCGGCGGTGAACACGACCTTCGGCTTGCGGCCGGCGGCCAACGCCTCCCGGAAGGTGCGCACATCGTCCTCGGACAACCCCTGGCCAGCGGCACCCATCAGCAACCTCTTCCGTACACCTGTTTGATTCCTGCCTTGATACCAGTCGGCTGCGACACCGTCGACAGGGGATCACCCGGTCCCGCGCCGCCCGGGCACGGGAGCCGCCGCCTCGACACCGACGCGCGGGCAGCCTAGAGGATCATTCCCAGACCGCCGCGACCTCCTCGGCCACGACCGCCGCCTGGGCCAGCCCCGCCCGCGCGGCCCCCGCCCGCCGCGCCGGGTCGAGCACGTTGCGCCCGATCGCCGCGCGCGCCGCCGCGTCGGGCGACACCACGACCACCCGGGCATGCTGCTCCCGCAACCGCGCCACCTGGGCCGACAACCGTGGCATGGGCCCGAACGCGGCCGTCGTCGGCGCCAGTATCACCACCTGCCGGGCGCCGGCCGCCAGGTCCGCGTTCGCCGCCGACCGCATGCCACCGTCGACGTAACGCCGCTCGCCGATCGTCACCGGCGGCCACACGCCGGGCACCGCGCAGCTCGCGCCCACCGCGTCCACCAGCGACACCCCGGAGGAGGAGTCGAAGACGACGAACTCACCCGAGTACGCGTCCACCGCCGTCACGAGCAGCCGCCGCCGCGGCCACCGCCGCACCGGCAACCGGGACTCGATCACCGCGCGCCGCGACGCCTCCGAGGGCGTCCGCGCCGCCAACGCCATCGCCCCGATCCGGGCCCGCGCCCGCACCGGATCCCGGGTGCGGGCACCGGCCCACACCAGCCGCGCGACCGCCGGCAACCCGAACCGCGCCGCCACCTCGCCGCCCGGCGCGGCCAGCTGCGCCGCGTACGACTCCTCGACCGGCCGGCCCGAGCACAGCTGCGCGCCCACCACGGACCCGGCCGACGTGCCCACCACCAGATCCGCCTCGGCCAGCGGCACACCGCGCCGCGCCAACCCGGCGAGCAGCCCCCACTCCCAGGCCACCCCGGTGACGCCACCACCGCCCAGCACCAACGCCCTCGTCACGTGATGTTCGCCTCCCTTCCCGTCCGTGCCGGTCACGGTAACGTCGCCTCAGCAGCACGGGCAGGGGAGAGACGCGTTGAATCCGGTCACTGTCATCACCGGCGGCAGTCGCGGCATCGGCGCCGCCACCGCCCGCCGGCTCGCCCAGGCGGGCCACGACATCGCCCTCGGCTACCGCCGCGACCACGAGGCCGCCGCCGCGGTGCTCGCCGACATCCGCGCCGCCGGCCGGCGCGGTGTCGCCGTGCCCGCCGAGACGACCGACCCCGAGCGGGTCGGGGCGCTCTTCGACGCCGCCGCCGACCTCGGGGAGATCACCGGCCTGGTCAACAACGCGGGCGTGACCAGCCCAATCGGCCCCTTCGTCGAGCTGGATCCGGCCGACCTGCGCCGTGTGGTGGACGTGAACCTCGTGGGCTACGTGCTCTGCGCACAGCAGGCCGCCCGGCGGATGGCCTCCGGCGGCGCCATCGTCAACGTCTCCTCCGCCGCCGCGACCCTCGGCAGCCCCGGCGAGTACATCCACTACGCCGCCGTGAAGGCGGGCACCGACACGCTCACCGTCGGCCTGGCCAAGGAGCTCGCCCCCCGGGGGATCCGGGTCAACGCCGTCGCCCCGGGCATCATCCGCACCGACATCCACGCCGTGTCCGGCATGCCCGACCGGCCCGACACCGCGGCCGGTCGCATCCCGCTGGGCCGCGCCGGGGAACCCGACGAGGTCGCCGGTGCCATCGCCTGGCTGCTCGGCCCCGACGCCTCGTACACCACCGGCGCCGTGCTGCGCGTCGCCGGCGGCCTCTGACCGGGCCGTGGTGGGCGGCCGCCGGCCTCCGCCGCACGGGTTTCCGGCGGGCGCCCGGCTTCGCGCGTCGACCGGCGGCCCGGGCGCGACCCCGGGCCGCCGCCGCGCTCAACTCGTGAACAGCTTCGCGGCCGTGACGACCGTCTGCGCCACCCCGTAGCCGAGCAGCGCCGACACCACCAGCCAGGAGACCCACAACCGGGCCCGTTGGCCGCGGGGGTTGACCTCGTTCATCGCGTACCGCTCCTCTCCACCGTCGTTGCCGCGTCCCGCTCCGGGTCACGCACCGTGCGTTCGTGGAACCGCTGCGGCACCGGCCGGATCAGCAGGTTGGCGACGAACCCCACCGCCAGCACCCCGACCATCGTGAACAGCGCCGGCCGGTACGCCGAGGCGGTCAACGTCCCCGGCTCGCCCTGCGCGTCGAGGAACCCGTTGACGATCAGCGGACCGGCGATGCCCGCCGCCGACCAGGCCGTGAGCAGCCGCCCGTGGATGGCGCCCACCTGGTAGGTGCCGAACAGGTCGCGCAGGTACGCCGGCACCGTGGCGAACCCGCCACCGTAGAAGGACAGGATGACGCACGCCAGCAGCACGAACAGCGCGGTGGCGGCGTGCCCCACGAGCGCCAGCAGCGCGTACGTCACCATGCCCACACCGAGGTAGAGCAGGTAGATCGGCCGGCGCCCGATGACGTCCGACGTGGACGACCACACGAACCGACCGGCCATGTTGAACAGGGACAGCAGGCCGACGAAACCGCCCGCCGCGGCCACCGACACCGTCGAGACGCCGCCGTCGCGGAAGAAGTCCTGGATCATCGGGCTGGCCTGCTCCAGGATGCCGATCCCGGCGGTCACGTTGCAGAACAGCACCACCCACAGCAGCCAGAACGACCGGGTCTTCACCGCGTTCGCCGCCGACACGTTCGCCGTGGTGACCAGCGGCTTCGCCGCCACCCGGGCCGGGTCGAATCCGGCCGGGCGCCAGTCCGGGGCCGGGACGCGCACGTTGAACACCCCGAACATCATGATCAGGAAGTAGCCGACGCCGAGTGTCACGAACAGCCACACCAGGGCGCTTCCGGACGCCGTCGAGCCGGCGTTCGACGGGTCGTAGCCGGCGTCGTAGAGGGACAGCAGCTGGCGGGACAGGGGAGAGGCCACCATCGCCCCGCCGCCGAAACCCATGATCGCCAGGCCGGTCGCCAGGCCGGGCCGGTCCGGGAACCACTTGATCAGCGTGGAGACCGGGGAGATGTAGCCGATGCCCAGGCCGATGCCGCCCAGCAGCCCGTAGCCGAGGTACAGCAGCCACAGCTGCCGGGTGGCGATGCCCACCGCCCCGACCAGGAAGCCGGCCGCCCAGAAGCACGCCGAGACGAACATCGCCTTGCGCGGCCCGTTCGCCTCCACCCAGGTGCCCGCCACGGCGGCCGACAGACCCAGCATCACGATCGCGATGCTGAAGATGACCCCGATCGCGGTCTGGCTGGTGTCGAAGTGCGCGATGAGGGAGTTCTTGTACACGCTCGTCGCGTAGACCTGTCCGATGCAGAGGTGGATCGCCAGCGCCGCGGGTGGTATCAGCCAACGGCTGTACCCCGGCGGCGCGACGGTGTGCCGACGATCTAGAGCGGAGAGCATGCCGCTGGTCCTTCCTCCAGGAGGCGGGTTCGCCTCCCTTCATCCCCCCGACGGCGGGCCGCGGGAAACCCGATCATCGCCGGGCGGTCGGTGCGGTGAGCCGAACGGTCGCACCGGCGACCATCGACCAGCCGGCGACACCGTGCCAGGATGAGGTCGTGACCCTCGTCTTCGGTGCGGTCGCCGACACCTACGACGACGTACGCCCGGGCTATCCCGACAGCGTCGCCGAGGCGATCCGCGACTACCACGGCGCGACCCCGGAGCACGTCGTCGAGATCGGCGCGGGCACCGGCATAGGCACCCGGTTGCTGCTGCGCCTCGACGCACCGATCACCTGTCTGGAGCCCGACCCCCGGATGGCGGCCCGGCTGACCGCGAACCTGCCCCGGGTGACCGTGCGCACCGAGACGTTCGAGCAGTGGCAGCCGCCCGCGGAAGGCGTACCCCTGATCGCCGCGGCCCTGGTCTGGCACTGGCTCGATCCCGCCACCCGCAACCGGCGTGCCCACGACGCCCTCGCCCCCGGCGGCACCCTGGCCGTGTTCGGCCACACGTACGGGTACGCCGACCCCGGCCAGTCCCGGGCCGTCGACGCCGCGCTGCGGGCGATCGACCCGGACGTGAAGGACCGGCCCGCCGGCTGGTTCCACCTCGACATCAGCGCCAGCGGCCTGTTCACCGACGTGCGCGCCGAGACGGTCGACCGGGACATCACCCTGTCCACCGACCGCTACCTCGACCTGGTGCGCACCTTCGGCCCGTTCCGTCAGCACACCGCCGACCAACAGGCGCGGGCGCTGGCCGCGGTCCGCTCCCTGGTCGACGGCTTCGGCGGCAGCATCGTCCTGCGGCTGCGCACCAGCCTGGTGCTGGCTCGCCGCCCCGCCGGGACGACCGAGCGACGATAAGGAAGGTTTACAGTCCGGGCGGGTCACCGGTAGCGTGCGAATCGGATCGATCACCACCGATCACGACGAGCACCTGGAGGTGTCCGTGCGTCGCCGCCACACCCTCACCCGGCTGGTCGCCGCAGCCGCGCTCACCCTGCCACTGGCCGTTCCCGCGAGCGCCGCGGCTGCCGCGCCGGCCGCGGCGCCCACCCGGCAGCTCACCGACGTGATCCCCGCGCCGGTGGAGACCCGCCCCGACGCCCGGGGCACGTTCACCCTCGGCCCGCTGACCGTCATCCGCACCGCACCCGGCTCGACCGCCGCGTGGAAGGTGGGCCGGCAACTCGCCGACACCCTGCGCCCCGCCACCGGCTACCCGCTGCCCGTGCTGCCCGTCCCCGCCACCCCGCTGCCCGAGATCGCCCTGCTCCTCGGCGGCGCCGACCCCCGCGTCGGACAGCAGGGCTACCAGCTCGACGTCACCCGCCGCGGGGTGACCATCCGCGCCAACACCGCCGCCGGTCTCTTCGCCGGCACGCAGACCCTGCGCCAGCTCCTGCCCGCCCAGATCGAGGCCGGCACGCGGCAGCGGACCACCTGGACGGTGCCCGGCGGACGCGTCGTCGACTACCCGCGCTTCGCCTACCGCGGCGCGATGCTCGACCTGGCCCGGCACTTCCACACCGTCGACGAGATCAAGACGTACATCGACCTGATCAGTCAGTACAAGGTGAACCACCTGCACCTGCACCTGACCGACGACCAGGGCTGGCGCATCCAGATCGACTCCTGGCCGCGACTGACCACCGTGGGCGGCGGCCCCGGCACCGGTGTGGACGGCGTCGGCCCCGGATACCTCACCAAGGCCGACTACGCGGCGGTCGTCGCGTACGCGGCCGCCCGGCACATCACGGTCGTCCCCGAGATCGACATGCCGGGGCACACCAACGCCGCGCAGTCCACCTACGCCGAGCTGAACTGCGACGGGGTCGCGCCGCCGCCGCGCACCGACACGGCCGTCGGCTACAGCTCCCTCTGCATCGACGACGAGCTGACCTACCGGTTCGTCGAGGACGTCATCCGCGAGCTGGCCGCGATCACCCCCGGCCCGTACCTGCACATCGGCGGTGACGAGGCCCACGCGACCACCGACGAGGACTACGCCACCTTCATGCGCCGCGTCCTGCCGCTCGTCGCGAAGTACGGCAAGCGCGCCTTCGGCTGGAACGAGGTCATGCAGGTCGACCCGTCCACCGACGTCGTCGCGCAGTACTGGGGCACCGGCACCACCAACGCCGACCTGGCCGAGGCCGCGGCCCGCGGCAACAAGGTCGTGATGTCGCCGGCCAACAAGACGTACCTCGACATGAAGTACGACCCCAGCACCCCGCTGGGCCTGCGCTGGGCCGGCTACATCGAGGTGCGCGACGCCTACGACTGGGATCCCGCGACGCGGGTGACCGGCGTGGGGGAGGACGCGGTGCTCGGCGTGGAGGCGCCGCTGTGGTCGGAGACGCTGCGCAGCATCGACGACATCGAGTACATGGCCTTCCCGCGCCTGCCCGCGATCGCCGAGCTCGGCTGGTCCACGGCGGCCAGCCACGACTGGGAGTCGTTCCGGGCGCGCCTGGGCACGCAGGGGCCCCGCTGGCGCCTGCAGGAGGTCAACTTCTACCCGTCGGCGCAGGTGCCCTGGTCCTGACCGGGCCCGGGTCGCTGCGGGCCGCGCCGGCCCGCAGCGACCCGGCGGCGGATCGCCTCAGCTGCCCGCCGGCTGCTCCGGCGGGAAGTCCACCGGGTACGGCTCGGCGAAGTCGGCCGAGCGGCTGACCTGCTCCCACGCGCCGGCCTCGGCGATCTGCCGCCGCGAGTAGTCCAGCGCCGACGTCACCGCGTACGCGCCGATGGGCAGGTGCGAGGGCAGGTCACGACGGTCGGCCATGCGGACGAGGATCTCGGCGGCGCGCTTCGGGTCGCCCGCGGTCAGCAGCGGGTTGTTCTCCCGGCGCAGGCCCACCGTGTCCGCGTACTCCGGCGGGATGTCGTGTACCTGCATGGACGAGCCCGCCCAGTCGGTGGCGAAGCCGCTGGGCTCCACGACGAGGGTCCGGATGCCGAACGGCGCCGTCTCGGCGGCGAGCACCCGGGTGAAGCCGTCGACGGCGAACTTCGCCGCCTGGTACGAGCCCAGGCCGGGGCTGCCGCCGACCCGTCCGCCGATGGACGAGAACTGGATGATCAGGCCGCCGCCCTGCGCGCGCAGCACGGGCACCGCCGCCCTCGACACGTGGTAGACGCCCCAGAAGTTCGTCTCGAACTGGCGCCGAAAGTCCTCCTCGGTGCCGGTCTCCACCGGGGCGAGGTTCGCGTAGCCGGCGTTGTTGACGACCACGTCGAGGCGACCGAAGCGGTCCACCCCGCTCTCGACGGCGGCCGCGACGGCGGCCTGCTGGGACACGTCGAGGGCCACCGGCAGGATCCGCTGGCCGTACTGCTCGACGAGGTCGGAGAGCTGCTCGGGGGTGCGGGCGGTGGCCACGACCTGGTCGCCGGCCTCCAGAGCGGCCGTGGTGAGGGCGCGGCCGAAGCCACGGGACGAGCCCGTGATGAACCATGTCTTCGTCATGCACCTAGCAAAACACTGTTTCGTTAATATCGCAACGGTGTTGTGTTAGTCTGGGTGTGTGACGTCAGCTACCCCCCAGCAGCGAGCGCGCAGCGACCAGGCGAAGCAGCTGCGTGAGCGGGCCATCCTCGACGCCGCCCGCGCCCTCGGCGCCGCCCGCACCGTCCGCGAGGTCACCCTCACCGACATCGCCGCGGCGGTCGGCATGCACAAGTCCGCCATGCTGCGCTACTTCGAGACCCGGGAGCAGATCTTCCTGACCCTCACCGCGGAAGGGTGGCGCGAGTGGTCCGACGCCGTCCACGCGGCCCTCGACGCCCTCGACCCCGCCACTGCCGAGACCGCCGCGGCGGCCATCGCCGAGTCGCTGACCGACCGCCCGTTCTTCTGCGACCTGCTCTCCCAGGCCCCGTTGAACCTCGAACGCAACGTGTCACTCGACGCCGCCCACCGGTTCAAGAAGCTCGTGCTGAGCCGGGTCGACGCGATCGTCCACGACCTGCGCCGCCTCCTCGGCCTCACCGACCGCCAGGCCGTCGACGTCGTCGCCACCGCCACCGCCATGGCCGGGGCGCTCTGGCAGATGGCCGCGCCCGGCACGCAGCTGCGCACCCTCTACGAGACCCACCCGGAGCTGGCCCACGCCGCGGTCGACGTCGGCCCGCAACTCACCCGCATCCTGACCGCGCTGCTGACCGGCATGCGGGCCACGGCCGACACCACCAGCTGAGCGACCGTGCCACGCCCGGAGCGCGCGTGCGTGGGCAACTGTCGGCCCCATGTGGCACCATCCAGCACGTGACCAGCAGATCCGCCGAGGAGCAGCACCTGCGCGACCTCGCGCGGCTGCGCCGCGTCCGCGACCGCATCGACCGCGAGTACGCCAAACCGCTCGACGTCGAGGCGCTCGCCCGGGGCGTGAACATGTCCGCCGGGCACCTCAGCCGCCAGTTCCGCCAGGCCTACGGCGAGTCCCCCTACGCCTACCTCATGACCCGGCGCATCGAGCGGGCCATGGCCCTGCTGCGCCGCGGTGACCTCAGCGTCACCGATGTCTGTTTCGCGGTCGGCTGCTCGTCGCTGGGCACCTTCAGCACCCGCTTCACCGAGCTGGTCGGCGTCCCGCCCAGCACCTACCGCGCGCGGGCGGCGGCCGGCGCGAGCACGGAGATGCCGGCGTGCATGTCGAAGCGGGTGACCCGACCGATCAGGAATCGAGAAGCACCGGTCGCGCAGCCGCAACTAGCCTGACCGCCATGAACGTCACCATCCACTACGCCTTCCTCCCGCACACCGACGGGGACGCCGCGCTGGCCTTCTACCGCGACGCCCTCGGCTTCGAGCTGCGCAACGACGTCGGCTACGACGGCATGCGCTGGCTCACGGTCGGCCCGCCCGGCCAGCCGGGCACCTCCATCGTGCTGCACCCGCCGGCCGCCGATCCCAGCATCACCGACGACGAGCGCCGGACGATCCTCGAACTGATGGCCAAGGGCAACTACGGCGCCGTCACCCTGGCCACCGACGACCTCGACGGCCTCTTCGACAGGTTGCAGGCCAGCGGCGCCGACGTGGTCCAGGAGCCGACCGAGCAGCCGTACGGCGTGCGCGACTGCGCCTTCCGCGACCCCGCCGGCAACCTCGTCCGCATCAACGAGGTGCGCTGAGCGGCCCGCCCACCACGACGACCCGACACCGACCCGACGCCGGCCGGACCCCGGCGCAGGACGACAGATGGAGAGACGATGAGCACGGCCACGAGGACCGACCCGCAGTCGCCCGCGCCCCACGCCGCCGACAGCCACGACCTGATCCGGGTGCACGGCGCGCGCGTCAACAACCTCAAGGACGTCAGCGTCGAGATCCCCAAACGCCGCCTGACCGTGTTCACCGGCGTCTCCGGCTCCGGCAAGAGTTCCCTGGTGTTCGGCACGATCGCCGCGGAGTCCCAGCGGATGATCAACGAGACCTACAGCGCCTTCGTGCAGGGCTTCATGCCGACGTTGGCCCGGCCCGAGGTCGACCTGCTCGACGGGCTCACGACGGCGATCATCGTCGACCAGGAGCGGATGGGCTCCAACCCCCGTTCCACCGTCGGGACCGCCACCGACGCCAACGCCATGCTGCGCATCCTCTTCAGCCGGCTGGGCACGCCGCACATCGGCTCACCCAACGCCTACTCGTTCAACGTCCCCTCGGTGAAGGCCAGCGGGGCGATCACCGTCGAGCGCGGCGCCGGCAAGACGAAGACCGAGAAGGCCACCTTCACCCGCCTCGGCGGCATGTGCCCCCGCTGCGAGGGCATGGGCTCGGTCAACGACTTCGACCTGTCGGCGCTCTACGACGACACCAAGTCGCTCAGCGAGGGCGCCCTCACCGTCCCCGGCTACAGCATGGACGGCTGGTACGGGCGCATCTTCAGCGGCAGCGGCTACTTCGACATGGACAAGCCGATCGGCAAGTACACGAAGAAGGAGCTGCACGACCTCCTCTACCGGGAGCCGACCAAGATCAAGGTCGATGGCATCAACCTCACGTACGAGGGCCTCATCCCCAAGATCCAGAAGTCGATGCTCAGCAAGGACGTCGACGCCATGCAGCCCCACATCCGCGCCTTCGTGGAACGGGCCATCACCTTCACGACCTGCCCCGAGTGCGACGGCACCCGGCTGACCAAGGAGGCGCGCTCCTCCAGGATCAACGGCAAGAACATCGCCGACCTGTGCGCCATGCAGATCACCGACCTCGCCGACTGGGTCCGCAAGCTCGACGAACCGACCGTGGCCCCACTGCTTACCGGGCTGCAACGCCTCCTCGACTCCTTCACCGAGATCGGGCTCGGCTACCTCTCCCTCGACCGGCCGGCGGGCACGCTGTCCGGGGGAGAGGCGCAGCGCACCAAGATGATCCGCCACCTCGGCTCCTCCCTCACCGACGTCACCTACGTCTTCGACGAGCCCACCATCGGCCTGCACCCGCACGACATTCAGCGGATGAACAACCTGCTGCTGCGGCTGCGCGACAAGGGCAACACCGTCCTGGTCGTCGAACACAAGCCCGAGACCATCGCCATCGCCGACCACATCGTCGACCTCGGCCCCGGCGCGGGCACCGGCGGCGGCACCATCTGCTTCGAGGGCACCCTCGACGGCCTGCGGGCGAGCGACACGATCACCGGCCGTCACCTCGACGACCGGGCGGCCCTCAAGACATCCGTTCGCGCCCCCTCCGGCGCGCTCCAGGTCCGCGGCGCCACCACCCACAACCTCCGCGACGTCGACGTCGACATCCCCCTCGGCGTCCTGTGCGTGTTCACCGGCGTCGCCGGCTCCGGCAAGAGCTCCCTCATCCACGGTTCGGTGGCCGGCCGCGACGGCGTCGTGGTCGTCGACCAGAGCCCCATCCGCGGCTCCCGGCGCAGCAACCCCGCGACCTACACCGGCCTGCTCGACCCGATCCGCAAGGCCTTCGCGAAGGCCAACGGCGTCAAGCCCGCCCTGTTCAGCGCCAACTCCGAGGGCGCCTGCCCCGCCTGCAACGGCGCCGGCGTCATCTACACCGACCTGGGCGTGATGGCCACCGTCGAGTCCACCTGCGAGGAGTGCGAGGGCAAGCGGTTCCAGGCCTCCGTGCTGGAATACACCCTCGGCGGTCGCGACATCGCCGAGGTGCTCGCGATGTCCGTCTCCGAGGCCGAGGAGTTCTTCGCCGCCGGCGACGCCCGCACCCCGGCGGCACACGCCATCCTCGACCGGCTCGCCGACGTCGGGCTCGGCTACCTCACCCTCGGCCAGCCGCTCACCACCCTCTCCGGCGGCGAACGCCAGCGACTCAAGCTCGCCACCCACATGGCCGAGAAGGGCGGCATCTACGTCCTCGACGAGCCCACCACCGGCCTGCACCTCGCCGACGTCCAGCAACTGCTCGGCCTGCTCGACCGGCTCGTCGACTCCGGCAAGTCCGTCCTCGTCATCGAGCACCACCAGGCGGTCATGGCACACGCCGACTGGATCATCGACCTGGGCCCGGGCGCGGGCCACGACGGCGGCCGGATCGTCTTCGAGGGCGCACCGGCCGACCTGGTGGCCGCCCGAGCCACTCTCACCGGCGAGCACCTCGCCGCCTACGTGGGCGCCTGACCCGCCGTGACGGAGCCACCCGCTCGACGGGTGGCTCCCGTCACGTGGCGATCCTCCGGAACGCCGCCGCCACCTTCCTGAGGTCCAGCCCGGCGAGGTGGTCCAGGAAGTGCCGGCGGGTGGCGGCCAGGTTGGTGGGCCAGGCCTGCTCCAGGCGGGTGAGACCCGCGTCGGTGAGCACGGCGTTCCAGCCGCGGGCGTCCTCCTCGCTCCGGACCCGCCGCACGAGGCCCTGCGACTCCAGCTTCTGCACCACCCGGCTCATGCCGCTGAGCGACATGTCACACGCCGTGGCGAGCTCGCTCATCCGCAGATGCCGCCCGGGAGCCTCGGAGAGGTTCATCAGGGCGAGGTACTCGATGAGGGGCAGGCCCTGCTCGCGCATCATGTCGGCGTCGACGGCGCGGGGGAGCGCGTAGATCACGCGCGTGAGCGCCCGGACGACGGCCTCTTCGTCCGGGTTGAGCGGTTGTGCCGTTTTGGGAGTCGATGCCGGTTCCGGTGTGACGCTGGACATGACACCAGTGTACTTGCTTGACGAAGCAATTTCTGCCGGTACCTTTGCTTCGTCAAGCAAGGACATCCGCCAACGAGGGTGTCCGACGCGAAGAGGAGTGGAAGATGACCAGGATCGGAATCATCCTCGGCAGCACCCGCCCGGGCCGCAACGGCGCCGCCGTGGCCCAGTGGGTGTACGAGGTCGCCAAGCAGCGCACCGACGTCGAGTTCGAACTCGTCGACCTGCTCGACTACAAGCTGCCGCACCTCGACGAGATCTACCCGCCGTCGATGGGGCAGTACCAGCAGGCGCACACCCTCGAATGGGCCAACAAGATCGCGTCCTTCGACGGGTACGTCATCGTCACCCCGGAGTACAACCACTCGACCTCCGGCGCGCTCAAGAACGCCATCGACTTCCTCTACAACGAGTGGAACAACAAGGCGGTCGGCTTCGTCAGCTACGGCTCCGTCGGCGGCACCCGGGCCGTCGAGCACCTGCGCCTGATCGCCGCCGAGCTCCAGATGGCCGACGTGCGGGCCCAGGTGGCGCTCTCGCTCTTCACCGACTTCGAGAACTTCAGCGTCTTCAAGCCCAACGACTTCCAGCGGGACTCGCTCAACGCCACCCTCGACCAGGTCGTCGCCTGGAGCCGCGCGCTCGCGCCGCTGCGCGAGAACTGAGGCGGCACCGACACCACCGATCCGAAGGGGCGCGTGCTCGTACAGAGCCCGCGCCCCTTCGACGTCGACGGCGACCCGCGTGGACCGGACCCAGCCGGTGTCACCGTCGAGGTCAGTCGCCCACCCGGTACCGGCTGGTGATCGAGACTCGGTTGAAGGCGTTCATCACGGTCGCCAGCCAGGCGACCGCCGAGACCTGATCCGCGGTGAGCACGGCCGCCGCGGCGTCGTAGTCCTCGTCGCTGACGTGCCCGTCCGACACACCCGTGACCGCCTCGGTCAGGCGGAGGGCGGCGCGGTCGGTCTCGGAGAAGTAGTCACTCTCCTCCCAGGCCGGCAGCACCGCGATCCGGTCGGGGCTCTCGCCCTTCCTGAGGGCGTCGCGAGTGTGCATGCGCAGGCAGAACGCGCAGCCGTTGATCTGGGAGGCGCGGATGCGCAGCAGCTCGACCAGGAGCGGGTCGAGGCCCGCCGCGGCGGCGGCCTCGGTCACCTCCGACGACAGGGCGATGAGGGCCTTGTAGGCGGCCGGATGCTGCTCGCCGATGTTGACACGCTGATGTTCGGTCATGATTCCGTTGATCCGTTCGTGATCCGCGCCGCGCGTCCGCATGACGGCGCGCGGCGCGTGTCCGGGCAGGGGAGGGGATTCGGGCCGCGCCGGGCTACGGCTCCGGGTGCTCGACCTTGAGCTTGTCTCCGGTGGTCGAGACGAAGACGACCAGTAGCCGGGCCGGCTCGGTCCGGCTCGCGTTCTCGGTGAGCACGTGGTCGGCGCCCGGCTGCTCGACCCAGTTCTCGCCCTGGTGGTAGGTGGTCACCGGCTTGTCGTCGAGCTTGCTGCGCACCGTGCCCTCGAGCACGTAGGCGTACACGAACGCCTGCCCGTGCCTGTGCGGCGCGGCGCTCGCGTCGGGCGGAAGTTCGACGATCGCAGAGGTGAACGTCTTGCCCGTCACATTTGGCAGGGCCTGCTGGAGCAGCGGCTTGAGCGCCTCGGCAGGACGCCCCGATGCCGACGCCGACGCCGCAGCCGTGGTCGTGGCCGGCCCGTCGGCCCGGGCAGGCTGCTCCGAGGCCGAACAGGCCGTGGCCACGGTCAGCGTGGCAACCGCCAGGAGGCCGCCGGCGATCCGCATTCCGATCACGACGGATCTCCTGTCGCGGTGCGGCGGGTGGCTCCGTCGGGGACGTACCGGCAGGACCGGCAGCCCGATCCCACCCAGATGATGGCTTGCATAAGGGTCCTTACTGGGGAGGGGCGACTCGCGCAGGGCGCACACCCGCGCAGGTGCTACGGCCGATCCCACCTGCTCGCGCGTGTTCCTTCGCCGCCCGTTCGCGTTCTCATCAGGGAGACGAGGTGACCCCTCCGGGCGTGACAGCTCAGACGCGCGCGAGCTTGTCGGGGTTGAGGACCCGGCGGTACGCGGTGATCAGACCGCCGGTGATCTGCACCGTGTCGACGGAGTAGACCCGCCCCTGCCGGTGGAACACGAGGGCCAGCTCGCCGCCGACCTCGGCGAAGTCGATCCGGTCCGGGCGCCACCGGCGGCCCGTACGCACCATGACCTCCGCCACCCGCTCGCCACCGAGGATGAGCTTGCGCGCCGCGGAGGCCTTGCCACCACCGTCGGTGACGTAGACGGCGTCCGGGTGCAGGAGCCCGACCAGGCCGGCCAGGTCCCCGGCCTCGTAGGCGGCACGAAAGACCCTGAGGACACGTTCCCGCTCCGCCTTCGACGCCTGCGGCGCGGACTGCCTGGCGCTGGCCACCCGCCGTCGCGCCCGCGAGGCGAGCTGCCGGGCACCCGGCACGGAGACCGCCAGCACCTCGGCGATCCGGCCGAACTCGATACCGAAAACATCGTGCAGGACGAAGGCCACCCGCTCCGGTGGGCTCAACTCCTCCATGATCAACAGCATCGCCGAACTGACCGATTCGTCGACGAGGACCGGCTGCGACGCGTCCGGCCCGGTCAGCAGCGGCTCCGGCAGCCACGGCCCGACATAGGCCTCACGGCGGAACCGGGCGCTCTTGAGGATGTCGTACGACCGTCGCGCGGCCACCGTCACCAGCCAGGCCCGCAGATCCGCGACGTCCCGCAGATCCGCCCCGGCCGCCCGCAGCCAGACGTCCTGGGTCACGTCCTCGGCGTCGGCCACACTTCCCAGCAGCCGGTAGGCCACACCGAAGACCGCGGGGCGGTGGGTCTCCCATCCGGCGCCGAGCGGGTCCTCCTGCTCCGACAGTTCGGGCTCGGGCCAGTCACCCATGCAGATCGCAACCTCCTCCGGCACGCGGGAGCCAGCGTAGCCATCCGGACCGGGGGAGCCTCGACGGCGGCTCGCGGACGAGAGCCGGCCCTCTCACCGGCGATCCCGGGCAGCGCGGGGAGTGCCGGGTAACCGCTGCGGCCGGACGAGCCGGCCCTCGGGTGTGGCGGCGAGGCGCGCGCTTGCACACGTCGGGCATGACCGCGCGGGCGAACCCGCCGTCGATAACGGCTGCGCGGCCTCGGGGGCAGCGCGTACCGGAAGGCGACGGCACTGGGAGATGGCCCGGGTTATCGAGAATGCCTCGGACGCAGCGCTTCCCGCAGGTGACGCACCCGGCAGCCCAGATTCGATAATCTACATTATGTAAAGCTCACCGGATCGGGCCCTCCCTCGAGAGGGGGTCGGTCGGGTCGGTGGGCTCGGGACTGCCGGCGCGACCCGCCCCTCGCCCTCAGGCCTGCTGGACCTCGTCGAACAGGGCGAGCGCTTCGGCGGGGTCCGGGCTCACGAGGCGTTCCAGGCCGGCCAGAGTGATCTCCGCCCATCTGGCGGCCCGCGCCCACATGCGTTCCTCGAACGCGCGGACGGCCTCGTCCAGATCCTCCGGATCGGCGGCGACGCACTCGGCGAGTTCCGCGCCCTCCAGCATCGCGAGGTTCGCGCCGGCCCCCAAGGGAGGCATCAGGTGGGCGGCGTCGCCCAGCAGCGTCACCCCGGGAACGTGGGTCCAGGTGTGGGACGCGGGCAGGACGTACAGGGGCCGGCGGACGAAGGCGGCGCCGTGGCGCAGCAGGTCGAGGACGGGATCGGCCCACCCGTCGAACAGGGCCAGCAGCCTCGATCGCACGGCCTGCGCGTCGGCCGGGTCCAGGGTCGCGTGCCAGTCCAGCGGGGCGCGGAACTGGGCGTACACCTTGACGTGGCCGCCGCTGTTGCGCTGGGCGACGAGGGCCCGGTTCGCGCCGTACACGGCCACGGAACCGTCGCCGATCAACCGGGCGAGGTCAGGGTGGCGGGTGTCGACGTCGTCGAGCGAGGTCTCGACCAGGGTGACACCGGTGTAGTTCGGCGTCACCGGCGAGACCGCCGGGCGAACCCGCGACCAGGCGCCGTCCACGCCCACCACGAGGTCGTACGTCTCCTGCCGCCCGTCGGCGAAGTGGACCAGGACGCCGGCCCCGGTGCCCGGCGCCACCTGTGTCACGCCCCGCCCCCACCGGACGTCGAGCGGGCCGAGCAGCAGGTCACGAAGCTGCCCGCGGTCGATCTCGGGGTTGGCCCGGTCCTCCGGACGGGGCCGCCAGTCGCGCAGGACGGTCCCGTCGGTGTCCAGGATGCGCATCGCCTGCCCCTCGGGACGGGACAGCGCCCGGAACTCCGCCAGCAGCCCCGCCTTCTCCAGTGCGCGCTGGCCCAGCCCTTCGTGCAGGTCGAGCGTGCCGCCCGGTGGTCGGGCGTCGGGGGCGGAATCGCGTTCGAGGACGGCGACGGGGTGACCGTGGCGGTGCAGGACGCGGGCGAAGGTGAGGCCCGCGGGCCCGGCCCCGACCACGGCGATACGGCGTCTCATGTCGATACACCGTATTGCCGCGTTACACCGCATCGCAACAGTACGGTGTCACCATGACCGTGTGGGACCGGCCGGAGCCGCCGACTCGCCCCGTGCCGCTCGATCGGGAGCGGATCGTTGCCGCCGCCATCGCGCTCGCCGACGAGGGCGGGCTGGAGGCGGTGTCGTTGCGCAAGGTGGCCGCCCGGCTGGACGCCGGCCCGATGCGGCTGTACGGGTACATCTCCACCAAGGAGGAGCTGTTCGACCTCATGGTGGACGAGGTCCACGCCGAGATCCTCCCCGAGGAGCGGCCCGGCGAGTGGCGGGAGGCGCTACGCGTCCTCGCCCATCGCACCAGGCAGTCCGCTCTCCGGCACGAGTGGCTGGCCGACCTGCTCGGCGGCCGCCCCACCCTGGGTCCGAACGGGCTCGCGGTGACCGAGGCGACGCTGGCCGCGCTCGACGGTCTCGCCGACCTCGACACCGTCATGCGCGCGGTGGAGGTTGTCAGCGCCTACTACATCGGCGCGATCAGGCGGGAGATCGCGCACCTGCGGGCCGAGCGCGCCACGGGACTGTCCGAGCGCGACTGGCAGCGCGCCTCCGGCCCCCACGTGACGAGGATGTTGGCCACGGGGCGCTTCCCGGCGCTGCGCAGGGTCGTGTACGACGGCACGGACGTGGACCCCGAGGCATCCTTCGCGACCGGCCTGGAGTGGATCCTCGACACCGTGGCCGCCAGACTCACCCGGCCGCCGGCCTGACGTGCGGCCCGTGCTGCGCCATTGGCCCCCTCTCCCCTCGGTTGTCCGGCAACGCGAAAATCATGCATAATTTGCCTTATGCATGACAAACGGGACGAATCGGTGCAGTTCTGGATCGAGGAGTTCCTGACGGCCCGGGCCACCCGCAAACCCTCGCCGCACACCCTGGAGGCCTACCGGCGTGATCTGCGCACTGTCGGCGCCCTGGCCGGTGAGGCCCTCACCCCTCCCCTCCCCCTCGACGCCCTGCCGCTCGACGCCCTCTCCCCCCGGCTCATGCGGGCGGCGTTCGCCCGGTTCGCCGCGCCCCGCGCCGCCGCCTCCGTCCACCGCGCCTGGTCCACCTGGAACACCTTCTTCACCTTCCTGGTCGCGGAGGGGGTCGTACCGGGAAACCCGATGCCGGCGGTGGGGCGACCCCGGGCCCCGCTCCCCCAGCCGAAGCCCCTGCGCGGTGAGGACACCCCGGAGGAGCTCCTGGCCGCGGTCGCCCGCGAGGCCGGCCGGCAGCGGGACCCGTGGCCGGAGCGGGACCTGGCGGTGCTGGCGTTGGCGCTGTGCGCGGGGTTGCGCCTGTCCGAGCTGCTGGCGCTGCGCGTGGCGTCGGTGACCGGCCGGGAGGGCGAGCGACGGGTGGAGGTGGCGGGCAAGGGCGGGCGGCCGCGCACGGTGCCGATCGAGGACGGGCTGGACCGGGTGCTGGCCGGCTACCTGGACAGCCGCCGTCGCCGGTTCGGGGCGCGCAGCGTGCGGCCGGACTCGCCGTTCATGGTGGACCGGCGGGGTGAGCCGCTGCGCCGGGGTGGGCTGCAGTACCTGGTGGAGTCCTGTTACCGGCGGGCGGGCATCGGTGACCGGGTGCCGCGCGGTGCGCGGCTGCACGCGTTGCGGCACACGTTCGCGACGCGGCTGGCGGAGGACGGGGCGAGCGCGGCGGAGATCATGCGGTTGCTGGGGCACGCGTCGTTGACGGCGTCGCAGGCGTACATCGAGGTGACGGCGGGCCAGCAGCGCGCGGCGGTGCGGTCCAACCGGACCAACCGGGCGTTGGCGGGGTTGGTGGCCGGGCGGGAGGTGCCGGGTGCGGGTGGGTGAGGCACGCGCGGTGGCCGTGCGGTGGGTGCGGGAGGAGGCGCGCCGGGATCCGGGGGTGCGGGGGGCGTTCTTCAGCGGCTCGACGGTGGGTCTACCGGACGAGGCGGTGCTGCCGATGTCGTCCGACGTGGACGTGGTGCTGGTACGCGACCGACCGGCTGTGAAGCCGGGCAAGTTCCGCCATGCGGGGGTGCTGCTGGAGGTCGGCACCGTGACGTGGGGTGAGCTGGGCGATGCGGAGGACGTGCTGGGTTCGTGGGTGTTCGCGCCGTGCTTCCGGACGGACACGGTGATCGTGGATCCGTCGGGCCGGTTGGCGGCGCTACGGGAGCGGGTGTCGGCGGGGTTCGCGGATCCGGTGTGGGTGCGCCGGCGGTGCGCTGGTGTCCGGCGGCGGGTCGAGGACGGGTTGCGGGTGCTGGACGAGGGTGCGCCGTTGCACGCCCAGGTGACGGGGTGGTTGTTCCCGACGTCGGTGTTGGCGTTGCTGCCGGTGGTGGCGGTGCGGCGGGATCCGACGGTGCGGCGGCGGTACGTGGTGGCGCGGGAGGTGTTGTCCGCGTACGGGTTGGCCGGCCGGTACACGGAGCTGCTGGAGCTGTTCGACGGTGGGGGTGTGTCGGCGGGGCGGGTGCGCGAGCACCTGGCGGGTCTGGTGCGGACGTTCGACGTGGCGGCCTCGGTGGCGCGGACACCGTTCTTCTTCAGCGCGGATGTGACGGTGGCGGCGCGGCCGGTGGTGGTGGAGGGTTCGCGGGAGCTGGTGGCGGCGGGCCGGCACCGGGAGGCGATGTTCTGGATCCTGGCGACGTACGCGCGCTGTCACGCGGTGCTGGCGGCGGACGCGCCGGGGTGGGGTGTGGAGCTGGCGCCGTTGTTCGAGGCGGCGTTGGCGGATCTGGGGGTGGCGTCGGCGGCGGGGCGCCGTCGGCGGGCGGACGCGGTGCTGGGGTGCCTGCCCGGGTGGTGGTCGCTGGCGGAGGGGTTGGTGGCCGGTCCGGCGGCGTAGCGGCGGGGTGGTCAGTGGGCGCGGTGTCCGGTGCCGTCGGCGGTGGTGGGCAGGGGGCCGAGGACCGCGTTGACGAGGTGGATGCGGGCGCCGGCGGCCTGGTAGTCGGCGCAGACGGCGTCGGCCTTGTCGCCGAAGCGGGTGGTGTCGCCGGTGCGGGTGACGGTGAGTGTGGTGCCGTCGAGGGTGGTGGTGGTGCCGGTGGTGGCGAGCTGGTCGACGGTGTGGGCGCCGTCGATGAGGTGGGCCTTGACCAGGGTGCGCAGTGTGTCGCGGTCGCGGGTCATGAGGGTGTCCCAGTTGTCGTCGGAGAACTTCCTGGCGAAGGCGTCGTCGGTGGGGGCGAGCACGGTGATGCCGTCGCGGTCGAGGTCGGCGAGGAGTCCGCTGGTGCGCAGGGCCGCCTCGAAGGTGGTGAGGGTGGGCATCCAGGTGAGGGCCTGGTCGACGGGGAGGCCGGCGAGGGCGGTGGGGTTGCCGGGTTCGGTGCCGGTGGGTAGGGCGGCGCAGAGTGGCCCGGTGACCTGGACGGCGGCGGCGAGGCTGGGGTCGGGGGTGGTGGTGTCGGGGTCGGTGGTGCAGGCCGTGGTGGTCAGGAGCAGGGCGGCGGCGAGGAGGGCGCCGGCGCGCCGC
Organism: Micromonospora xinjiangensis; assembly: GCF_056150165.1. Classification (NCBI taxonomy): domain Bacteria; kingdom Bacillati; phylum Actinomycetota; class Actinomycetes; order Micromonosporales; family Micromonosporaceae; genus Micromonospora; species Micromonospora xinjiangensis. Next base: position 53,662 of record NZ_JAXCFO010000007.1, on the reverse strand, counting down.
GGGGTGCGGGTGCGGGGGTACGACACGACGTCTCCTTGCGGGGTGCGGGGTGCCGGCAGGGCGGAGCGGGTCCGCCCTGCCGGCTGGGGTCACCGGGTGGGTGTCACAGGGTGGCGCACTGGCCGGCGCGGGGGCCGGTCCCGGTGTTGCGGATGTTGAGGTTGATCGGTGCGGTGGTGTTGCCGTTGCAGGCGATCGGGCCGGTGACCTGGTTGCCGACGAGCAGCGGCTCGGTGGAAGTGCGGTTGGCGGACAGGTCGACGGGGCCGGTGACCTTGACGTCGATCAGCGAGATGGCGTCGGTGGTGCCGGTCAGCCGGACCGGGCCGGTGACGGTGCTGTCGGCGAGCAGGACACCGGCGGCGCCGGTGGCGTTGACCGGGCCGGTGACGGTGGTGCCGGTGGCGACGAGCGCGGCGCCGGGTCGGACGGTGACGGGGCCGGTGATGGTGGCGTCGGCCGCGCAGGTGAACCCGGTGACGGTCAGCGGGCCGGTGCGCCGGCCGGTGAGGGTCGGGTAGATCCGTTCGCCGTCGACGAGGTTCTCCACGCCCACGCCGTCGAGCAGCAGCGGGATGAGGCCGCGTTCGGGCTGGTTGAGCGGGACGTAGTAGCTGTCGCCGACCTTGACGACCTGCCAGCCGTGGGCGGCGATGCGGTCGGCGACGGTGGCGCCGACGCCGCCGGGTCCGTCGGTGCGGGCGCCGTGGTACTGCTCCTCGGTGAGCCGGTAGGCGCAGGGGGCGTTGTCGAGGATGAGGTTGGCCGGCGGGGCGTCGATCGGCGGCGGGCTGTCGCCGGGGTGCGGCGCCGGGTGGGCGGGGATGGGGCGGGAGCCGCGGAAGACGAGGCGTCCGGTGTTGGCGGCCTGCGCGGTGATGGCCTCGGCGCGGGCCTGGCTGATGGCGGGCAGGTTCGCGCGGTGGTAGTCGAGGAACTGCTGGAAGGTCCAGAGGGCGGAGAAGGTCTTGCGGCGGCGGTTGTTGGCCGAGTTGCCCTCGTCGGGCCGGGTCTGGCCGCCGGAGCTGCGCAGTTCGAGCAGCGAGTTGACGACGTTCTTGAGGCCGAGGGTGTTGCGGAGGATGGTCTCCTCGCTGAGGCCGACGTTGCCGCCGCCCTCGCAGCCGTAGGGGCAGGCCCACCAGCCGTCTTCGGCGCCCTTGTTGTACATGTGGCCTTCGATCATGTCCATGGACTCGTCGAAGATGGGCTGGGCGACGTTCTGGTGGCGCGGGGGGAGCATGGGCAGGTCGCCGGCGCGGGAGTTGCCGTACTCGTGGCCGTCGTAGCCGGCGATGGGCCGGTACTCGCGGAGCATCTTGACGTACGCGGCGGTCTCGGGCTGGCGGATGAGCGAGTAGTCGCGGTTGAGGTCCTGGCCGGTGGAGTTGCCGCGGGTGTTGGCGGCGCGGCCGTCACCGTTGATGGTGGGGACGATCAGGACGGTGGTGTGGCTGAGCAGGTCGAGGACCCGGGGGTCGGTGCTGAACGCGAGTTGCCGGGCCATGATGAGACAGGCTTCCCGGTCGCCGGGTTCGTTGCCGTGGACGTTGCAGTTGATGGCCACCGGTGAGGTGGCGGCGACGGCCGCGGGGGTGGCCGGCGGGGCCGGGTAACCGATGACGAACATGTTGATCGGTCGGTTCAGCACCGTCCGGCCGATCTCCACGACGCGTACGCGGTCGCTGAGCTGGTCGATGGCCGCCGTGTAGGCGTACTCGTCGGTGTCGCTGGTGTACTGGGCGGCGCGGCTGGTCTCCCACTGGGTGCGCAGCTGCTGGCCGGGGACGGTGGGGTCGCCCCAGGGCGCGGTGGTGGTGCCGGCGACGGCGTCGGAGTAGGGCTGTTCGGTGGTGTCGACGCGGGCGCGTACGCGCCAGCTGAACCGGTCGCCGGGGTTGAAGCCGGCGTCGGCGAAGGTGGGTTCCTGCTGGTTGACCTGCCGGTTGGGGCGCCAGATGCCGACGATGGTGGGGGTGCCGGTGGGCGTGCCCGTGGCGTCGACCGCGGTGCGTTCGATCTGGTAGTCGGTGGCGCCGTCGACGGGCTTCCAGGCGAGGGTGGCGTATCCGTCGCCTTGGCGGACGGTGAGGTCGGTGACCTGGTTGGGGGCGGCGGCCTGCTGCTGGGCGTTCGCCGGGGCGGCGACGGTGGTGAGGCTGGCCGTGAGGAGTGTGGACAGTGCGATGAGTACGACGCGTTGGCGTCTCACATGGCCTCCATGGCGAGTACTGGTTGACCGTGACGCGGTTTGGACCAGCATGATCGTCGTGGATTGCCGAATCAACGATCTTGAGGGAATCTTGCGCCTCGATGCGGTAAGGGGCCCTCTCCCCTGGTGGCGCTGACGTCGGTCAGCCGATGTCGACCAGGAGGGGGCGGTGGTCGGAGATGGTGGACGGCGGCGTGTCGACGGCGGTGACGGGTGGCAGCCGGCGCACGGCCTGCCGGTCGGCCAGGATGTGGTCGAGCTGCACGCGGGGTTCGCCGGCCGGGTAGGTGGGGCGGCGGCCGAGCGGTTGCCAGCCGGAGACGACCCGGACGACACCGGCGGGCAGGTTGAGGTCGCCGAGCAGGACGCGGGGTGCCGGAAGGGCGCGCAGCGCGCGGACGACCTGGCGGAGTTGGCGCAGGTTCCATCCGGGCACGAAGGACAGGTGGGTGGCGGCGGCGGTGAGCGGCCCGTGTGGGGTGTCGAGGACGGCGGCGAGCACGACGCGCGGTTCGTCGTGCAGCAGGACGAGGCCACGGCCGGGCCCGGGGACGTAGACGGGTGAGCGGACGGGGGCGGGTGTGAGGCGGGTGACGCGCCAGGTACGGACGGGGTAGCGGCTGATCAGGCCGATGCCGTAGCAGGGTTCGCCGTGGCCGTCGTCGTCGCCGGTGAGGGGGCGGAACCCCTCGCCGGGGGTGCCGACGAGGGCGGCGGCGAAGCGGTGGTGGGGGGCGTCGAGGGCGCGGGCGGCGATGGCGGTGAGGTCGAGGTTGCCGCTGCGACTCTGGTCGCGGTCGACCTCCTGCAGGGCGAGCACGTCGGCGTCGAGGGCGGTGACGGCGGCGGTGAGCCGGTCGGGGTCGACGAGGCCGTCGGTGAGCGATCGACCGTGCAGCAGGTTGAAGGTGGCCAGGCGCACTCCTGCACCCTACGACGCCGTGGCAGTCTTTCCCGGTGGTCAAGGCGTTGCTCTGTTCGGTGCTGGTGTTCGTGGCGGTGGGGGCTGTGGGGGTGTGGTGGCGTCGCCGTCGTGGGCTGTGACCGGTGCACGGCGGAGGCGGGCGTGCTCGTGGGGTCGGTCGTCGCGCGGTGGGCGGGCCGGTTCGGGTCGCCGGTGGCGGGTCAGGGCCACCCCGAGCAGGACGACGGCGGCGCCGGCGACGGTCAGGTGTGCCCAGGTGCGGCGCCCGCGGGGCAGGCTCTGGCGGGCGGCGCGGGCGAGGGCGAGCAGGACGGCGGCGCCGAGGGCGCGGCGGAGCACGGCGAGGTACGGGGTGTGAGGCCGCCGTCGAGGGCGAGTCGGGTCCACAGGAAGCTCGTGGCCGCCGGGCTGGGGGTCAGTGTGCTGCCGGAGAGCGGACTGGGTGCCGTGCACCCGGGCGTGCGCGTCCGACCGCTGCGGGATCCGCGTCCGGTCCGGGTGATCGGGGCGGCCGTGCGGGAGTCCGCGCCCGTCACGCCCGCCCTGCGCACCCTGCTGGCCGCCCTGCACGAGGTCGCTGGCGCCGACGACCCGCCTACCGGCCGCGGACGGTGAGGCTGGACACAGGGCGGCCCACGGGCGGCGTGCCGGTCGGCAGAATGGCCGGCCGTGGACGTCGCATCGCTGATCACCCTGCTCACCGCCGCCGCGATGGCCGGCTGGGTCGACGCGGTGGTCGGCGGCGGCGGGTTGCTCCTGCTGCCGGCGCTGCTCGTCGCCGCGCCCGGCGTGCCGGTGGCCACCGCGCTGGGCACGAACAAGCTCGCCGCGATCGCGGGCACCGCGACCGCCGCGGCGACGTACGCGCGCCGCACGAAGATCGACTGGGGGGTGGCGGGGCCGGCGGCCGGGTTCGCGGTGGTCAGCGCCGGGGTGGGCGCGGTGCTCGCCGGTGCGGTGCCGGCGGCCGCGTACCGGCCGGTGGTGCTGGTGGTGCTGCTCACGGTGGCGCTGTTCGTGCTGCTGCGCCCCCGGCTGGGGGTGGTGTCCGCGCCGCAGCGGCGCACCCGGGGGCGGGTGGCCGCCGCGGTGGCCGTCGCCGGGATCGGCATCGCCCTGTACGACGGGCTGATCGGCCCGGGCACCGGCACGTTCCTGGTGCTGGTGTTCACCGCGCTGGTCGGCGCGGACTTCGTGCACGGGTCGGCGATGGCGAAGGTGGTCAACGCCGGCACGAACCTCGGCGCACTCGTGGTGTTCGGCGTGACCGGGCACGTGTGGTGGCTGCTCGGCGCGGCGATGGCGGTGTGCAACATCGCCGGCGCGGCGCTCGGCGCGCGGACGGCGTTGCGCCGCGGTGCCGGGTTCGTGCGTATCGTGCTGCTCGTGGTGGTACTCGCGCTGGTCGGCAAGCTCGGCTACGACCAGTGGACGGCCTAGCGCGGATGCCGGTACCCGCCGAACACGACCGGTCGGTGCTGGCCCGGCTGCTGGGCCGGGACCCGGTGCTGTACGCCTACCAGCTCGGCGACCTGGATGACTTCTTCTGGCCGTACACCTCGTGGTTTCGCCGGGGCGACCAGGTGGCCCTGCTCTACCACGGCGCGTCTCCCCCGACGCTGCTGGCGTTCGCCGCGCCGCCGCGCGTGGCCGAGCTGGCGGCGCTGCTCACCGACCTCGCCCCGGTGCTGCCCGCCCGGCTGTACGCGCACCTCTCCCCCGGCCTGGAGGCGGCGTTGGCCGCCTCGTACCGGCTGGACGGCGGCGGCGCGCACCTGAAGATGGCGTTGACCGACCCGGCGCGGCTGGCCGCGGTCACGCCCGCCGGGGAGCCGCTGGGCGCGGCGGACCTGCCGGCGCTGCACGCGCTCTACGCCGCCGCGTACCCGGGCAACTGGTTCGACCCGCGGATGGTGGAGACCGGCCAGTACCTGGGCGTGCGCGACGGCGGTGAGCTGGTCGCCGTGGCCGGGGTGCACGTGTGGTCACCGGCGTACGCGGTGGCCGCCCTGGGCAACGTGACCACCCATCCCCGGGCGCGGGGGCGCGGGCTGGGCACGGCCGTGGTGGCCGGGCTGTGCCGGCGGCTGCGCGCGAGCGTCACCCACGTCACCCTGAACGTGCGCGCCGACAACCACACGGCGGTACGGCTCTACGAGCGGCTCGGGTTCACCCCGGTGGCCGGCTACGGCGAGTTCACCCTGACCGCCCGCGGATAGGCGCGGTGTGGCCCCCGTCCTGCGTGGCGGGGGTCAGCCGTGGCGGCGCGGCGAGTCGAAGCGCCCGGCGCGGATCTCCCGCAGCGCCCGCCGCCGGGTCTCCCCGCGCAGGGTGTCCACGTAGAGCCGCCCCGCCAGGTGGTCGGTCTCGTGCTGCAAGGCGCGGGCGAGGAAACCGCTGCCGGAGATGGTCAGCGGCTCGCCGTGCTGGTCGAAGCCGTGGGCGGTGGCGTGCAGGGCGCGTCGGGTCGGGAAGTACAGCCCGGGGATGGACAGGCAGCCCTCGTCGTCCTCCTGCGTCTCCTCCGAGAGCTCGAGGGTCGGGTTGACGAGGTGTCCGCGGTGCCCGTCGGCGTCGTAGACGAACACCTGGGCGTCCACGCCGATCTGCGGGGCGGCGACGCCGGCCCGGCCGGGCGCGCCGAGCAGGGTGTCCATCAGGTCGCCGACCAGGGCGCGCAGTTCGGCGTCGAAGCTCGTCACCGGCGCGCACGAGGTGCGCAGCACCGGGTCGCCGATGATCCGGATGGGCCGCATCGTCATGCCGGCAAGATTATCCGGCGCGTCCCCGGTCGCGGACGAGCACCTCGATGCCGTCGAGGATGCGGGCCAGCCCGAACTCGAACGCCCGCGCCGGGTCGCCCGCGGCCTGGTACTCCTCGCCGGCCGCCGCGCCGACCCGGGAGGCGAGCGGGAAGCGGCGCGGGTCCATGGCCTTCTCCAGGTAGGGGGCGTGGGCGTGCCACCACTGCTCGTCGGTCATGCCGGTCCGCGCGGCCGCCTCGGCGGCCTCGACCGCGCCCCGCACGGCGCCGTGGACGTACCCGCCGACGAGCGTGACGACGGCGTCCATCTCCAGGTCGGTCAGGCCGATGCCGTCGACGGCCCGCAGCTCGTGCTCGTAGCGGGCGATCAGGTTGGGGCCGAGCGGTGGGCGGGTGGTGGCCACCTGGAGCAGCCACGGGTGGCGCAGGTAGCGGGCCCAGTTCTCCCGGGCGATCTGCTCCAGCCGGCCGCGCCAGCCCTCCGGCGGCCGCGGCGGCTCGACGGTCTCGCCGTAGACGGTGTCGAGCATCAGGTCGAGCAGCTCGCCCTTGCCGGGGACGTGGGTGTAGAGCGACATCGTGCCCACGCCGAGGCGTTCGGCGACGCGACGCATGGACAGCGCGCCGAGCCCTTCGCTGTCGGCCAGCTCGACGGCCGCCCGCACGATCCGGTCGACGGTGAGGTCGGTGCGACCCCGGCGGCTGGCCGGTTCCCGGGTGCGCCAGAGCAGGGCGAGGCTGCGCGCCGGGTCGCCGGTGCCGCTGTACTCCGTCACGCCCCGGACTCTACCGCCGCCCTTGCCGTACGCTGTACGGTACGTCGTACGGCAAACGGAAGGGGCCTGCGCGCATGACGATCGGAACAGCAGCCATCGAGGCCGAAGGGCTGCGCAAGCGCTACGGCGACACCGACGCCCTGGCCGGGCTGGACCTCACGGTGCCCGCCGGCACGGTGTGCGGGCTGCTCGGCCCCAACGGGGCGGGCAAGACCACGGTGGTACGGATCCTCGCCACCCTGCTGCACCCCGACGGCGGGCGGGCGCGGGTCGCCGGGCACGACGTGCTGCGCCACCCCGACCGGGTCCGCGCCGCGATCGGGCTCGTCGGGCAGCACGCCGCCGTCGACGAGGTGCTCAGCGGCCGGCAGAACCTGGTGCTCTTCGCCCGGCTGCACCACCTGTCGCGCGCCGCCGCGCGGGCCCGCGCCGACGAACTGCTCGACCGGTTCGGCCTCACCGACGCCGCCGCCCGCCCCGTCTCCGGCTACTCCGGCGGCATGCGTCGGCGCCTGGACCTGGCGGCCAGCCTGGTCCTCGCCCCGCCGGTGCTCTTCCTCGACGAGCCCACCACCGGGCTGGACCCGCGTGGACGCGGCGAGATCTGGGCCTGCGTCCGCGCCCTCGTCGCCGACGGCACCACCGTGCTGTTGACCACCCAGTACCTCGACGAGGCCGACCAGCTCGCCGACACCATCCGGGTCGTGGACTCCGGCCGCGTCATCGCCGAAGGCACCCCGGAGCAGCTCAAGAGCGACCTGGGCGACGACCGGCTCGACGTGCTGCTGCACCACGCCGACGACCTCGACGCGGCCGCCGCCGTGATCGCCGCCGCCACCGCCGCCACGCCGAGCGTCGACGCGGCGGCACTGCGGATCAGCGTGCCGGTGGGCGAGCGCGTCGCGGCCCTCACCGCCGTGCTGCACGCCCTGCGGGCCGCGGGCGTCGACGTCGCCGACGTGGGGGTGCGCCGCCCCACCCTCGACGAGGTCTTCCTGCGCCTGACCGACCCGGCCGGGGCGGTGACCGGATGAGCGTCGTGTCCCTCACACCGCGCCGGCTGCGCTGGGCCGTGGCCGACACCCTCGTGCTGACCGGCCGGGCGGTGGCGCACTGGGCCCGCCAGCCCGGGCAGCTGATCGCCGGCCTGCTGTTCCCCGTGCTGCTGGTGCTGATGTTCGGCTACCTGTTCGGTGGCGCCATGTCGGTGCCCGGCGGCGGCGACTACCGGGAGTTCCTGCTGCCCGGCATGTTCGCCATGACCATGGCGTTCGGCATCGAGGCCAGCTACGCCGCGGTGGCCACCGACACCGCCCGCGGTGTCACCGACCGGTTCCGGTCCCTGCCGATGGCCCGCTCCGCCGTCGTCGGGGGGCGCGCCGCCGCGGATCTGCTCAACTCCGCGGTCGGGCTGGCCGTGATGCTGACCTGCGGCTGGCTCGTGGGCTGGCGCTGGCACCACGGGCTGGACGCGGCGCTGGCGGCCGTCGGCCTGCTCCTGTTGCTGCGGTTCGCGCTGATCTGGGTCGGCATCCACCTGGCGCTGCTGCTGCGCCGGCCGGAGTCCATCGTGGCGTTGCAGGTGCTCATCTGGCCGGTCGGGTTCACCTCCAACGCGTACGTGCCACCGGAGACCATGCCGGGCTGGCTCGGCGCGGTCGCCGAGTGGAACCCCCTGTCGGCGACCGTGGCGGCCTGCCGGGAGCTGTTCGGCAATCCCGGATGGGGCGGTGACTCGTTCGCCGCGCAGCACGCCGTCGCCCTCGCGGTGGCGTGGCCGGTGCTGCTCGTCGCCGTGTTCCTGCCCCTGTCCGTGCGCCGTTACCGCCGGCTGAGCCGCTGAGCCGCTGATTACGCCCGGCCGGTGGGGGCGCTCCGCTCCCGCCGGCCGGGATCAGGCCCGCGGTGGCGGTGGCAGGCCGGCGTCGGCGATGCGTCGGCGCATCGGCCGGCGGCGCACCGCGACGAGCACGGCGTGCAGCACGTCGGCCAGCGGCGCGGGCAGCTCGGCGTCCAGCTCGCGCATCGCCGCGGTGGTGGCCGCCCACTCCGCCTCGACGACGGGCAGCAGCGCGCGGGCGCGGGCGGTGAGGTGCACGATCCGCTGCCGGGCGTCCGCGCCGGGGGTCAGCTCGACCAGGCCCGCGCGGGCCATCTGCGCCACGGTCTGGCTCGCCGCGGAGTGGGTGACCCCGACCCGGCGGGCCAGGTCGCGGATCGGCAGCGGCCCGTCGGCGACCAGCACCCGCAGCGGCGGCGAGAACCGCGGCCGGTAGTCGGCCAGGCCCCGCTCGGCGTAGACGGCGGCCACGTCGCCGTCGAGCACCTCCAGGACGTGCCGCAGCAGCGTCCCCACGGCCTCCCGGTCCGGTACCTCGTTCACCCCGCTACTGTAACAGCGCTGTTATTTCTGAGGGAGGACGGATGTACGCGATCGTGGAGCCGTACGCGCACGGCCTGCTCGACGTCGGCGACGGCCAGCTCGTCGCCTGGGAGGCGTGCGGCAACCCGGACGGCAAACCGGCCGTGGTGCTGCACGGCGGCCCCGGTTCCGGCGCCACACCCGGCTGGCGGCGCTACTTCGACCCGGCGCGCTACCGGGTGGTCCTGTTCGACCAGCGCGGCTGCGGCCGCAGCCGTCCGCTCGCCTCCGACCCGGCGGTGGACCTGTCCGTCAACACCACCGACCACCTGATCGCCGACATCGAGCGGCTGCGCGAACACCTCGGCGTGGACCGGTGGCTCGTGCTCGGCGCCTCCTGGGGCTCCACCCTCGGCCTCGCGTACGCCCAGCGGCACCCGGAACGGGTCAGCGAGCTGGTGCTGTTCAGCGTGGTCACCACCAGCCACCGGGAGGTCGAGTGGATCACCCGGGGGATGGGCCGCGTGTTCCCGGCCGAGTGGGCCCGCTTCCGCGACGGGGTGCCGCCGGCGGACCGCGACGGGAATCTGGCCGACGCGTACGCCCGGCTGCTGGCCGACCCCGACCCGGCGGTCCGCGAGCGGGCGGCCCGCGACTGGTGCGCGTGGGACGACACCCACGTCCGCACGGTCCCCGGCTGGCGTCCCGACCCCCGCTTCGCCGACCCCGAATTCCGGATGCTCTCGGCCCGGCTGGTCACCCACTACTGGCGCCACGCCGCGTTCCTGCCCGACGGGAAGCTGCTGCGCGACGCCGACCGGCTCGCCGGCGTCCCCGGCGTCCTCCTGCACGGCCGCCTCGACATCAGCAGCCCGCTGGACGTCCCGTGGGAGCTGGCGCAGGCCTGGCCCGACGCGCGCCTGGAGGTGGTCGAGGCCGCCGGGCACGGCGCCGGCCACGGGATCGGTGAGCGGGTCGTCGCGGCACTGGACGACCTCGCCGCCCGCCGCTGAACGGCGTCCGCCCGTGCGGGTGGTGCCGGAGCGGCTCGGACCGCTCCGGCACCACCCGCACGGGCCCGGATTCCGCGCGCCCGCCGTCGTCAGCCGGGCACGGAGACCAGGGCGGTGGTGGGAGCCGGCTGCCGGTCCATCAACCGCCAGGTGCGCCGGCGGACCAGCGGGTCGAGGGTGACCAGCAGGTACGCCGTGCCCACCACGAGGATGCCGCCGGTGGCGCCGAGCGCGGACGCGAGCACGCCACCGACGAGCCCGCCGAGCGGGATACCCGCCCAGGCCAGGCCGCCGACCGCGCCGAGGACACGGGCCCGCAGGGCGGCCGGGATGCGTTCGAACTCCGCGGCGGACAGCAGCGGATTGATGGCGCCGATCAGCACCCCGCCGACGAGCGCGACACCCGCGACGACGGGCAGCCCGACCGGCAGCGCCAGCACGAAGATCCGTGGGACGGCGCCGAGCAGGAAGGCCAGGGTGTAGGTGCGCCACCGCGGCAACCTTGCGCCGTGGACCGACACGAGCAGCGACCCGGCGAACGCCCCGGCGCTCAGCGCCCCGAACACGAGCCCGACGGGTGCGGCGTCGTCGAAGCGTTCGGCCGCCCACACCGGGACCAGCACCGCCGTCATCGCCTGGTCGAGCAGGTTCGTCAGCAGCACCATGGTGACGATCGCCCGCAGCAGCGGATCGCGCCGGACGAAGCGCAGCCCGGCCCCGAGGTCGGCCAGGTAGCCGCCGACGCCGCCGCGGTGGCCCGCCTCGGCCGGCTCGGGTGCGGCGCGCCGGACCCGGACCAGTGTCGCCACCAGCGCGGCGGCGAGCAGGAAGCTGACCGCGTCCAGCGCGATGACCGCGGGAGCGCCGACCAGAGTGATCAGCAGCGCACCCAGCGGCGCCCCGATCAGCGACCCGAGGCGCTGGACGCTGTCGGCCAGCCCGGCGGCGCGCTCGTTGCTCCAGCCGGCGGCGGCGGCGACGTCGGGCACCAACGCGTACTTCGCGTTGTCCGACGGCCCGCGGAACAGCCCGACCACCCCGACCAGCACGAGCAGGACCGGAAAGGCGAGCAGACCGGCGGCGTACAGCAGGGGCACCACGGCGAGCACGAGCCCGGCGATCAGGTCGCCGCCCACGCTGGCCATCCGTGACCCGATGCGGTCGACCAGGGGTCCGCCGAGGACGCGCGCCGCGACCAGGGCGCCCATCTCCACGAACGCGGTGACGCCGGTCAGGAGGGCGTCGCCGGTGGTGTGCAGCACGAACCAGGGCACCGCCACGACCGACATCCGGGTGCCGGTGACCGAGACCGCCTGGGCGACGAGCAGCCCGTACGCCGACCCCCGCCTCACGACCGGTCCCCCTCGGCGGAGGGATCGTCGGCCACGGCACCGGCGGGCTCGCCGGCGGACGCGGCTCGCGCCGCCAACAGCGCGTCCAGCTGGCCGCGCCGGGGGAAGATCTGGAACTGGGTGGTCATCGTGACGCGCTCCGATCCGTCACCGGCCCGCTGCTCGGCCTGGTCGCGGTACCGCACCAGCAGGGCCATCATGTCGTCGGCGAGTTGCTGCGCCTCGGCAGCGCTCAGGCGGAGCGCGAGGTCGCTCAGGCTGGCCGCGCGGACCCACTCCTGCGGCCAGTCGGCCAGCTCGGTGATGGACCGCTCGACGTTCTCCGCGTACATCCGCGCGACCGTGCGCAGGTAGGCCTCCCCGAGCTCGCGCTCCGGCGCGTCGCGGTCGGGTGCGTCGAACCAGGTCGAGCGGTGCACGGCGCGCCAGAAGCGTTCCCGGCCGCGGCCCAGCTCGGGCGCGTCGGCGACGAAGCCGTGCGCGGCCAACGTGCGCAGGTGGTAGCTGGTCGCCGCGCTGGACTCACCGAGCCGCGCGGCCAGCTGGGTGGCGGTCTGCGGGCCGTCGTGGCGCAGTGAGCCGAGCAGTCGCAGGCGCAGCGGATGGGCCACGCCGCGCAGCGTCCGGGCGTCGAGAACGATGTCCTGCGCCGAGTCGTATCCGGGCTTGTGGGGGTCTCCGGTCATGATGCAAAGGTATATTTGCAAAGGATTCTTTGCAACGGGTTGTTGGCACAGCTCGGGCGGCTCCACCGAGAACCAGGTCGGAGCGGGCCGTGGCGGTCACCCTCACGACAGGCCCCGGGTCGGGCCGGGAATCAGGTTCGGCCGCGCGGCCGTCCGGCGGGCGACATCCGGGCCCGCGCACCACCGCGGGAGGAGCGCGGGCTCAGCGCCCGGCGAGGGTGGCGCGCACCGGCGCGCTCTTGGCGGCCGCCTCGGCGACCTCCGCCTCCGGGTCGCTGCCCCACGTGATGCCACCGCCGGCCCACACGTGCATCCGCTGCCCGTCGGCCGCCGCCGTGCGGATGGTCAGGCCCAGGTCGACGCGGCCGGGAGCGACCCAGCCGAGCGCGCCCATGCTGGCGCCCCGGCCGACCGGTTCGAGGGCGGCGATCTGGTCCAGTGCCGCCCGCTTGGGGGCGCCGGTGACCGACCCGCCGGGGCAGACCGCGCGCAGCAGGTCGGCCAGGCCCAGCCCGTCGGCGACGACCGCGGACACCGTCGACTCGGCCTGCCACAGGTCGCACCAGCGCCGTACCGCGAACAGCTCGTCGACGCGCACGGTGCCGGTACGGGCCAGGCGCGCGAGGTCGTTGCGCTCCAGGTCGACGATCATCACGTGCTCGGCGCGCTCCTTCGCGCTGGCCAGCAGCTCGCGGGCGCCGGCCGCGGTGGCCGGCCGGGTGCCCTTGATGGGGCGGGTGATCAAACGGGCCCCGTCCAGCTCGACCAGCGTCTCCGGGGAGGCGCAGCCGATCGCCCAGCCCTCGCCGGTGAGGGTGCCGCCGTAGCGGGCGCCGGGCAGCGCGCCGAGCCGCGCCAAGGCGGGCAGCGGGTCGCCGGTGTAGCGGGCGGCGGCGTGCCCCACGACGTTGACCTGGTACACGTCGCCGCGACCGATGGCCTCGCGCACGGCCGTCACCGCCGCGGCGTGCTGGGCCGGCGTCCAGCTCTCCACCCACCCGTCGAGCCACCACGGGCCGACCGGAGGGCGCGCGGGCGCGGGGTCGCCGTGACCGTAGACCACCACGGCGACCTCCGGCAGGGCCGGCGCCGGGTTGGCCGCGCCGGCCGACGCGCCGGTCATCAGCGCCCCGGCGGCGGCCGAGACGTACAGGGCGGCGCCGCAGGGCCCGGCCGGGTCGTGACCGGCGGCGGGCCGGGCCAGGTCGTCCAGGGGCAGACCGTGCGCGGCGAGGAACTCCTGGGCACGGGCGGCCGGGTCTCCCCCGTCGGCGGGGCGCCACTCCCAGCGGGCCCGCTCGACCAGCGTACGGCGGCAGCCCACCGGCGCCCTCGGCACATCGATCAGCGCGACTGCAAGCGTTTCCACGCCGTCTGGCCCATTCTTCCTCGTCCGTTCAGTGGATTTCCCGACTCGCACGCGTGGACGTGCTCGATGCTGGCCACTTTCGCTTGGTACTGTGCGTCACTGGTCATGTGAACCATGACACAGTGCCCCCACAGTCCGGAGAACCCGATGTGCCAGCACCAACCCACCTGCCCCTCTGCCGACGCGACTGATCGGGAAGCCGCCCGGGTCATCGCCTGCTTCCCTGAGCAGGGCTGGAGCCTGCTCTGCAACGGCGTCATCGTCTTCGAGGACACCGGCGAACTGCTCCCCGACGGCCGCTGCATCGCCCCGCACCGCGGGCCCGCCCGCCACGCCCTCGTCGCCTGAGCGACCACTCTGCGTCACCACCTCGCCGATCAGGCTAGTTCCCCAGGTCGGGCGGGGTGGCACGGCCGGGGCGGCCGCCGTACGACCGCCCCGGCGCGTCCGGTCAGTCCTCGAACGCCTCCGGCGACGGGCACGAGCACACCAGGTTCCGGTCGCCGTACGCGCCGTCGATCCGCCGCACCGGCGGCCAGTACTTGCCGGCCCGGTCCACCCCGGCCGGGTACGCCCCCACCGACCTCGGGTACGGGTGCGGCCACTCGTCACCGGTCACCATCTCCGCGGTGTGCGGGGCGTTGGCGAGCGGGTTGTCCCCGGCCGGCCACTCCCCGGCGCCCACCTTCTCGATCTCCGCGCGGATCGCGATCATCGCGTCGCAGAACCGGTCCAGCTCGGCCAGGTCCTCGCTCTCGGTCGGCTCCACCATCAGCGTCCCCGCCACCGGGAACGACATCGTCGGCGCGTGGAAGCCGTAGTCGATCAGCCGCTTCGCCACGTCGTCGACGCTCACCCCGGTTGCCTTCGTCAGCGGCCGCAGGTCGAGGATGCACTCGTGCGCCACCAGGCCCTTGTTGCCGGCGTACAGCACCGGGTAGTGGTCGCGCAGCCGCGCCGCCACGTAGTTCGCCGCGAGCACCGCCACCCCGGTCGCGCGGGTCAGCCCCGACGCGCCCATCATGCGCAGGTACGCCCACGGGATCGGCAGGATCCCCGCCGACCCGTACCGGGCCGCCGAGATCGCTGGCGCCCCGTCGGCACGCTCACCGACCGGGTCACCGGGCAGGTACGGCGCGAGATGCGCCCGCACCGCCACCGGGCCGACCCCCGGGCCGCCACCGCCGTGCGGGATGCAGAACGTCTTGTGCAGGTTCAGGTGCGACACGTCCGCCCCGAACCTGCCCGGCTTCGCGAACCCGACCAGCGCGTTGAGGTTCGCGCCGTCGACGTACACCTGGCCGCCGGCGTCGTGCACCTTCGCGCACAGCTGCGCGATGCCGGTCTCGTACACCCCGTGCGTCGACGGGTACGTCACCATGATCGCGGCGAGCGCGTCCCGGTGCTTGTCGATCTTCGCGTCGAGGTCGACGAGGTCGACGTTGCCCTCGTCGTCGCAGGCCACCACGACCACGCGCATCCCGGCCATCACGGCGCTGGCCGCGTTGGTGCCGTGCGCCGACGACGGGATCAGGCACACGTCCCGGTGCCCCTGCCCCCGGTCCCGGTGGTACGCGCGGATGGCCAGCAGCCCGGCCAGCTCACCCTGCGAACCGGCGTTCGGCTGCACGCTGACCGCGTCGTAGCCGGTCACCTCGGCCAGCCACCCCTCCAGCTGGGCGATCATCTCCCGGTAGCCGGCGGTCTGCTCGGCCGGCGCGAACGGGTGGATGTCCGCGAACTCCGCCCAGCTGACCGGCTCCATCTCGGTCGTCGCGTTGAGCTTCATGGTGCAGGAGCCCAGCGGGATCATGCCCCGGTCCAGCGCGTAGTCGAAGTCGGCGAGCCGGCGCAGGTAGCGCAGCATCGCCGTCTCCGAGTGGTGCTCGTGGAACACCGGGTGGGTGAGGAAGTCGGAGGTGCGGGCCAGCCCCACCGGCAGGGACGCGTCGACCTCGCCCGGCGCGCCGGGCACCCCGAACGCCGCGCACACCGCCGCCAGGTGCTCGTCGGTGGTCGTCTCGTCGCAGGAGATCCCCACCCGGTCGGCGTCGACGAGCCGCAGGTTCACGCCCCGCGCGGCGGCCGCCGCGACGACCTCGGCCGCCCGGCCCGGCACGGTCGCCGTGATGGTGTCGAAGAACGCCACGTCCGCGACGTCCACCCCGCCGGCGCGCAGGCCCGCCGCGAGCCGCGCCGCCATGCCGTGGGTACGCCGGGCGATGGCGCGCAGCCCGTCCGGGCCGTGGTACACGGCGTACATGCCGGCCATCACGGCGAGCAGCACCTGGGCGGTGCAGATGTTGCTGGTCGCCTTCTCCCGCCGGATGTGCTGCTCACGGGTCTGCAACGCCAGCCGGTACGCGCGGTTGCCGGCGGCGTCCCGGGACACCCCGACCAGGCGACCGGGCAGCATCCGCTCCAAGCCCGAGCGCACCGCCAGGTAGCCGGCGTGGGGGCCACCGAAGCCCATCGGCACGCCGAAACGCTGGGTGGTGCCGGCGGCGATGTCCGCGCCGATCTCCCCCGGCGGGCGCAGCAGGGTCAACGCCAGCAGGTCCGCGGCGACGGTGACCAGCGCGCCGCCCGCGTGCGCCGCCTCGACCAGGCCCGCGTGGTCGCGCACCGCCCCCGACGCGCCCGGGTACTGCAGGTGCAGGCCGAAGAACTCGCCCGGAAGCTCCTCGGTGTCCAGGTCGAGCACCCGCACCTCGATGCCGAGCGGCTCCGCCCGGCTGGTGATCACCGCGATGGTCTGCGGCAGGGCGTCGGCGTCGACCACGTACACGTTGCTCTTGCTCTTGGCGGCGCGCCGGGCGAGGGTCATCGCCTCGGCGGCGGCGGTGCCCTCGTCGAGCATCGAGGCGTTCGCGGTGGCCAGCCCGGTCAGGTCGGTGACCATGGTCTGGAAGTTCAGCAGCGCCTCCAGCCGGCCCTGGCTGATCTCCGGCTGGTACGGCGTGTACGCCGTGTACCAGGCCGGGTCCTCCAGCACGTTGCGGCGGATCACCGCCGGGGTGTGCGTGCCGTGGTAGCCCAGGCCGATCATGGAGACGGCGACGGTGTTGCGGGCGGCCAGGGCGCGCAGCTCGGCGAGGGCCTGCGCCTCGGTGGCCGGGTCGGGCAGGTCGAGGGTGCCGTGCCAGCGGATCACCTCGGGGATCGCCGCGTCCATCAGCTCGTCGATCGAGCTGTGCCCGACGGTTTCCAGCATGCGGCGCTCGTCGTCCGGGCCGGGGCCGATGTGACGGGTGGCGAACTGCTCTGTGGTCATGGGCTGCGCTCCCGGGGCGAGGTCGACAGGTCGGCCTCCCCCTCTGTCGCGCCCGCGCGGCGCTCCACAGTGCCTGACCCACGAGGTCCTTTTGCCTGAGAGGTTCCGGGGAGGATTTGCCCCTTCGGCGCCGCCCGGGTACAGCTGGGCGGTCTCTCCCCCGTGGGTGTTACCGGCACCGTCAACGCTACCAGCGCGTGGGTTTCCCGCGGATGTCGTACCCCGACATCGGTGATCATGCCCGGCGGTCGCCGTGCAGACGACCGCCGTCGCGCGCTCAGCCGGCGGGGACCGGCGCCACGGTCGACGCGGCGCCGAGGGTCGCCTCCGCCAGCGCCGGCAGGACCCGCCCCAGCGGCGCGTCCACGGTCAGCGCCGCGTACGCGTCACCCCGCGTCGGCCCCTGGTTGACGATCACCACGGGGATGCCGAGCTTCGCCGCGCGCAGCACGAACCGCCGCCCTGACATCACCGTCAACGACGACCCCAGCACCAGCAGCAGCCGGGCCCGCTCCACCAGCGTGAAGCAGCGCGCCACCCGCGGCGCCGGCACCGTCTCGCCGAAGAACACCACGTCCGGCTTCAACGTGCCGGTGCCGCAGAACGTGCACGCGACCACGTGGAACCGCTCCACCTCGGCGTCGTCGAGCTCCACGTCCCCGTCGGGGTTGACCGCGGCGACCCGCGCGTCGAACCCCGGGTTCGCCTCCCGCAGCCGCCGGTCCAGCTCCTCCCGGGAGGTCTGGTTGCCGCAGTCGAGGCACACCACCTCGTCGAGCCGACCGTGCAACTCCACGACCCGCTCGCTGCCCGCCGCCGTGTGCAGCCCGTCGACGTTCTGCGTGATCACCGCGTCGACCAGACCGCCGTCCTGCAACCGGGCGACCGCCCGGTGCCCGTCGTTCGGCGCGGCCCCCGCCATCAGCCGCCACCCCAGGTGGCTGCGCGCCCAGTAGCGGCGCCGCGCCACCGGGTCCCGGGTGAACACCTGGTACGTCATCGGGGTGTGCCGGCGGGCGACCCCGCTGGGCCCCCGGTAGTCCGGGATGCCCGACTCGGTGGACAGCCCCGCCCCGCTCAGCACCACGACACCGCCGGCGGCCACCCGCTCGGCCAGCGCGTCGATCGTCTCCGTCACGCGTCCATGCTGCCTCAGCGCACGACCGGCCGCCCAGCGGCGACTAGGTTGACGGTATGCGCGTCGTCATCGCCGGAGGGCACGGCCAGATCGCCCGACTGCTCGCCCGGGACCTCGCCGACCGCGGCGACACCGCCGTCGGCCTGATCCGCAACCCCGACCACACCGCCGGCGTGACCGGGGCTGGCGCCCGGCCGGTGCTCTGCGACCTGGAACGCGCCGACGTGACCGAGGTCGCCGGGCACCTCGCGGGCGCCGACGCGGTGGTCTTCGCCGCCGGCGCCGGCCCCGGCAGCGGCGCCGCCCGCAAGGACACCGTCGACCGGGCCGCGGCCGCGCTGCTCGCCGACGCCGCCCAGCGCGCCGGTGTCCGCCGCTACCTGCTGATCTCGTCCATGGGGGTGGACCGCGCGCCCGCGCCCGGCACCGACGAGGTGTTCGCCGCCTACCTGCGGGCGAAGAAGGCATCCGAGGACGACCTGACCGCCCGCGACCTGGACTGGACCGTGCTGCGCCCCGGCCGGCTCACCGACGACCCACCGACCGGGCATGTCACCCTGGCCCGGCACGTCGACCGGGGTGCGGTGACCCGCGCGGACGTCGCCCGGGTGCTCGTGGCGCTGCTGGACCGACCCGCCAGCGCCGGTCTGGTGCTGGAACTCGTCGGCGGGGACACCCCGATCGGCGAGGCCGTCGCCGCCGCGACCTGACCGGCGGGCGCCGTGGCGGCCCCGGTCGGCCCACGCGGCCCGCGAGCCGACCGGGGCCAGGGTGTCAGCGCTGCTGGTGACGCGGCAACGCCGTCTGCCGCGCCCCGGCGCTCACAGCCTCACCGACCAGCCGGTCGACCGTACGCGCCAACTGCTCGCTACCGTCGTCGAGGTGCCGCGCCGCGGCCTGCATGTGCGAGATCATCATCTCGCCGAAGATCCGCAGCGCCTCCCGGGTGGCGACCGAGTCGTCGAAGCTCGGCCCGGCGTTGCTGCGGTACTCCTTCACCGCCCGCTCGGCCTCCTGCTTCGCCTCCTCCACCGCCGCCTGCATGTAGCTCTCGTACTGCGTGCGGGCGTACTCGGCGACCCGGCGGGCGTAGTCGTGCGCCTGAGCGATGATCTGCTCGGCCTCCCGCTGCGCCGCCGAGAGGAGGTTCACCTCCTTCGCGGCCGGCAGGTTCACCGCCGTGTTCTTGCTCGGAATCACCCCGTGCCGGTGCAGCTCCACCCGGTCGTTGAGGCGCTCGTTCTCCGCCCGCAGCGTCGCGATCTGCGCCGAGAGCAGGTCCAGCTCGTCGGCGACCTGCATCCGGAACCGGTCCACCTCGGCGTTGTCGTAGCCGCGACGGGTGAACGACGCCGCCGAGAACTCCCACCGGCGCACCCGGTCGGGCGTCATCCGCACCTGCACCGCGGACGCCTGCTGCATCCCGTCGTACCTGCTGATCGGGGTCGCGCTCACCGGGCTGACCTTTCGTTCGTGGCCACGGCGCTGCCGAGTCCGCTCGTCGCGCTCACCGGGCACCTCCGGAGTTGTCAGGGGCGGACGGGTCCAACGCCGACCGCCACGCCGGCCCGTACCAGTGCTTGCCGAACCCCTCGTGGTGCACCTGCCCCGGGTGGTAGCCGGCGCCGGTCAGCACCTTCAGCGAGTGGGAGACCATCTCGTCCGAGCCGCACACGTACACGTGCCGGGACCGCCAGTCAGCGTCGCCGAGCGCCCGGTCCGTCACGTGCACGAACTCCCCGGGCCGCAGCGGATCCATCCCCGCCACGTACGTCACGGACAGCCAGGGGAACGACGACGCCAACTTCTCGATCGCGTCCGTGTCGTAGAACTCGATCCGCGAGCGGGCACCCACGTACAGGTCGACGCGGCGGCCGGAGCCCTCCGCCGCGACCTGCTCCACGAGCGCCTTCACCGGCGCCCAGCCGGTGCCGCCCGCCAACAGCAGCAGATCACTGGACCCGGCCTGCCGCAGCGTCAACCGGTCCCCCACCGGCGCGGCCAGGTGGACCTGGTCACCCACCGCCGACCCGTACACCAGCCGGGAGGAGACCGCACCGCCGGGCGCGGCCCGCACGTGCAACTCCAGGGTGCCGTCCGCGCGCGGCGCGTTCGCCGGCGAGTAGTACCGCCACGACCGCGCCGACGGATGCGACACCCCGATCGATTGGCCGGGGGTGAACGGCAGCAGGTACTGCGGGCGCAGGGTCAGCACCGCCACGTCGAACGTGCGCCGCTCGTGTGCCACGATCTCGGCCACCCACCACGGCGGGCTCACCGCCTCCGCGGCCTGCGCGGCGTCGATCATGACCTTCGACACCAGCCCGTACGCGCCCGCCCAGTCCTGGGCCAGCTCCTCGGTCCACTGCTCGCCGAGGAAGTGCTGCAACGTGGCGAGCAGCGCCTCACCCACGGCCGGGTAGTGCTCGGGTCGCACCGCGAACTTGCGGTGGTCCGCGCCGAGGTCCTGCAGGAACCCGACGAGCCGGTCCACCTGGTCCACGTTGGTCACGATGTGCCCCAACGCGGTGACCAACCGGTCCCGCTGACCGGCCATGTTCGTCGGGAACATCTGCCGCGTCTCGGGGTGAGCCAGGAACAGTGTCGAGTAGAAGTAGAGCGGCACCTGGTCGCCGTGCTCGGCGACCAGGGACCAGCTCTGCTTGAGCCGTGCGACGTCCACGGTCAGGCGCCCGGACGGGTCCCGGCAGCCACCACCTGGTCCTGCACCTCACCCAGCACGGTCTGCACGTGCGCCAGCACGTCCGCCGGCACCCCCAGCTCGGTCAGCGTCGCGCTCAGGTGCGCGCCCACCTTCGCGTAGTGCTCCACCGGGATGTTCAGCGGCTGATGTGCCTCCGCCAACCCCCGGCCGGTGTACTCGTTCGGACCACCGAGCACCACGGTCAGCATCAACGCCAGGTGCCGACGCTGGCCCACCATGTCCACGTCGGTGAAGTAACCGACGAGTTCCGGGTCGGCGAGCACCTTGTCGTAGAACAGCTCGACAGCCGCCTTCACCGAACTCGCACCACCGATGCGCTGGTAGTGCGAGACGGGGGTGGCCTCTTCCGTAACCGTCACGGTCGTTCCTTCCCAAGTGGAGGGGATCGCGCAGGGGTGGCGCGGAGGGGCAAACGGTCGACCGGCAACGCAGGCGACGCCGGACAGCGACACGCGCCCCGGGCGACCGATGACGGACCATAGCGCGTCGCGCCGCAGCGGTCAGGGCCCCCCTATCGGATTCCTGACACCGGCCACCACGGACGGTGACGGACCAGGCCGTCCCGCGAGCCACGAAGCGCGACCGCCACACCACCACCGGTCACCATCGACGGCCAACCGTCCACAGCGGAAACAGCCCACACACCGAGCCCCCGCGCCAGGTCACCCGCCGCTGACCACCCAGGACAGGCCATGCCCGATCGCCTGACCAGGCT
Source organism: Micromonospora xinjiangensis (assembly GCF_056150165.1). Classification (NCBI taxonomy): domain Bacteria; kingdom Bacillati; phylum Actinomycetota; class Actinomycetes; order Micromonosporales; family Micromonosporaceae; genus Micromonospora; species Micromonospora xinjiangensis. The sequence goes on along the minus strand of NZ_JAXCFO010000007.1, from coordinate 32,351 downwards.
CATCCTTCCCGCCAGCCCACACTCCACCGCCGGTACGGCACAGCACACCGAACGGTTGATCAGCGAACAGCCACGCAGCAACATGCACGCAGCGTCACCATGAAAATTGCAACAAACGTCGGCGTGTCGCCCACACCCTGCGTCACAGATCCCGACGTCGAGGCCGACCGGCGCCCCGGCGGACCGCACGACAACGGCCGCGACGACCGCTCAGCCGGCCCGCCGCCGCGCCCGCCGCGCCGCCAACTCGTCACCCACCGACTCCGACGCCGCCGGCTCGCCCTCGGCCACCCCCGCACCCGCCGCCGGCTCCGCCGGCAGATGCGACAGCGAACCCTGGATCTCCTTGAACGCCCCACCGATCGCGATGCCGAACACCCCCTGGCCGCCCTGCAACAGGTCGACGACCTCCTCCGGGGACCGGCACTCGTACACCGTCGTGCCGTCCGAGATCAACGTGATCCCGGCCAGGTCCTCCACACCGCGGGAACGCAGGGCGTCGATCGCCTTGCGGATGTTCTGCAACGACACCCCGGCGTCCAGCAACCGCTTCACGACCTTCAACACCACCAGGTCGCGGAACGAGTACAACCGCTGAGTGCCCGAACCCGAGGCGTCCCGCACGCTCGGCACCACCAGCCCGGTGCGCGCCCAGTAATCCAACTGGCGGTAACTGATGCCCACCGCGTGGCAGGCCGTCACTCCCCGGTAGCCGACCGAACCGTCACCGTCCGTCGCCCACCCCGGCGGCGCCACACCCGGCTCGTCCAGTTCCGTACCCGGATCGGAATTCCGCGGCTCGTGCATCCGGACAACCTCCCCGCCCGTGCGGTGCCGCGTCGTTTCCGGGACGCGACCCCTCGACACGGCAACCCTATAGCGACCTTCAGGGGTTACCACGGAGGAACGGCCGCGACACGCCGCGCAGCCGCCGGAAGATCACCACACGAAACATGACGTCACCCACCGTGACGCCACGCCCCAAACCGACCAGCCGCCCCGAACCCCCGGGACGACCGCCGCTCAACCCGCGAAGTCCTCCGGACGCACCTGCTCCAGGAACTCGCGGAACTTCTCCACCTCGTCCTCCTGCTCGTCCGGGATCACGATCCCCGCCTCACTGAGGACCTGCTCGGCACAACGAATGGGAGCACCCACCCGCAACGCCAACGCGATGGAATCGCTCGGCCGCGCCGACACCCGCACCCCGTCACCGATCAACAGATCGGCGTAGAAGACGTTCTCCTTGAGCTCAGTGATCTCCACCGCCCGCAACGGCGCCTCCAGCGCCGCGAGCACATCCCGCAGAAGATCATGCGTCAACGGCCGAGCGGGCTTCACACCCTGCTGCTCGTAGGCGATCGCCGTCGCCTCGACCGCGCCGATCCAGATCGGCAGATAGCGGTCACCCTCGACCTCCCTGAGCAGGACGATCGGCTGGTTGCTGGGCAGCTCCACCCGAACTCCGACCACGCTCAGCTCGCGCACCGCCGCCTCCGTGTCGTTGTCACCTACGCCGCACCGCACCCTTCCCTGCACGGTACACGGACCGCGACACGGCCGTCCCACGCGCTACCCGCACCACGCCCGCGCCAGAAAGGGGTTACCCCGGCAAGCCTACGACACGCTTCCCGACCGAGATCTTTCCGCACACCACCAGCGGCGGCGGACACACCCCGACCCGTCAACGACCCAACGTCGACCGCAACCCCACCCGCACCAACGCGGCGTGCAACTGCTGCGACAACGCCACCAACTCCCGCGCCGTCTCCGCCGCCCGCGCCCGCGCCGCCGGATCACTCTGCCGCGCCAACGGCGCCACCAACTGCGCGAACAAACCCACCTCACGGTCGGCCGCCGACCGGTAGCCCCGCAGATGCCGCGGCTCCAACCCGTAGGCCGCCAGACCCGCCACCGCCCGCGCGATGATCAACGCGTCCCCGTCGTACCAACCCGGCGGATCCGACACCACCACACCGAGCCGCTCCAACTCCGCCAGCGTCGACTCGGCCAACCCGCTCCGGGACAACAGATCCGACCGGCCGAGCCGCACCTCCGACGACTCGGCCGGCTCCTCCGCCTCCCGACCCGGCACCTCACCACCGGGACCGACCGCCACCAGGGTCGGCCGCGACCGCCCCGGCGCCACACCTGTCGAATCCCACTCGGCCAACTGCTCCCGGATCACCCGCAACGGCAGGTACTGGTCCCGCTGCGCGGTCAGCACGAACCGCAACCGCGCCACATCGTCCCAGCTGTACTTCCGGTAACCCGCCGCCGTACGCTGCGGCTCGACCAGCCCTTCAGCCTCGAGGAACCGCAACTTCGAGATCGTGACATCGGGGAAGTCCACCCGCAGCTGACCCAGCACCTCACCGATGCTCATCAGCGGCTGGGACCGGGCCGCCCCCGGTGACGTGGAGGCCGCAGGCTCGTTCACCCCCGGCCGGCCTCCTCCTCCGGGCGCGGACCGGCGATGAACACCACACGGAACTTGCCGATCTGCACCTCGTCACCATTGCTCAACGTGGCAGCCTCGACCCGCTCCCGATTCACGTACGTGCCGTTCAGGCTCCCCACGTCCCGCACCGTGAACGTGCCACCGTCCCGGTGGAACTCGGCGTGCCGCCGCGACACCGTCACGTCGTCGAGGAAAATGTCACTGTCGGGGTGCCGGCCACTCGTCGTCACATCGTGATCCAACAGGAACCGGGCCCCCGCGTTCGGACCACGACGAACCACCAGCAGCGCCATACCCGGCGGCAACGAGCCGGACATCCGGCTCGGCACCACATCGGTGTCCGGCCCCTCCAGCACTTCATCGAGCGAACCGAGATTGAGCGTCGAAGTGACGTCGAGCGGGGGGAACTCGTCGTCTGGCCGCGTCATGGGACCACCTCACGGATCTGTTCGGTCGGCGTCGGGTAATGGCGGGTCTGGCCGCCGGGCAGTCGCACACCCGGCGGCTGGCTCCCCGTGCCCGGGAAGGCAATTCCGCAACGCTCAACTATTGGGTTCTCGGTCGACTGGGCGAGCCTAGCCAGCGCCGAAATGCAGGGCAACCGGACGCGCGGACTCAACAGGCGCACCGGATCGAGCACACTCAGCTCTCGGTCAGCTCGCGGTACGCGCCCGCAGTCAGCAGCCCGTCCACCGCCGTCGGATCATCCGGCGTGATCTCCACCAACCAACCCGCACCGTACGGGTCAGTGTTGATCACCTCGGGAGTGTCGCCGAGCGCCTCGTTGCGCGCGGCCACCGTACCGCTCACCGGGGCGTAGATCTCCGACACACTCTTGGTCGACTCGATCTCCCCCAGCGACTCACCGGCCGCCACCACCGCACCCGCGTCGGGCAGCTGGACGTACACGATGTCACCCAGCGCGTCCTGCGCGAAGTGCGTGATGCCGACCCGGACCGAGCCGGTGCCGTTACCCGCCACCCACTCGTGCTCGGCGGTGTATCGCAGATCCTCAGGAATCAACAGACGCGTCCTTCACCATCGTGCTCCGGGCACCCACCCGCAGCAGCCGCGCCGGTCACGAGACCGGACGGGCGTGTTCCAGCTTGATCGGCGCGTGCAGCGCCGAAACCTCGGCAGCCTCACGATCCTCAACGATCACGTTACCGCCGTCACCACGGACCGACGCGACCACCCCACCAGGAATGTTCAACGCCGTACGCATCGTCGCCGGATCACCGATCACCGTGATCGTGTACGGCCCCGTCAACCGACGCCCGTCCACCACCAACGAACCGTTCTCCCCATCCAGGAAGTACGTCGACGCGATGATCCGCACCGTAGCCCGGTCCCCACCGGAGATCTGCATCGCCTCCGCGCCCGCGCCCCGCAACTCCTGCACCGCGTCCAGCACCCGCATCGCCGAAATCGGCTTCGCGCCCGCCTCGAACCGCACCGCCAGACCCGGACCCGTCGCCCGCAACGTGCCCGCCAGAATGCCCAACTCGTCCGCGCGCCGCGTCGCCTCGTCCAACGCCGCCTGCCGGCCCTGCTCACCCGAGCGCAGCTGACGCTGACTCTCCTCCAACGTCGCGATGTCCTGCCGCAGACGGCTCTCCCGCGCGTCCAGGTCCGACAGGATCCGCACCAGGTCCTCCTGCCGGGTCGCCCCCGCAGCCGGATCCGTCGACGTCGTCTTCAACTGCACCACCAGCGTGAAGCCCAGCAGCGCCAACAACGCGGCGATCATCACACTCGCCGCCGACAACCGCGACCGCGCCGACGGCACCGACTCCCCCGCACCAACCGACGGCCCCGCACCGGACAGCTCCACCGTCGCGTCCTCGACCGGCTCCACCACCGCGTCGGAACGCTCCTCCCGGGCCGGCTCCGCCTCCGGCGCCAACGGGCTCAGCTCATCCGGGTCCGGCGCGTCCGGCCGCGGATCCGGCTCACCACCCGGCCCCGCCGGGCGAGCCGGGCCCGCCGGCTGCGGCCACCCCGTACCGGTCTCGGTCTGCTCGTCGCTCATCGCCTAGAACCTACGCCCGGAACAGGTGCCGGCGGATCGCCGCCACGTTTCCGAAGATGCGCACGCCCAGCACGACCACCACACCCGTGGACAACTGGCCACCCACACCCAACTGGTCACCCAGATACACGATCAACGCCGCCACCAGCACGTTCGAGATGAACGACACCACGAACTGCTTGTCGTCGAAGATCCGGTCCAGCTTCGCCCGCACCCCACCGAACACCGCGTCCAACGCGGCCACCACGGCGATCGGCAGGTACGGCTGCAACGCCGCGGGCACGGTGGGATCGAGCCACACCCCGAGAACCACACCGGCGAGCAACGCCAGCACCGCGATCATCGACCACCTCCGGAGGGGCTGGGAGACGTCCCCGAGCCGGACGACCCGGGACTGGCGGACCGAGCACCCGACGGCGAGGGGCTCGGGCTGCCCGGTGGCTCCGCGTAGCGTAGCTGCGGCTCGGGTGCGGCCGGCAGGGTGAGGTCATCGGCCTCCCGCACACCGAACGACAGACCCGTCTGCTGGGCCACGTCCCGCATCAACTCCGCGTTACGACTCTGCTCATAGCGCCGCTTCATGGCCCCCGGCCCGATCGCCGACACCTCGTACGGCCCCGTCACCGGGCGGAAGTCGACCAGGATCGCGTCGCCGGCCGTACGGATCGTCGACGTCGCCGTCAACCGCTGCCCGTTGATCGCGATCGCCTCCGCGCCGGCACTCCACAGCGCGTTCGCCACGCCCTGAAGGTCGCTGTAGAGCACCCGCGGCGGACCCGCGTTCGCACCCGTCACCGCATCCCCGCCACCGGGGGCGTCCGCCAACCGGACCACCACCCCGTCGCCACGCACCCGGCCCAACCCGGTGCCCGCCTCCAGATCACGCAGCCGCGCGGCGGCCGAACCGCTCAGCGCCGCGTCCCGCTGCCGGCTGACCTCCTCCCGCAGCTGGTCGGCGCGCGCGGACAACTCGTCGGTCTCCCGCTCCCGCTCCCTGATCTGCGCCACCAGCCCCGAGCGCGCCTGGCTGCGCCCCGGCTCGTCCTCCATCGTCTGCCGGTAGGCCACCGCCAGGAGGAACCCGAGCGCCAGGAGCACCACGACGGTGACCGCCCGGGTCGACCGGGTACGCCACGCCGGCGCGGGACCGTGCTGCCGCCGGCGCTCCGCCGCCGCGGCGTAGCCCGGCTCCAGCGGGTTGCGGAACAGCTCGGTGAGGAAGTCCGGCGCGTACACCCGCGCCGGGCGTCGGCGCTCCTCCTCGCCGGCGCTCACGCCGCCGCTCCCGCGCCGCGCGCGGCGCGCACCAGCCGCGCGGCCTGGATGACATACATGGCGCCGGCCACCCAGTAGAGCACCAGGCCCCACCAGGCGAGACCCCAGCCGATCGCGCCGGCCACGTCGGCGGCGCCCGGCGCGGCGGCCGCGAGCAGCAGGGTTGGGAACGCGGCCAGCAGCAGGAACGTGGCCGTCTTGCCGACGTAGTGCACCGGCGGCGGGCCGTACCCGTAGCGCCGCAGCACGCCCAGCGACCCGAGCAGGAGCAGCTCGCGGGCCAGCAGCGCCGCGGTGAACTGCCACGGCACCACCTCCCGGGCGGTGAACGCCACCAGCGTGGCGAGGATGTAGAGCCGGTCGGCGAGCGGGTCGAGCAGCTCCCCCAGCCGGCTGACCTGGCCGAGCCGGCGGGCGATCCAGCCGTCGACCCAGTCGGTGGTGCCACCGACGGCGAGCACCACGATCGCGGCGACGTCCGCGCGGGCGACCAGCAGGAGGTAGAGGAAAAGGGGTACGCCGATCAGCCGCAGGAAGCTGATCAGGTTGGGCACGGTCAGGACCCGGCCGCTGGACGCACCCTCGGTGTCGTCGGAGGCCCGTGGTTGCTCCGCCCCAGCCGGCCGACGCGACACCGAACCTCCTTCGCGACACGCTCCGCCGCCCCGACCGAGGCCGGGCGGTGCGGAGGGACCACGCGCTGTCGGGCCGGCCATCGCCGGCGCCCTCTCTGCGGCCCCGCCGAACGGGACCGTCCCCTGATGCCGGCCCGTGATCGCCGATCACGGGCCGGGTGAGTTGCGCTGCCACTATATCGGGCTGTTCGTCGCCCCTGGTCGCCCCGACCTTCGGGGCCGGTGCGTGTGCGATGTGTGGTGCCGGACACCACCCGTAAGGCGTCCTAGGATACTAGTGGTGCGGGGGAACGGCTCTCGGCTCGCCGCGGCGCGCGTCAGGCGGTGCGTACCCTCTGGTCGGCCTGCTCCTCGGCGGCCGCCGACGCGGCGGCCTGGCCGAAGGCCGACAGACTGAGCAGCAGCTCGTGCTGGGTCCGGGCCGGCATCCGGTCGAGCACCGCCCGCACGGCGCGGTGGCGTCGCTCGGCCAGGTCGCGCAGCAGCTCCTCCCCCGCCGGGGTGGGCAGCAGCCGCACCTCGCGCCGATCCCGCGGATCCGCGGCCCGGCGCAGCAGCCCCGTGGCCTCCAGCCGGTCACAGAGCCGACTGGCCGAGGAGGGCACCACGTCCAGCAGCTCGGCCAGCCGGTTGACGTTCGTCTCCGGCCGGGAGCTGATCAGCGACAACACGCGTAGCTGCGTCGGCGAGACCGAAACCTGGTGACGCGACACGGCCGAGTCCAGCACCTGGACGAGCGATGCGGCGGCGGCGTCGATCGCCGCGGCGAGATCAGGAAATCGCTCCACTCGATCCGTCCCCTGCCATCGTCCCGCTTGCGCCCGGCCGCGGTGCCCGCTCAACCGGCGTCCGAGCCGTGCCAGTCCAGGCAGACCACGACGGCATCGTCGCGCAGATCCGTGTCCGCGTGGTGGGCGCGCAGTTCGCGCAACACCGTACCAACTGCCTCGGCCGCCGGCTGCAACCGTGTGGAGCGCATCGCCCGGGCCATCGCCCGCTCGCCGTACGGCTCCTGGCCGGTCGGGTCGGCCGCCCACACGCCGTCGCTGACCACGAACAGCCGGTCGCCGGGGAGCAGCGCGAACTCCTGCAGGTCGTAGCGGGCCTCGGCGAACATGCCCAACGGCAGCTGCTGGTCCAGCCCGATCGGCTCCACGGTGCCCCCACGCATCCGCAGCACGTGCGGCGAGCCGGCGTCCACGGCGTGCACCCGCCCTGTGGTCAGGTCCACGTCGAGCAGGAGCGTCGCCACGTAACGCCGACCGCGGTGCTGGTAGTAGAGCGTGTCGGAAGCCAGCTCGGCCTGCTCGGCCAGGCCACCGCCGGAGCGGCGGGCGTTGCGCATCGCGTTGACCGCGACGACGGTGAGCATCGACGCGCCGAGCCCCGTCCCGTCGCCGTTGAGCACCGTGACGGTGAGCCGGTCCCCGTCGACGGACCAGTCGAAGTGGTCGCCGCCCACCGTGTACGCCGGTTCGAGCTGCCCGGCGAGCTGGAAGGTGGGGTGGCTGACGCTGCGCCCCGGCAGCAGCTCCCACTGCATCTCGGCGGCCATCGTGAGCCGTTCCCGCCGCCGCATCCGCCGGTAGCGGTCGGTCTCCCGGTCGGCGGCGCGCAGCGCCATCGCCAGGTCGCCGGCGATGTCGACGGCCTGCTCCTCCACGCCGGGGCCGGGCGCCCCGGGCAGCTCGATCATGAGCACCCCGAGCCGCTCCCCCCACACCGACAGCGGCAGGTAGAGCCGGCACCGCCCATCCTCGGCGGCGTCCCGGACCGGCCGCTGACTGCTGAAGCAGCGCTGCGCCACCCCAGCGCAGGGCAGGAAGCCCGCCTCCGGCAGGTCGGGGTCGAGCACCGGCCACAGCCCGCTGATCCGGTAGTCGGCGATGAAGACGTCGCTGCGGGTGGCACCCAGCGCTCCCCGGATCGCACGATCGGCCGCCTCCGCCACCTGGTCGGGCGGGGCCGATCGCAGGGCACGCGACACCGGCGGGTCCACCATTCTTGCTCCTCCGAGAAACTTGCTGTAGGGCAAGCATCATACGGAGGGCGCCTGACACCCGGACGGGACGGTGCCCGCCCGGCGACGTGGACGACGCCTAGTCCTCCCCGCGCACCGCCACCGCACCGTGGAAGGCGTCGGGAACCGGCGGCGGCTCACCCTCGGCACGCCAGTGCGTGACCGGAACGACACCGTCCTCGGTGGGCACCCACCGGCCGAGGAGAGGCCGGAACGCCGCGGGAGACCGCATCCGGAAGGCGGGGCCCATCATCGCCAAGGCCTCCGGGTGGCCGGCCAGCTCCTCGGTGTCGAAGTCGATGGCCAGGCAGCTGCCCGGCGCCGCCGCCGTGTACAGCTCGTCGAGGGTGCGGGTGAGCGTGTCGTCGTCGAGGAACGCGGCGAGACCCAGGAAGACCACCCCCACCGGCCGCCTCCCCCACCCCGGCACGAACCGGTGCAGCTGAGCCGGGTCGATCGTGCCGATGTCCGTGGCGTCACCGTAGCCGTAGCCGGCCCGGTCGCTGCCGGCCAGGATGCGCTGCCCCAGCCGGATGGTGACCGGGTCGACATCGGTGTACAGCACCGTGGCCTCGGACGCCACCTCGTGCACGTTGCCCCTCGTGGGCACCCCGGCGCCGAACACCAGGAACCCGTCCACCCCGCGCGCGGCGATCGCCCGCACGGCCCGGCCGAGGAAGGCGCGCAGCTCACGGAAGACCGGCGCGCAGGGCCCGTACGCCTGCTCGAAGGCGCGCGCGGCGGCGACGTCGACCGGGAAGTGGTGATCCCCGCCGAGCCAGAAGTCGATCATACGTGCGGTGCTCGGCTGATCGGGTTCAACCATCGATGACGCTCCCTCCCCGGTGGTCGCCGTCAGCGTACCGACCGGGCGTCCTGCGCGGTATCGCTCCGTCACCACGGCACCGCCGGAAATACTGGCCGCAGGCGCAGGAGGTGAACATGAACTCATCGGACGGTGCGGCGGTCGTCGTCGGCGTGGACGGCTCGGAGCCGGCGCTGCGCGCCGTCCGCCTGGCCGCCGCCGAGGCGGCCCGCCGGCAGCGGCCGCTGCGGGTGGTGCACGGCTTCGTCTGGCCACTGCTGCACGTGCCGCTGTCCGTGCCGGCCGGGGCGCCCGGCGGAGGGCTGCGCGACGAGGCCGAACAACTGGTGGCGGACGCGGTCGCCGAGGCGCGGGCGGCCGCCCCGGACCTCCGGATCTCCGGCGAGATCATCGACGGGGAGGCCGCCGCGGTGCTGCTCGGCGAGACACCCACCGCCGCGATGATCGTGCTCGGGGACCGCGGTCTCGGCGGCTTCTCCGCCCTGGTGGTCGGGTCGGTGGCGATCCAGGTGGCCTCCTACGCCGACTGTCCGGTGCTGGTCGCCCGCGGCACCGTCCGCGCCGACGGGCCCGTCGTGGTCGGCGTGGACGGTTCGGAGGTGTCCACGCTCGCCGTCGGGTTCGCCGCCGAGACCGCCGCGGCCCGCGGCGCCGACCTGCTGGCCCTGCACGCCTACCGCCACCCCGTCTCCACCGGCCCGGGCGACATGCAGCCCCTGGTGTACGACGAGGCGCAGCTGCACAGCGACGAGGAGCGGGTGCTCGCCGAGTCCCTCGCCGGGCTCGCCGAGCGGTACCCGCAGCTGCGGGTCACCGGCCGGGCGGTGCGCGGCCGGGCGGCCCGGGTGCTCGCCGAGGCGTCCCGCGACGCCCAGCTGCTGGTGGTGGGCGGGCAGGGGCGCGGGGAGTTCACCGGGTTGCTGCTGGGGTCGGTGAGCCAGTCGGCGCTGCACCACGCCGGCTGCCCGGTCGCCGTGGTCCGCGGGCCACGCTGAACCGGGCGCGCCCTCGCTGCTCCACGCGCGGCCGGCGGGCCCGTCGCGCCGGGCCGCGGGCCGCCGCGCCCCGGTGTGCCGGGGCCCGCAACGGGTAGACGCTGCGGAGCCATCGGCGACAGCGACCGGAGGAGGCAGTGATGCCAGGACCACGGCCGGGCAGCAACGCGTACGACAAGCAGCGGGCGCGGATACGCAACGCGATCGACAACTCCGGACGGCGCGTACCCGACAGCAACGCCGACGAGGTCGCGAACCGGATCCTGCAGCAGGACCGGGGCCAGCGCGGCGTGATCCGCGGCGAACGGGTGTACGGCCCGAAGGGCGAGCGCGAACCGGGCGACCCGAAGTGAGGACGAGCGAGCTGACCGACGGCGCCATCGCGGGTGCCGTCGGCAGCACCGTCCTGAACGTCGTGACGTACCTGGACATGACGGTGCGCGCCCGACCGGCCAGCAGCACCCCCGACGACGCGGCGGGACGCCTGGCCGGCGCCGCGCACGTGAACCTCGGCCCGGCGCCGAAGGCGACGAACCGCCGCTCCGGGCTGGGGGCCCTGCTCGGCTACGCCACCGGTGTGGGCGTGGGCGTCGGTTTCGCGCTGCTCGCGCGCGGTCGCCGCTGGCCCCTGGTGACGGCCGGCGGTCTGCTCGGCCTCGGCGCGATGACCATGACGGACGGCTCGCTGACGGTGCTGAAGGTCACCGACCCGCGCACCTGGCGGCGCTCCGACTGGATCGCCGACATCGTGCCCCACCTGGCGTACGGACTGGCGGCCGCCGCCACGTGGAACCGGCTGCGGCCGCCAGGAAAACGCCGTTAGTCCTCGCTCTCGTCGTCAGCGAGGGCACCGGACGGGCCGTACGGCGAGGCCTGCCCCTTCGGAACCGGCCGGCCCTGGTCGCCGCGGGACGACCCGCGGTTGAGCGGGTGTCCGGTCGGTTTCGGCCCCTTGCTGTCCTGGCTCGTGGCGCCCTTGTTGTTGCGCCGGAACTCCTCCTGCTGCGGATTGACCACCGGTGTCTCCCTTCCGGGGTGGACGGCTCGGCATCGACCGCCTCCACGGTGGGTTACCCGCCGCCGTCGGCGGCAATCGCCGGGCCCGGTGCGGGGCTAGCCGGCCGGCGGGCGGGTACACCACCCGCGTGGGCGATGATCGTGCGGTGACCCGGGTCCTGCTGGACCGGGGCGGCACCACGTACGCCGAGGAAGCCGGTATCCGGCTCGCCGACCGGCCCGGACCGCTGTATCAGCTGCTGGTGCTGGCCACCTTGCTGAGCACCCGGATCCGGGCGTCGGTAGCGGTGGCGGCCGCGCGCGAGCTCTTCGCCGCCGGCTACCGGACACCGCAGGCCATGGAGGCGGCGACCTGGCAGCAGCGGGTCGACGCGCTCGGCCGCGGCCACTACCGCCGCTACGACGAGCGGACGGCCAGCATGCTCGGCGACGGCGCGCGGCTCTGCCTGGACCGCTGGCGGGGTGACCTGCGCCGGCTGCACCGGGAGGCGGGCGGTCAACCCGCCGCGCTGCGCCGGCTGCTCACCGAGTTTCCCGGCATCGGGCCGACGGGTGCGGACATCTTCCTGCGGGAGGCGCAGACGGTCTGGGCCGACCTGCGGCCCTTCGCCGACCGGCGAACCCTCGCCGGGGCGAAGCAGCTGGGGCTGCCCACCTCGACGGAGAAGCTGGCCGGACTGGCCCGGGGGCCCGAGTTCGGCCGGCTCGCCTCGGCCCTGGTCCGCGTGGCGCTCGGCCAGGAGTCCGCCGACCAGATCACCCACGACGCGGCCCGGCGCTGAGCGGCCCGCGCCGGTCACGAGCGGGCGGGCGGATCACTTCGCCGGGCCGGGCTTGGTCAGGTGCCACACCAGCACCGACGCGAGCACGGCGAGCACCACGAGCCCGCCGGTGAGGCCCCGTCCCTCGTCCGGGTCCCGGCCGCTGGTGCCGAAGTAGATCACGGCGAGCCCCGCGAGCACGGTCACGAACGTCCGCAGCCCTCGGTCCTTCACATACCGCACAGTACGGACGGCGAGCGGCCGAAGGCGGCGGAACGGGGCGTTGTCCCCCGTCCGGGCGACCCGGGGCCGGCTCGGAGCGGTACCCCGTCGCCGGTCAGTCGCTCTCCAGGTCGTCCAGCGAGATGGCGTGCGTCATCAGCCACCGGGCCAGCGCCGACATCCCGAACAGCCACAGCGGCGCGGACTCCGTGGTGCCGTTGGTGGCGAAGATGGCGAACCGCAGGTCCGGCGCCCGGTACGCCTCGATCCGCCACTTGTGCTGCCGGTCCCGCCAGACCGCGGAAGGGTCCATGGCGTCACGGTAGGTGACGGCCGGGCGCCGGCACAGCGGGTTGGCCGCTCAGCTCACCACGATCCGTGCGTCGTCGGGCAGTCGGCGGGTCGCGCCGCGCCGATCCAGGAGTTCGAGCAGCGGCACCGCGACCCGGCGGGTGGTGTCGAGGGCCTGCCGGGCCGCGGAGAGGGTGAACGGCTGCGGCAGCCCGGCCAGCACGCGCACCGCGTCGTCGAGGACGTCGGGCAGCAGCACCACGTTCTCCGCGAGGCGCAGCAGCGCACCGGCGCGGACGGCGGCGCCGATCTCCCGGGGCCCCAGGCCCAGGTCGGCCAGGCGGTCCGCCTCCGGGGCCTGGAAGGGCCGGTCGCCGTACTCGACGCGGATGCGCCGCACCGCACGGGCCACCGGCTCCGGCAGGGCGTCGCCGGCGGCCGCGGTGACCCGTCCCCCGCTCAGCCGCAGCGGCGGCCGCACCAGCGCCTGCACCAGGGCGCGGTCCGGCAGCGCGAGCCGCTGCCGCAGCGTCTCCACGGGCACGCCCGGCTCCAGCGGGTGCTCCCGGGCGTGCCGGGCCACCTCCTCGGCCAGCCGGACGCCGAGCTGCCGCCAGTGCCCGGGATCGGCGACCCAGTCGCCGGCCACCGGCCGGGCGTCGACCGGCACGCCCATCCGGGTCAGGTCGGCGACCCGGGCCAGCCGGCGGCGGCGCAGCTCCCCGGCCAGGTCGGGGCGGCCGTCCAGCCCGGCCAGGACCGCGGCGCGGGCCGCGGCCGCGCCGCGGCGGGACAGCGGCGGCGGTGCCACGTCGAGGACCGTCACGCCGCCGGCCACGTGGTGGCGGCCCGGGTCGCGCAGCAGGGCCCGGTCGCCGATCAGCAGCGGCAGCGGCCGGGCCAGCCGCAGCCGTACCGTGTCCGGGCCCAGCGGGCGTACGCGGGCCGGCACCGCGGCCGAGCCGACGTGCAGGGTGAGGGTGGCCGGCAGGTCCGCGGCCGGGTCGCCGCCGACCCGGACGTCCACCACCTCCGTGCGGTGGAACCGACCGGGGGTGAGCAGCGCGTCACCGCGCGCCAGCCGGTCCCGGGCGGTGCCCCGCAGGTTGACCGCCACCCGGGCCACCGCTACCGCCTCCGGCACGGGCACGCCGAGCGTCTGCAGGCCGCGTACCCGCACCGTCTCACCGGTGCCGGCCAGCTCCAGCTCGTCGCCGACCCGCAGCCGGCCGGCGCCGAGGGTGCCGGTCACCACCGTGCCGCTGCCCTGGATGGTGAAGCTGCGGTCAACCCACAGGCGGACCGGGCCGTCGCCGGCCGGGCTGGGCAGGCGCGCGGCGAGCCGGTCCAGCGCCGCGCGCAGCTCGGGCAGGCCCGCGCCGGTCAGGCCGCTGACCGCGACGGTCTCCACCGCGCCGAGGGAGGTCGCGGCGATCTCCGCCCGGGCCCGGGCCGTCGCCGGGCCCGGGTCGGCCAGGTCCGCGCGGGTCACCGCCAGCAGGCCGTACGACACGCCGAGCGCGTCCAGCGCGGCGAGGTGCTCCGCCGACTGCGGCATCCAGCCCTCGTCGGCGGCGACGACGATCAGCGCCGCCGGCACCGGGCCGACCCCGGCGAGCATGTTCGGCACGAACCGTTCGTGGCCGGGCACGTCGACGAACGCGACGGTGCCGCCGGAGGGCAGCGTGGTCCAGGCGAAGCCGAGGTCGATGGTCATGCCCCGGCGGCGCTCCTCGGCCCACCGGTCCGGTTCCATCCCGGTCAGCGCCCGGACCAGCGTCGACTTGCCATGGTCGACGTGCCCGGCGGTGGCGACGACCCACACGTCAGTCGTCCCCCGGCACGGCCAGCACGGCGGCGCGTACCGCCTCGTCGGCCTCCGGCGGCACGCAGCGCAGGTCCAGCAGCAGCCGGCCCCGCACCAGCCGGCCGAGCACCGGTGGCTCGCCGGTGCGCAGCGGCGCGGCGTACCGCTCGGGCAGGCTCAAGGCCCACGACTCCAGCTCCACGCCGGGTGCGCCGCCCCCACCGACCACCGCCACCGACGGCACCACCTCGGCCTTGCGCCCGTCCGCGCCGAGCCGCTCCCGCAGCCGTTCCACCCGGGACCGCAGCGCCGCCGGGTCGGCGTGCAGGGCCGTCCGGGTCGGGGTGTCCGGCCGGTGCAGGGTGGCCGCCAGTGCCGCCAGGGTCAGCTTGTCCACCCGCAACGCCCGGGCCAGCGGGTGCCGGCGCAGCCGCTCGACCAGCTCGGCATCGCCGAGGAGGAGCCCGGCCTGTGGGCCGCCGAGCAGCTTGTCCCCGCTGGCGGTGACCAGGTGCGCGCCGGCGCGCAGGGTGGTGGCCGCGTCCGGCTCGTCGGGCAGCAGCGGGTCGGGGGCCAGCAGCCCGGAGCCGATGTCGGCGACCACGGGCACGCCGAGGGTGGCCAGCTCGCGCACACCGACGGCGGAGGTGAAACCGGTGACGCGGAAGTTCGACGGGTGCACCTTGAGCAGGAAGCCGGTGCGCGGGCCGACGGCCGCCGCGTAGTCGGCCAGCGAGGTGCGGTTGGTGGTGCCGACCTCCCGCAGCCGGGCGCCGGTGCTGGCCAGCAGGTCCGGCAGTCGGAAACCGTCGCCGATCTCGACCAGTTCGCCTCGGCTGACCACGATTTCCCGCTCGGCGGCGAGGGCGGTCGCGGCGAGCACCAGCGCGGCGGCGCCGTTGTTCACCACGTGCACGGCGCCGGCCGCGGGGACCGCGGCGGCCAACGCCTCCAGCGCCTCGCGGCCCCGGCGGGCCCGCCGCCCGGTGGCCAGGTCCAGCTCCACGTCGGTGTGCCCGGCGGCGGCGAGCAGCGCGTCGACCGCGGCCCGGGACAGCGCGGCGCGACCCAGGTTGGTGTGCAGCACCACGCCGGTGGCGTTGAGCACCGACCGGGGCGCCGGCGCCGGCAGGGCCGCGACCGCGACGTCGCGTACCTCGTCGGGGCTGATCTCGCCGCGCCGCGCCCGCTCCTGCGCGGCGGTCACGGCCGCCTTGACCCGTTCACGGCCGAGAACGGCCGTGGCGGCGGCCAGCCCGGGATCGGCGAGCAGCAGGTCGGTGCGGGGCACGCGGCGCCGCAGGTCGCTCTGCCCGTCGCGCATCACGTCATCCCCCACGATGTTGGCGGAGACGGACGGGAATCGAACCCGCCTGGCCCGGGTCCCGGACCACACCGGTTTTGAAGACCGGGAGGGGCACCAGCCGCCTGAACGCCTCCACGGAGCATTTGACCACAAGGGCGGCGCGGGCGCGCGCAGAGGTCGAAAGGCCGGTGGTCAGTCGACGGGGTCGGCGGCGGCCTGCCGGCGGCGTTCCAGCCGCTCCCGCTGCGGCACCACCGTGTACTTCGGATCCCGGGCCGACGCCACCCCGGCGGAGAAGACACCGAAGCGGGTGGCCACCGAGCCGGCGAGCAGCGCGGCCCCGGAGAGCGCCGACACGGCGCGGCTGCGGCCGCCCAGCAGCGCCCCGACGGCGCCGGCCGCCGTGAGCGCCCGGGCCGCGCGCATCAACCGGCCGGGGCGGCCGGTGCGGTAGGGCTCGGAGACCAGACCGAGTCGCGTCTCCATCCGGTGCGCGGCGACCAGTTCCAGGGCGGCGCCGGCCACCGCCATCCGGCGGGCGGGACCAGCCTGGGCGGGCGGCGCCGCGAGCAGACCCACCCCGGCGCCGCTGGCGAGCGCGCTGCCGGCGAACACGACGGGCAGCTCCCCGTACGCCTCGTGCCACGACGGCACCGCGGTGTCGGCGAGCAGCACACCGGTGTAGGTCGCCAGCGCCGGCGCCGTGGCGGCCGCGGCCAGCCCGGCGACCTGCCCGACCGGGGGCAGCAGCCGGCGGGCCACCCCGAGCAGTCCCCGCGCGGGCAGCAGCGGCGCCGCCTCGGCGACCGCGGCCACCCCGGCCGCCGGGCCGAACACGGCGAGGATCCAGGTGCCCATCGACATCGGCGAGGTCAACTTCGCCACCCGCAGCATGTGGTGGAACCGCGCCGGCCGGCCCAGGTCGTTGATCAGGAAGCCGGTGCTGGCGCCGATCGCCGCGAGGGCGGTGACCCGGCCCGCCCGCCGCAGCGCCGGACGGCCGGTGAGCTGCCCGCCCGCGGCCAGCAGCGACGACCCGGCGGCGAGGCCACCGGTGAACAGGTACGCGGCGATGTCCTTGTGCCACACGGGCGGCTTGAGGACGGGTCGACCGTAGTAGGAGACGAACTCGGCCTCGGGGACCCGCAGCTCCTCACCACCGCCCCGACCGCCACGGCGGCGGCCCGACGGCCGGCCCGGGACCACCGCGGTGTCGCCGCCGGCCGCCGAGCCACCGTCCGCGCTCGCGTCGTGCAGACCGTCGCGGTAGCGGCGGAACCGGTCGCCGACCGGCGGGTGCTCGGAACTCACGAGGAACCTCCGACGAACGCGGCCACGGCGGCCGCCGCCATGGCCAGGGCCGCCAGCCCCGCCCGCTTCCACATCTTCGGCAGGTCCCGCGTCGTGACCACCGGGTCGGGCGGCAGCCCGTACACCTCCGGCTCGTCGAGCAGCAGGAAGAACGCGCCGTCGCCGCCGACCCCGTCGTCGGGATCGTGGCCGTAGAGGCGGGCCTCCGGCACGCCCCGCTCGTGCAGGACGGCCACCCGGGCCTGCGCCCGCTCCCGCAGCTCCTCCAGGGGGCCGTACTGGATCGACTCGGTCGGGCAGGCCTGCGCGCAGGCCGGGGTCTTCCCGGCGCCCATGCGGTCGTAGCAGAGCGTGCACTTCCACGCCCGCCCGTCGCCCTTGCGCTGGTCGATCACCCCGTAGGGGCACGCGGAGATGCAGTAGCCGCAGCCGTTGCAGATGTCCTCCTGCACCACGACCGTGCCGTACTCGGTGCGGAACAGCGAGCCGGTCGGGCAGACGTCCAGGCAGGCGGCGTGCGTGCAGTGCTTGCACACGTCCGACATCATCAGCCAGCGGAAGTCGGAGCGGCTCTCCGCGCCGGTGGCCCGCCCCGGGGGCTGCGAGCCGGGCATGCCGAG
Source organism: Micromonospora xinjiangensis (assembly GCF_056150165.1). NCBI lineage: Bacteria > Bacillati > Actinomycetota > Actinomycetes > Micromonosporales > Micromonosporaceae > Micromonospora > Micromonospora xinjiangensis. Next base: position 14,772 of record NZ_JAXCFO010000007.1, on the reverse strand, counting down.
GAACTCGGGCCCCGCGGCCATCCGGGCCGCCGCCTCCGGCGAGCCGGGCGGCACCCCCGGATCGGTGCCGGTCGGGTTGCCGGTGGTCGCCCCGACCGCCGCCGACGACGGGCTGGCCGTCACGTCGCCGGTCGGGTCCCCGGCGAACGGCGGCGTGCGGTGCCCGGCCGGCCGGGGCTGCTCGATGAAGGCGACGTGCCGCCACGAGTTCGCCGTCAACGCGCCGGTGTTGTCGTATGACATGCCGAGCAGGTCCAGGCCCGAGGCGGGCACGTCGTTCCACTCCTTGCACGCCACCTCGCACGCCTTGCACCCGATGCAGACGCTGGTGTCGGTGAAGAAGCCCATCCGCGGCGGCGCCTGCGACCAGCCGGCCTCCGGCGCCGGGTCGAGCGGACCGGAGAGGCTGTGCGGGTCGGGGATCACCGTGGCCCCCCGGCGTCGGGCGGAGTGACCACCGGGGAGAACCGTCCCGCCACCATGCCGGCGCGCCGCCGGTAGTCCTCGACCAGTTCCCGCAGGGCGGCGCCGGTGGGCCGGCGGCCGGGCCGTACGTCGCAGGTGCCCACCTTGCTCTCCTGGATCAGCACGTTGGGGTCGAGGGTGATGCCGAACAGGTCGTTCGCCGAGTCACCGGTGACCAGCCCCTCGTAGCCGAAGTGGTACGGCATCCACACCTGGTGGATGACCCGGCCCTCCACCCGCAGCGGGGTGAGCCGGTCGGTGACCAGCACCTTCGCCTCGATCACCGCACGCCCGCTCACCAGGTGCGCCCACCCCAGGTGGGTGACCCCCACCTCGGCGGCCAGCTCCGGCGAGACCTCCACGAACATCTCCGGCTGCAACTCGGCCAGCGGTCGCACCATGCGGCTCATCCCGCCCGCCGTGTGGTGCTCGGTGAGCCGGCTGACCGTGAACACGTACGGGAACACCTGCGAGTGCTCCTCCGGCGGGCTCGGGTTCACCGAGTTGACCGGGTGCGTGTAGACCTTGCGGGTCGGGTTGGCCTGCTGCCGGTAGAGCGGATTGCGCATCAACGACTCGGCCGGCTCGTAGTGCGTCGGCAGCGGCCCGTCGACCACCCCGGTGGGGGCGTAGAGCCAGGCCTTGCCGTCGCCCTGCATGACGAACGCGTCGTCACCGGCGATCCCCTCGGGCCCGCTGGTGCCGGGCGCGGGACGGTAGGACGGCGGCTTCGTCTTCTCGAAGTCCGGCACGTCGTAGCCGGTCCACTCGCCCTTCTCCTCGTCCCACCAGACGTACTTCTTCCGCTCGCTCCACGGCCGTCCCTGCGGGTCGGCGGAGGCGCGGTTGTAGAGCGTGCGCCGGTTGGCGGGCCACGCCCAGCCCCACTCGCCGGCCACCCAGTTCTGCTCGTGGCGGGACTTGCGCCGGGCGGCCTGGTTCACGCCGTCGGCGTAGACCCCGCTGTAGATCCAGCAGCCCATCGCCGTGGAGCCGTCCGGCTTGGCCTCGGTGAAGCTGCCCAGGGGGCGGCCGGTGGCCACCTCGAACCCGTTGATCTCCCGGAGCACCGTCTCGGCGCTCGGCTCGGCCAACGGGCCCTCAGTCGGGTAGTCCCAGGCCAGGTCGAGCAGCGCCCGGTCGCGGGGCTTGTCGGACCCGGCCAGCTTCTCCCGCAGCTTGCGGCCCAGGTGGTAGAAGAACCACAGCTCGGAGCGGGCGTCGCCCGGCGGCTCCACGGCCTTCTCGCGCCACTGGAGCATCCGCTGGGTCTGGGTGAACGTGCCCTCCTTCTCCACGTGCGACGCGGCGGGAAGGAAGAACACCTCCGTGCGGCACTGCTCCGGCACGATCTCGCCGGTGGCCACCTCCGGGGCGTTCTTCCAGAACGTGGCGCTCTCGATCATGAACAGGTCGCGGACCACCAGCCAGTCGAGGTTGGCCATGCCGAGCCGCTGCGCCCGGCCGTGGGCCGAGCCGACGGCCGGGTTCTGCCCGAGCAGGAAGTAGCCCTTCACCTTGCCGTCGATCATGTTGAGCACCTGCTGGTAGGTGCCGTGGTCGCCAGTCATCCGGGGCATGTAGCCGTAGCAGAAGTCGTTCTCCGGCGTCGCCTTGTCACCCCAGTACGCCTTCAGCAGGCTCGCGCAGTAGGCGCGGGCGTTGCCCCAGTAGCCCTTCTGCCCCGGGTGCCGGATGCTGTCGGCCCACTTGTCGAACGTCGGGTGCTTCTCGTGGTGCGGCATCGGCAGGTAGCCGGGGAGCAGGTTGAACAGCGTCGGGATGTCGGTGGAGCCCTGGATGCTCGCGTGCCCGCGCAGCGCCAGGATCCCTCCGCCGGGGCGGCCGATGTTGCCCAGCAGCGTCTGGATGATCGCGCCGGTGCGGATGTACTGCACGCCGACGCTGTGCTGCGTCCACCCCACCGAGTAGATGAGCACCCCGGTGCGCTCCCGGCCCGAGTTCTCCGTCCAGGCCCGGGCCAGCTCGAGGAACTTCTCCTGCGGGATGCCGCAGACCCGCTCCACCATCTCCGGCGTGTAGCGGGCGTAGTGCCGCTTCAGAATCTGGTAGACGCAGCGCGGATGCTGCAACGTCTCGTCCCGGTGGACCACGCCCGGGATCGGCATCCCGTGCGACTCGTGCCGCAGGCCGGCCGCGGTCTCCCGCGCCTGGGCCGTGTCCTCCTTCCCGGCGTCCCCCTCCTGGCCCGCGTACTGCCAGCTCGTCTGGTCGTAGGAGCCGGTCTCCGGGTGGAAGCCGGAGAAGAGGCCGTCGGCGTCCTCGGCGTCGACGAACTGGTCGCTGACGATGGTGGCGGCGTTGGTGTAGGCCACCACGTACTCCCGGAAGTCGAGCTCGTTCTCCAGGATGTAGCGCACCACCCCGCCGAGCAGCGCGATGTCCGTGCCGGCCCGGATCGGCAGGTACGTGTCGGCGAGCGCGCTGGTGCGCGTGAACCGCGGGTCGACGTGGAAGACCTTGGCGCCGCGCAGCTTCGCCTCCATCACCCACTGGAAGCCCACCGGGTGGGCCTCGGCCATGTTCGAGCCCTGGATGACGATGACGTCAGCGTTGGCGACGTCCTGCTGGAAGTCCGTCGCGCCACCGCGACCGAAGCTGGTCCCCAGACCGGGGACGGTGGCGGAGTGTCAAATGCGCGCCTGGTTCTCGATCTGGAGCGCCCCCATCGCCGTGAACAGCTTCTTGATGAGGTAGTTCTCCTCGTTGTCCAGCGTCGCCCCGCCCAGGCTGGAGATGCCCAGCGTCCGGTTGAGCGGCCGGCCCTCGGCGTCGACGTCCTCCCAGGTCTCGTCGCGCGCGGCGAGCACCCGGTCGGCGATCATGTCGAGCGCGACGTCGAGATCCAGGTCCTCCCACTCCGTCGCGTACGGGCGGCGGTAGCGGACCTTCGTCTGGCGCAGCGGGCTGTTGACCAGGCTCTTGCTGGCCGCGCCCTTGGGGCAGAGCCGCCCGCGGGAGATCGGGCTGTCCGGGTCGCCCTCGATCTGGGTGACCCGCCCGTCGGACACGTAGACCCGTTGGCCGCAACCGACGGCGCAGTAGGGGCAGACGGAGCGCGCCATGCTGTCGGCTGTCTCCGTGCGAGCCGTCAACTCCGCCGAGTGCTCGGACTGCGCCGCCGCGCCCCGACCCAGCGGATCGGTGCCGGTGAGCTGCCGATAGACCGGCCAACCCTCGATGAAGGTGCGGATGCCCATCCGCGGCACCTCCCTCCACCCGTCGACGCCGACTCCACGAACATAGGCCAGCCGGAGCGCCCGCGCGACCCGAGCCCGAGGAAACACCGCGTTCGCACACCGGGTCGGAGACGCCTCTCGGGGGCACTCTACTACCAAGATCCGCCGCGGCGGGGGCGGCGACGGGTCGCGATGGGGTTACCCTGACAGCATGCAGGGCGCCTTCCCCACCGCGGCCGGCGTGGCCTTCCTGGCCCGCCCGGGTCGTCCTGCCGTCGTCACCCGCACCCTCGCCGAGCTGACCGGCCCCACCCGCGGCGTCGTCGAGCTGCCGGTACGGCTGATGTGGAACGCCGACCGCGCCTTCGACCTGGGCGATCCCGACCAGCTGCTCTGGCTCTACGAGAACGTGCTCCGTGAGACGACCCGCGCCGAGGACCTCCGCGTGCTCGTCAACGGCCGTGTGCTGCGCCGCGTGTGGCGCCTGCTCAACCTCCCGCGCGGGGTACGCCAGGCCTGGGAGAGCCGCCACCCGGCGCTGCGCACGGCGTGAGCACCCCGCACCTGCACGACTTCTACCGCGAGGTGGCCCGGGTGGCGCTCACCGCCGCCGGCCCGCACCGGTTCGTGCTCGGCGGCGGCGTGGCCTGGGCCGCGCACGGGCTCGTGGCCCGACCCACCGAGGACGTGGACCTCTTCGCCGACGTCGAGGGCGCCGCCGCCGCGGCCGCCGCCGGGGTGCGGGCCGCGCTGGAACGCGCCGGGTTCGCCGTCGCCGACGCCGACCCGGACGGCGACCTCGCCGACCTGTTCGAGGGGTACGAACAGGACATGAAGGACTTCGTCGTGAGCCGCGACGGCCGGCAGATCCGGCTGAGCCTGGCCCGCCTCGACCGGCACCGCAGCCCGGTCGTCATGGACCTCGGCCCGGTCATGGACGTACGCGACCTGGTCGCCAACAAGATCGCCGCACTGGTCAACCGCCGCGAGGTCCGCGACTACATCGACGTCTCGGCCGCCCTGGAGCACTACGGCGTCGCCGAGCTGCTCGACCTGGCCCGCCAGGTCGACCCCGCACTGGACCCGGACGACGTCCGCGCCGCCGGCCGCTACCTGGACCGCATCCCCGAACAGCGGTTCGCCCGCTACGGGCTCGACGCCGCCGCGGTCGCCCGCGTCCGCGCGCGCCTCGCCGCCTGGCCGCGCTGACCCCGGCCGCGTGCCCCACGCGCCGACGCTCAGGTGATCGGGCGGCCTCCGGTCACGCCCAGGATCTCGCCGGTGACGAAGCTCGACTCCTGGGAGGCGAAGAAGACGTACGCGGGGGCCAGCTCGGCCGGCTGCCCGGGCCGGCCGATCGGCGCGCCGGCGCCGAACGACTCCACGGCCTCCTCCGGCATCGTCGCCGGGATCAGCGGCGTCCACACCGCGCCCGGCGCGACCGCGTTCACCCGGATGCCCCGGTCCGCCACACCCGCGGCGAGGGCCTTGGTGAAGTTCGCGATACCGGCCTTCGTGGTCGCGTAGTCGATCAACTGCGGCGACGGCTCGTACGCCTGGATCGACGACGTGTTGATGATCACCGAGCCCTCCGTCAGGTGCGGGATCGCCGCCTGACACAGCCAGAACATCGCGTACAGGTTCGTCTTCATCACCCGGTCGAACTGCTCGGTGCTCACCCCGAGGATGCCCTCACCCTGCGACATCTGGTAACCCGCCACGTTCACCAGGACGTTCAGCCCGCCGAGGTCGCGCACCGCCCGCTCCACCAGGGCACGACAGTGCCGCTCGTCGGTGAGGTCGCCACGCACCGCCACCCCGCGCCGGCCCGCCTCCTCGATCAGCCGGACGGTGTCGCGCGCGTCCTCGTCCTCCTCCTGCCCCAGGTAGGAGATCAGCACGTCGGCGCCCTCCCGCGCGAACGCGATCGCCACCGCCCGGCCGATCCCCGAGTCACCCCCGGTGATCAGTGCCCGCCGGCCCGCCAGCCGGTCACTGCCCCGGTACGACCGCTCGCCGTGATCCGGCCGCGGGACCATCTCGCCGGTGGTGCCCGGTGGCGGGTGCTGCTGCCTCGGCTGCCCCGACCGCTGGCCGTACTGGCTCGTCGGGTCCTGCTGGCCGTACTGGTCCTCGCCCACCGGTGTCTCCTCGCGCCGTCGAAACCCTCCCGCTGGCCCTACCCCCACCCCGCGAGCGGAAACGACCGCGGGGAGCCGGGCACGGGCCGCCGCGACGGGAGTGACGGGAGGTGGTTATGGTGCGCTTCGGCGCCGACCAGCGCGCGTACCCCCACGGAAAGGCACGTCATGACGTCTCCCTCCGGCCCCTCACGCCGGCGAGTGCTCGCCGCCGCGGCCGCGGCCGCCGCCGCCCCGCTGATCGCCGCGACCCCCGCCCAGGCGGCCGGCGCGTCCAAGCGGACCTGGGACCTCACCCTCCTCGGCACCTCGGACACCCACGGCAACGTCTACAACTGGGACTACTACCGCGACGCCGAGTACGACGACAGCAAGCACAACGACATCGGCGTCGCCAAGCTCGCCACCCTCATCAACCAGATCCGGGCCGAGCGGCGCGGCAAGGCCACCCTGGTGCTGGACGCGGGCGACACCATCCAGGGCACCCCGCTGGCCACGTTCTACGCCAAGCAGGAGCCGATCACCAGCACCGGCGAGAAGCACCCCATGGCGCGCGCCATGAACATCATCGACTACGACGCCGTGACGCTGGGCAACCACGAGTTCAACTACGGCCTGCCCCTGCTGGACCTGTGGATCCGGCAGCTCGGCTTCCCGGCCCTCGCCGCCAACGCGGTCAACGCGAAGACCGGCAAGCCGGCCTTCCTGCCGTACGTCATCAAGAAGGTCTCCCTCGGCTTCGCCGCGCCGACCCTGCGGGTCGGCATCCTCGGCCTCACCAACCCCGGCGTGGCCATCTGGGACCGCGCCAACGTCGAGGGCCGGCTGCGGTTCGACGACATGGTCGCCACGGCCGCCAGGTACGTGCCGATCATGCGGCAGCGGGGCGCGGACATCGTCCTGATCTCCGCGCACGGCGGCGACAGCGGCACCTCCAGCTACGGCCCCGAGCTGCCGAACGAGAACCCGGTGGCGCTCATCGCCCAGCAGGTGCCCGGCATCGACGCGATCCTCTTCGGCCACGCGCACAACGAGGTCGTCGAGAAGTTCATGACCAACGAGCGCACCGGCCAGCAGGTGCTGCTCTCCGAGCCGTCGAAGTGGGGCCAGCGGCTCACCCGGATGGACTTCACGCTGGCCCGCGAGCACGGTCGGTGGACGATCACCAGGAAGTCCGCCACGATGCTGAACACCAACACCGTCGTCGAGGACCCGAAGGTCCTCGCCGCCGTGCGCGCCCAGCACAAGAAGACCGTGGCGTACGTGAACCAGGTCGTGGCGCGCGCCACCGAGGAGATGTCCACCGTGGAGTCCCGGTACAAGGACACCCCGATCCTGGACTTCATCAACCACGTCCAGGCCGAGACCGTCACCGCGGCGCTGGCCGGCACCGAGTACGCCGACCTGCCGGTGCTGTCGCAGGCGTCGCCGTTCAGCCGCACCGCGGTCTTCCCCGCCGGCGACGTGAAGATCCGCGACGTGGCCGGGCTCTACGTCTTCGACAACACCCTGGAGGCGGTGGTGCTCACCGGCGCCGAGGTCCGGGCGTACCTGGAGTACTCGGCGAAGTACTTCGTCACCCTCGCGCCCGGCGCCCCCGTCGACCCGGAGACCATCAGCGACCCGTCGGTGCCGGACTACAACTACGACGCCCTCTCCGGCGTCGACTACGACATCGACATCGCCAAGCCGGTGGGCCAGCGGATCACCCGCCTCGTCCTGGCCGGCACGGACACCCCGGTGGCGGACGACGCGCGGTTCGTGGTGGCGGTGAACAACTACCGGCGCAGCGGCGGCGGCAACTTCCCCGGCATCGTGAAGACCCAGGTCTACAACGAGCAGCAGGAGATCCGGCAGCTGCTCATCGACTGGGCGCAGGCGAAGGGGACCATCGACCCGGCCGACTTCTTCCGGCCGAACTGGCGGCTGGTGCGCGAGGGCGTGCCGGTCTTCTGACCCACCTTCCGGTGACGGGCCGCGGGCGCTGACCGCCCGCGGCCCGTCCGCGCGCGGCCCTGGGCGCCTCAGGCGCCGTGCCGCAGGTCCCAGCGCTCCGGGGCGTCGTCGGGGGCGCCCCGTCCCGGGTCCGTCTCGGTCAGCTCGACGCGCTCCTCCGGGCGGACCGCGGGCGGCAGCTCGCCGAACCGGGCGTGTCGCAGGAAGGCGAGTTCCTCGTCGGTGAAGCGCGCGTCCCCGTGTGTGTCGTTCATCGGCCACCTCCTCCGGGCAGCCTCATTCTCGCCCCGGTGCGGCGCCGAGGGGCGTCGTCCGTTCGTCCGCTTGCCTCGCCCCGCCGCGTTCACACGATGGACGTCACACCGCGTAAGGCATCCTAGGATCCTGGTTGACATGAGGGCGCGGACCGCGTCGAACCGGGTTCGTCGTCGGACCCTGCCGACCTGGGTGGGCAGGGTCGCCTCGCCGGACCGGGCGGTCCTCTCAGGACGCCAACACGTCCCGCCGGCCGCGCCCCGGGAGGCGGTCCAGCAGCGCGAGCACGGCACGCGCCTCCGGTCGGGCCATCGCCTGGTCGAAGCTCGCCCGTCCCTGACAGAAGTGGACGAACATCCGCCAGCCCGGCGGGGTGGCCACCAGCGCGTGGAAGGCGCCCGGCCGGCGCGAGAACAGGTCGAGCAACCGGAAACCGGCCCGCATCGAGGGCAGGAGCCGCTCGGCCACCGTCCGCTCGTAGCCCGCCAGGTCCCCCTCGGCGACCGCCGCGCCGGCCAGCTCGCCGGAGCGCAGGGCGTAGCTGATGCCCTCCCGGCTCCACGGTTCGAGCAGACCGGCCGCGTCCCCCACGACCAGCACCCGGCCCTGGCGCAGCGGCGAATCGTCCGCCCGGCAGCGGGTCAGGTGCCCGGAGTCGTGGGCCGCCGGCGCGTCGGCCAGGCCCAGCCGGTCGACGAAGCGACGCAGGTACTCGCGGGTCCGCTCCCCCTCCCCCCGCGCCGCGATCACCCCGACGGTCAGCCGGTCACCCTTGGGAAACACCCAGGCGTACGAGCCGGGCAACGGCCCCCAGTCCAGCAGGACGTGCCGACGCCAGCGCTCCTGCTGCTCCGGCGACACCTCCAGCTCCAGCTCCAGCCCGAGGTCGACCTGCCGGTACCGGACGCCCACGTGCCGCGCCGTCACCCCCGAGGAGCCGTCCGCCCCGATCACCGTCCGCGCCCGCACCGTCTCGCCGTCGGCCAGCCGCAGGCGTACGCCCTCCGGGTCCTGCGCCACGGCGCGCACCGGCGCCCGCTCGCGCACCTCGGCCCCGGCGGACACCGCGGCCGCCCGCAGCCGGTCGTCGAACTCCTCCCGGCGCACCATGGTCAGCAGCGGACCCCGGTGCCGTCGGGTGAAGCCGCGTCGCCCGTCCTGGGTGAACGTGACCCGGTCCACCCGGTCGTGCGCGGGCACCTCGACGCGGTCCGACACCACCGCCAGGGAGGTGCCGATCAGACCGCCGCCGCAGGTCTTGTACCGCGGGTGCTCGGCCCGCTCCAGCACGAGGGTGCGTACGCCCGCCCGCGCGGCGGCGTGCGCGGCGGAGAGCCCGGAAGGGCCGGCGCCGACCACGGCGAGATCCCAGACGACCACCCGAGCAGCCTAGGGCACCGGACGGGTCCGCAGACCGCCGGCAGGCGCGTGTCGAGCGGCCGCCACCCCTCGATCGGGTGGGCATCTTCGGTCACGCAGGGGGTAACCGGCGCAGCGCAACCGCCGGCACGGAGGCGGACGCGAGCACGAGGAGGACACGATGCAGCGGGTGGAACTGTCGGAGATCGAGGAACGGGTGTACCAGGCGGTCACCGCGCTGGAGGCCCGCGGTCAGGTGCCGTACCCGGACATGATCGCCGAGGAGGCGGGGCTGACCGAGGAGCAACTGAACGCGCCCCTGCACCTGCTCACCGAGAAGAACCTGCTGCACCGCGAGGACTCGCCGATGGCCGGCCTCGACTTCGGCCCCCGGTTCTGCGCGCGCCAGATGGCGTGACGACGGACGTCCCACGACGGTTCGCCCCGCAATGACCGGGGTAGCGGTCAGGAATGCATGATCGACGGTCAACGGGGGGCGCGATGAGCGCGGCGGGTGGCCGGCCGGCGGACATCGACCCGGCCGAGAACCGGCGACGCTGGCAGGCCCTCGGGGTCGGTCTCGTCGCCGCGTTCATGACGCTGCTCGACGTCAGCATCGTCAACGTGGCGGTGCCCTCCCTGGACCGCGCCCTGCACGCGTCCCCCAGCGACCTCCAGTGGGTGCTCTCCGGGTACGCGCTGACCTTCGGCCTCGCCCTGGTGCCCGCCGGCCGGTTCGGCGACGCCCGGGGCCGCCGCAACGCCTTCGTCTTCGGCATCGCGCTCTTCACCGTGACCAGCGCGCTGGCCGGCCTCGCGCCCTCCCCCACCTGGCTGGTCATCGCCCGGCTCCTCCAGGGCGCCGCGGCCGGCATCGTCAACCCCCAGGTCACCGGCGTCATCCAGGAACTGTTCCGCGGGCCCGAACGCGCCCGCCCGTTCGGGCTCCTCGGCGCCACCATCGGCATCTCCACCGCGGTCGGGCCGCTCCTCGGTGGGCTGCTCATCGCGCTCGGCGGTCAGGCCCACGGCTGGCGGTACGTCTTCTTCGTCAACGTGCCGGTCGGCGTCGTCGCGGTGATCCTCGGCTGGCGGCTGCTGCCGGGACGGCAGCAGGGACACGGCGACCGGCACCGGTTCGACCCCGTCGGCGTGGTGCTGCTCGGCGTCGGCGTACTGCTCGTGCTGCTGCCGCTCGTGCAGGAGCAACAGTGGCGTACGCCATGGAAGTGGGCGCTGATCCCGGCCGGACTGCTGGTCCTGCTGGCCTTCGCCGTCTGGGAGCACCGGTACGCCCGCACCCGGGAACCGCTGTTCGACCTGCGGCTGTTCCGCTTCCGCTCCTACACCCTGGGGTCGCTGATCGCGCTGATCTACTTCGGCGGGTTCACCGCGATCTTCTTCATCTTCACGCTGTTCCTCCAGAACGGGCACGGGTACAGCCCGCTCGTCGCCGGCCTCGCCATCACCCCGTTCGCGCTCGGCTCCGCGGCCGCGTCGGCCCTCGGCGGCCGGTACGTCAACCGGCTCGGCCGACCACTGGTCGCCGGCGGCCTGCTCGCGGTGGTCGTCGGCCTCATCGGCACCGCACTGGCCCTGGACGCCTTCCCCCACGCCCCCGCCCCCTGGGTGACGGCGGCGCCGCTGCTGATCGCCGGCATCGGCAGCGGGCTGGTCATCGCACCCAACCAGACGCTCACCCTCTCCCAGGTGCCCGTACCCCAGGCGGGCAGCGGGGCGGGCATGCTCCAGACCGGCCAGCGCATCGGCACGGCCGCCGGGATCGCCGCCGTCGGCTCGTCGTTCTTCGCCTCGCTGGCCAGCAACAACGGCGACTACACGACGGCGTTCGAGCACTCGCTCATGGCGGCCACGATCATCATCGCGCTGGCGCTGGTCGCCGCGCTGGTCGACATCCTCCTCAGCCGCCGCCACGACCACTGACCGTCGTCCGTGCGCCGAGCACGCCGGCCCTCCGCTGGTCGGTGTGGACGCCTGGACATGCCGCTGGCCGGCACCCGGGTTCGGGTGCCGGCCAGCAGTGTCAGTGTGCGGTTGTGGTTGTGCGGGTTGTCAGCTGTTCCAGTACTGGGCGACGAGGTCGGCGGCCTGCTGCTCCCACTGGGCGTAGGCGTCCGGGTACGCCGACACCTGCACGGTCTGCGCGGCGTCGGTCAGCGGCATGTCCTGCCACCCGTCGACCTGCTTGAGGCCCTTCAGGAACGCCATCGTGGAGTACTCCGGATCGGTGATCTGCTCCGGCGTGCCCCAACCCGAGCTGGGTCGCTGCTGGAACAGGCCCAGCGAGTCGTGGTCGTTGCGGTCACCGAGGTGGCCGAGGTTCTCCAGCTTCGACTCCTGCAGGCTGGTGGCGATGGAGATGACCGCGGCCCGCTCGTCCAGGCCGGACTTCTTCGTCGCCGCGATGATCGCCTTGACGTTCGCGATCTGCTCGTCGTCCAGGTCGATGTGCGACTGCGCGCCCTGGGTGCCGTGGGGGATCAGCTTGGTGGTGTCCACGCCCGGCTTGTCGGCCTGCACCACCGCGACGGGCTTCACCTCGGGGGTGGGGGTGGCGGCGTGGGCGGCGACGGGGCCGCCGATGATGCCACCGGCGAAGGCGAGACCAGCGGTACCGAGGACGCTCTTACGCATGATCGTGTTCATGGGAAAGCTCCTTGGGGGTCAGGCACCCACACACCACAAGAGGGGGTGGCGTGACGGATGCGGCACCTCATCAGGCGCTCAAAGACTCGGGGGGTTTGTCGGGGTGCGCGAATCGGGGGGTGTTCGCGTCTGCCCGGGGTTCGGCGGTCGGGAGGCCGGGGCCTCACCGCGCCGGGATGGTGTGCAACGACCGGGGGCCGGCCGTCATTCCCGGGGTGGTCGGTCGCTCTCCGCGGGCGGCCACCCGGGCCGGTCCGTGTGCAACGACCGGGCGTCCGCCGTCATTCCGGGGTCCGGCAGCCCGGGTTCGAGCGGCCCTTGATCGGCCGCCCGGGGGCTGCTACCTCGATCGTCAGGGGTGTTCAACGCCCCCACCCCGCCACCGATTCCGCCCCCCGGATGCCGCCGGTCACACCCCGAAACCGCCCAGACGCGCCCTGATCTCCTTCGCGACACGCTCTGCCGCCCCACCGAGGCCCGGCGGTGCGGAAATCCGGTGGACGGACGCAACGTTCGAGCCGGGGCCGCAGCCAGGGATGATCCGCCCACACCTCATGGAAATTGATGCCTCACGGCCCGGATGAGGCCACAACTTCCCGGAAGTTGCGCGGATCTTGGTCGCGCGGGATCCGGTCGTGCACCTTGTCGGCGCAGCGGTCCAGCACCGTACGCGCGTCCAGGCCCAGGCTCTCGATGGCGACGAGGGCGGTGAAGGCGACGTCTGCCAGTTCGGCCGCCACGTCCTCGCGGGTGTGCGTCACACCCTTGCGCGGATTCTGCCCGAGCGTGCCGATCCAGGCACCCGCCACCTCGCCGGCCTCCTCGGTGAGCTTCAGGATGCGGCAGGTGAGTTCGGTGTCGCCGGTGCCGTTGGTCGCGTCCAGCCAGGTACGGAAGGCGCGCGCCGCAGCCCAGACCCGGCTGTCGCCCTCCCGCGTCGAGAAGTGCTCCACGCGGTCCAGTGAACCGGAGCGGCCCCCGCCGCGATCCGTCGGGCCGACCATCTGGAGCGGGATGGGCGGCAGCGGCCGGGGGGGGGGCGCCGAACCAGCGCGGACGGCGGCGGGCCGGCGGCTAGGAGCGGCGAAGACACTGACCGCAGGCTCGGCCTCCCATTGACATCGTTCGACGCGCCGGCCTACGTTCAGGGGCGCTACCGGCCGGTAGGCATCCGTCCCGCCTGGTCGCCCGCTGGGCGGCACCCGTCCGAGGGGGAGCACCGATGCTGTCCTCGTCCGTCCGCAGCCTCCGCCGGGTCCTCGCGGCCGCCACCACCGTCACCGTCCTGCTGGGGCTGACCGCCGCCGCGCCGGCGGGTGCCGGCGGCCGCGACCGCGACGGCTCCCGGCCACTGCCCGGCTACACGATCGAGAATCCGCCGCTCGCGCCGCTGGTCGTCGGCGGCAAGCCCACGACGGTACGCCAGGGCGTGCACCGCCACGCCGGCTACATCATCGAGATGCCGGCCAAGTGGAACGGCGACCTGGTCATGTGGGCGCACGGCTACCGGGGCCAGGGGAAGGTCCTCTCCCCCGAGGTGCCCGGCTTCGGGCTGCGGGAGCGCCTGCTGTCGCAGGGGTACGCGTGGGCCGCGTCGTCGTACGACCGCAACGGGTTCCACATCCGGTCCGGGGTGCTCGGCACGAAGGACCTCGCCGACCACTTCGCGCGGACGGTGAAGCGTCCGCACCGGACGTACCTGGCCGGGGTGTCGATGGGCGGCTACATCATCGCTCGTTCCCTGGAGCAGTACCCTGGCTACTACGACGGCGCCCTGCCCATGTGCGGGGTGCTGGGCGACCAGACGCTGCTGGACTTCTTCCTCGACTACAACCTGGTCGCGCAGGCGCTCGCCGGGGTGCCGGCGTACCCGACGCCACCGGACTACCTGACCGAGGCGGTGCCCCGCATCCAGGCGGCGCTGGGCCTGACCGGTCTCACCCCGACAGGGCCGGACACCACGAACGAGCGAGGCAAACAGCTGCGGGAGATCACCGTGAACCGTTCGGGTGGGCCGCGCCCCGGCGCGACCGCGGCGTTCGCGGTGTGGAAGGACTTCCTCTTCTCGATCAGCGTCACCAACGGCGGCGACTCCGCGGCGGAGCGCCCCGGGCAGCTGTCGACCAACCTGTTCACCCGCTACCGCCCCAACAGCCCCGTCGACGTGAACGCCACCGTGCACCGGGTAGCACCGGAGAACCCGCGCCAGCGGCTGCTCCCGACGCTGACCGAGGTGCCCCGCGTGGCGGGGCGGCCCAGCGCCCCTGTGCTCAGCCTGCACGGCCTCGGGGACCTGTTCGTACCGTTCTCCATGGAGCAGGCGTACGCCGAGGACGTGGCCCGGCACGGTCGCGGCCGCCTGCTGGTGCAGCGGGCCATCCGGGCGTCGCAGCACTGCGAGTTCACCCCGACCGAGGCCGGCGCCGCCTGGGACGACCTGGTGTCCTGGGTACGCACCGGCACACGACCGGCCGGTGACCCGGTGACCTCGCCGGCGGCGGTGGCCGCGGCGGACTACGGCTGCCGCTTCAGCGACCGGGCGGCGTACGCGGCCGGGGTCGGCACCCGCCGCCTCTACGCCCCCTGCTGACGACACCGACGTCGCCCACCCGGGGTGTCGACCGGTGTCCGGACATGCCGCTGGCCGGCACCCGGGTTCGGGTGCCGGCCAGCAGTGTCAGTGTGTGGTTGCGGTTGTGGTTGTGCGGGTTGTCAGCTGTTCCAGTACT